>NZ_MNPU01000027.1 GCF_001983165.1 Pseudomonas gessardii | reverse complement strand
GAACGCCTGCCTCAGGCCAATTGCATCGAAGGCTACGAAGCGCTGCTGCCGTGGAACTGCAAACCCACAACGCCACTTTAAAACGCAAAACCCCACCAGCGGGAGGTGGGGTTTATGGAGCGCTTACTAATCAATGACTGGTACACCTTGAAGCTAGCCCATCCATGGGCCTCTTGTCATGCTCAAGGTCAATTCCCCTGGCCCGGCGCCTGGGCAATGTCAGGTCTTGCCAGATAATCGCCAGCACCTTGGCAAATGCTCAATCGCCGTGGCTTACCCGTGCGGTCAGTACCGAGCGTACCTGTTGCGCCAGGTCTTCGGGGCGGTAGGGTTTGCCCAGCAGATGAATGTCGTTGCCCAACAGGTGGTCGCTGGAAAGAATGTCGCGGGTATGCCCGGAGGTGAACAACACCGCAACCGGCGGCTGTTGCGCCTTGGCCCACTGGGCCAGGTCGGTGCTTTTGATCCGCCCGGGCATGACCACATCGGTGAAGATCAGGTCGGGCCGCAAGCCGGTGCGCAGCATCAGCATGGCGTCATCGCCATCCTCGGCGGTGAGCACCGTGTAGCCGGACTGTTGCAGCAATTCCACCGCCGCGCCGCGTACGCCTTCGTTGTCCTCCACCACCAGGATGGATTCCCGGCCGCCCTCTTGCAGGGCCTCACAGGGTGGGGCTTCCTGGCTTTCCGGTTCAAGGCTGTGGGGGAAGTACATCTGCACCACGGTGCCCTGGCCTGGCTCGCTGCTGATCTGCACATGCCCGCCACTTTGCTTGACGAAACCAAACACCATGCTCAAGCCCAGGCCGGTGCCGTGGCCGTCAGGCTTGGTGGTGAAGAACGGCTCGAAGACCCGCCGCAGCACCGCCGGCGGCATGCCGGCCCCGGTGTCGCTGACCGACAGGCGTACATATTCGCCGGAGGCAATCCCGTTGCGGCAGCCCTCCTCGGGCGACAGGCTGATGTTTTCACCGGTGATGCGGATCACCCCCTCGCCCTTCATGGCATCCCGGGCATTGATCGCCAGGTTGAGCACGGCGTTTTCCAATTGATTGCGATCGACATGGATGCACCAGGGGTCTTGCGGCAATTGCACATCGATCTGGATGGTTTCCCCCAGGGCCCGCTGCAGCAATTCACCCAGGCCTTCATAAATGCGCCGGGGGTTGAACACCGCCGGTGACAGCGGCTGGCGCCGGGCAAAGGCCAGCAGTTGCGAGGACAGCTTGGCGCCGCGCTCGACGGCAGCCAGGGCGGCACCGACGCGCCGTTGTACCTGGGGGTTGTCCCGCTCATGGCGGGCCAGCAGGTGCAGGTTGCCGGCAATCACCTGCAGCAGGTTATTGAAGTCATGGGCCACGCCCCCGGTCAGCCCGCCAATGGCTTCGAGCTTTTGCGACTGGCGCAATTGGTCCTCGGCGGCCGAACGCGCCTGGACTTCGGCGGCGACGCGCTGCTCCAGGTTATGGGTGAGTTTGAGCAGGGACTCTTCGGCGATCTTGCGTACATGGATATCGATGATCACCCCGGGAAAGCGCAGCGGCTGCCCGCCCGCATCCAGCTCGCAACGCCCGCTGGCCAGCACCCACAGATAGCTGGCGTCGGGGCGTCGCACGCGAAACTCGACGTTATACGGGCCACCGGCTTCCAGGGTGCGGGCAATCAGGCGGTTGACCCGCACCAGGTCATCGGGATGGATGACCTGGGTGGCCACGGCAATGGGCAGGCCTTGCTCCACGTCGGCCATGGTCAGGCCCAGGGTGCGGGCGAAACGCTCGTCACCCGACAGTCGGTCGGGCAACACATCCCAGACAAAGGAGCCCAGCAGCGCCCCGGCATTGAGCGCCAGTTGCAAGCGCTCGTCGGCCACGCGGTAAGCCCCCTCGGCTTCCTGGCGCAAACGCTCGGACAGTACGTGCTCGGTGGTCTCCACCACAATCGCCAGCACCCCGGCCGGCTGCTGGTCGTCACCGGCCACCGGGCTGTAATAGAGGTCCAGCCACAAGTCTTCGGGGCGACCATTGCGCAGCAACATCAAGGCCTTGTTGCGGTAGGACAAGGTGCCACCGGCCAGGCAGGTGTCCATGACCTGCCGGTTGAAATCGGCCACTTCCGGCCAGCCCTGCTCCACTGGCACGCCCAGCAGAAACGGGTGGCGCCCGCCGGCAAACACCGAATAGCTGTCGTTGTAGATCATGTACCCGGCACGGCCCCAGAGCATCACCATCGGCACCGGCGAAGCCAGGAGCATCTGCACCGCACACGTCAGGCTGGTGGACCAGCGGTCAATCGGGCCCAGGTCGGTGGTCGACCAGTCAAAGGCACGGATCCTTTGGGCCATTTCACCGCCCCAACCGTCACAACCATGGGTATTGGATAAAAATTGCATGAATCAGCTCGGTGCAGAGAGAAGGCATTCACCACTGTTGGAGCATAGCGCTGCCGGATGGTTTCACTCTGTATAGCTTATGCGCCAACCGCCGGGATTATCGCTGGGCAGGTATTCGGATCTCGCCGCCCCGGCATTGGCTCTTGACGCTCTTCGGGCAACCGGCGAAGCGCAACTCCTTGCTCAAGCAGACCCGCACCTCCGACAACACCTTGCCCCGGCAGATCACGGCCATGCCGTGGCGCCCCATGCGGGGGTTGCTCTCGCGAAACAAGGCTTCAATATCCCGGGCGGCAAGTGGGCCGGGCACATTAAAAGGCTCGAACGCCTGCGGAATCTGGACCACCGCCAATGCGGCATCGGCCTTGTCCAGGTAGTCGGACGCCTCCAGGCCACTGCATGTGCCGTGCTTGGCCCATTCATGCTTGAGCAGTTTTTCAGTCACGAACAATGACATGCCCTTGGCCAGTTCCTCGGCCGACAACCGCGACCGCGGCAGGCAAGAGGCCGGCCACCCGCCCCGGGCATATTGCGGCCACAGGCCATGTAGCACAAAGCCGTAGCCCTTGCCGGTGCACTGCTGGTCCTGTGGATGGGTCAGGCAGAAAGTCGGCGACCAGGACAGTGACAACACATAAAAATCAAAGTCGCCGGCCTGCCCCTGGCTGCGGGAGGCTGCACCCGCCTGCGCGGCCAACGCCAGGCACAGGGCGATCCAGGTGGTTCTCCATTTCATCGGGCAAATCCTTTATCAAAGTGAGCGGCCATTGTTCTGGGCCACACCCCGGCGTGCAGTCAGGTAACGCGCCGCCGCACGGTAGAAAGCTCGACAGCTCCAGGCATCAAGGCTTGCGCTGCAGCACCCGATCCATGATCCGGTCGGTCTTCAGGGCTTCGATGGCCAGTGCCGGGTGCACACATTCGCCACGGATATGCGCGTTCATGCCCAGTACGTGGTGCCACTGGATATGGGGGTGATGGGCAATATGCAGGGTCTGGCTGACCTCGGCCTCAAGTTGCAACGGTTGCTCATCGAACACTGAAAAGGTGATGCGCCCAGCGCTACCGATCAACTCGACCCGGTCCTCGCGGCGGTCGGCCACAAAGTTCCAGCAGCCCATCCCCAGCGCGCCCGACGTAAAGCTCCAGCAGGCAGTGACGGCATCTTCCGCCGCATAGCGCCCAGCCTGGCGCGCGGTATACCCCGTGACCTCGACGATATCCCCCGCCAGGTACTGGAACAGGTCCAGGCCATGGCTGGCCAGGTCGGCAAAATAGCCCCCGCCGGCAATCGCCGGGTCGGTCCGCCAGTTGCTGGCGTGGGTATCGGTCGGCGATGGCGGCTTGCACAACGTCCAGCTCAGGTGCCGCAACTCGCCAATGCGCCCCTGTTGCAGCCAGGCACGCACCTGCTGGAAGCGCGGCAGAGAACGCCGGTAATAGGAGACAAACAGATGCAACCCCGCCCGCTCGAAGGTGCGCTGCATCAAGGCGCTCTGCTCGGCATTGAGGGACATCGGCTTTTCGACGCAGCAATGCTTGCCTGCCGCGGCCACCAGCAGGCTGTATTCCAGGTGGCTGTCGGGGGGCGTGGCGATGTACACCGCATCCACTTCGGGGTCATCGATCAGGGCCTGGGCATCCGTGTAAAACCGGGCAATCCCATGGCGTGCCGCATAATCGCGCACCGCTTGCGGGCGACGCCCCATCACAGCCACCAGGGCCGAACCTGGCGCTTTGTAGAAAGCGGGTCCACTCTTGATCTCAGTAACACTGCCACAACCGATCATGCCCCAGCGGATGGTGCTCATCTGACTTTCCTTCACCGGTGTTTTTTCAGTGGAGCAGTATCGGCGTTTTCCTTCACGGTCTCCAGCCTCGCCCTATAAAGACCCCGCATGACAATTGAATTACACTTTTATGACGATCATCCAGTCGCGGGGGCACAGACGATGAAAATACGCGCAACGGTGATTTGCGAACACGAGGGGCACATTCTGTTTGTGCGCAAGGCCAGGTCGAAATGGGCCCTGCCCGGTGGCAAGGTCGAGCGCGATGAGCGCCCGGTCGGCGCGGCCGCGCGTGAACTGCAGGAGGAAACCGGGCTGAACGTGGATGGGTTGCTGTATCTGCAGGAGTTGAAGGCCAGTGACACGCTGCATCACGTGTTTGAAGCCTCGGTGGTGAACATCGACCAGGCCCGGCCCTGCAATGAAATCATCGATTGCCAGTGGCATGCCTACAGTGCGTTGGAGCAACTGGACACCACCGCTGCCACCAAGCGTATCGTCCGCTCGTTTCTGCGCCGGCTCTGACGCCTAGCCGAAGGCCGCAAAGCCCCGGCGCCCGGCCTTGAGCTCGGTGCGCAGTTCGCCGATCAGGTTGGAGATGGCACGGATGCTGTCCAGGCCCTGGGGCGACACGCCGGTCAACAGCAGCTCCACACGACCGGACTCGGGCTCGAAGATACGGATCGTCAAAAAACCCTGGGGGTTGACGCTACAGTCACACGACAGCGGGGCAAAGCCGGACGCCATGATGCGACTCAACTCAACGATCGGAATCATTCTGGCTACCCTGGGTCGCACATGACGCGATGGACGTGATCCCAGCAGAATAGATGAGGGTGTGCAACACGTGTGGGCAATCCTGCGAAAGTGTTAGCTACCCCACACTTTCCCCCGAAAGCGCTGGTGCAATGACGCCAGAAAAACCATGGGCGCTTCTCCGCCACCTGGCTATGCAGGTCAAATCGCGGGCAAAAAAAATCCCAGGTAGCTGATGGAAACCTGGGATTTAAAAATGCATAAACCGTGGGAGGTGAACGCCCGCTCATCATAACTACCGAGACAACTTGTAACAAGTTGATCCATTAGCCTTTCGTCGGATTGAAACAACGCTAAGTCATTCAATAACCACACATTTTTTATGGTTCCCGGTGTCTTCAGTGCCACTTTTTGGTGCGGCTACAGGGGTCTATTTACGCGCCAGTTTGTAGCGTACGCACTCTTCATAAAAGCTTGCGCGAACGGCCGCCGGCTTGAGGCGCGATGCGCTGTCATAGGTCTGCTCGGTGATGCCCATGGCCATCATGCGCATCCAAGACTTGTCGAACTTGTACCGCTGGATCTTCTGCCGCGCCGCATACAATGAAACACCGGCCAACTTCAGCTCCTGGGCCCTGGCCGCCGTGCCCGCGCCCCAACTGCACATGTACCGGTCCCCTTCGCGCAGCGCCTTGCCCTGGGCCGCCACCGCCCCGCTCGCCAGGGCCAAGGCAATCAGCGTGATTGTTACATTGCGCATTGGAATCCCACCTAACCAACTGAAAATAAAAGTGATTTTGGCGAGATCCAGATCAGTTGGGGGCCATTAAAATGCCTTCTTGGCGATCGACCCTCCCCGTAGCGACAGGCCGTACGTGCGACGCAATGTCTTAACGCAGGCTCCAGGACACCCCGGCATACACGCCCATGCCATCGCCCGGCGTGGAGCGCGCCATATCGCGGCCATGGTCGTCATACCCCGGGGTCACGGTATTGGCGTAGCGCTGGCGGGTCAGATTGCGCAGGTCGACCCAGGCTTGCCAGTCCTGTTTCGGTGCGTCATAACCGATGGTCGCGCCCAACAAGCCATAGGCCGCTGCATAGTAGGAATTGGCATAGTCCACCGCCACCCGCGAGGAATACTCGCCATTGAGGCTGCTGAAAAAACCACTGGGATGGCTGTAGCGCAACTGCGCCTGGTAGTAGTGCCTGGGAATGCCGGGCAGCGTGTTGTCGCCAAATCGCGGGTCATCGCGGTAATGGAAGTTGCTGAAGGTATAGGCCTGGCGCAGGGCCAGGCGGCCGGTATTGCCAGCGTCCCACAGCGCGCTGGTGAGG
Source organism: Pseudomonas gessardii (assembly GCF_001983165.1). Taxonomy (GTDB): domain Bacteria; phylum Pseudomonadota; class Gammaproteobacteria; order Pseudomonadales; family Pseudomonadaceae; genus Aquipseudomonas; species Aquipseudomonas gessardii. The sequence goes on along the minus strand of NZ_MNPU01000027.1, from coordinate 68,582 downwards.
CTCAGTTCCAGGCCCTGGTGGATAGTCGGGCTGGCGTTGGATTCGGCAACCACCTGTGAACTCGTGAGGCTTGCCGCCTGGGTCTCGACGCTGAGCAGTTCATGACGCACCAGCGAGTGGTACACCGCCAGGTCCCATTGGCCGAACCAGGCTTCGCCGCGCCCCCCCACTTCCAGGGTGGTGGCGGTCTGGTTTTGCAATTCCACGCCTTCGCGGGTCAAGCCCGATGCCGGATTATTAGCATCGTTGGCAAAAAACTTATTGGAACCCCAGATCATCGACCAGGCATGCGGCGGCTCCACCGAGCGGCTCAGGTTGCCATACACCTGCAACTGCGGGTTGAAGTCATAGCGCAGGCCCACGCGCGGGGCATAGTCCCAGTCATGAGTGCTCAAGGGAGCATGGGTTTCGGGGTAGGTGACTTCGGTTTCGCGACGGGTATAGATCGCCGCCAGGCCGGTGGTCAGCCACAGGTCGGGCAGCAGTTCCAGGTCGTTGCTCATGTGCAGCACCGTATCCGACCCCAGGTAACTGTAGTCACGGGTCTTGGTCCCCGGGGCGAATGTGGCCGTGGTGTTGGTGGGCACGCGCACGTACTCCGACACACCGTTATTGGGCAGGCCCTGGGTGGTGCGCAAGCCGACCGTGGTCTGGCTGGCGCGCCCCAGCAGCGTGTCCTGGCGGATGTAGTTCAAGGTGCCGCTGATATCGGTATACGCCACCTTGAGGCGGTTGGTGCCTTCGCGCAGGTCCATGGGGTAGTCGTGGTACACCAGCCCCGCTTCAACGCGGGAGTTATCGTCCAATTGCAGCGTGGTCTTGTTGGCGATCCAGGTAGAGCCCGGCTGCAAGCGCTTGGAGTCGCGTGCCAGGTTGAGGGCGTTGGCTGCGCGCGGGCTGTGCTCGATCTGCTGGCGCGTGAGTTTGCCGGGGCTGTCGTTGGCGGTTTCGCGGTAACGCAAATAGAAGCGGGTTTCCAGGTCCGGGTTGAACCGGTAGCCGAAGTTGGCCGCCACGCCCTTGCCACTGCCGGCGCTCTGTTGCTGGAAGCCATCATCGTCAGTGTCGGTCAGGCTGATGTAATAGTCGGCATCGCCCAGCACTTGCCCGGAGCTGATTTCCCGCTGGGCATAACCGTGGCTGCCAGCCCCGTAGCGCACACGCAACCTGGGGGCATCGTAGCCGGTGTGGGTCACATAGTTGACCGCCCCGCCCAGGGCCAATGCCCCCCGGTCAAACCCGTTGGCGCCGCGCAGCACTTCGACCCGGCTGAGCCACAACGGGTCCTTGAGCTCATAAGGCGTACCGCCGGGGCCGGTGAGTGGCAGGCCGTCGATGGTTTCATACAAACCGGATGCGTGGCTGCCGGGGCCACGGTTGATGCCCGAGCCGCGAATGGAGATTTTCACCCCTTCGTTATTCGCCGCCTTGGCGTAGATGCCGGCCTGGTACTTGAGCACATCTTCGTTGCTGCTGACCCGCCCCTGCTCGACGCTTGCCATGTCAACGTAGTTGGTGGCGCCGGGCACCTGCTTGAGTTGCGCCTGGGCCGCTTCGCCTTCGCTCAGTTCAGGGCTGGTGACTTGCAGCGGCGCCAACTGCAATGCCTCCTGGGCCTGGGCCAGGTGGCTGAATGTCAGGGCAGCCCCCAAGCCGAGCCAGCGTGGGGAAAGAACAAGCAGGGGTTGTCGCAGGCGCATGGGCCGAATCCTTGAAGAGGTCTGCGGTTGGAAGCCGCGGATCATACGCAGGTCACGCACAAACCTGGTCGATTAGGCTAATGTGCTGGCCCTGAGCGCCCCTTCACTCTTGAGGCCGAGCCTTTATGCGTAATCTCACCTTCGCCAGCATCTGCCTGTTCTCTTCACTCCTGGTCGGCTGCCAACAGCACCCACCGGCCAATGACCAACTGGATGCCGTGCTGTGGACCCAGACCTCCATCGAACACGAGTTGATCTATCGCCAGGTGTTCGCCGACGCCACCCGCCAGCTCGACGTGGCCCTGGCCACCCAGGACTGGGACGCCCTGCCCTTTGCCCCGCGCAACCTCAGCGGCCTGCCGCCGGCAGTGATTGTCGATATCGACGAAACCCTGCTGGACAATGTGCCGCTCAACGCGCGGGACATCGTCAACAACCAGGTCTACGCCTATGACCGCTGGAACACCTGGGTCGACCAGGCCAAGGCCCAGGCCCTGCCCGGCGCCGTGGCGTTCTTGCAGGCGGCGCGGCAGCGCGGGATCAAGGTGTATTACCTGACCAACCGTGAGCACAACCAGGTCCAGGCCACCGTCGCCAACCTGCGCCTGCGCGGCTTCCCGGTGGACAGCAACGAACAGGTACTGGCGGCCGCCACCCCGACCGGCCATTGCGAACAGGCCGGCTACGGCAAAAACTGCCGCCGCCAGTGGGTCGCCAGCCAGGCGCGGGTGTTGTTGATGGTCGGGGATTCCCTGGGGGATTTCGTCCAGGCCGAACACAACACCCTGGCCGCCCAACGCCGGGCGGTCGAACCCTATGTGGGCTGGTTCGGCCAACGCTGGTTCCTGCTGCCGAATCCAACCTACGGCAACTGGTACAGCGCGCCCTATGGCGACCGCGAAGAGATTCCATTTGAGCAGAAGCGTTTTTTCAAGCGTGAGGCCCTGCAGTTGCAGCAATGAGGATCAGCTGTGGCAGCTGAAATGCAATCCTCCAAACCCTGAAGATCGAGGTGGAGCTGTCGAGCCCCGGCGAGGCTGCGATGGCGGCGGCATTGCTGGAGTTGATGTTGGCTGACCCGTCGCTATCGCTGGCAAGCCAGCTCCCACCTTGGATCTTCAGTACATTGAGTACCGTATGCATCCTGCGGTGGCAGTGAAATGCAATCCTCCAAACCCTGAAGATCGAGGTGGGAGCTGTCGAGCCCCGGCGAGGCTGCGATGGCGGCGGCATGGCTGGGAGGGATGCTGGCTGACCCACCGCTATCGCTGGCAAGCCAGCTCCCACCTTGGATCTTCAGTACATTGAGTACCGTATGCATCCTGCGGTGGCAGCTGAAATGCAATCCTCCAAACCCTGAAGATCGAGGTGGGAGCTGTCGAGCCCCGGCGAGGCTGCGATGGCGTCGGCATTGCTGGAGTTGATGTTGGCTGACCCACCGCTATCGCAGGCAAGCCAGCTCCCACCTTGGATCTTCAGTACATTGAGTACCGTATGCATCCTGCGGTGGCAGCTGAAATGCAATCCTCCAAACCCTGAAGATCGAGGTGGGAGCTGTCGAGCCCCAGCGAGGCTGCGATGGCGGTGGCATTGCTGGAGTTGATGTTGGCTGACCCGCCGCTATCGCAGGCAAGCCAGCTCCCACCTTGGATCTTCAGTACATTGAGTACCGTATGCATCCTGCGGTGGCAGCTGAAATGCAATCCTCCAAACCCTGAAGATCGAGGTGGGAGCTGTCGAGCTCCAGCGAGGCTGCGATGGCGGCGGCATGGCTGGGATGGATGCTGGCTGACCCACCGCTATCGCAGGCAAGCCAGCTCCCACCTTGGATCCTCAGTACATTGAGTACCGTATGCATCCTGCGGTGGCAGCTGAAATGCAATCCTCCAAACCCTGAAGATCGAGGTGGGAGCTGTCGAGCCCCAGCGAGGCTGCGATGGCGGCGGCATGGCTGGGATTGATGTTGGCTGACCCGCCGCTATCGCAGGCAAGCCAGCCACAGGGATTTGCGTCCACTCATTGGCTGGTGGCCTGCCGATACTGACGCGGCGTAAACCCCGTCAACGCCTTGAACTGGCGGGTGAATGCACTGTGGTCGGTGTAGCCGCACTGCAAGGCCACTTCGGTGATCGGCAACTCGGTATGCAACAGGCGATGGGCATGTTCCAGGCGTACTTTCTGGATCATCTGCCGGGGGGTCAGGTGGAACACGCGTTTGCAGTAGCGCTCCAGTTGCGCCACCGAAATACCGGCGATGCGCGTCAGTTCACCGAGGGTTACGCGCTGGTTGAAGTGGGCGCGGATGTGTTCGTCCACCGCCGCCAACCGCTGATAGGCCGGGTGTTTTTCGCTGGCCGATTGCAGGTCCACAGAAATCCCCGCCAGGCCGATGATCGCGCCCTCGCGGTTGTACAACGGCCATTTATGGGTCAGGCACCATCCCGGTTCGCGGCTGCCGTACAGGTGCAATTCCAGTTGATCCTCCAGCACCAGGCCCTGCTCCAGCACACGCCGGTCCTGTTCGGTATAGCCCGGCCCTAACTGTGCGGGGAATACCTGGGCGCTGGTCTTGCCCAGGAGCGGGCGCCGGTCTTTCAAGCCGCAACGCTGCACCAGGGTGCGGTTGGCCATGACGTAGCGCGCCTGCACATCCTTGATAAACATCGTCGCATTGGGGATCACATCGAGCATCGGCAACAGCATGGCCACGCCCGCCAGCAGCTGTTCGAGGCTGTGTGGGCGCGGCTCGTCGCCCTGGCACAGGGTTGCAAACGCGTTGTGCATCATGCCGCTCACCGCCTCATCGATCGCCTCGCCCGCCAGCAGATTGCCCGATGACCTGGCCCCTGTCGAGCGCCGTTGCGCGCCTGGCAATTGTGCTGAATTCGTCATTGATAACCGCGCAAAACATCAATCGCCGGCAGGCTGATCGGTTCACTGTAGCGCCACTGCAGGCCTATCCAATAACCCACAAGAAGGCGCCGCTATGTCAGCCCAAGGCAAGTTCAAGAAACAGCTGTCCCTGATCGACCTCACCTTTATCGGCCTGGGAGCCATCTTCGGTTCCGGGTGGTTGTTTGCCGCCAGCCATGTGTCGTCGATTGCCGGTCCGGCGGGGATTTTTTCCTGGTTGCTCGGCGGTTTTGCGGTGCTGTTGCTGGGCATTGTGTATTGCGAATTGGGCGCTGCCCTGCCCCGTGCCGGGGGCGTGGTGCGCTACCCGGTGTATTCCCACGGCCCGCTGCTGGGCTACCTGATGGGTTTTATCACCCTAATCGCGTTTTCCAGCCTGGTGGCGATTGAAGTGGTCGCCTCAAGGCAGTACGCCGCCGCCTGGTTTCCCGAGTTGACCAAAGCCGGCTCCAGCGACCCCACCACCCTGGGCTGGCTGGTGCAGTTCGGCCTGCTCTGCCTGTTTTTCGTGCTCAACTACCGCAGCGTCAAGACCTTTGCCATCGCCAATAACCTGGTCAGTATTTTCAAGTTCATCGTGCCGCTGCTGGTGATCGGCGTGCTGTTCACCTTCTTCAAGCCGGCCAACTTCCACTCCCAGGGGTTCGCGCCGTTTGGCCTGTCGGGGATTGAAATGGCGGTGTCCGCCGGCGGGGTGATTTTTGCCTATCTGGGGCTGACGCCGATCATCTCGGTGGCCAGCGAAGTGAAAAACCCGCAACGCACCATTCCCATTGCCCTGATCCTTTCGGTGCTGCTGTCCACGGCGATTTATGTGCTGCTGCAAGTGGCCTTCCTCGGCGGCGTGCCTACCGAAATGCTTGCCAATGGCTGGGCCGGCATCAGCAAGGAACTGGCCCTGCCCTATCGCGATATCGCCCTGGCCCTGGGCGTGGGGTGGCTGGCCTACCTGGTGGTGGCCGACGCCGTGATCTCCCCCAGCGGCTGCGGCAATATCTATATGAACGCCACGCCACGGGTGATCTATGGCTGGGCGCAGACAGGCACCTTCTTCAAGGTTTTCACGCGCATCGATGAGAAATCCGGCATCCCGCGCCCGGCGCTGTGGCTGACCTTTAGCTTGTCGGTGTTCTGGACCCTGCCGTTCCCGTCCTGGGAGGCGCTGATCAATGTGGTGTCCGCCGCCCTGGTGTTGAGCTACGCGGTGGCCCCGGTATGCGTGGCCGCGCTGCGGCGCAATGCGCCGGACATGCCGCGCCCGTTCCGGGTCAAGTGGATGGCTGTGCTGGGCCCGCTGTCGTTCATCATCGCCGCGCTGATCGTCTACTGGTCGGGCTGGAACACCGTGTCGTGGCTGCTGGGCCTACAAATCGTGATGTTTGGGGTGTACCTGCTGTGCCGCCGCCTGGTGCCGACCCAGCACCTGGACATCGCCCGGCAAGTGCGCTCCAGCGCATGGTTGATCGGTTTCTACGCGGTGACCATGGTGCTGTCGAAGCTCGGCAGTTTTGGCGGCCTGGGCGTGCTCAGCCATCCCTTCGACACCCTGGTCGTCGCCGCCTGCGCGCTGGGCATCTACTACTGGGGCGCCGCCACCGGCGTGCCGGCGCACCTGGTGGAACTGGAACACGAAGACGACGAAAGCGAAGCCGTGCTGCCCGCGAGCGGCCTGCACCCGGCGAACGCGTAACCGGCCAATCACCAAGGAATAGCTGGATGAAACGACTGCATGTGATTGACTCCCACACCGGCGGCGAACCGACGCGCCTGATCATCAATGGCTTCCCACAGCTGGCCGGCCAGACCATCGCCGAGCAACTCGAAAACCTACGCACCGAGCATGACCCATGGCGCCGCGCCTGCCTGCTGGAGCCCCGTGGCAACGATGTATTGGTCGGCGCGCTGTACTGCGAGCCGGTCACACCGGGGGCCACCTGCGGGGTGATTTTTTTCAACAATGCCGGCTACCTCGGCATGTGTGGCCACGGCACCATCGGCCTGGTTGCCTCGTTGCACTACCTGGGGCACATCGCACCGGGGGTGCACAGTATCGACACGCCAGTGGGCCCGGTCAGCGCCACCTTGCATGAGGACGGCGCCGTCACCCTGCGCAACGTACCCGCCTATCGCTATCGCCAGCAGGTGCCGGTGGAGGTGCCGGGGCATGGCCGGGTGTATGGCGATATCGCCTGGGGCGGCAACTGGTTTTTCCTGGTGTCCGAGCACGGCCAGGCGCTGCACATGGGCAATGTCGAGGCCTTGACCGACTTCACCTGGGCGCTGCTCAAGGCCCTCGAAGCCCAGGGCATCCATGGCGCAGACGGCGCGCTGATCGACCATATCGAACTGTTCGCCGATGACGACCAGGCCGACAGCCGCAACTTCGTCATGTGCCCCGGCAAAGCCTACGACCGCTCGCCCTGCGGCACCGGCACCAGCGCCAAGCTGGCGTGCCTGGCCGCCGATGGAAAACTTCAGGCCGGCGAGCCCTGGGTGCAAGCCAGCATCACCGCCAGCCAGTTCCAGGGCCACTTTGAATGGGAGGGCGAACGCATCCGTCCCTTCATCACCGGCCGCGCCTATATGACCGCCGACAGCACCTTATTGATCGATGAACAGGACCCCTTCGCCTGGGGCATTTGCGCACCCGGCAACGTTTAAACAGACCCTTCCAAGGAGATAGAAGCATGAGCGATAACATTTTCACCGGCTGCATCCCGGCCCTGATGACCCCGTGCACCGCCGAGCGCCAGCCGGACTTCGACGCCCTGGTCGCCAAGGGCCGCGAGCTGATCGAGATCGGCATGAGCGCCGTGGTGTATTGCGGCTCCATGGGCGACTGGCCGTTGCTCACCGAAGCCCAGCGCCAGGAAGGCGTGGCGCGCCTGGTGGCCGCCGGCATCCCGACCATCGTCGGCACCGGCGCGGTCAACAGCCGTGAGGCCATTGCCCATGCGGCCCACGCGGCCAAGGTCGGCGCCCATGGCTTGATGGTCATCCCTCGGGTGCTGTCCCGTGGCGCTTCGGCCACCGCGCAAAAAGCCCACTTCGCGGCGATCCTCAGTGCCGCACCAAACCTGCCGTCGGTGATCTACAACAGCCCCTACTACGGCTTTGCCACCCGCGCCGACCTGTTCTTCGAGCTGCGCCGCGAGTACCCGAACCTGATCGGCTTCAAGGAATTCGGCGGCGGCGCCGACCTGCGCTATGCGGCCGAACACATCACCTCCCAGGACGATGACGTGACCCTGATGGTCGGTGTCGATACCCAAGTGGTGCACGGCTTCGTCAACTGCAACGCCACCGGCGCGATCACCGGTATCGGCAACGCCCTGCCACGGGAAGTCCTGCAACTGGTGGCCCTGAGCAAGAAAGCCGCCAAGGGCGATGCCAAGGCCCGGCGCCAGGCCCGCGAGCTGGAGGCGGCACTGGCGGTGCTGTCGTCCTTCGATGAAGGCTGCGACCTGGTGCTCTATTACAAGCACTTGATGGTGCTCAATGGCGACCGGGAATACAGCCTGCATTTCAACGAGAGCGATGCGCTCAGCGATGCCCAGCGCCGGTATGCCGAGCACCAGTACGCGCTGTTCCGCCAGTGGTACGCCAACTGGTCGGCAGAGCAGAACGTCGACTGACGGCTCGTACGCCGCTGCTACACACACAGCGGCGCCCCCTCTTTTTTCAGGAACAGGCCATGACTCTGACAGGTAATCTGCTGATCGGTCAGCACTCCCTTCCCGGCACCCGCGCCGCCATCCGGGCGATCAACCCGGCCACCAACACTGCGCTGGAGCCGGCCTATCCCAGCGCTTCCAGCGAGCAGGTGGCCCAGGCCTGCGCGCTGGCGTGGTCAGCCTTCGACAGCTACCGCGAAACGTCCCTGGCGGCGCGTGCTCAATTGCTCGAAACCATCGCCCACGAAATCGAAGCCCTGGGCGATGAGCTGATCGAACGCGCCGTGGCCGAAACCGGCTTACCCCACGCGCGGATCCAGGGTGAACGGGGCCGCACCTGCCAGCAACTGCGCACCTTCGCCCGTACCGTACGCGCCGGCGAATGGCTGGATGTGCGGGTCGATCGCGCCCAACCGGAGCGCCAGCCCCTGCCCTGTGCCGATCTGCGCCAGCGCCAGGTGCCACTGGGGCCGGTGGCCGTCTTCGGCGCCAGCAACTTCCCGCTGGCGTTCTCGGTGGCCGGCGGCGATACCGCCTCAGCCCTCGCCGCCGGTTGCCCGGTGATCGTCAAGGCCCACGGCGCCCACCCCGGCACCAGCGAACGGGTGGGCCGCGCGCTGGCCCGTGCCGTGAAGCAGTGTGGCCTGCCCGAAGGTGTGTTCTCGCTGCTGTACGGCGCGGGTCGCGAAGTGGGGATTGCCCTGGTCAGCGACCCACGGATCAAGGCGGTAGGCTTTACCGGCTCTCAAAGTGGCGGCATCGCCTTATGCCAGGCGGCCCAGGCGCGCCCGGAGCCGATCCCGGTGTACGCGGAAATGAGTTCGATCAACCCGGTGTACCTGTTCCCGGCCGCCCTCAAGGCGCGCGTCGAAGCGCTGGCGCAAGGGTTTGTCGCCTCGTTGACCCAGGGCGCCGGGCAGTTTTGCACTAATCCCGGGCTGGTCATTGCGGTGCAAGGCGCACAGTTGGAGCAGTTTGTCAGCCTCACCAGCGACCTGCTGCAACGCAGCCCGGCGCAGACCATGCTCACCCCGGGCATCTTCCAGGCCTATGAAGCGGGCGTCGGCGCACTGGCCGAGCATGCCCAGTGCGTGGCCAGCGGGTTAGCAGCACAAGGCCCGAACCAATGCCAGGCGCAGCTGTTCGTCACCCACGCGCAGGACTTTCTCGCCAACCCACACTTGCAGGCCGAAATATTCGGTGCCACCTCGTTGCTGGTGCAATGCGCCGATGACGCGCAAATGCGCCAAGTGACCGAACACCTCGAAGGCCAGTTGACCGCCAGCCTGCACCTGGACGAGGGCGATCTTGAACAGGCACGGGCCTTGCTGCCAACCCTTGAGCGCAAGGCTGGCCGGCTGCTGGTCAATGGCTGGCCGACCGGGGTCGAGGTGTGTGATGCCATGGTGCATGGCGGGCCCTTCCCGGCGACCTCGGACTCGCGCTCGACCTCGGTCGGCACCGCCGCGATCCAGCGCTTCCTGCGCCCGGTGTGCTACCAGGACTTCCCCGACAGCCTGCTGCCCGCGGCCCTGAAACACGGCAACCCGCTGGCGCTGCGGCGCTTGCTCGACGGCCAGAGAGAAGCCTGACCATGGCCGACAACCTTCAACCCCAAACCGACATTGCGGTGGTCGGCGCCGGCATCATCGGCGTCGCCTGCGCGTTGCAACTGGCGCGCCAGGGCCGGCGCGTGGTGGTCATCGACCAGCAGGAACCGGGGATGGGCGCCTCGTTCGGCAATGCCGGGCATTTGGCCACTGAACAGGTGTTCCCCATCGCCGACCTGTCGATCCTGATGCGTCTGCCCGCCATGCTTATGGACCCCATGGGCCCACTGCGCCTGGACTGGAAATACCTGCCCCGCGCCCTGCCCTGGTTTGCTCGCCTGCTGCTGAACCTGCGACCGGCGGCCTACCAGCGCACCGTCGCGGGCCTCCGTGCGCTGAATGAAAGCAGCCTGGGCGCCTGGCAGCGCTTGTTGGCGAACATCGCCCAGCCACAGTTGATGCACGAAGACGGCTCGCTGTTGGTGTTCGAGCGTGCCGAATCGCGGCAAGCGATTGAAGGTTTGCAAACACGCATGACCCAGCAAAACGTGCCGGTGGACTGCTGGTCCGCCGGCGCCGTGCAGCAGGCGGCGCCGCAATTAAGCGAGCGGATCCAGGGGGGCTTGTTCTTTCCCAGCACCGGGCATTTCCTCGATCCGTATCGCGTGGTGTGCGAACTGGTCGAGGCCGCCAGGGCCAGCGGCGTGCAGTTTCTCAAGCAGCAGGTACAAGGCGGCCAGTTGCAGGCCCAGGGCGTTGCATTGATCACCGACCAGGGCCGCTTGGCCGCTCGCCAGGTGCTGATCGCCTGCGGCGCCCACTCGGCCAGGCTCACCCAGGCGCTGACCGGCAAAAAGGTGCCCCTGGACACCGAGCGCGGTTATCACCTGATGCTGCCCCATGAGCAAGACCGCTTGCCCTTCGCCGTCACCTCGCTGGAGCGCAAGTTCATCATGACACCCATGGCCGCTGGCCTGCGGCTGGCCGGCACCGTGGAATTCGCCGGCCTCGACCGGCCGCCGAACATGCAGCGTGCCTGGCAACTGCACCGGTTGAGCCACGGTCTGTTGCGGCACGAATTGAGGGCTGAGGACGCCACCCCGTGGATGGGCTTTCGGCCCTCATTGCCAGACTCGCTGCCGATCATCGACCGGGTGTGCGACGGCAAGGTGTTGCTTGCTTTCGGGCACCAACACCTGGGCTTGACCCAAGCGGCGATCACTGCCGAGCTTATCGCCCAGTTGGTAACCCCGCTCTACGCGCCCCAACCTCTGGGCTTGCCCGCACTGCAGGCCTACCGGTTGGATCGTTTCTGACCCAGGCTGGCATGCCCCCGTTGGATCGCGCAGCGGCCCCTAAACAGGCAGGAGTCTGCTAGGGTGTCGGCCATCCCCGCGCAAAGGAAGGCAAAAAATGGAGGCATGGAAGGTTTTCGCGTTCAGCCTATTGGCGTCGATCAGCCCTCAGACGCTGGCCGGGGAGCCCAAGGAGCCGGGCGACCGTGCCATGTACTGGACCACGCTCGGCCCCACGCTGTTCAGCTCTATCGCCACCGAACTCACCACCCATCCCGGCAATTTCTTTGGCCCGGCCAAGTCGGATGCCCTGGCGTTTGTCGGCTCCGACGGGCAGATACGTGGCGCCCAATTCGAGCAGGCGGTGCGTTACTACCATACGGCGTACCGCCCGCCGTTGATGTCGGACCGTCAGTTGGCCTTGGCGATTATGACGGCTGACTGATCACGTCAGCACCGATGGGCATCCAGGCCTCCCCATCGGCGCCAAACGCTCCAGCGTGTTTTAGAAGACGTATTGCAAGCGCATGACCACGCCATCACCCGTGTCATCACCTACCGTGTTGCTGACGTTATCCGTGCGGGCCTTGACGTAGTTGGCGCTGACCTTGACCGCCTCGTTGGCGTACCAGTTGACGCCCAGGGTATGGGCTTTGCCTTCGCTGTCGCCAACCTGGCGCACATTGGTGCTGACCACCACATTGTCGTCCTCGACGGTGAACGCGTCGTAGCGGTAGAACACCTCCCAGGCGCCGATCTGCTTGTTTTGCGGCTTGATGGAGTCGAACCTGGCACCATCGAGTTTGTAGATGCGTGGCTCGCCGGTCAGGGTGTAGGCCATCTGTGCGTAATAACCGCTGGCCTTGATGTCATTTTGTGCGGCATCGGCCTTGAGGGTCCGTCGCAGGTATTCCCCCTGCACCGAGAACGCGTCCAGCGCCCAGGCACCTTCCAGGCCCCACACCGAGTCGTCCTTCCACAACCCCTGCTGGGCCGCGCTGCCGCCAAAGACCGAGCGGGTGCCATTACTGCCGGCGCTGTTGCCGCCGTTGGTCTCGACGCCACGCATGCCCATGCGTGAACGGATGCGCGTGTCGATGGCAGCGTCCTTGAGGTCACGGTAGGCGTATTGCACCCCCACGTGCAGCACATTGCCGGACTCATGCAGCGGGGCGAACACACCGCGCAGGTTGTAGCGCTTGACGCTGTCGCCATCGGTGTCGTTGTTGTTTTCGCTGAACACGCTGCCGGATAGGTAGGCCATCTCACCCACTACGCCGTTGGCCTGTACGCCCATGCCAGAGTTGTCGTTGATCCACTCCGCCACATCGTAGGAAAGATTACGCTCCAGGGCCGTGACCCATTTGGAACTGGTGGCTTTCTCCAAGCCAAAGTCAGTGTAGAAACGCCCGACTTTTACATTCAGGGGATTGAACCCGGTGTAGGTCACACTGCCTTCGTCGAAGTAGCCTGTGCTGTCATTGCCCACGTTGCGGGACAGGTCGTAGTTGATCTGGTATTTCCAGTCCTTGTAGACCGTACCGCCAAACTCCAGGTAGGCCCGGCGAAAATACGCGGCGTCCGCCGTGTTGCCATTACGGGTGTAGTAATCATTAAACCTGGCGTAATCGGCCTGGATACGTCCGCCCAACTTGAAGCTGAATTCCTTGTCGGTGGTGGCCACTTCCAGGCCGCCCTTGGTTTTGATCACAATGTCCGCGCCATCGGTGGTTACCGTGCCTGCCTGGACCGACAACGCCAATACGCTGCCCGCCACGGCCAGGCTGAGTTGAGTGAGTCCTGCGCATTTCGAATAACTAATCGACATCTATTTCCCCTCGTTATCGTTAAGTACTACTTGGCGACGGGGAGCTTCCAAACACCAGATGACGGTTTGGATGTATTTACAAGACACTTTTATGACATTCGCTATTCTTTGCTCTTGAACCGCGGGGCAGGCCTTATAAACAAAGGCCTTACTACATGACCAGGCGCCCACAGCGAATATGTCAGAATGATTAAAGTTATTGCCGACTCAGATGACGCTCTCGAACCAGTCACGCCGCTCTTCAAAGACTTTGCGAATCAACGCCACCAAGGTTTGTACATACGGTTGATCGGCGGTCAACGGTGCGATGGACAGCCATGCCAGCCGTTCCATGGGTTCGCTGAACAAAGGCGTGAGGGCCAGCAGGTTTTTATCCAGACGGGTGATGTAGTTGGGCAACAACCCGACGCAGGCGCTGTGTTTGATCCATTCCCGCACCCACTCCTGGGAATGCACCTGGACCAGCGCCCTCTGGCGCTGTTTGACCAGGCGGTTCCAGGGCTCAAACGCCGCAACCGGCGCATTCGTGCGGCCTTGCACCAGCATAAAGTCAGATAAATCAGCGATGCGCGTCGGCAAACGGTTGCCGCGACAGTAACGCTTGGCCATATGCGGGCTGTAGTCAATGCGCGCCAGACGTTGCGGCGTGGTCATGGCAAACCCGGGCGAGGGACGCGGACGATCGGCATCCGCCAGCCATACCATGACATCCGCCTGGCGCGTCGGCTCGCCCGTCAACGGGATAACTTCCAGCTGTATCGCCGGGTGCTTGCGCATAAAATCCAGCACCTCACGCGCCAGCAGATCGCGCATAAGGGAGTCTTCCACGGCCAGGCGCAACAACGGTTGCGGCGAGGTGCCCACGGGGGGCTGAACATCGCCAAACCGCGCCATCAGTAGCGTTTTCAGGCGCTGGCCCTTGAGGGTCAGGCGCAGGGCATTTTCCCGGTAGATAAATAGCGGGCTACCCAGCCGCCCCTCCAACAGGGCCAGTTGCTTGCGCAGTTCGGCAGTGCGGATATTCAGGCTGCGGGCGGCCTGGCGAAAGCTGGCACAGCGCGCGCAGGTGAGAAAACGTAGCGCCAGTTCACGGTCAATCAACGGTGCCTGCACAGTCATAAGGCAACCTTTCAGCGACCATTATTACGGCACTGCCCCATGACTTGGTATTCGATGGTATTGAGCTTGCCGCTCGAATCCTCAAAGGTCATGCGCGAGGGTACGATGTCGCAGGAGCGGATCGTCGGGGTCACGCTGACCACCTTGGCGATGTCCAGTTTCATGCCGTAGCGATAGTCCTGGACCTGGGGTATGTCCTTGCCTTTTTTTAACGCATAGGCCTCCATGGCTTTCTGGTTATCGCTCATCAACTTCTCAAACCCACGATCACTGCCGCTCGTGGCAAGCGCAACGGTGGACAATGACAACGCCAATGCAGCAATACTTAGTTTCAACAGGTTCATCGGTTTTATCTCTCAAGTTACTTTTCCAGCCTTGAGAGTAACTAACCGACCCTGTCGGCAAGGTAGCTTGAAAATTACCTTTCTGTTATCCGCAACTAAATGACGCTAATCACCGAGCAAGCGCCGCCGCCGCCAGTTGCGCCACCCCGAGGTTAACTCCCGGCTCATCGCCGTCTTCGCGCATCCAGGTCAACGACAACCCTGCCCAGGCGAGCACCCATTGCAGGAGCCGACGGCGCTCGATACCCGAGGCACTGGCAACGATCTCGACCCGCCGCGCAAAGCACTCGGGGGCCAGGGCGCGTTCATCGGGATTGCAGAAGAGGTTCGCATAATCAAAGCCCCGCTCGCCGTACAGCCCCTTGGGGTCGATGGCCAGCCAACCGGACGCGCCAAAATCCAGCACATTGCCATGGTGGATATCGCCATGCAGTACCGCGACATCCTGGGGGGCCGCCAGCAGTTCCTGTGCCGTGCTGGCGCACTGTGCAAGGATGCCGCCGTACCTCGCCGCGCCTGGCCATAGCGCCTCGAACCACTGCGCCAGGGGGACCAGGGCGGGAATTGGCCTGGCCCGTGGCGCATGCAGACGCGCGGCGACGGCGCAGAGGATGCGCGTGGCATCGTCATCCCGACCGTCACTGACCCTCTGTATAAGCGAAGCCGAGCCCAGCGCACGCGCCATCAGCAAGGCCTCGGTATCACGGGCCAGCACCGGCGCGGCACCTTCGCCGTCCCACCAGGCCATCAACACACTGCCAGCTTGTTCCTCGGCCACCTGGGAGATTTTGAGCATGGCCGGCATGCCCCGCTGGCGAACGGGCAGTAGATCACCATTGCGCGAGGCGAATGCATCGCCATCGACGGTCAGGTCCCATCGCTTCAGGTATGGTTCAAACAGCCTCATCACTGGGACCGGAACCTCAGCAAGCCCATGGCAAACAGCCAACCGCTGAGCATGGACAGGTAGATAGAGGTGTATGACGCCACGGTGTAGTCCAATACGAAGTTGAGCACGGTCAGCGCAATGGCGGCGCACAGGAACTGGGTACGGGTAAAACGGCACAGAAAGCGTTCGATTGCGGCATTCAAGGTGGCAAGGTACTTCATCGGTTTATCCCTGGATAAGGGTGACGGCATCCGCTCACTTGCGCCCGTCTGTCCTGAAAAAACCAGGAATAATGCGGCACAGAGCTGATGAGAATCAACCGCAGAGATGCCATAGTCGCCCGCACAGCAAATGGAGTTGATCCCCTATGAAACACTACATCCTCTATCCCCTCTTGGCGCTGCTCGCTGGATGCAGCAGCGGGCCGTATCTGCATCCGCAATCGGCAGTCGGCACAAATGCGTTACTCGAACGTACCTGCCCCGGCCCGAAAGCTGCGATAAGCTTTGCTCCACGCTCGCAAGAACTCGATTGGGTTCATGTACTGGTCTATGTAGCACCGCCCGGGACATCCAGCTGGCCGGGCAACCTGCGCTCGACCGATACCGAACTGCGCCTGTTTGGCCGGCTGTACATCCCCCCGCGCCTGCGCAACCTGAATACCCCGGATCAACGCCGGGCGGCCTATAAACAGACCGACCCGGCGCTGTGGGTCAGCGCCGATTCACCATTGGTCACTGTAACGCTGGCGACAGGCCAGACCTATCAAGTCAGTATCGAGCAACTGAAAACCGGCTTTGACCCCAAGGAACAATCCAGCAGCAGCCGCAAGGGCACGGCCCTGGGCAAAGGCGATATGGATGACTTCACCCTCACCTTCCCGGCTATATTCGTGAACGGTGAAAAAGTGCCGATGGCACCGATTCACTTCAAGAAACGCGAAGAGCGCTATGCGCCGGTATTGAACTGCTGAGTTAGAAACCCACATCACTCAAGGAATGGCAATGACCTTCAACTGGCACTCCGGCCCCATCACCCGTACCACCCCGCTGGACAAGCACTACAGGAATACGCAGAAGGTGCGCCAGTTCCTGATTGGCGAGTGCGGGGAGTCGTTCAAGTTCGATCGGGCGTTCATGGCCTGGATCAAGAGTGGCGAGCCCTTGACCCTGGGGGACGTGGCGGATCAGTGGACGCGGACGAGGTCATCCCTGCCCCAGGCACACCGGCGCGGGAAAGAGTTGGATCAGTAGCCAGCCCGCTACAAACAGCCCGACGCCAAACGTGAGGTGTGCAATAAGGCTTCGGCGCCTGGCCCGGTTCGGTGCCGGCGTCTTGGCGGCGGCGAAGCCGAAACCAAAGGCGGGCTGCATGATACAAAAAGGTGCAAGCACGCTGATCAAGCCCGTCAGCAACGCGGGCATCAGCGCTGGGTTGCAGAGCCAGCCCGGCCCCTGGAACCCCAGGAGCACCAGCGCGAAGACACCGCCCGTGAGGTAATGGAACACCCAGCCCATCAGGCTTTCATTCCAGATACGCGGCGCCGCCACAATCGAGGCATGGCGAAACTGCCCTTTGGGCATGTGGCCCAGCCAACGGCCGACAAGCCTGTAGTCCAGGGATGCCAAGCCAAATACCCGTGCCTGCATCAACGCGGACAGGTCCATGATCAGCGTGGCCCCCAGCCCAACCAGCACCATACGCAGTACACTCTCGGTTGTTTCCATGTTATTTCCTCTTGCCTTCGGCCGGTTTGATCCCGGCAGTCTGCAAGTTCAAGCCGCCTTGAGGTCAAGCATGAAAGAGATGGGTATCGGTGAAGTGGCACGCCGCTGCGGCCTGCCGCCTTCAACCCTGCGGTACTACGAAGAAAAGGGCCTTATCCGCTCCATAGGTCGCCGTGGCCTGAGCCGGGTATTTGCTGCGGATGTGCTTGAGCGCCTGTCCTTGATCACGCTCGGCCAGTCTGCGGCATTTTCCCTGGACGATATCGCCGCCATGCTGGGCGCGGATGGCCAACCGGCCATCGATCACCAGCGGCTGGCCGAAAAGGCTGATGAACTGGACCGCACCATCAAGCAGCTCAGCGCCATACGCGATGGACTGCGACGTGCTGCGGCGTGCCCTGCTGCGCGGCATATTGAATGCGCGAACTTCCAGAAAGTCCTCAGTGCCGTGCAGGCGGGGAGCCTGAAGAGAAAAGCCGGCAAGGCTCGTCTGCGCAGAAATGGAGGTTGAGACCCGTCCGGCGCGGGGCATGGGCAATAAGCCATTGACCTCCAAATGACCACTGTGCGACTCGCGGCATCCGTCATTTATGTTCAGCGGCCAACATCGTTTTGAACTGTAAAACAGTCTCTGACGATAACCCCGCAGCCTCGAAGACGGCACAGGTGAAGCTCACGGGTGCAGGGCCAGGCGCACTGATGATCCGGTCGGCCACCATCGCGCCTGGGCAGCCTTGATAAAGCGCCTCTCCCGTATAATTGGCGGCGTTCTGCTTCAGAAAATCAACGCTGTTGGACGTGTGGGCAATTGTATTGAGCAGGCCGGCCCTGGCCAGTGCGAGTGTACCGCCGCATATCCCCGCGAGGGTTGCACCACCCAGACGGCTGGTTTGCAGAAAGTCTGCCATATCCGGCGCATCTGCACGCTCCCAGACCATTCCCCCGACGACGACGACAACGTCTGGTTTCCACTCCTGGCATTGCTGCAAGCTGCCCTCCACCGTTACAGCCAACCCGCCCTGGGAGCAGAACGACCCCGGCGCCGGGGCGAAAAAGCGGACGTCGATGCCATAGAACGGTGCTGCGGTGCCTGCGATAAAAGCATATTCCCAATCGGCAAAACCGGGGGTCAGTACCAAACCTAGACGTGCCATGGGCCAGAGTCGTCCTTGTATAAAATATGTGGGCAGAGGATTGCATTCTACTTGGTACATCAACTAGTTTCAGATCGTGCTTATGACGACTACTTCGTGTGTTTGTCGCCATTCACCACTTGGGCGATATCGCGCAGGCGGGCCGTACTGGCTCGGCAGAATCGAGAGCCTGCCTAATTCAACATAGGATCAAGTGCAAATGCCGAACTCTGACCTGCTCCCTTCCCTGCTGTCCAAAATCAACGAAAACCAACTCGTCCTTGAAGCAGCCGTCATGGAGCTTACGAATTGGGTTGAACAACAAGGCGGTACGGCCGTCGCCGAAAACGTGCGGGGAGCTCTGCACACGCTCGACCGGAACGAAGATTTTATCAAGTTAACCTTGGCGGTCCTCATGACACCGGAGTAATCACTCGAAATGACTGACCCCAATCATGTCGAAGGAAAAAACCGAGGTAATGCTGTGCACCCGAGCGAGCCATCCCTGGCGCATATCTACAACGGGATTACCTTTCAAAACTCCAGGTAATGGGGGCTCCGTGGATGGAGCACACCCTGCTTACCCTTGGGCACTCCCACACTGAGAACAGAATTTTGCCCCAGTCGCCATCACCGTATTGCACTGCCCGCAGTTGGCCGACACCAATGACTCACCACACTGTCGACAAAACCGCGCACCACCCGCATTAGTTGTCCGGCAACTGAGGCAAAGTGTGCCGATCGGCTGGCCTTCGCCTTGTTCTTTGTAGCGTCCACCGTGTGAACCACCATGCCCGCGATTGTGGTGCCCACCTAATATCTGCTTAAAAAAACTCATGAGCGCATCTCCAATTAAATGTGTTTCAGGATTAAAAACCCTGAAGTAACATTAGAGTCAAGCCATCGCTCACGGCGCTTGGTCGCCGGCATCGGTTCGCAGGCGCGCGGCCATGCCCCCAGAAGTCGCCCTCCTATTCGCAACCCAAGCCTAGACTCTCTCCCTTCCATAAGGCCGCCGCTTGAACCCTACGGCACATGTCTCTATCGCGGGCCTGCATATTGTCGATGCTTGGATTGCCGGTTTTTTCAAACTCCGGCCTAACGGGTGTGCCTGGGTGGTTTAACGCCTCTTGCCCCTCGATATGGAGTTCTCGGGGGATGGGCTTCGGCTTCGCCTCTGGTGGCGATGCGGGTTTCGGCAGCTCATGGATGGCCTCGCCAAAACGCTGGAGTAACGGGCTTTGTGGCAACTCATCTGACACGGCCTGGGTTGATATGAGCAAGGCCAACAATACCGCGCCGTATCTCTTAAACACTTCCAGCACCTCCCCATCTGAGTTAATCGACGAATAATCTGGAGTTAAGCAATCGCTGCACTCAGGCAATAAAAACTAACCGCCTGAGCACCTGACGCCGCTCGATCTGACGTGCGTCATGCGCGCGAGGACAACCGATTATCAGTGAGATAACTCATAGCCGTCGCTTACTGAGCATCTATCAAACTGTAACCCCAATACAATTGTCGACACAAACCCACCGCCAGCGCGGCCGACCTGGACGCCTCGCTAACCCTGGCACTCCCCAGCCAACTCCCAGAAACAAAAAAGCCCCGCATAAGCGGGGCTTTTGTTTGAATCTTGGCGGGAAACCAGGGATTCGAACCCTGGGAACGCTATTAACGTTCGCCGGTTTTCAAGACCGGTGCATTCAACCACTCTGCCAATTTCCCTTGTGCAACACAGGATTATACTAGCCTATCCTGCCTCAGCGGGCGCCATAATACCCGAATGAAACACACTGTCAAACTCTCTGCATAGCTTGTTACAGAGCGTCTGTTATGATCTTTGCGACTGAACGTTTCAAAACTGAAGGAGTGTCGCCATGCGCGAACAGGATTACGCAGTTAATAGCAACGTGCAGGCTGAGCAGCTAGAGGTTAGCCGCGTCCTGCGCAATACATACGGCCTGCTCGCCCTCACCCTCGCATTTAGCGGCGTGATGGCGTATGTGGCGCAGCAGATGCGTGTCGGCTACCCGAATATTTTCGTGGTATTGATCGGCTTCTACGGCCTGTTTTTCCTCACCAACAAGCTGCGCGACTCGGCCTGGGGCCTGGTGTCGGCGTTTGCCCTGACCGGTTTCATGGGGTTCCTGCTGGGCCCTATCCTTAACCGTTACCTGGGCATGCAGGGCGGCGCGGAAGTGGTCAGCTCGGCGTTTGCCATGACGGCCCTGGTGTTTGGTGGCCTGTCGGCCTATGTGCTGATCACCCGCAAGGACATGAGCTTCCTCGGCGGTTTCATCACGGCTGGCTTCTTCGTGTTGCTGGCGGCGGTGCTGGCGAGCATGTTCTTCCAGATCAGCGGCCTGCAATTGGCGATCAGCGCCGGTTTCGTGCTGTTTTCCTCGGTCTGCATTCTGTTCCAGACCAGCGCCATCATTCATGGCGGCGAGCGCAACTACATCATGGCGACCATCAGCCTGTATGTATCGATCTACAACCTGTTTGTCAGCCTGTTGCAGATCTTCGGCATCATGAGCCGCGACGACTGATCCCAGCCTGATCAAAAAGCCCGCTTCGGCGGGCTTTTTGTTGCCTGCGGCTTTATCATTGGCCAAGGTTTGCCGACAGAGTGTTCCATGAAGTTCGCGATTGCGCTTTTTTCCGCCGCCCATGCGCCCTCCTCGCGCCGCGCCCTGCAGTTTGCCCAGGCGGCGCTGGCCGGCGGGCATGAGATTGTGCGGCTGTTTTTCTATCAGGATGGCGTCTACAGCGCCGCCAACTCGGTGGTCACGCCCCAGGATGAGCCGGATATCGCCCAACAATGGCGCGCCTTCGTCAGCGAGCATCAGCTTGATGGCGTGGTCTGTATCGCGGCGGCGTTACGGCGCGGGGTGCTGAATGCCGAGGAAGCCGTGCGCTACCAGCGCAGTGCGGTGAATCTGGATGCGCCGTGGGCGCTGTCGGGCCTTGGGCAGTTGCACGATGCCATCCAGGACGCCGACCGCCTGATCTGCTTTGGAGGGCCATAAAATGTCCAGATCCTTGTTGGTAATCAGCCGTCAGGCGCCGTGGTCCGGCCCCAGTGCACGGGAAGCGCTGGATGTGGTGCTGGCCGGTGGCGCATTCGACTTGCCGATTGGGCTGCTGTTTCTCGATGACGGGGTATTTCAACTGGCCACTGCGCAGGATGCCAAGGCCGTGCAGCAAAAGGACGTGACGGCCAACCTGCAGGCACTCTCGCTGTTTGGCATCGATGATGTGTTCGCCTGCAGCCACAGCCTGGCCGAGCGCGGGTTGACCGCCCCTGATAGTGCGCAGCCACTGAGCAGCGCACAGATTTCCCAGATGATTGACCGTTACGATCAGGTGATGACCCTCTGATGTCGACCTTGCATATGTTGTCCCACTCCCCTTTTACCGACAGCCGCCTGGGCAGTTGCCTACGCCTGTGTGGCGCGCAGGATGCGATCCTGTTGTGCGGCGATGCAACCTATGCCCTGCAAGCCGGCAGCGCCCCCTTCCAGGCCTTGCACGCCAAGGCCCTGAATGTCTTCGTGCTAGCTGAGGATGCCCAGGCCCGTGGCCTGGCGTTGCCGGAGTGGGCTCAACGTGTCGACTACCCAGGTTTTGTGCAGTTGTCGATCGAACACGACAAGGTCAACACCTGGCTATGAACACCCTGACCGTAGGCGCGCGCACCCTTGAGCTGGACAAGGACGGCTACCTGGTTGACCTGAATGCCTGGTCGACCGAGGTGGCCGACGCCCTGGCCAGCGCCGAAGCGCTGGAACTGACCGACGAACACTGGGAAATCCTTGAGCTGCTCAGGGGTTTTTACCAGGAATTCCAGTTGTCCCCGGCCACCCGCCCGCTGATCAAATACACCGCCCTGAAGCTGGGCCCGGAAAAGGGCAACAGCCTGCACCTCAACCGACTGTTCAAAGGCACTCCCGCCAAACTAGCCGCCAAGCTGGCGGGCCTGCCCAGGCCGACGAATTGCTTATGACCGACTTTGCCCCGCTGACCACCGAAACTCCCGCCGAACACCCCTTTGCGCCGTTTGTACGGATCCTCGGCAAAGGCAAGCGCGGCGCCCGCAGCCTGACGCGCGAAGAAGCCCGGGAAGCCATGGGCATGCTGCTCGACGACAAGGTCGAGGACTCCCAGCTCGGCGCGTTCCTGATGCTGCTGCGCCATAAGGAAGAAAGCCCGGAGGAACTCGCCGGTTTCACCGAGGCCCTGCGCGCGCGCCTCAACCCGCCCTCATTGCAAGTCGATGTCGATTGGCCGACCTATGCCGGGAAAAAACGCCACCTGCCGTGGTACCTGCTGGCCGCCAAGTGCCTGGCGCAGAACGGCGTGCGGATTTTCATGCACGGCGGCGGCGCGCACACGGCCGGTCGGTTGTACACCGAACAATTGCTGGGCGAGCTGCAGATCCCACTGTGCCGCAACTGGCAGCAGGTCGAGACCGCCCTGGCGCAAGGCAACCTGGCATTTATGCCACTGGGTGACTGGGCCCCGCAGTTGCAACGCATGATTGACCTGCGCAACATCCTCGGCCTGCGCTCGCCGATCCATTCCCTGGCGCGCATCCTCAACCCGCTGGGTGCACGTTGCGGCCTGCAAAGCATCTTCCACCCCGGCTACCAGGGTGTACACCGCGATGCCAGTGGCTTGCTGGGTGACAACACCCTTGTGATCAAGGGCGATGGCGGCGAGATCGAGATCAATCCCGACACCACCAGCCACTTGTACGGCACTACCGGCGGCGCAAGCTGGGATGAGGAGTGGCCGGCCCTCTCCGCCCAGCGCCACGTCAAGCCGGCCAGCCTCGACCCTGAGCATTTGAAGGCTCTGTGGCGCGGTACGGTGCAAGACAGCTACCCGCAACTGGCGCTGATCGCCACCATGGCCCTGGCCCTGCGCGGCCTGGGGCATCCACGGGAACAGGCCTTCGCCCTGGCCCAACAGTATTGGGACGCGCGGGATAAATCGATTTAATCGATCATTAACCCCGAGCCTTTGCGCTATTTCTTCGGATCCAGACGATTAAACTGCATGCCAACGCTTAATCGCCAAGGAGTCAGTCATGGGTTTGTTGATTGAAGGACGCTGGCATGACCAGTGGTACGAAAGTAGCGCAGATGGCACCTTCCAACGGGAGCAGGCGCAACGCCGCAACTGGGTCACGGCCGATGGCCAACCTGGCCCGAGTGGTGATGGCGGCTTCAAGGCCGAAGCCGGCCGCTACCACTTGTATGTCTCCCTCGCCTGCCCGTGGGCGCACCGGACCCTGATCCTGCGCAAGCTCAAGGGCCTGGAAAGCCTGATCGACGTGTCGGTGGTCAGTTGGTTGATGCTGGAAAATGGCTGGACCTTCGACAAGGCCCATGGCGCTACTGGTGACAAGCTCGACGACTTTACCTACATGCACCAGCGCTATACCGCCGACACCGCCAACTACACCGGGCGCGTTACGGTGCCGGTGCTGTGGGACAAGAAGCTGAACCGCATCGTCAGCAATGAATCGGCGGAGATCATCCGCATGTTCAACAGCGCGTTCAACGGGCTGACCGGCAACACTCTGGACTTCTACCCTGAGGCGCTGCGCCCGACCATCGACGCGCTGAACGGGCGGATCTATCCCGCCGTGAACAATGGCGTGTATCGCGCAGGTTTTGCCACTTCACAGCAGGCGTACGACAGTGCCTTTGATGAGGTGTTTGCCGAACTGGATCACCTGGAACAGCACCTGAGCGAGCATCGCTACCTGGCGGGCGAATACCTGACCGAAGCCGATGTACGTTTGTTCACTACCCTGATCCGGTTTGACGCGGTGTATTACAGCCACTTCAAATGCAACCTACGGCGGATTGCGGACTATCCGAATCTGTCGAATTGGCTACGAGAGCTGTATCAATGGCCGGGCGTGGCCGAGACTGTGGATTTTGCCCATATCAAGGGGCATTACTATGCCAGCCACCGCACGATCAATCCTACAGGGATTGTGCCGAAGGGGCCGTTGCAGGCGTTTGCCTGCGAACATGATCGAGACAGACTGAGCGGTAAAGGGATCTGGCGCTGATTCAAGTCTTGCGTTGAATGCACTGGCCCCATCGCGGGCAAGCCCGGCTCCCACAGTTGACCTGTGTGTAGCCGGGCGAACAGGTTAGACCTGGGACTGGGCGCCCTCGAACCACTTCAGCTTCTCACGCAACACCACCACTTCTCCTACGATCACCAGCGTCGGCGCATGCACTTCATGCTCCGCCACCAGGCGCGGCAGGTCAGCCAGGGTGCCGGTAAACACACGCTGGTTGGATGTAGTGCCCTGCTGGATCAGCGCAGCCGGAGTGTCCGCCGCACGACCATGGCGGATCAATTGTTCGCAGATAATCGGCAAGCCGATCAAGCCCATGTAGAACACCAGGGTCTGCGACGGTCCCACCAGGTCATTCCAGGGCAGATCCGAGGTGCCGTCTTTCAGGTGCCCGGTGATAAAGCGTACTGATTGCGCATAATCGCGATGGGTCAGGGGGATGCCAGCGTAAGCCGCACAACCACTGGCCGCAGTAATCCCCGGCACCACCTGGAACGGGATGCCATGGGCCGCCAGTTCCTCGATTTCTTCGCCGCCACGCCCAAAAATAAACGGGTCGCCGCCCTTGAGGCGCAGCACCCGCTTGCCCTGCCTGGCCAGGTTCACCAGTTGCTGGTTGATCTGGTCTTGCGGCACGGCGTGATCGGCGCGGCGCTTGCCGACATACACGCGCTCGGCATCACGCCGGCACAGCTCAAGAATCGCGGGCGCCACCAGGCGGTCATACAGCACCACATCGGCTTGCTGCATCAAGCGCAGGGCGCGGAAGGTCAGGAGGTCCGGGTCACCGGGGCCTGCGCCCACCAGATACACTTCACCCGGCGCGTGGGGCGGCTTGCCGTTGACTTTCGCCACCAGCAAACGCTCGGCTTCATCGCCCTGCCCGGCCAGTTGCCGATCGGCAATCGGCCCCTGGAAAACCTCTTCCCAGAAGGCCCGGCGTTGCTGCACATCAGGATACAAACCTTTGACCTGCGCCCGAAAGCGCGCGGCCAGGCCGGCCAATTGCCCGTAAGTGGAAGGAATCCAGGTTTCCAGCTTGGCGCGGATCAAGCGTGCCAGCACCGGCGCATCGCCGCCACTGGACACCGCAATCACCAAGGGCGAGCGGTCGACAATCGCCGGGAAGATCACGCTGCACAAGGCCGGCGCGTCCACCACATTGACCGGTACACACCGGCGCCGGGCCTCGCTGGATACTTGCGCATTCAGCGGCTCGTCGTCGGTTGCCGCGATGACCAGGGTGCAGCCATCAAGGTCTGCCGCCTGGTAACCACGCACAATCAGTTCACCGCCACTGCCCTGTACCAGTTCACGCAACGGGTCTTCAATCAGGGGAGCAACTACCCGCAACAACGCGCCGGCATCGGCCAGCAGCCGGGATTTGCGCAAGGCAATCTCCCCGCCACCGACGACCAACACACGGCTACCGCGCAGGTTATGGAACAGTGGCAGAAATTCCATTTAGCCGATGACCTCAACGCCCGCCATGTACGGCTTGAGCACTTCAGGTACGCGGATCGAACCGTCGGCCTGCTGGTAGTTTTCCAGCACCGCGACCAGGGTACGGCCTACGGCCAGGCCCGAGCCGTTGAGGGTGTGGACCAATTCCGGCTTGCCGGTTTCCGGGTTGCGGAAACGCGCCTGCATGCGCCGGGCCTGGAAATCACCGCAGTTGGAGCACGAGGAAATCTCGCGGTATTTGTCCTGGCTCGGCACCCACACTTCCAGGTCATAGGTCTTCACCGCGCTGAACCCCATGTCGCCAGTGCACAGCGCCAATACGCGGTACGGCAGCTCCAGCAGTTGCAGGACGCGCTCGGCGTTGGCCGTCAGGCCTTCCAGGGCCTCCATGGAGGTCGAGGGCTCGACCACCTGCACCATCTCGACCTTGTCGAACTGGTGCTGGCGGATCATGCCACGGGTGTCACGCCCCGAGGCACCGGCCTCACTGCGAAAGCACGGGCTGTGGGCGACAAACTTGATCGGCAACTGCTTGGCGTCGAGGATCTCGCCGGCCACGATGTTGGTCAGCGACACTTCGGCGGTCGGGATCAGGTACAGATCGGCTTCGCCATCGCGGCTGATCTTGAACAGGTCTTCCTCGAACTTCGGCAGCTGGCTGGTGCCCATCAGCGCCGGGGCCTGCACCAGGTACGGGGTGTAAGCCTCTTCGTAACCGTGCTCGCCGGTGTGCAGGTTGAGCATGAACTGCGCCAGGGCCCGATGCATGCGCGCGATCGGGCCGCGCAGCAAGGCAAAGCGCGCACCGGACATTTTGGCGGCGGTTTCAAAATCCAGGCCGCCGGTCAATTCGCCCAGGGCGACGTGGTCCTTGATCTCGAAATCAAAGGTTTTTGGCGTGCCCCAGCGGCGCACTTCGACGTTGCCGTCTTCATCTTCACCGACCGGCACCGACTCGTGCGGCAGGTTGGGAATGCCCAGCAGGATCGAATCCAGCTCGGACTGAATCTTGTCCAGCTCAACTTTACCGTCGGACAGCTCGCTGCCCATGCGCTCGACGTCCGCCATCAACGGCGCGATGTCTTCGCCACGCTGCTTGGCCTGACCGATGGATTTGGAGCGCGCATTGCGTTCAGCCTGCAGTGCTTCGGTGCGGGTCTGGACGGTCTTGCGCTGTTCTTCCAGCGCTTCGATGCGCGCAACATCCAAGGCAAAGCCACGGGATGCCAGGCGGTCCGCTACGTCCTGAAGGTTGCTACGTAACAGTTTGGAATCGAGCATGTCGGTCTCTCGTTTATCAAAGTTTGGTCAAGGACAGGCCGGCCCAGGTGGCAAGCAGCCCGCCGAATACACTGATGGCCGCATAGCCTATTGCCAGCGGCACTTGCCCACTTTCCAGCAGGCGCACGGTATCCAGTGAAAAGGATGAAAAGGTGGTCAGGCCGCCAAGGAAGCCCACCATCAACCCGGCGCGCACTTCAACAGGCACCTCCGGGCGTAACAGAAACAGGCCGTATAACACGCCGATCAGCAGGCAGCCCACGATATTAACGGCCAGCGTCGCGGTATAGAAGTGTTTCGGCCAATTGGCGCTGATCCAATTGCCAGTGACAAAGCGCAATAACGTACCGGCTACACCGCCAACGGAGACTGCGGCCACCAAGGCAATCATGGTTTTCTCCGCTGTTTGGGGCTCAAGCGGTCAAGTTGCGCCAGGTGATTGAGCTTTTCCCCGATCTTCAGCTCCAGGCCACGGGGCACCGGCTGGTAGAACGGCTGTGGCGCAAGGTCGTCGGGAAAGTAGTCTTCACCGGCGGCATAGGCATCCGGCTCATCGTGGGCATAGCGGTATTCGTCGCCATAACCCAGTTGTTTCATCAGCTTGGTCGGTGCATTGCGCAGGTGCAGCGGGACCTCTAGCGAGCCGTGCTCGGCCGCCGCCCGCAAGGCCGACTTGAAGCCCATGTACACCGCATTGCTTTTCGGTGCGCAAGCCAGGTAGGTGATGGCCTGCGCCACCGCCAACTCGCCTTCCGGGCTGCCCAGGCGCTCCTGGACTTCCCAGGCCGCCAGGCACAGGCTCAGGGCCCGCGGGTCGGCATTGCCGATGTCTTCGCTGGCCATGCGCACCACGCGCCGGGCCAGGTACAGCGGGTCGCAGCCGCCATCGATCATGCGCGCAAACCAATACAGCGCGCCGTCCGGGTTGGAGCCGCGCACGGATTTGTGCAGCGCGGAAATCTGGTCGTAGAAGGTCTCGCCGCCCTTGTCGAAGCGCCGCCGGGTATCGCCCAGCAGGCTTTGCAGCAGGTCGACGCCAATCTCGCTATTGTCTTCGGCCAGGTCCGAGGCGTTTTCCAGCAGGTTGAGAAACCGCCGGCCATCGCCGTCAGCCGCTGCCAGCAAAATCTTGAAACCCTCGTCCCCCAGGCTCAAGTGGCGCTTGCCCAGGCCCTTGTCTTCGCTCAGCGCCCGCTGCAGCAGCTTCTGCATCGCCGCTTCGTCGAGACTCTTGAGCACATACACCCGCGCCCGCGAGAGCAAGGCGTTGTTCAATTCAAACGAGGGGTTTTCCGTGGTGGCGCCAATAAAAATCAGCGTGCCGTCTTCCACATAAGGCAGGAACGCATCCTGCTGCGACTTGTTGAAGCGATGCACTTCGTCCACAAACAGGATGGTGCGCCGGCCGTACTGCCCGGCCTGTTGCTTGGCGACTTCCACCGCCTGGCGGATTTCCTTGACCCCGGCCAATACCGCCGAGACCGTTTCAAAGTGTGCATCCGAGACTTTCGCCAGCAGCCGCGCCAGGGTGGTCTTGCCCACGCCCGGCGGCCCCCAGAAGATCATCGAGTGCAGGGCACCCTGCTCCAGGGCTTCGCGCAGGGGCTTGCCGCGAGCCAGCAAGTGCTCCTGCCCGACATACTCATCCAGGTTGGTCGAGCGCAGGCGCGCGGCCAAAGGCTGGGCAATCGGGTCACTGCGAAACAGGTCCATGGGCTGCGTTTTACTCCTGGATCACATCGGCACCCTTGGGGATGTCGAACTTGAACGTGGAGGCCGGAACCGGCTCATTGGCCTTGACCCCGGTGAACAGGATATTGGTGCGCTGGCCGACACTGTCAACCAGTTGCATATCATTGATCACGCCGTTGCGAAACGACAGGCGCAGGCTGTCGAACAGCGTGTCCTTGGACTTGGGCTTGAGGGTGAAGTCGATCACGTTGCTTTGTTGCTTGGACGTGATCTCGAAACTCTCGCTGATCTGCGACACATCACCCGACAGCAGCAAAGCCGGGGTCTGGCTCAGGCGCGGGTCGAGGGTCTTGATGGTCGCCTGCTCCAGGTCCGGGTCCCACAGCGTGACTTTCTTGCCATCGGAAACGATGGTCTGCTCGTTGGGCGCGTCGGTTTTCCAGAAGAACAGGCCTGGACGCTGCACGGCCATTTCACCGGCCGTTTCCTGCAACTGCGTGCCGCCACCGTCCAGGGTCAACTGGGAGAAGCGCGCAGTCAGGGTCTTGGATTTGTCCAGCAGGTTGGTCAGGCTCGCGACAGATGCCTGGTCGGCGTGGGCCGAAAACGCGGTCAGGGCCAATGCCGGCAACAACAGCATGCGGATAAGACGCATGGGAGTCCTCATAGAATGATGTGAAAGGCGCGCCGCGTGCTGCCACGCGGCGCGAGGTCAGTCGCGCATCGGCCCGGGCGCGATCACTTCGCGCGAGCCGTTGGTGTTCATGGCCGTGACGACGCCGGCCATTTCCATGGATTCGATCATACGCGCGGCACGGTTGTAGCCGATCTTCAGTTTACGCTGCACCGCCGAGATCGAGGCGCGACGGCTTTCCAGCACGAACGCCACCGCTTCGTCGTACAGCGCGTCGGTCTCGGCATCATCGTCGCCGCCACCGCTGCCACCGTCGAAGCCGCTGCCGGCCTCCTCGACACCCGCCAGGATATCGTCGTTGTATTCCGGCGCGCCGCGCAGTTTCCACGCCTCGACCACACGATGCACTTCGTCATCGGAAACGAAGGCGCCATGAACGCGGATCGGCAGGCTGGTGCCGGGCGGCATATAGAGCATGTCACCATGACCCAGCAGTTGCTCGGCGCCACCCTGGTCGATGATGGTCCGCGAGTCGATCTTGCTCGATACCTGGAACGCCATGCGGGTCGGGATGTTGGCCTTGATCAGGCCGGTGATCACGTCCACCGACGGCCGCTGGGTCGCGAGGATCAAGTGGATCCCCGCAGCACGGGCCTTTTGTGCGATACGGGCGATCAGCTCTTCGACCTTCTTGCCGACGATCATCATCATATCGGCGAATTCGTCGACCACCACGACAATGGTCGGCAGCTTGGTCAGCAGCGGCGCTTCATCGTGAATGCTTTCGCGCTTGTACAGCGGGTCGGTCAAGGGCGTGCCGGCGTCCTGGGCTTCCTTGACCTTGGCATTGAAGCCGGACAGGTTACGCACGCCCATCTTCGCCATCAGCTTGTAGCGCCGCTCCATCTCGGCCACGCTCCAGCGCAGGGCGTTGGCAGCGTCCTTCATGTCGGTCACCACCGGGCACAGCAGGTGCGGGATGCCTTCGTAGATCGACAGTTCGAGCATCTTCGGGTCGATCATGATCAGCTTGGCGTCTTCCGGGCCGGACTTGAACAGGATCGACAGGATCATTGCGTTCACCCCCACCGACTTACCGGAACCGGTGGTACCGGCAACCAGCAGGTGGGGCATTTTCGCCAGGTCCGTGATGACCGGCTTGCCGCCGATATCGTGCCCCAGGGCCAGGGTGACCGGCGACTTGAAGTTGTCGTATTCCGGGGTCGACAGCACTTCGGAGAAGCGCACGATCTGCCGGTCTTCGTTGGGAATCTCGATGCCCACGGTGGTCTTGCCGGGGATCACTTCCACCACACGCACGCTGGTCACGGCCAGGGAACGCGCCAGGTCCTTGGCCAGGTTGGCAATACGGCTGACCTTGACCCCAGCGGCCGGCTGGATTTCGTAACGGGTAATCACCGGGCCAGGGTGGATCGAGTCCACCGACACCTCGACGCCAAACTCCTTGAGTTTGATTTCCAGCAGATGGCCGACGGCCGCCAGGGATTCCGGGGAATAGTTGAGCTGTTTCTTTTCGGCCGGGTCGAGGATCGAGATCGGCGGCAAGGTGCCTTCGACGGCGCTGTCGATAAACAGCGGCGCCTGTTTTTCCTTCTGCACCCGATGGCTGGGCTCGGGCGCCTTGACCGGCGCGGGAGCGATAACCGGCGGCACTTGCTTCTCGCGGTCGGACATGTGCTTGGTCAGGGCCTGCTCGCGTTCGATCAGGCGTTCCTTGACCTTGGCCTGCTCACGGCGGTCCGGCGTACTCGGGGCCACCACTTCATTGACCCGAGTGTCGACTTCACGCAACTGCGCCACCATACGCTTGCGGTCCACACGGGCGGCCCACCAGCGGTTGGCGGCGCCCTGGAACAGCTCGAACAGGTCGAGGGTGATCTTGCCGGTCACATCCATGACCTTGAACCACGACAAGTCGGTAAATACCGTCAGGCCAAACAGGAACAGGGCAATGAACATCAGCGTGCTGCCCTGGATATTCAGGGTCTTGCGGGCCAGGTCACCGAGGCTTTCGCCCAGGGCCCCACCCGCACCCGCCGGCAGGCCGGTCGGGGCATGGAAGTGGATATGCGCCAGCGCCGCGCCCGACAACACCAGGAACACCAGGCCGATCAGGCGCCAGGAAAACAGCCAACCGCTCCACTGCCACGGCTCATGGCGCTGGCGGAAGATCTGCCAGGTCTTGATCGCCAGCAACAACGGGAAGATATAGGCGAAATAGCCGAGGATCATGAACAGGATATCGGCGCTGTAGGAACCCACAGGCCCGCCGAAGTTCTGCACATCGTCGATCTTGCTGTTATGGCTCCAGCCCGGATCATCCTTGCCATAGGTCAACAAGGCCATCATCAGGAACAGGCATAAAGCACCGATGGCAATCAGCGCGCCTTCCTTGAGCCGATAGTGCAAGTGCTGGCGCCAGGCCGGTACCACTGCTGTTTTGGGTGCTGCGGCGGATTTCTTCAAAACGGGTCTTTTCCTGCGCCTTAAGCGCGTCCAACAGTTGAATGACGATAAAAATACTGCCCAATCCGGGCAGATGAAAAGTGAACGAGCGTCGTCAAGCGTCCTTTAACACTCCGAGACTGAATCATGAACGGGCGTTAACGCCAGCCCACAAGGACATCGTGTCGCCATTGTACGGGTTTGTGTGCCCGTTGCCACGCTGCCGGCCTCGCTCAGGAAACCTAGGCAAGCGCATTGGCCATACGCCTCAATTTGAGCATGCATTGTCTTTACTGACAAAGGCTTATGAGCTGTTTTTAGCAGACTGGACAAGCTTTGCCCCGCATTCCCGCCCAACGGATGGCGAGATGACGCGATTACGACCGCATCACCGCTGTAGAGTTGCAGAAACACCCGCTCATGCATCAGGGTACGGATTACGTGATCGGGCTGGCCGAGTGGCGCCGGGTCGACAATAATCACTGCCTACGCGGCGGGCTCCGGCCTGTCACCGCCCTCCCCTTCCGTAAGCCCGACTACCATGCTCACCTGGTTGCAACGCAACACCCTGACGTTTCCACCGCTGGCCAAGGCCATGCGTGAACCCAACGGCCTGCTGGCAGCCGGCGGCGACCTGTCCGCCGACCGCCTGGTCCAGGCCTATCGCCATGGCTGCTTCCCCTGGTTCTCGGAGGGCCAGCCGATCCTGTGGTGGTCGCCAGACCCGCGCACGGTGCTGTTCCCCGCCGAGCTGCACGTGTCCCGCAGCCTCGCCAAGCTGCTGCGCCAGCAACGCTATGAGGTGACCTTCGACCAGGACTTTGCCGCCGTCATCCAGGCCTGCGCTGCCCCTCGCAGCTATGCAGACGGCACCTGGATCACCAAGGCCATGCAAAACGCCTACCTGCAACTGCACCAGCGGGGTTATGCCCATTCCGTCGAGGTATGGGACCAGGGCGAACTGGTCGGCGGCCTGTATGGCCTGGCCATGGGCCGGCTGTTTTTTGGCGAATCGATGTTCAGCCGCGCAGACAATGCCTCGAAATACGGCTTCGCCACCCTCGTCAGACAACTGCAGGCCTGGGGCTTTGTGCTGATTGACTGCCAGATGCCCACCGACCACCTGCACAGCCTCGGCGCCCGCGCCATCCCCCGCAGCGACTTTGCCGGCTACCTGAGCGACCACCTTGATCAAGCCAGCAGCGGGCCATGGGTTTCTTAGGCGACATGCGCACACCTGGCTTACACTTATTTCAACGCTTATCCGAGGGTTGATCATGACCGAGTTGGCGCGCTTGAAGTTTTATGCCACTCAACCCCACTCTTGCAGCTACCTGCCCGAAGAACAGGCCACTACGCTGTTCCTCGACCCCAGCCAGCCGATGGACGTGCATGTGTATGCCGATCTGTCAGAGATGGGCTTTCGGCGCAGCGGCGACCACCTGTACCGGCCGCACTGCCAAAACTGCAACGCCTGTGTGCCGGCGCGTATCCCCGTGGGGCAATTCTTGGCGGACCGTAATCAAAAACGCATCCTCAAGCGTAATGCCGACCTGACCGTGACCCCCGCCAAGCCCGGCTTCAGCGAAGAGTACTTCGATCTCTACCAGCGCTACATTGAACAACGCCACGCCGACGGCGACATGTTCCCCCCCAGCCGCGACCAGTTTTCCACGTTTTTGGTGCGTGACCTGCCATTCTCGCGCTTCTACGAGTTCCGCCTAGAAAGCAAACTGTTGGCGGTCGCGGTCACGGACCTGCTGCCCAATGGCTTGTCGGCGGTCTACACCTTTTACGAGCCCGCCGAAGAACGCCGCAGCCTCGGGCGCTTTGCCATTTTGTGGCAGATCGGTGAAGCCGCCCGGCAAAAACTGGACGCGGTGTACCTTGGATACTGGATCAAAAACTGCAAAAAGATGAACTACAAGACCCAATATCGGCCCATTGAGCTGCTGATTAATCAAAGATGGGTCACGCTTAACTAGAACCCCTTGGCTTGAACACCCTTTTTCGGGCACAATGCACGCCGCTTTTGCCTGGCGCAGTTGCACCGGGCCATTCACTGGATACCGAGGGCTTTACTGCATGTCGAAAGAAGACAGCTTCGAAATGGAAGGCACTGTCGTCGACACCCTGCCCAACACCATGTTTCGCGTGGAGTTGGAAAATGGGCACGTCGTAACCGCGCATATCTCCGGCAAGATGCGCAAGAACTACATTCGTATTCTTACCGGTGACAAAGTGCGCGTCGAGCTGACGCCCTATGACTTGAGCAAAGGGCGCATCACTTACCGCGCTCGCTAAACAAGTCAATACAAGACGCCCGGTTATGCCGGGCGTTTTTGTGTGTGGGATTTAACCAGCACCGCAGAATGAGTGTGGGAGCTGGCTTGCCTGCGATAGCGGAGTGTCAGCCAACAGGCCTGTGACTGACACTCCGCTATCGCAGGCAAGCCAGCTCCCACATTTGATCTTCATTGACTGGGATTTGGCGGGCAGCAAAAAGGCGCCTTTCGGCGCCTTTTCTATTGCTGTCAAACATCAGGCCATTTCGGCCGTGGTCTCGAACTCGAAGGTCAGCTCGCCGTCCTTCAAGTCGATATGCACCACGCCACCATGGTCGGAAAGCTCGCCGAACAGGATCTCTTCGGCCAGTGGCCGCTTGATCTTGTCCTGGATCAGGCGCGCCATTGGGCGGGCGCCCATTGCCGCGTCGTAGCCGCCCTCGGCGATCCAGCTGCGTGCCGCTTCCGTCACCTCCAACTGCACACGCTTGTCTTCCAACTGCGCCTGCAGCTCGGTAAGGAACTTGTCCACCACGCTCTTGATCACCTCATGGCTGAGGCGACCAAACTGGATAATGGTGTCCAGGCGGTTACGGAATTCCGGCGTGAAGCTCTTCTTGATCACTTCCATCGCATCGGAAGAGTGATCCTGATGAGTAAAGCCAATGGAAGCCCGCGCGGCCGTCTCGGCACCGGCGTTGGTGGTCATGATCACGATGACGTTGCGGAAGTCCGCCTTGCGCCCGTTGTTGTCGGTCAGGGTCCCGTGGTCCATGACCTGCAGCAGCAGGTTGAAGACTTCCGGGTGGGCCTTTTCGATTTCATCGAGCAGCAGTACGCAATGCGGCTGCTTGGTGATCGCCTCGGTCAACAGGCCGCCCTGGTCGAACCCGACATAGCCCGGAGGCGCACCGATCAGGCGCGACACGGTATGCCGCTCCATGTATTCGGACATGTCGAACCGCACCAGCTCAATGCCCATGGCCTTGGCCAACTGCCGCGCCGCTTCGGTCTTGCCGACGCCGGTAGGGCCGGCGAACAGGAACGAACCCACCGGTTTATCCGGCGACTTGAGGCCGGCCCGGGACAGCTTGATCGCCGTCGACAGCGAATCAATCGCCGCATCCTGGCCAAACACCGTCAGCTTGAGGTCGCGCTCCAGGTTACGCAGCAGCTCCTTGTCGGAACTGGTGACGTGTTTTGGCGGGATTCGCGCAATTTTCGCCACGATATCCTCGACCTGCGCCACTTCAATGCGCTTCACCCGCTTCTCGACCGGCTGCAGGCGCTGGTAAGCCCCCGCTTCGTCGATCACATCGATGGCCTTGTCCGGCATATGCCGGTCATTGATGTAGCGCGACGCCAGCTCAGCGGCCGCACGCAACGCCTCATCGCTGTACTCGATGCCGTGGTGCGCCTCGAAACGCCCTTTGAGCCCACGCAGGATACCAATGGTGTCTTCGACCGACGGCTCGGACACATCGACTTTCTGGAAGCGACGCGCCAGGGCACGGTCTTTCTCGAAGATCCCGCGAAACTCCTGGAACGTGGTCGAGCCGATGCAGCGGATATCCCCCGAAGACAGCAGCGGCTTGAGCAGGTTGGACGCATCCATCACCCCACCGGAAGCCGCACCGGCGCCAATGATCGTGTGGATCTCATCAATGAACAAAATCGCCTGCGGACGCTTTTTCAGCTCGCCAAGCAATGCCTTGAAACGCTTTTCAAAGTCGCCACGGTACTTGGTCCCGGCGAGCAACGCGCCCAGGTCAAGGGAGTACACAACGCTATTGGCCAGCAGGTCAGGCACCTGGTTATCAACAATGCGCTTGGCCAGGCCTTCGGCAATCGCGGTCTTGCCCACGCCTGCCTCGCCCACCAGCAGCGGGTTGTTCTTGCGACGGCGCGCGAGGATCTGCGCAACACGCTCAACTTCCATCTCGCGCCCCACCAGCGGGTCGATCCGCCCCTGGCGCGCCAGTTCGTTGAGATTGCTGGCGTAGGCATCCAGCGGGTTGCTTGAAGAAGAAGACTCACCGCCCTCGTCGTCCTGCATATCCTGCTCACCCTCGGAGTGATCGCCATGCCCTGGCACTTTCGAGATGCCATGGGCGATGTAGTTGACGACATCGATACGCGCCACGCTCTGCTGCTTGAGCAGGAACACTGCCTGGCTTTCCTGCTCGCTGAAGATGGCAACCAATACATTGGCGCCGGTCACTTCACGTTTGCCGGAGCTCTGCACATGGAACACGGCGCGCTGCAACACCCGCTGGAAGCCCAGGGTTGGCTGGGTCTCACGGTCCTCGTCATGCACGGGGATCAGTGGCGTGGTGGAGTCGATGAACTCCTGCAGGTCATGCTTGAGCTTGTCGAGGTTGGCGCCACACGCACGCAGAACCGTGGCGGCAGCTTCGTTATCCAAAAGTGCCAGCAGCAGGTGCTCGACGGTCATGAATTCATGACGCTTCGAGCGGGCCTCCTTGAAGGCAAGATTGAGGGTGACTTCGAGCTCGCGGTTTAACATAGCTTCACCTCATACCCAAGTGGTCGGCGTTAACCGTCCTTCTCGATTTCACAGAGTAGCGGATGCTGGCTTTCCCTGGCGTACTGGTTGACCTGCATGGCCTTTGTCTCGGCGATGTCACGGGTAAACACTCCACATACTGCCCGTCCTTCTGTATGAACGGCCAGCATTACCTTGGTCGCCAACTCGCGGTTCAGATTAAAAAACACCTCGAGTACTTCGACGACGAAATCCATCGGCGTGTAGTCATCATTGAACAAAACCACCTTGTACATCGGTGGTGCCTGTAAAGCAGGCTTGGCCTCCTGAACAGCGATGCCTGCAGAACCGTCATCGTCTTCTAGATGATCCGGGCGATCCTGATTGAATGTTAGTCGAATCTGGCTGAATGCATGCATGGAAAGAAAGGTTCGTCAGTTGTGCATTTACAGTGATGGGGGCGACCTGTCAGAAATTCAACTCCGACCGACTGGTCACCTTGACTATCGGCAAAACGGTGTTACAACCAATAGAACCCACAGTGGGTAAAAAAGGTCCGCGCAGTCAACCTTATTTATTCGGGTTAGGACGGATAAACTGGATGATACTCCAGTGATGGAGTCTGGTGCAGAGGGATATGGGTATGTCTGGCGTCAAGATCAGTGGCAAGGTCAAATGGTTCAATAATGCCAAGGGCTACGGCTTCATTAATGAAGACGGCAAGGAAGAAGACCTTTTTGCGCATTACTCGGCGATCACCATGGAGGGTTACAAAACGCTGAAAGCAGGCCAACTGGTGACCTTTGAAGTCATCCAGGGCCCCAAGGGCCTGCATGCTGTCGAAATTTGTGCAGCAACGGCTCCGCCTGGAAAATCCCACGAAGACAAGCACGACAAGGCAGACAACTGCGCTCATTCCAAAAAGAAGCAAACGGCCTGATCAGCCACTGAGTAGCAACCCTGCAAAAAAAACGGCCATCCCGAGCAATCAGGATGGCCGTTTTTTATAGCTTTGGATTTACATATGCGAAATCAACGCATCGCCGAAGCCCGACGACGACACTAGCTTGGCGCCCTCCATCAAGCGCTCGAAGTCATAGGTCACGGTCTTGGCCGAAATCGCCCCGTTGGTGCCCTTGATGATCAGGTCAGCCGCTTCGGTCCAGCCCATATGGCGCAGCATCATTTCCGCCGATAGGATCAGTGAGCCCGGGTTGACCTGGTCCTTGCCGGCATATTTTGGTGCCGTGCCGTGGGTGGCTTCAAACATGGCCACGGTGTCAGACAGGTTGGCGCCCGGTGCAATACCGATGCCCCCCACTTCTGCCGCCAGGGCGTCGGACAGGTAGTCGCCGTTGAGGTTCAGGGTGGCGATCACATCGTATTCGGCCGGACGCAGCAGGATCTGCTGGAGCATGGCGTCGGCAATCGCATCCTTGACCACCACATTGCGGCCGGTGCGCGGGTTCTTGAACTGCATCCACGGCCCGCCATCGAGCAGGGTCGCACCGAACTCTTCGGCCGCCACTTCGTAGGCCCACTCCTTGAAGGCACCTTCGGTGAACTTCATGATGTTGCCTTTGTGCACGATGGTCAGCGACTCACGGTCGTTATCCACCACATATTGCAGGGCCTTGCGCGCCAGGCGCTTGGTGCCCTCCTTGGAAACCGGCTTGACGCCAATCCCGCAATCCTGGTCGAAACGGATCTTGGTGACGCCCATTTCCTCTTTGAGGAACTTGATGACCTTGATGGCTTCCGGCGAACCGGCCTTCCACTCGATGCCGGCGTAAATATCCTCGGAGTTCTCACGGAAGATGGTCATGTCCACATCGCCGGGCTTCTTGACCGGGCTTGGCACACCTTCAAACCAACGCACCGGGCGCAGGCAGACATACAGATCCAGCTGCTGGCGCAGGGCCACGTTCAGCGAGCGGATACCGCCCCCGACCGGCGTGGTCAGCGGGCCCTTGATGGAAACCACGTAATCCTTGACCGCGTCCAGGGTTTCCTGGGGCAGCCAGGTGTCCTGGTCGTAAACCTGAGTGGCCTTCTCGCCGGCATACACCTCCATCCAGGAGATTTTGCGCTTGCCGCCGTAGGCCTTGTTAACAGCTGCATCGACCACCTTGATCATCACCGGGCTGATGTCGACGCCAA
This sequence comes from Pseudomonas gessardii, assembly GCF_001983165.1. GTDB lineage: Bacteria > Pseudomonadota > Gammaproteobacteria > Pseudomonadales > Pseudomonadaceae > Aquipseudomonas > Aquipseudomonas gessardii. The sequence continues at coordinate 29,815 of NZ_MNPU01000027.1, read as the reverse complement.
TACCGTCACCTTCGATGAAAGGGATGATCGGGTTGTCAGGAACATTGAGAGAATGGTCTGCGTTGACGGTGATTTTGTCGCCGACTGCCGGAACCTGAATCTTCTTGTATCCCATGCTGAACTCCGTTTGTGGATTGAACATCTGGCTGTGCCCGAGCCTACTCCAGTTGAATGTGGACTGGAACCTTGCGCCCGGCACATTTGCTGCGAAAAACCTAGATTTAGTGGTCTACAACCTTGAAAAAAAAGGGAAAAACGCCAAACTTGAGCACTACGTGCGACTTTAGGCGCAATCCGGTCCCTGCGACCTTTAGACCAATGGACGACCCACCTTTTGTATGAAGGCTCGGCGTAAGCATAGCGACCTATGTATAATGCCGCCGCTGACCAAAGAGTCACGATGGCCGACCGCTCTATATCGAGCACCTGCGCCTGAAAAAGCCGGGCTGCCACCGTAGCCCACCCGCTTGACGCTCGACTGATGCAACCCAACATCACCGCGAAGAAACATCGACATTCGGCTCATGGATGACTTTGAACGAACGCGCTTTACCCGGCGCATCTCGAGTTTCCGCGCACGCTTTTAGCAAAGAAGAGAGTTAATCCGAATATGCCCACCCGCTCGAAGATCATCTATACCTTCACCGACGAAGCCCCAGCCCTCGCCACCTATTCACTGCTGCCTATCGTAGAGGCCTTCACTGCTTCCGCTGATATTGAAGTGGAAACCCGCGATATCTCCCTCGCAGGGCGCATCCTCGCAAGCTTCCCCGAGCAACTGGGCACCAAGGCCGTTGCGGACCACCTCGCCGAACTGGGCGCCCTGGCCGTAACCCCTGAAGCCAATATCATCAAGCTGCCCAACATCAGCGCCTCGACCCCGCAGCTGCAAGCCGCGATCAAGGAACTGCAGGCCCAGGGCTACGCCCTGCCGGACTACCCGGAAACCGTAACCACCGACGCGGAAAAAGAAACCCGTGCACGTTACGACAAGGTCAAGGGCAGCGCCGTGAACCCGGTCCTGCGCGAAGGCAACTCCGACCGCCGCGCGCCCCTGTCGGTCAAGAACTACGCACGCAAGCACCCGCACAAAATGGGCGCCTGGGCCGCTGACTCCAAGTCCCACGTGGCTCACATGAGCAACGGCGACTTCTACGGCAGCGAAAAAGCCGTACAGATCGAAGCGGCCGATGCTGTCAAAATCGAGCTGGTCGGCAAGGATGGCAGCACCACCGTCCTGAAAGAAAAGACCAGCGCACTGGCCGGCGAAATCCTCGACAGCGCCGTGCTGAGCAAGAACGCCCTGCGCGCGTTCATTGCCGCCGAAATCGAAGACGCCAAGCAACAGGGCGTGCTGCTGTCGGTTCACCTCAAAGCCACCATGATGAAGGTCTCCGACCCGATCATGTTCGGCCAGATCGTTGCCGAGTTCTATAAAGACGCCCTGGCCAAGCACGCGACCGTGCTGGAAGAGATCGGCTTCAACCTGAACAACGGCATCGGCGACCTGTACGCCCGCATCAAGGCCCTGCCGGCCGACCAGCAAGCGCAGATCGAAGCCGACATCCAGGCGGTCTACGCCGCTCGCCCATCGCTTGCGATGGTCAACTCCGACAAAGGCATCACCAACCTGCACGTGCCGAGCGACGTGATCGTCGACGCCTCGATGCCCGCCATGATCCGTGACTCCGGCAAGATGTGGGGCACTGACGGTCAGTTGCACGACACCAAGGCCGTGATCCCGGATCGCTGCTACGCCACCATCTACCAGGCGGTCATCGAAGACTGCAAGGCCCATGGCGCCTTCGACCCTACCACCATGGGCAGCGTGCCAAACGTTGGCCTGATGGCGAAGAAGGCCGAAGAGTATGGCTCCCACGACAAGACGTTCCAGATCAAGGCTGACGGCGTCGTCCGCGTCACCGACAGCAAGGGCAAGCTGCTGATGGAACAGTCGGTTGAAGCCGGCGATATCTTCCGCATGTGCCAGACCAAAGACGCGCCGATCCAAGACTGGGTCAAACTGGCCGTCAACCGCGCCCGCGCCAGCAACACCCCGGCCATTTTCTGGCTGGACCCACTGCGCGCCCACGACGGCGTCGTGGTCGAGAAAGTCCAGGCCTACCTGAAAGACCACAACACCGAAGGCCTGGACATCCGCATCATGTCGCCGGTCGACGCGATGAAGTTCACCCTGGAACGCACCCGCAAGGGCCTGGACACCATCTCGGTGACCGGCAACGTACTGCGCGACTACCTGACTGACCTGTTCCCGATCATGGAACTGGGCACCAGCGCCAAGATGCTGTCGATCGTACCGCTGATGAACGGTGGCGGCCTGTTTGAAACCGGCGCTGGCGGTTCGGCGCCAAAGCACGTGCAGCAACTGCTGGAAGAAAACTTCCTGCGCTGGGACTCCCTGGGCGAATTCCTGGCCCTGGCAGCCTCCCTTGAGCATTTGGGTGTGAACTACAACAACCCGAAAGCCCTGGTACTGTCCAAGACCCTGGACCAGGCCACCGGCCAGTTCCTCGACAACAACAAATCGCCATCGCGCAAAGTCGGCAACATCGACAACCGCGGCAGCCACTTCTACCTGGCACTGTACTGGGCCCAGGCCCTGGCCGCCCAGACTGAAGATACCGCGCTGCAAGGGCAATTCGCTCAACTGGCAAAAACCCTGGCCGAGAACGAAGCAACCATCGTTGCCGAACTCAACGCCGTACAGGGCAAGCCAGTGGACATCGGCGGCTACTACGCACCGAATCCTGAGCTAACCAGCAAGGCTATGCGCCCGAGTGCTACGCTCAATGCTGCGATTGCTGCGTTGAAGTAATGCTGTAAGGGCGACATCACACACCCCGGCCATGTGCCGGGGTTTGTGTTTTCAGCCCTTTAAAACCGCGCCGTACTCCGCACGCCAGGCGTTTTCAATAATCGCCAGTAACTGCGACCGATACCAAGGCTCCCAACCCGGCCTCTGTTTGAGCCCGACACCAAACCTGGGTAGCGCCGGCAGATGCGAAAGCGCTTCCAGGCTTTTCAAGCCCTGCACCTGGGCAAACCCGGGCAACAACGTTACACCAACCCCAGCCTGGACCGCCGAACGCAACGACACCAGGTCCTCGGATTCATACACACAGCGCCATCTGATACCGCTCTCCTCTAGGCGCCGGATCGCCAGACTCCTGAATATGCAAGGCGCCTTGAACAAGGCCAGCAAAACTTCCTGCCCCTCGGCAGGCACGGCGGCCTGCTTGCCACCCAGCCATTTCAGCGAAAGCGTATGTAAAGGCTCCCCGGCGACCTTTGGCAGCTCATCAATCATCAGGCCAATATCAATTGCGCCCTCATTGAACGCTTGCGCAAGCACCAGGGAGCGCGCCACCTTGACCCCGATTCACACCGACGGCAATTCAACGGCCACCGCTGCAATAACACGCTGCAGAATCTCCTCGCAAAAATATTCAGGGATACCGAGCGCCACCGACTCCTGGGTGCGACTGACATCAAACAACCTCCCGACCTTATCGTTGACCTCCAGGATCTGCTGGGCATAACCGATCAGCCGCTCACCTTCCAGGGTCAGCAACACCTGGCGGTTATCGCGAACAAAAAGACCGACACTCAGCAACTCCTCCAACCGCCGGATCTGTTGGCTGATAGCAGGTTGCGTCAGGCTCAGCGCCTCGGCGGCCCGGGTAAAACTGCCCAGCTGCGCAACCTTGAGGAAGCTGCGCAGGGACTGAATATCAAGATTGATTCTCATGGCACACCGAAGCGAGTGAGTAAATGCGCCCGAGCATTAGTGCAAGGCTGCGCCCCTGTCTGTCAAGAACGCTAGCCCCTAACGGGCACGCGCATGATTCATCATGTAAACGCCAACCCCGGACACCACAAAACCTGCAATCGCCAGTGCACCAGGGACTTCACCCAGGGTCATAGAGGCCATGATCTGCGTGACCGCAGGAATCACATGGAACAGATTGGTAGCCTTGCTCGCTTCACCGCGACGAATCATCAGATACAACAGCGTCAGTGCACCTACCGAGTTCATCAGGGTGATCCAGGCCACCGAAGCGGCGAAGGGTGCCCATTCGGTGACTTGCATGGTTTCTGTGGTGTAGGCCAACACCAGCATTACCAACGACGCGGTGACCATCTGAATGAAGCACCCCACCCACAGGTTGACCACACCGAGAAAGCGCTTTTGATAGAGCGTGCCGAGCGTAATTCCCACCAGAGCCAGACCTACTGCGCCATAACCGCCAATTGATGCCTCGGAGCCAAAAAAACTGTTGGCCACAACAATGGCGACACCGCCAACGCCCAGGATCGAGCCCGGCAGGTCACGCCAACTTAATTGCTCACCCAGGCAGAAATAGGCACCGATTACGACGAAAACTGGCATCAGCCCGACAATCAATGCCGCCTGCCCCGCAGGAACCCCCTGACTGATTCCGGTGTAAAGGCCACCGAACTGCAGAGCTTGCAGGAGGACGCCCACTGCTGCTGCATGAAGGTAAGGTGCTGGCCGTTTTGGCCATTGCGCCTTGATAGCGAGCGCCACCCCCAGAAAAACCAAAGCCGCCAAAGCAAAACGGTAGAACGTCATGGTGAAGGGCTCGCCATAACGCACACCAAATGCTCCGCCGATATAACCAGAACTCCACAGCAGGATGAAGGCAATGGGCAGCGGCGACGTAAGACGCACTTCGTAGCCTTTGTGGGCAATCTGATTCATGACACTCTCCAATAACGACTGTTCTGGAGAAGTAAGCTGCGCTCCCGCCTGGCTCCGGTAAAATCACATAATGTCAGGCACACCATGCAGATTGCTTATGCAGCACAATCTCACTGAATAAACCGCATCAAAATGTGGGAGCGGGCTTGCTCGCGATAGCGGTAGTTCAGCCAACATATTCGGCGACTGATACAGCGCCATCGCGAGCAAGCCCGCTCCCACACAGACTGCATTCCAGCCTAAAGACCGCGTCGCACTTTAAACTGAGGCTTTCCATGACCTGGCAACCCCACATCACCGTCGCCACCATCGTCGAAGACAATGGCCGCTTCCTCATGGTCGAAGAGCTCAAGGGCGGCCGCGCCGTGCTCAACCAGCCTGCCGGCCATCTCGACCCGCACGAAACCCTGACCGAAGCCGCCGTGCGCGAAACCCTTGAAGAAACCGGCTGGGACGTCGAAGCCACCGGTGTCGTCGGCCTCTACCTATATACCGCCCCCAGCAATGGCGTGACCTACCAGCGGGTCTGCTTCATTGCCAAGGCCCTGCAACACCACCCGGACTATCAGCTCGACGAAGGTATCGTGCGCGCCCGCTGGCTGAGCCGTGACGAGCTGATGGCCCTGCGCGACGACTGGCGCAGCGAGCTGATCATCCGCTGTATCGATGATTATCTGGCCGGTCACTGCCACAGTCTCGAACTGATCCGCCCTTCTCTTTAGCCTTGCGGGCTCGGGCCTGCTAGAATCGCGTCCTTTTTCAAGACACCCGTTGAAATCCTATGCGTGATCCAGCCCCTTCTGACACACAAAAGAAGCGCGTCATCGTCGGTATGTCCGGCGGCGTGGATTCTTCCGTTTCCGCCGTTCTGCTCATGGAGCAGGGTTATGAGGTGGAAGGCCTGTTCATGAAGAACTGGGAGGAAGACGATGGAACGGAATACTGCACCGCCATGGACGACCTGGCCGACGCCCAGGCCGTGTGCGACAAGATTGGCATCAAGCTGCACACCGCCAACTTCGCCGCCGAGTACTGGGACAATGTGTTCGAGCACTTCCTGGCCGAATACAAGGCCGGCCGCACGCCGAACCCGGACATCCTGTGCAACCGCGAAATCAAGTTCAAGGCGTTCCTCGATTACGCCATGATCCTCGGCGCCGACCTGATTGCCACTGGCCACTATGTGCGCCGTCGCGATATCGATGGCCGCACCGAATTGCTCAAGGGCCTGGACCCGAACAAGGACCAGAGCTACTTCCTGCACGCCGTGGGCGGTGAACAGATCGCCAAGACCCTGTTCCCGGTGGGTGAGCTGGAAAAACCCGAAGTGCGCAAGATCGCCGAGAAACACGGCCTGGCCACCGCCAAGAAAAAGGACTCCACGGGGATCTGCTTTATTGGCGAGCGCCGCTTCAGTGACTTTCTCAAGCAGTACCTGCCGGCACAGCCGGGCGAGATCAAGACCACCGAAGGCGAAGTCATCGGCCGTCACCACGGCCTGATGTACCACACCATCGGCCAGCGCCAGGGCCTGGGCATCGGCGGCCTGAAAGACGCCGGTGACGAGCCGTGGTACGTGCTGGTCAAAGACCTGGCAAATAACGTGCTGATCGTCGGCCAGGGCAACGAGCATCCGCTGTTGTTCTCCGGTGCGCTGCTGGCCTCGGAGATCTATTGGGTCAACCCGATCGACCTGAGCAGCCCGCGCCGTCTGACCGCCAAGGTGCGCTACCGCCAGAGCGACCAGCCCTGCACCCTGGAAAAAACCGCCAATGGCTACCGCGCCACGTTCGATGACCCGCAACGCGCGGTCACGCCCGGCCAGTCCGTGGTGTTCTACGACGGTGAGATCTGCCTGGGGGGCGGCGTGATTGAAGTCGCCGAACCCTGGAGCACCCCGGCATGAGCCCGACCCAGGAGCAATTGACGGCACTGGGCGGTGTATTTCTCGCCGCCGTGCTGGTGGACAAGATCGCCAAGACCGGCCAGGTGACCGAGGCCGGCATGACCTGCATGCTCGGCAGCCTGCTGGTGGTCGACCCGAAGGACACCCTGGACGTGTACGGCGGCGATGACCTGAGCCTGCGCGAAGGTTATCGCGCCCTGATCGGCGCCCTGGAGCGCGACCCGAGCACCCTGCAGCGCGAGCCACTGCGCTATGCCTTGTCGATGCTCGGTCTTGAGCGGCAACTGGCCAAGCGCGACGATCTGCTGGAAACCATCGGCAAGCGCCTGCCGCAGATCCAGTCCCAGGTCGAGCACTTCGGCCCGGCCCACGAGAACGTGATCGCCGCCTGTGGCGCTTTGTACCAGGACACCTTGAGCACCTTGCGCCAGCGGATCCAGGTCCACGGCGACATGCGCAACCTGCAACAGCCCAACAACGCCTCGAAAATCCGCGCCCTGCTGCTGGCCGGTATTCGTTCGGCGCGGTTGTGGCGGCAGTTGGGCGGTCATCGTTGGCAGTTGGTCATCAGCCGTCGCAAATTGCTCAAAGAGCTTTACCCGTTGATGCGCAACGAATAAGTCGCAGCCACGGGCCATTTTCAAGCCGTTACGCGTAATACGCCGGTCAGTTGGCAACGGACCGGCGGATTTTTTCATGTATGATACGCGCCCCATTTCGTTGCCCGACTGTCCGAGAACACCCCATGCAGCTCTCTTCGCTCACTGCGGTTTCCCCTGTTGACGGCCGCTACGCCGGCAAAACCCAGGCCCTGCGCCCTATTTTCAGCGAATACGGCCTGATCCGTGCTCGTGTACTGGTTGAAGTGCGCTGGCTCCAGCGCCTGGCCGCTCACCCCGCCATCAGCGAAGTGCCGGCGTTCTCCGCCGAGGCTAACGTTGTACTGAACACCCTGGCGGAAAACTTCTCCCTGGAGCACGCCGAGCGTGTGAAAGAGATCGAGCGCACCACCAACCACGACGTCAAGGCCATCGAGTACCTGCTCAAAGAACAAGCGGCCAAGCTGCCGGAACTGGCCCAGGTCAGCGAGTTCATCCACTTTGCCTGCACCAGCGAGGACATCAACAACCTGTCCCACGCCCTGATGCTGCGCGAAGGCCGTGATGACGTGATGCTGCCCCTGATGCGCCAGACCGCCAACGCTATCCGCGAACTGGCCATCCGCTTCGCCGACGTGCCGATGCTGTCGCGCACCCACGGCCAGCCGGCCTCGCCGACCACCCTGGGCAAAGAACTGGCCAACGTGGTGTACCGCCTGGAGCGCCAGATCGCGCAAGTGGCCGCCGTGCCATTGCTGGGCAAGATCAACGGCGCCGTGGGCAACTACAACGCCCACCTGTCGGCCTACCCCGAGATCGACTGGGAAGCCAACGCCCGCGCCTTCATCGAAGACGAGCTGGGCCTGGGCTTCAACCCGTACACCACGCAGATCGAACCCCACGACTACATCGCCGAGCTGTTCGACGCCATTGCGCGCTTCAACACCATCCTGATCGACTTCGATCGCGATATCTGGGGCTACATCTCCCTGGGCTACTTCAAACAGCGCACCATCGCGGGCGAAATCGGCTCGTCGACCATGCCGCACAAAGTCAACCCGATCGACTTTGAAAACTCCGAAGGCAACCTGGGCATCGCCAACGCCTTGTTCCAGCACCTGGCCAGCAAGTTGCCGATCTCCCGCTGGCAGCGCGACCTGACCGACTCCACCGTACTGCGCAACCTCGGCGTGGGCTTTGCCCATAGCGTGATCGCGTACGAAGCCAGCCTCAAAGGCATCAGCAAACTGGAACTCAACGCGCAGAAAATCGCCGCTGACCTGGACGCTTGCTGGGAAGTCCTGGCCGAGCCGATCCAGACGGTGATGCGTCGCTACAACATCGAAAACCCGTACGAAAAGCTGAAAGAGTTGACACGCGGCAAGGGCATCAGCCCCGAGGCGCTGCAAACTTTCATCGACGGCCTGGACATGCCAGCCGCGGCCAAGGCCGAGCTGAAACTGCTGACCCCGGCCAACTACATCGGCAACGCTGTAGACCAAGCCAAACGCATCTGATTGCGGCTTGACCCCTTGAGACGCCCGGCAGCGCCGGGCGTTTTTATTCCCGTCTGAAAAGTGCTTTTTTTCAATAGGTTACACATGAATCCTGATATTCCTCTTCAACTTCTGGGCGGCATCACGGCACGGGAATTCCTGCGCGACTACTGGCAGAAAAAACCGCTGCTGATCCGCCAAGCCATCCCTGATTTCGAAAGCCCGATCGATGCCGACGAACTGGCCGGCCTGGCGCTGGAAGAAGAAGTCGAGTCGCGCCTGGTGATCGAGCACGGCGAGCGCCCATGGGAACTGCGCCGCGGCCCGTTTGCCGAAGACGCCTTCAGCACCCTGCCCGAGCGCGAGTGGACCCTGTTGGTGCAGGCGGTCGACCAGTTCGTACCGGAAGTGGCCGAGCTGCTGGAGCAGTTCCGCTTCCTGCCAAGCTGGCGCATCGACGACGTGATGATCAGCTTTGCCGCCCCCGGCGGCAGCGTAGGTCCGCACTTCGATAACTACGACGTGTTCCTGCTGCAAGCCCAGGGCAAGCGCAACTGGAAGATCGGCCAGATGTGCAGCTCAGAGAGCCCGCTGCTGCAACACGCTGACCTGCGCATCCTCGCCGAATTCGAGGAGAGCGCCGAATGGGTCCTGGAGCCGGGCGACATGCTCTACCTGCCGCCGCGCCTGGCGCACTTCGGCATCGCTGAAGATGACTGCATGACCTACTCGGTTGGCTTCCGCGCACCAAGCGCTGCCGAAGTGCTGACCCACTTCACCGACTTCCTCAGCCAGTACCTGACGGATGAAGAGCGCTACACCGACGCCGACGCCCAGCCCGTCAGCGACCCGCACCAGATCCAGAGCGACGCCCTCGACCGCCTGAAAAGCCTGCTGGCCGAGCACATGAGCGACGAGCGCATGCTGCTGACCTGGTTCGGCCAGTTCATGACCGAGCCGCGCTACCCGGAACTGGTCGCCGGCCCCGAAGAATTGGCGCAGGATGAAGTCATCAGCAGCCTGGAAGACGGTGCAGTACTGATCCGCAACCCAAGCGCGCGCCTGGCCTGGTCGGAAGTGGACGACGACGTACTGCTGTTCGCCAGCGGCCAGAGCCGTTACCTGCCGGGCAAACTGCGCGAACTGCTGAAGATGATCTGCGCTGCCGATGCCCTGCACGTGGACAACCTGGGTCCGTGGCTGGCCGATGAAGATGGCCGCGACCTGCTGTGCGAACTGGTCAAGCAAGGAAGCCTGGGGTTTGCCGATGAATAAAATTCACGTAAGTGTCGCGGACTGGCATAAGGATATCGCCGAGATTCGGCGCATTCGTGAAGCGGTGTTTATCGCTGAACAATCGGTCCCGCCTGAGCTGGAATGGGACGCAGACGACGCCGGGGCCATGCATTTCCTCGCGTTTGAAGGCGACTTTCCCATTGGCACCGCTCGCTTGCTGCCCAGCGGCGAGATCGGTCGCGTGTCGGTCCTCAAGGACTGGCGCGGGCTGAAAGTCGGCGACAAGCTGATGGAAGCGGTGATTGGCGAGGCCGAGAAACGCGGCCAGACCCGGCAGTTCCTCAGCGCGCAGGTGTATGCCGCGCCGTTTTATGAGCGACTGGGCTTCAAGATCGTCAGCGGAGAATTCCTGGAAGTCGGGATTCCCCATGTTGATATGGAGCGCGAGGGTTGATTTAAGACCGTGGCGCGGCCATCGCAGGCAAGCCAGCGCCCATATTTGACCACATATGTCTTGAGCAACGCGGTCGGTGTGGGAGCTGGCTTGCCTGCGATGACCATATCAGCAACACCCCAAAAGGCCCTGCCATCCCCCGATGCCAGGGCCTTTTGCCGTCTACGATTCAACTTGCGCCCCGCCAGGCCGATAAACTGGCACCATCAAGCCCAAATGACTTGCAGAGATCACGGACATGTCCCTACGCACCCTAGTCGCCAGCCTGCTCATGACCGTCAGCTTTTCGGCAATGGCGGCCACCGAAGTCGTCCCCCTGAACAACCGCACCAGCGCCGACCTGCTACCCGTGGCGCAGAATTTCATTGGCAAGGACGGCACGGTCAGCGCCTACGGCAATCAATTGATCGTCAATGCCGAGCCGGACAAAATCCAGGGCTTGCGCGCCCTGCTCGCACAGCTGGACACCCCCTCCAAACGCTTGCTGATCACCGTCGACACCAACGAGAACAACCAGCAAACCAATAGCCACATCATCACCTACAGCACCGAAAGCCGAGACGGCGGGATCCAGCAGATCCAGGCCAGCGAAGGCGTGCCTGCGCTGATCCAGGTCGGCCAGAGCGTGCCATTGACCACCACCCAGCCCGATGCCTATGGTCGCCCGCAAAACCAGACCCAGTACCGCAACGTCACCCAGGGCTTTTACGTCACGGCCAGCGTCACCGGCGAGACCGTACACCTGAGCATCAGCACCAATCGTGACCGTATGAGCCAGGAACGTCCCGATGTAGTGAATGTGCAAAGTACCGACACAACCGTCAGCGGGCGCCTGGGCGAGTGGATCACCCTGGCCGGTATCAATCGCCAGACCCAGGCCGACAAACAGGGCGCAACCCGCAGCTACTCGACCCAGGGCCGGGATGACCTGACACTGAGGGTCAAAGTCGAGACCTTGAACTCAAGCACCAAAAACTGACTGATTAGTCGTATTAGACCAAAGATGTAGTGCCACAAAAAAAGCACTACAAAACATTTGACGATCCAAAAAAGCATGGGCATGATGGCCTCGCTCCCGCTAACCAGGGGCCCTGGCAAGGGCCTTCGGATCGTCGCTCCAAGCTACCCACCCGAGCCGATTCGTGTCTGTACCGCCCACAAGGCGTGTTTGACGAGGTTGCGACTGGAACGAAGTTGTCCCGAGGGACGGAAGCTAACCAGGTAACCCGGCAACACACTGATGGATCGTACCAAGGCCCACGACGCCCGAAGACTGTTCTCGGTTCGCCTCTACCTGCTCACTTTCTCCCTTGAGCCCATCGTTCATCCCGTCGCCTTCCCCGCCAAGCCCAACTTGACCGCCTAAGCTTCTGGTCAGCGAGCAGCCAATCCCACGCACTGAATACGTGGCTGGCAAACGGAATTTTCCACCCAGACCTATGCGACGAGGTTTTTCCCCATGGCACTGACACGCGAACAGCAAATTGCAGCCCTTGAAAAAGACTGGGCTGAAAACCCACGCTGGAAAGGCGTGACTCGCGCTTACTCCGCTGCTGACGTCGTCCGCCTGCGCGGCTCGGTTCAACCTGAGCACACCTTTGCAAAACTGGGCGCCGAGAAGCTGTGGAAGCTGGTTACCCAGGGCGCCAAGCCGTCCTTCCGCCCCGAGAAAGATTTCGTCAACTGCATGGGCGCCCTGACCGGCGGCCAGGCTGTGCAACAGGTCAAGGCCGGTATCCAGGCAATCTACCTGTCCGGCTGGCAAGTGGCGGCGGACAACAACTCCGCCGAGTCCATGTACCCTGACCAATCGCTGTACCCGGTGGACTCCGTACCAACCGTGGTCAAGCGCATCAACAACTCGTTCCGCCGCGCCGACCAGATCCAGTGGAAAGCCGGCAAAGGTCCGGGCGACGAAGGCTACATCGACTACTTCGCGCCAATCGTGGCTGACGCCGAAGCCGGTTTCGGTGGCGTCCTGAACGCCTACGAGCTGATGAAGAGCATGATCGAGGCAGGCGCTGCCGGCGTGCACTTTGAAGACCAACTGGCGTCCGTGAAAAAATGCGGCCACATGGGCGGCAAGGTACTGGTTCCGACCCAGGAAGCCGTACAGAAGCTGACCGCTGCCCGCCTGGCCGCTGACGTGGCCGGCACGCCGACCATCATCCTGGCCCGTACCGATGCCAACGCCGCGGACCTGCTGACCTCGGACTGCGACCCGTACGACCAGCCGTTCGTGACTGGCGAGCGCACCCAGGAAGGTTTCTACAAGGTGCGTGCAGGCCTGGACCAAGCCATTGCCCGTGGCCTGGCCTACGCACCGTACGCCGACCTGATCTGGTGCGAAACCGCCAAGCCAGACCTGGACGAAGCCCGTCGCTTCGCCGAGGCGATCAAGAAGGAATACCCGGACCAACTGCTGTCCTACAACTGCTCGCCTTCCTTCAACTGGAAGAAAAACCTGGACGACGCGACTATCGCCAAGTTCCAGCGCGAACTGTCCGCCATGGGCTACAAGCACCAGTTCATCACCCTGGCCGGCATTCACAACATGTGGCACAGCATGTTCAACCTGGCGCACGACTACGCCCGCAACGACATGACGGCCTACGTGAAGCTGCAGGAGCAGGAATTCGCTGACGCCGCCAAAGGCTACACCTTTGTGGCGCACCAGCAGGAGGTGGGCACTGGCTACTTCGACGACATGACCACCGTGATCCAGGGCGGCACCTCGTCCGTGACCGCGCTGACCGGCTCGACCGAAGAAGAACAGTTTCACTAAGCAACTGAGTACACGGCCATTGCGGGCCCGATAGAAAGCTAACCGCAGTGCCGCACGATCTGACGCCCCGACTGGTTCGGGGCGTTTTTTATCCTGAAAAAATCTCTCCTGACCCAGCGAAGATCAAAATGTGGGAGTGGGCTTGCTCCCACAATGAAAATGCGCTCAGCCTGATGTTTTTGCACAAAACCTTGATCCAGGGCGGTATTCGCTTAGGAAAAATCCGTTAAAAGTTGCGCGCTGGCAACTTGCGCCAAACGGGCAAGTAACAACAACTTCCCCCGCGACGCACCCAACACCCGCTTAAAACTCTCGCAAACAATATTCATTATCATTTAGAGCAATAAAACTTCGTTACACCCTAAACAAAACACAATTGATTAAAATCAAGCTAATGCCCGCAGCGTCTGGGCTACAGCCCCATAAAGGTGCACTATGTCCTTATTTCAGCGAATAATTTAGCTACGGGAATTTTACTTGCTAGGTGTTTAGCCATAAAATCACCCTGATTGATTGCGCTGCGACATATCGTCACTGCGCCGTTACTTTTTCGAGCTCAGAGACCTTTGCTCTCTGTTAAGGATTTCCAGCATGACCGAAGCGACAGGACTCATGGCCCACAACTGGGGCTTTGCCATTTTCCTCCTCGGTGTTGTCGGCCTCTGCGCCTTCATGCTCGGTGTTTCCAGCCTCCTTGGGTCAAAAGCCTGGGGCCGCAGCAAAAACGAACCGTTCGAGTCCGGCATGCTACCTACAGGTGGCGCCCGCTTGCGGCTCTCAGCCAAATTCTATCTGGTCGCGATGCTGTTCGTGATCTTCGATATCGAAGCCCTCTTTCTCTTTGCCTGGTCTGTGTCCGTCCGCGAAAGCGGCTGGACCGGATTCGTCGAAGCTCTCGTTTTCATAGCAATTCTGTTGGCAGGTCTTGTCTACCTGTTCCGAGTAGGCGCCCTTGACTGGGCTCCAGAAGCTCGTCGCAAGCGGCAAGCGAAGCTGAAACAATGAGGCTTTGGCGATGCAATACAATCTCACCAGGATCGACCCGGATGCTCCTAACGATCAGTACCCCATCGGCGAACGGGAAACCGTCTCCGATCCGTTAGAAGACCAAGTCCACAAAAACATCTACATGGGCAAGCTGGAAGACGTGCTGAGTGGCGCGGTCAACTGGGGGCGCAAGAATTCCCTGTGGCCGTACAACTTCGGCCTTTCGTGCTGCTACGTGGAAATGACCACCGCCTTCACGGCGCCCCACGACATCGCGCGCTTTGGCGCCGAGGTTATCCGGGCATCGCCGCGCCAGGCGGATTTCATGGTTATCGCCGGCACCTGCTTTATCAAGATGGCGCCGATCATCCAGCGTCTCTACGAGCAAATGCTCGAGCCGAAGTGGGTTATCTCCATGGGTTCGTGCGCCAACTCCGGTGGCATGTACGACATCTACTCCGTGGTCCAGGGGGTGGACAAGTTCCTGCCCGTGGACGTCTACGTGCCTGGCTGCCCGCCCCGCCCAGAAGCATTCCTGCAAGGCTTGATGCTGCTGCAGGAGTCGATTGGCAAGGAGCGTCGCCCACTGTCCTGGGTCGTCGGCGATCAAGGCGTGTACCGCGCCGAGATGCCTTCGCAAAAGGAACAGCGCCGCGAACAGCGAATCGCAGTCACCAACCTGCGCAGCCCCGACGAAGTCTGATCCAGCACGCTTCTTTCTATAGAACGAAAACCTGGCCTCATTCTTTACGTTGACCGAAAGCGATAAAAAACCATGACTACAGGCAGTGCTCTGTATATCCCGCCTTATAAGGCAGACGACCAGGATGTGGTCGTCGAACTCAATAACCGTTTTGGCCCTGACGCCTTCACCGCCCAGGCCACACGCACCGGTATGCCAGTGCTGTGGGTGGCGCGCGCCAAGCTCGTCGAGGTCTTGACCTTCCTGCGCAACCTGCCCAAGCCGTATGTCATGCTCTATGACCTGCATGGCGTGGACGAGCGTCTGCGCACCAAGCGTCAGGGGCTGCCGAGCGGCGCCGACTTCACCGTGTTCTATCACCTGATGTCGCTGGAACGTAACAGCGACGTGATGATCAAGGTCGCCCTCTCGGAAAGCGACCTGAGCATCCCGACCGTGACTGGTATCTGGCCGAACGCCAGCTGGTACGAGCGTGAAGTCTGGGACATGTTCGGGATCGACTTCCCGGGCCACCCGCACCTGACGCGCATCATGATGCCGCCGACCTGGGAAGGTCACCCGCTGCGCAAGGACTTCCCTGCCCGCGCCACCGAATTCGATCCGTTCAGCCTCAACCTGGCCAAGCAGCAGCTTGAAGAAGAAGCCGCGCGCTTCCGCCCGGAAGACTGGGGCATGAAGCGTTCCGGCACCAACGAGGACTACATGTTCCTCAACCTGGGCCCCAACCACCCTTCGGCCCACGGTGCCTTCCGTATCATCCTGCAACTGGACGGCGAAGAAATCGTCGACTGCGTACCGGACATCGGCTACCACCACCGTGGTGCCGAGAAGATGGCCGAGCGCCAGTCCTGGCACAGCTTCATCCCGTACACCGACCGTATCGACTACCTCGGCGGCGTGATGAACAACCTGCCGTACGTGCTCTCGGTCGAGAAGCTGGCCGGCATCAAGGTCCCGGACCGCGTCGACACCATCCGCATCATGATGGCCGAGTTCTTCCGCATCACCAGCCACCTGTTGTTCCTGGGTACCTATATCCAGGACGTCGGCGCCATGACCCCGGTGTTCTTCACCTTCACCGACCGTCAGCGTGCCTACAAGGTCATCGAAGCCATCACGGGCTTTCGCCTGCACCCGGCCTGGTACCGCATCGGCGGCGTGGCCCACGACCTGCCAAATGGCTGGGAGCGCCTGGTCAAGGAATTCATCGACTGGATGCCCAAGCGTCTGGACGAGTACCAGAAAGCCGCCCTGGACAACAGCATCCTCAAGGGTCGGACCATTGGCGTCGCGCAGTACAACACCAAGGAAGCCCTGGAATGGGGCGTCACCGGTGCCGGCCTGCGTTCCACTGGTTGCGATTTCGACCTGCGCAAGGCGCGCCCGTACTCCGGCTACGAGAACTTCGAGTTTGAAGTCCCGCTGGCGGCCAATGGCGATGCCTACGACCGTTGCATCGTGCGCGTCGAAGAAATGCGCCAGAGCTTGAAGATCATCGAGCAGTGCATGCGCAACATGCCGGCAGGCCCGTACAAGGCGGATCACCCGCTGACCACGCCGCCGCCTAAAGAGCGCACCCTGCAGCACATCGAAACCCTGATCACGCACTTCCTGCAAGTCTCGTGGGGCCCGGTGATGCCGGCCAACGAGTCCTTCCAGATGATCGAAGCGACCAAGGGTATCAACAGTTATTACCTGACGAGCGATGGCGGCACCATGAGCTACCGCACCCGGATTCGTACCCCAAGCTTCGCGCACTTGCAGCAGATCCCTTCGGTGATCAAAGGCGAGATGGTCGCGGACTTGATTGCGTACCTGGGTAGTATCGATTTCGTTATGGCCGACGTGGACCGCTAAGCATGAGCATGAACAGCACGCTTATCCAGACAGACCGTTTCACCTTGAGTGAAACCGAGCGCTCGGCCATCGAGCACGAGCTGCATCACTACGAAGACCCGCGCGCGGCGTCGATCGAAGCCTTGAAGATCGTCCAGAAGGAACGTGGCTGGGTGCCCGACGGCGCCCTCTACGCCATCGGCGAGATCCTCGGCATCCCGGCCAGCGATGTGGAAGGCGTGGCGACGTTCTACAGCCAGATCTTCCGCCAGCCGGTCGGCCGCCACATCATTCGCGTGTGCGACAGCATGGTCTGCTACATCGGTGGCCACGAGTCGGTGGTCGATGCGATCCAGAGCAAGCTGGGCATCGGCCTGGGCCAAACCACGGCAGACGGGCGCTTCACGCTGCTGCCGGTGTGCTGCCTGGGCAACTGCGACAAGGCGCCGGCGTTGATGATCGACGACGACACATTCGGCGACGTCCAGGCCTCTGGCGTCACCCAATTGCTCGAGGGCTACCCATGACCCTGACTTCCTTTGGTCCCGCCAACCTGATCAAGCGTTCGGCCGAGACTCACCCGCTGACCTGGCGCCTGCGCGACGACGGCGAGGCGGTATGGCTTGACGAGTACCAGGCCAAGAACGGTTACGCCGCCGCACGCAAAGCCTTTGCCGACATGGCCCAGGACGATATCGTCCAGACCGTGAAGGACGCCGGCCTTAAAGGCCGCGGTGGTGCAGGCTTCCCCACGGGGGTGAAGTGGGGCCTGATGCCCAAGGACGAATCCATCAACATCCGCTACCTGCTGTGCAACGCGGATGAAATGGAGCCCAACACCTGGAAAGACCGCATGCTGATGGAGCAACTGCCCCATCTGCTGATCGAAGGCATGCTGATCAGTGCCCGCGCACTGAAAACCTACCGTGGCTACATCTTCCTGCGGGGCGAATACACCACCGCCGCCAAGCACCTGAACCGTGCCGTGGCCGAAGCCAAGGCCGCCGGCCTGTTGGGCAAGAACATCCTCGGCTCGGGGTTCGACTTCGAGCTGTTCGTGCACACCGGTGCCGGGCGTTATATCTGCGGTGAAGAAACCGCCCTGATCAACTCCCTCGAAGGCCGCCGCGCCAACCCACGCTCCAAGCCGCCCTTCCCTGCCGCCGTTGGCGTGTGGGGCAAGCCGACGTGCGTGAACAACGTCGAGACCCTGTGCAACGTGCCGGCGATCATCGCCGACGGCGTGGACTGGTACAAATCCCTGGCCCGCGAAGGCAGCGAAGACATGGGCACCAAACTCATGGGTTTCTCCGGCAAGGTCAAGAACCCTGGCCTGTGGGAACTGCCCTTCGGCGTGACCGCCCGCGAGCTGTTCGAGGACTACGCCGGCGGCATGCGCGATGGCTACACCCTCAAGGCCTGGCAGCCAGGCGGCGCCGGCACCGGTTTCCTGCTGCCCGAGCACCTCGACGCACAGATGTATGCCGGCGGCATCGGCAAGGTGGGCACCCGGATGGGGACCGGCCTGGCGATGGCGGTGGACAACACCGTGAACATGGTCTCGCTGCTGCGCAACATGGAGCAGTTCTTCGCTCGCGAATCCTGTGGTTTCTGCACCCCGTGCCGCGATGGCCTGCCATGGAGCGTCAAGCTCCTGATGGCGATCGAGAACGGCGAAGGCCAGCCGGGGGATATCGAGACCCTGCTGGGCCTGGTGGGTTTCCTCGGCCCGGGCAAGACCTTCTGTGCTCACGCACCGGGCGCCGTGGAGCCATTGGGCAGCGCAATCAAGTACTTCCGCTCGGAGTTCGAGGCCGGCATCGCGCCCAAAAGCGCCGCCGTCCCGCCTCTGGCAAAGCCGATCGTAGTCGGCGCGTAACGTTTCAATAGGCGAAGGGTCCGTGCCCTTCGCCTTGTCATGTGCTGACGCCGTGAAGGCTGTGTTGAGGCATATGCATAACAAGATTCCATTAGCCACGCCCGCTGACAACGGGCCAACGAAGAACTTTGAACCATGGCCACTATCCACGTAGACGGCAAAGCGCTCGAAGTCGATGGGGCAGACAACCTGTTACAGGCGTGTCTGTCACTAGGCCTCGACATCCCTTATTTCTGCTGGCACCCCGCGCTTGGTAGCGTCGGTGCCTGTCGCCAGTGTGCGGTCAAGCAGTACACCGACGAAAACGACACCCGTGGTCGTATCGTCATGTCCTGCATGACGCCGGCCACCGACAACACCTGGATTTCCATCGACGATGATGAATCCAAGGCGTTCCGCGCCAGCGTTGTCGAATGGCTGATGACCAACCACCCCCACGACTGCCCGGTCTGTGAGGAAGGCGGTCACTGCCACCTGCAAGACATGACGGTGATGACCGGCCACAACGAGCGCCGTTATCGCTTCACCAAGCGCACCCACCAGAACCAGCAACTGGGCCCGTTCATTTCCCACGAGATGAACCGCTGCATCGCCTGCTATCGCTGCGTACGTTTCTATAAAGACTACGCCGGCGGCACCGACCTGGGCGTATTCGGCGCCCACGACAACGTGTACTTCGGTCGCGTTGAAGACGGCGTTCTGGAAAGCGAGTTCTCCGGCAACCTCACCGAGGTCTGCCCGACCGGCGTGTTCACCGACAAGACCCACTCCGAGCGCTACAACCGCAAGTGGGACATGCAGTTCTCGCCGAGCATCTGCCATGGCTGCTCCAGCGGGTGCAACATCTCCCCGGGCGAGCGCTACGGCGAACTGCGTCGCATCGAAAACCGCTTCAACGGTTCGGTCAACCAGTACTTCCTGTGCGACCGTGGCCGCTTCGGCTATGGCTACGTCAACCGCGAAGACCGTCCGCGCCAGCCATTGCTGGCCGATGGCGCCAAGCTGAGCCTGGACGCGGCACTGGATAAAGCCGCCGACCTACTGCGCGGGCGCAACATCGTCGGTATCGGTTCGCCACGCGCCAGCCTCGAAAGCAACTACGCGTTGCGCGAGCTGGTCGGTGCCGAGCACTTCTACAGTGGTATCGAAGCCGCTGAGCTGGAGCGCATCCGCCTGGTCCTCCAGGTGCTGAACGACAGCCCGCTGCCAGTGCCAAACATGCGCGACATCGAAGACCACGACGCAATCTTCGTACTCGGTGAAGACCTGACCCAGACCGCCGCGCGTATCGCCCTGTCGCTGCGCCAGTCGGTCAAAGGCAAGGCCGAAGAAATGGCCGACGCCATGCGCGTGCAGCCTTGGCTCGACGCCGCGGTGAAAAACATCGGCCAGCACGCGCTGAACCCGCTGTTTATCGCCAGCCTCGCTGAAACCAAGCTCGATGATATCGCCGAAGAATGCGTGCACGCCGCGCCCGACGACCTGGCGCGCATCGGTTTCGCCGTGGCCCACGCCCTCGACGCCAGCGCCCCTGCCGTCGAAGGCCTGGACGCAGAAGCCGCAGCCCTGGCTCAACGCATCGCCGACGCCCTGCTGGCGGCCAAGCGTCCACTGATCATTGCCGGCACCTCGTTGGGTTCCAAGGCGCTGATCGAGGCCGCCGCCAACATCGCCAAGGCCCTGAAGCTGCGCGAGAAGAACGGCTCCATCAGCCTGGTCGTGCCGGAAGCCAACAGCCTTGGCCTGGCCATGCTCGGTGGCGAGTCCCTGGACAGCGCCCTGCAAGCCGTGATCGACGGCAGTGCCGACGCCATCGTGGTGCTGGAAAACGACCTGTACACCCGCACCGATGCGGGCAAGGTCGATGCCGCGCTGAGTGCTGCCAAAGTGCTGATCGTCGCCGATCACCAAAAGACCGCGACCAGCGACCGTGCCCATCTGGTCTTGCCAGCCGCGAGCTTCGCCGAAGGCGACGGGACCCTGGTCAGCCAGGAAGGCCGCGCCCAGCGCTTCTTCCAGGTGTTCGATCCGAAGTACATGGACGCCAGCATCCTGGTTCACGAAGGCTGGCGCTGGCTGCATGCCCTGCGCGCAACCCTGCTGAACCAGCCGATCGACTGGACTCAGCTCGACCACGTCACCGCAGCCGTCGCCGCGAGCGCCCCGCAACTGGCGCGTATCGTCGATGCCGCACCGTCCGCCGCGTTCCGTATCAAGGGCATGAAACTGGCCCGTGAGCCGCTGCGTTATTCCGGGCGTACCGCCATGCGCGCTGATATCAGCGTGCACGAACCGCGTACCCCGCAAGACAACGACACCGCGTTCGCCTTCTCCATGGAAGGTTACTCGGGTTCGGTCGAGCCGCGTCAGCAGGTGCCGTTTGCCTGGTCGCCGGGCTGGAACTCGCCGCAGGCCTGGAACAAGTTCCAGGACGAAGTCGGTGGGCATATCCGCGCTGGCGACCCGGGCACCCGCCTGATCGAAAGCAGCGGTGATTCGCTGAACTGGTTCACCGCCGTACCGCGTCCGTTCAACCCGGCCCAGGGCACCTGGCAGGTTGTGCCGTTCTTCCACCTGTTCGGCAGCGAAGAGACCTCTTCCAAAGCCGCACCGGTGCAAGAGCGCATTCCCGCCGCCTACGTATCCGTGGCCAAGTCCGAAGCCGATCGCCTGGGCGTCAACGACGGTGCCCTGCTCAGCCTGAACGTGGCCGGCCAGACCCTGCGTCTGCCGCTGCGCATCAACGACGAGCTGGGTGCTGGCCTGGTTGCACTGCCAAAAGGCCTCGCCGGGATTCCTCCTGCGATCTTTGGCCAAACCGTTGACGGTCTGCAGGAGGCAGCGCAATGACCTGGTTCACCCCTGAAGTGATCGACGTGATCATCTCGGTCGTCAAGGCCATCGTGATCCTGTTGGCCGTGGTCGTCGCGGGCGCCCTGCTCAGCTTCGTCGAACGTCGCCTGCTGGGCTGGTGGCAGGACCGTTACGGTCCGAACCGCGTTGGCCCATTTGGTATGTTCCAGATCGCTGCCGACATGCTGAAAATGTTCTTCAAGGAAGACTGGACCCCGCCGTTTGCCGACAAGGTGATCTTCACCCTGGCACCGGTCGTGGCCATGAGCGCCTTGCTGATCGCCTTCGCGATCATCCCGATCACCCCGACCTGGGGCGTGGCGGACCTGAACATCGGCTTGCTGTTCTTCTTCGCCATGGCCGGTTTGTCGGTCTACGCGGTGCTGTTCGCCGGCTGGGCCAGTAACAACAAGTTCGCCCTGCTGGGCAGCTTGCGGGCCTCGGCCCAGACTGTGTCCTACGAAGTGTTCATGGGCCTGGCGCTGATGGGCATCGTGGTGCAGGTGGGCTCGTTCAACATGCGCGACATCGTCGAGTACCAGGCGCAGAACCTGTGGTTCATCATTCCGCAGTTCTTCGGCTTCTGTACCTTCTTCATTGCTGGCGTGGCCGTGACTCACCGTCACCCCTTCGACCAGCCGGAAGCGGAGCAGGAACTGGCCGACGGTTACCACATTGAATACGCCGGCATGAAATGGGGCATGTTCTTCGTGGGTGAGTACATCGGCATCATCTTGATCTCGGCCCTGCTGGTCACGCTGTTCTTCGGCGGCTGGCACGGTCCGTTCGGTATCCTGCCGCAGTTGGCGTTCTTCTGGTTCTTCCTCAAGACCGCGTTCTTCATCATGTTGTTTATCCTGCTGCGCGCTTCCATTCCGCGTCCACGATACGACCAGGTGATGGATTTCAGCTGGCGCTTCTGCCTGCCGCTGACCCTGATCAATTTGCTGGTGACTGCTGCCGTTGTGTTGTTGAACACGCCAGCGGGCGCGGTTCAGTGAGGATTTGACCCATGTTCAAATATATTGGCGACATCGTTAAGGGTACCGGTACCCAGTTGCGAAGCCTGGTGATGGTGTTCGGTCACGGCTTTCGCAAACGCGACACCCTGCAATACCCGGAAGAAGCGGTGTACCTGCCGCCGCGCTATCGCGGCCGCATCGTACTGACCCGCGACCCCGACGGCGAAGAGCGTTGCGTAGCCTGCAACCTGTGCGCCGTGGCGTGCCCGGTGGGTTGCATCTCCCTGCAGAAAGCTGAAACCGAAGACGGTCGCTGGTACCCGGACTTCTTCCGCATCAACTTCTCGCGCTGCATTTTCTGCGGCCTCTGCGAGGAAGCTTGCCCGACCACCGCGATCCAGCTGACACCGGATTTCGAGATGGCCGAGTTCAAACGTCAGGACCTGGTGTACGAGAAAGAAGATCTTTTGATCGCAGGTACCGGTAAAAACCCTGATTACAACTTCTATCGTGTTGCAGGTATGGCCGTTGCCGGTAAGCCGAAAGGCGCCGCACAAAACGAAGCCGAGCCGATCAACGTGAAGAGCTTGCTGCCTTAAGGAAGAAAGATGGAATTCGCTTTCTATTTCGCATCGGGTATCGCGGTTGTGTCCACGCTTCGCGTGATCACCAACACCAACCCTGTGCACGCCCTGCTCTACCTGATCATTTCGCTGATCGCCGTGGCCATGACCTTTTTCAGCCTCGGCGCACCGTTTGCCGGTGTACTGGAAGTGATCGCCTACGCTGGCGCCATCATGGTGCTGTTCGTGTTTGTGGTGATGATGCTCAACCTGGGGCCGGCTTCGGTCGCCCAGGAGCGCGTCTGGCTCAAGCCCGGCATCTGGCTTGGCCCAGTGATCCTGGCAGCGCTGCTGCTGGGTGAACTGCTGTATGTGCTGTTCGCTCACCAGAGCGGCCAGGCCATCGGCCACACCACCGTAGACGCCAAGGCCGTGGGCATCAGCCTGTTCGGCCCGTACCTGCTGGTGGTCGAACTGGCTTCGATGCTGCTGCTCGCCGCAGCCATCACGGCCTTCCACTTGGGCCGCAACGAAGCCAAGGAGCAATGACGATGCCTGCTATCCCTTTGGAGCATGGTCTGGCGGTCGCCGGCATCCTGTTCTGCCTTGGCCTGGTCGGCCTGATGGTTCGCCGTAACATTCTGTTCGTGTTGATGAGCCTGGAAATCATGATGAACGCTGCTGCACTGGCCTTCATCGTGGCGGGTGCGCGTTGGGGCCAGCCGGATGGGCAAGTAATGTTCATCCTGGTGATCAGCCTGGCAGCTGCCGAGGCCAGTATTGGCCTGGCGATCCTGTTGCAACTGTATCGTCGCTTCCACACGCTTGATATCGACGCTGCCAGTGAGATGCGCGGATGAACATGATCTTTCTGACTTTCGTATTTCCCCTGATCGGTTTCCTGCTGCTGTCGTTCTCCCGTGGACGCTGGTCGGAAAACCTCTCGGCCCTGGTCGGCGTGGGTTCCATTGGCCTGTCGGCGATTGTCGCCGCCTACGTCATCTGGCAGTTCAACGTGGCGCCGCCCGAAGCCGGTCACTACACCCTGGTGCTGTGGCAATGGATGGCGGTCGAGGGCTTCAAGCCTGACTTCGCCCTCTACGTCGACGGCCTGTCGATCACCATGCTCGGCGTGGTGGTGGGCGTGGGTTTCCTGATCCACCTGTTCGCGTCCTGGTACATGCGTGGCGAGGCCGGTTACTCGCGCTTCTTTGCCTACACCAACCTGTTTATCGCCAGCATGCTGTTCCTGGTGCTGGGCGATAACCTGTTGTTCCTGTACTTCGGCTGGGAAGGCGTGGGCCTGTGCTCGTACCTGTTGATCGGTTTCTACTACAGCAACCGCAACAACGGTAACGCGGCCCTCAAGGCCTTTGTCGTGACCCGGATCGGCGACGTGTTCATGGCCATCGGCCTGTTCATCCTGTTCCAACAGGTGGGCACGCTGAATATCCAGGAACTGCTGGTGCTGGCACCGCAGAAGTTCCAGGTCGGCGACTTCTGGATCACCCTGGCGACCCTGATGCTGCTGGGCGGCGCTGTCGGTAAATCAGCACAACTGCCACTGCAAACCTGGCTGGCAGACGCCATGGCCGGTCCTACCCCGGTGTCGGCACTGATCCACGCCGCCACCATGGTGACCGCCGGTGTCTACCTGATCGCCCGTACCCACGGCCTGTTCACCCTGGCGCCGGAAATCCTGCACCTGGTGGGCCTGGTGGGCGGCGTGACCCTGGTGCTGGCCGGCTTTGCCGCGCTGGTGCAGACCGACATCAAGCGCATCCTCGCCTACTCGACCATGAGCCAGATCGGCTACATGTTCCTGGCCCTGGGCGTCGGTGCCTGGGACGGCGCAATCTTCCACCTGATGACCCACGCCTTCTTCAAGGCCCTGCTGTTCCTGGCGTCCGGTGCGGTGATCGTTGCCTGCCACCACGAGCAGAACATCTTCAAGATGGGCGGCCTGTGGAAGAAACTGCCGTTGGCCTACGCCAGCTTCATCGTCGGTGGTGCCGCGCTGGCAGCCCTGCCACTGGTGACCGCAGGTTTCTACTCCAAAGACGAAATCCTCTGGGAAGCCTTTGCCAGCGGTAACCAGGGCCTGCTGTACGCCGGTCTGGTTGGCGCGTTCATGACCTCGCTGTACACCTTCCGCCTGATCTTCATCACGTTCCACGGTGAAGCCAAGACCGAAGCCCACGCAGGCCACGGCATTTCCCACTGGCTGCCGCTGTCGGTGCTGATCATCCTGTCGACCTTCGTCGGCGCCATGATCACTCCGCCACTGGCCGGCGTACTGCCACAAAGCGTCGGGCATGCCGGCGGCGACGCCAAGCACAGCCTGGAAATCGCCTCGGGCGCCATCGCCATCGCCGGGATCCTGCTGGCGGCCCTGTTGTTCCTCGGCAAGCGTCGCTTGGTCACCGCCGTGGCCAACAGTGGCATTGGCCGATTCCTTTCGGCCTGGTGGTTCGCCGCCTGGGGCTTCGACTGGATCTACGACAAACTGTTCGTCAAGCCTTACCTTGCGATCAGCCATGTACTGCGCAAAGACCCGCTCGACCAGACCATCGGTTTGATCCCGCGTGCCGCCAAGGCCGGTCACACCGCCCTGAGCCGCACCGAGACCGGCCAATTGCGTTGGTATGCAGCTTCCATGGCGGCCGGTGCCGTGTTGGTGATCGGCGCCATCGTAGTGGTAGCGGTCTGATATGAACTTTGCGAACTTGCGAAAGGAAACGAGCCCGTCATGATTCTGCCCTGGCTAATCCTGATCCCCTTTATCGGCGGCCTGCTCTGCTGGATGGGCGAGCGCTTCGGCGCTACCCTGCCCCGCTGGATTGCGTTGCTGACCATGTCCCTGGAACTCGCACTCGGCCTCTGGCTGTGGGCCCATGGCGACTATTCATTTGCTCCGGCACCGGGTGTCGATCCAACCTTCGCGCTTGAATTCAAGCACGTCTGGATCGAACGCTTCGGCATCAACGTGCACCTGGCCCTCGATGGCCTGTCGCTGTTGATGATCCTGCTGACCGGCCTGCTGGGTATCCTCTCGGTACTCTGCTCCTGGAAAGAAATCGAGCGTCACGTGGGTTTCTTCCACCTGAACCTGATGTGGATCCTGGGCGGCGTGGTCGGCGTGTTCCTCGCCCTCGACCTGTTCATGTTCTTCTTCTTCTGGGAAATGATGCTGGTGCCGATGTACTTCCTCATCGCGCTCTGGGGTCACAGTTCTTCGGACGGCAAGAAAACCCGGATCTACGCGGCGACCAAGTTCTTCATCTTCACCCAGGCTTCCGGCCTGATCATGTTGGTGGCGATCCTGGGCCTGGTCCTGGTCAACTTCAACAACACCGGCGTGATTACCTTCAACTACGCCGACCTGTTGAAAACCAAGATGTCGATGACCACCGAGTACATCCTCATGCTCGGTTTCTTCATCGCCTTCGCGGTGAAACTGCCGGTGGTGCCGTTCCACTCCTGGTTGCCTGACGCTCACGCCCAGGCGCCCACCGCAGGTTCCGTGGACCTGGCCGGTATCCTGTTGAAGACGGCGGCCTACGGCCTGCTGCGTTTCGCCCTGCCGCTGTTCCCGAATGCTTCGGCCGAGTTTGCGCCGATTGCCATGACCCTGGGCCTGATCGGGATCTTCTACGGTGCGTTCCTGGCCTTCGCGCAAACCGACATTAAGCGTCTGATTGCCTTCTCGTCCGTTTCCCACATGGGTTTCGTACTGATCGGCATCTACTCCGGCAGCCAGCTGGCGTTGCAAGGCGCGGTGATCCAGATGCTGGCTCACGGTGTTTCAGCCGCCGCGCTGTTTATCCTCAGTGGCCAACTGTACGAGCGCCTGCACACCCGTGACATGCGTGAAATGGGCGGCATCTGGTCGCGTATCGCCTACCTGCCGGCAATCAGCCTGTTCTTTGCCGCTGCGTCCCTGGGCTTGCCGGGTACCGGCAACTTCGTCGGTGAGTTCCTGATCCTGATGGGCAGCTTCGTCAGTGCGCCATGGATCACCGCGATTGCCACCTCCGGCCTGGTGTTCGGTTCGGTCTACTCGCTGATCATGATCCACCGCGCCTACTTCGGCCCGACCAAGTCGGACGCCGTCCTCAAAGGGATGGATGCTCGCGAACTGATCATGGTGCTCGGCCTTGCGGCATTGCTGGTGTATATCGGCGTGTATCCGCAACCGTTCCTCGACACCTCTGCCGCCACGATGCATGGCGTGCAGCAGTGGTTGAGCACCGCCTTCACTCAACTCGCTTCGGCCCGGTAAGAGCGCTATGGAATTCACGATCCAACACTTTATCGCGCTTGCGCCGCTGCTGATTACCAGCCTCACCATTGTGGTGGTGATGCTGGCAATCGCCTGGCGCCGCAATCACTCACAGACGTTCCTGCTGTCTACCGCAGGCCTGAACCTGGCCCTGCTGTCGATTATCCCGGCACTCAAGGTTGCCCCGCTGGCGGTGACCCCGCTGGTCATGATCGATGACTTCGCGCTGCTGTACACCGCGTTGATCCTGGTTGCGACACTGGCCTGCGTCACCCTCGCCCATGCCTACCTCGGCGAAGGCGGCACCGGCTACCCGGGCAACCGCGAAGAGCTGTACCTGCTGATCCTACTGGCGGCGGCCGGCGGTATCGTGCTGGTCAGCGCGCAGCACCTGGCCGGCTTGTTCATCGGCCTGGAACTGCTGTCGATCCCGACCTACGGCCTGGTGGCCTACGCCTTCTTCAACAAGCGCTCCCTGGAAGCCGGCATCAAGTACATGGTGCTGTCGGCTGCAGGTTCCGCGTTCCTGTTGTTCGGTATGGCCCTGCTCTACGCCGAAGCCGGCAGCCTGAGCTTCAGCGGTATCGGTCACGCCCTGGCCGCCACCAGCATGCCTGCGCCAATCGCCCAACTGGGCCTGGCCATGATGCTGATCGGCCTGGCGTTCAAGCTGTCGCTGGTCCCCTTCCACCTGTGGACCCCAGACGTGTACGAAGGCGCCCCGGCGCCGGTAGCCGCATTCCTGGCTACTGCGTCGAAGGTTGCAGTGTTTGCGGTGATGGTGCGTCTGTTCCAGATCTCCCCCGCCGCCAACACCGGTGTGCTGAGCGACGTACTGACCGTGATCGCCATTGCGTCGATCCTGTTCGGCAACCTGCTGGCCCTGACCCAGAACAACCTCAAGCGTCTGCTGGGTTACTCGTCCATCGCACACTTCGGCTACCTGCTGATCGCCCTGGTGGCGAGCAAGGGCCTGGCCGTGGAAGCGATTGGCGTGTACCTGGTCACCTACGTGATCACCAGCCTCGGCGCGTTCGGCGTGATCACCCTGATGTCCTCGCCTTACAAAGGCCGTGACGCCGACGCCCTGTACGAATACCGCGGCCTGTTCTGGCGCCGTCCGTACCTGACCGCCGTACTGACCGTGATGATGCTGTCCCTGGCTGGTATCCCGCTGACCGCAGGTTTTATCGGCAAGTTCTACATCGTCGCGACCGGTGTCGAAGCCCACGAATGGTGGCTGGTGGCCTCCCTGGTACTGGGCAGCGCCATCGGCGTGTTCTACTACCTGCGCGTGATGGTTACCTTGTACCTGATCGAGCCAAACCTGCGCCGTGTGGACGCCGAGCTGCACTGGGAACAGAAAGCCGGTGGCGTGATGCTGCTGGCCATTGCCCTGCTGGCGTTCTTCCTGGGTGTCTACCCACAACCGTTGCTCACCCTGGTGCAGCATGCGGTGATGGCGGGTTGATTACCTAGCAGCCAGCAGTAAACAGAACGGCACCTTCGGGTGCCGTTTTGCGTTTCTGGCAAAGGTTAAAGTTCCCTGCCCGGCTCAAGGAATGTTCCTTACGAAAATGCCTCTGTGTCTGGCATCTATCTGCCTGAGCCACTCGTATGGTGTATGCGCTTTAGGAAGAATCCCACGTCATGGTCACTTGACCCTTGGCAGAGGGGCCACCAAACTATACGCAGGCTACGTACAGAACATGGATGCTCTATTTATTGAACTGCCGCCCTTTGAGCGGTACCGCAAGGACTACCTGACTGACGAACTGTTTCACGGCTTTCAGCAAGAACTCATGAAGAACCCCGAAGCGGGGGCCGTGATGGAAGGGACCGGTGGGTTACGCAAGCTGCGCTTCGTCGATGAACGACGAAACAAAGGCAAGCGGGGTGGATTACGAGTCATCTATTACTGGTGGTCGGGCGGCACTCAATTTTGGCTGTTCACGCTGTACGGCAAGCACGAGCAGAGCGACTTGAGCCCACAACACAAACACGCCCTCAAGCACATGCTGGACAGGGAAATCAAAGCGAGAGGATTCACATGAAACGTGACATTTTTTCCGAACTGGTCGAAGGCTTCGATGCATTGGCCAACGAGCGCCAAGGCAAGGTCACACTCCGGACTCATACCGTGCAGCAAAACAAACTGGCCCTTCTCACCGCTGAAGACGTCATTGCAGTACGACAACAGCTCAATCTTTCCCGTGCTGTATTTGCCATGTATCTACGCACCAATACACGCACCCTGGAAAACTGGGAGCAAGGCCGAGCACGACCCAATGCCCAGGCTGCCACACTGATTCGGCTGGTATCAAAATTTCCGGATACAGTGGAACGATTGGCACTGCTAAGCTGATCGCATGCCTTAAAGGCTGCTGAAGCGGTCTTTTACACCGATCGAGTAGGAGGCGGATTCACATCCGCCGTCCTCTCACACCACCGTACGTACGGTTCCGTATACGGCGGTTCAGGTTATACGGTTAAGTCGGTTTATCGTATCCAGTATCGAGACCAGCCCGAG
>NZ_MNPU01000026.1 GCF_001983165.1 Pseudomonas gessardii | reverse complement strand
AACGGGCGACTTGAGCACTTACGAGGTACCGCCTTGGGCTTTAGAAATTTAACCAATTACATAGCCAGGTGCTTGCTGAAGTCAGGAGGGTTTAGAAATCAGCTACACCCTTAAATGCGAAGAGCCCGTTTTGCCATCTCGATAAGTTCTACCAAGGACTTGGCCTTGAGTTTTTGCATCAATCGTTTTTTATAAGTGCTGACAGTTTTGTTGCTGAGAAACATGCCTTTGGCAATTTCCTTGTTTGTACGGCCTTGCGCAAAAAGTTGTAGGACCATAAGTTCTCGGTCGTTGACTGACTTGAAAAGATTCAATTCTTCGTTCTCGCCAGACTCGGCACCCGTGGTATTCAATGCCTGACTTGGAAAATAGTTGTAACCTGAAAGTACAGCTCTGATAGCACTTAGCAGCTCACTTAGATCACCTTCTTTGCAGACATAACCGTCGGCGCCCGAACGCATGCAGCGTGTGGCAAAAAGTGTTGGAGACTGGGCTGTCAAAATCAGGGTTTTCATCGGCGTGCTCATTGCATTGAACCTGCAGAGGACCTCCAGCCCGTCGAGTTTTGGAATGCTGATATCAAGTATTATTAGGTCTGGAAGACATTCGCGGACCATTTGTATTGCATCACAACCGTTATCTGTTTCACCGACTACTTTGTAACCTTCATGTTCCAGTAACATTCTGATTGCAAGTCGAATAACCGGATGGTCGTCAATAATAAAGACTGTATTCATGAGCCAATTCCATACTAGTGCAAATAAGCGCGCACATTAGCTCAGAAGGTAGGGCAGGAGCATGAAGGGAAGGCTGAGTAGGTATAAAACAGGAAAATTCCTACGATCAAAAAGGTGTTGGACTACGACGTGCTAAGGCTTTGTTGGCCATGTTGTAAGAGTTTCTTGGATGAAAGATTTTAAAGTTGTGCGGTGTTGTTTTTAAGTTGGATGATGGCGATATTTCATTGGGGTGCGTGTTTAATGTCCTACATTGAAATTTAAGAAATACCTAGGCAATTAATGGAGTGTTGGTGCAGTGAGGCACTTCAGGCTTCCCGGATGGTTTTTGGTCAAGTACATGGCAGTACTCTTAGTCGTGGGTAAGCCCTGATTGGCTGATCAACTCAATCCAGGCTTCTTTGTTCAAGGGCTTAGCCAAGTATCCCAGCAGACGCAAGTCGCGTTTTATTGCCAGGGTTTTCAGATATTCCAGTTCGAGGGCGGGTAGTCCACTTAGCAATACCGCACTTTTGACAAAGCCTGCATGGCTGGCTATCTCCACCAGCTCCAACCCGGTGAGATCGGGCAGGCATTGATCACATAACATGACATCAAAAGGGACCTCAGTTGTTCTCATCAACTTGATCGCCTGCTCGGCATTTTCGGCTGGTGTCAGTTGGGTGAAGCCGAAACTCTTGAGCAGGCTCTGAATGGCCAGGAGTTGAAACGGGTGATCTTCCACCAACAGGATGCGCAATTGTCGTTCGGGCATAGGAAGTTCCGTGGACGTAGCTGCAGCCGGAACATGCCAGCCAGTACCAGTGACGATTTGCCCAGTGAACCAGGCGCTGGGCGATCGAAGGTTTGCGTGAATGTAGGAACTGATCGCTGGGGTGGATCAGAGAGGAGTGATTATTCATCGGGTGTTGGGGCGAATTCGATCAGTCCGCTCTGGTGCCTGCGTAGGTCAATTCTTTGAGGCAAGCACCCAGGCAGAAAAACCTGCCTGGGTCACGGGTCACTGAGGGTGTGAACGCCCGGTCATCTCGCGGGCCATTTCGCTGGCGTAGCTATCGGTCATGCCGGCGATGAAGTCGATCATGCGCAAGAACGAACGGTGCAGTGACCAATCAGGATGGGGCGCGCTATTGCCCAGCAAATCCAGGACGCGCCGATTCTTGAAGGATGGGGTGCGGCCGCCATGTTGTTCCAGGGCTGCGCCACAGAAGGTGTTCAGGAGGATCTCCAGGGTGGTGTAGGCGCCGATCTCATGCAGGGTCTTGCGTTTGTCCTGGAAGATTTTCTTGCGCGCCATGTCCTTGGCATTCAGTACACAGCGTTTGGCCGGGCCATGCATATGCTCCACCAGATCCCCTGGCAAGGTCCCGGCCAGCAGCGCTGATTGTTGCTCGACGAACGCCCGCGCGGCGGCGTTTGTCAGGTGCTCTATCGCCTTGCCGCGCAGAATCGCGAGTTTGCGTCGCCTGGAGTCCAGGGGCCCCAGTTGCCGGTAGGTTTCCGGCAGGTCATCGCCTACCAGGTTCAACAGCAATGATTCGACCTCGGCGTACTCCAGCAAGTCCATTTCCAGGCCATCTTCAAGATCGATCAGGGCGTAGCAGATATCGTCGGCCGCTTCCATCAAGTAAACCAGAGGGTGGCGCGCCCAGCGTTGTTCCTCAAGTTGAGGCAGACCCAGTTTCTGGGCGATCTGCTCAAGGATCGGCAGCTCGCTCTGGTAGCAGCCGAACTTGTGTTTCTTGTAGCCCAGGGAGTCGGCATGGCGGGCGGTCCATGGGTACTTCAGGTAAGTACCCAGGGTGGCGTAGGTCAGGCGCGTGCCGCCGTCGAACTGGTGGTATTCCAATTGCGTCAGCACACGGAACCCTTGCGCATTGCCTTCGAAATTGAGGAAGTCATTGCGCTCGGCACTGCTCATGTCATCCAGCCAGCCGCGGCCTGCGGCCTGCTGGAACCAGTGGCGAATCGCGTCTTCACCGGAATGGCCGAACGGTGGGTTACCGATGTCGTGGGCCAGGCAGGCCGATTGCACGACCATCCCTAGGTCACTGGGGTCGCACCAGTCGGGCAGGGCACTACGGATGGTCTCGCCGACGCGCATACCCAGGGAGCGTCCGACGCAACTGACCTCCAGCGAGTGTGTCAGTCGGGTGTGGATATGATCGTTGCTGGTCACCGGGTGGACCTGGGTCTTGCGGCCCAGGCGACGAAAGGCCCCGGAGAAGATGATCCGGTCATGGTCTTTGTGAAATGGGCTGCGACCCAGCTCTTCCGGGCTGTGCAGGGGTTTTCCAAGGCGTTCGCGGGTAAGCAGGGTAGGCCAATCCAAGGCGAGGGCTCTCCGTGGGATGAATGTCGACCCCCAGCTTCCCGGTTCGGCGTGCCCGGAGCAAGCGAAAAACTACAGGTCGGCGGCGTCAATATCGATTAACAGCAAGCGCTGACCGTTATCGAAGAATTGTCCTGCTGTCAGGCAGTATTGATTGGTTGTGGCATCGCGGTAGGTGGTGGAGAGAATCACGCGGCGTTCTTCCCAGCCCTCGGCCAGCAGGTGATAGAAATAGGGGCGCCATGACCAGTTGTGGCCCAGGTAGCGGCCGTCCGCTTGCCAGGCATTCTGACGCCACTCGAAGTTGGGAGTCAGTTGGGTGCCGTGGCGATCGCACTGATAGAACCGCAGCAGCCTGGGGAAACCCGGCAACCATGGCAGTTGATTCAGTGGCTCCTGGGCCAGTACCCAGCCTTGCAGGATCTGCATCAACTCGATCAGTTGCTGGCGCAGCAGCATGATTCGCCCGCGCTCTGCCAGTTTCTGCTGCACATATGCCTGGCGCAGCACGGCGAAACGCGGGACGAAGGCATCGGCTGCGAACCAGTTCAGTTGCGCCTGGGCAAACAGGTAGCCTTGGACATAACGCGCGCCACATTCAAGGGCAAAGTTCAGTTGCGCTTCGGTTTCCACACCTTCGGCAATGATCCAGCACCCGGTTTTTTCCGCCATTTGGGCCAGGGCGCGCACCACTTCACTGCTTGGGCCTCCCAGGGCCGCGGCCTGGAACAGGCGCATATCCAGCTTGAGGATATCCGGGCGCAAGGCCAGGACCCGATCCAGTTGCGAATACCCGGCACCAAAATCATCAATGGCAATCCGTGCACCGGCCTGACGGTAGCGTGCGACGACCTCGGCCAGGCGCTGGCTGTCACCTCCCAGTTCGGTGATCTCAAACACAATGCGTTTTGGATCGATGTCATGGGCCTGTAACTGTTTCAGGCTGGGCAGCGGTTGGCCCGGTCGCAGCAGGGTGATCCAGCGGGGGGAGATATTGAGGCTCAGGAACCAGTCTTCAGGCGCTTCATGCAGGCGGCTCAGGGCATTGTCGCGGATCTTGCGGTCCAGGCGGCGCAACGCCGAGGTAGGCGTACGGGCATCGGCGAACAACGGGCCGACCGACAGCAATTGCCCGTCTGTCTGTTGCAGGCGGCCCAGTGCTTCCACTCCGGCAATACGGCCGGTGGCGGTGTCGATAAATGGTTGGAAAAAGGCGAGCGGTTGCCCGTCAATCACAGAGCCTCCTTAGGATGCTTCGGTATGAAAAAGGCCCGGCCCCTACAGAGAGGGCACCGGGCCTGATCCATTTGCAAGAATGCAGCCAGTTGCGTCAGGGCTTGCGGGCGGCACCCTGCATGGCGAGCTTGATCAAGGGGATCAGCCCTGCACCGAGTCGTACCAGACGGGTCATGGTGCCGATTCCGCCACCCTTGGCGCCTTTACCGGTGAAAAACCCCAGCAGGGTCACCGCCGCGACGCCCCACAGCGGCGCATGCTTGATACCGAACCCGTCCTGCCAGCTCTGGCCCATGTTGCGCACCTTTTGCAGGGGCAGCAGCAATTGCTGGGATTCGTGGCGAATTTCCTGGCGGTGCATTTCCATGCGCAGGCGAATCAACGCCTTGCGCATTTCCCGCCGGGAGTTGGTTTGCGGCAGTTCAGTCAGGCTCATGGCAGCAGGCGCTCCCGGTCGTTGGCCAGCTCTTCGAGGGTGGCGTGGAAAGGCGTGGACTCATCGAATACCGCGGCCTTCAAGCGCAGCCCGCAGAACGCTGCGGCGAGTACATAAAACACGCATAGGCTGATGATCCCGGTCAGGCGATAGGTATCCCAGACCAGGATCATGACCAGCGCCGATAACCCCACCAGCAGCAGCAGGGCAAACACCAGCGCCAGGCCGGCAAACAGCAGCAGGCTGACAGTGCGTGCCTTCTGTTCCTGCAACTCGATGCCGAACAGCTCGACATGGCTGTGCAGCAAGCCCAGGACAGCCGCGCCGAGGCGCCGCGAGGTGGAGCTTGGGCCCGTGGACGAGCCGGTTTCGCCGTTAGACATGATTAGCGCCTTGTAGCCAACAGGCCGATCAGAAAGCCCACGCCGGCCGCGATACCCACGGACTGCCAAGGGTTGGCCTGTACGTAGTCTTCGGTGGCGGTGACTGCCGCCTTGCCGCGTTCGCGCAAGGAGTCTTCAGTCAACTTCAGGGTTTCCCGGGCTTGCAGCAGGCTGTCGTGGATTTTCGAACGTAGCTCATCAGCCTGGTCACCGGCCAGAATCGCGGTGTCGTCCAGCAGCTTTTCGGTATCGCTGACCAGGGTCTGGAAATCTTCCATCAGTATTTCTTGAGCAGTCTTTGCCGTTTTTCTGGCCATGGTTAACTCCGTGAGTGGCTGTCTGATGCTTTTGCAGGGTTTTGGTTGAGAGTCGCCGGTATCGGTGAAGGTTCACTGCAATTGTCTGGTACAGCTTTTGCTTTGCCTTGGTGCGCGAGCCGCAAGGCTTGCGCGCAATGTGGGCGGTTTCGGCAAAAGCCTTGAAAAACCTTACCCTAAATCACTAAAACCCGTGGAAAAACCCACAAGTCACTGCTTTCTTCATCTGTCGTCGCGCCAAAGCGGTTCAAACCCTCTCAAGAAGGGTGGAACGTGTGGTGCCAATTTAGTGCGCGACCGTTGGCAATGAACTGCTTTGGTGCTTTTTCCTGAACTGCAGGCCTGCCAATTCCCATGGAAAATGTGCAAAGCGCGGTGGACACTCTGGTCCACAGCTCCAATACGCTGTTTATTCTGATCGGCGCGGTAATGGTCCTGGCGATGCATGCCGGTTTCGCGTTTCTGGAAGTCGGTACGGTGCGACAGAAGAACCAGGTCAACGCGCTGTCGAAAATCCTCAGTGATTTTGCGGTCTCGACCCTGGCCTATTTCTTTATAGGCTATTGGATCTCCTATGGGGTCAGCTTTATGCAGCCGGCCGCAGTGCTCAGTGCTGACCATGGCTATGGCCTGGTGAAGTTCTTTTTCCTGCTGACCTTCGCGGCAGCCATCCCGGCGATCATCTCCGGAGGCATTGCCGAGCGTGCACGCTTTGCTCCACAGCTGTGCGCCACGGCGTTGATCGTGGCGTTCATCTACCCGTTTTTCGAGGGCATGGTGTGGAACGGCAACTTCGGTCTGCAAGCCTGGTTGCTGGCGACCTTTGGCGCGACGTTCCATGACTTTGCCGGTTCCGTAGTGGTCCACGCCATGGGCGGGTGGCTGGCGTTGGCTGCGGTGCTGCTGCTGGGCCCGCGCCAGGGACGATATCGCGATGGACGCCTGGTGGCGTTCGCGCCTTCGAGCATCCCGTTCCTGGCGCTGGGCTCGTGGATATTGATCGTCGGCTGGTTCGGTTTCAACGTGATGAGTGCGCAGACCCTTTCCGGCGTGAGCGGGCTGGTGGCGGTCAACTCGCTGATGGCGATGGTGGGCGGTACCGTGGCGGCGCTGGTGATCGGGCGTAATGACCCGGGCTTCTTGCACAATGGTCCGTTGGCCGGGTTGGTGGCGATTTGCGCCGGTTCCGACCTGATGCACCCGGTGGGGGCATTGATCACCGGCGTGGTGGCCGGTGGCTTGTTCGTCTGGTGCTTTATCGCCGCCCAGGCGCGTTGGAAGATCGATGATGTGCTGGGTGTCTGGCCGCTGCATGGCTTGTGCGGTGTGTGGGGCGGGATTGCCTGCGGGATCTTCGGGCAGAGCGCCTTGGGTGGGCTGGGCGGTGTGAGCCTGATCAGCCAGTTGATCGGTACCGCCCTGGGGGTGCTGGTGGCCCTGGCTGGCGGGTTGCTGGTGTATGGCGTGCTCAAGCGCATCTGCGGCCTGCGCTTGAGTCAGGAAGAGGAGTACTACGGCGCGGACTTGTCGATCCATAAAATTGGTGCGGTCAGTCAGGATTGATCGGCGCTTGCCGGCTGTCGTCGGTGTGCTGGTAGAAACCGTGAAGCAAGCGGTAACGGTTGCGCCGCACTTCGTCGACCCGCTCGCGCACTTGCTGGTCAGGCTGGCCGAGCATGATCAGCGCGTGTGACGCGAGCATCAGGCTCGACTCCAGCAACTCGGGCACCACCTCGCTGGCGCCGGCAGCTTTCAGTTCGGTCAGTTGGCTGTCGTCGCGGGTGCGTACCAGGATCGGCACCTTGTGGTTGATCCGCCGCGCTTCCTTGAGCACCACCAGTGCTACATCCGCATTGTCCACGGCAATCACTACCAGGCGCGCGCGCTCCAGGCCGACCGCGCTGAGCAGGGCGCCGCGTCGGCAATCGCCATAATGCACGCTGCTGTCCTCGGTGGCGGCTTCCTGTACGCGCTCGGGGTCATCGTCCAGGGCAATGAACGCCTGTTGTTCACGGCGCAGGAAACGCCCGATGGATTGACCAACGCGGCCATAGCCGCAGATCAGCACGTGCCCGCGCAGTTCGGCGTTGAGCGCGGTGATTGCTTCCAGTTGTACTTGCTGGTTGGGCTTGCGATGCAGGCGCAGCGCGATAGCGGGCGCGGCCCGCAGCAACAGGGGCGTCAGCAGCATGGAGCAGAATGTCGCCGCCAGCAGCAGGCTGCTGATTTTGCCTGGCAGCATATTGCTCAATTGCATCTGCGCCATCAATGCAAAGCAGAATTCACCCCCCTGGGCCAGGGCCAGGCCACTGCGCCAGGCGGTTTCGCTGTCGCTGCCGCGCAGCTTGACCAGCACGGCTACGACGCAGCCCTTGATCAGCATCAGCGCCAGGGTCAACCCGAGGATCTGCAGGCTGTGACTGATGAACAGCTGCAGGTCGATCAGCATACCGATGCTGACAAAAAACAGTCCCAGCAGGATGTCGCGAAACGGCCGGATATCCGCTTCAATCTGGTGCCGGTAATGACTTTCCCCCAGCAGCATGCCCGCCAGGAATGCGCCGAGGGCTGGCGACAGGCCCAGCAGGTGCGTCAGCCAGGCCGTGAGCAGCACGATCACCAGGGCCAGCAGCACGAACAGTTCCGCCGAATGTGAGGCGGCCACTTCGTGAAACAGGCGTGGCAACAGCCAGCGGCTGGCGAGCAGCAGGCCGAGAAACAACACCACGGTCTTGCCCAGGGTCAGGGGCAGCGCCCAGTACCAGGCTTGTTCGCTGCTACCGGCGAACACCGGGACCAGGGTCAGCAACAGTACCGCGACCACGTCCTGGAACAGCAGCACGCCAATCGCATTCTGCCCATGACTGCTGAAAATCTCCCCCAGGCTGGTCAACTCCTTGCTCACAATGGCGGTCGATGACAGGGCCAGCCCGGCCCCTAGCAACAACGCGGCCACCGGCGACATGCCTATCAACAGCAGCAACCCGCCCAGCAATACCGAGCAGCACAGTACTTGCAGGCTACCCAGGCCAAACACCACCCGGCGCAGGGTGAGCATCTTTGACAGGGAAAACTCCAGGCCCAGGGAAAACAGCAGGAATACCACCCCCAGTTCGGCGAGGTCTGGCAGGTCTTCGCTGTCATTGACCCAGTCCAGGGCTGTTGGCCCAACGGCCAGGCCCACGCACAGGTAGCCGAGCACCGGCGGCAGCTGCAGCCGGCGAAACAGCGCAATGACCACCAGGGATGAGGCAAGAATGATCAGCAGGTTGGCAAACACAGACATCTCCGTCGGGGTGTTGCGGGAAAAAAGCCGCGAGAATCGCTGAATCAGTTATAGGCCATGGTGATCTGGATCAGGTGTTTGTCGCGACTTGGCGAGGTTTTTCCGACGGCCTAGAATGAACGCCTGTTTTCTATCGGGTCTGTTCATCATGCCTCCTGAATGCCAGCTGTTCGGCACCTTGGCCTGCCACCTTTGCGAGCTTGCCGAAGAAGAAATCATGCCGTTGGTCGAACACGGACTGTTGGTTGAGCTGATGGATATCAGTGAATCCGAAACCCTGTTCGAAGCCTATGGCCTAAGGATTCCGGTACTGCGCCGGGTAGATACCGGGGCGGAACTGGATTGGCCTTTCGACACTGAGCAAGTGGTTGCCTTTCTACGTTAGCGCTAATCCCATGGCAGGTTGCTGATTATTCGGTTACTGTATGTTTGTACAGCGATTGAGTGAGAGGGAACACCCGTGGTGAATGTTGAACAATTGAAAAGCAGCGTCAACCGCATGTCCGTCGATATCGTGCGCGATGCTGTGAATGAACTGCGGCTCGATGGCCTGGTCACGGAAGGCAAGACGCCGTTCAACAAAGTGCATTTCAATACCTGCTTTGCCGAAATCGAGGCGCTGTTCCAGCGCGCCGGTTATCACAAGCAACTGGATGTAGTGGGTTACCAGGGTTTGCTGTATGCGCTCTATGACCCTGGCCGCTGGGAGGCGGTGGATGTACTGCGCTGGCTCAAGGAGTTCACCGAGGCGGCCAGTGCCTCGCCGGTACTGCGGGCCGAGTTGGTCAAGGCTTGAGGATTTGCGGGATAATGCCCCCTTGGTTTTTCAAGTCTTGAGTGTGTGCATGTCCGATACCGGTTTTTCCGCGGCCCAGAACCAAGCCAGTACGTTGTACTTGCCACCTGGCTCCTGGGTGACGGTGCTCGATTGCCTGTGCGGGCACTTTCGCGCTATCGGCCGCGAGCAGTGGCTGGACCGTATCGCCCGTGGTCGGGTGCTGGATGGCAATGGCCAGCCTATCGGTGTGGACCTGGCCTACAAGGAAGGCCTGCGCATCCACTACTTTCGCGAAGTGCCGGATGAAAAGCCGATCCCGGTGCAGGAGACCATCCTGTACGCCGATGAGCACCTGGTGGTGGCCGACAAACCGCATTTCCTGCCCGTTACTCCCGCCGGCGAATACGTCGAGCAGACGCTGCTGCGTCGCTTGATCCGCCGCCTGGACAACCCGTCACTGGTACCGCTGCATCGGATCGATCGCCATACCGCTGGGCTGGTGCTGTTCTCTGCCAACCCGCAAAGTCGCTCGACGTATCAGCAACTGTTCCCCACCCGCCAGATCGATAAATTCTACGAAGCTATTGCACCGGCCTTGCCTGCGCTGACATTTCCGTTAGTCCACAAGAGCCGCCTGGTCGATGGCGAACCGTTTTTCCGCATGCAGGAAGGGCCCGGTGTGAGCAACACGGAAACGGCAGTGCAGGTGCGCGAAAAGAACGGTGACCTGTGGCGCTATGGCCTGTTTCCGGTGACGGGCAAGAAGCATCAACTGCGCGTGCATATGACGGCGCTGGGCGCGAGTATCTGCAATGACCCGTTTTACCCCCAGGTTATCAAGGATGCCGTGGATGACTACGCCAACCCGCTCAAGTTGCTGGCCCAGGGCGTACGGTTTATCGACCCGGTGACGGGCGAGGAGCGCAGTTTCAGCAGCAGGATCAAGCTTGAGTGGTGATGTTTGCCACACGCCAGATACAACAAAGCCCGCGCTTTTGAGCGGGCTTTGTTGTATCTGGCGTTAAGACTTACAGGTCTTTAACGGTGCGAACCTGATCCTTGTTGATGCGGGTGCGCTTGCCATCCAGTTGTTCGAATTCGTAGAAGCCCGAATCCTGATCGAATTTAGGGGTATCGACAGCCTGGATTTCGCGACCGTCATTCAGGGTGATCACTGTTGGCGAGGCGCAACCGGCGAGGGTAGCAAGGCCCAGTGCAAGCATGAGAGCGGCGATGGTCCGTTGGGTCATGAGTCTTCTCCGAGAGTAATGCTGTATTGAGTTCTGACCTTGTGACGTGTGCAACGTCGGCAAAGTTCCTTGTCTAGCGCTCATTCTGACACGCCAGGGCGTGGGTGCAACAACTCTGGCGTATTGAGGTTGGCCAGGCGCGGGTCGTTTTCTGCGCAATCGAGAGCCTGTGCCCCCAGTTTCAGCAGGATCTGGCGCGGGCTGCGCTCTGCGGCCAGCCAGGCGTTTTCTACCGCCTCGCGCAGATGCGTCGGTATGACGCAGAGCAAAGGTTCCCAGAACGCGCCGTGGCGGATCATCACCGGCACCAGTGGGTGTTGCCGTGCGGTTTCGAGCAGGTCGACCAGCAGTTGCCCATCGATGTGCGGCACATCACAGGGCAATATCAGTAAGTGCTCATGGCGTGCGGCGGCCAGCCCGGCGCGGATGCCGGCCAAGGGACCGGGGAAGTCTGCACTGTCGTCGTTCACCAACTGGTCGCCATAGGGGGCGTACTGCGCCTGATTGCGGTTGCAGGAGATGATCAGGTCGTCGGTCAACGGCCGCACCAACTGGTGCAGATGGGCAATCAGCGGTTGCCCGTGCCAGTCGAGCAGGCCCTTGTCCAGCCCGCCCATGCGCTGGCCGCGACCGCCGGCCAACAACAGGATCGAGCAGGGCAGGGGCGAAGAATTGAATGGCATGACGGCTCCGCAGGGGCAGCGAAATAGGGGGCTGTGATATAACATCGGGCTGTTCCTTCGACAACCGGACCGAGCCATGAAAGCCAAGGCTGATGCGCCTTTCGTACCTCTGAACATCGCTGTACTGACCGTCAGCGACACCCGTACCCTGGAAACCGACACCTCCGGGCAGGTCTTTGTCGACCGCCTGCTCGCGGCGGGTCATCGCCTGGCCGAACGGGTACTGCTCAAAGATGACCTCTACAAAATCCGTGCGCAAGTGGCGCACTGGATCGCCGAGGATGTGGTGCAAGTGGTACTGATCACCGGCGGCACCGGCTTCACTGGTCGCGACAGCACCCCGGAAGCCGTCAGTTGCTTGCTGGACAAGCAAGTGGACGGGTTTGGCGAGCTGTTCCGGCAGATATCGGTCGCCGATATCGGCACCTCCACCGTACAGTCCCGCGCCTTGGCCGGCCTGGCCAATGGCACCCTGGTGTGCTGCCTGCCGGGCTCCACCAATGCGGTGCGTACCGGTTGGGACGGGATCCTCGCCGAACAGTTGGATGCGCGCCATCGCCCGTGCAATTTCGTGCCGCACCTCAAGCTCGCCGAACCGTGTGAATCTCGTGGATAAGCCCGGTAAAACCGGTGCGTTGATGCCCGTGGAAGAGGCCCTTGAGCGGCTGTTGAGCATGGCTGAGGCTGCGCCGATCCGTGAGCAGGAACACCTGCCCTTGGCCGAGTGCGACGGGCGCGTGCTGGCCGAGGCGCTGGTGTCCACCCTCGACCTGCCGCCCTGGCCCAACAGTGCCATGGATGGCTACGCCTTGCGCACCGCCGATTGGGCGGGGGAACC
This sequence comes from Pseudomonas gessardii, assembly GCF_001983165.1. Taxonomy (GTDB): domain Bacteria; phylum Pseudomonadota; class Gammaproteobacteria; order Pseudomonadales; family Pseudomonadaceae; genus Aquipseudomonas; species Aquipseudomonas gessardii. The sequence continues at coordinate 63,958 of NZ_MNPU01000026.1, read as the reverse complement.
GCTGGTAGTGAGCCAGCGCATCTTCGCCGGCCAGGCCTCTGAGCCCTTGGCGCCAGGTACCTGTGCGCGGATTTTCACCGGCGCCCCGCTACCCGAAGGGGCCGACTGCGTGGAAATGCAGGAAAACGCCGAGGTGCAGCCCGATCAGCGCGTGAGCTTTACCCAGGCGCTGCACCCAGGGCAAAACATCCGCCCCAAAGGCCAGGAGACGACTGTCGGTGAAGAAGTCCTGGCTGCCGGCACGCGTCTGGGGCCGATTGAACTGGGCCTGGCAGCCTCCTTGGGGCGCGACCGACTGCCTGTGGTGCGCCGCGTGCGTGTGGCGGTGTTGTCGACGGGCGACGAGTTGATCGAGCCGGGCCTGCCGTTGGGGCCGGGGCAGATCTACAACAGTAACCGCCGAGTGTTGTGCAGTTGGTTGCAACGCCTGGGCTGCGAGGTGATCGACGCCGGTATCTTGCCCGATGACCTGGAGTTGACCCGTACCCGCCTGGGCACACTGAGGGCGGTGGACTTGATTCTGTCTACCGGCGGTGTCTCGGTGGGGGAGGCCGACTTCCTCGGTATCGCTCTACGCGAGGAGGGTGAGTTGGCCTTGTGGAAGCTGGCGATCAAGCCTGGTAAACCGCTGACATTCGGCCATTTTCGCGGTGTGCCGGTGATCGGTCTGCCGGGGAATCCGGCGTCCACCCTGGTCACGTTCGCCCTGCTGGCACGGCCCTACCTGCTGCGCCGCCAGGGTGTCGAAGCGGTGCAGCCCCTGCGTTTCGAGGTGCCGGTGGGATTCGTCTGGGCCAAACCGGGCAATCGTCGCGAATACCTGCGCGGGCGCCTTGAGCAAGGGCGGGCGGTGATCTACCAGAACCAGAGTTCCGGTGTCTTGCGCAGTGCCGCCTGGGCCGAGGGTTTGGTAGAAGTCCTGGAAGGCACCACATTGGCCATCGGTGACCGGGTTAACTTCATTCCCCTGAGTGAACTGCTGGGCTGAAAAATTAATTGACAGCCCAATGGCTTTTTTCCGCTTGCCGAAGGTCAACATCCCTCAGGTCCCCTGCAACGATAGGAGCTTCACTCCATGAGCACACCCAAGGCACTGCTGATTCTGCACGGCAAGCAAGCCCTCAATGAAGACGTGCGGGCGGCAGTGCAAGGCAAGCGTGAGCAGGGCTGGGAGCTGGCAGTTCGCGTCACCTGGGAGGGCGGCGATGCCCAGCGCCTGGTGGATGAGGCCCTGGAGGCTGGTTACACACGCTTGATCGCGGGTGGCGGCGACGGCACGTTGCGCGATGTGGCCGAGGCCATGGCCCGCGCCAAGACTGACGCCAGCCTGGTGCTAATGCCCCTGGGCACCGCCAATGACTTCGCCCGTGCGGCCGGTGTGCCGCTGGAGCCGCACCTGGCCCTGGAACTGCTGGACGTTGCGCCGCACGCCATTGACCTGGGGGAAGTGGGCGGGCAGGTTTTCCTCAACATGGCTACCGGCGGCTTTGGCAGCCAGGTCACGGCCAACACCTCCGAGGACCTGAAAAAGGTGCTGGGCGGCGCGGCCTATCTGTTTACCGGCCTGTCGCGTTTCAGCGAGTTGCGGGCGGCCTACGGGGAACTGGTGGGGCCGGACTTTCATTGGCGCGGTGAGTTGCTGGCGCTGGGGATCGGCAACGGTCGCCAGGCCGGTGGCGGGCATGAACTGTGTCCGGGCGCGCTGGCCGATGATGGCTTGCTGGATATCAGCATTCTGCCGGCACCGCAGGAAGTGGTCGGCACCTTGCGCAGCCTGATGACCGACGGCTGGGGCCTGGACAACCTGTTTGTGCGGGCACGCCTGCCGTGGGTGGAAATCAAGGTGGCCGAAGGGCTGGATATCAACCTCGATGGCGAACCGCTCAAAGGCAATGATCTGCACTTTCGTGCCTTGCCCAAGGCCTTGCAGGTGCACTTGCCGCTGGACTCACCGTTGCTGGCTAATCGTCCAGGCTGATGATCTGCTCGCGCACGGCAAACAGCACCAGGCCGGCGACATCGAAAATCTGCAGGCGCTTCATGATTTGCGAGCGGTGAGCTTCCACGGTCTTGATGCTCAGGCCCAGGCCGTGGGCAATTTCCCGGGTGGACTTACCGCGCACGATCAGGCGCAGGATTTCCAATTGGCGTGCGGTCAGGTTGTGGCGCTGCACCGGCTGCGTGGTTTGCGACTGGCTGTGGATCAAGGCCTGGTTGATCACCGTGTGCGCGATGGCCGGGCTCAGGTAGCGCTCGTTATTGCGCAGGGCCAGCAACGCATGCTCCAGCTCGTTGGCGGTGGTGTCCTTGAGCAGGTAGCCGTGGGCGCCTGACTCCAGGGCACGCATGATCAACTGCGGGTCGGTGTGCATCGAGAGGATCAGCACTTTGCTCTTGGGGTAGGCGTGCTTGAGTTGCTGCAACGCATCCAGGCCGCTGGTGTGTTTCATCGACAGGTCCAGCAGGACGATATCGGGCTGCAAGGCAGTAAATTGTGCCAGCACCTGCGCGCCATCATTGGCTTCGCCGATCACGGCGTAGCCGGGGATATCGAGGATCAGCGCACGCACGCCGGCCCGGATCAGTGCGTGGTCATCCACCAGGAGTAAATTGCAGGTCACTCTAAAACCTTAGGCGTACTGGCCCGTTCGAGGGCGCGGGGCGCCCAGGGGAAAAGCGCCTCGATCCGTGTCCCGAAGCCGGGTTGGCTCTTGACGGACAACGTGCCTCCCAGTTGATCAATGCGCTCGGACATGCCCGCCATGCCTCGTTGCCCCTCCAGGCCGGGGTCGGTAGCGGGCGAGAATCCCTGGCCGTCATCACTGATAAACAGCGACAACCCCTGGGGCAGGCGTTGCAGGCGCACCAGCAGGTTGCGTGCCTGGGCATGGCGCAGCATGTTGGTCACGGCCTCCTGGGTGATACGAAAGGCCGCCACCGCCATCTCTTCCGGAATTCCGGCCAGGCGTTGCTGGCATTCCAGGCTCCAGTGCACAGGGGTGTTTTCCAGGGTCTTGAGCAGGTGCGCGCGCAGGCTTGCTTCCAGGCCCAGGCTGGCCAACTGCCGGGGGTTGAGAATGGCCGAGACGTCGCGCACCTTGGCCAGGGTTTCGTTGAGGGTGTTACACAGCACATTGCACTGCTCCTGCAACTCTGCCGGCAGGCGACGCTGGAGCCAGTCACATTGCAGCTTGGCGGCAGTCAGCAGTTGACCGATATCGTCATGCAGTTCGCGGCTAAGGCGATGACGCTCGTTTTCCTGGACTTGCAACAGGCGGTCTGCCAATTCCTGGGGTTGAAACTTGATGGACTTGCGCGAGCGCCAACGCTGCAGGCCAACGGCGGCCAGGATGGCGAGGTTGAGCAGTAGCAGGAGTATCGGCAGCGGAGCCTGGTGGGCATATACCCACAGGCTGACAAGGGTCGCGCACAGGCACAGGCCAAGCGTGATCCAGCGGGTACTGCTTCGGGATCCGAACCTGGCGATGAGTGACTTGGGGCTGGTGTACATAGCAGATGGAGCCGATGGGTGTTCGCTGCGGGTAGACCGGTCACGACCGCTGACTGGGCTCTGTTTGAAAAGCATATTGAGTCTGATAAGAGTTCGAAGGCGTTCTCGGGGTTTTTACAGCATGCCGGTCAGCCACTTCGAGCGCGGCAATAGTAGCATCAACAATTACCGCTGGTCGCCTGGAACGGTGCTTAGTTCAACGGTGGCTAGTTGTATTATTAATCTTGTCTTGCATCGTTATTACCAATGCTGGCTCATTGATAGTTGGCTGGCTAAATACCTGCTCGGGCACTAGTTGGGCACCCACTGGCATGCCCGGATTAACCGCGAGGCCTGTTCAGGAGGCGTGGGGCATGGATTGGCGATAGGCGCTGCCAATGTCCTTCTGTGGGATCTGCCGGGCGACGGTTTCAATCAGCGTGGTTTGTTCCGCTTCATCCAGGCTGAGCTTGCCGGTCTTGAAATCGATCAATTCCAATTGCCAGGCCAGTAATGTCAGGCAGTCATGCAGGGCTGAGAGCGCCGCATCATGCAGTTGCACCGGGTTTTGGGCATTGCTGATCAGGGCCTGGATATGCCGCGAAAAATTGCCGATGACTTCCAGCGCCATGGCGTCGGCTTTCTCGGCCAGCCGGGTCAGGCTGTTTTTCATGCAGTCGATGGCATCGTTGTCGTTGCGGATCAAATGCAGGTGGCTCAAGCATTCCTCCGACTTGGCCAGCAGCATTTCGGCCTCCAGAAGGAACTCGGGAAGTGCATCTTGCCACTCTTTACCGTCGTTCATCATGAAAGTCTCCACAACATACGGTCAGATAGTGAGATGTAGTACTGGCGTAATAGCTGCAAACTAGCGCCGAAATATGACCGAAATCTGTAGTTCGTTTCTGATTTTTTAGTAGTACTTTTATTTGACTGATGAGCGTCGTGACTGCTGGCGCTGCTTGCAGTAGAAACATCCAGAGGCATTCGCATCACTTCGATTGCCCAGGTGTTAATGCCTGGAAGGCCCTTGGGCCGTGGGCTTGCGATAGCAAACAAAAGCCTGACTCCATTCATGCAATGAGAATGGCGTCACATTAATGGCTATTGGATATCGCGAATATCAGGTTGGACCCGATTGTGACTAGGGGAATCCCCTATGGCGTGGAACCTCGTGGTGTTTTGAGGGTCACGCGTGGCTGACGGGCTGGCAGTGAGATGACTTCAGTAAAGCATGATGTCAGTGTGACATCAATGCATTTGCGTGGCATTTTAGCGGGGTCAAGGTCTGGCACTGTTTGCCGATAACCTCTTCCAGTAAGCAGCAAATCTTTCAGCGCACCCCAGGAGTCTTCAATGGCCGGCATTCTCGACACGGTAGATCAACGCACGCAATTGGTGGGTGAGAATCGCCTGGAGATCCTCATGTTTCGCCTGGCAGGGCGCCAGCTGTTCGCGATCAACGTGTTCAAGGTGCAGGAAGTCCTGCAATTGCCCAAGCTGACGCTGATGCCCCAGCGCCACCCGTTTGTCTGCGGCGTGGTCAACCTGCGCGGCCAGACCTTGCCGGTGATCGACCTGTCCCAGGCCATCGGCATGCGCCCGCTGGTGCCGGGGCCTAACAGCACCATTATCGTTACCGAGTACAACCGTTCGGTACAGGCCTTCCTGGTGGGCGGCGTCGACCGTATCGTCAACATGACCTGGGAGTCGATCCTGCCGCCGCCGGCCAGCGCCGGGCGCCAGCACTACCTCACGGCGATCAGCAAGGTGGATGAGCAGTTGGTCGAGATCATCGACGTGGAAAAAGTCCTTGCCGAGATCGTGCCCTACAACGCCAAGGTCTCCCGGGAAAAGCTCGAAGACCCGGTGCTCGAACGGGCCCGTGGCCGCGAAGTGCTGTTGGTAGATGACTCCAATGTGGCCTTGTCGCAACTGCGCGACACCCTGGGGCAACTGGGGGTCAAGATGCATATCGCCAGTGACGGCCTCAAGGCGTTGAACATGCTCAAGGCGTGGGCGGACAGCGGTGTGGTGATGACCGACAAACTGTTGATGATCTTCACCGATGCCGAAATGCCCGAGATGGACGGTTACCGCCTGACTACCGAGATCCGCAACGACCCGCGCCTGCGCGGTCTCTATGTGGTGCTGCACACCTCGTTGTCTGGCAGTTTCAACGACTCGATGGTGAAGAAGGTCGGTTGCGACAACTTCCTCTCCAAGTTCCAGCCCGACAAACTGGTGGACGTGGTGCGCCAGCGCCTGATGCTGGATGAAGTCCCGGCCTGATCCCCTGCCGGGGCCTACAGGTGATGGTGGCCTCGAATGCCAGCGGATATTTTGATTCTGCCAGCGGCCTCGTATAGGGTGACGTTTTTGCTCACAGGAACCCAGGCTCATGCTTCGTCTCAGTGCGTTGTATCGGTACCCCTTGAAGTCAGGCAAGGCAGAAACCTTGGCGCATATCGGCCTGGATAAACTCGGGCTGGACGGGGATCGACGCTGGATGTTGGTGGATGAGGCCAGCGGGCGTTTCCTGACCCAGCGGGCGGTGGCGCAGATGAGCCAGCTGTCGGCACTCTGGAATGCCAGCGGTGGCCTGACCTTGAGCGGGGCCGGCCGGCCCACCCTGGAGGTGGCGTTGCCCGGCGCTGACGCCGAGTTGCGTGGTGTCACCATTTGGCGCGACACCTTGCGGGTTCCCGATGCCGGCGATGAAGCGGCACGCTGGGTCAGCGACTTTATCGGCAAACCGACCCGGCTGGTACAGGTGCCCCTGGAGCGCGCGCGTACCACGGCGGCTGGTTACGGCAAGGATGATGACCAGGTTGCGTTCGCTGACGGTTTTCCGTTGTTGCTGATTGGCCAGGCGTCCCTCGACGATCTGTCGCAGCGTATCGGTCGGCCCATGGAAATGCTGCGCTTTCGCCCCAACCTGGTGATTGAAGGCAGCGAGGCCTTTGCCGAGGATGGCTGGAAGCGTATCCGCATTGGCGATGTGGAGTTGCGGGTGGTCAAGTCCTGTTCCCGTTGCATTCTCACCACCATCGACCCGGCAACCGGTGAGCGCAGTGCTGACCGTCAGCCGCTGGCAACCTTGGAAACCTACCGTAAAGAGCCCGATGGCGTGATGTTCGGCCAGAACCTGGTCAATGACGGGGTTGGCCGCCTGGAAGTCGGCATGCCGGTGACGATCCTGGAGTAAACCAGGCTTCACAAAAAATGCCCGTCTCACAGAGACGGGCATTTTTTTGCGCGGGGTAAAGGCTTAGCCGCGGTATTCGCACAGGTAGGCAGTGTCCACGGCCACCTTGAGCTGGAACTTGCTGTCGGCAGGCACATTGAACTGGCTGCCGGCGGCGAAGGTTTCCCAGGCATCGCTACCTGGCAACTTGACGCTCAACGCGCCCGAGACCACGTGCATGATTTCCCGCTGGGCCGTGCCGAATTCGTATTCACCCGGTGCCATGACGCCGATGGTCGCCGGGCCTTCCGGGGTACCGAAAGCGATCGACTTGACGGTGCCGTCGAAGTACTCATTGACTTTGAACATGGGTGAATCCTCGAAAAAAGGGGCAAGAAAGGCCGGCCAGTATGCCTTCTACACGGGCAAAATCAACGGCAGCAAGCGTGCCGTGTTACGCGCATCTTCCAGTGCCCGGTGTTGCTGGCCGTTGAACTGCATGCCCGCCAGTTGCAACGCGCCATTGAGCCCCAGCGGCTTGTCCAGGCGCCGGGCCTTGGCGAAGCGTTGTTTGAGGTTCACATGGCGTGTCTGGCCAAGCACACTGGCCAAGCCATGGCGCTGCCACTCCAGCTCCAGTTGCTGGCGATCGTAGTCGCCCCAACTGGCCCAGCCTTCCAGGCGCGAATGATGCTGGCCCAGCCAGCGTTCGAACAGCGGCCAGACCTCGGTCAACGGCGCAGCGCTGTCGATATTGGCCTGGCTGATGTGCGTCAACTGGCGACAGAACGGCGTCAACAGCGGGCGGCGCAACGGCCGCACGAAACGCTGGAAGTGATCCAGTTCGCGGCCTTGACGGTTGACCAGGCTCACGCCGATTTCGATGATTTCCATCTCCGACACGGGCCAGCCGCCTTCATCCGTTGTGGCTTCAAGATCAATAATCAGCCAATGAGGCATCGCAGGTTCCCGTACTCATCCCTTTCTGATGGGGATAGAGCGTAGCCAAGCCTGGTAGTTCCGCCCAGGGCTACTCGATCTGCAGCAATACCTGGCGATTGCGCACCTGATCGCCTGCGGTGACGTGAATGGCCTTGACCACACCGTCGATGCCCGCCTTGAGCGGGTGCTCCATTTTCATGGCTTCGAGCACCAGCAGCAGTTGGCCTTTGCTCACCCTATCGCCTTCGCGCACCTGCGCCAGAATGATGGCCCCGTCCATCGGCGCCTTGACCGTACCGTTGCTGGCTGGCGTTTCACGACTGGCCACGGTTTGTGTCTGATTGCTCACGCACAGGCTGTTGCCGGCGTGCAACAGCCAGAGCTGGGTGCCTTGCAGGTGATAGGCAACCCGTCGCCGAACGCCATTGATGTCCAGGCTGGCCCAACGCCCGTCGCTGTGGCGGATGTGTATATCGATGTTGGCGACTTGCACATGATCGTCCGCCAATAGCCGCACGCTGACCTCGTGACGGTGTTCATCGATGCCCAGGCGGCAGGTCCAGGGCACGTTGGCGTTGTTGCGCCAGCCCGCCAGGGCCGGGCGATGCACTGCCGAGCTGTGCCGATAGAACAGGGCGGCGGCCAGTGCCAGCGCTTCTTCGCTGATGGCGGGGCGGGCAATATCGCTGAAGTGTTCGGCGATAAACCCGGTGCTGAAATCTGCCGCGACAAACTGTGGATGCTGGAGCAGGTCCGCCAGTAACCGCTGATTGCTGGGAACCCCCAGCAACACGCAGTCCTGCACCGCGCGCAGCAGCTTGCGCCGCGCCTCTTCGCGAGTGGCGCCATGGGCGATGATCTTGCCCAGCATTGGGTCATAGAACGGGCTGATGTGCTGCGGGGCCTGCAAGCCATGGTCGACCCTGACGCCGGCCGCCGGCTCCCAGCGCAGTACCTCGCCGGTTTGTGGCAAGAAACCCTGGGCCGGGTCCTCGGCGTACAGTCGCACCTCCATGGCATGGCCGGTCAGCGTCACCTGCTCCTGGCGCAACGGCAGGGGTAGGCCGGCGGCGATTTGCAGTTGCCAATCCACCAGGTCCAGGCCGGTGATCAGTTCGGTAACCGGGTGTTCCACCTGCAGGCGGGTGTTCATTTCCAGGAAATAGAACTGCCCGTTCTGGTCCAGCAGGAATTCCACGGTGCCAGCACCGACATACTCCACCGCGCGCCCAGCCTTGAGCGCCGCCTCGCCCATGGCCTGGCGCAGCTCGGCGGTCATGACCGGGCAGGGCGCTTCTTCGATGACCTTCTGATGGCGGCGCTGCACCGAGCAATCACGCTCGCCCAGGTAGATCAGGTTGCCGTGGGCGTCGCCGAACAGCTGGATTTCCACATGGCGTGGCGCAATCAACGCCTGCTCCAGAATCAGCTCGTTGCTGCCAAACGCGTTCAGGGCTTCGGAGCGTGCGGTGTGCAACTGTTCTAGTAGTTGCGCAGGCGTATGCACCAGGCGCATGCCGCGTCCGCCGCCGCCAGCACTGGCCTTGATCATCAGCGGGTAGCCGATGCGTTCGGCCTCGTTTTGCAGGGTGGCGTCGTCTTGTGCGCTGCCCTGATAGCCGGCAATGCACGGCACACCCGCGGCGAGCATGGCGATTTTCGACAGGCGCTTGCTGCCCATTAGTTCGATGGCGTGGGCGCTGGGGCCGATGAATACCAGGCCGGCGGCGATGCAGGCCTTGGCGAACTCGGGGTTTTCCGACAGAAAGCCATAACCGGGGTGGACCGCATCGGCGCCGGTGAGGCGCGCGGCGTCGAGGATCGCCGGGATGTTCAAGTAGGACTGCTGCACCGGGGCTGGGCCGATGTTGACGGCTTCGTCGGCCATGTGGACGTGCAGGGCGTTGGCGTCGGCCTCGCTATAGACTGCCACGGTGCGGTAGCCCTGGGCCTGGGCGGTGCGCTGGATCCGGCAGGCGATTTCGCCGCGGTTGGCGATCAGTATTTTATTGAAGCTGGGCATGTTCGGTCCCTGTTTGATTGGTTGCGCAGGTGTTGGCTTATGTGGGAGCTGGCTTGCCTGCGATTGCATCACCTCGGTATCCCTGACAGACCGAGGTGCCCGCATCGCAGGCAAGCCAGCTCCCACAGGGGATGTGGCGTTTTCAAGATCAACTCACCCACCTGGCCTTGCGCTTCTCGACAAACGCCCGTGTTCCCTCAATGCCTTCTTCCCCGGTCACTGCTTCGGCAAACCAATCGGCAGCCTGATCCAGCAGCAGTTCCAATGGCTGATCCAGGCTCTGGAGCAACAACGCCTTGGTCCGGGCATTGGCACGCGGCGCACAACGCAACACCTGGCCCAACACCTCATCCAGGCGCTGCGCCAACCCCTGGGGATCATGCTCGACAAAATGCACCACCCCCAGGCGCTGCGCCTCGACCCCGTCAAACTGCGCCGCCGTCAACGCCAGGCGCCGGGCCTGGGTCAGGCCGATACGCTGCACCACAAAGGGTGCGATCTGTGCCGGCAGCACGCCGAGGCTGGTTTCCGGCAAGCCGAACTGCGCCTGGTGATCGGCAATCGCAATGTCGCTAACGCACGCCAGGCCAAAACCACCTCCCAACACCGCACCCTGCAACACCACGATCACCACCTGCGGCAATGCCTGGACCTCTTGCAGCAGCGCACCAAACACCCGGTTCAGATCTCGCAAGCCCTCGCGGCTGCTCGCACGGCTCATGTCCTTTACATCACCGCCGGCACAGAAATGCCCACCGGCGCCGCTGATCACCAATGCCCGCACCTGCTCGTTACGCGCGACATCCGCCAGCACCGTGCGCAGCTCGCTGACCATCTGCACACTCATGGCATTGCGGCTCTGCGGGCGATTGAGGGTGACATGCAGCACGCCGTTGTGCGGCTCCAGCATCAGCGTCTCGCAGGCATTCACGACTTTTTACCCGGCAGCGTGCCCATCAGTTTGCAGATGATCCCCAGCATGATTTCGTCGGCACCGCCGCCAATCGATACCAGGCGCACATCGCGATAGGCGCGGGCCACCGGGTTGTCCCACATAAAACCCATGCCGCCCCAGTATTGCAGGCAACTGTCGCTGACTTCACGGCCCAGGCGCCCGGCCTTGAGCTTGGCCATCGAGGCCAGCCGCGTCACGTCCTGGCCCTTGATGTATTGCTCGGTGGCCTGGTAGACCAGCGCACGCAGGCATTCGATCTCGGTGGACAGTTCGGCCAGGCGGAAGTGGATCACCTGGTTGTCGATCAAGGCCTTGCCGAAGGTCTGGCGCTCCTTGCAGTAGGCGATGGTGCTGTCGATGCACGATTCCAGGCCCTTGATCATATTGGCTGCGCCAAACAGCCGTTCCTCCTGGAATTGCAGCATCTGCATCATGAACCCCGCGCCTTCATGGCCGATGCGGTTGCGCTGGGGGATGCGCACATCATCGAAAAACACCTGGGCAGTTTCCGAGCTGTGCATGCCGAGCTTTTCCAGGGGCGGGCTGACGCTGATACCGGGGGTGTTCATCGGCACCATGATCAGTGACTTGTTGATATGGGGCTTGCCGTCCGAGGTGTTGGCCAGCAGGCAGATAAAATCGGCACTGGGGGAGTTGGTGATCCACATCTTGCTGCCGTTGATCACATAGTCGTCGCCATCCTTGCGCGCGTGGGTTTTCAAGCCCGCCACGTCGGAGCCGGCGCCGGTTTCCGAGACGCCGATGCAGCCCACTTGTTCGCCGCTGATGGCCGGGCGCAGGAATTCCTCGCGCAACTCATCGGAGCCAAAACGTGCGAGGGCCGGGGTACACATATCGGTCTGCACGCCGATGGACATCGGGATACCGCCGCAGTGGATGGTGCCGAACTCTTCGGCGGCGACTATGGAGTAGCTGTAGTCCAGGCCCATGCCGCCGAACTTCTCGGGCTTGGAGATGCCCAGCAGGCCGAGGTCACCGGCCTTGCGGAAAATCTCGTGGATCGGGAAGCGCCCGGCTTTTTCCCATGCGTCGACATGGGGGTTGATCTCGCGGTCGACAAAAGCCCGTATGGTACGACGCAGCTCTTCGTGTTCCTGGGTGAAGATCATTTTTATTGTTCTCCTGATCGTTAAAAGCGCGCGGCGCCGAAGCTGTTGGGTTGCAATTGGCGCACCTGGGCCTCTTGGCAGATATCCAGCAGGTAACCCAGCAAGGTGCGGGTGTCCCGTGGGTCAATCAGCCCGTCGTCCCACAGGTTGGCGCTGCCATACAGGGCCGTGGACTGGCTATCGAGTTTCTGTGCGGTGACCTGTTCGAGCATGTCGAGCATCTTGGGATCGGGCACCAGGCCGTCTTTCAATTGCTTGGCCTCGGTGACAATGCGCAGCACTTTGCCGGCCTGGGCTCCGCCCATCACAGCGGTGCGGCTGTTGGGCCAGGCAAAGATAAAGCGCGGGTCCAGGCCGCGGCCGCACATCGCATAGTTGCCGGCGCCGTAGGAACCGCCGACCACCACAGTCAGCTTGGGCACGCGGGCATTGGCCACCGCCTGGATCATCTTCGCGCCGTGCTTGATCACCCCTTGTTGTTCGGATTCGGTGCCGACCATAAAACCGGTGGTGTTGTGGAAGAACAGCAGCGGGGTCTGGCTCTGGTCGCACAGCTGGATAAACTGCGCGGCCTTGCTCGCGCCCTTGGGGGTGATTGGGCCGTTGTTGCCGATAAACCCGCAGGCGCGGCCCTGGATCTGCAAGTGACCGCAGACGGTGTGGGGATCGTACTCGCCCTTGAATTCGAGAAAGTTGGAGCCGTCGGCGATGCGCGCGATGATTTCCCGTGCGTCGTAGGGCTTTTTCGGGTCGTCGGGGATCAGGCCCAGCAACTCTTCAATCGGATACAGCGGCTCGGCGTAGGCCCGCACCTGTATAGGCGGCAGCCGGTCGTCCCACGGCAATAGGCTGACAATCTCGCGCACGATGCGCACGCCATCGGCATCATTTTCGGCCAGGTATTCGGCGGTACCGGCGGTTTGCGCATGCATCTGGGCGCCACCCAGCTCTTCATCCGTCGCCACTTCGCCAGTGGCCGCCTTGAGCAACGGTGGGCCGGCCAGAAACAGCTTGGCCTTGCCGCGCACTACCACCACGTAATCCGAAAGTCCCGGCTGATAGGCACCGCCAGCGGTGGCCGAGCCGTGGACTACGGTGATCTGCGGCAGGCCCATGGCCGACATCCGTGCCTGGTTGGCAAAGCTGCGCGCACCTTCGACGAAAATCTCGGCGGCGTAGTTGAGGTTGGCGCCGCCGCTTTCGGCCAGCGTCACCACCGGCAGTTTGTTTTCCATGGCGATCTGTTGCAGGCGCAGGGATTTTTTCAGGCCCGATGGCGAGATCGTGCCGCCCTTGATCGCACTGTTATTGGCCACCACCAGCATGCGCACGCCGCTGACATAGCCGATACCGGCAATCAAGCCGCCACCGGCGGCGCTGCCGTCCTTGTCGTCGTGCAGCTTGTAGCCGGCCAGGCTCGCCAGTTCGAGGAAGGGCGCACCGGGGTCGAGCAACAGGTTCAGGCGTTCGCGGGGCAGCAGTTGGCCGCGTTTGTCGAACTTGCCCTTGGCTTCGGCGGCCTTGTCCAACAGGTTCTGTTCCAGTTGGCGCAGGTGGTTGATGGCGGTGAGCATGGCCTCGCGGTTCTGCGCGAACTGCGGGCTGTGGGCGTCGAGTTGGGAGTCGATGACCGGCATGGTTTATTGGCCCTCCTTGAGTACATCCGGCAGGTAGGCGCGGTGAAAACCATTGAAGGACGGGCTCGGCGCCTGCGCCTTGTGCAGCGGCCAGGCACGGCTGCCCAGGCTGGCGGCGCCGTCGATGCGCAGGGTGCTGCCGCTGACGAACGCGGCGGCGGGGCTGAGCAGGAACACAATCGCCGCGCTGACTTCCGACTCGGTGCCAATGCGCTTGAGCGGTACATGCTCGCGCAGGGTCGGGATCACCGCCTTGAACGCACCTTCGTAGGTGTCCATGCCGCTGGAGGCGATCCAGCCTGGCGCCACGGCATTGACCCGCACCCCGGCGTAGCCCCACTCGAACGCGGCGGTCTTGGTGAAGTTGTCCATCCCCGAGCGTGCCGCGCCGGAGTGGCCCATGCCAGGCATGCCGCCCCACATATCGGCCAGCATGTTGACGATGGCGCCGCCTTTTGTTCCCAAAGAAGGTTTGCTCATGGATTGGTTGAACACCTCACGCGCCATCAGGAAACCGCCCACCAGGTTGGTGCGCAGCACCGTTTCAAAGCCTTTTTGATTGATCGACGCCAGGGGCGAGGGGTATTGGCCACCTGCGTTGTTCACCAGGCCGTGGATTGGCCCGTGTGCTTCGATGATCTGGCTGACCAGCGCCTTGACCGCTTCTTCATCACGAATATCGCAGGCCTGCCAACTGGCGCGGCCGCCGTCATCGCTGATTTCCTGGGCGACACCTTGCAGTTTTTCCGGCTTGCGCCCCACCAGCACCACATGGGCGCCGAGGGCTGCCAGTTCATGGGCGGTGCAACGGCCGATGCCACTGCCGCCACCGGTGACGATAATGGTCTGCCCCAGGAACAGGTCGGCTTTGAAGATCGAGTCGAAGGCCACGGCGAGAGTCCCTTAGTTGAGTTGATCGGCGAGGTGGCGGGGCACGGCAACCGGTATTTCCAGCAGTTGCTGGGCGAAGGCCTTGCCCTGTGGGTCGATGCGCAGGCTGGCGATACCGCCGCCGCCCAGGGCGTTTTCGAGGAGGAAATTGAGGCTGTGGCTGCCGGGCAGGTACCAGCGTTCCACGCGCCCATGCAGTGGGTCGAGGACGTGGCTCATCCAGTCGACGATCACCTCGGGCGTCAACGCCTCAGCGATCCACGGCAAGTATTCGGGGCGGCGCGCGATCACCCCGATATTGCTGTGATTGCCCTTGTCACCGGAGCGCGCCACGGCCAGTTTGACCAAGGGCACGCTGGCATCGGCACGGCCTTCGGGCTTGGGTGGGTCGAGCGGTGTGTGGGGCGTGCCCAGGGCCGCTGTGGCAGGCAGCTCGCAGGGGTGGGACTGGCCCTGGAAGTCGACGCTCAAGGTGCAGGCGCGCTTATCGATCAGGAACGAAAACAGGCGGATCAGCGGATACACGGTGGGCCTGCCGCCAACTATGCCGGTCAGGCCCGGCGCCATGCCGGTGGCTGCCTGGGCAATTTCCCGGGCGAACAGCACCAGCGCTTGTTTGTTCGGGTGGCGCACCGCCAGTTTGAGCACCACCTCGCGGCAATCCTGGCGCCGGGCGTGGGCGCCGTAGGTGGCTTCGCTGCCGAGCAATTCAATATTGACCTCGGTATAGGGCGCCCAGCCGCGCTGGCTGAACAGTTGCGAAGTCTTGTTGATGATCGCCTGGCTGACCCGCTCGGCCTTGGCCACCGCATCCATGCCGGCCAGCAGGCAACTGGCGGTGCAGCGAAAACCGTCGGGGTAGGTGGCGCTGACTTTGTACTGATCGGTCGGCGCCAGGCCTTTGGCACCGCGCAGGCGTACGCGGTTTTCGCCTTGTTGCTCCAGCGTGACCTGGCTGAAGTCGCAGATCACATCCGGCAGCAGATAGGCGCGGGGGTCGCCGATTTCATACAGCAGTTGTTCGGCGACGCTCAGTTCGCTGATCAACCCGCCCGTGCCCGCAGCTTTGCTGACGGTGAACTGGCCGTCGGCGCTGACGTCGACAATCGGGAAGCCGATGTGCTCGTAGTCCGGCACCTCGTGCCAATCGGTGAAGTTGCCGCCGGTGCACTGCGCGCCGCATTCGATGATATGCCCGGCCAGCGCGGCCTGGGCCAGTCGGTCGTAGTCCTGCCACGACCAGTTGAATTCATGCACCAGGGCCGCGCTGACCACCGCGCTGTCCACTACGCGCCCGGTGATGACGATATCGGCGCCCAGTTGCAGGGCCTGGACGATGCCCGGCGCGCCGAGGTAGGCATTGGTCGACACGCACATCGCCGGCAACGGCGCGCCGCTGAACATATCGTTGATGCCCTGCAGTTGCTTGAACTGCGGTTGCAGGTCGTCGCCCAGCACCACGGCGATTTTCAGCGGCACCCGTGCCTGGTCGCAGGCAGCCTGCAATGCCGCGGCGCAGGCCTGGGGGTGGATGCCGCCGGCGTTACTGATCACGCGGATGCCCTGGCGCTGGATATCGGCGAGCAATGGCGCAAGCACTTCGACAAAGTCCGTCGCGTAGCCGGCCTGGGGATCCTTCATCCGCGCCCCGGCGAGGATCGACATGGTGACCTCCGCCAGGTAGTCGAACACCAGGTAATCCAGGGCGCCGCCGTGCACCAACTGCGCGGCGGCGGTGCAGGTGTCGCCCCAGAATGCACTGGCGCAGCCGATACGAACGGTCTTGTCCATGGGACGTCCTTCTCTGGAAAATCGCTGGGTCGAGACTACCAAGCAAGCGCTTGGTTTGTAAACTCCGCTCATAACTTTTGCCCAAGCGCTTGCTTGGGTGGCTGTCACGGCCTAAATTGCCGGCCATGACGCAATCAAAGTAGTTGAGGAGAGCAGCATGGATGAGCAAAAAGCCCTGGAGGTGATGCGCACCATGGTGGACGGCGGGCAACTGACCGACCCCGACAGCGCCCGGGGCAAGCTGCTGCAGACCGCGGCCCACCTGTTTCGCAACAAGGGCTTTGAACGCACTACCGTGCGTGACCTGGCCAGTGCCGTGGGGATCCAGTCCGGCAGCATCTTTCATCACTTCAAGAGCAAGGACGAAATCCTGCGGGCGGTGATGGAAGAAACCATCCATTACAACACCGCGCTGATGCACGCCTCCCTGGCCGAAGCGGGCAACGTGCGCGAGCGGGTGCTGGCGCTGATTCGCTGTGAGTTGCAGTCGATCATGGGCGGCAGCGGCGAAGCCATGGCCGTGCTGGTGTATGAATGGCGTTCGCTGTCGGCAGAAGGGCAGGCCCAGGTGCTGGCGTTGCGTGATGTCTACGAAAACATCTGGCTGCAGGTGCTGGGCGAGGCCAAGCAGGCGGGTTATATCAAGGGGGATGTGTTTATCACCCGGCGTTTTCTGACCGGGGCGTTGTCCTGGACCACGACCTGGTTCCGCGCCCAGGGCAGCATGACCCTCGAACAATTGGCCGATGAGGCGTTGCTGATGGTTCTCAAGGCTGATTAGGCCTGGAGCGCAAGCCATTTATTGTCGGGCCGAAAGTTGTCTCTCCAGACAAAAACGCCTAGCTTAGCGAGATTCAGATTTGAACGGTGCGTGCCTGATGTTTTCGCCATTGCGGCTGGCTGCGGGACTTACAGTATTGGCAATGGGCACCCTGTGGCAGGCGCAAGTTTCGGCGGCCCAGTTGGTGCGGATCGGTGCCGCGCATTTTCCGCCGTACACCGTGCGTCCGGAGCAGGGCGCCGACACCGGATTGCTGCCGCAACTGCTGGAGGCGCTGAATCGTGCGCAGACCGAGTACCAATTCGTGCTGGTGCCGACGTCCATCCCCCGGCGTTTTCGTGATTTCGAACAAGGCCGGGTCGACATGGCCATCTTCGAGAACCCGCAGTGGGGGTGGCAGGATATTCCCCATACCAGCGTCGACATGGGCCTGGAGGACGCCGAGATTTTTGTCGCCCAGCGCCAGCCCGGTCGCGACCAAGGGTATTTCGCCGAGCTCAAGGGCAAGCGCCTGGCGGTGTTCAGCGGTTATCACTACGCCTTTGCCAACTTCAACCCCGACCCCAAGGCCATGGCCGCGCAGTTCAATGCCACGTTGACCTATTCCCATGACAGCAACTTGCTGATGGTGACCCGTGGCCGTGCGGATATCGCCCTGGTGACGCGCTCCTACCTCAGTGACTTCATGGTGCGCAATGCCGACACTGCCGGGCAGTTCCTGGTGTCCGAACGCATTGACCAGGTCTACCACCACTACGCATTGCTGCGGCCCAAGGCAGCGATCAGTGGCCCGGCGTTTGCCGAGTTGCTCAAGGGCCTGCGCGACAGTGGCGAGTTGCTGAAGATCTTCGAACCGTACCGCATCGATGTGCTGCCGGTAGCGGATGCGCCCTGATCCCGGGAACGGCGCTTAAATTTTTGCTGTTGGTTCACGTCACTTCGTCTAACTGTCGATGATTACCGTGAGCCCCTTCCATGCCTAATCCCAATGATTTGTCAGTCCTGCCACTTCCGGCAGGGCCCACCCTGAACGCAGACGAAAGCGATAGCCGCCTGACCCTGACCCTTGCAGGCCAGCCGTTGGTGCGCCTGCGCCTGGCGCGCGGCGATGCACTGGACGTGCATCTGCAAAACCCCGCTGAGGTTCCTTCGGTGCAAGCCTTGTGGGCGGCGTGTTACTGGCTGTTTGCCCGGGAACCCGAGCGCCAGCAACTGACCTGGCACCTGGAGCACACCCCTGACGAGGCCCTGCGCAGCGGCCTGCTGCTGGCCACCGACGTGGTGGGGCAGTTGCGTTGCGAGCGCACCCTGTTCTGGCAATTGCCGCAGCCGTGGTTGGGCCAGCCGTTGAATGATGCCTATCCGCAGCAGATGATTATCAGCAACGGCAAGCGCCATCCGGTGCGTGCGCCCAAGCCGCGCGGTGAAGTCTATCGACGCTTCGATGCACGCCTGGGTGCGTGGATCTCACTGCGTACGCTGGAAATCGATGTCGACCTGGCGCGCTTCAATCGCTGGCAGAACAGCGCGCGGGTCGCCAACTTCTGGCAGGAAAGCGGCAGCCTGGAGCAGCATCGCGACTACCTGGCGAAGCTGGACGCCGACCCGCATACCCTGACGCTGATCGGCTGTCTCGACGATGAACCCTTTGCCTATTTCGAGGCCTATTGGGCCAAGGAAGACCGCATCGCGCCGTTCTATGATGCGGACGATTACGACCGGGGTATCCATATGCTGGTGGGGGAGGAGCATCACCGTGGGCCGCACAAGGTTGCCAGTTGGCTGTCGGCGCTGGTGCACTACCTGTTCCTCGACGACCCGCGCACCCAACGCGTGGTGGCGGAACCGCGAGCCGACAATGCGAAGATGATCGGGCATATGCAGAACCAGTGTTTCCACTGCGAGAAGGAATTCGATTTCCCCCACAAGCGTGCGGCGCTGATGATCCTGGGGCGGGAGCGGTTTTTTGAGCGGTGTGGGTTGGTCTGAGCGCTACAGGGCAACGAATATCAAATGTGTGGGAGCGAGCAAGTCCGCTCCCACACAAGCTCACCCGTGATTGCAATTGCGGGGTGCTCAGACGCGTCGGGCAAAGGTATCGCTATGCGTCCCCGAAACCTTACGGCAGTGCACCAACGCATCGCGGATCATGAAGTTGACCAGGGTCGGCGACACGCCCAGTTCCTTGGCAATGTCCTTCTGCGGCACGCCATGCAGGCGGTACATCTCGAACGCGTAGCGCGTGCGCTGGGGCAACTCGGTCAGGGCGTCGGCGATGTTTTCCAGGGTGGAAAAATTGATATGCGAGGTTTCCGGTGAAGCGCCATGAATAACCACATTCAAGCCTTCCTCTTCCGTCCCGGAGTATTTCAGTTCCAGGGCCTGTTTACGGTAGTGGTCGATAGCCAGGTTGCGCACGATCTGGAACAGATAGCTCAGTTGCGCCTTGAACGATGAGGTGATCTGCGGTGCCGATTGCAGTCTGAAGTAGGCGTCCTGCACCACATCTTCGGCGCGGGAACGGCAGCCGGTAATGCGCGCCGCGATCTTGACCAGGATCAGTCGATTATCGACAAACGCCTGGAGTAACGGTGAATCGCACCTGCTTGTGGATACTTGTTCCGTCATGGAAATCACCTTGCTGCAATAAGGTTAGTGGAGGGCATCCCTGCTGAGGCCTCCTACACATCGGGCAACAAATTATTCTTAATGATAATGATTGTCAAATGAGAAGCGGAACTAATCTTATACCGAAATGCAAACGGTGAGGCACTTCTCTTTGTCTGCGGACCTTGGCCTGTCGAGTAATTATTTTGCCGGGCCATCCGTTCTCATTGGTGACAGGCCCGCCAACACGCCGGCCATGGATGTGCACCCAGAGGAGGACGACATGCGTTTGTATCGCGAGAACCCGGCGTTCCAGGCAGGGGTGTCTGAGATGAGCCCATCGACCCGCTGGCACCATGGCCCGGCGCGGCAGGCGGCCGGCTGAATACGCCGCGACACGCCCCCTATCCCCCGATTTCCCCGTAAGCCGATTGCAGGCAGGAACCCCTCATGATGGACGCCCTCGAACTTCCCCGCACCCTGGTCCAGTCCCTCCAGCGCCGTGCCGCGCAGACCCCGGACCAGGTGGCCCTGCGCTTTTTGGCCGAGTCCGCCGATGACAGTGTGGTGCTCAGCTACCGTGACCTGGACCTGCGCGCCCGCACCATTGCCGCCGCCCTGCAGGCCTCGGCCGGCCTGGGCGAGCGTGCGGTGTTGCTGTTCCCCAGCGGCCCGGATTATGTCGCGGCGTTCTTTGGCTGCCTGTATGCCGGGGTGATCGCGGTGCCGGCCTATCCGCCGGAGTCCACCCGCCGGCATCACCAGGAGCGCTTGCTGTCGATCATCGCCGATGCCGAGCCCAGGCTGTTACTGACCAGCAGCGGTTTACGCGATGCCCTGAGGCAGATCGAGCAAGCGCCGCCGTTGCTCTGCGTGGATGAGCTGCACAGCGAAATCGCCGCTGATTGGGTCGCGCCAAACCTGCAGGACAACGATATCGCCTTCCTGCAATACACCTCCGGCTCCACGGCCTTGCCCAAGGGCGTGCAAGTCACCCACGGCAACCTGGTGGCCAACGAACTGCTGATTCGCCGCGGGTTTGGCATCGACCTCAACCCCGATGACGTGATTGTCAGCTGGCTGCCGCTGTACCACGACATGGGCCTGATCGGTGGCCTGCTGCAACCGATCTTCAGCGGCGTGCCGTGTGTGTTGATGTCGCCGGCGTACTTCCTTGGCCGGCCCCTGCGCTGGCTGGAAGCGATCAGCCAATACCGCGGGACCATCAGCGGCGGCCCGGACTTCGCCTACCGCCTGTGCAGCGAGCGGGTCAGCGACTCGGCCCTGGAGCGCCTGGACCTGAGCCATTGGCGCGTGGCCTATTCCGGCTCCGAGCCGATCCGCCTCGACACCCTGGAGCGCTTCGCCGAAAAATTCGCCTGCTGTGGTTTTACCCCGAACAACTTCTTTGCCTCCTATGGCCTGGCCGAGGCGACCCTGTTTGTCGCTGGCGGCACCCGTGGCCAGGGCATCCCGGCGTTGCGCGTGGACGAGCAGGCGCTGGCCGCCAACCGGGCCGAGCCAGGGCAGGGCAGTGCGATCATGAGCTGCGGCACCAGCCAGCCCGAGCATGGGGTGCTGATCGTCGAACCGCAGACCCTGGCTGAACTGGCCGACAACTGTGTCGGCGAAATCTGGGCCACCGGCCCGAGCATTGCCCACGGCTACTGGCGCAACCCCGAAGCCACCGCCAAGACGTTTGTGTCGCACGCCGGGCGCACCTGGTTGCGCACCGGGGACCTGGGCTTTATGCGCGACGGCGAGGTGTTTATCACCGGGCGCCTGAAAGACCTGCTGATTGTGCGTGGCCACAACCTGTACCCGCAGGACATCGAGCAAACCGTCGAACGCGAAGTGGAAGTGGTGCGCAAGGGGCGTGTCGCGGCCTTTGCAGTGAACGACCAGGGCCTGGAAGGCATCGGTATCGCCGCAGAAATCAGCCGCAGCGTACAGAAGATCCTGCCGCCCGAAGCCCTGATCAAAGCCATTCGCCAGGCGGTGGCCGAGGCCTATCAAGAGGCGCCGTGCGTGGTGCTGCTGCTCAACCCCGGCGCGTTGCCGAAAACCTCCAGTGGCAAGCTCCAGCGTTCGGCCTGCCGCACCCGCCTGGCCGATGGCAGCCTCGACAGCTACGCGCAGTTCCCCGAACAGGGCGGGCAGGCCGGCGAGGAGGGCCTGCAATCAGCACTGCAACAGCAGATTGCGGCGATCTGGTGTGAACAGCTGCAGGTGGCACAAGTGGCTGGCGATGACCATTTCTTCTTGCTTGGTGGCAACTCCATCAGCGCCACCCAGGTGGTCGCCCGCCTGCGCGAAACCCTGGGCCTGGAACTCAACCTGCGCCTGTTATTCGAGGCGCCGGTGCTGGCCGATTTCGCTGCCGGCATCGGGCAGTTGCAGCTGGACGGGGGTGTGGCCCAGGGCGCAATCAGTGCCTTGTCACGCCAGCAGGAGATGCCGCAATCCCTGGCGCAAAACCGCCTGTGGATCACCTGGCAATTGGACCCGCAAAGCAGCGCCTACACCATCCCCGGTGCCCTGCGCCTGCGTGGCGAGCTGGACGAAGACGCGCTGCATGCAAGCTTCGCGCAACTGATCCAGCGCCACGAAGCGCTGCGTACGCGGTTCTATGAGCGTGACGGCCAGGGCTACCAGCGCGTCGATGCCCAGCGTGAATTTGCCGTGCAAGTCATCGACCTGCGCGACCTGCCCGTGGCCGAGCGTGAAGCCCGCGCCGCGCAGATCCGCGAGGACGAGGCACGTACCGTATTCGACCTGGAACAAGGCCCGCTGCTGTGGGTCACCCTGTTGCGCCTGGACGATGAAGATCACCAGTTGCTGGTGACCCTGCACCACATCATTGCCGACGGCTGGTCGCTGAATGTATTGATCGACGAATTTTCGCGCCTCTATGCCGCCGCGTCCCAAGGCCAGGCCGTCGAGTTGCCGGCCCTGACTGTGCAGTACGCCGACTACGGCAGTTGGCAGCGCCAATGGCTGGCCGAGGGTGAAGGCCAGCGCCAGTTGGATTACTGGAAGCAACAGTTGGGCGACGAACATCCGACCTTGAGCCTGGCCACCGACCATCCGCGCTCGGCCCAACAACGCCACAGTGCCGCACGCTACAGCCTGCGCCTGGAGGCGGGCCTCGGCGAAGCGATCCGCCAGACCGCCCAGGCCCACCAGGCCACCCCCTTCGTGCTGTTGCTGACGGCATTCCAATGCCTGTTGCACCGCTACAGCGGCCAGCGCGATATCCGCATCGGCGTGCCCAATGCCAACCGTGGGCGCCAGGAAACCCAGGGCCTGATCGGCTTCTTTATCAATACCCTGGTCATGCGCGCCGAGGTGGACCCGCGCCAGCCCTTCAGCGAACTGCTGGCGGCGAACCGCCTGGCGGCCACCGAGGCCCAGGCCCATCAGGACTTGCCCTTCGAGCAATTGTTGGAAGCTTTCCCACAGGCCCGCGAGCAAGGCCTGTTCCAGGTGCTGTTCAACCATCAGCAACGCGACCTGGGCGCCTTGCGCCGCCTGCCGGGCCTGCTCGCCGAAGAGCTGCCATGGCACAGCCGCGAGGCCAAGTTCGACCTGCAGCTGCACAGCGAAGAAGACCGCCACGGGCGCCTGAGCCTGTCATTCGACTACGCCGACGAACTGTTCGACGCCCGTACTATCCAGCATCTGGCGACGCATTTGGTCAACCTGTTGCAGGCCGTCTGCGCGCAACCGCAGCAAGCCCTGGGCGATATCCCGCTGCTGAACGCCAACGAGTACGTCGAGCAACGCCACTGGGGCGAGGCCCCCTGCGCACCGGCGCAGCGCCTGGTGCCGGAGCAACTCAACCACTATAGCGACGAGCGTACCGCTCTGGTCTGGCACGATGCCAGCCTGACCTTCGCCCAACTGCACACCCAGGCCAACCGCCTGGCCCATTACCTGCGCGACAAAGGCGTCGGCCCGGACGTGTGCGTGGCGATTGCCGCCGAGCGCTCGCCGCAACTGCTGATCGGCTTGTTGGCGATCCTCAAGGCCGGCGGTGCCTATGTGCCGCTGGACCCGGACTACCCGGCCGAGCGCCTGGCCTACATGCTGGCCGACAGCGGCGTGCAATTGCTGCTGACCCAGACCCATCTGTTGCAACAGTTGCCGGCGGCCGAGGGCGTGTCGGTGATCGCCATGGACAGCCTCAAGCTCGACAGCTGGCCGACCCAGGCCCCGGGCCTGCACCTCAATGCCGACAACCTCGCCTATGTGATCTACACCTCCGGCTCCACTGGCCAGCCCAAGGGCGTGGGCAATACCCATGGGGCCCTGGCGGAGCGTTTGCAGTGGATGCAGGCCACCTATCAGTTGGATGCAAGCGATGTGCTGCTGCAAAAGGCACCGATCAGTTTCGACGTGTCGGTGTGGGAGTGCTTCTGGCCACTGATCAGCGGGTGTCGCCTGGTCCTGGCCGGCCCTGGCGAGCATCGCGACCCTCATCGGATTGCGCAACTGGTGCAGGCGCATGGGGTGACCACCCTGCATTTTGTGCCGCCGCTGTTGCAACTGTTTGTCGATGAACCCCTGGCGGGCGAATGTACCAGCCTGCGCCGGGTGTTCTCCGGTGGCGAAGCCTTACCCGCCCAATTGCGCAATCGACTCCTGGCGCTACTGCCAATGGTGCAGTTGCACAACCGCTATGGGCCCACCGAAACCGCGATCAACGTCACCCATTGGCACTGCCAGCGCGCCGACGGCGAACGCTCGCCGATTGGCCGCCCATTGGGCAATGTGATTGGCCGGGTGCTGGACGCGCAATTCAACCTGTTGCCTGCCGGGGTGCCGGGTGAGCTGTGCATCGGCGGGGTTGGCCTGGCGCGCGGTTATCTGGGGCGTGCCGGGTTGACCGCCGAGCGTTTTGTCGCCGACCCCCTGGGCGCGGCGGGCGCACGCCTGTACCGCACCGGCGACCGTGTGCGCTGGACGGCCGACGGGGTGCTGGAGTACCTCGGGCGCCTGGATCAGCAGGTCAAGTTGCGTGGTTTTCGTGTGGAACCGGAAGAAATCCAGGCGCGGTTGCTGGCCCAGGCCGGCATCGCCCAGGCCCTGGTGCTGATCCGCGACACCGCCGGCGGTGCCCAGTTGATCGGTTACTACACCGCCAGCGGCAAGTTGGATGAGCAGGACGTGAAAGCCGCCCTGGCCGCCGAGTTGCCGGAGTACATGGTGCCGGCGCAACTGATCCGCCTCGACGTCATGCCCCTGGGCCCCAGCGGCAAAGTGGACCGGCGTGCCTTGCCGGAACCGGTATGGCAGGTGCGTGAACATGTGGAGCCGCAGACCGCCCTGCAACAGCAGATCGCCGGGATCTGGCGCACAGTGCTGGGCGTGCCGCGTATCGGCCTGCGTGACGACTTCTTTGCCCTTGGCGGCCATTCGCTGCTGGCCACGCAAATCATCTCCCGCACACGCCAGGCCTGTGATGTGGAGCTGGCGCTGCGCACCTTGTTTGAAGCCAGTGAGCTGGGGGATTTCGTCGAGCAAGTGCGGCTGATCCAGGCCAGTGGCCAACGCAACCAGCAGACCGCGATCGGCAAGGTGGATCGCCGCCAGGCGGTGCCGCTGTCCTATTCCCAGCAGCGCATGTGGTTCCTCTGGCAAATGGAGCCAAACAGCCCGGCCTATAACGTCGGTGGCATGGCGCGCTTGCGCGGGGTGCTGGATGTGGGGCGTTTCGAGGCGGCGTTGCAAGCCTTGATCATGCGCCACGAAACCCTGCGCACCACCTTCCCGAGTGTCGATGGCGTGGCCCGGCAGAACGTCGCCGCGCAAAGCAGCGTACGCATGAGCTGGCAGGATTTTTCGGCGCTGCACGAGGCTGAACGGCAAGTACGCTTGCAGCAACTGGCTGACCAGCAAGCCCACAGCCCCTTCAACCTGGAAACCGGGCCGTTGCTGCGCGCCTGCCTGGTCAAGGCCGGCGAGCAGGAGCACTACCTAGTGCTGACCCTGCACCATATCGTCACCGAAGGCTGGGCCATGGACATCTTTGCCCGTGAACTCAGCGCGCTCTACGAAGCCTTTATCGATGAGCGCGAATCGCCCCTGGAACCGCTGCCGGTGCAGTACCTGGACTACAGCGTGTGGCAGCGCCAATGGCTGGAGGCCGGTGAGCGCCAGCGCCAGCTCGACTACTGGACCACGCAACTGGGCAACGAGCATCCATTGCTGGAACTGCCCAGCGACCGGCCACGCCCGGCGGTGCAAAGTCACCAGGGCGAGCTGTACCGTTTTGACCTTGGCGATGAACTCGCCGCCAAGGTGCGCGCCTTCAATGCCGAGCAGGGCCTGACCCTGTTCATGACCATGACCGCGACCCTGGCGACGCTGCTCTACCGCTACAGCGGCCAGACCGACCTGCGCATCGGCGCGCCAGTGGCCAACCGTATTCGCCCGGAAAGCGAAGGGCTGATCGGCGCTTTCCTCAACACCCAGGTGCTGCGTTGCCAGCTCGACGGGCAGATGCGCGTTGCTGAGCTGTTGGAGCAGGTGCGTCACACCGTGATCGAAGGCCAGTCCCATCAGGACCTGCCGTTCGACCACCTGGTGGAAGCCCTGCAACCGCCGCGCAGCGCCGCGTACAACCCGCTGTTCCAGGTGATGTGCAACGTGCAGCGCTGGGAGTTCCAGCAAAGCCGGCAACTGGCCGGGATGACCGTCGAATACCTGGCCAACGATGCGCGCGCTACAAAGTTCGACCTCAACCTGGAAGTCACCGACCTCGACCATCGCCTGGGTTGCTGCCTGACCTACAGTACCGACCTGTTCGACGAGCCGCGCATTGCGCGCATGGCCGCCCATTGGTGCAACTTGCTGGAGGCGTTGATCGCCGACCCGCAACAGCGCTTGAGCGAACTGCCGCTGTTGCACGTCGATGAACAGCGTGCACTGCAAGACAGCCTCGGCCTTGAGGCTGGCGAGCACCGTCTCGACCAGTGCATCCATCATCTGTTCAGCCAACAGGTCCAGGCCCGTGGCGATGCCCCTGCGCTGACCTTTGCCGGCCAGACCCTGAGCTACCGCGAGCTGGACAGTCGCGCCAATCGCCTGGCCTGGATGCTGCGCGAGCGTGGGGTGGGCCCGCAGGTGCGGGTCGGCCTGGCGCTGCCGCGCTCACTGGAAATGGTCATTGGCCTGCTGGCGATCCTCAAGGCCGGTGGCGCCTATGTGCCGCTGGACCCGGAATACCCCCTGGACCGCCTGCACTACATGATCGAAGACAGCGGCATCGGCCTGCTGCTCAGCGATGGGGCGATGTTCAAGGCCCTGGGCGAGTTGCCCGCCAGCGTCAGTGGCTGGTGCCTGGAAGATGACCTGCCGGCGCTGGCCAACTACCCGGCCAGCGACCTGCCGACGATCAGCCTGGCGCAGCACCAGGCGTACCTGATCTACACCTCCGGTTCCACCGGCAAGCCCAAGGGCGTGGTGGTGTCCCACGGTGAAATCGCCATGCATTGCCAGGCGGTGATCGAGCGCTTTGGCATGCGCCCCGACGATTGTGAGCTGCACTTCTATTCGATCAACTTCGACGCCGCCACCGAGCGCCTGCTGGTGCCGCTGCTCAGTGGCGCGCAGGTGGTATTGCGCGCCCAGGGCCAATGGGATGCCGAGGAAATCTGCGGGCTGATCCGTGAGCACCGTATCAATATCCTCGGCTTTACCCCCAGCTATGGCAGCCAGTTGGCGCAATGGCTGGCCACGCAAAACCAGACCTTGCCGGTGCGCATGTGCATTACCGGCGGCGAAGCCCTGACCGGCGAGCATTTGGCGCGTATCCGTGCGGCGTTCCAGCCGGCGCTGTTTTTCAACGCCTACGGGCCGACCGAAACCGTGGTCATGCCCCTGGCCAGCCTGGCGCCGCAGGTGCTGGAGGAGGGCGCCGGCAGTGTGCCGATCGGCAGCATCATCGGCGCCCGGGTTGCCTATATTCTGGATGCCGACCTGGCGCTGGTGCCCCAGGGCGCGACCGGCGAGCTGTACGTGGGCGGCGCCGGCCTGGCCCAGGGTTATCACCAGCGTCCGGGCATGACCGCCGAACGTTTTGTGGCCGACCCCTATGCCGATGGCGGGCGTCTCTATCGCACCGGCGACCTGGTGCGCCAGCGCGCCGATGGCCTGGTGGAGTACCTGGGGCGCATCGATCATCAGGTGAAAATCCGTGGTTTCCGTATCGAACTGGGCGAGATCGAAACCCGCCTGCTGGAACACGAGGCGGTACGCGAAGCCGTGGTCCTGGCCCTGGACACGCCGGGTGGCAAGCAACTGGCGGCGTACCTGGTCAGCGCTGCCAGCAATCATGGCGCCTTGCGCGAGGCACTCAAGAGCCACCTGAAGGCGCAACTGCCGGACTATATGGTGCCCGCGCACCTGATGGTGCTCGACAGCATGCCGCTGACCGCCAACGGCAAGCTCGACCGCCGCGCCTTGCCGCAGCCGGACCCCGAGGCCAATCGGCAAGCGTACGTGGCGCCGAGCAATGCGCTGGAGCTGAGCCTGGCCGCGATCTGGTGTGCGGTGCTCAATGTGCGGCAGGTCGGGCTGCACGATAACTTCTTTGAGCTGGGCGGCGATTCGATCCTGTCGATCCAGGTGGTCAGCCGGGCGCGCCAGGCGGGGATTCATTTCAGCCCTCGCGACCTGTTCCAGCACCAGACCGTGCAGGCCCTGGCCGCAGTGGCCACGCGCAGTGAGCAGATCACTGCCGAGCAAGGTGTATTGACCGGCCCTTCGGGCATGACGCCAATCCAGCACTGGTTCTTCGACAGCGAGATCCCGGCGCGCCAGCACTGGAACCAGGCCTTGGTGCTGGCACCGGTGCAGGCCCTCGATCCACGTCGCCTGGAGCAGGCGCTACTGGCTGTGCTGGAACACCACGACGCCTTGCGCCTGGGCTTCACCCAGCGCGACGCGCAATGGCACGCCGAGCATCTGGCGGTGCCGGAGGGCGGCGTGTTGTGGCTGGCCCAGGTGGCGGATATGGCGCAGTGCGAGGCGTTGTTCGCCGATGCCCAGCGCAGCCTCGACCTGGAGCACGGCCCGCTGTTGCGCGCTTTGCTGGTGGACGGGCCGCTTGGCCAGCAACGCTTGCTGATCGCCATCCATCACCTGGTGGTGGATGGCGTGTCCTGGCGTGTCTTGCTGGAAGACCTGCAAAACGTCTATCGCCAACTGAGCGACGGCCAGGCGGTCAGCCTGCCGGCCAAGACCAGTGCCGTGCGCGACTGGGCCGCCCGTTTGCAGGCCTATGCCAGCAGCGAATCCCTGCGCGAAGAACTGAGCCTGTGGCAGCAACAGTTGGCTGGCCCGGCGGTGGCGCTACCGGTGGACCGGGCGCACGGCAGCCTGCGCCATCGCGATGCCGAGACCGTCAGCGTGCGCCTGGATGCCGAGCGCACCCGCCAATTGCTGCAGCAGGCGCCGAGCGCCTACCGCACCCAGGTCAACGACTTGTTGTTGACGGCATTGGCCCGCGTGCTGTGCCGCTGGAGCGGGCACCCATCGACCCTGGTCCAACTGGAAGGCCATGGCCGCGAAGCCCTGTTCGATGAGATCGACCTGACCCGCAGTGTCGGGTGGTTCACCAGCGCCTACCCACTGCGCCTGACGCCACAGGAGGCCGGGCCGGGCGCGTCGATCAAGGCGATCAAGGAACAATTGCGCGCTGTTCCGCACAAGGGCCTGGGCTATGGCGTGCTGCGCTACCTGGCCGACAGTCCTTGTCGCCAGGCCATGGCGGCGTTGCCGAGCGCTTCGATTACGTTCAACTACCTCGGGCAGTTCGACCAGAGCTTCGACAGCCAGGCGCTGTTCCACCCACTGGAAACGTCTGCCGGCCCAGCCCATGACCCGGATGCGCCGCTGCCCAACGCCCTGAGTGTGGACAGCCAGGTGTACGGTGGCGAACTGGTGCTGCGCTGGACCTTCAGCCGTGAACGCCACGAGCGCCAGACCATCAGCGAACTGGCCGACGCCTACCTGGACGAATTGCACAGCCTGATCGCCCACTGCCTACATGACGATGCCGGTGGCCTGACGCCGTCCGACTTCCCGTTGGCGCACCTGACCCAGGCGCAACTGGATGCACTGCCGGTGCCGGCCAGCGCCATCGAGGACGTGTACCCGCTGACGCCCATGCAGGAAGGCCTGCTGTTGCACACCCTGCTGGAACCGGGCACCGGCCTGTATTACATGCAGGACCGCTACCGCATCCACAGCGAGCTCAACCCCGAGCGCTTTGCCCTGGCCTGGAAAGCCGTGATCGCCCGGCATGAAGCCTTGCGCGCGTCGTTCTGCTGGAATGTCGGCGAAGAGATGTTGCAGGTGATCCACAAGCCCGGCAGCACGCCGATCGAATACCTGGACTGGACCGGCACCCCGGCCGAGCACCAGGAGCCACGCTTGCAAGCCCTGCTCAAAAGCGAGCGCGAGGCCGGTTTCGATCTGCTCAACCAGGCGCCGTTCCACCTGCGCCTGATCCGCGTCGGCGAGGCCCGCTACTGGTTCATGATGAGCAACCACCACATCCTGATCGATGCCTGGTGCCGTTCGTTGTTGATGAATGACTTCTTCGAGATCTACATGGCCCTGGGGGAGGGCCGCGAGGCACAATTGGCCGCGCCGCCACGCTATCGTGACTACATCGCCTGGTTGCAACGCCAGAACCTGGCCGAGGCGCGGCAGTGGTGGCAACAGAACCTGCAAGGCTTTGAGCGCACCACGCCGATCCCCAGCGACCGGCCATTCCTGCACGAACACGCCGGCCACAGTGGCGGCATGGTCGTAGGCGATTGCTATACCCGTCTGGATTCGCGCGATGGCGCGCAATTGCGCGAGCTGGCCCAGGCTCATCAACTGACCGTCAATACCTTCGCCCAGGCCGCATGGGCCCTGGTGCTGCGGCGCTTGAGCGGCGAGCGTGACGTGCTGTTCGGCGTCACCGTGGCCGGGCGCCCGGTGGACATGCCGCAGATGCAGCGCACGGTCGGCCTGTTTATCAACAGCATCGCCCTGCGGGTCAAGGTGCCCGAGGACGATCAGCCGTGCAGCGTGCGCCAGTGGTTGAGCGCCTTGCTCGACAGCAATATGCAACTGCGCGAGTACGAGTACCTGCCGCTGGTGACTATTCAGGAACACAGTGAGCTGCCCAAGGGCCAGCCGCTGTTCGACAGCCTGTTCGTGTTTGAAAACGCCCCGGTGGAAGTCTCGGTGCTGGACCGTGCGCAAAGCCTGAACGCCACCTCGGACTCGGGCCGCACCCACACCAACTTCCCGCTGACGGCGGTGTGCTACCCGGGCGATGACCTGGGGCTGCACCTGTCCTATGACCAGCGTTATTTCGATGAAAGCACCGTGCAGGGCATGCTCGCCGAGTTCAAGCGCCTGCTGCTGGCGCTGGTGCAGGGCTTCCATGGCGAGATGGCCGACCTGCCGCTGATGGGCGCGCAGGAACGCGAGTTCCTGGTGCACGCTTGCAACCAGAGCGCCCATGAGTACCCGCTGGAGCGCAGCTACGTCGAACTGTTCGAGGCGCAAGTGGCGCAGCATCCGCAGCGCATCGCCGCCAGTTGCCTGGAGCAGCAATGGACCTATGCCGAGCTGAACCAGCGCAGCAACCGCCTGGGCCATGCCCTGGTCGCGGCGGGTGTCGGCCTGGACCAGCCGGTGGCGCTGCTGGCCCAACGTGGCCTGGACCTGCTGGGCATGATCATCGGCAGCTTCAAGGCCGGTGCCGGTTACTTGCCCCTGGACCCCGGCCTGCCGAGCCAGCGCTTGAGCCGGATCATCGACCTGAGCCGCACGCCATTGCTGGTGTGCACCGCGGCCTGCCTTGAACAGGCGCAGGTGTTGCTCGACGACTTTGCCTGCGGCGCGCGGCCGAAGTTGCTGGTGTGGGAAGACATCGTGGGCGCAGATAGCAATCCGGGGATCTACAGCGGCCCGGACAACCTGGCCTATGTGATCTACACCTCCGGTTCCACCGGGTTGCCCAAGGGCGTGATGGTCGAGCAGCGTGGCATGCTCAACAACCAACTGAGTAAGGTGCCGTACCTGCACCTGAGCGAGCAGGATGTGATCGCCCAGACCGCGTCCCAGAGCTTCGATATTTCCGTGTGGCAGTTCCTCGCCGCGCCGCTGTTTGGCGCGCGAGTGGACATCGTCCCCAACACCATCGCCCATGATCCGCAGGGCTTGCTGGCCCATGTGCAGGCCCAGGGCATCACCGTGCTGGAAAGCGTACCGTCGCTGATCCAGGGCATGCTTGCCCAGGAGCGCATCGGCCTGGAGGGCCTGCGCTGGATGCTGCCGACCGGTGAAGCAATGCCGCCGGAACTGGCGCTCCAATGGCTGCTGCGTTACCCGGACATTGGCCTGGTCAATGCCTACGGCCCGGCGGAATGCTCGGATGACGTGGCGTTCTTCCGCGTCGACCTGGCCTCGACCCGTGGCACCTACCTACCGATCGGCACGCCGACCGACAACAACCGCCTGTACCTCCTTGATGGCGCGCTGGAGTTGGTGCCGCAAGGCGCGGTGGGCGAGTTGTGCGTGGCCGGCACCGGTGTGGGGCGCGGGTATGTCAGCGATCCGCTGCGCACCGCCCAGGTGTTTGTGCCGGACCCGTTTGGCGCACCCGGGGAGCGTCTGTACCGCACCGGCGACCTGGCGCGGCGGCGCAGCGATGGGGTGCTGGAGTACGTCGGGCGTATCGACCACCAGGTGAAGATTCGCGGTTACCGCATCGAGCTGGGTGAAATCGAGGCGCGCCTGCATGAACAACCCGAAGTGCGCGATGCCGCCGTCGGCGTGCAGGAAGGGGCCAATGGCAAGCACTTGGTCGGCTATCTGGTTGCCAGCGACGCCAGCCTCAGCCCTGGCGAACGCCTGGACCGCATCAAGCAACGCCTGCGTAGCGAGTTGCCGGAGTATATGGTGCCGTTGCACTGGTTGTGGCTCGAGCGCCTGCCGCTGAACGCCAACGGCAAGCTCGACCGCAAGGCCCTGCCGGCCCTGGAGATCGGCCAACTGCACAGCCAGGACTACCTGGCGCCGCGCAGCGAACTGGAGCAGACCCTGGCCACGATCTGGGCCGAGGTGCTGAAGGTCGGGCAGGTGGGCGTGCTGGATAACTTCTTCGAGCTGGGTGGGCATTCGTTGCTGGCCACACAAATCGCCTCGCGGGTGCAGAAGAGCCTGCAACAGGATGTACCGCTGCGGGCGATGTTCGAGTGCAGCACGGTGGCCGAGCTGGCGAGCTATATCGAGGGCTTGGCGGTCCATGAGATCAGTGCCGGCACGGTGGACCGGTTGAGTGATTTGATGGCGGAGCTGGAGGGACTCTAAACAGGAGTGGGGCTGCTGTGCTGAGCAGGCAGCGGCGCCACTTTTCCATGCAAACTGTGAATTCTGACAGTAGAAAATTACTTTTTTTGGGCGTTTGCTAGGCCAGTGCCAATGGGGCGTAAGGCTTAAGCCTCTGGCAAAACGGCCATTGAAAAGGAGTTTTCATTATGTCAGGTACATTGCCACCTCTTGAGCTGCCTGCCCCCATCCTCGTTGAGGCTGAGGGCGCACTGAAAGTCGATTCGCTGAAATTGGTGGCGGGAGCTACCATTCGGGTCCGCTATGAGGAGATGACTCCGCGTCACCGGATTACGGTCCGTTGGCCTATCTCTGGTGGGGAGTACGCTCCTGTCAGCGCTCAGGATGGAGTCGAGGCCGGGTTTGTCGATTTTGTGATTCCTGCGCAATACGTGGGGATAAACATCAGCATTGCCCCCATCTCGTTCTCTTACATCGTAACGGTAGATGGCCAGGCGTATCCCCCTTCGGCGGCAGGGGCAGTTGTCATTGATCGGCCCTCGAATGCACCTTCCCCACTCTTTTTAGGCATGCACAAGGACGTTCTGGATCTGGCTCTACTGTGCTGCGATGACCCGGTTATCCATGTCGAGCCTTGGGCATTTATCGCCACGACCAATGTGGTCGAGCTTTATGTTGCTGGGGAATATATCGACGGTTCGCGATTCAGGCGTACTTACTACCGTAACGAGGCGGTCACGGCGGACGAAGTGCGTAATGGCTGGAGTAGGGCTCTGCCTCGAGCCGATCTGGCAGCGCTCAAGCATGGCAGTGAACTGTATGCGTATTTTTATGTAGCGTTTCGCCCCAGTACGGGTCCGAATCCTACTTACATTGGGTTTCCGGGCCTTGTTACGACGTTGCTCACCGAACCCCATCTGGCACTGACCGCGCCCCATCTGGTCGAGTCCGTGGACTGCGGCGCCGACGGCTGGGTACTCAACCCGGTGAACACGGTAGACGGCGCACATCTTCAGGTGGCCTACGAGTTTATGTGTCCAGGGGACCGGGTGTGCCCAACGGTTATCGGCACGCCAGGGTCGGGTTCGCCAGTGTTGGAGTGTCAGCAGGTGGCGGATGAGGCCAGTCTTGAGTTTTGGGTGCCGCCTTCTGCCATCAGTGCCAATTTCAACCAGCCCATTCTGCTGGCCTACCGCGTGATGCGCTGCGATGGCAGTGAGTGGCAATCGCCTGCGAGGGAGGTCGAGGTTTTAGGTCTCAGTGGCTTGCCGACGCCAAGGGTGGAGCAATCAACCGGTAATGTTTTGGACCTCAATACGTTTAGCGGCGATGCCACTGCCTTGGTGGTGGTATGGGACTATATGGCCTTGGGGCAAGCGTGCTGGATGTGGATCACAGGCGAGGAGGAAGATGGCAGCCCCTACCGCTTTGAGGTACTGGAAGGTACGCCGGTCACCGAAGAGTGGCTGGCCAGTGGTGTCAGTGCGCAGCTGCCGCGCCTGGCGTTGCAGGCACTGGCCGATTGCAGTGATCTCCAGGTGCATTTTGCGGTGAATTTCAACGGCCGGTTGGACCGGGGCAGTGCGCAGACATTCCCCGTGTTGAGCCTGGAGGTTGTCCAGGAAGACCTGGTGCTCAACGCCCCAACGGTGCGCGAAGCGGTGGGTTCCCAACTGACGGTGTACAACGGCCGGGAGGGTGTGACGGTACGGGTAGCGTATGAGCGCATGAGTGCCAGCCATGGGATCAGCGTGTGCTGGAAACGCTCGGACGGTACATGCCTGCCGCTGATGTCCAAGCCAGGCAATAACGACCCGCAATACGTGGACTTCCATATACCTCGGGAAGCGGTGATCCATGGGAGCGGCAAGACGGTAAAGATCCACTACACCGTCACCAGCCTGTGCAAAGTGGCGACTTCTGCGGACCTTGATTTGCAGATCAGTGTGCCGGTGCGTTTGCCGACGCCGGTGGTGCCACAGGCGACCAATGGCATCCTGGATTTGCGCACCTTTACCGGGGATGCGGACATCAGGGTTGAGCCCTGGTGGTTTATCTTGCCAGGTCAGAAGGTGTGGCTGCGGGGTATCGGGACGCGTAAGGATGGCAGCCCTTACCTCTTCAATATTTACCTGGGCAATGAGGTGACGGCAGGCGAGCTCACTGCCGGTTTGAAAGATGTTTTGAGGCGAGTCGAGCTTGAGTTACTCAAGGATGACAGCCAGTTGACGTTTACCTGCAAGGTGACGCCCGACGGCAGTACCCGTGAAAGTGACGCAGTGCAGTTCTTGCCACTGGTGTTGCTGGTAAAAACAGTTTTTGATGATTTGACCACTTTTGATCGTGATGACTGGAATGGCTGGATGCGGGGCCCGGCAGCCTCTGACCCGCGAGACTTACAGATTGATAGAACCGGACCCAATCCGTATTTGCGCAACAATACGTATACCGACAAATCAGAGGGGGTTGTCCTGTGGAAGAATGTCACGGGTCTTAAGGTCAATACACGCTATGAGTTCAGCATCTCGATCAAAGGGATGAATGAAGTGCCTCCGCTGCCGAGACTTTCTTTGTTGGCAGCAGGGCAGACGCTGGTGGGGCCTGTGGAGATCACGGGTACGAATTGGTTGACGTACAGGGGGGTGTTTGTTGCTCAAGCGCAGACCGTGAAACTTGAGTTGTACAGCCATGTTGCCACTGGATATGGGAACGACTACGGCCTTGATGATCTGCGGGTCAGACAGTTGTGAGCGCCTCCTGAGTGACCTGATGCCCGCCTTGTGCGGGCGTTTTTTATGGGCCGATTCAGTGCCGGAACCGTACACCGTTGGTCGATTATGTGCGTTCCCAGTGGTTGAACTGTCAATTCTGACAGTAGGCAAAACGCCTGTTTCCAAGGCTAGATAACTGCAGTTTTTGGCCTGCCAGCCAGGCCTGCTGGTTATCTTTCCTTGGACAGGAGGTCTTGTCATGGTTAAAAAAACCACCCCCCAACGTTCGCCATCGGCTGCTGTCGGGCCAGATGCCGAAGTTGCCGTCGAATTGCCCGTTCCGCAGATCCACTACGCCATCAATAACAATACCCTGGACCCCATTAAAGCGCGTGACGGCACGGCCGCGACCATTGCTTTTGCGGGGATGGGCACCACACCCATCACCGTGTATTGGGCGATCAAGGACCAGGATGAGCCTGTATTCGAGCCTATCGCCTATCCGGGCAGTACCAGCGGCAGCATCGATATTCCCATTCCATGGCAGTGGGTCAGTACCAGCATTGGGCATACGGTTTTGGTCTGGTACACCGCGAGGGTGGCAGGCCAGTTGAAGAAATCGTTGGTGCTGGAGTTGGAGGTCCAGCAGATCAGGGAGGAGGACCTCAAGGAGTCGCTGCCGGTGTTCGAGCATGCCAAGTATGTCCAGAGCACCTGGAAACTGGATATGAAGACCTTCAGGGGCGATGAGATTATCCGCCTTAAGGCCTGGCCGATGATCCAGGCCGGGCAGCGGTTGTTTATCAATGTGGCCGGCGATCAGCACAAGCCGCCGTTCGCGTTTAGCTGGGTGGCGCGGGACCATGTGGTCACGGAGGCCGAAGCCCATGAGGGGCATGTCTTTGAGTTCAAGCTGTCACGCAGCTGGATGGCACGTCGCGAGGACTATTCGGCACTGACCCTTCATATCGCTGTGATCTTTGATGGCACCGCCCCCAAGCCGCCGGTACCGGTCGACCCGATCTACGAAACCCAACTGCCCGAAAACGCCCACGAGTTTCATCCGCGTACGACGGTGCTGCTGTTGGTTGATAAGTCCCTGCATTTGCCTGCTCCGACCCTGGTCGAGGCTGAAGGCTCGGGCCAGGTCGATCCACTCAAGTTGTTGGAGGGGGCCACAGTCCGTGTCTGTTACGACGATATGCAGAGCACGGACCTGATCACCCTGCGTTGGGAGTCCACCTTTGGTGATGACGCGCCCATTGCACCCCAGTATGGCGTGGAAGACGGGTGTGTCGATTTCCATGTTCCGCCGTTGTACGTAGGGATGCGCCTGGATAACTTTGCACTTTTTTCCTACACCGTGACTCGGGAGGACGAGGTTTTTGCGTCGCTTGAAGGTGTGGTGAGAATCCCGCTCCCCTCCAACTTGCCTGCACCCCAGGTTCTCCAGGCATATGACAAGACCCTGGATCTTTCCCGGTTGTGCTGTAAAGACCCGATTCTTTATGTAGCGCCCTGGGCTTTTATTGATCCGACGCAACGTGTCGATGTGTATATCGGGGGCACTTATGCCGATGGCTCAAAAGCCAGGTGGAACTTTTTTACCGACTCACCGGTAACCGAAGAAGATGTTCGCAATGGCTGGAGCAGAGCCCTGCCACGGGAGGAACTGGCCAAGCTCAAGCATGACAGTGAGTTGTATATCGTCTTCTATGTGGAGTTCCTTCCGCGTAAAACGGGGCGCCCGGTTTACCGCATGTTCCCTTCGCTTTTACTGACGCTGCAGACCGAGCCCCATCTGGAGCTGACAGCTCCTCATCTCGTCGAATCGGTTGACGACGGTACCCACGGTTGGGTGGTTAACCCGATCAATACCGTGGAGGGCGCACATCTTCAGGTGGCCTACGAGCATATGTGCCCAGGGGATCGGGTGTGCCCAACGTTTAGCGGCACGCCAGGGCCGGGTTCGCCAGCGTTGGAGTGTCGGCCGGTTGAGGATGAGGCCAGTCTTGAATTTTGGGTGCCGCCTTCTGCCATCAGTGCCAATTTCAACCAGCCCATCCTGCTGGCCTACCGCGTGATGCGCTGCGATGGCAGTGAGTGGCAATCGCCTGCGAGGGAGGTCGAGGTTTTAGGTCTCAGTGGCTTGCCGACGCCAAGGGTGGAGCAATCAACCGGTAATGTTTTGGACCTCAATACGTTTAGCGGCGATGCCACTGCCTTGGTGGTGGTATGGGACTATATGGCCTTGGGGCAAGCGTGCTGGTTATGGGTAACGGGCGAGCAGGAAGATGGCAGCCCCTACCGCTTTGAGGTGTTGGAAGGTGAACCGGTCACCGAAGAGTGGCTGGACAGTGGCGTCAGTGCGCAGCTGCCGCGCCTGGCGTTGCAGGCACTGGCCGATTGCAGTGATTTCCAGGTGCATTTTGCGGTGAATTTCAACGGTGAGTTGGACAGGGGCAGCGCGAAGACATTCCCCGTGTTGAGCCTGGAGGTTGTCCAGGAAGACTGGGTACTCACAGCACCGACGGTGCGCGAAGCGGTGGGTTCCCAACTGACGGTGTACAACGGGCGGGAGGGTGTGACGGTACGGGTAGCGTATG
Organism: Pseudomonas gessardii; assembly: GCF_001983165.1. GTDB lineage: Bacteria > Pseudomonadota > Gammaproteobacteria > Pseudomonadales > Pseudomonadaceae > Aquipseudomonas > Aquipseudomonas gessardii. Next base: position 25,845 of record NZ_MNPU01000026.1, on the reverse strand, counting down.
AGCGCATGAGTGCCAGCCATGGGATCAGCGTGTGCTGGAAACGCTCGGACGGTACGTGCCTGCCGCTGATGTCCAAGCCAGGCAATAACGACCCGCAATACGTGGACTTCCATATACCTCGGGAAGCGGTGATCCATGGGAGCGGCAAGACGGTAAAGATCCACTACACCGTCACCAGCCTGTGCAAAGTGGCGACTTCTGCAGACCTTGATTTGCAGATCAGTGTGCCGGTGCGTTTGCCGACGCCGGTGGTGCCACAGGCGACCAACGGCATCCTGGATTTGCGCACCTTTACCGGGGATGCGGACATCAGGGTTGAGCCCTGGTGGTTTATCTTGCCAGGTCAGAAGGTGTGGCTGCGGGGTATCGGGACGCGTAAGGATGGCAGCCCTTACCTCTTCAATATTTACCTGGGCAAAGAGGTGACGGCAGGCGAGGTCACTGCCGGCTTGCGGCAAGCCTTGAAACGAATCGAGCTTGAGCTATTGAAGAATTTCAGCACCTTGACCTTTACCTGCAAAGTCACTGCTGATGGGAGCAATCAGGAAAGTGCGGCGGTGGTGTTCCCCGCCTTGATCCTGAGTGTGCGCATGGAGCCAGAAATACGTTATGAAAACTTCACCGGGCAGCCCAATCGCAAAATTTCCGCAGGTCAAAGCGTTGATATTGCAACAATGACGATCACACTATTACCGGGGTCTGGGGGGACATCCGGTATTGAGTTCTACGCGTGGACCACCCCCGGCATGTTGGATGGCCCGGCGTTAGTGGTTTGTAGCAATAGCTCTAACCAGGTTCCCGAGCAGCGCATACGGGTTGATTTCAAATTGGCTAGCCAAAGAGTCAAATTTGCCTACACATGGCAACAGCATCCGGTTGACATTGTGTTTTACGATAAGACCGGTAGGAGCATTGGTTCACGTTACCTCCCCCCGGCACCTTCGGATAATGATCAGCAAAATCACTGGATTGATTTTACGGCGCCTGCTGACAGTAGCATTACGTCAATGATCGTCAGGGCATCAGATCATGCGTATATAGACTTTTTCACTTTTTGGGGGGCTTGAAACCGGTGCTCCTTCCGTTGAACCAGTGGGGGAGTACCTTCTCTTTTACTGAGACATGGCCCTGCTAGCAGGGCCTGTCTTTTAACGGGCAATTATTTGCTGCCAAGGATTTTCCCCAACTTGTCCGGCGACGGCGCCCCTTGCTGTTGCTGCAACTGACCCTTGTCATCCAGATAGAAAATCGCCGGGGTGGCCGACAACTCCAGCTCCTCCATCAGCTTCATATTGGCATCGAGCTTGGCCTGGATCTGGGCGGGGATCTTGTTCAGTGCCTTGAGCTTGCTGGCTTTACCCGCCGACTCATGTTCTTCCAGGGCCTTGGCCGTATCGTTGCTGGCCAGCAGCGCCGCCGATTTGCCCGGGCTGTCCTCGCGGATAATCCCCACCATGATGTGGCGCAATTGCACCTTGCCGGCCTTGACCCAAGGCCGCGCCTGTTCCCAGAACATATTGCAGTACGGGCAGTTGGGGTCGCTGAACAGGTAGACGGTGCGCGGCGCATTTTTATCGCCGTCCTGGATCCAGCTGCTTTGCTCCATCTTGGCCCAGATTTCCTTGGCCATCGGCGCGTAGACCAGCTTTTCCAGGGGCGCGGTGCTCAGGTCATTGCCCTTGGCGTCGTACAGGTTGCCGGCCAGCACGTGCTGGCCGTCGGCGGTCAGGTACAGCGCCATGCCGCGGTTCTGGTATTGCGCGGCATAGCCCTTGAGCCCGCCCGGTGCGTCGAAGCTACCGATGATCTTGGCACCCTTGGCTTCGATCTGTTTGATCGGTGCCGGCCATTCTTCGGCATGGGCGAGGCTGGCGGCGAGGGTCAGGGGCAGTAGGGTCAGCAGGTGGCGGAGGTGGGGCATAAGGGTTTCCTTGCAGGGGCCGTCTTGGCGGCAGTCGAGTCCGTGGGGGCGAAAGATTCCATGGCGCGGGCCAGGCTGGCCTGGGACAGCTCGCCCAGGTGGCTGTTGATCAGCCGGCCATCGGCTTGATAGAAGAGGGTGGTGGGCAGGGCCATGGAGCCCACGGCCTGGCCCAGGCGGCCGCTGGCGTCGAACAGCACGTTGTCCAGGTTCAGGCCCTGGGTGGCCAGGTAGGTGCTGACGCTTTGCATGCTTTCGGCCTGGTTGACGAACAGAAAGGTCACATCCGGCCGTTGTTTCTGGGCGTTTTCCAGCACCGGCATTTCCCGTCGGCAGGGTGGGCACCAGGTGGCCCACAGGTTGATCACCAGTGGGCCGCCCTGGTAGTCGGCCAGTTGCACGGTTTCGCCATCGGCATTGCGCAGGGCGATATCCGGCAGGCGCGTGCCTTTTTCGTAGATATTCAACGAGAAACTGGCCAGCGCCCAGAAGGCCAGGCCGCTGACCACACCGGCCGTGAGCGGCTTGCGCAGGGCCGGGCGGCGCCAGCTCCACAGCAGGGCGGCGATGATCAGCACGATCACCCCAGGCCAGGCCAGGAAACCGCCGTCGCGCAGGTCGACGATCTGCAGCGGGTCGTCGCGGTAGTACGACCAGTACATCAGCACAAAACCGATACGCGCACTGAGCATGCCCAGCAGGAACAGGCTGAACAGCACGGATTCGGGGTTCTCGCCGCCTCGTTTGGCCACGCGCCAGCCCACCAGGGTGGCGAGGATCAGCGCACTGATCAGCAGCAGGTGGTTCAAGGCGATGGCGAAGGTGCCGATGGTCAAGGTCAGCATCAGCGGGCGTCCCGGGTCTGGGTCCAGCGTTGCAGGAAGGCGGCGGCATCCACTTCGCCAGTGATGCGTTGGGCGCGGCGCTCTTCACCGTCCGGGCCGATCCACACAAAGCTCGGTGGGCCGGGGACTTTGTAACGGCCCAGCAGTTCGCGGCTGGCGGCGTTGTCGGCGGTGACGTCCAGGCGCAGCAGGCGCACGTTCTTCAGGGCGTCCAGCACTTCGGCTTTGCCGAACACCTGTTTTTCCATGATCTTGCACGATACGCACCAGTCGGCGTAGTAGTCCAGCAACACCCATTGGCCCTGGGCCTTGGCGCTGTCGAGCTGGGCTTGCAGGGCTATCGGATCGTTGACGGTGATAAAGCTGTCATGGGCGCTCGGCGCGCCAGCGACCGGCGAGCCGCCGAAAACCTTGAGCGGCTGATAGAGATCATCGCTACCACCGGCGGCGCCGATCACCAGGATCGCGCCCCACAACCCCAGGACCAGGGAACCGGCACCCAGGACCCTGGCGACCAGCCCGTGCTCGCGGGCCAGGCTCCAGCCGCAGTAGGCCATGACCAGGGCCAGCACGCCCCACAAGCCGAGCCACAGGCTTTCGTCGACGACCGGGCGAATCATCAACACGGCGGTCGCGAGGAACAGGAAGCCAAACACGCCCTTGAGCACATTCATCCAGTTGCCCGGCTTGGGCAGGAAGCGATTGCCCACCGTCACCAGCAACAGCAGGGGCACACCGATACCGATACCCATGGCAAACAGGATCAGGCCGCCGTGCAGGGCATTGCCGCTTTGCGCGATATACAGCAGGGCGCCGGCCAGGGGCGCGGTCATGCACGGGCCCACCAGCAGGCCGGACAAGGCGCCGAGCACCCCGGCGCCGACCAGGCTGCCGCCACGTTGCTGGCGGGTGGCGTTGTCCAGGCGATCGCGCAGGAAGGCCGGCAGTTGCAGTTCAAAGAAACCGAACATCGGCAGGGAGAGGATCACAAACAAGGCGGCGAAGCTACCGAGGATCCACGGGGTTTGCAGCAGCGCGGCCAGGTTGCTGCCGGCCAGCGCGGCCAGCACGCCGAGGGCGGCATACACCAGGGCCATGCACACCACATAACTGGTGGCCATGGCAAAACCACGGCGTGGGCTGGCACCGCTGCCCACCACCAGGCCAGCCAGGATCGGCAGCATCGGCAGCGAACATGGGGCAAACGCCAGCAACAGGCCCAGGCCGAAGAACACCAGCAGGCTCCAACCCAGGCTGCGTTGTTGCAGGCCGCTGGCCAGGCTTTCATCCTGGGCCTCGGCGGTGGCGGCCACGGCGGGGTTGCCGCCCAGGTCCACGGTGAGCGATTGCGGCGGGTAGCACAGGCCGGCATCGGCACAGCCCTGCCAGCCCAGTTTCACCTGGCCGGTGGCGCCGGCCGGGAGCTTCACTTCCAGGCCCTGGCGATACACCTGTTGCTCGCCAAAGAACTCGTCGCTATGGGCCTCGCCCTGGGGCAACACCGGTTGCTCGGCCAGGCCCTCGAACTTCATGCGTTGCTGGTACAGGTAATAACCATCGGCAATCTGCCAATACAGCTGGGTTTCACCGGAAGCCAGGCGCTCGGAGGTAAAGGTGAAGGCCTTGCCCACCGGGAGGAATTCGGTTTTGGTCTCGAACGGATTGCTGCCAGGCGCGGCCTGGGCCAATCCAGTGAAAAATACCAGCAGGAAGATAAACAGATGCCGCATGGTCAAGCCTTAGTTCGATGCAAGTGGAGCACACAATGTGGGGTGCTGATTAACCGATGATTAACCGGGCTATATTCTAGAGTGTAGGGATTTTCGGAGCGCGGATCTTTTGCCTGCATAATGCGCGCTTAATCCGCCCGCCTTTCAATCAGCATTTTTGCAAAGGGTTCAGCATGCACGTACTGGTCTGTGAAGACGATGACCTGATCGCCAGTGGCATCGTTGCCGGTCTCGGCGCCCAGGGCTTTACGGTCGAGCGCGTAGCCACGGCCGCCGCCGCGCGGGCGATGCTCAAGGCGGCGGAGTTCGACATCATGGTGCTCGACCTCGGCCTGCCGGATGAAGACGGCCTGAAACTGCTGCAGCAACAGCGCAGCGCGGGCCTGGAGATTCCGGTGCTGATCCTCACTGCGCGCGACTCGGTGACCAACCGTGTCGACGGCCTACAAGCCGGTGCCGACGACTACCTGCTCAAGCCCTTCGACCTGCGCGAACTGGCCGCGCGCCTGCAAACCCTGTTGCGTCGCGTGGCCGGGCGCAGCGTCAACCTGATCGAACATGGCCAGCTGACCTACAACCCCAGCAGCCGCGAAACCCTGCTGGGCGGTCAGCCCGTGGACCTGTCCCGTCGCGAACAGGCCCTGTTGCAGGCCCTGCTGCACAACCGTGGCCGGGTGCTGTCCAGCGAGCAGCTCAAGGACAGCGTCTACGGCTTCAACGATGAGCTGGAAAGCAACGCCCTGAACGTGCATATCCACCACCTGCGCCGCAAGCTGGGCAACGGCATTGTCGAAACCGTGCGCGGCCTGGGCTATCGCCTGGGCCCGGCGGCCGGTGCAGAGGACGCCTCGTGATGAGCCTGCGTCTGCGCCTGACCTTCAAGTTGGGCGCTGCTTTTGTGCTGATCTGGGTGCTGGCGGCGGCCTGGATGCTCAACGACCTGCGTAACCAGATGATGTTTTCCCTGGACCAACGGCTGGTGGCCTCGGCGCGCATGGTGGCCGGGCTGATGGAGCAGATGCCGGGCCTGGCCAGCGTGGGCGAGGGCAAGCGTTTTGGCGCCGAGCAACTGAATGTGCCGGGTGGCATGGCGTGCCAGGTCAGCTCATTGCGTGGCGAAATCCTGGCCCGTAACCACAACACCCCGGACCAGGGCCTGGAATCCCGGCAAAGCGGCTTTCGCGACCAGATCATCGACGGTGCCGCCTGGCGTAGCTTTACCCTGGCCCGTGGCGATTTGTTCATCACCACGGCGGATCGCCAGGTAGAGCGCGAGGCGTTGAACCTGTCGATCCTGCTGGCGGCCTCGGTGCCGGTGGGCGTGGCCCTGCTCGGCTGCCTGTGCCTGTTGTGGCTGGGGATCGGCCAGAGCCTGGTGCCGCTCAACCGCATGCGCGACGCCTTGATGCGCCGCAGCGCCGACTCCCTTGAGCCCTTGCAGATTCACCCGTTGCCCAGCGAACTCAAGCCGTTGCTCGACACCCAGAACCAGCTGTTGCAACGCATCGCCAAGACCATCGAACGCGAGCGCCGGCTGACCGGCGATGCCGCCCACGAGCTGCGCAGCCCGCTCACGGCGATCAAGACCCACCTGCAAGTGGCGCGCATGACCGATGGCGCGGCCCGCGACCAATCCCTGGCCCATGCCGAGGAGGGCGCCGACCGCCTGCATCGCACCCTGGAGCAATTGCTGCTGCTGGCGCGGGTCGAGGGCAGCCTGTCGTTTGACGACGGTTTGCAGTCCAGCGCCGAGCAAGTGGCGCGCCTGGCGATCCAGGACGCCCATGCCGGCGACAACCGCCGCATCGACCTGATCTTGCCGGACAACCTGCCCGATAACCCGGTGGAAATGCCCGTGGGCCTGGCAGTTGCCGCCTTGCGCAACCTGCTGGATAACGCCCTGCGCCATACCCCGGCCGAGACGCGGGTGCAATTGAGCGTGTTTACCCAGGGCCATCAAGTGGTGTTCCGCGTGCGCGACCATGGCGCGCCGATCTCCAGCGAAGACCTGCAGCACCTGACCGAGCGTTTCTGGCGCAATGGCAACAGCGGCGGTTGTGGCCTGGGCCTGGCCATCGTGCAGGCGATTGTCCAGCGCTGTTCCTGTTCCCTGGTCTTCGACAGTCAGCCCGACGGCCTGCGGGTCGACCTGGGGATGCCGTTGCGCCGCTGATCCTTGCTTGCACACACATAACTACCGCCATCCTCAGGCCCGACGCTTCAGGATGGCGTTAATTTTTGTGTTTGCAGGTTTGCCGGCTGAATGACTCAGCCTGTATTGAAAAGGACAGCGCTTATGTTGGTCATCGATTCCACTTACCCCGCCAAGGATTTTAATGCGCGCAATGGCGAAGCCGTGCGCCAGTTGGTGGTGCATTACACCGCCGCGCCCTTTGCCTCCTCCCTGCGCACCCTGACGCAGCTGGGTGTCAGTGCCCATTACCTGTTGCCCGATCCCCGTGAGGCCAGCTACCGAAACGCCGGCTACGACGAACTGCGGGTGTTCCAGTTGGTGGACGAGCGCCAGCGGGCCTGGCATGCAGGCGCCAGCCATTGGGCGGGCCGCGATAACGTCAACAGTCGTTCCATCGGCATCGAGATCGTCAACCTGGCCCGCGATGAGGGCGGTGTATTGACCTTTCCGGCCTATGACCTGGAGCAGATCGCCGTGCTGATCACCCTGATCCGCGATATTTGCGCCCGTCATCCGCAGATCGGTGCCAGGGATATCGTCGGCCATGCGGATGTGGCGTTCTGGCGCAAAAGTGACCCGGGGCCACGCTTGCCCTGGCACGATTTGTTCGAGGCCGGCATTGGCGCCTGGTTCGATGAAGAGGTCAAAAATGCCTATGTGCGGCGCTTTCGCCTGGGGTTGCCCCAGGAGGTGGAGGTCGAACGGGCCTTCCAGCGCTATGGCTACGCCCCGGCAAAAAACCGCCAGGCGTTCGAGCAGCGGGTGCGGGCCTTCCAGATGCACTTCCGGCCCGCCGACTATCGTGGGCAGCTGGATATCGAGACCTGCGCGATTCTTTATGCGTTGAATGAAAAGTACACCAGTGCCGGCGAGTGACCGGCTATTTGCCGGTTTTTCGCCGGCACTGGTGTAAATCCCCGCGCCGCTGAAGCGTTTCCAGAACAGGAAACCCGTGTGCACGCCACATCAACGGGTTGGCAGTTTGGTCACCATCATTCGCGTATTGAGGGATCTAGAGATGTCAGTCGCTACCAGTCGCATTGAAGAGTTGCAGGTGTCGGCCAGCCCGACTCCGGTGGAAACGCTGTACCAGTTCGATGAATCACCGCTGCTGGCCCGCCAGCGCCTGCAGGAGTCCAATGCCCGCAGCTACCCGCGGCGCATCCCCCTGGCGCTCAAGCGGGCCAAGGGCATTTATGTCGAGGACGTTGAGGGTCGCAGCTTTATCGACTGCCTGGCCGGGGCCGGGACATTGGCCCTGGGGCATAACCATCCGGTGGTGATCGAGGCGATCCAGCAGGTGCTGCTGGACGAATTACCCCTGCATACCCTGGACTTGACCACACCGGTCAAGGACCAGTTTGTGCAGGACCTGTTCAGCCTGTTGCCCGTGGAACTGGCGCGGGAGGCAAAGATCCAGTTTTGCGGCCCCACCGGCACCGATGCGGTGGAAGCGGCGCTGAAACTGGTGCGTACCGCCACGGGGCGCAGCACGGTGCTGTCGTTCCAGGGCGGTTACCACGGCATGAGCCAGGGCGCGTTGAGCCTGATGGGCAGCCTGGGGCCGAAAAAGCCGTTGGGGGCCTTGCTGGCCAATGGCGTGCAATTCTTGCCATTCCCTTACGACTACCGGTGCCCGTTCGGCCTGGGTGGGGCCGAGGGGGTCAAGGTCAACCTGCATTACCTGGAAAACCTGCTCAATGACCCGGAGGCCGGGGTGTTGCTGCCGGCGGCGGTGATCGTTGAAGTGGTGCAGGGCGAAGGCGGCGTGATCCCGGCCGACCTCGACTGGCTGCGCGGCCTGCGGCGGATTACCGAGCAGGCCGGGGTGGCGTTGATCGTCGACGAGATCCAGAGCGGTTTCGGGCGCACCGGCAAGATGTTTGCCTTTGAGCATGCTGGCATTGTGCCTGATGTGGTGGTGCTGTCCAAAGCCATTGGCGGCAGCTTGCCGCTGGCGGTGGTGGTGTATCGCCAGTGGCTCGACACCTGGCTGCCGGGCGCCCATGCCGGGACCTTCCGTGGCAATCAGATGGCCATGGCGGCGGGCTCGGCGGTGATGCGCTACCTCAAGGAGCACAAGGTGGCCGACCACGCGGCGGCCATGGGTGAGCGCCTGGCTGAACACCTGCGCCTCCTGCAACGGGACTTCCCGCACCTGGGGGATATCCGCGGGCGCGGCCTGATGCTGGGTGTGGAACTGGTGAACCCGAGCGGTACGCCCGATGTCCAGGGCCACCCGCCGGTCCATCGGCAACTGGCGCCGTTGGTACAGCGCGAATGCCTCAAGCGCGGGTTGATCCTGGAGCTGGGTGGGCGCCATGGCAGTGTGGTGCGTTTCCTGCCGCCGTTGGTCATCACCGCCGCAGAAATCGACCGCGTGGCAGAACTCTTCGGGCGGGCGGTGGCGGCGGCCGTGGCCAGCCTCTAATTTTCCTGCGCCGTTGTACGTTCCTACATACATCAGCCACGCGCAGTGCGTGGCAGCCTTTAAGTGACGGAGAACCGCAATGACCTCAGTATTTGACCGCGAAGACATCCTGTTCCAGGTAGTGGTCAACCATGAAGAACAGTATTCCATCTGGCCCGACTACAAGGCCGTGCCAGAAGGCTGGCGCACCGTGGGTAAAAGTGGGATGAAGAAAGAGTGCCTGGCCTATATCGAAGAAGTGTGGACCGATATGCGCCCGCTGAGCCTGCGCCAGAAGATGGACGCCCAGGTTGCTGCTGGCTGAACACAAACAAATGTGGGAGCGGGCTTGTGTGGGAGCGGGCAAGCCCTAATGCCGATCAGTTAAGCGAACGCAATGCTCAAAGCAGCGCAGATCAAATGTGGGAGCGGGCTTGCCCGCGATGGCGGTGGATCAGCCAACACAGTTGTTAACTGACATACCGCTATCGCGGGCAAGCCCGCTCCCACACAAGCCCGCTCCCACATGGGTATTGTGTTGCTTTCAGGGCGCCAATGCCTTGATCACCTGATCCACATTCCCTTCCAGCTCCGCCACCGGGTCCGCGCCGTCGGTGTTCAGCACCAGCAACTTCGATCCCCCCGCACTGATAGCCGCTTTCACCGCCTCAGCCGGTTGGCGATGATGCAGCACCAGTGCCACGTCGTTGTCCTTCAGGCTGGCAGCCAGCGCTTGTAGCGCCTCGGCAGACCACTCGGCATCCGGCCGTGGATCAGCGCTGAGCAACTCCAGGTTCAACCCACTCACCAGATAAGCAAAGTGATCGCTCAGGCTGACCACGCTCAGGTTGTCGGCCTGGGCCAGGCGCGCCTCGCTGTCGGCAGTCAGCTTGAGCAGGCGTTGCTTGAGGCTGGCCAGGTTGCTGTCGATTCGGGCCTTGGCGCCGGGTGCCAGGCGGCTCAGGTCGGCGGCCATGACATCGGCCATGCGCCCCAGGTTGTTGCTCGATTGCCACGGCTGGCTATTGAGACCATCGACAGTGCCTGGCTGCAGGGCCACGCCCGGCAAGCCGCCGTCTACCGGGCGGGCCGCGTCCACTTCGACGATGCGGATATTGCTGCGCCGGGCCACCGGGTACAGCGGGTCATCCGGCCACAGCGAACGCAGGCCGATGGCCGCGTCGGCGTCCAGTGCCAGGGTATGCAAGGCCGGCGCGCCACGCCCGGTAAAGTAGGCGGTCTGGCGCGAACCCGGCAAGTTGGCCGGTGCTGCGCGTTCAAGCTTGACCGGGGTGCCCTTGAGCAGGGCGTCGGCCAGCCCGTAGGTCACGGGCAAGGCCGCCAGGACCTTGACCGGTTTGGCGGACTGGGCTGCCACCGGCAGCGGTTTGGCCGTGTCGGCCGCCAGCAGCGGGGTGCTGATCAGGCAGGCGATGGCCAGGGCGAGGGGGCGTAAAACAGGGCGCATTATCCAAGATTCCCTTTCAGGCTGGGGACCGTGCCGCGCGCGATGGCGGCCAGGGCGAAGGCGATGCCGGCGACGAGGATGATCGCGGCACCGGACGGGATGGGCAGGTCGAAAATGATCGGCAGCAGAATCCCGCACAGGGTGCTGACTGTGGCAATCACCACCGAGACCCAGAAGAACCCCTTGAGCGACTGGCTCAACAGGCGTGCGGCTGCGGCTGGAATCACCAGCAGCGCGCCGACCAGGATGGCGCCGATGACCTTGACCGCCGCCACCGTGATCAGGGTGACGAGGATCACGAACAGGTAGTCCAGGGTCTTCACCGCCACGCCACGCACGGCGGCCAGTTGCGGGTTGAAACTGGCGAGCATGATGCGGTTGTACAGCGGCAACGCCAGGGCCATGACCAACGAGCCGACAACCGCCAGCACCAGCAGGTCATTGCCGTTGACGGTCAGGACCGAACCAAACAGCACGTTTTCCAGGATATGCACGTTGATCTTGCCCGCCAGGATCAGCAACAGGCTCGCGCCCAGGGCCAGGGACACCGAGAGGAACACGCCGATCAGTGTATCGGGGGCCAGGCCGGTGCGGTTGCGCAGGTAATTGAGCAGGATGCCGAACAACAGGCAGTAGCCGAACAGGCTGCCATAAGGCCCGGTGTAGGGTTCCCCCAGCAGAATGCCCACGGCCACGCCGGTCAGCGCGGCATGGCCGACGGCTTCGGAGAAAAACGCAAAGCGCTTGACCACCACCAGCGTGCCCAGGCCGCCCAGTACCGGGCCGATCAGCAGGCCGGCGAGCAAGGCATTGACCACAAACCCATAGGCCAGGGCTTCCGGCAGGTAGCCGGAAGAGGCCCAGCCCTGGACCATCAAGCGAAAGGCTTCGTAGCTCATTGGGCTGCGCTCCGTGGGTGAGTGGAAAACAGCGTGAGCAGGCGCTCCGGGGTCAGGGCTTGTTGCGGCGTGGCGTCGAACAGCACGCGGCGGTTCAGGCCGGTGACGCGATCCGCCAGGCGGCCCACTGCCTCCAGGTCGTGTTCGATCCACAGCACGGTGATCCCGGCCTGGCGCCAGTCGCCCAGCAGGCGCTCGAACACCTGGATCCCGGCTTCGTCGAGGGCCGACATCGGCTCATCGAGCACCAGCAGTTGCGGGGCCGGGATCAGGCCCTGGGCCAGCAGCACCCGCTGGCGCTCGCCGCCGGACAGCGCGCCCATCCGGCGCTTGCGTTTGTCTTGCATGCCCACGCGCGCCAGCGCCTCGCCAATCGCGCCCGCGTAATGCCGGGACAGGCCGAGAAAGGCCGGGCGCCGCTGGCACATGGCAGCCATAAAGTCATCGACGGTCATCGGCAGGCCACGGTCGAACTCCAGGGCCTGGGGCACGTAGCCGATGGTGCCGGGGGTGCCCGGCCAGTGCAGGCTCAGTTGGCCCTGGTGCGGGGTTTGCCCCAGCAGCGTCTTGATCAGCGAGCTCTTGCCGCCGCCGTTGGGGCCGACCAGGGCGTGGATACTGCCCGGTTGCACCTGGAAGCTGACGTTATCGAGGATCGCCGTACGGCCCAGGGTCAGCGAGATGTTATTGAATTCAAGCGTCGGGCCGATGCTGGCCACGCTCAGGTGTTCAGCCGCCGTCATGCCCCCGACTCCTGGATGGCCCGGACCACGGTGTTGAGGTTGCCGGTCATTTCCACTTCGTACTTCTCGGCGCTGTATTCACCGTAGGAAATATGTGACAGCGGGTACAGCTTGACCCCCGACTCACGCTGGATGGTCTCGACGTAGGAGGACGGGAAGTCCATTTCCGAGAAGATCACTTTCACGTCCAGTTCACGCAGTTGGTCGATGGTTTTCTTCAGTTGGCTCGGGCTTGGCTCAATGCCATGGGCCGGTTCGACCACGGCGGTCACTTCCAGGCCGAATTCACGCAACAGGTAGTCGTAGGCGGCGTGCACCGTGGCCACGCGCAGATCGGCGTTGGGTGCGCGGGTGAGCTTGGCCAGGGCATCGGCACGCATCTGGCGCAGGCGCTTGCCGTAGGCGCGGGCGTTCTGGGTGTAGGCGCGGGCGTTGTCCGGGTCGAGCTTGCCCAACTCCCGGGCGATGTTGTTGACCTGGGCAATGGAGGCGCTGATGGACAGGAAGGTGTGCGGGTTGACCACCTTGCCAGCGCCGCGGGCCGCATTGCCGGTGGCGGCCAGCAGCGGCACATTGGCGTTGGCCTCGATCACCGGGATGTCCGGGCGTTCGCTGGTGGCGATCATGCGGTCGGCAAAATCATCATGGCCGACGCCATTGAGCACGATCACGTCCAGGGTGCCAATGCGCTTGATATCTTCGGCGCGCGGTTCGTAGGCATGGGGGTTGAAGCCGGCCGGAATCAGCGGCACCACTTCGGCCTTGTCGCCGACGATATTCGCCACGTAGCTGTAGTAAGGGTGCAGGGTGATACCGATACGCAGGCGCTTGGCCGCCTCGGCATTGGCCAGGGGTGTCAGCAAGACGCTGAACAGGCCCACCAGCAGCAGGCGGAGCAAGGGAGATGACATAGACATGGGTAATCGATCTTCTCTCGGGGTCAGTGGCGATGCTGGCGGGTGACGCCAGCGTCGAATTGCGCAACGACCTGCTGCCAGCCGGCGGCGATCAGCCCCTGGTCGCTCAGGTCGGTAGGGGCGGCCAGGTTGGCGCTGCGGTTGAGCCAGATATCCGGCTCGGCACCGTTCACGCGCATCAGCAGCGAACCGCTGGTGTCGTTGGCCTGGCTCAGGCCCAGGTACGCCGAAGGCGCCAGCAGCTGCCAGCGGTGCTCGCCACGGCTGACTGAGCTGGCGTCCTGGGCGAACGGCGCAAAGCCTTCTTCGGCCAGCTGCGCGGGTGTGGGCAGGGTGCTGTGTTCCTGCGCCAGCAGCTGGATTTCATCCAGGGTCACCCGCAGGTCGGCATAGATGCCTTGCTCGGCGGCGCTCAGGTCGCGGCGGGCGTCCAGTTGGTGGCTGGCCACGGCCTCGACGGCCTGGGTTTCGCCGTGCAGGGACACCACGGTGCCGGCGACGGCCAGGATGATCAGGCACAGCAGCAGGACGTAGAGGGTTTCGTGGCCGGCGCCGGCGGGCCGGACCACCTGGGTGCTGCCTGGGTTCATGCCGCTCATGGCGCCTGGATATCCGCTTGGTCGATCTCGACAACGTGGCCGGGACCGGCGTCAAACAGCACGTAGAACTCGCTGGCAGGTTTCTTGAAGGTCAATGTCGAGTCAGCCCCCAGCTTGCCGGGCACCAGGATGGTCTCGTCGTAGCCGATCACATCCAGGGTCACGCCGGGTGCGCCGCTGCCGTCGGAGAAGCCACCGGTGCACTGGATCTGCTCGCCGGGGATTTCCTTGCATTCGCACATCGGGTTGTGGGCCAGGGCGTAGTTGCTCGCACCCAGGCCGAGGATCAGCGCGGCGCAGGCGCGGGTCAGGCGCAGTACAGTCATGGTTTAACTCCTTGCTTGTTCAACCAGGCAACAGTGGCAGGCGAAGCCTGACTCAAGGGAATGGAGGCCTGTTGCATGCTGCCGTCCCAGCCTTCCATGGTGATCCACAGTTCGGCGTCGGGCGGGGTGCGTTCAGGGATCGGCAGCACGGCGCCCATGCGGTACGGGGTGCCGAAGAAAATCACCCCGGCGGCGCGCAGGCTGCGGGGCTTGCCGATGCGCAGGTAGGTGGCCTTGACCTGCTCGCCGCAGGTGGCGCACAGGGCGGCGTTGAAGGATTTCATCGGGCCGGCCGGATCGGGGCGCGGCGCTTCATTGCGCAACTCGGCGAGGGTGATGCTCCAGGGGCCGACCTGCACTTGGCCAACCTCGCGCTCACCCAGGCCGGCGTCGCCGCGAAACAGCGCGGCGTCGGCAAAGTACTTGGGCATAAAGCCCAGGGGCACCAGCAACAGCAGGATATTGAGGTGGAAGCGCCACTTGAGCCAGAAGGCGCGCAGTGGCGAGGGCGCTTGAACGGGGGTGGCCTTGCTCATGATTTGCCCTCCGAGGTTTCAGCCTGCATGGCGCCGATGAGGTTGGCGGGCGCCGTGTTGCGCGGGGCCTTGGCGCTGCGCTTGAGAGCGTGCAGCGTGGCCAGGGCTGTGCGCTTGCTCCAGATCAACAGACCGCTGAGCACCATCATGCTCAGCAGCAGGCCGAAGAAGAACCACACCAGCTTGATCCAGATCCCGCCAAAGTCGCCGGTGTGCAGCGGGCGCATGGACTCGGTGACGAACTCCAGGCCCGAACGGTCGGACAGCAGGTGCGTGGCGGCGATTTCACCGTTGTAGGGGTTGATGTCGGCCGTCTGGTACATCAACGGGTACCAGCCGCGGCCGCCGACGCTCAAGTGGCTGTAGGCATTGCTTGGCAGGCCGACAAAGCTGACCTCGAACCCCGGGATACGCTGGGTGGCAATATTAATGGCATCGTCCAGGGGAATCATGGGCGCCGGTACGCCAGGGGCCGAGAGCGGCACCTTGTCCCGGGAGATCACCGGCACGATAGGCTGGCTGGAGAGGGTGATCTGGTTGTCCGCGAGAATCGCCTGGATCAAGAACCAGGTGCCGGTGATGGAAATCACCGCGATAAACCAGATCGACCAGATGCCGCTCAGGCGGTGAAAGTCCCCCCAGAAAATCCGCGCCCCATGCCTGAAGCGCAGGGTCGGCTTGAAGAAGCCTTTCCAGAACCGCTTGTACACCACCAGGCCCGTGACCAGCGACGCGAGCATCGGCAGCCCGAGGAGCGACACCAGGTACCAGCCCCAACTGAAGCCATTGGTAAACGGCACCAGCCACCAGCCATGCAGGGCGCGGGTGAACTGGGGGAAGTTGAACGATGGGCTGATGCCCTGGATGCTCCCGGTGTACGGGTTGACGTAGACCGCCACGGAACGGCCGTCGGGGTAGCTGATGTCGACGGTGAGGGCAAAGTGCGACTCGTCTGGTGTGACGATGGCTTCGACAATGGCCGTGGGCTCGGCCTGCTTGATCGCGGCGAGGACCTGGTCGTAACTGAGCAGTTCGGCATCGTCCGATGGCTTGCTGGCGCGGATTTCCGGGTTGGCCAGCCAGACGATTTCCTGGCTGACCACCGCCAGGGTCCCGGTGACGCAGACGATCAGTACGAAGAACCAGATGGGCAATGCCAGCCAGCTGTGGACGAGAAACCAGAGTTTGGAGCGTGACTTCTTCGACATGTCTATGGGGGTCTTGATCGGAGGGGGGCAAGGAGGGCCCGGGAAAGGCCGGTCGTAGCTTTTGCTGACGCGACAGGCTGTATCTAAGTTAAGACGGATGAGAATCGCAAAACCCTAAGGCGCAAATGAAAGCAAATGTTTCAAGCGCGCGGAAAACCCCTGTCGGGGCTGGCTTGTCGGGGCGGCGCATCGCAGCGCCAATCGCCAACGACCGATAACGCGGGGTGCCTGGTACCCCGCGTGGTTCTCGGTTTTTTCGCCGGTAGGCCGGCTCCTCCAGATGATCGGGGGCTTACGCAAACAGCGCCTTGGCACGCTGGCGAATCTGTTCCTCGGTCAACTCCTCTATATGGGTGGCGAGGAACCAGACATGCCCGAACGGATCCTTCAGCGTCCCGCAGCGGTCGCCGTAGAACTGGTCCTTGGGTTCGGAAATCGCGATGGCGCCTGCCGCGATCGCCTGTTTGTACTGCGCATCGACGTCCTTTACATACAGATGCAGGCCAACGCTGGTGGGGTGCGCTCCAGGGCTACCGAAGGCCATTTCGTCACAGGGCGAGGCCAGCATGATCGGTGAATCGCCAATGCGCAGTTCGGCGTGGCCGACCTTGCCGTCTGGCATGTCCAGGCGCATGAAAACGGTGGCATCGAAGGCTTTTTGGTAAAACTCGATGGCTTGCGCGGCCTGGTCGATACCCAGGTAGGGCGTGATGCTGTGATAGCCCTCGGGGATGGGTTTGACGCTCATTTCGCTCTCCTTGAAGGTTGCCAGTGGGCCGGTTTTCCCGGTCTTTTCACTATAGGCCAGGTCTTTCGTGGCCTCTGGGCAACCGACGACTGTCCTGTCACTGCCTGTTGAAGCTTGACCTCAACTTGACTAGAGGTTTTACCCTGCGTGGCATCGAATCGCACGATTGCACTTACAGTTAAAGGGGATGAGTCATGCAGGCATCAGTGAAAAGCCATGGTTTTACCCAACTGATCGAGTTTCAGATCGAGCCGCGGCAGCAATCTGCGCTGGTGCTGGCGCTGTCTGAGCAGGCCGAGCGCCTGGCTCAAGGCCATGAGGGGTTTCTGAGTGCCAGTGTGCAGGTCAGTGAGGATGGACAGCGGGTGCTCACCTACCTGCAATGGCAGACCCGCGCCGATGGCGATACGGCGTTCCTGCGCCTGGAGCGCGCGGGCGAGGACTTCTGGCGATTGATTCGCGCCCACCAGGCCACGGCCGTGACCTTTGGTTCATTCCAGGTGCTGCGCAGTATCGAGCGCAGCGTCGACAATGCATTGATGTGCAACCTATATCGATAGATGCAGCATGCGTTCGCCTTGCAGGTTTTGCTCGGGGCGGCGCTTGTTGACCGCCAGTTCGCCGATCTTGATCAGGCGCGTGCGCGTGATATTGCGGCTCAGGCCCAGCAGGTTGGCGGTGTGGACCTGGTTGTAGTGGCTGAAGCGGTAGGCGGCGCGTAGCAAGGCGTCCTCGACTTTCTCATGCAGGGCGCCGGCCTGTTCGTCGAACAGCTTCTGGAAGGCGCGCTCCAACAGGGCTTCGGCACTGTGGTCGAGGCCGTGCTGGCTATCGTCCTGGCGTTCGATGCGCAGGTTCGACAGGCGCAGGTCATCGCGTTCGATCACGCCATTGCGGCAAATCAGCAAGGTGTGATGAATGACGTTTTCCAGTTCACGGATATTGCCCGGCCAGCTGTAGCCCTTGAGCTTGTGCTCGGCTGCGGGGCTGAGGGTGACGGGGCCGTAGCCCAGGCGCTGGCTGTAGGTGTCGATAAAGTGCCGGGTCAGGGGCAGGATATCGCCGGGGCGCTCGCGCAGGGGGTTCAGTTCCAGGCTGACCACGTCCAGGCGGTAGTACAGGTCCTCGCGAAAATGCCCGGCGTTGATGGCTTTTTCCAGTTGTACATTGGTCGCCGCCAGCACCCGCACATCGATGGGAATACTCTTGCGCGAGCCCAGGCGCACCACTTCGCGCTCTTGCAGGACACGCAGCAGCTTGACCTGGATGGCCATGGGCAGGTCACCGATCTCATCGAGGAACAGCGTGCCGCCGTCGGCCTCTTCAAACCAGCCGGCCTTGGCGCCGAGGGCACCGGTGAACGCGCCTTTTTCATGGCCGAACAGCTCCGCTTCCACCAGGGATTCGGAAAACGCCCCGCAGTTAACCGCCACGAAGGGCCGCTTGCGCCGGGCGCTGAGGCTATGGATATGGCGGGCCACCAGCTCTTTGCCGGTGCCGGTTTCGCCGATGATCAGCACGCTGGCTTCGCTGGGCGCCACTTGCTGCAGATGCGCGAGCAGGGCCTGGGACTTGGGGTCTTCAAAGACTTGCGCGGTGGCGCGAATCGACGTGGCGAGGGCGGGCGAGGGCGGTAGGGTCAAAAGCTGCATGGGCATCTCTGGGAATAGTGGGCGCTGGGTGCCTGATATCAGCGTTCAGGCAGGACATCGTTGGCAATCATTTCGCCGAACGGCCCGCTGAGGTTGGTGATGCCGCGTCCGGCCAGGCTGGCAACAGTGGCGGCGTCGGGGAACCGATATAGAACATAGAGCGTCTTTTTTATTCCGTAAACTAACGTATTTCTATATTTATAGATCTATAAAGAATATAAAGGATTGGCTGATAGCGACTATCAAAGAGGATGATTTTTCCCTGGGAAGGGGCGGGAGTAGCCTGTGTTCATTGCCCTAACGCCCCATTCGCAGGACCTTTGCCATGAACCGTTTACTGTCTGTTGCCTTGTTGTTGGCCGCCTCTTTCCTTGCCGGTTGTGCCACCCATCCGGCGCCTGAATTGCGCCCGTACTCTGCCGAGGAAACCAGGCAATTGGCGATGGAGGCGCTCAACCGCCGGGGGTTGTCGTTTGACGACTATCAACAGCAGAAAGCCAAGCTGGCTGCCCAGCCACAGAAGCCTTTTGGGTTTGATCGCCAGGGTGAAATGAACGCCGAGCGCAACGTGACGTTGCCTGGCCGTCCCAGCTAAAGACACTGGCAGTGGTCCCAGGGCCCGAGGTTCCGAGCAGGAACTTCGGGCTTTTTGTTTTCCATCCTTTTCATCGAGCCTGTTAAGCTCGATTTCAGGAGCGTTCCTACGCACTTTAAATTCTTTAACGGCATCCGATCGGGTTAACCTGACGATCTCTGTACTGATCGCTGCCCCTGGGACGCTGATCTCGGGAACATGCTCTGCGGGTCTTTAATGTCATGAATAAACGTCCTTTGTATTTCGACTACGCCGCCACCACACCGGTGGATGAGCGGGTCATCCAGGTCATGGTCGAGTGCCTGGGTTTCAACGCCAATTTCGGTAACCCTGCGTCCAGCTCCCATGCGTTTGGCCAACAGGCCCGGCAAACGGTCGAGCAGGCGCGCCGGCAGGTGGCGCAGTTGGTCGGCGCCCAGGCCGAGCAGATCGTCTGGACCTCGGGCGCCACCGAATCCAACAACCTTGCGCTCAAGGGCGTGGCCCAGGCGCGGGGTGTGGCCGGTGGCCATATCATTACCAGCCAGATCGAACACAAGGCGACGCTGGACACTGCGCGCCAATTGCAGGACGCCGGGGTTGCGGTGACCTACCTGGTGCCGGACGCCGACGGCCTGATCAGCGTCGAGGCGGTCAGCCAGGCGCTGCGTGAAGACACGTTCCTGGTGTCGCTGATGCTGGTCAACAATGAGCTGGGTACGCTCAACGACATCCCGGCCATTGGCGCGCGGGTGCGTGAGCATGGCGCGCTGCTGCATGTGGACGCGGCGCAAGGGGCGGGTAAGGTCAAGATCGACCTGGCGCGCTGGCCGGTCGACCTGATGTCGTTTTCTGCGCACAAGTTGTATGGCCCCAAAGGTATCGGTGCGCTGTATGTCGGGCCGCGGGCGCAGCAGAACGTCACGGCGCAGATCCACGGCGGCGGCCATGAAGGCGGGCTGCGCTCGGGCACCCTGGCCACCCACCAGATCGCTGGCATGGGCAGCGCCTTCGCGTTGGCGGCGCAATTTTTTGCCGAAGAGTCGGCGGGCATTGTCGCCCTGCGCCAGCGTTTGCTTGAGCCATTGCTGAGCCTCCCCGGCGTGCGCCTGAACGGCAGCGCCACCCAGCGGATCCCCCACACCTTGAGCCTGACCTTCGGCGAAGGCGAGTTCAATTCGGCGGCCTTGAGCGCCGGGATCGCTTTTTCGGCGACCTCGGCCTGCAATTCGGCAAGCAATGCACCGTCCCATGTGCTGCTTGCCCTGGGGCATGATCCACGCAGTGCCGGTCGCACGATTCGCCTGAGCCTGGGGCGGTTTACCACCGAACGGGATATCGATCAGGCGGTGCAGTTGATCAAGGCCGCACTGGCCAGCGCCCCGGCTTTTTGGGCGGTTTGAAACCTATAACAATTATCAGTGGTTAGCAGGAGACAAGATGAGTACGCAGCCTTTGACCCATGGAACGGTTCCCCAGCGCCTGGCGCGCACCCGCGAGCTGATGAAACGGGAGGGTATCGATGCCCTGCTGGTGCCATCGGCCGACCCGCATCTGTCCGAATACTTGCCGGGCTACTGGCAGGGGCGGCAGTGGTTGTCGGGGTTTCATGGGTCGGTAGGCACGCTGATTGTCACGCCTGATTTTGCCGGCGTCTGGGCTGACAGCCGTTACTGGGAGCAGGCGACCAAGGAACTCAACGGCAGCGGCATCGAGTTGGTGAAGCTGCAACCGGGGCAGCCCGGCCCGCTGGAGTGGTTGGGCGAACAGACCCCGGAAGGCGGGGTTGTGGCGGTGGATGGTGCGGTGATGGCTGTTGCGTCCGCCCGTACCCTGGGCGGCAAGCTGGCTGAGCGGGGCGCGCGCCTGCGGACCGATATCGATCTGTTGAACGAGGTCTGGACCGACCGTCCGGCATTGCCCAACCAGCCGATCTACCAGCACCTGCCGCCCCAGGCCACGCTCAGCCGAGGCGAAAAGCTCGCGGCATTGCGTGCCAGCCTTAAGGAAAAGGGCGCGGATTGGCATTTCATTGCCACCCTGGATGACATTGCCTGGCTGTTCAACCTGCGCGGTGCCGATGTTTCGTTCAACCCGGTGTTTGTCTCGTTCGCCCTGATCAACCCGCAGCAGGCCACGCTGTTTGTGGCTCTTGGCAAGGTCGATGCCCAGTTGCGTGCGGTGCTGGAGCAGGACGGCGTGACGCTGCGTGACTACAGTGACGTGGCGGCGGCCCTGGCTGAGGTGCCGGAGGGGGCCAGCCTGCAGATCGATCCGGCGCGGGTGACGGCAGGCTTGCTGGATAACCTGGCCAGTGGCGTCAAGCGGGTGGAAGGGCTCAACCCGACCACGCTGGCTAAGTCCCGTAAAAGCCTGGCGGATGCCGAGCATATCCGGCGGGCGATGGAGCAGGACGGCGCGGCCTTGTGCGAGTTTTTCGCCTGGCTGGACTCGGCCCTGGGCCGGGAGCGCATCACCGAGCTGACAATTGACGAACACCTGACGGCCGCCCGCACCCGGCGCCCGGATTACGTGTCGTTGAGCTTCAACACCATCGCCGCCTTCAATGCCAATGGGGCGATGCCGCATTACCACGCCACTGAAGAAGAGCACGCGGTGATCGAAGGTGATGGCTTGCTGCTGATCGATTCGGGCGGCCAGTACCTGGGCGGTACCACTGATATCACACGGATGGTGCCCATCGGCACGCCGAGCGAGGAGCAAAAGCGCGATTGCACACGCGTGCTCAAGGGCGTGATTGCCCTGTCGCGCGCGCAATTTCCCAAGGGCATCCTCTCGCCCTTGCTGGACGCCATCGCCCGTGCGTCGATCTGGGCCGAAGGCGTGGATTACGGCCATGGTACCGGGCATGGCGTGGGCTACTTCCTCAATGTCCATGAAGGCCCGCAGGTGATTGCCTACCAGGCTGCGGCTGCGCCGCAAACGGCGATGCAGCCGGGCATGATCACCTCCATTGAGCCGGGGACCTACCGCCCGGGGCGTTGGGGGGTGCGGATCGAGAACCTGGTGTTGAACCGCGAGGCGGGCAAGACCGAGTTCGGTGAGTTCCTCGCGTTCGAGACCCTGACCCTGTGCCCGATCGATACCCGTTGCCTGGTGCCATCGTTGCTGACGACCGAGGAGCGGCAGTGGTTCAACGACTACCATGACGAGGTGCGTCAACGCTTGAGCCCGTTGCTCAGTGGCGCGGCGCTGGAGTGGTTGCAACTGCGCACGGCCGCGATATAAGGCCCGGCCGCTCGCAGGTGTAGGCCTGCGAGCGGCTTGCCGGCTTTAACTCAAGGCTTCGCGGACAAAGTCCAGGCGATCCTGGCCAAAGAACAGTTGTTGACCGACAAACAGGCTAGGCGCCCCAAACACGCCACGGGCAATCGCCTCTTCGGTCTTGTGCTTGAGGGCGTTCTTGACGTCCTCATCCTGGGCCAACTCCAGCACTTGGGCAGGGTCGAAGCCGTGTTCCGCCAGGACCGCTGCTACGACTACCGGATCACCCAGGTTGCGCCCCTCCACCCAGAGTGCCTGGAACAGGCAGTCGATGAACGGGATAAAACGCTCTGGCTGGCGTAGTTGAATGCCGGTGACGGCGCGCATCAGTGTCAGGGTATTGATGGGGAAGTGCGGGTTGAACGTGAGGGGGACAGCGTAACGCTTGGCGTAGCGTGCCAGGTCTTGCAGCATGTAGCGACCCTTGGCCGGGATAGTGATGGGCGAGGCATTGCCGGTGGCCTTGAAGATGCCGCCCAGGAGGATGGGCTGATACACCAGCTGGCTGCCGGTTTCGGCACAGATTCCAGGCAGTTGGGTATAGGCCAGGTAAGTGGTGGGGCTGCCGAGGTCGAAGAAGAATTCCAGGGTTTTACTCATGTCGGGTGCTCGCGGCTTATTGTTATGGGGGGGGCTTACCAGGTTTCGCTCCAGGGGCGCAGGTCCAGCTCGAAGGTCCAGGCGTCCCGTGGCTGGCTGTGCAGGTGCCAATAGTTGTCGGCAATATGCTCGGGATCAAGGATGCCATCCTGGTCCTTGAGCGCGTACTTGGTTGGGAAGTTGTCGCGGATAAAGTCCGTGTCGATGGCGCCATCCACCACCACATGGGCCACATGAATGTTCATCGGGCCCAGTTCGCGGGCCATGCTTTGAGCCAGGGCGCGAATGCCATGCTTGGCCCCGGCGAAGGCGGCAAATCCAGCCGCACCCCGCAAGCCTGCGGTGGCACCGGTAAACAGGATAGTCCCGCGCTTGCGGGTCACCATGCGCTTGGCAACTTCCCGGGCATTCAGGAAACCCGAGAAACAGGCCATCTCCCAGATCTTGAAATATTTGCGCGCGGTTTCTTCGAGGATGCTGCACGGCACGTTGGCGCCGATGTTAAACACCAATGCCTCGATCGGACCCAACTCGCTCTCGATCTGCTCGATCAACGCGATGACCTGATCTTCCTTGCGCGCATCGCAGGCAAAGCCGTGGGCCTCGCCGCCAGCGGCCTGGATACTCTCCACCAGGGGTTGCAACTTGTCGGCACTGCGGCGGGTGACGCAGGCCACATAACCCTCGCGGGCAAAGCGCTTGGCGATTGCACCGCCTGTAGCGTCACCTGCACCGACGACCAGGACGATTTTCTTGTTTTCAGCCATGGGGGAGCCCTTTAGTAAACGATCGTTAACTAAACGTACGTTATGCTACGATCTGGCAAGCGTCAAGGTTGTGTATTTTCGGGGGAGTCGATGCGCTATTCGGTCAGTCACAAACAGCAAACCAGAGATAAGCTTTTACAGAGCAGCGCGGCCCTGGCCAAGAAAGAAGGGTTTGCCAGTGTGGGCGTGGACGGCTTGATGAAAGCGATTGGCTTGAGTGGGGGGGCGTTCTATAGCCACTTTTCTTCCAAGGACGCGCTGTTCAGTGCAATTGTCGAGCGTGAGTTGAGCCAGAGCCTTGAGCGTTTGGGGGAAGGGGAGCAGCAGAGCCGCGAGCGCCTGGAGCGGTGCCTGAAGATCTATTTGAGCATGGCCCACGTGGAGCAAGTGCAAGACGGGTGTGCATTGCCCAGCATGGGGGCGGATATTGCGCGCGCTGATATAGCCGTACGCCAGCAGGCGCAGGCGTGGATTTGTCGGCTGCAGGCCAACTGGGCACGGACGTTGGAGAGTGACAGCCTGGCCTGGGCGATTTTGTCCCAGTGTGTGGGGGCGCTGGTGGTGGCCAGGATGCTGGTTGACCCGCAGATTCAGGCACGGGTGATCTCATCGAGCTATGAAGTGCTCAGCCAGAGCATCACCCGGCAATGACCCTCTACTTGCAGAGCACGATCATGCTCCGGCTGGTATAGCCGGCAGGGTTGAGGCCGAAGGGGTAGTCGCCCGGCTCTTCGGTGTTGTCACCGGACTTGGCGATGACCCGGTAGCCCTTCTTGCCGCACGAGTTGGCTGCGCTGGTGTAGCACTGGTCCCAGGAGGAGGACAGGCCAGAGCAGTTGATATGCAGTCCTTTCTTTCCGCGTTTGACTTCTGTCTTGGTGGTCGCGGCACACCCTGCAAGGGCGACCACGACAAGCATTATCACAATTCGCTTCATTACCATCCTTAATAGCCGCGCCGTTGGAAGGTCCGATGCTGGCTTTGCTCGCTCTCAAGTGTAGCGTTCGTGGATGTCCGTATTCAAAAATCTCCATGACTGACACTGAGTTACAGTCTAAACATGGCCTAATTGAGCGGCAAATGCCAGGGCTTCGTTAAATCCTGACTCAATCTGCCGCGACGATGGGTTTCGACTGGCTGCGCATGGTCAGCGTCGCACCCACGGAGGCCAGGATAATGCAGGCGATAGCCAGCCATTGCGCCAGGGACAGGTATTCCTGGAGGAAAAACAACCCGGAAAGCGCGCCGAATGCAGGCTCGATACTCATCAGGGTGCCGAAGGTGCGCGCAGGCAGTCGGGTCAGGGCGACCATCTCCAGGGTATAGGGCAGGGCGGTGGAAAGAATCGCCACGCCGATGGCGATTGGAATCAGCGCGGGGGTCAGCAGTGCGCTACCGGCGTGGACGATGCCGATAGGCGCAACGAACAGCGCAGCGATCATCACGCCGAGGGCGGCTGTCTGGACGCCATTGTCCGCCCCCGCCTTTTGCCCGAACAGAATATAGAGGGCCCAGCAGATCCCCGCGCCCAGCGCGTAGGCGGCGCCGGTCAGGTCAATGCCCTGGCTGGCTTCACCAACCGGTATTAATAGCAGCAGGCCTACGACCGCCAAGGCTATCCACAGAAAGTCGACGGCGCGGCGGGAAGCATAGATGGCAACCGCCAGTGGGCCGGTGAATTCCAGGGCCACTGCGATGCCCAGGGGCACGGTGCGCAATGACATATAGAAGAGGAAGTTCATGCCGCCCAGCGCCATCCCGTACACGATGACGGTGCGCAGTGACTTGGCGGTGAGTTTGGCGCGCCAGGGGCGAAGCAACAGCAGCATGATGATGCTGGCAAAAACCAGGCGCAGCGTGGTGGTGCCTTGGGCGCCAACAATCGGGAACATGCTTTTGGCCAGCGAGGCGCCCGACTGGATCGAGGCCATGGCAATCAGCAGCAGGCCGACAGGGAAAAGCGCCGAGCTCAGGCCGCGGGATGAGGTGGTCATTGGGGTGTTCGTCCAGGGTCATATAGAGGCAGAAGGCACTATGATGATCAACTGCCAGCCATTGAGCAATATATTGCTCAATGGCTGGGCTCTTCTATATAGAAGGGCGGGGTTTTGAGGGTTATTGGGCTCTTCGATAGAAAAATGAAATTAAGGGTTGACGGCAGATCCTGGAAGTCTATAATTCGCCCCACTTCCGGCGCAGTCGAAACGGAAAACTCCTTGGTAAACAAAGAGTTACGCAGAATTCGACAGCGAGTTGCTTCAGTTCATCGAAGCCCAGAAGGAGTTGGTAGAGCAGGGTTGTTTGGCTCTATTAACGTTTCGATCCTCTCGGTCGAAAGCGGAGAAAAAGAGGTGTTGACAGCAGCGTGTAACGCTGTAGAATTCGCCTCCCGCTAACGAGAGATCGGAAGCGCAAGTGGTTGA
>NZ_MNPU01000025.1 GCF_001983165.1 Pseudomonas gessardii | reverse complement strand
AACGCCTGCCTCAGGCCAATTGCATCGAAGGCTACGAAGCGCTGCTGCCGTGGAACTGCAAACCCACAACGCCACTTTAAAACGCAAAACCCCACCAGCGGGAGGTGGGGTTTATGGAGCGCTTACAACCCTACCGGGTGTTGCGGCTGACGAATCAGTCGAGGATTCGGCCTATCAGCCGATGCGACTGAACACGACCATAGAAGACACCCTGGCCGATCAACTGGGCTGGATCACCGGTTGGCGTATTGGTCGCTACGTCAATGATCCTCAAGGTGAGAACGACAGCTATAAGCGTCAGCCATTCTTCACCGGGGCCAACGAAGTCACCGCCTACGACGAGGATAAACAGCGAAAGGATTATGAGTCCAAGCAACAGGAGGCGGTAAAGAATCGGTTGAAGAACCGCGAGACGGCCATGAACTATCCCGGCCCACGGATCTATGAACCACAAATCGACAAAACCCAACTTAAACAGGCCGCCGAGGAATTCAAGTCCGACTACACCGGCCAGAAGCGCGAGCAGACCAGTTGGCAAGGCACGGTGACTGATGTGGTGTTACGTGACGCGGTCTTCCTGCTTAACGAGAATGACGAGTCCAAGGATCATGATTTCCTCAAGACGGCAGGCGATCAGCGCAGTAAGCAACTGTTTCGTGATGCTCAAGGTACGTCCAGTGCAGACCCTGACATGGCCCTGCTGGTGGCGTTGTTCGATGACCAGATACACGACTCGCGGGCCTGGTTCATGCACGATAAGTTGAAGTCGAGGGAGTTGTGGGCCGGTTATTTCTTTTACCGCATGACCTATTTCGGCAATGACAACAGCCGCGATCTATCTCCGGTTGTAGTCGCCGGTCGCATATTGGGCGTGGCGATGATTGCCGGTGCTACGGTGTATGGCATCAAGCGCCGTGGCGTATTGGGTAGTGTTGGCGGACTGGCGGCGGGTATTGGGGCGGCGACTATCGGCTACCAGGTAATCGATAAAGCCAGTGGCATGGCGCTGTCGTTCCTGCCGGGCGCGGAACAACTCCTGCAACCGACCAGCCATGTTGGCCAAGTCGCGGCGGAGCAGAAGCGTCAGATTGAACAGGATGACTTTGCCCAGCGTATGGAACGAACCACCGCCATGCTTCGTCAGGCCGGCAGCTTGTTCGAGCCGGGGGTGACCGCTTAGGCCGCGAAAATTAAATCACTCTTGTCGATTGCTTTATAACCTCTCAGTTCCTACTTCAACTGACGGCTTTGGTGATCGACCCGCACCTTCTCGCTTCCCACCCCATTCCGCCCGCAACTGTTCTCGGCTGCGCAGCCAGCCTTCCGCCCGTATCAGCATTGGCCAGAGCAGTTGAGGGTGTTCCAACAGATGCTGATTGAGCAGACGGCAGACGCTGTAGCCTTGGGTGGCAAGCCTTCAGGGTTGTGTAGCTGATCCAGTAAAATGCGGATCGCATTGTTATCAGTGACTTCCTGCTGTCGTTCTGCGAGCAGTTGCCAGACCTGCGGGCGTCGGTTCGATAACCACTGTGCAATGTTCTGCGCGGGGAGCAATATCGGCGTCGTGAACAAGCTTTCATGGTGCTCAATCGTCTCTGTCGTCAGAAGGCGATTGACCTCAAGGTCAAACCGCTTTTTCTGCCGCATGCCGGCTTTATATAATGCGGATTGGCGCTTCAAAGTGTGGGTGCGCAGTGATTACCTGGTCGAATACGACGGTCATCACTACTCCGTCCCCAACCGGCTGGTGCAGCAGCAGGTGGATCTACGGGCAACTGCGCAGGTGATCGAGGTCTTCCATAACCACCTGCATGTCAGTAGTCATCCGCGCCAAGCCTCACCCGGTATCAGCGTGCATGCCGAACATCGGCCACTGAACCAGCAATACTACATCGACAGTGAGCCTGCGGCCCTTCTGCAATGGGGGGAAGGGGTTGGCCCGTCGGTACTTCAACACCTGCGTTATCACCTGACCGAGCGGGCCGATGTTGCTAACGGCCACAAAGCGGCAAGCGCCTTACGACGCGAGGCACGTGTTCATGGTGAAAGCCGCTTGGAGGAAGACTGTGCTTATGCCTTGAGCATCAAGACCTTTGCCCTGAAAAGCCTGCAATCCATCCTGCGCGAACAACCGGATAAGCGTCCCAGTTTGAATACCCAACCCATCTCGACACCCGCCCATGAAAACCTCCGTGGTGCTCAGTATTTTGCCGATAAAAAGGACCTCCCGACATGCTAAACCAACCAACCCTAAACAAACTTCAGCACCTCCAGTTACCTGGCATGGCCAAGGCGTATCGAAAACAACTTGAGCAACCGAGCAAACAGCAACTGTCCTTCGATAACAGGCTAGGATTGATGGTTGATTACGAACTCAATGACCGCGAGAACCGCAAGCTGCAACGGCTGCTAAAGCAGGCAAAACTGCGCTATGCCGCACACCTCGAAGATGTGGACTTGCGCAGCAGTTGAGGGCTGGACGCACAGGTGATAGCGGACCTGACCAGTTGCGACTGGATATCCCGACAGCAAAACTTGCTGTTAACTGGGGCTACAGGGACAGGCAAGAGCTGGCTGGCCTGCGCCTTTGGGAGTCAGGCTTGCCGACAAGGCTTTTCAGTCATCTACAAAAGTGCCTCGAAGCTCTACGAAGAGTTGCAGGCAGCGATAGGTGATGGATCGCTGCCAAAATACCGCACGATGTTGAGCAAGGCGCGTCTGTTGATTCTCGATGACTTTGGTCTTGCGCCCGTAGAACCAGTAGTGGGTTACACGCTGCTGGACATTGTCGATAGCCGCATGCAAACCGGCTCATTGATTATCACCAGCCAATTCCCGACAGAACACTGGCACAGCCTATTCGTAGACGCGACATTGGCAGAGGCTATTTTGGATCGGATCGTGCATCGATCGCATCGGATCCTCCTAAAAGGCGAATCGTTGCGCAAACAAAAGATGAAGTAATAACTCACTGGCAGAGGGGGTATTACCCCCTTCTATTTTTTTGGGGCAGTTGGGTCAGTGGTCGACATGCTCTGCGTTGCAACTTGAGTGGCTCACAACCACCAGCGCGGTGGCTCACTATCACTGGAATGGGTGGCCCACAACCACTGGAAACAAATGTCACAACCACCAGCGCCCACAAATATGCCTGCACCTGCTCTTTTGCGGCCCTTATGGAATTTCCTTTCTCCAGGGGCAGTCCATAATGGCAATGCAAAGAGACTGAAAAGGGTGACTTGATGCGGCGAATTTATACACGCGTCATCTGCCAGGCCATACTGGCCATGGTGATGGCTATCAGCCTGCCCGCGTGGGCCGATGCGCCGGCAACAACGGTGCCCGTCGAAGTTGTCGACAGTTTGCCGGTGTTGCCCGATGACGCTGATCTCAAACAGCTCAGCCAGCAGCTTGAGCTGATTCGCCAGAGTGTGCCCATCAGTACCAGTGACGAGAAGCTGGCGGAGTTTCGACAGGGCGCACTCCAGGTGCAACAACAGGCCGAGGCGTTGCTCACGGTGCGCGCCACCGATATGGAGCGCCTGGATGATCAACTCAAGGTAGTGGGCGCGGCCCAGCCCGGGGAAGCGCAGAGCCTCACCGCCCAGCGGGATGCCCTGACCCGGAAAAAAAACAGCCTGCTTGCCGATGAGAGCCAGGCCAAACAACTGAGCCAATTGAGCCGTGATCTCGCCGCGCAGATCGTCAATCTGCGGCGCAACCTGTTCAATTCCCAGGTCACTTCACGCACCGATAGCCCCTTCAGCCCCTCGTTCTGGTCGAGCCTGATCCGCCCCACCACTGAAGACCTGCAGCGCCTGGACAACCTGAAGGCCGAAGGGCTCGTCGCCCTCAAGAGTGCCGTCAGCCCCGAGCGCCGC
The DNA here is from genome assembly GCF_001983165.1 of Pseudomonas gessardii. Lineage (GTDB taxonomy): Bacteria > Pseudomonadota > Gammaproteobacteria > Pseudomonadales > Pseudomonadaceae > Aquipseudomonas > Aquipseudomonas gessardii. Next base: position 74,426 of record NZ_MNPU01000025.1, on the reverse strand, counting down.
TGGGCGTTCTTCGGCACGCTGCTGGTGGCGGTGCTGATCTGGAGTTTCGGCCGGCGACTGCTTGAGCAACTGCTTACCTGGGCGATGATCCGCTGGCTGCCGGAGGGGCGCCTGCGGCGCAGCACACTGGCGGTGGCGGTGGGGCTGGCGTCGATCCTGACGATCATGGGGGCCGTCTCATTGATGCGCTGGGCGGTGGAAAGCAATGCGCTCTTGAGCGAAAACCTGGCGCGGCTTTCTGATCACCTGGTCACCCTGGCCATGTTCTGCGCGTTTATTGCCGGCCTGGGACGGGCCTTGCTGATGCTGCCGCGACCTTCCTGGCGGTTGCCGACCATTGCCGATGAAATCGCCAGTGCCCTGGGGCCTTTCCCGGCGATTCTGGCGGTAGCGCTGATGCTGGTGGCCACCGAGGAGCGTATCAACAGCGTCACGGGCGCCAGTCTGGCATTGACCGTGGCGCTCAATGGCCTGACGGCCCTGATCACGGCGCTGATCTTCATCGCTGCGTTGCTGCGCGTGCGCCATGTGCGCAACAAGCTCGGGCTGGAGCGCCCGGGCGGGCTCGCCGGTATGTTGCCCTTTGTGGCCTCGATATGGGTGGCGGTGATTGTCCTCGCGCTGTTCACGGGGTATCTGTCCCTGGCCTACTTCCTGACCGTCAAGCTGCTGTGGATCAGTGTGGTGGCGGCGACGGCCTATCTGCTCATGGCCTTTTTCGGCGACGTCTGCGAAACCCTGCTCTCGCCCAAGCAGCCCAGCGGCCTGGCACTGGCCAAGGCCCTGGGGCTGTCGCCACGGCACCAGGCCCAGGCTTGCACGGTACTGGCGGGCGTTGGTCGTACCTTGCTGCTGCTCACTGCGGTGATGGCGGCTTTCCTTCCGGCGGGCTCCAGCCCCAGCGAGCTGCTCCAGGGCTTCAGCCAACTGGGAGAGTCCAGCAAGACCCTGGGCAACCTGCAAATCATTCCCCAGGACATCCTCGTTGCGCTGCTGATGTTTGTCGTCGGCCTGTTCGCTGTGCGCACCTTGAAGCGCTGGCTGAGCGAGCGGCTGCTGCCGGAAACCAACATGGACGCCGGCATGCGCGCGTCCCTGGTGACCCTGGTGGGCTACCTCGGCTTTGTGCTGCTGAGCCTGTTGGTGATGTCCACCCTGCGGATCAACCTGACCAGCCTGACCTGGGTGGTCAGTGCCTTGTCGGTGGGGATCGGTTTCGGCTTGCAGGCCATTGTGCAGAACTTTATCTCCGGGCTGATCCTGCTCACCGAACGGCCGGTGAAGGTCGGCGATTGGGTGAGCCTGGGCGGCGTCGAGGGGGATATCCGCCGGATCAATGTCCGGGCGACCGAGATCCAGATGGCCGACCGCTCGACGGTGATCGTGCCGAACTCGCAGTTCATCTCGCAGAATGTGCGCAACGTCACCATGGGCAACGCGCTCGGTGTGGTGGGCATCACCCTCACATTGCCGCTGGACACCGATGTCTTGAAAGTGCGCGAACTGCTCATGCAGGCCTTTACCGAACATGAGGCAATTCTCGACAGCCCCGCACCTTCGGTCACGTTCAAGGACCTGGCCAGGGACGGCCTGATCATTGGAGTCAGCGGCTACGTCAACAGCCCGCGCTCGGTGTCCGATGCCCGCAGCGACTTGCTGTTTATCCTGCTTGCGCGCCTTCAGGAAATGGGGATTACCTTGTCTTCACCCCAGAGCCTGGTCTTGGTGACGGGAGAGGGCAGTGCCGCGAGTGGCGATGTTCCTGTAAGGCAATGAAGAGGTTGTGGTGTGTGAACATAAAAAGCCCGATGCCAGTGCTGATTGCTGTTGTGTTCTGTTGTTCTTTGATGGCTTGCAAGAGTAAAGACGTGCCTGAAACGTATAGCTGGACGGGAACGGTATCCGCACCGCAGGAATATCCGATGGAGGTGTATCGCGGCGCGATAATCGCTGAGGGCTTTACCTACGGTTTTGATGCGATCTGGGGTACGCAGAATACCGGTTGGGGCAGCCAGGGCGGAACCATGACCACGGCGGTCGAGAAAAAGGCCGTGCCCTATCAACTGGAATTTACGTGGTACTCGTTGGTGGAGCGAACGTTCTATACCGGCAAATGGGACTTGGACAAACACACGATAAAACGTCTGCTGGATGAGGGTTTTATCGATCAAGACACCCATAAAAAAGACACCTATCGCACGTTTATCGTGGGGTTGGCACCACAGGGGCGGGTGGTGCTCTGGCTGAGTGGGGCGGGAAACCAGAAGGAGGTGGGGGCTTTTCAGGCGCAGGTGGCAACCCTGACCAAGGAAAGTGCCTACAGCAATGCCCAATACATGTTTAAAGACGGCTATGCAGACCGCATGCTCAATGACCCAGTCTATAAGACCTTCAGCCCGCAAATCCGGCAGAAAATCCAAACGCAGGGCTATCCTGCGCCAGGCATCTATGATGCCTACCGGGAAAAATACAGCTGGAGACCTGTGGTGGTCCTGCAGGAGGGCGAATGGCTGGACTTTGGATGGCGCGCCTACAACGGTGAGCAGGAAAACATATTCGGAAAGGACCTCCTGGACAATCCTTATGAACAAAGGGCCATCCCAACGTTTTGTGGCTTCTATTGGCGCAATGGAAACAGCCGCTATGGCGTCTGGATTGATGCTTTCGATGAAAAAGAAATCTTTGAGGTTTTCCAGAAACTGGGCAAGCAAAAAGATATAGACCTGCTGGTGAAAGTTGATGCGCAAAACACCCGGGTTTCCCTGGCGTTAAGGTCGGGAACGCAAGAGTTCCCCATCGGCAAAGCAACAGTCAGGTTGTCTGGTAAAATCGAGTAGGCTCGCCCCAGCTTAAGGGCGAGCCACACTTCAGTGCTCAGCCAACTAGCAGGGCTGGGCCGCGAGGCTGTTGCTGACATTGCGTCCCAGCACCAACACCGTCACAAAACCCAAGCCCACCAGTACCGTGGCGAGGCTCAGCAGCACCGAGCTGCCCAGTTGGTCGACGATCCGCCCACCGAAGAACGAGCCCAGGGCAATGATTACCTGGAACAACGCCACGAACAGCGGCATGCCGCGTTCGACGTCCTTGGGCGCCACGACAAACATCCAGATACTGGCGCAGGCCGGGAAGGCGCCGAAGGCGAAGCCCCAGAGCGCGATCAGCATCGCCGCGCCGGTCATGCCGGTGGCGAAGTGGGGGAACAGGGCGGTGCTGGTGCCGATCATCAGTGCCACCAGCAACAGGGTGTGACGTACGCTGCGGTTGGCAGCAAAACCGGCAAAAATATTGCCCATCACCCCGGCCACGCCAAACAGCAGCAGCAGCGAACCAATCGTTGGCCCGTCGAAGCCGGCACTGTGCTTGAAGAAGGGCGCGACGTAGGTGTACGCAGCAAAGTGCGCCAGGCCGATCAGCAACACTGCAATCAAGCCGACCCGCGCTTGTGGGTTGATAAACAGGGCTGGCAGGTCGCTGACGCGAATGGCCTTCTCCGGGTTGAGTCGCGGCAGGAGGAAGATCTGCGCCAGGAGCACCGGCACCCCCATCAGCGCGGTGATCAGGAAGGTCATACGCCAGCCCATCAGGCCGCTCAGCCAGGTGCCGACGGGTACGCCCAGCACGGTGGCCAGGGTCACGCCGACCATGATGATCGAAGTGGCCTGGGCCACGCCCACGCCCTTGGGCGCCAGCCGGCCGCTGAGGGCGATGGCCGTCGCCCAGAAACCGCCGATACTGATGCCCAGCAGCACGCGGCCGAACAGCAGCAGGCCGAAGTCACTGGCCAATGCCACGACCGAGTTGGCGATGATCATGATCAGCGTCAGGCCGATCAACAGATAGCGACGGTCCATGGTGCCAATGCCGACCGACAACAACGGTGCGGCGAGGGCGGCCATGATGCCGGGCAGGGTCACCATCAGCCCGGCGTGGCCGGCACTGATGCCCAGGTCGCTGGCCACATCGTTAAGGACACCCACCGGCAGAAACTCACTGGTCACCAGGGCAAAGGCCCCCACGGCGACCGAGAGAATCGCCAGCCACTGCTGTTTGACACTCTGTTGATTATGTTCGGGAAGGCTACGAGGGGCCTGGCTGGCGCTTGGCATGGGTGGAGATCCGGGGGGAATGCAGCCTGAAGCCAGGCCGGGGGAGAATGTGGAGGCGATTATAGGAATCGGTGCAGGCAATTAAACAGGCCGGGCGGTTTGATAGTCATCATCACTGCAATCAATGCAACTCACGGTTTTGACATGGCCAGCACCCTGTTCAACTCGCCAGCGACAGCGATCAACTGTCGCTCCAGTGCTTCTACCTCCGAGTGACTGATGCCATGGCTGATGACTTGCAGGGTTTTGGCGCGCTTTTTCGGCGCAGGCGCCAGACTGTGTATGTCCTGTGAAATCAGCGCCTGACGCAATAACTGATTAATCACGGTTTGATAGCCCATACCGGCGCTTTGCGCACGCTCACGGGCAGCGATGATGACGGCGTCGTCCAGCATAATAGTGATGCGTGTCTTCCCCTTGTTGCTGGCGATTGCGCCACGCTTGCCTTTGCTGAAGTCGTATTGGTCTTTCATGGTTCAAGCCTCCAGATACTGGCGCCGTTCATTTTTGGATGCGAGCCTGGCACTGATAACACGCACGAAGTTTGGGTCGCGGTAGGTGTAGGCCACCACCAAAACGCGTCCCTTCGCGTCTATGCCCATGCTCACCCAGCGCTCTTCATCGTGATCGTGATCCTGTATTGTCAGGGCGGTCTCGTCGTAAAACACCGGTTCTGCATCAGCTAGGCTTATGCCTTTATGCTTCTGCTGGTTTGCGATGTTTTTTGCCTCGTCATATTGAATCCTGAATCTTCTCATTATGCATATTTTATATGTATAAAAAAGCGGTTGAAGGAACCGTTAATCAGGAGAGGGTGGGTTGTGGTTGCGCGATTGACCTACGTAACCTGCGTCTTACCTTTTGCAGAATTTCTAAGGGATGTAGACACACCCAATCTTGCTCGATCAGTTGAGGCTCGATCTTGCCGATCTTGCCAATGTGCATCCGCCCGTAAAGCGTGATCCGATACGTAGCCGGCTTCTGTTTCGGTTGCCGGATGAGATGAAGTAGAGATGTTTTGGCCTCTTTCGCAGGGCCTCTTTCTATCCAAGCCTGCTTTCATCTACAGCCCAAGCACACCCATGGCCACCAATGCCGTCCCGGCAGCATCGACTATGTCGCCCATGGCATCTCCGGCCTGGTTGACCCTGGTGGTGCCCGGGACCGTCAGGCACAAATAAGCGGGTTGAACAGCGGCTCCAGGGCCAGCCGGGCACGGCTGTCCCGGACCGCCGCCTGGACCGCCTCGTCACCGAACACCAGCCCCTGCAGGTACGTGAAATGCGGGTCGAGCAACCCCAGGGTCACCAGGACCTGGCGCAGGTAGGGCGTCAGGAAGTCCGGTTGACGTGCCGACTCGCCCTGATGAAAACCACCGGAACCGACCAGGACATACACCGGGCGGTTGCTCAGCAGGCCGGTCTTGCCCTCGGGCCCGGAACTGAACGTGCGGTGAATGCGCAGGACATAGTCGACCCACAGCTTGAGCGCAGCGGGCAGGGTGAAGTTGTGCATCGGCGTGGCAATAAGCAGGAGATCGCAGCGCTCCAGCTCGCGGATCAGCATTTCGGAAACCTCGAAGGCCGGCGCGTCGAACGGCGTGGTCGTCGCCAGGCCCCGGGCGTAGTCCAGGCCGAGCGGTGGCAGCGGGTGGGTGCCCAGGTCGCGTTCGACCAGTTCGAGCCTCGGGTGCTGCTGCCCAAGGGCGTCCACCAGTTCCAATGCCAGCTGGTTGGCATGGGAAACCTGGCCATTGGGGCTGGCGTTGATCAATAGAACATTCTTCATGCCGGATTCTCTGTCTGAAGGCGTTGGGTGAAGTGCATGCCGTGGGCCAGTAGCCCCTGGCGAAAATAAAAGCGTTGGGCCAACGGCATATGCAGCCCGGTGTCCAGCACCAAATGCGCGCAACCGCGCTGTACGGCTTGTTCGCGAACCGCGTCCAGCAGCCGTGCGCCCAGGCCGCTGCGCTGCAGGTCTGGGTGTACCACCAGGTCATCGACATAGAGGAAGCGCCCGTAGAGCAGGTTTTCCAGCCCACGGTAACCGGCCAGGCCGACCACTTGCCCGGCGTCCCACGCCGCCAGTAACCGGTAGCCTTGTCCTGTCTGGCGCAGCAGTTGCGCCACATAGTGGGCCGGGTGGGTGACATGGGGCCGCAGCACGCGCATCAGGTCGAAACTGGCCGCGAAGGCCTGCTGGTCTTCGAGATGCCCCAGTGTATAAGTCATGTCTGTCGTCCGCTGTGAAGAGGTAGCAGACCTTAAAGCGCGGATGACTTAAGCTACAGGGCCGAAAAGTGCATAAATGACTAGGCCATGATTCCTCCCTTCACGCTGGACCGTAGCCAGAGCGCGCCGGTCTACCGCCAGCTTTACCAGCGATTTCGCGAATCCATTGCCGATGGCCGCCTGCGTCCGGGCGATCGCGTGCCTGCCGTTCGCGCATTGGCGGCGCAACTGAACCTGGCGCGTGGCACGGTGGAAGCGGCTTACCAGTTGCTGATGGGGGAGGGCTACCTGATTGCGCGTGGCGCCGCCGGGACGATGGTCACGCCGCAATTGGCTGCGGTTTCCTCGCCCATACGCCAGGCGCCTGTCCTGGCGACGCAGGATCAGTCCACCCATTGCGGGGCGCTGCCCCTGGCCCTGCAAATGGGGTTGCCGGCACTGGATGCCTTTCCCCGCAAGCTCTGGACCCGGCTGGCGGGCCGGCAGTTGCGTCAGGCCGGGCTTGAGGGGCTTGTCTACCCGGACCCGCGTGGCCATGCACCGTTGCGCGCGGCCATTGCCACCTACCTGGGCATTTCCCGGGGGATTACCTGCCACCCGGAACAAGTGTTCGTGTGTGCGGGCTATCGTGCGTGCCTGGACCTGATCCGCCACACGCTGATGCATCATGGCGATAGGTGCTGGCTGGAAGAGCCCGGCTACTTCATGGCGCGCAATGCGCTACTGCAAGCCGGTGCACAACTGGTGCCGGTTCCGGTGGATGAGCAGGGGCTCGATGTCGCGCAAGGCATCGCCCGCTGCGCGGATGCGCGTTTTGCGGTGGTCACGCCGAGCCACCAGAGCCCGCTGGGCGTGTCGTTGTCACTGCCGCGCCGACTGGCCCTGCTGGACTGGGCCAACCGCCAAGGCAGTTGGATCATCGAGGATGACTACGACAGCGAATACCGCTATCAGGGCCGGCCCTTGCCGGCACTCAAGAGCCTCGACCAGCAGGGCCGGGTGCTCTACACCGGCACTTTCAGCAAGGTGTTGTTTCCCGGCCTGCGCCTGGCCTATCTGGTGGTGCCGGCGGCGCAGAGCGACGCTTTCGCCCGTCAGGCGGACCGCCTGCATAACCACTGCCCGCAACTCCTCCAGGCGACCGTCAGCGCCTTCCTCTACGAGGGGCACTTTGCACGGCACTTGAAAAAAATGCGCAATCTCTACGCGCGCCGCCGCCAGTGGCTGGTCGATGCACTGCTGCAACAGTTCGGCGAACGCCTGTCGATCAACCCCCAGGCGGGAGGCATGCACCTGATTGCAGGCCTGCGTGAAGGTGATGATGTTGACCTCGCCCAGCGTGCCCGGGCCATTGGCATCGCCGTCGAGCCGCTGTCACCGTGGTACCTGGAGGCCAAGCCCAGGCACGGCCTGGTGCTGGGCTTTACCAACATCGTCAGCGCCGAGCAGGCCGCGACGGTGGCGCTTCAATTGGCTCGCGTCATCACCCAGGCGCCGTAGAAGGTCCTGTTTGACAGACGCTCTGACGCGCCGGCCGATTTGACCGCAAGAAGCGGAGTGCGCGCGCATGGCGAAGCCCCTTAGTGTGAGACTCCAAGCGTAGAGGCGTCCGCCATGGCTGGCCCGGCCTCAGCCAAGCGATTCTGGAGTCTTTACTTCGTTAATGAACGGCACCGAAGGTCACCATGAAATTATCCGATTATGTTCGACTCCTTATTCTGGCGGCGATCTGGGGCGCCAGTTTTCTCTTTATGCGCCTATCGGCTCCCGTTCTGGGCGCCTTGCCGACTGCATTTTTCCGCGTCTTGTTGGGCGCCATTGGCTTGGCGGTCATTCTTGCCCTGCTCAAAACCAACGTCGATTTCAAAGGCAAGCTGCAGCCGATCATGGTGTTGGGGGTTATCAATTCGGGCATCCCATTTTTGATGTATAGCGTGGCTGCACTGTTGTTGCCTGCCGGCTATTCGGCCATTTTCAATGCGACCACACCGATGATGGGGGTATTGATCGGTTGGATGTGTTTCAGCGAGGCGTTGACCCTGAAAAAGGCGGCTGGGGTGCTGATCGGTCTGATGGGCATTGCGATCCTGACCAGCACCGGCCCCGTCGCACTTTCAATGAGTGTGGTCATGGGGGCGTTGGCGTGTTTAGTCGCCACCAGCTGCTACGGCGCAGCAGGATTCCTGACTAAACGATGGGTTGCTGACAAGGGTGGGCTGGACGCAAAACTTGTCGCATTTGGCAGTCAGGTGGGGGCGACGCTGTTCCTCGTGCCTTTTTTCGGCGTCTCTGCTGCAATCAGCCCACCGCCGACCTGGGGCAACCCGGAGGTTTGGGGCGCACTGCTTGCCCTGGGTTTTATCTGCACCGCGTGTGCGTACATTCTGTATTTTCGCTTGATCGCGGATATCGGGCCGGTGCGTTCGCTGACCGTGACCTTCCTTATCCCGCCTTTCGGCGTGCTGTGGGGAGTGCTGTTGCTGGGGGAGCGTCTTTCGCTCGCCCATTTGTACGGCGGCGGGCTTATTTGTTTAGCGGTGTGGTGCGTTCTCAGCAACAACCGGCAAAAAGTAACAGGTTCACCCGCCTCGGATTGATCCAGTCACCGAGCGTGTTAGCGTAGCCATTTTATTGCCCAGGGATACGAGCAACATGACCACCCGTTACGCAAAAATCATCCTGACCCTGATGCTGGCGGCCTTCGCCGCGCTTGTGGCGTTCAACAACCTCACCGATTACGCCTCCAACTTTGCCTTCGTCCAGCACGTGTTGAGCATGGACACCACATTCCCGGGTAACGCCGCCATGTACCGGGCAATCACCGCACCCTGGCTGTGGCATGGCGCCTATGGGCTGATCATCGCCGGCGAAGCCCTGACGGGCGTATTGCTGGCCCGGGGGGCGCTGGCCATGTGGCGGGCCAGGCAGGCCAGTGGTCGGCAGTTCAACGCGGCCAAGCAGGTGGCCATTATCGGCTTTACCGCTGGCCTGCTGGTGTGGTTTTTCGGCTTTATGGTGATTGGCGGGGAGTGGTTCCTGATGTGGCAATCCCATCAGTGGAATGGCCAGGACGCGGCATTCAAGTTCTATATGGCGCTGCTTGGGGTGCTGATTTTTCTCAACCAGGCGGACGTGGATCGCGACTGACGCACCTCACACAGTCAGCCAACGAATTTGACAAACACGTGTTCAGGATCGTGTTCGTCAAGGTTCTCGATGCTCCCGCTGGGGATAAACCCGGCCTTTGCGATCAAGGCCCGGGAGGCGGTGTTGGAGGCATTGGTCGACACAAACAGCTTGGGCGTCTTGCACGCCGCCTCGGCCGCCGCCAGCAGCGTGCACGTCCTCGGGGACTGCCTGGCGGATGAGCAGGCCTTTGGTCTTAAGCCATTTGCGTAAGCGCCCACGCGCATTGTCATACGGGGACGCGGTGTTGAACTGGATCATCCGCCCCAGCGTCCACTGCTCGTACCACGGGCATTCGTAAAGCTGGGCATTGTCGCGGTTCTGGATAATGGACACGATGCGCTGCTTGGCCGTGTCGAGCCGTTCGAGCAATTGCTCAAAAGGGATGCCTTCGTAGTCACGGTAGAACTTCTGCGCCAGTTGCCCCAACTGGTTCCACTTGAAGCCGGTTTCCGGGAAGTCTATGGCGTTGTCGGCGGCATCGGCCGCCAGCCATTTGAGCACCAATTCGTTCCAGCCCACCAGGTAGGCGACGAGATTGGCAACGCTCATCTGCGTGCCTTTGGCGTGCCCCTCCAGGTTGCATTCGTTGACGCACTCGGCAGGCACCTGCTGGATGACGCTGAGTAGCTTTGCGTAATTGCGGTTGATGGCATCGAGCAGTTCTTGCTTGTTTTGAGGGACCGTCATGACTCACCCACCACCTAAAAAACCAATCCTGCCTCAGCCCGGGGCAGGGATCCATACCCCGGCGGGTTTCAGTGTCCGTTCTCCGGCGAGGGGCCCGATGGGCCAGGCGCCTGGGTTTCAAACGCCTGGGCCAGAAAATCGATCAAGGTTCGCACGGAAGGCAGCAGCCCACGTCTTGACGGGAAAACGGCGCTGATCACGCCCTCGGTGGGGCGCCATTGGGGGAGCAGGCTGACCAGGCGACCCTCTTGTATCTCCTCCTTGACCACGGCCAGCGGCAGGTTGGCCATGCCCACACCTTGCAGCGCCGCACTTTTCAGGGTGGGCATGTCATCGCTGATCAGCCGTGGCGTGTGGCAGATCTCGGCGGACACGCCTTCTGGGCCGATCAGCTCCCAAACGTACTGCAGCAGCGGGTTGCCCCAGCTGATGGTTGGCAGTCCCGACACGTCGGCAGGTAACAGCGGCAGTGCATGCTGTTGCAAGAAGGCCGGGCTCGCGACCAGCGCCTGGGGGCTCTTGGCGAGCAGCTTCATCACCAGGTCACTGCTTTCCAGGGGCGGGAAGCACAGGTTCAGCGCGATGTCATAGCCCTCGCTGATCACATCGACCTTGCGGTTGAAGCTTTTCACGTTGAGTTCGACATTGGGGCACTGGGCCATGAACTGGGCCAGCATCGGCGCTACCCAGTAATTGAGCAGGGCGGTGGTGCAACTCAGGCGGATCACCCCGCGCGGCTCGGCCTTGTTGAAGGCGATCAGGTCCTCGGCCGACTCTGCCTCGGCGGTCATCGCCACGCAGTGGCGGTAGTAGGCCAGGCCGATGTCGGTGACCTGGAACTGACGGGTCGAGCGCTGGATCAGCCGTGCCCCCAGCCGCGCTTCCAACTGGCTGACCCGGCGGCTCAAGGTCGACTTGGGCATGTTCAGCGCCCGACCGGCTGCCGCAAAGCCACCATGCTCAACCACCTTGGCATAGAGGAACAGTTCATTGAGGTCGAACACAGGCATCGTTCCATTTTTGAGATGGTGAAGTCTAATTCAACGACTACCGGACACCTAGTGCAATGACGAACACTGGAGATAGTACAGCTGAGGCTGGATTTACCAGCTGCGTGAAAAATGATCGCTTCGTGCTACCCAACATTATTCTGCACTGGCGTTCCATTGTTGGAATTGTCAGCTGCCGCCAGAAACGTCGAGGCAAGGTTCTGGCCCGATACCGTTCACCCATGTAAGAGGAAAGGCAAATGAGCGCTTCAGGTAACGCTGCAAACTTTAATGGTCAGAAGCCAACGATTGACCCCACCGACACCGCCATGTTGCTGATCGACCACCAGAGTGGCCTGTTCCAGATCGTCAAGGACATTGATGTTCCTCAATTGCGCGCCAACGCCATTGCCTTGGCCAAGGCCGCGACCCTGCTGAAAATCCCGGTCATTACCACCGCTTCGGTGCCCCAGGGGCCGAATGGTCCGTTGATCCCGGAAATCCACGAGGCGGCGCCCCATGCCCAGTATGTGGCCCGGCGTGGCGAGATCAATGCCTGGGATAACCCCGAGTTCCACGCGGCGGTCAAGGCCACCGGCAAGAAGACTCTGGTGATCGCCGGCACCCTGACCAGCGTATGCCTGGCGTTTCCGTCCATCGCGGCGGTGCATGAGGGCTACAAGGTGTTCGCCGTGGTCGATGCCTCGGGCAACCACTCGAAGCTGGCCACCGAGCTGACCGTCGCGCGCCTGGCCCAGGCCGGCGTGGTGCCGATCGACATCATGGGCACCTTGTCGGAACTGCAAGGCTCGTGGAACCGTCCAGATGCCCAAGAGTGGGCGAACGTCTATACCCAGGCCATGCCGCACTACCAATTGCTGATCGAGAGTTACATCAAGGCGCAGGAAGTGGCTAATAACCACGAAGCGCTAGACTCCCAGCGCAAGTAAATACCGCTGACCTTTCCCGGTGCGGCCCATTTCGGGAAGCACCTCTTACCAGGAGCATCATGATGTCTAAACCCTACGTTCGCCTGGACAAAGATAACGCCGCTGTCCTGCTGGTTGACCATCAGGCTGGCTTGTTGTCACTGGTGCGTGATATCGAGCCCGACAAGTTCAAGAATAACGTGCTGGCCTTGGCTGACCTGGCCAAGTACTTCAAGTTGCCGACCATCCTCACCACCAGCTTTGAAACCGGCCCCAATGGCCCGCTGGTGCCCGAGCTCAAGGCCCTGTTCCCGGACGCGCCGTACATTGCCCGTCCTGGCCAGATCAATGCCTGGGACAACGAGGATTTCGTCAAGGCCATCAAGGCCACCGGCAAGAAGCAACTGATCATCGCCGGCGTGGTGACTGAAGTGTGCGTGGCGTTCCCGGCGCTGTCGGCCCTGGCCGAAGGCTATGAAGTGTTTGTGGTGACCGATGCCTCCGGCACCTTCAACGAACTGACCCAGCAATCGGCCTGGAACCGCATGTCGGCCAACGGCGCGCAGCTGATGACCTGGTTTGGCCTGGCGTGCGAGCTGCATCGCGACTGGCGCAACGATATCGAAGGCCTGGGGACCTTGTTCTCCAACCACATCCCGGACTATCGTAACCTGTTCACCAGCTACAACGCGTTGACCGAGGGCAAATAAGCCCAGGTCCGGGGGGCTGTGCGGCTACGGGCAGCCCCCGCTTCAGTCCAGGATGAAGGGCGCCCATGCAACCGCTGATCAATTATTTCAAAGTGGTATTCAACCCCGGCCTCGGGGTGTTGCTGTTTGCCTTGCGCACCGTCGCGGCAGGGCTGTTGACGTTGTACCTGGCCTTTATCTTCGACCTGGATCAACCCAAATGGTCGGTGATGGCCGTGATTATCGTCAGCCAACCCCTGGGCGGCATGGCGTTGCAGCGCAGTTTCTCGCAGATTATCGGCACCCTGGTCGGTGCCGCCGTGGCGGTGTTGATCATGGGGATTTTCCCCCAGGCCCCGCTGCCCTTTGTTATCACCCTGTCGTTGTGGCTGGCGTTCTGCACCGCCGGCGGCACGCTGTTGCGCTACACCAGCTCCCATGCCTTTGTGCTCAGCGGTTTTACCGCCGTGGTGGTAGGGCTGCTGGCGGTGCCGGAGCAGGACAACACCTTGATGCTGGCAATCACCCGGCTTACCGAGACGCTGCTGGCGGTGGCCTGTGTGTGCCTGGTCAGCTTGCTCACGGCGCGCCCGGAAGCGGTCGCCCGGGGCTATTTCGCCAAGGTCGACCAGGTGCTGAAGCTGATGGCCGCCCACGCTGCGGCGGTGATCCGCACCGAAGAGAGCGAGGCCGACTTCCATCAGCGCCAGATGCAGTTGCTGGGGGAAATCAGCGCCCTGGAAGGCCTGCGCCGGCATCTGTACTTCGATGCGCCACGGCTGCGCAGCGCCAATGGGCTGGTGCAATTGCTCGGCAACCAATTGGTGTTGCTGACCTCGCGGCTGACGGTACTGCGCCGCCAGCGCACGCTGATCGGCGAGCGCTGGGAGGGCGAGCTGCCCGCAGACATCCAGCAGTTGCGCGCGGACGAGCTGGCGTTTCTCGATGAGCTGGCAGTGGCCGGGCGTTCACTGTCGGCCGAGGCGCGCCAGGGCTTTACCGTGTTGCAGCAGCGCTTTGATCAGCAGGCCAAAAACGCCGAGCAGCACCGCGATGAGCCCATGAGCGGCACCTTGCGCGCCCTGGCGTGGGCCTTGCGCTGGGAACAGGCGCGCCTGTTGCAGCAACTGGAGGAAATCCTCGAACTCAGCGACGCGATCCAGGACGGCCGCCAGGCCAGCTGTGCGCACCGCCAGGGCCAGAGCAACCCGCTGTACCTGGACTGGCGCCTGGCCGGGATGAACGCGGCGCGGGCCTTTATTGCCTTGCTCGCCAGCGGCCTGATCTGGATCGAAACCGCATGGGACGGCGCGCGGGCCGGGATGATCCTGGTGGGCATCCTCTGTTCGTTGATGGCAACCTTTCCACGGCCCCTGGCGGCGAGCCAGAATTATGCGCGCGGCTTTGGCCTGTCCCTGCTGGTGTCGGCGGTCTATCAGTTCATGCTGGTGCCGGCCATTGGCGATGTGGAAATGCTGTTTCTGCTCCTCGCGCCGCTGCTGTATGTGATTGCGGTGGGCCTGGCCAGCCCGATGACCGCCGGGATCGGCATGGGCCTGGGCCTGTCGACCTTCCTGATGGTGGGCCCACAGAATATCGGGGCCTGGCAGAACACCGCGAGCCAATGGTTCGAGTTCGCCGGCGCCTATATCGGCGCCTGTGCCCTGTCGTTGCTGGTGTACGCCTGGGTGTTTCCGTTCAACCCGGCGCGGCGTATCCAGCGCCTGTATGACGAGAGCCGTGGCCAGGTCTACGCATTGCTCCAGGCTACGCCGGCGGACTCGCGCCAATTCGCCTTTGAAAGCCGGATGATGGACCGCCTGACCATGATGCTGGGGCTGTTGCCGGCCGCCAACGACCAGCGTTCCAACGCGCTGTTCGAGGTCAGCCTCGCGTGCATGGCCCTGGGGATCGCCCTGAACCAGCTCAAGCAACAAGGCCAGGACAATGCACTGCTCACGCCCGCCACCAAGGCGCGCTTGCAGGCGATCCTGGAGCAGTCCGGCCGTTATGTAGCGGGCCGGCCGGGCGTGGATGTGCAGGCCCTGACCACGAGCTTGCGCCAGCTAGGCGACGAGCTGGACCAGTTGCACGCCAGCGCGTTGCCTTCCGGGCATGGGCAGTTGTGGTCGGTGTTCCGCATTCGGGTGGCGTTGCTGATCGTGGCGTCGTTCCTTGAGCGCTACCGTGAATTTCTTGAACCCGTGGAAGAAGGAGTGCCGGCCCTTGCCGATTGATTTCGAGGTGGGCGGCGTGTACCTGCCGCCGATTGCCCAGGCGCTGCTGTTGGCACTGCCGGTATTTATGCTGCTGGACTGGGGCTTGCGCCGTCTCGGCGTGTTGCGGTTGGTCTGGCATGAGGCACTGTTTGAGGGTGCCCTGTATGCCTGTGTGTGTGCTGTTGTCATTTTAGTGATGGGAACCCCATGACCTTGAAAAAACTCATTCCCCAACTGATCACCCTGGCGGTGGTCGTGCTGGCCCTGGTGCTGGGCTGGTTCGCCTGGGAACACTACACCCGCTCGCCCTGGACCCGTGATGCGCGGGTGCGTGCCGACGTGGTGACGCTGCCGGCGGATGTCTCCGGGTTGATCGTCAGCCTGCGGGTGCAGGATAACCAGCATGTGGCCAAGGGCGATGTGCTGCTGGAAATCGACCCGGCGCGCTACGCCCTGGCGGTCGAGCATGCGCGGCGCTCGGTGGACGTGGCCACGGCCACCCTGGGCCAGTCCCGGGCGGCGATCATTGCCAGCGAGGCCCAGCTCAAGCAGCGCCAGAGTGAGGAGCGGCGGCGACGCACCCTCAAGCAGGGGTTCGCGATCTCCGGCGAAGAGTGGGAGAAGTCCAATACCGACGTGGCGGTCGCCCAGGCGCAACTGTTGAGCAACCAGGCCAATCTCGGGCTGGCCGAGGCCAATGTGCAGTTGGCCAAGGCCGCATTGACCCAGGCCGAGCTGGATTTGCAGCGCACCCGGGTGATCGCGCCGGTCAGTGGCTATGTCACCAACCTGCTGACGCGCCAGGGCGACTACGCCACGGCCGGCGGTGCCTTGCTGGCGTTGGTGGACAGCGACTCGTTCTATGTCAGTGGTTATTTCGAGGAAACCAAGCTGCCACGGATCGCCGAGGGCGACCGCGTACGGATCCAGTTGATGAGCGGTGAAACCTTTGGCGGCACGGTACAGAGCATCGCCTTCGCCATCACCGACCGCGAGAACTCCCCGGGCAGTCGCCTGCTGGCCAACATCAACCCCAGCTACACCTGGGTCAAGCTGGCACAGCGGGTGCCGGTCAGGATCGGTATTGATCCCGACTATGTCAGCCAGGGCCGCTTGCGGGCGGGCACCACGGCGACCGTGACCGTGCTGGAACAGCAGGCGCCACGCTGATGGGGCTCATCGTGAAACGGCTGGTGCGCGCTTCGATGACGCTGACCGTTTCGCTAACCGCAGGGGGCGTGTGCGCCGATAACTCCCTGGGCCAACGGGACAACCTCAGCACCGGCATCAATGAGCGGCAGAAGGCTGAGCTGGCGGTCGCGCCGGGGTTTGTCAGCGGTTCGTCCCTCAATGGCTTGCTGCGCAATTACTACCTGGGTCGCGACAACCACAACACGCCGTCGCGGCTGGACCAGCGCGAATGGGTGCAGGGGGTGTACCTGTCCTTTCGCTCGGGGTACACCGACACGCCGATTGGGGTCGGGGTGGATGTGCATGGTTTCTATGGGCTCAAGCTCGACGGTGGCGGGGGCAGTGGCGGGGCGGGGTTGTTGCCGCTGGATTCGCAGAACGCCCCGCAGGCCGACTTTTCGGCGGCGGGCGCGGCCCTTAAGCTGCGCGGCTTTGACAGCCTGGTGCAGGTCGGTGACCAGTACCTGGAAAACCCGCTGGTGGCCAGCGGCGTGAGCCGGGTGTTCCCGCAGACTTTTCGCGGCGTGACGTTGAAAAATTACAGCCTGCACAACCTGACCCTCGACAGCGGCTGGGTCGACTCCACACGCCTGCGCAACCAGAGTGGGCAAAGCCGCCTGGGCACCAGTTACGGCAGCGGCAACAAGGCCGGGCTGGCCGCCGATCGTGAAAGCCCGCACATGGCCTGGCTGGGGGGTGTCTACAGTGCACCGGGCGGGATGACGCTGACGGTGTATGGCGGGCAACTGAGCGATATCTGGAATCAGTACTACGTCGGGGTGAGCCAACCGTTCACCCTGGCGCGCGGGATCACCCTGACGCCGTATGTGCATTACTTCAACACCCGCGACCAGGGGCGCAGCCAGTTGGGGCGTATCGACAACCACACCTACACCGGCGGCCTGACCCTGTCCGGCGCCGGCCAGAGCCTGACCCTGGGGCTGCAGAAGGTCGATGGCGACACGCCGTTCGACTACGTGGTGCAGGACGACCGGACCTTCCTTTACCTGAATAACTCCCAGCAATACGCAGATTTTAACGCGCCGGGGGAAAAGTCCTGGAAGATCCAATACCAGACCAGCCTGGCGTTTATCGACGCGCCTGACTTCCAGCTCAGCACCTCCTACACCCGTGGCGAGGCAGACCTGACCCGGGTCGATCCCGGTAGCCAAGGCTACGGCTACATCTACAACGCCGCCGGCAAGGATGCCCATCACTGGGAGCGGGATATTGCCTTGCGCTACGCCGTACCGGGCGGCAAGGCCAAGGGCTTGAACGTCACCTTGCGCTGGGCGGCCCACCGTACAGGGCAGGGGTATACCGCACCGGGCAATACCCGTGGCAACTCAAATGCCGATGAGTACCGGGTGATTGTCGATTATCCGTTCAGCGTTTTTTAGTCAGCAGTCAATGAAGGTGTTGTATGAGTCAAACCCAATGGAATCGGGTGCTGGGCATCAGCTTGGCACTGGCCAGCGTTCCCAGCGAAGCCGATAGCGTCAGCTTGCCACCCCTGGCCCTGGGCAATGCCAGTTTCATGGATGGGGTCGCCGGTCCCGGCGCCTTGTTCGAGCTGCCGGTGCAGTACTACCGCAGCAACTCGGCCTACGATGCCCGTGGCCATTCGCTCCCGGGGCGCCAGCAGGTGCATAGCACCACGGTGTTGCCGCACCTGGCCTACTTCAGCAACAAGACGGTGCTGGGGGCCAATTATGGGACCGAGGTGTTATTGCCGCTGGTGAACCTGGAGCTGGATATCGACCAGGGCCCCAAGGGACGACGGACCCGACAGGGCGACATGATCGTCAGCCCGTTCCTTTTGCAGTGGGCCCCGGTTTCGTTCTTCGGTCGGCCGTACTGGCAGCGCCTGAACGTTGTGTTTTCACTGCCGACCGGCGCTTACAACAAGGATTCGAGTATCAACACCGGGAGCAATGTCTGGGTGTTCAACCCCCATTACGTGTTTACCTGGGAATTGACGGATCGTTTGGAAGTGAGCGGTCGTTTCAATTATGCATGGTCAAGCCGCAATAACGATCCGGCCTCGGTACTGGAGGCGAACAGTGTTCAGCCAGGCGAGGCCTTGCATAGCAATCTGGCGGTCTCTTACGCCGTCTCTGAGCGCTGGCGGGTAGGCGTGGCGGGGTATCAACTCAAACAGATCAGCGATGACCGGATCGATGGCCACCGCCAAGATGACTCCAGGGAGCAGGTGCTGGGCATCGGTCCCGGCGTGATGTACCAGCAGGGGAAGCAGACATTCTTCGCCAATCTTTACTTTGAAAGCGGTGCTGAAAACCGCTCCCAGGGCACCCAGTTGACGCTACGTTACCTTCATGGGTTTTAGTGCTTGCCGGCTTGTTGACTGCCGATCATTTCTGAACCACGACCCAGGGGAACACTCAAGTTATGTACCGCCCAGTCTCAGTGCCTTTTGCGTTTATAGCGATGACGATGCTCTCTGCGTGCTCAACCCAGTTGACCGAGCAGGGCCAGGGCGTCAACTTGGTCACGGCATCATCGTCGAGTCAATGCGACCTGATCAAAATGTTCTCCGTGCAGGGCTCTGGCCCGGACGAAACGTTACGCCTGGCGTTCAACGCGGCGGGAGCCCTGGGGGCTGACAGCATGGCGGTGGCCGATGGCAAGGAAACTCCCGATGGCGCCCAGATAACAGGAGCCGCCTTGCTTTGCCACAAGTCAGCGCCTGCTGAGTTCTAAACCCCGGATGACAAGCCGTTGATAAAGATCGATGTGGTTTCGTTGATAAGGTGCTCGCGTGCGGCTTTTCCAGGGCTTTTGCAAAGCCCGAGCAGGCAGCGCAACTGCATGTCGCCGGTCAGGGCATCGAGGAAGATCTTCGCACGGGTCTGCGGATCGCCCGGGATAATCAGCGAGGCTTCCTCGGCCCAGGTGAAGTACTCGGCCAGGCAGGCGTAGGCCGTGGCGGGCGCCGCCTCGAAGAACGACTTTGCAGCCTCCGGTGCCCGCGGGGCCTCGGCCACAATCAGGCGATGCAGGGCAAGGGTGCGGGACGACAGCACCACGTCGAGAAAGACCCGGGCAATACTCGTCAGCGCTTCCTGTAGCGGCTTGTGGGTGAGATCGATGTGGGTCAGCGGGCTGACGTTCTCTGCACAGAGCTCCTCGATAATCGCGGAGAACAGGCCTTCCTTGCCGCCGAAATAGGCGTAGATCGTGCGCTTGGAGCCGCCAATGTTGGCAATGATCCCGTCAACGCTGACCCCGGAATAGCCTTCTGCGAGAAACATCTCGGTTGCCGCCTGGAGAATACTTTGACGTTTTGCTGCTTGCCTCGGGGTAGGGGTTTGCATGTGGCTCGGCTATTCCTGAAAAGAACAATTCGACAGTCCGCCTAGCCTACGCGGCTCTGCATCAGCCTTCCAGCCACACAGTGGGACGAGTCAGACATTTGTCCCGGGAATTTTTTTGTAAAAAACACTTCGATCACCCTTGACGAGTTTTTGATTTGGGTGCATTTTCGGCAAAAGGGTACGGTAACGTACCGTACCATTTCATAAAAACAATAGAGGTACTGATCATGCGTTTCGTGCATTTTCTGGAAGGCTCCAGCAAAGGCCTGGCTGTCGAGCAAGCAGGCGTCCTGCGGGGCTTGAACGAACAGGAAAACGGCTATCCAGGCACCCTGGAGAGCCTGCTCAACGCCGGCCCCGCAGCGCTGCAAGCGGCTCATCAGCGCTTGAGCGACGCTCGCTTGCTGGACACCTCGACGCTGCGCTACCTGCCACCACTGGAGCGTCCGGGCAAGATCGTGTGTGTCGGCTTGAACTACGCCGATCACACCAAAGAGAGCCCCTACGAACAGCCGGCCTATCCGACCTTCTTCCCGCGTTTTTCCACCAGCCTGATCGGCCATGGCGAGCCCATCCTGCGCCCGCGTGTGTCCGAGCAACTGGATTACGAAGGGGAGCTGGCGGTGGTGATCGGCACCGGTGGCCGGCATATCGCCCGTGCGCAGGCCCTGGCGCATGTCGCAGGCTACGCGGTCTTCAATGAGGCGTCGGTGCGTGATTACCAGTTCAAATCGCCGCAATGGACCATCGGCAAGAACTTCGACGCCACCGGCGCATTTGGCCCGACCTTTGTCAGCGCCGATGAGTTGCCACCGGGGGCCGCCGGCCTGAACCTGGTGACACGCCTCAACGGCACGGTGGTGCAGCAGGGCAATACCGCCGACATGATCTTTGGCGTCGCCGAACTGATTGCGGTGCTCAGTGAAGCGGTGACCCTGGAGCCCGGTGACGTGATTGTCACCGGCACCCCGGCCGGGATTGGCTGGGCGCGGCGCCCGCCACTGTTCATGAAGCCCGGCGACCTCTGCACCGTAGAGATCGAAGGCCTTGGCACCTTGAGCAACCTGATCGCCGACGAGCCGCCTGCGGCCTGAGTTCACGCGTCAGTTTTTCACGAGTGCGGAACAACCGACCGTCACCACGGTGGGCAGCGATCCCGGCTGCCCTGGTTTCGACTACCGGTTGTCCTGCCCATTGAATGCCGAGGAGTCACTACCGTGCTGCAGATCAAAGACATCAACCATGTGCTCTACCGTCATCCCGACCTTGGGGTGGTCGAACGCTTCCTGAGCGATTTCGGCCTGGTGGTCATGCACCGTACCGAGCAACGCCTGTATTTTCGCGGCACCTGCTCGCTGCCCTATGTGTATATCGCCGAGAAGGCCGCAAAAGCCAGCTTTGGCAGCATCGCGTTCGCCGTCGAAAGCCTCGACGACCTGCACCAGGCCTGCCGTCTGCCGGGGGCCTCGGCTATCCAGCCGATGGAAGGTCCGGGAGGAGGGCAGTACGTTGCCTTGCATGATCCCTCGGGACGGCGGATTGAGTTGGTACATGGCATCCAAGCCGTGGGCGCGCTGCCCCATCGCCCTGCGCTGACCCTCAACTCGGCCCAACACAAGCAGCGCTTCGGCGATGTGCAGCGCCCCGGCAAGGGCCCGGCACAGGTCCTGCGCCTGGGCCATGCGGCGATTGGTGTACAGGACATGGCCCTGCACCTGGCCTGGTACCAGCACATGCTCGGCATGTTGCCTTCAGACCTGGTGGTCGAGGAACCGCATCGCGACCGCCCAAGTGCGGCTTTCCTGCGTTTGAACCGTGGCAGCGCCTGGACCGACCATCACACCATCGCGCTGTTCCAGGCGCCACGGGACTTCGTTCATCACGTGTCCTTCGAGGTCCAGGATTTTGATGCGCAGTGCCTGGGCCACGAGTGGATGACCCTGCAAGGCTGGTCGCCGTTCTGGGGGGTTGGCCGGCACATGCTGGGCAGCCAGATCTTCGATTACTGGCGCGACCCGTCCGGCAACCTGATCGAGCACTTCACCGATGGCGACCTGTTCAACCAGGAGTCGCCCTCGGGCTACACCCAGGCGTGCGACGCCAGCCTCTACCAATGGGGCCCGCCGATGTCGGTGGAGTTTTTCCTGGGCGGGGAGTGTGCCGCGGAACAGACCGCGCCCCGGTCGACTTCAGACCGTCAGCGACGCAGTTGAGGACAAATGCTATGAGTCAGGTAATCAGCGAGCAGGTGCTCGATAGGTTGTTTCGCCAGGCCCGCAGCCAGAATGGCTGGCTGGACAAACCGGTGGCTGAGCACACCTTGAGGGCGCTATACGATCTGGTGCGTTGGGGCCCGACCAGCGCCAACGGCTGCCCGGCGCGCATTGTGTTCTTGCGCAGTGCCCAAGCCCGGCAACGCTTACTGCCGGCCTTGAGCGCGGGCAATGTCGAAAAGACCCTGAGCGCCCCGGTGACGGCGATCATCGGCTACGACACGCAGTTCCATACGCAGTTGCCCAGGTTGTTTGCACACAACCCCACGGTAAGTGACTGGTTTGCCGGCCAGCCGGAGTTGCTCGAATCCACCGCCTTTCGCAACAGCTCGCTGCAGGGCGGCTACTTGATCCTCGCGGCCCGGGCCCTGGGCCTGGACTGCGGACCGATGTCCGGGTTTGACCACGCACAGGTCGACCAGGCGTTTTTCGCCCCCGGGGCCGATGGCATGCAGGCGTTTGCCGGTATGCACATCAAGTCGAACTTCCTGTGCAACCTCGGCTATGGCGACCCCGAGAAACTCTTTGCCCGTAACCCGCGCCTGGACTTCGACGAGGCCTGCGCGCTGTTGTAACTGACTGCACCTGTACGTAAATCCTCCAGACCGATCGGGCGTGCTGCGACGCATCACGCCTGTCTGTCAGCCTGGCAAAACAACAACAATAAGGAAAATCCAGCAATGAGACCTCTTTCCAAGTGGCATGTGCTTGTCGGCGGTTTTCTCGCGTACCTGTTTGACGCGATGGAAATTATCTTGCTCACCCTCGCACTCCCGGTAATCCGCCAGGACCTGGGCCTGACATTCAATGAAGCCGGCATGCTCGCCTCGGCGACCCTGCTGGGTATCGGTTTTAGCAGCATCACCACGGGCTGGTACTCCGACAACTACGGTCGCCGCAAAGCTTTACTGATTTCGTTGAGCGTATTCGGCCTGTTGACCACGCTGGTGGCTGTCACGCACAACTGGGCCTTGCTCCTGCTGCTGCGGTTTCTATCCGGGCTGGGCTTGGGCGGGGTGTGGGGGATTGTCTCGGCCTATGTGACGGAAACCTGGCCGGCCCACCAGCGGGCGCGAGCGATCGGGTTTGTGCTCAGTTCATTCCCGATTGGCGCGGCCATTGCCGCCATGGCGGCGGCCCGCTATCTGCCAGACTGGCCGACCTTGTTCATGGTGGCCGGGATCTCCACCCTGATTCCACTGGCGTACCTGTTTTTCTTCGTGCCCGAGTCGCCGGAATGGACCGCGCAGAGAGCCCTTTGCGGAGGGCACAAGCATGTTTCGGTGCGCGAAATATTTTCCCCCGAACTGCTGCGCCTGACCCTGTTGGGCACCCTGGCGGCGAGTTTTGCGGTGATTGGTTTCTGGGGTGCAAGCACCTGGTTGCCCACTTACTTGATCCAGGAGCGTGGCCTGGGCCTCGACACGATGGCCAACTTCATGGCGATCCTCAACGTCGGCGCCTTTATCGGCATCAATGCCTTCGGTTTTATCGCCGACCGCATCGGCAAGCGCAACGCCACGCTCCTGTCATTGCTCGGCAGTGCGGTGATGTTGTCGATTTATGCACTCACCACGCAGAACGCCATCCTGTTCTGGCTGGGGCCGATCTACGCCTTCTTCTATGCCTTTGCCAGCCTGTTTGCCTCCTACTTCAGTGCGCTGTACCCCACCCGGGTGCGCACCCTCGGCGCGGGTTTTTGCTTCAACTTTGGTCGCGGGCTGGCGGCCTTTGCGCCGCTGCTGTTGAGCGCAATCGCCACTCACTACAGCCTGGCGTGGGGCCTGTTGGTGTGCGCCGGGTTCTTTGCCCTGGCCACCCTTACCCTGTGGTTCATGCCCCAGGCGGAATCGGACCGGCCCGCGATGGCGGGCATACCACTCAACACCATGGATTCCCGATAGTCGAGACCCACCTGGAGCTTCAAGACATGTCACAGCAAACCGTAGAACAACAGATCCAGGCCCTGGAAATGCGCCGCCGCCAGGCCATGGTCGAAGGCGATCTGGACTTCCTGGAAAGCCTCTATCCCCGCGACTTGACCTACAGCCACTCGGACGGCAAGAGCGACAGCAAGCGCAGTTACCTGCAAGGCATGCGCGAGGGCGTCTGGCGCTACCGGGGGTTCGCCAGCCGCGACGAGCAGATGCGCAGGGCCGGGGACTGTGTGGTCGTCACCGGGTTGATCGACATGGACGTGGTGATCCGTGGCGAGCCCATGCTGCTGAACTCGCGCTACATCAGCGTGTGGAAAGCCGGCAATAACGGCTGGCAAATGATGGCCTGGCAATCGACGCGTTACACGCCGCACCCCTGAATCCCGGTAAGACCCTCAACAACCGGCAACTGGAACCCGGCCCTCGTGGTTGTCCGGGCAGGGCGTGCGCATGCCTGGAAACCGCGATGGCTGGAACTTTGACTTGATGGAAACCTGAACATGTACGTACAACAATTACAAAAAACGTATTGCAAGGCCCTTCTGATAACTGCAGGTGCGATAAGCCTGGGCTCAAGCCCGCTGCAGGCCAAGGATTGGAGCGACACCTTTATCGGGTTTCGCTACGGCACCGACTTCACCGAACCCAGTGTCCACGGCAAGGTGCAGAAGGAGATCTATCAACTGGGCCATGCCAGCGGCAATCAGGCGGGGTCCAATTTCTTTAACCTGGATGTGCTCAAGTCCGACAGCAACGACCCGAAGAAAGACAGCGACTCGGGCGCGACCGAGGCCTACCTGGTCTATCGCCATCAACTGTTCCTCAGCCAGGTGTTCGAGCGCTCGATGGCGTTCGGTCCGGTCAAGGAAGTGGCCCTGAGCAGCGGGGTTGAACTCAACTACAAAAACACCGAGTTTGCCACCCGCAAACGCATGCTGGTGGCCGGGCCGACGCTCAAGTTCGACGTGCCCGGTTACCTGGATATCAGCCTGCTGTATGCCATGGAGTGGAACCACTGCGGGCTGAATGCGTGCCACACCGAAAACATCCAGTTCGACCCGTACTACGTGTTGCACATGGTCTGGGGCATTCCGTTCCAGGTGGGCAGCGTGCCCCTCAAGTTCCAGGGTTTTGCCAGCTACAAGACTGCGAAGGGCAAGGATTACTTCAAGCAGGACACGGCCGAGGAAAGCCTGGTTCGCGCCTCATTGATGGTCGATGTCGGGCAACTGGCGTTTGCTCGCAAAAACACCCTGCTGATCGGCCCGGGCTATGAGTACTGGAAGCACAAGTACGGCGCGATCCATAAACCCGGCACCGACACCTATGCCCCCACTGTGCACCTTGAGTGGCATTTCTAAAGCCCCTGGGTGAGCCGCATCAGCGGCTCACCGCTGCAGCCGGCGTTTATTTCACCGCCGGTTGGCCCACCGGCACGCGCCGCTCCTCGCTCGTCAGCAGGCGGATCAGCGGCGAGGCGATAAAGGTACTGATAATGGCCATGATCACCAGCATGGTGAAGTACTCCTTGGGCAGCACGCCCAGGTCATAGCCCACGTTAAGCACTACCAGTTCCATCAGCGCCCGGGTGTTCATGCACACGCCGATCAACGCGCTGTTGCGCGGTGTCTCGCCCAGCCAGCGGCTGGCGCCATAGGCCCCGAAGAATTTACTGGCGAACGCCACCAGGCACACCAAAAAGCAATTGAGCAGCGCCGTGTCGCCATTGAGCGAGCCGATATCGGTGCGCAGCCCGGTGTAGGCAAAGAACACCGGCAGGAAAAACGCATTGACCAGGCCGCTGACCTTGGCATTCCACTGGGTGACAAAAGGCCGGTGGGTGTGCAGGGCGACGCCGATGATAAAGCCGCCAATAATCGAAAAAACGCCGATCAGGTTGGTGATCACCGCGCTGCCAAACAGCACGATCAGCATCAGGGAAATGCCCTGGGCCGACAGGGGTTTGCGCGCAAGGTCGCCGATGATCCAGCGCAGCACCAACGGCCGCACCACCCACAGCACCAGCACGATAAACAGCGCCAGGGCGAGGATCCTGCCGAGGGAGGCCCATACGCTGAAGTTGGAGGCGATGATCGAGGTCACGCCGCCGAGGATCAGCCAGCCGCACACATCATCGATGGCCGCCGCGCCAATCGTCAGGGTGGCTACGCGAGAGCGGGACAGCCCCAGCTCCATGAAGATCCGCCCGAGGATCGGCAGGGCGGTGATCGACAGCGCCGTGGCAAAAAACAGCTGGAAGGCCAGCAGCGGTGGCTTGTCGCCGGCGATCTGTTGCCAGAAATACTCGGCCACCAGGAAGCCACTGGCAAACGGCACCAGCAACCCGCCCAGGCTGATCGCCATGATCGAGCGTTTACGCCCCTTGAGGTGGGCGCCGAATTCAAATTCCAGGCCCACCTGGAACATCAACAGAATCAGGCCGACCTGGGCCGTGGCGACAAAGGCGGTGGAGGTTTGCGGCACAAAGATACTGCTGAGCAGTTCCGGGAAAAAATAGCCCAGCAGGCTCGGCCCCAGGACCAGCCCGGCGAGAATTTCCCCGGCCACCGGGGTTTGCCCCAGGCAGCGGGTGCTGAGCCAGGAGATCAGGCGGCTGGCGCTGAAAATCACGATCAGTTGGATCAGGAACAACAGGGTCAAATGCTCGGCCTGGGAACCCACGGCCGATTGCCCGCCCGCAGGCGCAGGGGGTTGTAGCGTGATAGCGCTGGTGTTGGTTTGCATGGGGGTGTCCTAGTACTTGAGGTGTCAGAGCGGGGGCTTGCGCCAGCCGCCGAATTCCATTTCCAGAAAGCGCGCGGCTTCCAGTAACAACGCGTCCTGTCCCAGCCCGGCCACCAGTTGCACGGCCACCGGGCAGCCCTGGTCGAGGCGCCCCATGGGCACGCAAAGGGCCGGGAAGCCGAGCACATTGAACAGCGCGCAATAGCCGATATCGAACGGGTGCTTCAGGGCGCTGCCATGGGCCGGCGCCACGCCCGGCGTGGCCGGCAGCACCAGAATGCTCTGGCCGTCGAACAGCCCGGCCAGGGCCTGCTGCATGTGATCGCGTTGCTTGAGGAAGCGCGAGAGCCCCGGGTTGCCCAGCCGATCACCGCCGCTGTCCATCAGGCTGGCGAGCAGCGGCCCCCGGGAAAACTGCGGCTTGCCGGCCAGGGCGGCATACAACGCCCGTGGATAATTGAGCGGCTGCCCATCCCCGAGGTAGTCGGCCAGGTGCAGGTGGGTCTCGCACTTGAGCACGGCCAGCCAGATAAAAAACGCGTTGGCAAAGCCGCCGTCATTCCAGGCTTGCACGTCCACGCCCCGGTCTGCATAGCGCTGGCCGGTCTCGATCACCGCCGCTGTCACGGCAGGCGAGAGTGGCGTGCCCCACTTGAGTGGCGTTGGCACGCATACCAAGACACGCTTGAGCGCCGGCGCCCGGGCCGGCTGTTGGTAGCCTGAGTGGATATTGCGGTCGATCCCGTCGCTGCCGGCGATGATCTCCAGCACGGCGCCCAGGTCCTCGGCATGCCGGCACAAGGGGCCGGCCGCAAAGTGGCTGGCGACGGCTTGGGAGGCCGGCAGCGATACACGCTGTTCGTCCAGCGGCAGATGCCCGCTCAGCGGCACCAGCCCCCGCGACGGCTTCAAGCCAAAGATGCCATTGAACGCCGCCGGAATACGGATCGAACCACCGCCGTCGGTGCCCAGGGCAAAGGGCACGCAGCCACTGGCGACCATCACCGAATCACCGCCACTGCTGCCGCCGGCGGTGCGTGAGGCGTCGTAGGGGTTGAGTGTGCGGCCATACACCAGGTTGTCTGTCTCGGGCCACAGGGCCATTTCAGCCTGATTGCCCAGCGCCAGCGGAATGGCCCCGGCCGCCAGCAGCCGCGTGGCCACCGTGGCGGTGCTCAGCGCCCGGGTATTGCTGCGCAGGCGCGACCCACAGGTCTTGGGCTGCCCCGCCAGGCCCAGGCCTTCCTTCATGGAGAACGGCACACCGTGCAGGCGTCCCAGGGGCCGGCCCTTGAGCACCGCCTCTTCGGCATGGCGCGCGGCGCGCCGGGCATCGTCGAACAGGTCGACCGCCATCGCGTTGCAGAGCGGCTGGACGACCTCCAGGCGCGCAATGCACTGCTCGATCAGCTCCACCGGGGAGATCTGCTTGTCACGGATCAACCGCGCCAGGTGGACGGCACTCAGGGCCAGCAGGTCTGTATGGACCTGCGCCATGCCGTTCATCCGCGACGTACCAGGTCGAGAAAGCCACCTTCCTTGCCAAACGGCGATTTAAGCAGCTCCGGCGACTCG
Organism: Pseudomonas gessardii; assembly: GCF_001983165.1. GTDB lineage: Bacteria > Pseudomonadota > Gammaproteobacteria > Pseudomonadales > Pseudomonadaceae > Aquipseudomonas > Aquipseudomonas gessardii. Next base: position 46,328 of record NZ_MNPU01000025.1, on the reverse strand, counting down.
CCATATTTGTAGAACAACGAAGGCCGCAGGCGCAGGACCGCCGCCCGTGCCAGGTCCTGCACGGCGCCACAGCCATGGCGCAGCAGCAACGTGAGGTGACGTGCCGACAGCGACCATTTGACCATCTTCATCAGCCGCACCCGCAGCAGGGCCGAGCGCAGGTAATAGTTGGAGGCGTAGATCGGTCGTGCGCGGTTTTCGGCCTTGTACAAGTCGAAGTTGATGGTGCGCGAGTAGAGGTTGGGCATCATCGTCGGGCTCAAGCCCGGGTTGGAGCGGCGGATCTCTTGCAGCAGGCAGGCAAACGGCAGCGGCGACGGTTGCATCTCGCGGGTGTAGCGTGGCAGCAGGTCGGCAAATTGCTGGGCCTGGTGACCATCGAGAAAATCCCCGGTCATGTACATCGGCAGCACCACATGGAAGTACGCCATATTGGCGAACAGCAACGTCCAGCCCATCATGAACGGGTCGTCCATCACCTCGTACCACTTGCTCCAGGTGTCCTGCAGGGCCAGTTGCGCCTGGATATGCGACTCCAGGCAATTGACGTAGGCGGGTGTCAGGCTGCCATGGATGTCTTTCTCGATCATCGCCGCGACCTGCGGGATCTGCTGCGCCACATAGGCCAGCCCGGCGCTGTTGGCCGGGTCGAAGGTAAAGGCCGCGTCGCCCAGCAGGAACCAGCCTTCGGTCGAGTAGTACTGCCGCGCCTCGTACATGTAGTTGTGCATGGCTTGGGTATCGACCAACTGGCCCGACTCGATCAGCTCGGTGATCACCGGGTGGTCGGCCATGACCTTGTCCTTGAAGGCGTCCAAGGTGCTGATTTTCTCCTCGATCATGTCCGGCCGGTAGGTGATGCCGATGCTGATCATCTCGTTACCGTCATCGCTGCGCATCGGGATCATCCAGATCCAGTAGCCCTTGCCGTAGAAATGGTGGGTCACGTAGTACGGGTCGTAGCAGTGATGCTTGTCCTTGTGTGCCGTGATGCTGGACAAGATGCCGCGGTCGAAGTCCTTGAGCCGCAGCCAGAAGGTGCTGCGCTGGTAGGTCGCTTCTTTGTGCAGCTTGAGCTTCTTGGCCATGAAGCGATTGCGGCCGGTGGCGTCCACCACCCAGTCGGCGGTCAGTTGCTGTGGCTCATCGGCGGCGTTGCGCAGGGTCAGCAGATGGGTGGCGTGCTCGCCGGCATGGAGGTCGACGGCGGTGACGTCAGCCTCGATCATGTGCACCTGGTGATCGCCCACGATCTGGCGCAGGTCCTTGTCGAAACTGAAGCGGTTGAGGTTGTAGGCGGGCATGCGGATTACGCCGGGCGCCTCGTGGACCACGTAGTTGCGGCACTCGGGGTTGTTGCGCAGTTTCAGGTAATAGGTCAGGCCGTACTTGTGGTAGTGCTTTTCTTCCAGCAGGCGCCCCAGGCCCAGGCCCTTGAAGAAGTGGGTGGTCAACTCGACCGTGGACTCGCCGACAATCGGGCGCTTGCGGTCCGGGCGCCCGATCAGGATGACGTCGACCCCCGGTAACCTTTTTTTGAAGTACAGCGCGGCCAGGTGACCGGCGACGCCGGCCCCCATGATTGCGATTCGTTTCATGTCGTCAGTCCCTGAACAAGTGGGTTCGCCGAAGGCAGGCGTGCCTTCGGCGAGAGTTGTCGGTTATGCGCCGCTGGCGGCGGCGATCAAATCCTGTGGTTCTACCCGTTGCGAGTAGTCCACGTTGACGAAGGCGGCGCGGATCAGCCCGTCCTGGCCGATCACAAAGGCGCTGGCCATGGGCAGGGTCAGGGCGTCGGAGCCGTTGAACTGCTTGAGATCGGCGCCCAGTGAGCGGTAGACCTCATCCAGTTCGTCTTCGAGCTTGAACACGATGCCGTACTGGCGCGCCAGCTGGTTGTCGGTATCGCTGAGCAACAGGTACTTGATGCCGAGGGCTTCGCGGGTCTTGCGCGAGTACTCCGGGGTTTGCGCCGACACCGCCACCAGGGTGGCGCCCGAGGCCGCCAGGTCCGCGACCATCTGCTGGTAGGCCGTCAATGCCTGGCCGCAGAAGGGGCACCACAGGCCTCGGTAGAACACCAGCACCAACGGGCCTTTTTTCAGCAGTTGACTGAGGTCCACCGCCTGATCGTCAGCATCCTTGAGCACCGCCAGGGGCGCCTTGTCGTTGGCCTTCAGGGCCTTGTCGCCCAGATGGCTGTCGATCAGTGTCTGCAACGAGGCCTGGAACTTGTGCTGGATCTCGGCCGGCAACTGGGCCATCTGGTCCTTGACGGTTTGAAGCTTTTCCTTGAGCGACATGGGTGACTCCTGTTCACTTCTGTTGAGAAAGGCTGCGGGTAGCCCGGGTAAAAATCCTGGTGGCGGCCTTGCCGTTGGGTGGGTAGCGCTCGAACAAATCCAGCACCCAGTCTGGCCGGGTCTTGCTGGCGTCGTTGATCCAGTTGGCCACCGAGTCCTGGGCGTATTTGTCGCTTTCATCGAGCCTGGCAATCAGCAGGGGTTCGGCGATTTGCGGCTCGGCCTTGAGTCGGGCGATGTGTTCGCACCAGACCCCGCGCGGGCGCAGGATTTCAACGCAGAAACGGCGGATCAGCGGGTCTGCGCTACCGGCATGGCTGCACAGCAGCGCCAGGGCGGCCGTCAGGTCCTGGGCCAGCAGGGGGCGCAAGGCAATCCAGGCCCATTCACGCACGCCAAAGTGGCTGTCGGTGGCGAACTTGAACTGGCTCACCAGCGCGGTTTCCAGGGCGCTGTCGCGTTGACAGTAGGCATTGGCGAAGGCCGCCCAACTGCGCACGGTGTCCGAAGGATGCTCCAGCAGTCGCTGCCAGGTCTGCTCGCGCAGGGGCTGGGCGGCGGCTTCCAGCCATTGCCCCAGCGCGAGGCCCAGGCCGGCGACTTTCTTCGAGATGCCCAGCGCCTGGCCGGCCTGGGCTGCGTTCAACAGGGCCTGGGCCAGGGACGGCTCCCACTGCGGGGCGATGGCCGTCGCCAGCGCCACCGGGTCGACTGCCAGGCACTCCGCCAGGTTGCGGGTGGCGAGGCGGCCCTGGTCAATCAGGTGTTTGCGTTCTTCACTCATCTCGATACCACCGATGCGGTCATGGGCTGCTCAGGCATTGGGCTGGCGATGCAGTAGCGCCCGGGTGAAAGCAGGTTGTCGGGATCCAGTGCCGCCTTGAGCCGCGCCCCGAGCTGCCAGGCCGGCCCCTGGGCGTCGGTCAACAGGTGCATGAAGCGGGCGGGCACACGGTAGGGCAAGACGCCCAGCGCCTTGCCTTGGGCGAACAGCTGGCGATAGCACTCATGGGCCCGGTTCGAGGCCGGGGCATCCGTGCGATCGAACAGCAGGGGTACGGTGCAGTCGATGGCACGGCTTGACAGGCTGGTCAGCGTGACCGGGCACGGCAGTTGCTGCTGGCGGCAACGACGCTCCATGGCCCGCACAAAGTCGGCCACGGGCTGGGTCTTGAGCGGCAGGATCGGCGCGTACCAGATCAGCCCGCAGTTATCCCGCGCCGGGTCCAGGGGCGCGCCGGGCAGCGGCTTGGCGCCGGCGGTGTAGGCCAGCGGCAACGCCACTTCGCTGGGCTGGCCTTCCATCAGGGCGATGCCTTGCAGCATCTTGTCCAGGGTGCGCTGCCAGCGCCGGGACCAGCCGCCGGGCAGATACCCCAGCAGGCGGCGGGCGCTCGTCAATTGGCCACCGGTCTTGAACAGCGATTTACTGGCGAAGGCTTCAAGCTCAAGGCTGATCATGCGCTTGAGCGAGGCGTGCTGTGCCTTCTGGCAATAGATCGAGCCTACGCCCATCCACGCGGGCAGCCCCAGGGCATCGGCGGCGGCCCGTTGCTGCGCCTCGTTCATGCCCACCACCTGGGTGTCTTCGCTGGCCATGGTCAACAGCCGTGTGCGATTCATCAGGTTGATGCCGCCGATCTGCCCGGGGGCCAGGTCGAGCATGCGCTTGATGCCCGCCAGGGCCGCTTCCAGCCCTTGTTCCTCCTCCACCCAGAAGTAAAACGGCTGGATAACCTCGGGCTTGCGCACCAGGGCAATCGACATCTGCGTCACCACCCCCAGCCCGCTCTGGCTGAACAGACCGTCCAGGTACGGCCCCACCCCCCATTTGAAACAGGGCGCGCTGACCCCCAGGGACATCGGCGAGCGGTACAGCGTACCGTCAGCCAGCACCGCTTCGAGGCCGAGCACCGCCTGGAAGTGGTCGGTATGGGGGGTGATGCCAAAACCACGCTCCAGGGCATTGCCCAGCACGCTGCAGGTCGGGCCCGCGCCGGTGACCGGGGTCAAGAAGGCCAGGTTGTGCTCCTGCAGATAGCGGGCGAGGGCGCCCTGGGTCACCCCCGGTTCCAGGGTGACCACCGACAGCTCTTCATCGAACGACAGGATCCGGTCCATCCCCGACAGGTCCATCAGCACACAATGGGCGCCAGGGGTCGAGGCCGTGCCGTAGCCCCAGTTGTGCCCGGTGCTGATCGGCTGCACGGCAACCCCATAGCGCCGCGCAATGACCATGCACGCCGAGACGTGTTCGGTGCAGCGCGGTGCAATCACCACCCTGGCATACGCGGGGGAGCACATGGTGTCTTGCTGGAAACGTTCGAGGGTGGCCGGGTCGATGCGCACCCCCGCATCGCCGAGCACCTCACGCCATTGTTGCTGGGCGAGCATCAGGTTGGCGGGTTCAAAAGGCACTGGCCAGGCCTCCCAGGCGCAGGAACAGACGCAACTGGTTCACATCCGCCTGGCGGCTGGCGGGCAGGGCGTTGTAGCGGCGGCGGAATTCGGGCTTCATCACGTTCACGCAACGCCGCTTGGGGGTGCGGATGACCATCATCAACGGGCTGAACGCCGTGCTGTAGACCTTGGCACACGGCCCCAGGTAACTGGCCGCGAGGGTCTGGAATTCTTCCAGGGAGAATGCCGCCAGCAGGGAGTTGCGGTAGTCCAACAGGGTTTCCGCGTCGGCCCCGTCGCTGGCGCGCTCGACAAAATAGTCGACCGACTCGATGGTTTTCAGGCGCCCGAAATCATTCAGGTAAATCGCCCGGTCATTGCGCAGCACCCGCGAGATATTGCGAAAGGTCGCCTCCAGTTGGCCGAGGTTTTCCAGGTGGTGCAGGGCCATCGACGAGATCACCACATCCACGCTGCGGTCGGCGATCGTGGTGAGGCGGGTCATGTCGTCGGCCACCAGTTGCACGTTATCGATGCCTTGCAGGTGGCAGGCTTCACGGGCCACCTCCAGCATGCTCTGGGACAAGTCCATGCCAATGAATTCGGCCCGCGGGTTGAGCCGCGCGACTTGCAGCAACAGGGCCGCCGGGCCGCAGCCGATGTCCAGCACCACGTCGCCGGGTTTGATCAGCGCGCACATCTGCGCACAGTGATACAGGTGGGTGCCGGACAAGGCCTGGCCCTGGGCGGCGCTGTCGGCATAAGACGCCACACTCTGTTGTTCTTCCATAACCAGGGCCGGTTCGGGTATACGCTCGAAGGGCTGCTTGATCGTTATTTCTCTGACTATCGCGCGCAGCAATCCGCTGTCCATACTGCTTCCTCCATGAAATGACGTTTGAGCTTGCTTACGCCAGGGCCAGCGCCCGCTGGACCCGTGGCGACAGGTTTCGGCCATGCACGCCACAGCGGGCCATATGGGTCAGCACTTCGTGCGTGTCCCAGGGCCGCAGCGCACCGGTGGCGGGCAGGCCAATATGGGCGTAGTCACGGCGGCAGAAAAAATCGAAGAAGTGCGTGCGCTGGCCCTCGACGGCAAACTCCAGGTCGGGGCGCTGATAAGCCCGCTGGAAAATCGCCGGCGCATCGCCCAGGTCCAAAGACAGGGGCAGCGACAAGGCATTGTTGAGCTTGGTGTAGGGTTGCACCCGGCCCATGGGGGAGAAGAACAACACGTTGCGATAAAACGCCCCGGCGCGTGGATGCACGGCGATCAGCAGCCGCTGCACCCCGCGAAAATTCATGGCCCAACGGAACATCGCGTTGTAGAGCATCAACGGCACCCCCTTGCCGCGATACCCGGCGGCCACGGCCAGGGTGCCGACCTCGGCCAGCCGGGCCCCGGCCAGGCGTTGCAACACCACCTCGTTGCCATGCACCTCTTCCAGGGGCAGGCCGAGCATGGAGTCTTCGATCAGTGACACGGTGCCGACGATCTGCTGGTCCTTGATCGCGATGAAGGTGGTGGTGCCCGCCAGCAGATGAAACGCGGAAAAGCGCATACCGGCCCGGCACACCGTGGAGATACCGCGTCGCGCATAGCTGTCGTTGACCAGGCGCAAGGCCGCCTCCAGTTCAAACAGGCTTTGCACCGGGCGAAACTCAAAGCCTTCGATGGCCAGGGGGTGGCGGGCGATCCGCTGGATAAACAGGCGCCGATACAGCGCCGGGGGAATGTAGCGCTCCAGGGAGACCATGCTGTGGCGGATGACATCGACGCCACTGTGAATGCGTGGCTTCCTGCCGAAGTTGGTCATCACTCGTTGACTGTGCAGCATCAAACACCTCCTTGTGTGACTACCGCGATTGACGCAATTGAAGCCTGGGCCTAATGCCCATCCGGCAGTGGCTGGGACAGTGCATGACTGGCCGAAATGCAATAGATCGACTCGGACAACGCCTGGCGCTGCTCGGGGCTCAGCCCCTGGATAATGCCGCTGATCCAGTCGGTGTGCTCGACGAACACCTCATCGACCACGCGCCTACCGTCGGCAGTCAGGGTGATGATCAATTTGCGCCGGTCGGTGGGGTCGGTCTTGCGCTTGATAAACCCGTCGCCCTGCAGGCCATCGAGCAAGCCGGTCACCGTGCCGGTGGTAATCGACAAGCGTGTTGCCAGTTCCAGGGGCGAGAGCTTCCCGCCGGCGCTCTTGAGGGTGAGCATGATGACAAAGCGGCCTTCCGACAGGTTGTAGCGGGCCAGGCGGATGGCACACACGCGATTGATCGCGGCGGCCGCCGACAGCAGCTCGAAGCACAGCTTGACACTGTCCCTGACCTCGGCCGGCACCCCGTCAAGCTCGCGCAGCATGATGTGGTGTTTGTTCTCTAAAATATTCATAAGGCGCAGTTTATCTTGGCGCCTTACTAAGTCAACATTTTGTTTAATGCTCCCGCCGCGGGTGGCGGTGGCATCAGGGGCGCGGGGTGCTCACCGACCGGCTGGCCAGCAGCCCCAGCTCGAACAGAATCCACATTGGCACCGCCAGCATGGTTTGCGAAAACACATCCGGCGGAGTCAGCAGCATGCCCACCACAAAGCAGCCGACGATCACATACGGGCGGCTTTTTTGCAGGGTCTGCACATCGGTGATGCCGGCCCAGATCACCAGGAAAGTCGCCACCGGGATTTCAAAGGCCAGGCCGAACGCCAGCAACAGCGCGAGGATGAAATCCAGGTACAGGGCGATATCGGTCATCATCGCCACGCCGTCCGGGGTCACGCTGGTAAAGAAGCCGAACATCATCGGGAACACCAGGAAAAACGCAAACGCCATGCCCGCGTAAAACAGCACCACGCTGGCGGCCAGCAACCAGGCGGCGGTGCGGCGCTCCTGGCGGTACACCGCCGGCGCGATCATGCCCCAGGCCTGGTGCAGCAACAGCGGCATGCTGATGAACAGGGCGATCATCAGGGTCAGCTTGAGCGGTGCCAGGAACGGTGAGGTCACCCCGGTGGCGATCATGGTGGCGCCGCTGGGCAAGAAGTCGCGCAACGGTTGCGAGACGAAGCTGTAGAGCTTTTGGGCAAAGGGGAACAGCGCGCAAAACACCAGGACGATCGCCAGGACGCAGCGCACCAGGCGCGAACGCAACCGGGTCAGGTGGCCGGTCACCGACAGGCGCGGGGCAGGCAGGGGCAGGTCGCTCATGGGGCAGGGTGTCCTGGGGAAGGGGTGGTGGTTGGCGGCAGCGGGGCGTCCAGGCGGATGCCGTCGCGCAGTTGCTGCTCCAGTTGCCGCAAGGGTTGCTGGTCGATGCCCTTGAGCAAATGCTCGTTGTCCAGTTCCTGGGTGACCTGGGCCTTGAGCGTGTTCATCGCCCGCTTGGCCCGGCCCAGCCATAGCCCGGCATTGCGCGCGGCAATCGGCAGGCGTTCGGGGCCCAGCACCAGCAGGGCCACCAGGCCCACCAGCAGCAGTTCGCTAAAACCGATATCGAACATCAGCGTTGGCTGTCAGCAGGGCGCTGAGGTTCGGCGTGTACCTCAAGGCTGGTCTTGTCCGCCGCCTGGGCGCCGGGTTCGTTGCCCATGGAGGAGCGAAAGCCCTTGATGGCCTCGCCCACATCGCTGCCCAGGCCCTTGAGGCGCCGGGTGCCGAACAGCATGACCACGATCAGCAGCACGATGACCAGTTGCCAAATCCCTATACCACCCATAACGCCACTCCAAGCCATTGATTTGAAATATGAAGGCGCAGTTTGCCGAGGCTTTATGACGGCGCGGTGACGTTTTTGCGGGAATTGTGTGAGCCTGCCACCTGGTTGAAACATCCACTGTGTTGACTGTCGCCAGGATCGACATAAAAGGTGGCAGGGCAATGGACAGAAAACGGCAGCAGGGGGCGGCATTGTTGATGGTGCTGGTGGCCCTGGCGATGCTGGCGGGCGGCATGGCCTGGATGGTCGAGCAGGGGCGCCAGCAGGTCGACAGCGTGCGCCTGGTGCAACAGCGGGTGCAGGCGCGGGCCATCGAGCGGGCGGCGCTGGCCTTTACCGAACAGGCCCTGCAAGACCCGCTGTGGCGCGCCAGCCCGTTGTTCTGGCAGGCCATGCGTGGGCAGCCGTTGAGCTACGACTTCAAGGGGGGCAAGGCGAGCATCCAGATTCGCGACCTGCACACCTGCTTCAACGTCAACGCCCTGATCGGCCCCGAAGCCGAGCGAGCCCAGCGCCAGTTGGTGCATCTGCTGGGCGCCGACATGGCCGCCGAACGCCTGGCCCAGACCCTGGCCGACTGGCTCGACGCCGACCAACAGACCCGCCTGCAAGGTGCCGAAAGCAACGAATACCTGCGTCAATCACCACCACGCCTGGCGGCCAATCAACGCATGCGCGATATCAGCGAGCTGAACCTGCTGGCGCTGCCCGACCCGCTGCGGGCGTTGCGCTACCCGCAGTTATGCAGCCTGGACGAGACCGCTGGCTGGCGCCTGAATGCCAATGCGTTGAGCCTGGACATGCTACCGCTGCTGGATGCGTTGTATGAGGGTGAGGTGTCGCGTTCGCTGCTGACCCGGCTGGTCAGTGCGCGCCCGGCAGGGGGCTATCGCGATGCCGGCGAACTGCGCCAGGCTTTGGGGGCGGTGGATGACGCACTGTTCGAGCGCTTGAGCGAAGGACTGCAGCTCAATGGTGACCACTTCCTGCTGCAACTGGATATCGACCTGGATGGCCAACGGTTTCGCAGCCAGTACCGTGTCGAAGCCCAGGGGGTGGTGAAGTGGCATGCGCGGGTGCCGGCGCAGGGCATGCTGCTGCGCTCGCGGGAGCCGTTGCCGTTATAGAAAAGACAGTGGGGCCGCGGGCTTGTGTGGGAGCGGGCTTGCCCGCGATGACGGTGGTGAAGTCAGCATTTTTTGCCGGCTGCTAGACCGCTATCGCAGGCAAGCCAGCTCCCACATTTGCTTTGTGGTGTGGCAGTGATCCCACAGGTTGATTTTGAGTGCACCCCAAAGCAACTGTGGGAGCTGTCGAGCCCCGGCGAGGCTGCGATAGCGGTGGGTCAGCCAACATCAATGCTGGCCATGACCTCGTCATCGCAGCCCCGCCGGAACTCGACAGCTCCCACAAGGCCAGTGAGGCGGGAACCAGGCCGGCTCCTGCCTCGCTATCAGATCGCCAATTCCCCCCCATCGGCCCGCTGGATTACCACGGTGGATGCCCGCGCCCGCACCTTGCCCACGGTGACGTCGGTCGCCACATTGGTGGATGGCCAGTTGCTTGGATGCTGGATGTTGATAAACACCGTCTTGTTGTCCGGCGTAAAGGTCACCCCGGTCACTTCCGAACCATTGGGCCCTACGAAGAAGCGCCGCAGGTCCGCCTGGTTCTGTGCATTGACCGGCACTTGCTTGCCCTGGGCATCGACCATATTGGTGGGGATCACCACCAGCATCTGGTCGTTGGTGTAGTCGGTCAGGGTTTTTTCGCCGTTGTCGGTCTGGATCCACATCACGCCGCGGCTGTCGAAGGTCATGCCGTCGGGGCTGGCGAACTGGTTCAGTGTGGTCAGGCCCGAGCGGTTGAGGTCCGGGGCGCCGGCGGCGTTGGCGCCAAACACAAAGATGTCCCAGGTGAAGGCCACCTGGTTATCGGCGTCATGCCAGCGAATGATGTGCCCGTGCTTGTTGTTTACGCGCGGGTTGGCGGCGTTGGCCACGGTGCGGCTGGTGTTGTTGGTGAGCGTCAGGTACACGTCGCCATTGAGTGGGTTGACCGAGGTCCATTCCGGGCGGTCCATCGGCGTCGCGCCCACGGCGTCGGCTGCGCCACGGGTGTTGAGGATGATCCCCGGCAGGTCGGTGAACTTCGCGCCCAGGGTGCTGCCATCCACGGTCGGGCTGGCCACGTCGAGCAGCAACCAGTTGCCGCTGCCGTCGGCATTGAAGCGCGCCACGTAGAGTTTGCCGCTGTCCATGTACTTGGCGCCGGTGGCCAGGCGATCGCTGGGGTTGGCGTCTGCCGGATCCCACAAGGCGGTGGAGACGAATTTGTACAGGTACTCGTTCTGCGAGTCGTCGCCGCTGTAGAACACCACTGGCTTGCCGGCGGTGGTCAGGCCCGGCCAGCAACCTTCGTGACGGAAACGGCCGAGCGCGGTGCGTTTCACGGCGCGGGTCGCGGCGTTGTACGGGTCGATCTCGACGATGTAGCCATAGGTGCTGGCTTCGTTGCGGTAGTCGTCGGTGGCCGTGGCGCCGCTTGGGGTGACGTTGAAACGGCTGAACTCGCCATTCACTTCGCTGGGGTCACCTGCGACGCTCTCCCAGCGATAGTTGCCGTTGCTGGTGCCCACGCCGATGCGTACCTGGTCGGCCGGGCGGTTGCCGCTGCGGTTGACGAAAATCCCAGGCCAGTTTTCTTCGCAGGTGAGGTAGGTGCCCCACGGCGTGTAGCCATTGCCGCAGTTGTTGTTGGTGCCACGGGTCTGGGTGCCGGTTGGCGAAAACTTGGTCTTGACGTGTTCGGTGCCTTTCATCGGCCCCGCCAGATCCATCAGCGTGGCCGAGGTGAAGCGACGGTTCAGCGGATCATTTTCCATCACCTGCCAGCGGCCATTGACCTTAGTCACACGCATCACACCCGCGCCGTGGGCGTTGATTTCCTTGCGCACTTCTTCCACCGGGCGCACGCCGCCGATCAGGGTGGCGCCATTGGGGTGCAGTTCGGCCTGTTCGATGTATTCGTGGTTGATCGCAATCAGGCCGTCAGTGGAGCTGCCATTGATCGGGAAGAAGCGCATGCCATCGTGGTTCATGCCGACCGAGTTGGCCTGGTCGGTGGAGGTATTGGTGCCATCGCTTTTCCACGCAGCCGCATTGCTGTTGAGCGGTGTGCCCCAGGGCGCGAGGATGTGCGCGGTGTAGCCGGCCGCCACGGTGCAGCCATCGGTGCGCGAGCCGGGGATCGAGTTGAAGCCCAGTTTCAATGCCGGCTTGCCGGGTTCGGTCGGGGTGTCGTGGTCAGAGCCACCGCCGCTGTCAAAGCAGCCTGTCAGGCCGGTGCCGGCAATCATGGCGATCGCGGCGCCGAGCCCGCCCCGGACCACACTGCGGCGGCTCAGGTAGGCCGTGAGTACCGATTCCATCGGCTCATTGAGGCTCAGGTTGCGATTCTGGTTGTCGCCAGTCTCTCGACTCATTTCTCAGGTCCTTTGTAGATCACGATTTTTGAAAGGAGCCCGAACTCTAAGAGCCGAATATGATGATTCGCGGTCGGTTTTGTTAAAAATGTATTTAAGTTTAATTTTTTTATTTCTTTTTGTTGCAGGTTTGCATATTTCACTCCTGTTAAAAAACTGACATTAAACCGTCATTAATTGACCCCCACTATGCCGCCCTTAAAGCAGTTAGCCTCAGGGTGAGAGAACAATGGCTTCAATGGTGCGGCGCGATGTATTGGGATGGATGACGCTGGGCGCCTGTGCGCCGTGGCTGGCCGGCTGCTCTAGCCGGGGGGCTGCGGCGGGGCCTGCGGACAGCCAGCCGGTCGACCTGCTGTACATTGCCGACACCCTCGATGCCCGCCTGCCGGGTCGCCCGGTCGTGCCCGCCACCCGCCTGGGGCCGGCGACACGGATCGGCCAGGCGCCGTGGATTACCGGGGCCAATGCGCGTTTTCGCCAGGCTGATGGCAGCTCGTTGGATGGCCTGCTGGATGCCTCCTTAAGTGACGGTGTGCAAACCGGTGGCTATGCGGTACTCGGTGCCGTGTTGCAACGCCTGCGCGATGAAGCCGGGCCTGAGAATAGCCTGACCCTGGAAAACGGCCAGTGCTGGAACGGCAGCGGCCTGGCGTACCTGACCCGTGGCTTGTCCGGGGTCCAGGGCAGCCAGTTGCTCGGTAGCGAGGTGCGGGTCAGCAGCGATGAGCGCGTGCTGTGGCCCGAACAATGCCAGGGCCTGTACCAGCAATTCGGTCAGCCGGTGCTGGGCGCCGGGCTGGCCAGCAACCAGGCGCAACGCCTGGCCACCCCGGGTATGCAGGTGTTCCGCCGGGGCGGCGTGCGCATCGCCGTGGTCGGCATTACCGACCCTTATGCACGGGACCAGCAAGCCTCCTTGAAACAATGGTTGCACAGCCTGCAACCGGTGCTCGCCCAGGCCCGCGAAGAAGCCGACCTGGTGGTGGCCCTGGCCGATGTCGGCACCGGGCCGGGGTTCTGGCTGGCCGAGCGCCTGAGCCAGGTGGACCTGATGCTGTGTGCCCGTGGCCAGGACCTGTGGCCGCAACCGGTAGAGATCCTGCAAAGCTCCGGCAAGCGTGTCCCGGTGGTGCTGGGCGGAACCCGGGCCAGCGGCGCCTTCCGCATCCGCTGCCAGGCGCAGGCGGGGCAATGGCGCTTTGAGGCGCGCTTCTTTGCGGCCCAGGCCAGCGCGTTGGACGCTACCGCCCAGGCCCACGCCCAGCGCCTGCAACCACGCTTGCAGCAACAGCGCGCCGCCCATGCCGCCTGGCTCGACCAACCCCTGGCCAAGGCCCCGGAAAACCTCTGGCGCCGCGATGTGCGCGCCGGCAGTTGGGACCGCCTGTTGCACCAGGCCCTGGCCCGCGAGCCCAAGAGCGCGGTGCTGCTGCCGGGCCTGCGCTACGACAGCCCCCTGGCCCGTGGCCAGATGATTACCCGCGAACACCTGATCAGCCTGAGTGCCAGTTACCCGGCGCCGGTGGTGGATGTCCCGGCGCAGCAGGTGCGCCAGGTCCTGGAAAACGGCGCCGAGCAACTGTTTGGCGAGCCACTGCTGCTGGATAACAGCCAGGACTTGCCGCGCTGGCTCGGCCAGCCCTGGCAGGTCACCTATAGCCCGGGCGGCAAGCGGGTCAGTGAGTTTGCCGAACCGGTCGGCACCTGCCGCACCTTTGGCCTGGGTTTTGCCGCCGAGGCTGGGCAACCGCTGTGGCAACACCTTGAAGGCTGGTTGCGCGAGCAGCCGGCGGATTGGCAACTGGCGCCGCTGCAACTGCCCGAAGTGCGCTATGTGCAGGGGCACCCGGGGTGGCATCCACGGAGCCTGGCCACTTGAGCCGTGCAAGCAACCTGTTGTTGGCAACGCTGCTGGCCTGGCTGGCGGCGCAATGTGTGCTGCAACTGTGGCACGGCATCGCCCAGCCGGTCGTGCCCTACGCGCCAGCGGCGCCGGTCGCCGACCTGTTGAGCAACCACTGGACGCCACGCCAGGCACCCAGCGACGACCTGCCGTTGACCACGCTCAAGGTCGATTACCTGGGCAGCCTCAAGGCCACGCCGTTACGCGCCACGGTGTTGGTGCTGCGCTATCAGCAACAAGAACGCACGCTGACCCTGGGTCAGCGCCTGGCCCCGGGCATCGTCTTGCAGGACATCGATGAACGCGGGCTGATTTTCGACAATCAAGGGCAGCGCGAGCGCTTGCCATGGCCGACTGAGCGACCGGTGATCGGCCTCAAGCGCAAGGAATGAACCGACGATGCACATGATCAATAAATACCTGGGCCTGAGCGCCTTGTGCCTGGCCTTGAGCGTGACCCCGGCCCACGCCGAAGACGCGCCGGCCTTGTATGAAGTGAATTTCATCGACACCGAACTCAGTGACTTTATCGACAGCGTGTCGCGCATCACCAACACCACCTTCATCATCGACCCACGGGTCAAGGGCAAGGTCACGGTGCGCAGCCTGGATATGCTCGGCAGCGAGGCCATCTATGACATCTTCCTCGCCCAATTGCGCGCCCAGGGTTTTGCCGCCGTCAACCTGCCCAATGGCAGTGTGAAGATCGTGCCGGACCAGGCCGCGCGCCTGGAGCCGGTGCCGGTGGAATCTACGCGTCAGGCTGCGCAAGCCAACGACGGCATGGCCACCCGGGTATTCAGCGTGCGCAATGCTGCCAGCGAACAGATGCTCAACATCCTCAAGCCGCTGATCGACCCCCGGGTCGGGGTGATCAGCCCATACCCGTCGGCCAACCTGCTGGTGATCACCGACTGGCGCAGCAACCTCGACCGTATCGACAGCCTGTTGCAACAACTCGATCAGGTCAGCCAGGAACCCCTGGAAGTGCTGCCCCTGGTCAATGCCAGCGCCAACGACACCGCGCAACTGATGACCCGTCTGCTGGCCCGCGAGCAGGGCGCCGATGGTGCGCAGGTGGTGGCCGACCCGCGCAGCAATGCGTTGCTGGTGCGCGGCAGTGCCGATAGCCGCCAGCGGGTGCGCGCGCTGCTCAAGCAATTGGACCAGCCGCAAAATGCCTTGCGCCCGTCGAACACTGTGGTGATGTACCTGCGCCATGCCAATGCGGCTGAGGTGGTCAAGGTGCTGCGCGGCTTGAGCCAGGACACCCCTGGCGCCGCTGGCGAAGGCGTGCCCACGGAAGGCGCGCCCAAGCAGATGGCGGCCAGCGCCTCGGGGATCCGCATGGAATCGGAGGAGGGCACCAATGCCGTGGTGATGGTCGGCCCGGACAGCGAAATCGCCGCCTACCGCACCATCGTCGAACAACTGGATATCCGCCGCGCCCAGGTGGTGGTGGAGGCAATCATCGCCGAAGTCTCCGACACCCGCGCCCAGGAGCTGGGGGTGCAATGGCTGTTTCTGGGCGACTCGTTTGGTGGCGGCGCGGTGAACTTTACCAATGGCGGGACGAGTATCGCCGGCCTGGCGGGGGCCGCAGCCAGCGGCGACACCGCAGGCCTGGGCAAGCTGTTGGCCAATGTGCCGGGGGCGACCGCAGGCTTCGGTAAGCTCAATGGCGGCGGGCTGAACTTTATTGCGCTGCTCAATGCGCTGAAAAGCGAAAGCGGTTTCAACCTGCTCTCGACCCCGACCCTGCTGACCCTGGACAACGCCGAGGCATCGATCCTGGTGGGCCAGGAAGTGCCGTTTGTGACGGGCTCGGTAACGCAGAACAACACCAACCCCTACCAGACCATCGAGCGCAAGGAAGTGGGGATCAAGTTGCGGATCAAGCCGCAGATCAATATCGACAACACCGTGCGCCTGGACATTGTGCAAGAAGTCTCGTCGATTGCCGACAGCACCGGCGCCAGCGATGTGATCACCAACAAGCGCGAGATCAAGACCAAGGTCATGGTCGAAGACAACGGCCTGGTGGTGCTCGGCGGGCTGATCGGCGACGAGGCCAAGAACAGTGACCAGCGGGTGCCGTGGCTCGGCGATATCCCCGGGGTCGGGCGGCTGTTCCGCTCCAACGCCAGCCAGCGTACCAAGCAGAACCTGATGGTGTTTATCCGCCCGCGGATCATGCGCGACGGCGAGACCCTGGCCCAATTGAGCAGCGAGAAATACCGCAACCTCAAGGCCAACTCGAACCTGGCATTGCCCGCCATCTCGGACAACAACGCCTTGCTGCGCCTGTTCCCGGCCAGCCGCGAGCGCCTCGACGAGGGCGTGTGGTGAGCACGTTGTTGCCGTATCGACTGGCACGCCAGGCGGGGCTGGCGCGGGCGCCTGGCGCGCAAGGCTGGACTTTGTGCCTGCGCGAGGATGTCGACACCGACGCCTTGCAGGAAGTGTTGCGCGTGCATGGCTTGCCATCGGCGGTCGAGCACCTTGACCCGGCCCAGTACGAACGGCGCCTGGGCGCCTTGTACCAGGCCGGCGAGTCGGCCACGGCGGCGTTGATCGAGGGCATCGGCGAGCAGGTCGATCTCGACAGCCTGATCAGCGAACTGCCGCGTATCGAAGACCTGCTGGAGAGCGACAACGAGGCGCCGGTGATCCGCCTGATCAACGGTCTGTTCGCCGAAGGCCTGCGCCTGCGGGCCTCGGATATCCATATCGAGACCTTCGAGCAGAGCCTGGTGGTGCGCCTGCGGGTCGATGGCCATCTGCGCGAAATCCTGCGCCCGCCACGGGCCTTGTCGGCCATGCTGGTGTCGCGGATCAAGGTCATGGCGCGCCTGGATATCGCCGAAAAACGCCAGCCCCAGGACGGGCGCATCACCCTGCGCTCCGGCGGGCGCGAGGTGGATATCCGCGTCTCGACCTTGCCTGGCATCCATGGCGAGCGCGTGGTGATGCGCGTGCTGGACAAGCAGGCCAACCTGCTGGACCTGAATAACCTGGGCATGCCCGCCGATGTGGAGCAGGCGTTGCGCGCCTGCCTGTCGCGGCCCAACGGGATCTTGCTGAGCACCGGGCCCACCGGCTCGGGCAAGACCACCACGCTGTATGCCAGCCTCAATGCGCTGAACGATGGCTCGTGCAATATCCTCACCGTCGAAGACCCGGTGGAATACGCGATTACCGGCATCGGCCAGACCGCGATCAACCCCCGTGCCGGCATGACCTTCGCCAGCGGCCTGCGGGCGATCCTGCGCCAGGACCCGGACGTAATCATGCTCGGCGAAATCCGCGACCAGGAGACCGCGCAAATTGCCGTGCAAGCCAGCCTCACCGGGCACCTGGTGCTGTCGACGCTGCACACTAACAGCGCGGTGGGCGCGGTCACCCGGCTGCGCGACATGGGCATCGAACCGTTCCTGATCGCCTCCAGCCTCAAGGGCGTGATGGCCCAGCGTCTGGTGCGGCGCCTGTGCCATTGCGCAACGCCGGCGCCCTTGCAGGCCGCCGAGCGTCAGCTGTGGCCGGAGTTGGCCACCCTCGAACAAAGCTTTCACCCCCAGGGCTGCGACGACTGCCAGGGCAGTGGCTACCACGGGCGGATCGGCCTCTACGAATTCATCACCCTGGATGCCGGGTTGATCAGCCTGCTGTACGACGGCGCCAGCGAAGCGGCCATGCACGAATACCTCGCCGACAAACGCCAGAGCCTGACCGCCATGGCCACCGACTGCCTGCGCCGTGGCGACACCAGCCTGGAGCAGGTCTTGCGTGCGGTGCGTGACTGATGCCGACCTATCGCTACCAGGCGCTGGACCTGCGCGGCAATCGCCGCAAAGCCAGCATCCAGGCCGAAAGCGAGCGCCATGCCCGGCAACTGCTGCGTGAGCAGGGCCTGTTTGCCCGTGAGTTGCAGGTGCAGGGCGCAAGCCTGTCGAGCCCGCGTGGGCAACGCTTGAACCATGGCCAGCTGTGCGAGTTGACCCGCCAGTTGGCCACGCTGTTGAGTGCCGGCATCCCCCTGGTGGATGCCCTGGCCACCCTGGAACGCCAACTGGCGGAACCGGCGATTCGCAACCTGCTGGTGGCGGTGCGCGGCGCCCTGGGCGAGGGCTTGAGCCTGGCCCAGAGCCTGCGGCGCCAGGGCGGGCAGTTCAACACCCTGTATTGCGCACTGGTGGAGGCTGGCGAGCGCTCGGGCAAGCTGGCGCCGGTCCTGGAGCGCCTGGCCGAGCACCTGGAGCAAGTGCAGAAGCAGCGGCACAAGGCGCGCACGGCGTTGATCTACCCGGCGGTGCTGATCCTGGTGTCGCTGGCGGTGGTGATCGGCCTGATGACTTTTGTGGTGCCCAAGCTCACCGAGCAGTTCAGCCACACCGGGCAAAGCCTGCCGCTGATTACCCGGGTGCTGATCGGCGCCAGCGAGGGCCTGGTGATGCTTGGCCCGTGGTTGCTGGGGCTGGGCTTGCTGCTGGCGCTGGGCGCGCGGCTGTTGTTGCGCCAGGCGGTATGGCGTTTGCGCCGCGACCGCCTGGCGTTGCGCCTGCCGCGCATCGGCGTGCTGTTGGCGGTGCTGGAAAGCGCCCGGGTCTCGCGCAGCCTGGCGATTTTGCTGGGCAGTGGCGTGCCGTTGCTTGAGTCCCTGGAGGTGGCCACCGCCACGGTCGGCAACCGGCAGATCCACCAGGCCCTGGAGGCGGTGCGTGAGCAGGTCGAAGGCGGCGTGACCCTGTACCGCGCCCTGAGTGCCAGCGGGCACTTCCCGCCGATGCTGTTGAACATGGTCGCCAGCGGCGAGGCCAGCGGCACCTTGCCCGACATGCTGGAGCGCGTGGCCGACAACCAGGAGCGTGGGTTTGCACGCCAGGTCGACCTGCTGCTGGCGTTATTTGAACCCCTGATGATTCTGCTGATGGGCGCGGTGGTGTTGTTCATCGTGCTGGCCGTGCTGCTGCCGATCATGCAGCTCAATCAGGGCCTGAGTTTTTGAACCTAGACAACCTGAAAATGGAGAAGCACGCCATGAGTGGCATTCCTGTAGTCAAGCGTCGCGAGCGCGGTTTCACCCTGATGGAAATCATGGTGGTGATTTTTATCATCGGCCTGCTGATCGCTGTGGTCGCCCCCAGTGTGCTCGGCAGCCAGGACAAAGCCATGCGCCAGAAGGCCCTGGCCGACCTGGCGACCCTGGAGCAGGCGCTGGATATGTACCGCCTCGACAACCTGCGGTTTCCCACCGCCGAGCAGGGTTTGCAAGCCCTGGTCAGCAAGCCGAGCCTGGAGCCGCTGCCGCGCAGTTGGCGCGCCGACGGCTACATCCGTCGCCTGCCCCAGGACCCATGGGGCAATGCCTATGGCTACCGCACACCCGGGCAGCATGGCCGGGTGGATCTGTTTTCCCTGGGCGCCGATGGCCAGGAAGGCGGCGAAGGCACCGATGCCGATATTGGTAACTGGGACCTCTAGGCATGCCGCGCAGTCGTGGGTTTTCGCTTCTGGAAATGCTGGTGGTGTTGTTGATCGTCGGCTTGTTCAGTGCCCTGGGCGTGGCCTACCTGGATGCCGGCCAGGCGCCGATGCGCCAGGCCCTGGCCCAGTTGGCCAATGAGGCGCGCAGCCAGGCCGCCCAGGCCCGGCATGCCGGGCAGTTGCTGGGCTTGCGCTGGAATGGCCGCAGCCCTGAATTCGTGCGCTGGCAGGCGGGGCAGGGCGCGCCTGGGTGGCAGGTCGCACCGTCGCGCGCCGCGCCGTGGCCGGCCGGCTTGCAACCGGACTGGCCGGTGAGCCGCGAGCCTCAGGTGATGTTCACCCCCTCGGGGCTGGCGCGCCCGGTGTCACTCACCTGGCGCTGGGCCGAGGGCCGCGAGCGCTGGCAATGGCAAACGGACAACACCTTGCATATCGCGACCCTGCCATGAAGCGCCAACAGGGGTTTACCTTGCTCGAAGTCATGGTCGCCCTGGGGATTGCCGCGTTGATGGCGGTGATGGTCAGCCAGTTGCTGCGCCAGCGCATCGCGACCCACCAGGCCGTCGCCCAACACCGCCTGGGCAGTTTGTGCGCACGGGAGCTGGAGGCGCGGTTTGGCGTGGAGCAGTACTGGCCGCAGATCAATGCGGTGAGCGGCGAGTTGCGCCAGGGGCATGCCACCTGTCATTGGCAACTGACCCTGGGCAATACCGGGGTCAAGCGCTTGCGCCGGGGTGAGTTGAGCTTATTTGCCGATCCCCAGCAGCGTCAGCCCCTGGGCCAGTTCAGCCTGTTTCTGGTGCGCCCATGAAGGCGGCGCAGCGCGGCTTGACCCTGGTCGAGCTGTTGGTGGCCATGGCCCTCACGGCGGTGGTCGGGGTGTTACTGGCGGCCTTGGTCAATGGCTGGGTCAAAGTGCGTGAGCGTCTGGAGGAGCCGGGCAGCGAACCTCAGGTATTGGAGTTCTGCATGGCCCTGGAGCGCCGCTTCGACGCCCTGGTGTTGCGCCAGTTGTACGAGCAGCGCCTGCCCCTGGACCTGGCCTGGCTGGAGTGGCAGCCGGGCCTTGGACAATTGCAGTGGGTGGCCCTGGGCGCCTGGCCGCCGGCCGAGGGCGCATCGCGGGTGCAACGCCAGCGCCTGGTGTTCGATGGGCGCCAGCAGCGCCTGGAGCTGTGGGCCTCGGCCGACCTGTACGCCGCCGACAAGCCGCGCTGGGAGCTCAAGGCGGCACTGGCGCCGGTCGAGCGCGCCACATTCAGTTTTTACCAGGGCACGCGCTGGCTGGCCTTTCCTTCTACTGTCGCCGCCCAGCCCAATCGCGGCGTGCGGATCGAGTTCGAGCACCATGGAGCCCCTTATGTCTGTACTTTTGCCTTTCCCGATACCCAGCCATGAGCCGGAGCGCAGGCATGTTTGAACGTCTGCGCGCCAAGCCACGGGAATGGTTGCTGGTGCGCCCGCCGGCCACCGCCGAGGGCCGTTGGCAGTGGTTGCACTACAGCGCGCAACAGGCTTGCGCAAGCGGCACCTGGCCTCCACCGTCCGCGCTGCTGCAACTGCCGGGCGCCTTGATTATTCCAGCGCTCGATTGCAGCCATTTCTGCCTGCCGGCGCCGCCGGGGCTCAAGCGCCACGAGTGGCCGCAATTGTTTGAAGAATATGCGCAGCAGCCCGCCGAAGCATTGCTGGTCAGTTGCCTGTCCCGCGAGGCCGGGCAGCTGGAGTTGCTGGTGATGCAGCGCCAGCAGGTCCAGCAATGGCTGGCCGAGTGCGCCGCGCTTGGGCTGCAGATTATCCACGGCTGGGCGGAGTTGCAGTTGTTGCCGCCACCCGAGTCGGGGCAAGTGGTGGAGTGGCGGCGTGCGCAGGTGCGCTGCCTTAAAGCGCACTCCCGGCAATGGCTGGTGTGGCCGCCGGTGTTGGGTGAACGCCTGCCCCAGGCCTGGCGCGACTTGCTTGCCGAGACGCTTGAGGGTGACTGGCCGTCGCGTCTGGCGCGCCTGGAACAGGTGCCCAGCGTGTTGGAGAACACGCGGCCGGCCCGCCCGCAGCGGGCCCCATTGATGAGTGGGATGCAGCGCCGTTTGCTGCTGGGTTGCGTGCTACTGGCCGCCTGTTGGAGTGCGCTGTATCTGGTGCAGAGCCTGCGCCAGATCGAGGGCTGGAAGGCGCAGGTCAGGGCGGTGACCGGGCCTGCGAACAGCCCGCAACAGGCGCGTGCGGCGCTGGCGCGGGTGCAGGGTGAGGCGAGCGACTGGCAGGTGCGTCAGCAAAAAATCGTAGCCCTGGAGCAGGCATTCTCGGCCTGGTTGCAGCAGCAGCCGGGCTGGTCGGTGGCGCGCATCGAACTGGACGGCAGCCATTGGCGCCTGGCCTTGCGCGGCAATGGTCCCCAGCCGCTGCCCGCCGAATGGCAGGCCATGGCCCAGGCTGCTGGCGCCCAATGGCTTGACGAGGCGCAAAGCGCCGCCGGTCAATTGCACCTGACTTTTGAGCTGGGAGAACAACCATGAAGGCACGGATGCAGGCGTACCTGGCCCACTTCAACCAACTGCCGGCCAAGCGGCGCTATGGCTTGCTGGCCGGCTGGTCAACGGTGCTGCTGTTATTACTGGTGCTGTTGACACGCCCGCTGCTGGCGACTTGGCAGGAGGCACGTCAGTGGCAGGCGCTGGCGCAACAGGCCGGCGCACTGCCGCCGCCAGCGGTGTTTTCCAACGAGCAATGGCAGGCCCTGGCCGTGTCGCGCCAATGGGTGCTGACCCGGGTCGAACAACAGGGCGATCGCTGGCAATTGCAGGGCGAACTGCCCGGCCCCCAGGCCCTGCAGCAACTGTTGCGCACCGTGCAGGAGCAAGGGGGGCGACCCGTGCAGTGGAGCCTGGAGCAGGGCGGCGGCCAGGGTTATGCCTTTAGCCTGGACGTGGCGGCGCGGCCATGAGTCGCGCGCTCATCCTCTGGGGCGTTTTGGTGTTCAGCCTGACCGTGCTGCTGGAGTTGCCGGCGGCCTTCGTTGCCCGTCAGTTGCCATGGCCGACCGGCTGGCAGCCCAGCGGCGTCGCGGGTAGCCTGTGGGCTGGCCGTGCGGCACGTGTCGGTGCGCTGGGACCGGTGGAGTGGAAAATCCGGCCGTGGGCGGCGCAGATCAACCTGGGCTTTCAACAGCGCATCTGGGCGTTGTCGGTTCACGGCTGGCCATGGAACTGGCAGGCGCAGTTGGCACCGCGCGCAGTCAGCGCCTGGCCCGCGCCGATGTTTGTGCTGGATGGGCGTTGGGAAGGGCAATTGCAGGTCGAGGGCGCGGGAATGAGTTGCGTCCATACCCAAGGCCAGTTGCTGGGGCACGACCTGGCAGTGTTGAGCCCGTGGCAGGTCAACCTGGGCGACACCCGGATCGCGCTGCAATGCCGGGATGGGCTGCGGCTGTTGGCGGATGTGCAACGGCCTGGCGAGCACCATTTCAAGGTTGAGGCCGCCTCGCAGCGTTTGCAGGTGGACGGGCAGGTCGAACCGGGTGCTGCGGTAACCCCATTGCTGGTGCAGGCGCGCTGGTTGCAACCGGCTGCTCAGCGTTTCAGCAAGGTGCTGGGTAAACCCTGAACTTCGATGGAACACAAAAAATTGTCTATTGTCTATGGGCAGGTAGTCGCGCACCCCGGGGTGCGTGGTGTGATTTTCGGTGCGGGTTCTTAGGTCGCTACGGTGCCTGGAGCGCTATGGAAAAGCTCAACATTGATCCCAAGTCGTCGCTCAAAGGCAAAGTTTCCAATCTCTCCACCGCACGGGCCTATCTGCTCGCCTGTTCGCTGCTGTTACTGGCCATGTTTCTGCTGGTCGGGGTGTTGCTGGTCTCGATTGCCGCTCACCTGAACCACGATGCCGGCGAGCACACTCGGATCGATATCGAAAACGCCCTGCAGTCTGTTGAAAAGGTCGCTGCCTCTACGGTCAAGGACTATGCGTTCTGGGGGGATGCCTACATCCACCTGCATCAGCAGGTGGATGTGGACTGGGCATTTGCCCGGCAAAACCTGGGCTCGACGCTATTTACCGACTTGGGCTTCGAGGGGGTCTTTGTGGTCGATGCCAGCGGCCGCACGGTGTATTCGGTGATTGAAGGCCAGTTGCAGGCCGTTGCGGTGCAGGACTGGTTGCCGATGCCGATCGAGCCCCTGCTGGCCCAGGCCCGGGAAGCCGCCGTCAACGGTCAAGCGCTGAGCCGCCTGGTTCAGGCAGACGGCACGCTGGCGGTGCTGGCCGCCGCAGCGCTTACGCCGGGCATCGATCCGAACGTGAAGGCCGAGGCGGGGCCCGCCGCGGTGTTGATCTTCATTGCCAAGCTTGCGCCGCAACGGCTGGCTGCACTGGGCCAGGAGTTTGGTGTGCAGGATTTGCGGGTTGTCCCGGCTGGTGGGGTAGCTGCGGGCGTGTCGAGTTTGAGCCTCAGGGACAATGCAGGCGTTGTGCAATGGACCGCGGATGATCCAGGGCACCAGTTGCTGGTGCTGGTCGTGCCACTGGTGATTGTTGCCGGCCTGATCTTTACCCTGATGGCCTGGGTTATCCAGCGCCGCAGCACCGCCGCCGCGCGGGTCATGGACAGTAACTACGCGACCCTGCAGGCCAGTCGCGCCGCGCTGGCGGTGAGCGAGGAGCGCTTTCGCGATGTGGCCGAGGCGGCCTCCGACTGGATCTGGGAGGTGGATACCCAACTGCGGTTTACCTACCTGTCGGAACGTTTTGACGTGATCACCGGCCTTGTCGGGGCCAAATGGCTGGGGCTGGTGGCGGATGACCTGCTGACGTCGGATCAGGGCCTGTTGTCCGCCTGGTTCAAGGACCATGCCCGTCGCCCGAATGCCATCGTACAGTGCAGTTACCTGTGTGGCGGCGGGGAACTGCGCATCTGCCGGCTGTCGGTGCGTGAGATCCCGGGCCAGGGCTATCGGGGCACGGCCAGCGATATCACCGAAGAGGTCGAGGCACGGCGACGCATTGAATACCTGTCGCAACACGATGCCTTGACCGGCCTGGCCAACCGCACGCGCATGCAAGAGTTCCTGGAAGGCAAACTCAAGGCGGTGCCGACCCTGGAAAGGCCGTTGGTGATGCTCAGTATCGACCTTGATCGCTTCAAGCCGGTCAATGACCTGCTGGGGCACGCCGCCGGTGATGATGTGCTCAACCAGGTATCCCGGCGCTTGCAGGGCTGCCTGCGCGGTGACGACCTGGTGGCGCGCATAGGCGGTGATGAATTTATGTTGGTGGTGGCCGACATGAGCTCGCCGCTGGAGGTGGAAAGCTTGTGCCGGCGCCTGATCGATGGTATCGAGCAGCCGTTTTACCTCGCCGAGCACGAAGTATTTATCAGTGCCAGTATTGGGATTGCCATGGCGCCGGCCGATGCGATCCAGGCCGAAGAACTGCTGCGCTATGCCGATATCGCGCTCTACGAGGCCAAGGACGGAGGACGCAATACCTGGCGTTTTTATGCGGGCGACATGAACGCACGCATCATCGAGCGGCGCCAGTTGGAAGCCGATTTGCGTCATGCAATCAAGAACGGCGAGCTGCGCCTGGATTACCAGCCGCGCTACCGCATTGAAGACAAGCGCCTGGCCGGCGCCGAGGCCTTGGTGCGTTGGCAGCACCCAAGGCGCGGGTTGCTGGGGCCTGATGTGTTTATCCCCATCGCCGAGGAAACCGGGCTGATCCTGCCGTTGAGCAATTGGGTGCTGTACACGGCCTGCCGGGCGGCCGCTGGCTGGCCTGAGGAGGTGATGATCTCGGTCAACCTGTCCTCCACCGAGTTCCAGCGCGGGCACTTGGTGGCGCGGGTCAAGGCGGTGCTGGTCGAGACCGGCTTGAACCCGGCGCGGCTGGAGCTGGAGTTGACTGAAAGCGTGATGCTCAACGACGAAAAAGTGGCCTTGAACATCATGCAAGGCCTCAAGGCCCTGGGCGTGCGCTTGCTGATGGATGACTTTGGCACCGGCTACTCATCACTGAGTTACCTGCGTTCATTCCCCTTCGACGGGCTGAAGATCGACCGCAGCTTTGTCGGTGGCCTGACGGCCAGCGGTGGCGATCAGTCGATCATCCAGGCGATTGTCGGCCTGGGCCGCGCGCTGTCGCTGACGGTGACCGCCGAAGGCGTGGAAACCATCGACCAGCTCAAGGCGTTGAAGGATGTGCAGTGCGATGAAGCGCAGGGCTTTTACCTCAGTGTGCCGATGAATGCCCAGGCGATCGGTGAGTTGATCGCGGGCTGCACGGATTAGGTCGCAGGCGCTGACAAGCGATCGTGCAAGACTCATTGCTGGGCCAGAATACTCTCCAGCAACCCGGGAAACCGCGCGGCCAGCACATCCGCCCGCAACGAATTCATATGGCTGGTGCCAACGCTGCGGGTATGCACCAGCCCGGCATCGCGCAGCACCCGGAAGTGGTGAGACATGCTGGACTTCGGCCGCCCGCCGTCCAGCTCGCCGCAACTGGCCTCTTCCACGTCGGCCAGGCAGCGCACAATGTCCAGGCGCACCGGGTCACTCAACGCATAGAGCAGGCGTTCGAGGGTCAGGTCTTCGGGGGCGGGGTGTTTGAATGCTCGCATGCGGCGAATCATAACAGGGCTGGCATTGATTACCATAGTTCGATTAAGATCGAACTATCGAATCAAACATCACCCTCGTTTCAGGAGCATTCCCATGGCTGCATTATTTGAACCCTTCACGCTCAAAGACGTGACGTTGCGCAATCGCATCGCCATTCCGCCGATGTGCCAATACATGGCCGAAGACGGCCTGGTCAACGACTGGCATCATGTCCACCTCGCCGGCCTGGCCCGTGGCGGTGCCGGCCTGGTGGTAGTCGAGGCGACCGCCGTGGCCCCTGAAGGCCGTATCACCCCTGGTTGCGCCGGTATCTGGAGCGATGCCCATGCCCAGGCCTTTGTGCCCATGGTGCAAGCGATCAAGGCGGCAGGTTCGGTGCCCGGCATCCAGATCGCCCACGCCGGGCGCAAGGCCAGCGCCAACCGCCCGTGGGAAGGTGACGACCATATCCCCGCCGGTGACGCCCGTGGCTGGCAAACCCTGGCCCCCTCGGCGATCGCGTTTGGCGCGAACCTGCCGACGGTTCCCCAGGCCATGACCCTGGACGATATCGCCCGGGTGCAGCAGGACTTCGTCGAGGCCGCACGGCGTGCCCGCGACGCCGGTTTTGAATGGATCGAACTGCATTTTGCCCACGGTTACCTGGGCCAGAGCTTTTTCTCCGAACACTCCAACCAGCGCACCGATGCCTACGGTGGCAGCTTCGATAACCGCAGCCGTTTCCTGCTGGAAACCCTCGCGGCGGTGCGTGAAGTCTGGCCGGAAAACCTGCCGCTGACCGCGCGTTTCGGGGTTCTCGAATATGACGGGCGCGACGAGCAGACCCTGGAGGAATCCATCGAACTGGCCCGGCGCTTCAAGGCCGGCGGCCTGGATTTGTTGAGCGTCAGTGTCGGCTTTACCATCCCCGACACCGCGATCCCCTGGGGCCCGGCCTTTATGGGGCCGATTGCCGAGCGCGTCCGCCGCGAAGCCGGTTTGCCGGTCACCTCGGCCTGGGGTTTTGGTACGCCGCAACTGGCCGAAGGCGCGCTGCAGGCCGGTCAACTGGACCTGGTCTCCGTGGGCCGTGCACACCTGGCCGACCCACACTGGGCATACTTCGCCGCCAAGGAACTGGGCGTGGACAAAGCCTCCTGGACCCTGCCGGCGCCGTACGCGCACTGGCTTGAGCGCTATCGCTAAGGCCCGCGGGCTCTTGTGGGAACTGTCGAGCTTTAGCGAGGCTGCGATGCGGGCACCTCGATTTTGCAGGTGGACCGAGTCGATCCTATCGCAGCCTCGCCGGGGCTCGACAGCTCCCACAGGGATTCGGACCGACAAGGGACAGTGCACTGAGCCCTGGGTGTCACCCGGGTCAAATGTGGGAGCTGTCGAGCTTTAGCGAGGCTGCGATGCAGGCACCTCGATTTTGCAGGTGGACCGAGTCGATCCTATCGCAGCCTCGCCGGGGCTCGACAGCTCCCACAGGGATTCGGCTCGACAAGGGACAGTGCACTGAGCCCTGGGTGTTACCCGGGTCAAATGTGGGAGCTGTCGAGCTTTAGCGAGGCTGCGATGCAGGCACCTCGATTTTGCAGGTGGACCGAGTCGATCCCATCGCAGCCTCGCCGGGGCTCGACAGCTCCCACAGGGATTTGGCTCGACAAGGGACAGTGCACTGAGCCCTGGGTGTCACCCGGGTCAAATGTGGGAACTGTCGAGCTTTAGCGAGGCGGCGATGCAGGCACCTCGATTTTGCAGGTGGACCGAGTCGATCCTATCGCAGCCTCGCCGGGGCTCGACAGCTCCCACAGGGATTCGGCTCGACAAGATCATGCGCTGAGTCCTGGTGTCACCCGGATCAAATGTGGGAGCTGTCGAGCCCCAGCGAGGCTGCGATGGCGGCAGATCAGTCAATATCAATATTGGTCGTACCGACGCTATCGCAGTTCAAGCCAGCTCCCATATTGGATCTTCGGTGGTTGAGCGCGAAATGTTCCACCCCGGCCAAGCCGTCGCAGTTTTTGCGGCGGCTTTTCTGTGGGCCATGAAAAGTACCATCTTCCATCTGGAACGTGCATTTTGCGCTGCGACCAAGCGCCACATACTGGGCCCGTCATTACGAACGTTCCCGGTTGTTTTAAGCCTCCTGTCGAGTGAACAGGGCACAGGCCGGCCAGGAATGGGGATATCCAATAATAAAGAGACCGCCCATGAAAAAGCCAAATCCTCTGCTCGAAGACCTCAAGTCGGTCTTGCCCGCCATCGCTGCCAATGCCTTCGCCGCCGAGAAAGACCGCAGCGTGCCTGCCGAGAATATCGCGTTGCTCAAGGGCATCGGCATGCACCGGGCGTTCTTGCCGAAAAAGTACGGCGGCATGGAAATCTCCCTGCCACAGTTTGCCCAGTGCATTGCCCTGTTGGCCGGTTCTTGTGCGAGCACCGCGTGGGCCATGAGCCTGCTGTGTACCCACAGTCATCAGATGGCGATGTTTGCGGCAAAGTTGCAGGATGAAGTCTGGGGCAACGACCCCGACGCCACGGCCAGCAGCAGCATCGCGCCGTTCGGCCGTACCGAAGAAGTGCCGGGTGGCGTGACCTTCAGCGGCGAGATGGGCTGGAGTTCGGGCTGTGACCATGCCGAGTGGGCGATCATGGGTTTTCGCCGCAAAAACGCCGAAGGCACCCAGGATTATTGCTTCGCCGTGCTCCCGCGCAGTGACTATCAGATTCGTGACGACTGGTATGCGGTAGGCATGCGTGGCAGCGGCAGCAAGACCTTGCTCGTTGACCAGGCCTTTGTGCCCGAGCACCGTATCCAGAAGGCCAAGGACATGATGGAAGGCCAGTCGGCGGGCTTTGGCCTGTATCCCGACAGCAGGATTTTCTTCGCGCCGTACCGTCCGTATTTTGCCAGCGGTTTTTCCACGGTCAGCCTGGGGATCGCCGAGCGCATGCTTGAGGTGTTCCGCGAAAAAACCAGAAACCGCGTGCGGGCCTATACCGGTGCGGCCGTCGGTGCTGCGACCCCGGCGTTGATGCGCCTGGCCGAATCCACTCACCAGGTGGCCGCTGCACGGGCCTTGCTGGAAAAAAGCTGGGACGAGATCGCCGAGCACAGCGCGCGCCATGAATACCCAAGCCGCGGCACCCTGGCGTTCTGGCGGACTAACCAGGGCTACGCCACCAAGATGTGCATCCAGGCGGTGGATCGGCTGATGGAGGCGGCGGGCGGTGGCGCCTGGTTTGAAACCAACGAACTGCAACGCCTGTTCCGCGACGTTCACCTCGCCGGGGCCCATGCCTACACCGACTATGACGTTTGCGCACAGATCCTGGGCCGTGAACTGATGGGCCTGGAGCCGGACCCGGCAATGGTCTGAGCAGGCCACGCTTACCTATAAGAACAATCAGGGTGGGGCCATCGGCCCGCCCGGGAGCCTTGCATGTCTACTGAAAACAAAATCGATAGCCGCGCGTTTCGCCGCGCCCTGGGCAATTTCGCCACCGGTGTCACCGTGGTCACCGCCGCCGACGCCAGCGGGCGCAAGGTCGGTGTGACCGCCAACAGCTTCAATTCGGTGTCTTTGGACCCGCCGCTGATCCTCTGGAGCATCGACAAACGCTCCACCAGCCACGTTGTGTTTGAAAGCGCTACGCACTTTGCGGTGAATGTGCTGGCGGCCGATCAGATCGAGCTGTCGAACAACTTTGCCCGGCCCAGGGAAGACCGCTTTGCCGATGTCGAGTACCAGGCCGGTGAGGGTGGGGCGCCGGTGCTGGCTGACTGCTCGGCCCGTTTTGAGTGTGAGAAGTACCAGCAGGTAGACGGGGGTGACCACTGGATCATGATTGGCAAAGTGGTGGCCTTCGACGACTGCGGCCGCTCGCCGTTGTTGTATCACCAGGGTGCCTATTCCATGGTGCTGCCGCACACCCGCATGACCCGGCGCGAGGAAGGCCAGC
This sequence comes from Pseudomonas gessardii, assembly GCF_001983165.1. GTDB lineage: Bacteria > Pseudomonadota > Gammaproteobacteria > Pseudomonadales > Pseudomonadaceae > Aquipseudomonas > Aquipseudomonas gessardii. The sequence goes on along the minus strand of NZ_MNPU01000025.1, from coordinate 16,466 downwards.
CCCCCAGCAGCCATTTCCAGGGCCGCCTGAGCCATAACCTCTACTACCTGATGACTCAGGCGCTGCGGGCCTATCAGGCCAGTTACCAACCGCGCCAACTGTCCACCGGCCTGCGCACCAGTGAAGCGCGCATGCTGATGGTGCTGGAGAACGATGCCGGCCTGAGCCTGGCAGAACTACAGCGCGAAGTGGCAATGCCGGTGCGTGAGATCGAAGAGGCGGTGAACAACCTCAAGCGCAAGGCGTTGGTCCGCGACGATCAGGATCGGGTCAAACTCACCACCAAGGGCATCGACGAAACCGAGGCGTTGTGGACCATCGCCCGTGAGCAGCAGGACACAGTCTTCAGCCAATTCAGCGCTGAGCAACTGGAGACCTTCAAGACGGTACTCAAAGCAGTGATCCAACACTGAGCGCGACGGTTCAATCCAGGTGCTGGAACTCCTTGACGATAAAATCGATAAACACCCGGGTCTTGGCCGGCAAGTGGCGTCGCGAGGGGTAGACGAGGTTGATTTCCAGGCGGGGCAGGTTCCACTCGCTGAGGATCGGCACCAGGCGCCCGGCGACGATATCGTCGTGGATCACATAGGTGGGTTGCGCGAGGATGCCCAGGCCCTGCAACGCAACCGCGCGCAACAGATAGCCGTCGTTGGATTCCAGCGCCGGAGTGGCGGGCACCGTGATGGTCTGGTCTTCGCGCTGGAACGTCAGCTCATAGGGATCGGTGGCGTAGGTGTAGAGCAACAGTTGATGCTCGGCCAACGCCTGCGGATGTAGCGGGCGACCGCAACGCTCGAGGTAGTCCGGCGAAGCAGCCAGTATGCGTCGGGTATCGGTCAGGCGGCGGATCACCAGGCTGGAGTCCGGCTCACTGTCGCGGGTGCGCAGGGCGACGTCGATGTTGTCGTCAATGATGTCGTGGTAGCGGTTCTCGGCCACGATCTCCAGGCGCACATCCGGGTACTGCTCCTTGAACTTGGGCACCAGCGGTAGGATATGTTGCAGGCACAGGGATAAGGATGCGGTCACACGCAACACCCCATGCGGATGGTTTTTGCTCGCGCTGACGGCCTCGGTCGCGCCTTGCATCGCCGTGAGGGCGGCCTTGGAATTGGTGTAGAACACCTTGCCGACTTCGGTGACGAACAAGCGCCGGGTGCTGCGCTCGATCAGCCTCACGCCCAGGCGATTCTCCAGTGCCGCCAAGTGCCGGCTGGCCGCCGCACTGGACAGGTCCAGGGCGTCTGCGGCCTTGGTCACGCTGCCCAGTTCCGCGACCTTTACAAACAACTCATATTCGGTCCAGCGATCCATCAGCATTGCTCCACTGCGCGCAAGGGTGTTTTCCAGTTACAGCATTTTTCAGGTTTATGCCGACCGTTAAGCTTTTTTTGCCTCTGCCAGTCTAGCCGTTGAGTGCAGGGAAAACCTTGATTGGAGTCGAAATGAGCAAGCATCTGGATGTGGTGAAAAAGTACTTCAAGTATTGCGTCGACGGTAAGGATGTTGAGCGCGTAGCGGAATTTTTTGCCGACGATGTGGTGGTTCATCGCCCCGATTGTCCGGCGCCTATCGTCGGTGTCGAACCGTTCAAACAGGCCTTGCGCCTGAACGTGACCGAGCGCTACGAGTCGATCGAGACAACCTTCCAAAAAGAAGTGGTGGCCGCTGATGTGGTGGTGGTTGCGTTGATGCATCACGCCAAGGGCTCCAACACCTGGCATGGGTTTGATGTGAGCGGCAAAGACCTGGCCTGGAGCGCGTTGACGTACTTCCGGTTCAATGCCGAAGGCAAAGTGGTCGAGGAAATCGTCGAGCGCAATGAGCTGTTCATGGCCAAGCAACTGGGGATTGTCGAGTACGACTGACCCGGGCTATTACCCTGCAGGGACGCAGGGGCAGAGCGCACTTGCACTGTGCCAGTGAAACGCTGTTGGAACGCCTGCGCAACAGCCCGTCTTCTGTCAGCTCACCGGTGCCAGCCACCCGCGCAGAATCTGCGGATGCCGCGCCAGCCACTCCCTGGCTGCCTCATCCGCCGAGCGTTCACCCCGGTTGAATGCATTATCCAGCTCGGCAACGACCGGGTTCGACAGACGAATATTATCCAGCACCTGAATCTCTGCACGGGTCAGCAACGCCAGGCGATCTTCCCGCGCCAGCAGCACCGCCCGATCCACATTGCCGAGCAAACCCCTGGGGTCCTTCAATTCGCGGATACGATAGCGGTGGTGCAGGAACTGCGGATGCCACAACGGCACGATACCCCAGTGCCCTTGGCGGTACAGGGCCTCAAAGGCGTCGATGCAATCGTCCTGAGTGCCCGTGCGAAATTGATAGCCGGCGTTGCTCAAGCCGTATTCGTCCATGATTTTCAGGGAAAACCGGGTAATCCCTGCGCCCAGCCCGATCCCCTGGATCAGCGGGTGCATGCGCGCGCGAACCTCGGGCTTGAGCAGGTCGTCGATGGATGCCACATCTGCCTCGCTCACATAGTCGGGCACGCCCCACATGGCATAGGGCTGGTAATGCAGGCCCAGTTCACGGACGGGCATGGCCTGTCGGTACACACCATGGCTGCATGGCAGCCAGGCCGAGGCCAACATGTCGATGGCGCCTTCGCGCAAGCGCTCGAAATTCACTTCGTGCAGGGCATATTGCCGTTCGACAGTCAGGCCCATGCGCTGCAGGACCAGCGCCACCACGGCGGCGGTGGCGCGATGGAAGGACAGATCGGTGACGCCCAGGCGCACCACACGCGAGCCGCTGGCGATATTGGCCAGGGAAAAGTCCTGGTGGGTCACGGTCAGCGTTTTCGCCGGGCGCCGGGGTGGGTGTCTGCGCATGTTGCTTCCTCCAAGAGGTACGGCTGATCACGGGGCTAGAGGGTGGGTGCCGGCGCCGCATCAATCTTCACGCGCAGCAGGCTGTAGGGCTTCTGGCGCAAGTCGCGACCTGCGTGGAAGATGCCCTGGCGATGCAACTGGTTGGCCATGAAATACAGGTAACCGTCCGGCCCGATGGACAGGGTATCGGGCCAGAGCACACGTGGGTCGTGGACGATGGTCTGCCACTGTCCGTCCGCCAGGCGTTTGCGCACGCTGTTGTGTTCGTAGTCGCCGGCATACAGGGCGCCGGAGGCATCGGCTTCGAGGCCATCGGAAGCGCCTTTTTCCCCCAGGTCCTTGACCGCCATATCCAGCTGCGCTTCGCTGACCGAGGTGTCGCGCAGCAACGCGGTGGGTACCGAGTACAGATGGCGGCTGGACAGCGGGCAGAAGTACAGCGTCTGGCCGTCGGCGGACAGGGCGATGCCATCGGACGCTACCGCAAACGGACGGGTGCTGCCGTCGGTGTTGCGAACCTGCAAGACCTGGCCTTCGACCTTGGGCACGAAATTCGGGTCTACCGAGGTCGAGGTGGCACCGCTGAGGCGGCGTAGGGCGGTGCCGCTGGCAATGTCCATGACGATGATCGCCCCGGGACCGCTCAGGGCCGAGTCGGTGATGTAGATCACCCCTTCATCGCCCACCCGGAAGTCAAAACGCATATCGTTGACGTAGGTGCTGGGCAGCATCACGTTTTTCGGGAACACCAGGGTCTTGACCACTTTGTTGGTGGCCAGATCGACGGCCACCAACTTGGCACCGCCGGGCGTTGGCGAGGCGAAACCGGGGGCGGCAGTATCCAGTATCCAGATCCGCCCGCGACCATCGGCCACCACACTTTGCACACTGATAAAACCCTTGGCCGGGTCTTTCGGGTCGGCCTGGTTCATAGCCAGGTCAGGGTAAGGCACGACCTGGCCATCGCGCAGCTCACCCACGGTGAAGGGCACCGCGTCGCCCCAGCGTGGAAAATTGACAAAGATCCGCCCGTTTTCGGCAACGCTGACGCCGGTGGGCATGGCGTCATGGAAGGCGAACACCTGCTCGATGGTGCCAATAGTTTGCTCGCTGGGTATCGGTTGGGCCTGAGCCGCCTGGCTGTTGATGGCAATCGACAAGGCCAGGGCAGGCCAGATAAAGGCGTGCTTGAGGTGCATGAAAAGCTCCGGGAATCGGCAGGAAAGGGCGTGTTGCGGCCCATGGTGTGCGTTCCCTGCCCATGGAAAAACCCACGAATGGCGCTAACAGTTTCATCGCAATCGAGAAAGTGTGGGGTTCTCCATCTTGGCGTAACTCGTGCAACGGAGCGCGCCTGGCTATATAACTAACGCAGCCACGTCGCTCTGAACGCGGGTTTACGCTGGCGCAGGCGATGGGCATAAGCATTATTCGGGCAACCAGTAAGGGCATATTTGCATGAGTGAAACCGAACGTGGACAGGCGACAAAGGCCATCTGCAACGCCGATGTGCTGATCATCGGCGGGGGGCTGAGCGGTACGCTGCTGGCCGTGCAGTTGCTGCGTTTGCCCGGCACGCGAAAGATTCTGGTGATCGAGCCGCGTGCAGAGCTTGGACGGGGCGAAGCCTATAGTGCGGTGGAGCTGGGGCACACCCTCAATGGCAATGCGGCACGCATGAGTGTGGACCCGGACAACGCCGACGACTTGACCCACTGGTTGACCGACTACATCGCCGCTGGCGGCTGGCCGGAATCGGATCAGCAACACGTCCCCGTCAGCGAGCTGTTCCCACCCCGGGGGATCTTTGGCCTGTATGCGCAACAGCGGCTGGCGCAGGCCCGGGAGGGGTCGGCGTCAACGCTCACGCACATCCGCGCCGAGGTCATCGATGCGCAGGTGGGACCGGACGGCGTACACCTGACCCTGGATGACGGCCAACCACTGCACGGTGCCCAGGCCGTACTGGCCACGGGCATGTTCCCAGCGGCGCGCACGCCGCAAACCCACTCCAGCGGCTTGAATGCGGCGGCGCTTGACCCGTGGGATGTGCGCGCCATGACGCAACTGGACCCACACTCCACGGTGTTGATCATCGGCTCCGGCCTGACCATGGTCGATGCTGTGGTGTCACTGGAACAGGCCGGGCATCGCGGGCCGATCGAGATTTTTTCACGCCATGGCTTGCTGCCCCATGTGCGCCGGCAACCCCCGGCCTGGGTGGACTTTCTCGCTGAAGATCAGTGCCTGCGCAGCCCGCGGCAACTACTGCGGGCAGTGCGCGGCCAATGCCAGAGCGCCCTGGCCCAGGGCATCGACTGGCAAGCTCCCCTGGACACTGTGCGCGCCCATATCGGCCGCCTGTGGAGCCAGGCCAGCGAGCGCGAGAAGCGCCAGTTCGTGCGCCATGTACGGCCCTGGTGGGAGAGCCATCACCACCGCTCGCCACCGTTGAGCGCCGAGCTGGTGGCGCGGCTGCACGGGGAAGGGCGCCTGCGGATCCAGGCCGCTTCGTTCCTGGGCCTGGAGCCCACGGTAAACGGCGAAGTGACCCTGCGCTTGCGCCGTCGTGGCGAACAGCACACCTCCTTCGTCAGTGGCGCGGCCTTGATCAACTCCAGCGGGATCGAATACGACTGGCGCTGCGTGGCCCGCCCGTTGCCCAGGCAATTGCTGGCGCGCGGCTTGATCAAGCCCGGGCCATTGGCGCTAGGGATAGCGGCGGATGCCTCGGGGGCGGTGCTGGATAAACAGGGGGTGGCCAGTGAACGGCTCTTTGCCATGGGCCCGCCGCTGCGCGGCATGTGGTGGGAGAGCACGGCGGTGACGGATGTGGCGATCCAGGCCAAGGCGTTGGCATGCCGATTAGGAACCTCGTAATTTTTTCAGATTTTTAGCTTCTTCAGGATTGCGATGCAGATGCACGCGTCCTGAAAAGCAGTCCCTACCGAAGAAAAGATCGTGGTCTTGCCTTGGTGAACTGCATAATGGCTGTTCAGCATGTCAGCAATGGATATTGAGTGTTGGTGATAATCCCCGGCCTCTTCAATTGCAGCTTTTCTATCTTCCACCATTAAGATAGCCCGATGCAGAAGCTCCAACGGGAACTCACGCGACAACAGCGTATGCTTGCCTACCGCGTTTATATGGGCACCCTTTGCTACGTCGCAGGCAGAGAACAAGGGGGTTGCGCAGGTGGTTGCCGTGCAGATGATGTCGGCGCCTGAGACCGCCTGGCGGGCGCTATGATGGCTGATGTATTCAATCTCCCGACTGAACCGGCTTTTGGCGTCAGCTATAAACTGTTCTGCGCTTGCCTGGCTTGTCGAGCAGACGGCCACCTGGTTTACCTGTCTGACACTCAACACAGCCTCAAATACGGCCATTGCCTGAGCACCTGCACCGATGACGGCAACTTTTTTGGCGTGGGCCATTGCCAGCAAATCAGTCGCCAATCCTGCAGTGGCGCCTGTGCGTAGAGCGGTAATGGCTGCTGCATCCATTTGAGCTTTTATCTGCCCTGTGGCGCCATCCTGTATAACAATCACGCCACTTATAGATGTTCGTCCATGGGCTTTGTTGAATAAGTGATGGGAAACAACCTTGACCATAAATAAATTGTGAGAGTGAGAGTAGTAGGGCATTACCCCAAACGTTGCATGTTTTTCCTGGACTCTCACGATAGTTCGCGCAGGGTTATTGTCGTTTGAACTGCTGTATTGACGATAGTTTTCACGAAGTACGTCAATCGCTTCTTCCATACTAATAATATTTTTTATCAAGGCCTCATCTAAAATTTTCATAGGCTACTCAAACCGCGGGTACTTGGTCGAGAGCAATCAGAAAACTACGCTCGTAGGACAAACATACTTGCCCGTTTGCCTTGAGTCCTTTGGTTAGGACCGTTACTATGCCTTGCCCGGGGCGACTGGCAGAGGGGCGCTTATGGATGACTTCGCTTTCGGCATACAATGTATCGCCAACAAATACAGGGGCAACCAGGCGTACTTTATCCCAGCCTAAATTGGCAATTGCTTTTGCGCTCGTGCTCGCCAGGCTCATCCCACCGACAATCGAAAAGGTCACCAGACTCGATACCAGTACTTGCCCAAATTCGGTTTGCTTTGCATATTCTGCATTGATATGGACAGGGTGGTTATTCATACAGATTAACGACATCCAGACGTTATCCGCTTCTGTTACCGTACGGCCTGGACGATGTTCAAATATATCGCCAATAATGAAGTCATCGAAGCCAAGCCCATGATCCTCACGATAGCGTCCGGGCCCTACTTTGCTTAGTTTGCTTAATGCCTTGCTGCCGGGGAGCGGTTGATTGATGTTCATGCTGGCTTCCTATTGGTTCTTGAGAGCGATTCGTTAATTGCCAAAAGCCTGCGGGCCATGATTTCAAAAGGAGGTCCCAGCATTTCTCCATCCAAGGTGGATATGGCTGTTAATGGTTCTGATGCTTCGAGGCATTTGATAATTGCTCGTGCTTTTTTCAGTTCGATTGCTGTCGGGGTAAATAATTTATTTATCAGTTCTACTTGAGCTGGATGAATAGCAATTTTCCCCGAATAGCCAAACTCTTTCGCCATCTCGATTTCTGTTCTAAGCGCCTTTTCGTTGTTCAATTTAAAACAGGGCGAGTCAATGACCATTAGTCCCGTGCTGAGGGCGGCGATGGCTATATCGCACTTGATCTGGGTCAGTGCACGCTCTGCGATTTTGAAATTGATCTCTGATGAGATGTCCGCGCTGCCTAAAATCAAGCCGCGCAAGCTTGTTTTTTCATTGATAATGGAGTCGATGCAGCGCAATCCTTTTAACGTTTCGATGATTGCAAAGGTTTTTACTCGTTGGCCAGTAGCGCATGTCAATTCATTAAGGACTTTTAGTTCGCCGGCTGACTCTACTTTGGGGACGATTAAATATTCGGGAACGATGTTGTGGTCTAACAAAAAAACCAGATCTCTGATGCCTTCGGACTTGGTGAGTGTATTGACTCTTATCGCTAGATTGCGCCGGTTGTGGATAGAGTGCTCTAGTGTCAGCAGTTGCTCGCGTGCAAATTGTTTTTTGCACATTGGGACTGAGTCTTCCAGATCCAATAATACGATATCGGCGTTAGACTCAATAATTTTCCGCGCTATGTGTTTTTGGCTGGCGGGCATGCACAGCCAACTTCTAGTCAATATGTCCATATCAAGCCTCTCTTTTCAGAATGAGAAGTGCCGTGACTACACCAAGTCCACCCAGGCATGCCGTGAGCAGTGCCACAGTTTGAATGCCGTAAGGGATAAAAAAAGTCGCAAGAGTACCAAATGTTAACGCCACCAATTGCTGTAGAAAACTAAACAGCATCATTGGGTTGGCGCCGGGCAATTTGTTTACTGCCATGGCTGCTGTGCATGGGTAGAGCGTTGCCTGGGCGTACCAAATAACCAAATAGGTTCCAACAATCAAGTGGATTGACATATTTTGCCAGGCGGCCAAAAACAAAACGCTGGTTGAGGCGACTAAGAGGGATGCGCCAAAAAATGATAATTGGCAAACACTGACAACACTCAAGGCTCGCCTTACAGTGAATGCACCTAAGTAATAAGCTAGGCCCAACCACAAGCCGAACGTGCCATAATCGGTGCTGCTCCAACGGAAATTGGAGTGAAATACATACGCTCCGATACCTTGATAGACAATAAAAATGCCATAGCCACATCCTCCTAAAATGACCGGCAGATAAAAGCTGGGCTGGATTGCAATAGCGTAGTAGTTTGGCGTGAGTGTGAATTTTTTTGCCAAAGTGTCTAGTTTGTAAAGGCGCGCACGTATTATAAAAGCTAGTGTGCTGGTGAGTATCAAGCCGATAATCAGTAGGCATGGCAGAGCGACCCAGTTAAGACTTGCTACCAGAAAACCGCCCGCTACCTGCCCGCCGATAAGTGCAAGAATAAATGAATAGGATAATACCGACAGGTTTTTCGCAAGTGCCGCTCCTGATGAGATATCCGTTAACAGTGCCCTGCCGACCAGAGCCCCTCCGCCAGCACCTATGCCTTGCATGAACCGGGAGAAAAAGAACACCTCGGGGCCAAAGCTAAGTAAAGACAGTAAGCTACCAACGAATAAAATTGCACTGCAAACGAGAATTGCAGTGTGGCGCCCGAAACTGCGAATCAGGCGTGACATAAAAACTATCGGTAGTACAGCACCACCCAAATAAAAGAGTAGAATTTTATAACCTTCTGCCTCTTCTATATTTAGTTTCGAGGCGAGCTGGGTTGTTGCAGGTATGTACAGTGTTATACCAAGCTGGGCGATTATGGTCGTGCAACACGCGAGAAGGAGCACCCGTTGAGGGGATAATGACATGTAAGTTCCTTTTATCACGGCGTCCTAAGGGGTGGGGTTGCATCTACAGCATTGAATTTACCGCTGTACAAAACTGTTTTAAGTCGTCTGAGGCCAGGTTTGCTCTTAGCATGACGCGCAGGCCCGGAGTTGATTTGGGAACGACAGGGTAAAATAACGGCGATGTATAAAATCCAAGCTTCATGAGTTTTGTTGCGGTGGTGATTGCATGTTGCTCATCACCCATGGGAATCAACCTGATAGGTAATCCATCTCCTGCCAAGGGGGTCTTGATGTGCATGTCGAATAATTGGATGTTGGTCGTCAACCTGTTTTGCAGGCGTTGCAGTTCTGTGGATTTATGTATTTTTGCAGCAGCGATAATTGCGCCTAAACCTGCTGTATTAATTCGTTGGGACCAAGATAGAGGGCCGCCAAACCGCAATAAATTTGCTTTGTTAATCGACGAATCAAAGAAGATCGCCCCGCCGGAAGCACCAAAACCCTTGTTCAATGATGCGATTATCATGGTGTTGTTGTTTAGTGTGCCCATTGTATTGAGAACTAATCCGCAGCCATTTGCACCCTGTGCCGATAGGCCATGAGCCTCGTCGTATAAAACAAATAAACCGTACTTGTCTTGGAGGGTCATCAATTCCGATATGTTGGCGCATCCTCCCGTGCTATAGACGCCGTCCGCGATGTAAGCGACCCGCTGCTTTTTCTTGCAGCAGTCTTCCAGGAAGTTTAAGTCATTGTGCGGTGCTGTCACCACTTCGGATTCGTCTGCGCAAACGGCTTTCATCAAGCTCAAGCAGAAGTGTGCGCATTGATCAAAAACCATGAGTGGCGGGATATTTTGTGTAAATACACCTGCGGCGAGTAATGGAAGCATTGCAGCGGCGGCTGAAGCGCATGAAACTGTAGTCAGCACGTCTACGGAAAACAGATCTGATAGTGCAAGTTCTGCCTCTTCCAATAGCGGTAAACAAATTCGTACACGGGACGTGGAGGAATTTAAGGTTCGCGACGAGTCGAGTGCAGTTATTGCGCCATTCAAGATTTCGATATTGGAGTCCAGGCCAAGGTAGGAGTAAGAGCACATGTTTATGAATTTGTCGTCATTGACTTGCATGAAGCCGTCACCGAGATTGTCGGCGACAATTCCGCTCATTCGGGCCTCTTGTGTTCGGCTCCAAAATAAATCACCGCCGGCCACCATTTTCTTGATATTTGAATAACGATTCATATTGCGCACCTGTCGCCCGAGGCAAAACGGATGACAATACTTTTCTAAGGCGTATTTTTTTACAATATCTTATGATGTAGTAAGTTTCCTGTATTTGTGTAGGTAAGCTCTTCAAGTGCTTTTCGGACACGCTGCAAAGGGCGTCACAAGTCAGTTTTGATAAACCCAGGCTTGAGCCCAAACACTTCCACGCCTTGGGCCGTCGATTGTCCCGTGGTGATGTTCACCCGCTCCACCGGCTTGTCCATGGCTGCCCGATACGCCACCCAAAGCCCATCTTCCCCATGGCTGATCGCCTGGGCCGGCACGATGATCGCCTGGGCATTGTTGTAGGTCACGATAGTCAGGCGCGCGCTCATGCCCAGGCGGACCCTTTGCAGCTGTTTGTCGGTCAATTTGGGAATGGACAAGGTCACCGGGAATTGCGCGCTGCCCTGGTTGTCATTGGCAATCGCCAGGCTGCTGACCACGCTGACCGAACCGCTCAGGTGCTCGCCGTCGAAGCCGTCGCCCATGACCTCCACCGGCTGGCCCTGGTGCAACTGGTTGATATCCAGTTCCGAGACTTTGGCGACGATCTTCAGGCGTTCGATATTGGCCAACCCGAACAGCACCTGGCCCTGACCGACCTTGCTCCCCGCCTGTACTGGCGGGGTGTTGTTACCGCCCTGCGGGGTGCTGCTGCCGGGTGGGGGCACGACGATCCCGGAAAACGGTGCCTTGACCTCCTGGCCGTCAAGCAGCTTGCGCAAGGCGTCGTACTTGACCGTGGCGTTGGTCAATTCCATGTCTGCAATCTGCCGGTATTCGCCTTTACCCTGGTTCAGGGCCTGTTGCAGTTCGCTGCGGGCGGCGGCCAGGTCCAATTGTTGCTGCTGGGCCTGCTGTTTAAGGTCGTCCAGTTCGTTGCGCGGGATGATGCCGCGCTTGAACAGGTTTTCGCTTTCGACCAGTTTGCGCTGGGTGTTGTCGGCGCTCATTTGCGAGGTACGCAGGCTGCGTCGGGCGCGACTGACGGTGGGGCCGCTGTCCCAGTCCTGCATTTCCTGCACGGTACGCCGGGCCTTGAGCTGTGCGGAGAGCGCTTCGCGCAGTTGCACTTGCAGGGTGGCCGGGTCCATGCGCAACAGGACCTGGCCGGCTTCGACCCGTTGGCCCTGTTCTACCAGATTGGCCTGCACATTGCCGTCGAACGGGGCGGTCAGGGTGATGGTGGTATCCGGTTCGATCCTGCCGACCAGGCCGATCTGGTGCACCAGGGCATCGCTCTTGACCTCCTGCCATTGCTCGGCCGTACCGAATTGGTTGGCGGCAGGCGTTGGGCGACTGAGCAGCGCAAATCCACCAGCGCCCAGCAGCATCAGCAGTGCAGCGCCCAGCAGGGCTTTTCTAGTAGTCATTGAGGGCGATTTCCCAACTTTCCAAGGTCATTCCCAGCGTCAGGTCGAGCTGGGTCTGGGCATTTAAATAAGCAATCAGGGCATTGAGGCGGGCGTTTTCGGCACTGCGCAAGTCGGCTTCAAAACTCAGCACCTGGAAGTTGGTGGAGCGTCCGGCACTGAGTTTGTCCCGTTCGATCTCAAGCTTGCGCCGGGACAGCTCCACAGCCCGCTGGGCAATTTCATACTGGCGCCAGCGGGTGCCAAGGTCGCGCACCACGTTATTGACGCTGCGCTCCAGTTCCTGGCGTGCGTCGGTGATCAGGATGGCCTGGTTCTCTACATCCACGCGTGCACGGACTTCGGCCTGGCGGGTACTGATATCGCCGATGGGAATGCGCACCTGGACACCGGCATAACTGTTCCAGCGCCGGCTGCTGGTACTGCCCACATCGTTGTCGGTGTTGGCGCGGATCTGGTTGGCACCGCCCACCAGGTCGACCTGCCAGCGCCCGGAGTCCTTGGCCAGCACCAGGTTGAGGTCGGCCTGCTGGCTGCCCAGCAGTGCCGAAAGGTATTCGGGCTGCTGGTTCTGCGCCAGGTTGAAGGCCTCGCGCTTGTCGATGTCCATGCGCGTGGCTTCCAGGGCTTCGGTGGCACGCAGCGGTGTCGCCAGGTCCAGGGCCAGCAGGCGCAGCAACGACAGGCGACTCATATCCAATTGGTTCTGGGCTTCCTCGACGCCCAGTTGCTGTGAGGCGATGTCAGCTTCGGTCTGGACGATTTCAAATTCGGCCATGCGCCCGGCATTGATCAGCGCCTTGTTGACGTCCAGCAGGGTATTGGAACGCTTGAGGGCCTCCTGGGCGATGCTCAGTTGCTCCTGGGCCCGCAGCAGCTCGCGGTAGGTGGCGATGATCTGGCTGATGGTCTGCGCGACGCTGGCCTTGAGGTTCAAGCGGTTGGCCTGTTCGGACAGGCGTGACAAGCGCAGTGGCGCAGTAGTGGCGTCCCAGCCGGCGCCGCGCATCAGCGGCTGGATGATGGCCAGGTCCAGGCCATCGCTGCGGTAGCGCCCGGCACGGTTGGCGTTGTTCAGTTGCTGGGTCCAGCCCATGCTCAGGCGGGTACCGTACTCGCCGAGCAAGCTGCTGGTCGGTGACAGGGTGGCATTGCGGGCGCGGTCGTCGCTGCCCTGGGTAGTACGGTAGGCGCTGTTGAGCACCAGCTTGGGGTTGAAGGCATCTTCGGCCACCCGCAGGTCGAACTTCTGCGCCACCCGCTGCAGGTAGGCGCTGCGGATTGCCGGGTTGTTGCGCAGGCCCAGGTACACCGCGTCGCCCAGGGTCAGGGTGGTGAGCTGGGCGTTGAGCGAGACACTGCGCTCATAGCCGCTGCGCGTGGTGGTCGGCGCCGAAGGGCGGATCACCATATCGGCGGCCACACAGGGCAGGCTCACCAGGGCGATCAGCCACAGCAGGGGTTTATTCATCGCGCAGGGCCTCCACCGGCTGCAAGCGTGACGCCGAGACGGCCGGGTAGATCCCGAAAAACAACCCCACCAGCAACGTACTGCCCACGCCCAGGGGCAGGGCCGATACGGCCAGGGCAAACTGCCAGCCCGACAGCCAGGCGTAGAGATAGGCCGCCCCCATGCCCAGCATTGCGCCACACAGCGCGCCGACGGCCGTGAGGGTGACGGCTTCGAGCAGGAACAGGTTGCGGATATCCCGCTGGCGAGCGCCCAGGGCCATGCGGATGCCGATTTCCCGGCGGCGTTCCGAGACGTTCATCAGCATCACATTCATCACGCCGACCCCGCCACCCACCAGGGAGATGGCGCCCAGGGCCAGCAACAGATAGGCGAATGTGCGGCTTTGCCGAGTCATGCCGTCGATCATTTGCTGGGGGATCTGGATCTCGACGATATGGTCCGGGAGTTGCGCGCCCAAGGCCTGGGTGGCCTGGGCCGCGATGCGCTCCATGTCCTGGCCGACCGCTGCACGCAGGACCACGCTGCCTACCTGGGGTGTGGAATAGATACGGCGCATGCCGGCAGCCGGGATGAACAGTGATTCGTTGCTTTGCACCGGAATCAGCATCGAGCGCGGCTGGTCCTGCAGGATGCCGATGACGAGGAACAGATAGTCGTTGACCCGCACCCGATCGCCCAGGCGCAGCGGGTCGCCGGGCGCGCTTAACGCCTGGGCGATCTGGTCGCCGACCACCGCGTAGGTTTCGCCGCTGTCGAACTCGGACAGGAAGCGACCTTCGCGCAGAACCAGGCGCATGGCGTCCTTGAGGCCCGGGGTGCTGCCAATCAAGCCGGCGTTGGTGGTGCGACCATGAAAGACGATCGGCCCGCTGAACGAGGAAATCGCGCCGATGTGGAGGATGCCAGGCACCGCCTGGCGTACGGCTTGCAGGTCCAGGCTGGTGGGCATCGGCACGCTGCTGTTGCCCTTGGGCGGGAACTGCGCCACCAGGGTGTCGGTGCCCATGTCCTTGAAAATCATCGCCGCATCTTCGGCGGCGTTATGCCCGATATTGATCAGTGCGACTACCGATGAGCTGCCGATGACAATCCCCAGCAGGGCCAGGATGGAGCGCTTGCCCAGGGTTCGCAGGCTGACAAACGCTTCGTGCAGCAACTGGCTCAGGCTCTGTTCGACCCGCAGGCTCATACGCATTCTGCCTCATGGACCACGCCGTTGCGCACCAGGATCTGGCGGTTCAGGCGCTCGGCGATATGCGGGTCGTGGGTGACGATGATCAACGTGACGCCCTGCTCGTGGTTCAGGGCCAGCAGCAGGTCCATGATGTCCTGGGCGGTGTGGCTGTCGAGGTTGCCGGTGGGTTCGTCGGCCAGAATCACCGCCGGCGCGCCGACCAGCGCGCGGGCAATCGCCACCCGCTGGCGCTGGCCGCCGGACAGGTCGGCGGGGCGATGGTGGGCCCGTTCGGCCAGACCGACCTGCTCCAGCATATGCAGGGCCCGCGCCACCGACTCCTGGCGCGACACACCGCGATAACCCAGGGGCAGGGCCACGTTGTCCAGGGCGCTGAGGCGCGGCAGCAGGTTGAAGCTCTGGAACACAAAGCCGATCTGCTGGTTGCGGATCGCGGCCAGTTGATCCGGCGTGGCGTGGAAAATGTCATGGCCGGCGAAGTGATAGGCGCCGCAGTCGGGCAGGTCCAGCAGGCCGAGGATATTGAGCAGGGTACTTTTACCGGAGCCCGAAGCCCCGAGGATGCCGCAGCTTTCTCCACGGGCGATGGACAGGCTGACGTCATTGAGAATGGCCAAGTGTTGTCCGGCCAATTGATAGCTTTTGCCGATGCCTTGCAGAGAAATAAAGCCTGGGAGCGTTGGGGTATCTGTCATCATGACTACGCCTTGCGCTTCGGCAATCCGGCTTGTTCCTGAAAAGCGTTGTAACATCTTCAGGGCCTGCGTGACGGCTGCCAACAGCGGGTTTTTATTCTTGTTTTAAAAACATTGTTTGAATAGTAACTGCGATCCAGCCGCTTCGCCAGCCACAGAGATAGAGCGGTTTTTCTTGTGGCAGAGCCGCTACCGCTGGCCGGAAAATGCCGGGTCCTGCCCTGGGGAAGCCGTTTGCGGGGCGGGCGGCAACGCGTTTGGAGAGTAGGGTGCAGTGTCACTACTTGCTTTCGGGCACTCGCCCCGGTATAAAAAATCAAATTTATTTTTAAAACATATTTCCCCCGTGGAACTTATATGGTCGCGAAGAAACTCAGCGCTCCAAATGTAACCAAGACTCGACTGCTGGATGCGACAGAGGCTCTTTTTATCAAGTACGGCTACGATGCCGTGTTGTTGCGGCAAATCACCGAGAAGGCCCAGGTCAACCTCGCCGCAGTAAATTATCACTTCGGGGACAAGGACTCCCTGATGAAAACATTACTGATGCAGCGCCTGGAGCCGCTCAACGAGCAGCGCCTGGAATTGCTTGCCCGGTGCGAGGCGGAGTCTGACGGCCCGCTGGATTGCGATACCTTGCTCGGCGTGCTGTTTGCCCCGGCCATGGGCCTGGAGCGCAGTGATCCGGCCAGCGGTGAAGGGCGCTCCTTCATTCGCTTCCTCGGCCGGGTGTACAGCGATACTTCGCCGTTTATCCAGGAATACCTCAAGGTGCACTACCAGCCCGTGTTCCAGCGTTTCTTCGAGGCCTTCGCCCTGGCGTTGCCCGACCTGCCGCGCAATGAGCTGGGGGTGCGCCTGCAATTTGCCCTGAAGGCTATTTCCGGGGTGATGGCCGGCACCGAGTTGCGCCTGCTGATGAACTCCATGAGCCTGGGGCGCCCGGCCACGGACGCGGAAGTCATGGCCAAGCTGATCACGCTGGTCTCGGCGGCCATTCGTGTGCCGCAGCAAAGCCCGGAGGCCGAAACGGCACTGGCGCGGGTACTGGATACCCAGCGCGCGATTCGTGGCCAGCCGGCGTTGCCGGCCACGGGCAAGGTCGCGCGCTGATCAAATGACGCGATCGAGTAGGAGGCGGATTCACATCCGCCGTCCTCTCACACCACCGTACGTACGGTTCCGTATACGGCGGTTCAGGTTATACGGTTAAGTCGGTTTATCGTATCCAGTATCGAGACCAGCCCGAG
>NZ_MNPU01000024.1 GCF_001983165.1 Pseudomonas gessardii | reverse complement strand
GGCAAGAGCGCGAAAGTCGCGCTCATTGCCTGCATGCGGATACTGCTTATCAGACTGAATGCCATGCTGCGTGACGGCACCGAATGGAGGTGACGAATGGCATGTTGAAGACAGTTGCTCCCACATTTTTTAGAGGGTTTTTGTCGCGGTCGGATTGATCATCCGCGCCAACCCCAGGCTTTTCAGGGCCAATTGCAGCGAGCTGTGGATAACTTGCGGGTTGTCGATGGTCATCAACTCCGCCAGCAGGTCCTTGGCCTTGCTCAGGTTGATCTGGCGCAGCATCCACTTGACCTTCGGCAGGTTGGTGGCGTTCATCGACAGGCTGTCAAAGCCCATGGCCATCAACAGCACCGCCGCCGCCGGATCACCGGCCATTTCCCCGCAGATACTCACCGGCTTGCCTTCGGCATGGGCGTCGCGCACCACGTTCTGCAAGGCTTGCAGCACCGCCGGGTGCAGGTAGTCGTAGAGGTCGGCCACCCGTGGGTTGTTGCGGTCCACGGCCAGCAGGTATTGGGTCAGGTCGTTGGAGCCCACCGACAGGAAGTCCACCTGCCGCGCCAGTTCCTTGGCCTGGTACACCGCGGCCGGGATTTCGATCATCACGCCAATCGGCGGCATCGGCACGTCGGCGCCTTCGTCGCGCACTTCGCCCCAGGCCCGGTGGATCAGGTGCAGGGCTTCTTCCAGCTCGTGGGTGCCGGAGATCATCGGCAGGAGGATGCGCAGGTTGTTCAGGCCTTCGCTGGCCTTGAGCATGGCGCGGGTCTGGACGAGGAAGATTTCGGGGTGGTCGAGGGTCACGCGGATGCCGCGCCAGCCAAGGAAGGGGTTGTCTTCCTTGATGGGGAAATAAGACAGTGACTTGTCGCCGCCGATGTCCAGGCTGCGCATCGTCACCGGTAACGGATGGAAGGCGGACAGTTGCTCGCGATAAATCGCCAGCTGCTCCTTCTCGCTCGGGAAACGTTGGTTGATCATAAATGGCACTTCGGTGCGGTACAGGCCCACCCCTTCGGCGCCACGTTGTTGAGCACGCGCCACGTCCGCCAGCAGGCCAGTATTGACCAGCAGCGGTACACGGTGGCCGTCGAGGGTCACGCAGGGCAGTTCGCGCAGGGCATCGAGCCCCTGGGACAGCTGGCGCTCCTCCTCGACAATTTCGGCGTATTGCTTGCGCAGCACTTCGCTGGGGTTGGTATACACCTCGCCACGGTGCCCGTCGACGATCATCGCGATACCGTCGACCTTGGAATACGGCAGGTCCACCAGGCCCATCACCGTCGGGATGCCCATGGCCCGGGCCAGGATCGCCACGTGGGAGTTGCCCGAGCCCAATACCGAGACCAGGCCCACCAGTTTGCCTTCCGGCACTTCGCCGAGCATGGTGGCGGTCAGTTCTTCACTGATCAGGATGGTGTTGTCGGGGTACACCAGGTTGGTGCTGCGGTCTTCCTGCAGGTAGGCCAGCAGGCGCCGACCCAGGTCACGCACATCCGAGGCGCGCTCGCGCAGGTAGGCGTCGTCCATCAGTTCAAAGCGGTTGACGTGATCGGTGACCACCTGGCGCAGCGCGCCCTGGGCCCACTGGCCGGTCTTGATCACGGTCTTGACTTCGTTACCCAGGGACGCGTCGTCGAGCATCATCTGGTACACGTCGAACAGCGCCCGTTCTTCGGGGCGCAACTGGGTGGCCAGCTTGGTCGACAGGTTGCGCATGTCGGCGCGCACGCCTTCCAGGGCGGTCTTGAACAGTTTGATTTCCGCGTCGATGTCGTCGACGGACTTGTCCGGCACCACATCCAGGTCGGCCGGGGGCAGCATGACCACCGCCGTACCGACCGCCGCGCCCGGTGAGCCCGGCACGCCGACGAACTTGGCCTCCTGGATGCCCTTGCCCTGGCGCCCCAGGCCGCGAATCGAGCCGGTGGCCTCGGCATGGGCGATCACCCCGGCCAGTTGCGCGCTCATGGTCACCAGGAAGGCTTCTTCACCTTCGTCGAACTGGCGGCGTTCTTTCTGCTGGATGACCAACACGCCGACAACGCGGCGGTGGTGGATGATCGGCGCGCCGAGGAATGAGGCATAGCGCTCTTCACCGGTTTCGGCAAAGTAGCGATAACGCGGGTGATCGGCCGCGTTTTCAAGGTTCAGGGGTTCTTCACGCGTCCCCACCAGGCCCACCAGACCTTCATTGGGCGCCATGCTGACCTTGCCAATGGAGCGCTTGTTCAAGCCCTCCGTGGCCATCAGCACAAAACGGTTGGTCTCGGGGTCCAGCAGGTAAACCGAGCAGACCTGGCTGCCCATGGCTTCCTTGACGCGCAACACAATAATCCCCAACGCCGCCTTGAGATCCTTGGCGGAGTTAACTTCCTGGACGATCTTGCGCAGCGTATTGAGCATGGCTCGGGGTCGAACTCCGTCGTCAGTCGCGCGCTAAAAGGCGCGGGGCAAGCTCTTTGAGAGCGCGACGATAAACCTCGCGCTTGAATGTCACCACCTGGCCCAACGGATACCAATAACTGACCCAGCGCCAGCCATCGAACTCCGGTTTACCGGTCAAATCCATCCGCACCCGCTGCTCGTTGGAGATCAGGCGCAGGAGAAACCACTTTTGTTTCTGGCCGATGCACAGCGGTTGGCTGTGGGTACGCACCAGGCGTTGCGGCAAACGATAGCGCAACCAGCCTCGGGTACAGGCCAGAATTTGCACATCTTCGCGCTCCAGGCCGACTTCTTCGTTCAACTCACGGTACAGGGCGTCTTCAGGGGTTTCGTCGGGGTTGATCCCACCCTGGGGAAACTGCCAGGCATCTTGGTTGATTCGGCGAGCCCATAGCACCTGTCCGGCATCATTCGTAAGAATAATCCCGACATTTGGACGGAAACCATCGGGGTCGATCACGGCAACAACCTCGCAAACGCATGTCGCCGCATTGTTCCACAAAGCTTGTTGCAGCGGCAACGAGGCTGCTTACCTTATGTGCACTCTTGTGAAAAGACCGTATTCTGGACGCCTTTTTACAGACTTTTCAGCGAGTAACCGCAATGCGCCTGGCTTTATTCGACTTGGACAACACGCTTTTGGGCGGCGACAGTGACCACGCCTGGGGTGATTACCTGTGTGAGCGCGGCATCCTCGATGCCGTTGCCTACAAGATCCGCAACGACGCGTTTTACCAGGATTACCTGGCCGGCAAGCTGGACAACGCCGCCTACCTGAACTTCAGCCTGGAGATCCTCGGCAGCACCGAAATGGCCCAACTCGACGAATGGCACCGCGACTTCATGCGCGACTGCATCGAGCCGCTGATGCTGCCCAAGGCGGCTGAACTGCTGGCCAGGCACCGCGCCGCCGGCGACACGCTGGTGATCATTACCGCCACCAACCGCTTTGTCACCGCGCCGATTGCCGCACGTTTGGGGGTTGAAACCCTGATCGCCACCGAATGCGAGATGGCCGATGGCCGCTACACCGGACGCAGTACGGATGTGCCGTGCTTCCGTGAAGGCAAGGTGACACGCCTCAAGCGCTGGCTGGAAGAAACCGGGTATAGCCTGGAGGGCAGCTATTTTTACAGCGACTCGATGAACGACCTGCCGCTGCTGGAGCAGGTGACTCACCCGGTGGCGGTGGATCCGGACCCGAATCTGCGGGCCGAGGCCCAGAAGCGTGGCTGGCAGGTGATTAGCCTGCGCGCCTAAATGCTCGTTCCCACGCTCTGCGTGGGAATGCCTCACCGGACGCTCTGCGTCCACTCCTGGGACGCAGAGCGTCCTGGGCTGCGTGACCACGCGGAGCGTGGGAACGATCAGACGGGTTTGGCACCCATCAACCCGGCAATCGCCACGAATCCCACCAGGCTGACAACCGCCAGGGCCAGGGTGAATTTCGCGCTGCCCGTACCGCCCAGCCGCAGGCGATTGAGGCGCACCACCAGCCAGAACCAGGCCAGCGCCGCCACGCTGTAGATCACGCTGGAGCCCAGGATCCAGGTCTGCCCCAAAGGCCAGCCGATCAGGTGCACCAGCCACCAGCCGGTAAACGGCATGCTCACCAGGCTTACGCCCATCAACACCCAGACAAACAGCCATGGCCGGTGCAACGTAACCGCCGGGCCGGCGGCACGCTTGCGCCAGCTCAGCACGGCCAGGGCCAGGCCACTGGCCAGCAGCAGCACGGTGGCCACCATGTGGATCGTCTTGAGGGTCGTCAGATATTCCATGCTCTCGATTCCTTAAAGGCCGCCCAATCAGCGTAGTCGCTCAACCGAGGAACAGCTGATAGGCCGGGTTGTCGCTTTCATCCCAGTACGGGTAACCAATTGCTTCCAATGCCGCCGGCACCAGGTGGCGCTCGTTGGCCGGCACTTGCAGCCCGGCCACCACACGGCCGTCGGCCGCGCCGTGGTTGCGATAGTGAAACATCGAGATGTTCCAGCGCCCGCCCAATTTGTTAAGAAAGTTGAACAAGGCCCCCGGACGCTCCGGGAACTCGAAGCGAAACACCACTTCATTGCTGACATGCGCCGCGTGGCCGCCAACCATATGACGGATGTGCAGCTTGGCCAGTTCGTTCTCGGTCAGGTCCAGCACCGGGAAACCCTGCTCGGTGAGGCTGGCGATCAGCGCGCTGCGCGGGTCGGTTTCCGGGTGGGTCTGCACCCCGACAAAAATGTGCGCCTCGCTGCCGGAGTGGTAGCGGTAGTTGAATTCGGTGATCTGGCGCTTGCCCACGGCCTCGCAGAAGGCCTTGAAGCTGCCCGGGCGCTCGGGGATGGTCACGGCAATGATCGCCTCGCGGCCTTCCCCCAGCTCGGCGCGCTCGGCCACATGGCGCAGGCGGTCGAAGTTGACATTGGCCCCGGAATCAATGGCGACAAAGGTCTGGCCGCTGACGCCACGGGTCTCCACGTACTTCTTGATCCCCGCCACGCCCAGGGCCCCTGCTGGCTCGGTGATGGAGCGGGTGTCGTCGTAGATATCCTTGATCGCCGCGCAGATTTCATCGGTGCTGACGGTGATCACTTCATCCACATAGTCTTTGCAGATATCGAAGGTGTGCTGGCCGATCTGCGCCACGGCCACGCCATCGGCAAAGATCCCCACGGCTGGCAGTACCACGCGCTCACCCGCAGCCATGGCGGCTTGCAGGCAGTTGGAGTCGTCCGGCTCGACACCGATGATCTTGATCTCCGGGCGCAGGTACTTCACGTACGCCGCGATGCCGGCAATCAGGCCGCCACCGCCCACCGGGACGAAAATCGCGTCCAGCGGCCCCGGGTGCTGGCGCAGGATCTCCATCGCCACCGTGCCCTGCCCGGCAATGGTGTGTGGGTCATCGTAGGGGTGAATGTAGACGTAGCCTTTTTCGTCGACCAGTTTCAGCGAATACGCCAGCGCTTCCGGGAAGGAGTCACCGTGCAGCAGCACTTTGCCGCCACGGGAGCGCACGCCTTCGACCTTGATCTCCGGGGTGGTCTTGGGCATCACGATGGTGGCCTTGACCCCCAGCACCTTGGCCGCCAGGGCCAGGCCCTGGGCATGGTTGCCCGCCGAGGCGGTGACCACGCCACGCGCACGCTCTTCGGCACTCAGTTGGGTCAGCTTGTTGTAGGCGCCGCGAATCTTGAAGGAGAACACCGGCTGCAAGTCTTCGCGCTTGAGCCAGACCTGGTTGCCCAGGCGCTCGGAGAGCTGGCGGGCGGTCTGCAACGGGGTTTCCACGGCAACGTCGTAAACGCGCGAGGTGAGGATCTTCTTGACGTACTGTTCGAGCATCGGAAAGCATCACTGGGCGGGTTGGGCAGGGCCGAGGAGTCTAACCCGCCTTTTGGCCGGACGACCACACGAATCCAGAGGTTTTGTTGGGTTATACTCGCGCCCCTCTTTACTCCCCGCCCGCTTCGGAGCCCGCATGACCCAGGATCAACTCAAACAGGCAGTGGCCCAGGCCGCCGTCGATTTAATCCTTCCCAAGCTCGACGATAAAAGCATCGTCGGTGTCGGCACCGGCTCCACCGCCAATTGCTTTATCGATGCGCTGGCCCTGCACAAGGGCGCGTTCGACGGCGCCGTGGCCAGCTCCGAAGCCACCGCCGCGCGCCTCAAGGGCCATGGCATTCCGGTGTACGAGCTCAATACCGTGAGTGACCTGGAGTTCTACGTCGACGGCGCCGATGAAAGCGACGAGCACCTGAACCTGATCAAGGGCGGCGGTGCAGCCCTGACCCGCGAGAAGATCGTCGCGGCCGTGGCCAAGACCTTTATCTGCATCGCCGACGCCAGCAAGCTGGTGCCGGTACTGGGCAACTTCCCGCTGCCGGTGGAGGTGATCCCCATGGCCCGCAGCCACGTGGCCCGCGAGCTGGTGAAACTGGGCGGCGACCCGGTGTACCGCGAAGGCGTGTTGACCGATAACGGCAACATCATCCTCGACGTGTTCAACATGCAGATCACCAACCCGGTGGAACTGGAGACCCAGATCAATGCGATCGTCGGCGTGGTCACCAACGGGTTGTTTGCAGCGCGGCCTGCGGATGTGCTGCTGCTGGGGACCAGTGAAGGCGTGAAAACCCTCAAGGCCTGATGCTGTATGTGGGAGCTGGCTTGCCTGCGATGCAGGCGACTCGGTCTTTGAGCAAGACCGAGTTGATGCTATCGCAGGCAAGCCAGCTCCCACATTTGACCGAGTTGTACCCGATGGATATGTAACAAAAGCGCTACTTTTCGCAGCATTCCCTCCCCCGCCCGCCCCAATTTGTGCGCCAAGTCACGGCATCCCCTGCCGCATCTGGTATCAAATCCGTTACAACTTATAGCCAGGCGACCCCCACGGCCAACAACGCGCCAATTCGCGACCGCCCCATGGAATGAGGCGCGCATTGTGCAATCGGTCCCGCCGAGCGACTCCCTCCATCACCCCAAGGAAGACTTTGTGATCAAACCCCTCGCCCTCGCTGTCAGCGTTGCCTGTGCCCTGCTGTCGACTCAATCCCATGCCTACGACTATGGCGAGCACGCCAATGTCACCCTGGAAAAGCTGATCACCGACTACCCCGGCCGCTACCGCGGCACGGCCAACTTCGCCGGGGCCGCCGACTGGATGCAGAGCCAGATGGGCAGCGCCTATAACATCAGTCGCCAGGACTTCACTTGGAACGCCGGCAGCCGCGCCTCGCAGAACGTGGTGGCCTACGCCGCCGGCACCAAACCGCAGTACGTGGTGATTGGCGCGCACTTCGATACCTACTTCGGCCGCCCGGCCCTGCAGGGCCTGGACGACAACGGTTCCGGCGCCAGCGTGCTGACTGAAGTGGCGAAAAACCTCGGTGGCCTGCAACTGGAAAACGGCTTGCAGATCGTCGGCTTCGGCGCCGAAGAGGAAGGCTTGCGTGGCTCCAAGGCGTTTGTGGAGTCGTTGAGCGCCAGCCAGCGCGCCAACATGCTGGCCATGATCAACCTCGACAGCCTGATCACCGGCGACAAGATGTACGCCCACGCGGGCCAGAACAGCACGGCCAACCCGGCCCTGGCGGCGTTGCGCGAACACACGTTGCAGATCGCCAGGGAGTTGAACATCAACCTGTTCACCAACCCCGGCCTGGACCCGCAATACCCCGCCGGCACCGGTTGTTGCAGTGATGGCGAGGCCTTCGAGGCGCTGAACATTCCCATCCTGTATATCGAAGCCACCAACTGGGAACTGGGTGCCCTGGACGGCTACACCCAGACCGACAACCCGGCGATCCCCGGCGGCTCGACCTGGCACGACCCCAACGAAGATAACAAGACGGTCCTGACCAATGCCTTCGGCCAGGAGCGCATCGACCAGCGCCTGCGCGACTATTCGCGTCTGCTCAGCCGCCTGGTGCTGGAGCTGACCAATGCCGACTTGATGGCCTCTACCACCTCGGGCGGCGCGGTTGCACGCAATATGCAGGACAACCTGCAGCGCCAGCACCAGGCCATGGTGCGCCTGCACGACCGGCGCTGGCTGACCCTGCAATCGGCCAGCCGTGAAGTGGGCAGCTTCGATGGCGAGATCGGCGTGGACGGCGAATACAACCCCGACAGCGGCTTCGACACCGCCCCCAACCCCGAGGCCCGGCGCCTGGGCCTGCATGCCCTGGGCGACTATCAACTGAGCAGCAGCCTGAATATCGGCGCCAGCCTCAGCTACCTCAACGGCCGCGACAAGCTGGAGCACCGTGGCAAGCTGCAAAGCGACACCTGGCAAGCCGCGGTCTACGCCCTGTTGAGCGATGGCGGCCCGACCTGGCTGGCCGGCGACCTGAGCGTGGGCCACAGCCGCTTCGATTCCAAGCGCAACCTGCTGATCCAGGCCAACGGCGGCCCCGTGCTGCTTAACCAGCAGTTGACTGGCGAGACCGATGCCCTGTCCCTGGGGGCCCGGGTGCTCGGCGGTTATGACTTCGACCTGGGCGCGATCAAGACCGGACCGTTTGCCGGGCTCGATTACAGCCACTCGCGCATCGACAAGTTCCACGAGAAGCAGAACCTGCGCACCGCCCTTGAGTATGAAGAACAGTCCTTCGATTCCCTGGAAGCCAGCCTCGGCTGGCGCGTACGCGGCGCGGTAACCCTGCCTTACGGCCTGAGCCTGATGCCCTACGGCGACATCGCCTGGGTCAAGGAATTGGCCGACGGCCGCCTGGACGACCTGGACCTGACTGCACGGGCTGATGGCCAGGTGCGCACTGCGCGCCTGGGTTCAATAGACAAGAGTTTTGGCCGCGCGCAGGTCGGCAGCCAATTGGCGATCACCCCGCAGCTTGGGGTGTACGCCGAGGTGAATGGCCGCCTGGGCCATGCCGAAGGCAGCCAGACCGGCTATTCGTTAGGTGTGCAGTGGATGTTCTGACCCGTACCTACAAAGGGCCGGGGGTTTTCTTGAAGACGTAGAACAGGTTCGGCTCGCTGACCAGGTACAACGTGCCATCGTCATCCATGGCAATACCCTCGGCCTGGGGCACGCGTTTTTTCAAGCCATGGCGTCCCTTGAGCAGTGACAGGCTGCTCAAGGGGCGGCCATCGATATCCAGTTCCAGCACCAGGTACGACTCATCGGACAGCGCCAGCAAATGGCCGCTGCGTTCGTCGTATTGCAGGCTGGACAGGTCGCGTACAAACAGCCCGGCATCACGCCGGGGGTTGTTGACCACGTGGACCGAGTAGGTTTTTTCTGGCTTGAAATGGGGAAACCCGTGCACTTCGTAGATCAACATCGGGTCCCGCTCCTTGGCGACAAACAGGCGCTTGCCCACCGAGTCATAGGCCAGCCCTTCAAACCCTTTATTGCCCTTGAGGTGCACGCCCAGGGTCATCTGCTCGGCCTCGGCCGCGTCGAGAAACCGCGTGTCGTCCTCCAGATGGATCTTGATCAGCCGCTGCTGGCGTTCATCGCTGATCACATAAGTGTTCTCGCTGATGAACTCCACCGCTTCGGCATCGCCAAACCCCACCAGGTTAATCCGCCGCAGGATCTTGCCCTCCAGGGACAACTCGATCAGTTCGGCATTTTGATTGGTCACGGTAAACAGGCTCTTGCGTACCGGGTCGTAGGTCAGCGCCGAGACATCATCGTCCAGGCCCTCAATCACCTGCGCCTCCAGCACCACCTGATAATCCGCCAGGCCAATGGAGCGCTCGTCCGCCGGTTGGCGCCAGGCCTGCCAGTTGAACCAGGCGCGCTCGAATAAACGAAATTGCTGCGCGACTACCCCCACGGCAACCAAGGCGATCAGCAACAAGATAAGCAGGGCAGGTTTGGGGCGGGTCAATCGACGCATGGGGGCTGGCTCAAAGTCAAAACTGGCAAATGAATATCACAGCCGCCTGAATTTAAACTTAAACACCGCTCAGTGTCTGGGGAATGCCGCGCATAGAGAAGAATCCGACGTATAAGTCGGCTATTTCTGCCTCTCGAAGCGATAGAACAGATTGGGCTCGCTGACCATGTACAGCGTGCCGTTTTCGTCCATGGTCACGCCTTCGGCGCGGGGGATGGTGTTTTTCAGGCCATTGAAACCGCCAAGCACGGTCATGAAGCTGACTTGCTCGCCTTTTTCGTCCAGTTCCAGCAGCAGATGGGAGTCGGCGGACAAGACCAACAGGTGGCCAGTGCGCGGGTCAACGCTCAGGGCCGAGAGGTTGCGGATATCCAGCTCGGAGCTGGGCAATGTCTGCTTGTCGCCGGCCAGGGCCTGGCCGCCGTCGCTGTGCCAGGTAAACAGCTGCGCCGGGCGCTCAATGCCCAACACCAGTTGTTGATTGCGCTTGTCCCAGGTGACAGCCTCGAACGCCTTGTTCTGCTCCTTGGAGGGGCCCAGGTCGTAGCTTGGGAAGTCAGCGAAGGCCAGTTGACGCGTGTCGGCATCGACCTTGACCAGGGTCACGTTGTGCCTGCGCTCATCCACGATGGCCAGCACGCCGTTTTCCATCACCGTCACGCCTTCCGGGTTGCTCCAGCCCACCAGGGGTATCTTGCGCAGCACATCGCCCTGCCGGCTCAGTTCCACCAGGAATGGGTTGCGGCCCATGACCGCGAACAGGGTCTTGGTCCTTGGGTCGTAGGCCAAGTCCGAAGCTTCATCCTTTTCCATGCCGGGCAGCGGCTTGGCATCGATCACGGCCTGGTAATCCGGGAGCCAGACACTCTCCTGGCGCTCGACCGGGCTTTCAAAACGCTCCAACACCCATAACGCGCCCCGGTCATCCCAGTGCATCAACCAGGCAATGCCATACATCAGCGCCCCCGCCAGGCACAGCCAGGAATACCAGCGCATGTGCAAGCGCGAACGAAGCGTGGGTTTCACAGAAGGGAGAGGCACGGCCATGGAGGCATTCCAGATAATCGGCTGTAGGTGATAGCCCAGGCTCAGAACGCCTACGTGCCATATGCCCGAGGATTATCCAGATGACGTGTGAAAAAAATGCAAAACCCCGATTTTGGGGTATACGCAAATTAACTGTGGGAGCGGGCTTGTGTGGGAGCTGGCTTGCCTGCGATAGCAGCACCGTGGTGTATCAGGCACACCGCGGTGATGCTATCGCAGGCAAGCCAGCTCCCACACAAGCCAGCTCCTACATAAGTAAGGGCGTTAGCGTACGGAGCTCTCGAAGCGGCTCACGCCCGGCAGTTCCAGCACCAGCTCATCGCCCACTTCCAGCGGCCCCACGCCGACAGGCGTGCCGGTGAGGATCACATCACCGGCCTGCAACGAGAAGCAGCCCGCCATATGCTGGATCATCGGCACAATCGGGTTGAGCATCTGCGCGCTGCTGCCGTCCTGGCGCACCTGGCCATTGATGGTCAGGCGAATGCCAATCTCGGCCAGGTCCGGGAAGGTGCTGCCGACCACAAACGGGGCAATCACCGCCGCACCGTCGAAGGACTTGGCGATTTCCCATGGCAGGCCCTTGGCCTTCAGCTCGGCCTGCTTGTCGCGCAAGGTCAGGTCCAGGGCCGGGGCGAAGCCGGAGATGGCGTCCAGCACTTCTTCACGGCTCGGGGTTTTCGACAAAGGCTTGCCGATCAGCACCGCGATTTCCGCCTCGTAATGCACCGAGCCACGCTCGGCCGGAATGGCAAAACCGCCTTCCAGGGGCACCACGCAGCTGCCCGGCTTGATAAACAGCAGGGGCTCGGTCGGCACCGGGTTGTCCAGCTCCTTGGCGTGCTCGGCGTAGTTGCGCCCGATGCAGACCACTTTGCCCAGTGGAAAGTGGATGTTGGTGCCGTCGACGTACTTGTGCTGATAGCTCATGGGCCACTTCCTCTTGCGTGATGGTTAAACAGCGAAGATCTTGCCCGGGTTCATGATCCCGTTGGGGTCGAACACGGCTTTCACGGCCTTCATGTAGTCGATTTCAACCGGGGAGCGGCTGTAGGTCAGGTAATCACGCTTGGTCATGCCTACGCCGTGTTCGGCGGAGATCGAGCCGTTGTACTTCTCGACGGTCTCGAACACCCACTTGTTGACGGTGGCGCACTTGGCGAAGAACTCATCCTTGGACAGGTTTTGCGGCTTGAGGATGTTCAAGTGCAGGTTGCCGTCACCGATGTGGCCGAACCAGACGATCTCGAAGTCCGGGTAGTGTTCGCCGACAATCGCATCGATTTCCTTGAGGAATGCCGGCACTTTCGACACGGTGACCGAAATGTCGTTCTTGTACGGCGTCCAGTGGGAGATGGTCTCGGAGATGTACTCGCGCAGCTTCCACAGGTTGTGCAACTGGGTTTCGCTCTGGCTCATCACGCCATCGAGCACCCAGCCCTGCTCGACACAGTGCTCGAAGGTTTCCAGGGCGTGGTTGGCCACTTCTTCGGTGGTGGCTTCAAATTCCAGCAGGGCGTAGAACGGGCAATCGGTCTCGAACGGCGCCGGTACATCGCCACGGGCCATGACCTTGGCCAGGGCCTTGTCGGAGAAGAACTCGAAGGCGGTCAGGTCCAGCTTGCCCTGGAATGCATGCAGCACCGGCATGATCGAGTCAAAGTCGGCGGTGCCCAGGACCATGGCAGTGAGGTTTTTAGGGGCCCGGTCCAGGCGCATGGTGGCCTCGACCACAAAACCCAGAGTGCCTTCGGCGCCGATAAACAGCTGGCGCATGTCGTAGCCGGTAGCGTTCTTGATCAGGTCGCGGTTGAGTTCCAGCACATCGCCCTTGCCAGTGACGACCTTCATGCCCGCCACCCAATTGCGGGTCATGCCGTAGCGAATCACCTTGATCCCGCCGGCATTGGTGCCGATATTACCGCCAATCTGGCTGGAACCGGACGAGGCGAAGTCCACCGGGTAGTACAACCCGTTTTCTTCGGCGACGTTCTGCAATTGCTTGGTGACCACACCCGGCTGGCACACGGCGGTGCGGTCGGTGAGGTTCACGTCGAGGATCTGGTTCATGTAGTCGAACGACACCACCACTTCGCCATTGGCCGCCACCGCAGCCGCCGACAAGCCGGTACGCCCACCGGATGGCACCAGCGCCACCTTGTGCGTGTTGGCCCAACGGACAATGGCCTGCACCTGCTCAATGGTCTTGGGGAAGACGATGGCGGTCGGCGCGGGGGCGAAGTGCTTGGTCCAATCCTTGCCGTAAGCCTCCAGGGAGTCTGCATCGGTCAGCACTTTGCCGGGCTCAACCAGGGTCTTTAGCTCATCAATCAGGGCAGGATGGGTCATCGACAGAACTCTCGAACAATTCATGGTCATCCTGAGAACGCTTCACGTCGCAGGAATGAGTGTTTAGCGGGGCGCGTATGCTAGCATACCGCCCCCGCAGGACAGAGCCCAAGGGCGTTTCTGCGGTGACGGCTTTCCTGCCGTCCGGGTCAGCTTAAACGATCCGATTCCCTGCCATTTTTCTCCGGGACACAGGTTTACGCAGATGAGCAAGACTTCTCTCGATAAGAGCAAGATCAAGTTCCTTCTTCTGGAAGGCGTCCACCCATCGGCCGTCGACGTCCTAAAGGCCGCCGGGTACACCAGCATTGAGTACATCACCAGTTCTCTGCCGGAATCCCAGCTCAAGGAAAAGATCGCCGACGCGCACTTTATCGGCATTCGCTCCCGCACCCAGCTGACCGAAGAGGTCTTCGACCACGCCAAGAAGTTGGTGGCGGTCGGCTGTTTCTGCATCGGCACCAACCAGGTCGACCTCAATGCGGCGCGCGAGCGCGGTATCGCGGTGTTCAACGCCCCGTACTCCAATACCCGCTCCGTTGCGGAGCTGGTGTTAGCGGAAGCGATCCTGTTGCTGCGTGGCATCCCTGAGAAAAACGCTTCCTGCCACCGTGGCGGCTGGATCAAAAGCGCGGCCAACTCCTTTGAAATCCGCGGTAAGAAGCTGGGTATTGTCGGTTACGGCTCGATCGGTACCCAGTTGTCGGTACTGGCTGAAGGCCTGGGGATGCAGGTGTTTTTCTACGACACCCTGACCAAGCTGCCGTTGGGCAACGCCACCCAGGTGTCGAGCCTGACCGAACTGCTGGGCATGTCCGATATCGTGACCCTGCACGTGCCGGAAACCGCTGAGACCCAGTGGATGATCGGCGAGAAGGAAATCCGCGCCATCAAGAAGGGCGGGATCCTGATCAACGCCGCGCGCGGCACCGTGGTCGAGCTGGACGCCCTGGCCGACGCAATCAAGGACAAGCACCTGATCGGCGCCGCCATCGACGTGTTCCCGGTGGAACCGCGCTCCAACGACGACATCTTTGAAAGCCCGCTGCGTGGCCTGGACAACGTGATCCTGACCCCGCACATCGGCGGTTCCACCGCTGAAGCCCAGGCCAACATCGGCCTGGAAGTGGCAGAAAAGCTGGTCAAGTACAGCGACAACGGTACGTCGGTGTCCTCGGTCAACTTCCCGGAAGTGGCCCTGCCGGCTCACCCTGGCAAGCACCGCCTGCTGCACATCCACCAGAACATTCCTGGCGTGATGATGGAGATCAACAAGGTCTTCGCGGAAAACGGCATCAACATCTCCGGTCAGTTCCTGCAGACCAACGAGAAGGTCGGCTACGTGGTGATCGACGTAGACGCCGAGTACTCGGACCTGGCGCAAGAAAAGCTGCAGCACATCAGCGGTACTATTCGTAGCCGCGTGTTGTTCTAAGGCTGCAAGCGTGTACGAAAAAGGGAGCCCCACGGGGCTCCCTTTTTTCGTCTGAACAAATCTTACTTCACGGTAATCGTAATCACTTTTGAGGCTACAGTAGGCTCGAACTGACGATGCAGGTTATCGCCCGCCAGCAGTTGCAGGGTGTGCTTGCCTGGGGCCAGGGTCAGTTCGGTCTTGGTTTGTGCCTTGCCGAAATGGATCACGGTCGCGGTGGCCGGGATCGGCTGGCTTGGGTCAGGCAGTTGCGTCTGGTCGATCAGCAGGTGGTGATGGCCGGCACCTGGCACCTGTTTGTCGATGGGCTCCAGGTCCATGCCCTTGATGCCAAACTCGACGGTAAAGGTCTTGTCGACGGTGGCGCCATCCTTGGGCGAGACAATGGACACTTCAGCCCCCTTGGGTGCCGGTGTACGTGGGATATCGGCCGCCGAGGCCAGCATGGAAGCCCCCAGCAAAAGACTGGCCAGGGTTGCACGAGACAAAATGGCTTTCATTAACTTCTCCAGTTTTTCTGTGAAATCTGTAGGGTTATGACAACTTAGTGATGAAACGTTGTCCAAGGCACTCGACACCATAGCAAAGCGAGCCTGAATCGCGTCTCGCACCTTTGAATTCTTTAGGAGTGACCATGCGCTTTTTGCCTGGCCTGTTACTTGTGTTGCCTTTGTTGAGCCCCTTGGCTCACGCCGAACTGTTCGACGACGTGTTTGACCGTGGGGAACTGCGCATTGCCCTGGAAGCAGACACGCCGCCCTTCAACTTCAAGGAAGGCGACAAACTCACCGGTTTTGAAGTGGAACTGGGTGAGTTGCTGGCTCGGGAAATGGACGTACGCGCCTCCTTTATCACCACCGACGACAGCGACTTGCTGCCCGGTGTGGAAAGCGGCAAGTACGACGTGGCGATCAACCACATCGCTGTGACTCCTGAACTGCGCGATCGTTTCGATTTCAGCACGCCGTATAGCTATTCCAGCGCCCGCTTGATTGCGCACAAGCAACCCAAACGCCTGCTGAGCAACCTGGACACCCTCAAGGGCAGCCAGTTTGCCGCAAAGCCCAGCGAGGGCGTGGATCTGCGCAGCCGGGGTGATAGCAAAGCGACTTTGACCCTGGCGATCCCCTTCCAGAAGGGCAACCCGGCGTTCAAGTCGAGCCTGGACAAAGCGCTGGAGCGGATCAAGGCCGATGGGCGGCTGACGGCACTGTCGGAAAAGTGGTTTGAGGCAGACACCAGCAAACCCACCAAATAACCCATGTGGGACCAGACTTGTGTGTGGGAGCGGGCTTGCCACATGGGCTTTTAGGTCGGATTTGAGAGCAGGGCCAGGGCTACCGCAGCCTCGGCCAGTTCCAATTCGCTGAACACCTGCACCCCATGGCGCTTGAGCAACGCCGCCGTCACCCCTTCGCCCGCAACTTTCACCCCACTGAAGGTGCCGTCATACGTCAGCAGGTTGCCGCATGACGGACTGTTGGCCTTGAGCACGGCAATGCCGATGCCATGGCGCTGCACCAGGGCCAAAGCCTGGCGCGCGCCCTCAAGGAAGGCTTCGCTGAAGTCCGCGCCATCGGCGGTCAACACCCGGGCCCGGCCTTCCCACACATCCAGCCCTTGCCCACCCGGAATTTCGGCCGGGGGTCGTGGCGTGGGCAGGCCACCGGCTACTTCCGGGCACAATGCAACTACCCGGCCTTCGGCCTGCCAGGCGGCCAGTTGGTCGAACGGCCCGCTGGCGCCACCGTCGTAACGTACCCGATGCCCCAACAGGCAGCGGCTGACCAGAATCTTTTGCACGCTCAAAACGGCTCGTTGCCCCGCCGGCGAAACCAGCCGGTCAGGGACAGGCGTTCGCGGTGGGCGGGCAGGACTTCATGGGGCACGTCCCCCGACAGGAACACCACCAGGCAACCGCCGGCAGGGTCCACGTCATATTCAACGCCGTCCTTGAGGTACATGCGCAACTGGCCGCCGTACTCGGGCAGCCAGTCCTGGTTCAGGTAGACCACCGCCGAGACCATGCGCCGGTCATCGTCGCGAAAACGGTCGAGGTGCTTGAGGTAGAACGCCCCTGGCGGGTACATGGCGAAGTGGCATTCAAACTCTTCCAGGCCAAGGAACAGCCCGCGGTTCATCGCCAGCCGCAGGCTGTCCATCAGCCCCAGATAGCGATCGCACACCGACGCCTGGCCGGGTTCCAGCCACTGGATATGGTCGCCACGGATCCCCTCGCGAATCTCCTGGGCTGGGCCTCGTCCTACAGCGGCAGGTGCCAATTCACCTTCAGCGGCACGTTTATGGCACTCAGCCGCCAGTTCCAGGGTCAGAGCCTCTGGCAGGAAGATGTTCTGCTGCGACCAGCCTTTCACGGCCAGGTCGTCGACGATGCGTAGCAGCAGCGGGTCATCAGGGGATATGTGCATGGCGCGCATAGTATCCATACGCCTGGAAAACCGACAGCGCCGCCGAGCGCCTAAATACACTTTAGTCAGGCGATTGATAGGACTTCTCGACAAATCCTACGCCCGACACGGACAATAGTGGCCGACTGACAGGAGTCCCTATGCGTCGTTTGTTTTTATCCTTGCTGATGTTCTGCGTGTTGCCCGCCTGGGCAGACAGCCATGACCAGTTGTACGCGGTCGCCGGCTGGCCGGAACAACGTGCGCATTTTACTGACGCCTTGAGTGCCGCCCAGCAGCGCTACCGCAACAGCTTGCCACCGGCGGTGTACCAGGCGCTGGTGGACAACAGCAATAAACGCTTCGCCCCCAAGGCCATGGATCAGCGCGCCGAAGCCCAGTTGCGCCAGAACCTGGCCGACCCCAAGCCGGCGCTGGCGTTTTTCCAGTCGCCGCTGGGGCGCAAGATTGTCGCCGCCGAGTTGCTGGCGACCCGCCGTGACCAGTTGGCCAAGAACGCCCAAGGCTTGCCGCAGATCCAGGCCGACGCCACCCGCAGCCTGATCATCGGCCACCTGGCCCAGGCCCTGCCCGCCCGCGAAGCCGGGGCCGAGGTCAGCCTGGCGATTGCCGGCGTGGCCGCAGACAGCCTGAGCCAGATGATCCCCGGCCTGTTGGGCGCAGGCCAGGCGCAAAGCCTGCTCAACGGCCAGCGCGAGCGCTTGATGCAGCAGATCGGCAATGACCTGCATAACACTCTGCTGTACGTCTATCGGGACCTGTCGGACCCGGAGCTGGAAGAGTTCGCCACCTTTGCCGAATCGCCGGAAGGCAAGGCTTACTACCAGGCGGCACTGGCGGCGATCCGCGCCGGGCTGGCGGTCGGCCAGAGCACCTCAAGCCTGGCCCCCTGATACCCGCCCTGTAGGAGCGAGCTTGCTCGCGCCTACGGGGGGAAGGGTCAGGTCAGATGGTCGGTGAGGAACTTGAAGTATTCCTCGCGGATTTCAGGCAGCTCATTGGCCAAGTGATGCCGCCCACGGGGCAACATCAGGACCTGCGGCTGATCAAACTTGCCACGCAGCACCTGCAGGTTGTGCTGCCAATCCACCGTCATATCCTCCTCGCCCTGCACGATCAGTGGCCGCCGCGGACTGCGCGGCGCCGCTTCGATGCGTTTGATCCAATGCGCCAGCGCGCCCACCCAGGCAGTCGGCAACTGCCGGGGCTGCAACGGGTCGGCTTCGAGGAAGGGGCGGAACGCCGGGTCGTTGCTGTTATCGCTGAAGCGCCGGGCGATGCCTTTGACGAACGGCTTGAGCAGGTAATAGCTGAGCTGCGACCAGCCCCAGGCACGCGGCCGCACCAGTGGCGACAACAGGAACGTCTGCCCCTGCGCCGGGCTGCTGGCGCCCTGGTTGAGCAGATGGTCCACCACAATCGCCCCACCGGTACTTTGCCCAAACAGATGCCAGGGCTTGGGTAGTTGCAGCGCGTCGGCCTGCTCGAACAAGCCCTGCACCACGTGCTGGTACACCGCAAAATCATCGATGCTGGCGCGCTCGCCGCTGGACAGGCCATGGCCCGGCAAATCGCAGGCAATCACCACAAAGCCCTGGTCCAGGCCCCACTCCACCACGTTGCGGTACAGGCCCATATGGTCGTAGAAACCGTGGAACATAAACAGTGTTGCCACAGGTTGCGCCGGCCACCAGGCCTGGCTGACCACCTTGAACCCCTCCACCTCGAAGCACCCCAGGCGGCTGGCCACCGGGGTTTTGCGCGCGGCCAGGTCCAGCCCGTAGAAGCGCTGGTAGACCCTGGCCTCGGCCGAAAGCGGCTGCGCGTCCACCAGGGGCCGCAAGCTTTCGCGCAGATGATCGGGGTCAAAGGTAACAGGCATAAACACTTCCAGACTCAGGCTTCACAGCCTTGAACAGATGAATATCGAGTCGCGATATTCATCTGTCAGGGCAAGCATGGCAAGCTACGCCACCTTCGAGGATGGTTCTGAATGCGAAAACCCTACCGCACCGCCCTGTTCGCCAGCCTGATCCTGCTGATCTGCGCCGCCGTGCTGTGGGCCGCGTATGACTGGTTCCAGGGCCGCTACCTGCGGGCTTTCAGCGAACATACGGCGGTGTTTTCCGGGGACCTGCTGCGCCTGCCCGACGACCTCGCCGGGCCCGGGCCGATCCGCCTGGTGCACTTCTGGGACCCGGCCTGCCCGTGCAATGTCGGCAACCAGCAGCACCTGAGTGAACT
The DNA here is from genome assembly GCF_001983165.1 of Pseudomonas gessardii. GTDB lineage: Bacteria > Pseudomonadota > Gammaproteobacteria > Pseudomonadales > Pseudomonadaceae > Aquipseudomonas > Aquipseudomonas gessardii. The sequence continues at coordinate 60,899 of NZ_MNPU01000024.1, read as the reverse complement.
GATCGAGCAATACGCGCCCCAGGGCGTGGAGTTCTACGCCCTGCAAAAAGCCGGCAGCCACGGCCAACTGCCCGCGACCCTGGGCACGATGAAAATCCTCACCAGCCTGCCCGGTGCCGACCAACTGCCCGCCAGCCCGGCAGTGGGGATCTGGGATCGCCATGGCAAACTGGCGTATTTCGGCCCGTACAGCGAGGGCCTGACCTGTAATTCGAGCAACAGCTTTATCGAACCGATCCTGCAGGCGCTCAAGGGCGGTCGAGCGGTGAACGCGACCCACACCCTGGCGGTGGGCTGCTATTGTTCTTGGCCGGAAGGTTCATAGCCCTACTCGAATAAAAAGGATTGTTCATGAAGCGCGTCTTGTCGGGTCTCGCGGCCCTACTGGTGTTGATTGCCCTCGGGGCTGGCTGGTACGTCTACAGCAAGCAACCCACCCGCCAGGGCACGGTAGAGTTGGCCAACCTGCAAGGCTCGGTCACGGTGCGCTACGACGACCGTGGCGTGCCGCATATCCGCGCCGAGAACGAGGCCGACCTGTATCGCGCCCTGGGTTATGTGCACGCCCAGGACCGCCTGTTCCAGATGGAAATCATGCGCCGCCTGGCGCGCGGTGAACTGGCCGAGGTGCTGGGCGCCAAGTTGCTGGACACCGACAAACTGTTCCGCAGCCTGCGCATCGGCGAGCGCGCCACCACCTATGCGGCGCAGATGGACCGCCAGTCACCGCACTGGAAGGCCCTGCAAGCCTATCTGGACGGGATCAACCAATATCAGGACCGCCACGCCAGCCCCATGGAGTTCGACGTGCTGGGCATCCCCAAGCGGCCGTTCACCGCGGCCGACACCGTCAGCATCGCCGGCTACCTGGCCTACAGCTTTGCCGCAGCTTTTCGTACAGAGCCTTTGTTGACCTACGTGCGCGACCAACTGGGCAGCGACTACCTGCAAGTATTTGACCTCGACTGGAAGCCCAACGGCGACCTGGGCCTGGCCGCCGCCGACTGGCAAGGCCTGAGTGCCATCGCCCGCCTCAGCGAGCAGGCCCTGGCCGACAACGGCCTGCCGCAGTTCGAGGGCAGCAACGCCTGGGCCATCAGCGGCAACCGCACCAAAAGCGGCAAGCCGTTGCTGGCGGGCGACCCGCATATCCGGTTCTCGGTGCCGTCGGTGTGGTACGAGGCGCATCTGTCGGCGCCCGGCTTTGAACTCTACGGTTATCACAACGCCCTGGTGCCGGTGGCGTTCCTGGGCCACAACAAGGCGTTTGGCTGGAGCCTGACGATGTTCCAGAACGATGACCTCGACCTGATCGCCGAGCAGGTCAACCCGGACAACCCCAACCAGGTGCGCTACCACGACCAGTGGGTCGACATGACCACCAGCGAACAACAGATCGCGGTCAAGGGCCAGGCCCCGGTAACGCTGACCCTGCGCCAGTCGCCCCACGGCCCGATCATCAACGACGTGCTGGGCGCCCATGCCGGCACCACGCCGATTGCCATGTGGTGGGCCTTCCTCGACACCGAAAACCCGATCCTCGAGGGTTTCTACCAGCTCAATCGCGCCGACACCCTGGCCAAGGCGCGCATGGCGGTGGCCAAGGTGCATGCGCCGGGGCTGAATATTGTGTGGGCCAATGCCCGGGGCGATATCGGCTGGTGGGCGGCGGCGCAACTGCCGATCCGCCCGGCCGGGGCCAACCCCGGGTTTATCCTCGACGGCAGTACGGCCCAGGCCGACAAGCTGGGCTTCTACCCGTTCAGCGCCAACCCCCAGGAAGAAAACCCCACCCGTGGCTACGTGGTCTCGGCCAATGCCCAGCCGGTGTCGCCCACGGGCATGCCGATCCCCGGCTATTACAACCTGGCGGACCGCGGCCAACAGTTGAACGCGCAATTGAGCGACAACCAGGTCAAATGGGACCTGGACAACAGCCAGGCCGTGCAACTGGGCACCACCACCGCCTACGGGCCCCGCCTGCTGGCGCCGCTGTTGCCGGTGCTGCGCGAGGTGGTCAAGGACCCCGCCGAACTCAAGTTGCTGGAGCAACTGGCCGCGTGGAAAGGTGACTACCCGGTAGAGTCGATCCCGGCCACGCTGTTCAACCAACTGTTGTACGACCTGGCCGACGCAGCCTTTCGCCCCAAGCTGGGCGACGAGATGTTCAAGACCCTGATCACCACCCGTGTCGTCGACGCGGCCTTGCCGCGCCTGGCTGCTACGGCGGATTCGCCGTGGTGGAACGGCCAGCGCGCCGAGACGCTCAAGCGCGCCTGGGACAAGAGCCTGGCCCATCTGAAAACCACCTTCGGCGCTGATCCGGCGCAGTGGCAGTGGGGCAAGGCCCATACCCTGACCCACGGCCACCCGCTGGGCATCCAGCAGCCGCTGGACCGCATCGTCAATGTCGGCCCCTTCGCCGCCCCTGGCAGCCACGAAGTGCCGAACAACCTGTCAGCGGTGATCGGCCCGGCGCCATGGCCGGTGACCTACGGCCCGTCCACCCGACGCCTGGTCGACTTCGCCGACGCCGCCCACGCCCTGACCATCAACCCGGTCGGCCAAAGCGGCGTGCCGTTCGACAAGCACTATGCCGACCAGGCCCAGACGTATATCGAGGGCGGGTACGAGCAGGCGCATTTTGATGAAGAAGAGGTCCAGGCCAATACTCGCGGCACCCTCAAGTTGTTGCCGGCCCGCCCACAACAGCCCTGAAGAAACACCCACACAAGCCCACAGTTTTAATCTGCGTTGCGCATTCGACCGGGCGCTTGGCCATATGCCTCCTTGAATTTCTTGCTGAACGCCGCCTGGGACTGGTAACCCACCCGGGCCGCAATATCCGTCAGGCTCAGCCGTGACTGCTGCAGCAGGTTGAACGCCAGCTCCATGCGCAACTGGGTCAGCAGCACCCACGGCGACACGCCGGCCACTTTGACAAATGCGCGCATGAACGTGGCGCGGGACATCGATGCAGCCCCCGCCAGGCTGTCGATGGTCCAGTCATGCCCGGGCTCGGCCAGCATCGCCTGCCAGGCGCGGCCCAGGCGTTTGTCGGTGAGCAAGGCAAAGGTGCCGGCCAGCGGCGCCTGTTGCGCCAACCAGGTGCGCACCAGCAAGGTGAACAGCGCCACCGACAGGGCATCAATAAACGACCGCGCGCCCAGCCGCTCACCGTCAGCCTCACTGCGCATCAGCGCAATCAGTGCCGCCAGTTGCCCATCGGCCGGCCATTGTCGGCTGGACACCACCAGGTACTCGGGCAAGGCCGCAAACAGCAACGACTGGCGGTTGTAGTGAAAGGCGCCACAGAGCATCTCCACCTCCGGCTGATCACCGCCCAAGCGATGCACCTTCAGTACCCCGCTGTCGATCACCGTGGGCAGCCTCGGCGGGGTCTGCGCGCCCTGGCTGCGCAGCAGATGGGTCGCACCGCCGGGCATCAACAGGATATCGCCTTCTGCCAGCGTCACCTGCTGCCCACCCGAAAGCTCGGCGTGGCAGGTCCCCCGTACGACAATATGATACGGCGCCACCCCCAGCGATTCGGGCGCATGGTCCAGGGCCCAGTCGCCCTGGAACTGGCAGCGCACGTCAAGGCGGCCGCGCAGGTTGGCCAATGTGATCAGCGTGTCGATAGCGTTCATTTGCGAATATCGGTCAAAAAGATGAGCGGATCGAACAATACCGCCAAATCCGAACGGCACACACTGGCTTCACACCCAACCCGTTCAGGAGTCAACGCAATGTTCAATAACTGGCCCGACTTGCTGCCCACCGTGAAGAACGCCTTTGGCGCACTGGGCAAGAGCAACCCGAAGATGGTCAAAGCCTACATGGCGCTGGGCGAGGCTGCCGAGGAAAACAACGTCCTGGATGCCAAGACCCGCGAACTGATCGCGATTGCCGTGGCCATCACCACCCGTTGCGACGGCTGCATTGGCGTGCATGCCGACGCCGCGATCAAGGCCGGCGCCACCCGCGAAGAAATCGCCGCGACGCTTGCCACCGCGATCTCGTTGAATGCCGGCGCCGCCTACATCTACTCGCTGCGCGCGCTGGAAGCCTACGACACACTCAAACCAGCGCCGCAAAGTTGAGCTGAAACGCCGGGCGCTGGCGTCACGCAACCACTGATAAGATCGTTCCCACGCTCTGCGTGGGAATGCAGCCCTGGACGCTCCGCGTCCACAGCGTGACGCAGAGCGTCACAGGAGGCGCTACCACGCGGAGCGTGGGAGCGATCAGTCTTAGACCGGTGCTGGTTCGTACATAAGATCGTTCCCACGCTCTGCGTGGGAATGCAGCCCAGGACGCCCCGCGTCCACAGCGTGACGCAGAGCGTCACAGGAGGCGCTACCACGCGGAGCGTGGGAGCGATCAGTCTTAGACCGGCGCTGGTGCGTACATAAGATCGTAAGATCGTTCCCACGCTCTGCGTGGGAATGCAGCCCTGGACGCTCCGCGTCCACAGCGTGACGCAGAGCGTCACAGGAGGCGCTACCACGCGGAGCATGGGAGCGATCAGTCTTAGACCGGTGCTGGCACGTACATAAGATCGTTCCCACGCTCTGCGTGGGAATGCAGCCCTGGATGCTCCGCGTCCACAGCGTGACGCAGAGCGTCACAGGAGACACTCCCACGCGGAGCGTGGGAGCGATCGGTCTTAGACCGGTGCTGGCGCCCGGCGTACATCCGGCTGCTTCCAGCCATCTGCCGCGGCTTCTTCAATCGCTTGCTGGATCGCCTTCTTGCGTCGCTCTTCAGCACGGCGGCTGAAGAACCACACCAAAAAGGTCACCAGCGACACCGCCAACAGGATCAGGCTGGCCACGGCGTTGATCTCAGGCTTGACCCCAAGGCGCACCGCCGAGAACACTTCCATCGGCAAGGTGGTCGAGCCCGGGCCCGAGACGAAGCTGGCCAGTACCAGGTCATCCAGGGACAGCGCGAACGACATCATGCCGCCCGCCGCCAGCGAAGGCGCGATCATCGGGATGGTGATCAGGAAGAACACCTTCCACGGCCGCGCCCCCAGGTCCATGGCCGCTTCTTCGATCGACAGGTCCAGCTCCCGCAGGCGCGCCGACACCACCACCGCCACATACGCCGCACAGAACGTGGTGTGAGCGATCCAGATGGTGACGATGCCACGCTCCTGGGGCCAGCCGATCATCTGCGCCATGGCCACGAACAGCAGCAACAGCGACAGACCGGTGATCACTTCGGGCATGACCAGTGGCGCGGTCACCAGGCCGCCGAACAGCGTGCGGCCCTTGAACTGGCTGATACGGGTCAGCACGAACGCGGCCAATGTGCCCAGCGCCACCGCGGCCACCGCCGTGTAGCAGGCGATTTCCAGGGAACGCGCCACCGAGCCCATCAACTGGGTGTTGTCCAACAGGCCCACGTACCACTTGATCGACCAGCCGCCCCACACCGTCACCAGTTTCGATTCGTTGAACGAATAGATCACCAGGATCAGCATCGGCAGGTAGATGAACAACAACCCGGCTACCAGCATGAAGCTGGAGAAACTGAAGCGCTTCATACCTTGCCCTCCATCTCTTTGGCTTGGCTGCGGTTAAACAGAATGATCGGCACGATCAGGATCGCCAGCATCACCACCGCCAGGGCGGAAGCCACCGGCCAGTCACGGTTGTTGAAGAATTCTTGCCACAACACTTTACCGATCATCAGGGTTTCCGGGCCGCCCAGCAGTTCCGGGATCACGAACTCGCCCACCACCGGGATGAATACCAGCATGCAGCCGGCAATGATGCCGTTCTTGGACAACGGCACGGTGATTTTCCAGAAGCTGTTGAAGGTGCTCGAACCCAGGTCCGACGCGGCTTCCAGCAGGCTCTGGTCATGTTTGACCAGGTTGGCATACAGCGGCAGGATCATGAACGGCAGGTACGAATAGACCACGCCGATATACACCGCGATATTGGTGTTGAGGATCTGCAACGGTTCGTTGATCAGGCCCATGGACATCAGGAAGCCATTGAGCAAGCCGTTGTTGCTGAGGATGCCCATCCACGCATACACGCGGATCAGGATCGCGGTCCAGGTCGGCATCATGATCAGCAGCACCAGCACGGTCTGCATCTCTTTGCGCGCACTGGCGATGGCGTAGGCCATCGGGTAGCCGATCAGCAGGCACAAGGCCGTGCTGAAAAATGCCATCTTCAGCGAGCCCAGGTAAGCGGCGATGTACAGTTCGTCGCCGGCCAGCAGGCTGTAGTTGGCCAGGTTGAGCACCACCTCCAGCTTCTGCTCGATGTAGGTGTAGATCTCGGTGTAGGGCGGGATCGCCACGTCGGCTTCGGCAAAGCTGATCTTCAGGACAATGAAGAACGGCAGCATGAAGAACAGGAACAGCCACAGGAACGGAATCCCGATGACCACCTGCTTGCCGCTGGGAATTATTCGGTGCAATCGCCGTTTGAATTTCTTTATGTTCATGAGCGAAGTACCACGCCGCTGTCGTCTTCCCACCACACGTAGACCTGGTCACCCCAGGTCGGCCGCGCGCCACGGCGTTCGGCGTTGGCGACGAAGGACTGCACCAGCTTGCCGCTCGGCAGCTCGACGTAGAACACCGAGTGGCCGCCCAGGTAGGCAATGTCATGCACCTTGCCGCTGGACCAGTTGTGCTCGCAGGTCGGCATTTCGGTGGTGACCAGCAGTTTTTCCGGGCGGATGGCGTAGGTCACCGACTTGTCTTCCACCGACGTGGCGATGCCATAGCCCACGTAGATATCGCGGTCCAGGTCGGCGCACTTGAGCACCGCGTGGCCTTCAGCGTCATCCACCACCACGGTGTCGAAGATGTTGACGTTGCCGATGAACTCGCACACCAGGCGGCTGGTGGGGGTTTCGTAGATATCGATCGGGCTGCCGATCTGCGCGATCCAGCCCAGGTGCATGATCGCGATGCGCTCGGCCATGGTCATGGCCTCTTCCTGGTCGTGGGTCACCATCACGCAGGTCACGCCGACGCGCTCGATGATCTCCACCAGTTCCAGCTGCATCTGCGAGCGCAGCTTCTTGTCCAGGGCGCCCATCGGCTCATCGAGCAGCAGCAGTTTCGGGCGCTTGGCCAGGGAACGGGCCAGGGCCACCCGCTGACGCTGGCCGCCAGACAACTGGTGCGGCTTGCGCTTGGCGTACTGGCTCATCTGTACCAGCTTGAGCATCTCGGCCACGCGGGCCTCGACTTCGGCCTTGGGGATCTTGTCCTGCTGCAGGCCGAAGGCGATGTTCTGCGCCACGGTCATATGGGGGAACAAGGCGTAGGACTGGAACATCATGTTGATCGGCCGCTCGTAGGGCGGCATGTCGGTGATATCCACACCGTCGAGGAAAATCCGCCCTTCGGTCGGGCGCTCGAAACCTGCGAGCATGCGCAGCAAGGTGGACTTGCCCGAACCCGATCCGCCGAGCAAGGCGAAGATCTCGCCTTTCTTGATTTCCAGGGACACATCGTCCACGGCAATCGTCTCGTCGAACTTCTTCGTGACCCGGTCGATTTTGACCAACACCTTTTTCGGTGTCTGGTCGCCCTCGAGGGCTTTCTTATAGGCGCCGGAGGCAACTGCCATTTACGAAACTCCCAGAAAAAAAGAGTGCAGAACGTCCAATACGAACGAACCTTAGATAGTGTGAGCCTTACTTGCCCGTCTTGACCTTGGTCCAGCTGCGGGTCATCAAGCGTTGCACTTTCGGGGGTAGCTCGACGTTGACAAACGTCCGATCGAGAACCGCCTGCGGTGGATAAACCGCTTCGTCAGTGCGTATCGATTGCTCCATCAGCGTGTCCGCCCCTGGGTTAGGGTTGGCGTAGCCGACATAATCACTGACCTGAGCGATCACTTCAGGTTGCAGTAAATAGTTGATGAAGGCGTGGGCCTCCTTGACGTTGGTCGAGTCCTTGGGGATCGCCAGCACGTCAAACCACAGGTTGCCGCCTTCTTTCGGAATCGCGTAGGCGATATTCACACCCTTGCCCGCCTCGGCTGCACGGGCCTTGGCCTGGAACACATCGCCGGAGAACCCGGCGGCCACGCAGATATTGCCGTTGGCCAGGTCCGAGATGTATTTGGAAGAGTGGAAGTAGGTCACATAGGGACGCACTTTCAGGAGCTTTTCCTCGGCCTTCTTGTAGTCGGCCGGGTTGGTGCTGTTGGGGTCCAGGCCCATGTAGTTGAGCACCGCCGGCAGCATTTCATCGGCCGAGTCCATGAAGGACACGCCGCAACTGGCCAGCTTTTTCATGTTTTCCGGCTCGAACAGCACGGCCCAGGAGTCGATCTTGTCGACACCCAGCACTTCTTTGACTTTATCGACGTTGTAGCCAATGCCGTTGGTGCCCCACAGGTAGGGCACGGCGTATTGGTTACCCGGGTCGTTCTTTTCCAGGCGCTTGAGCAGCGCCGGGTCGAGGTTGGCGTAGTTGCTCAACTGCGCCTTGTCGATCTTCTGGAACGCGCCCGCCTTGATCTGCTTGCCCAGGAAGTGGTTGGACGGCACCACCACGTCATACCCGGTGCGCCCGGCCAGTAATTTGCCTTCCAGGGTTTCGTTGGAATCGAACACGTCATAGACCGGCTTGATGCCGGTGGCCTTTTCAAAGTTGGCCAGGGTCTCGGGGCCGATATAGTCCGACCAGTTATAAACATGCACAGTCGAAGCCGCCTGCACGCTGACTGCCAACGTGAGACCCGCCCCTACCAGCAAGGCTTTGCGAAATAAAGAAATTGGCAAGTGGAGGTCCTCTTAAATAGTTGGGCCCAAAGTTGTTGCCCGACAACAAAACCGGCGCGCAACTTACCCTCGATAAACCGATCCGGCAAAACTTTCTGTCATTTAATTTGTGAGAGCGGGCCTGGGTGGGAGCGAGCAAGCCCGCTCCCACACAAGCTCGCTCCTACAGGTTCTTGCTTATTTACCCGACTTGATCTTGGTCCAGCTGCGCGTCAGCAGGCGCTGGGTCGCGGCCGGCAGATCGCTGATTGCATACAGCTTGGCTTTCACGTCATCCGACGGGTAGATGCTCGGGTCGCCCGAGATATCCTTGTTCACCAGCGGCGTGGCGGCCTTGTTACCGTTCGGGAAACGTACGCTGTTGGTGATTGCCGCCATGACTTCAGGCTTGAGCAGGTAGTTCATGAACTGGTAGGCGGCGTCCAGGTTCTCGGCATCTTTAGGGATGGCAACCATGTCGTAGAAGCTGCCTGCGCCTTCCTTCGGAATGGCGTAGGAAACCTTGACCTTGCCACCGGCTTCAGCCGCGCGGGACTTGGATTGTTCCAGGTCACCCGAGTAACCCACGGCCACGCAGATGTTGCCGTTGGCCAGGTCCGAGATGTACTTGGAGGAGTGGAAGTAGCCTATCGAAGGACGGATCTTGAGGAACAGTGCCTCGGCTTCAGCCAGTTGCTTCTTGTCCTGGCTGTCGGTCGGGTAGCCCAGGTAGTGCAGGGCCACCGGGATCATTTCGGTTGGCGAGTCGAGGAAGCTCACGCCACAGCTCTTGAGTTTTTCGATGTTCTCGGGCTTGAACAGCACATCCCAGGAGTCGATCTTGTCCACGCCCAGCGCAGCCTTGACCTTGTCCGGGTTGTAGCCGATGCCGATGGTGCCCCACATGTACGGGAATGCGTGCAGGTTGCCTTTGTCGCTGGCGTCACCGACGGCCTTGAGCAGGTCGGTATCGAGGTTCTTCCAGTTAGGCAGCTTGGACTTGTCCAGTTCCTGGTACACGCCGGCCTTGATCTGCTTGGCCAGGAAGTTGTTCGACGGCACCACCACGTCGTAGCCGGACTTGCCCGCCAGCAGCTTGGCTTCCAGGGTTTCGTTGCTATCGAAAACGTCGTACACCACCTTGATGCCGGACTCTTTCTCAAAGTTGGCGATGGTGTCCGGTGCGATGTAGTCGGACCAGTTGTAGACGTGCAGCACTTTGTCGGCAGCCTGGGCCATGCTGGCCATTGCGCCCATCAGGGACAAGGCCAGGAGGGTCTTGCCAGCGTTCTTCAAACCTAATGCCTTCATTCGGTCATGCTCCAATTTTTTCTTTTTTGGGCCACATTTCTCTATGTTTCATGGCCCGTCGAGGGGCGACAAAACAGGGCGACAGTCTGGCAAGTTCAGGGGCCGGCTTTCAACCAAAGCCCCGCATTTATCATTGCCCGGATGCAACAGCCGCAGCCGCTGCATTCTGAGCCTAGCACTTAGCCCTGCAATGCCGCCAAAGTCAGGTCCAGGCACTGGCGAGCCTTGGTGACCAACTCGTCAATTTCGGCCTTGCTGATCACCAGCGGCGGCGAAATGATCATGGTATCGCCCACGGCGCGCATGATCAGGCCGTTCTCAAAGCAGAAGGTGCGGCAGATCATGCCCACGCCCTTGCCTTCATAACGCTTGCGCGTGGCCTTGTCCTGGACCAGCTCGATGGCCCCCAGCATGCCGACACCACGCACTTCGCCCACCAGCGGATGATCCGCCAACTCGCGTAGACGCTTTTGCAAATACGGTGCCGTTTCGTCATGGACGCGGCTGACAATTTTTTCATCGCGCAGGATGCGGATGTTTTCCAGGGCCACCGCCGCCGCCACCGGGTGGCCGGAATAGGTGAAACCGTGGTTGAAATCGCCACCTTCGTTGAGTACCGCCACCACTTCGTCGCGCACGACCAGGCCGCCCATGGGGATATAACCCGAGGTCAGGCCCTTGGCGATAGTCATCATGTCTGGTTTGAGGCCGAAAAAATCGCTACCGAACCACTCACCGGTGCGGCCAAAGCCACAGATCACTTCGTCGGCGACAAACAGGATGTCGTACTTGGCGAGGATTTCCTTGATGCGCGGCCAGTAGGTCTCTGGCGGCACGATCACACCGCCGGCGCCCTGGATCGGCTCGGCGATAAAGGCACCGACGTTGTCCACGCCGACTTCGAGGATCTTCTCTTCCAGTTGGTTGGCCGCCCATACCCCGAATTCTTCAGGGCTCATGTCGCCGCCTTCGCCGAACCAGTACGGCTGGGCGATGTGCACGATGCCCGGGATCGGTAAGTCGCCCTGCTCGTGCATATACGTCATGCCGCCCAGGCTGGCGCCGGCCACGGTGGAGCCGTGGTAGCCATTCTTGCGGCTGATGATGGTTTTTTTGTTCGGCTGGCCCTTGATCGCCCAGTAGTGGCGGACCATGCGCAACATGGTGTCGTTGCCTTCGGAGCCGGAGCCGGTGAAGAACACATGGTTCATGCCGGCCGGAGCGATATCGGCGATGGCCTTGGCCAGTTCCAGCACCGGCGGGTGGGCGGTCTGGAAGAACAGGTTGTAATAAGGCAGTTGTTTCATCTGCTGGGCGGCGGCATCAGCCAGCTCGTCGCGGCCATAACCGATGGCCACGCACCACAGGCCGGCCATGCCGTCGAGGATCTTGTTGCCTTCGCTGTCCCACAGGTAAACGCCCTTGGCGTTGGTGATGATGCGCGGGCCTTTCTCTTTCAACTGCTTGAAATCGCTGAACGGCGCCAGGTGATGATCGTTGCTCAGGGCTTGCCATTCACGGGTTTGCGGGTTGTTGCTGGACATACCAATCTCCAAAAAGTAGGTGAAGGTGCGGCGTATGACAGCCGCACCCGGCGCATCAGACGGCGAAGAGCAGGAATTCCCGCTCCCACGAACTGATCACGCGCTTGAAGTTTTCATGCTCGGCCCGCTTGACCGCGACGTAGCCAGTGATGAATTTGTGACCCAGGTATTTCTCGATGGTCTTGCTGTTTTCCATGCGTTCCAGTGCGTCTTCGATGGTCAACGGCAGGCGCAGGTTGCGGCGCTCGTAACCACGGCCGACCACCGGGGCGCTCGGGCTGATGCCTTCGACCATGCCGATATAGCCGCACAGCAGGCTGGCGGCGATGGCCAGGTACGGGTTGGCATCGGCGCCCGGCAGGCGGTTTTCCACACGGCGGTTCTGCGGGCCGGCATCCGGCACGCGCAGGCCCACGGTGCGGTTCTCTTCGCCCCACTCCACGTTCACCGGCGCCGAGGTGTCCGGCAGGAAGCGGCGGAACGAGTTGACGTTGGGCGCAAACAGCGGCAACAGCTCGGGGATGAACTTCTGCAGGCCACCGATGTGATGCAGGAACAGCTCGCTCTTGGAGCCGTCTTCATTGGAGAACACGTTCTTGCCGGTGGCGATATCAATGATGCTCTGGTGCAGGTGCATGGCGCTGCCGGGCTCGCCGGTCATGGGCTTGGCCATGAAGGTGGCAGCCACATCATGCTTGAGCGCGGCTTCACGCATGGTGCGCTTGAACACCAGGATCTGGTCGGCCAGGGACAGGGCATCGCCGTGACGGAAGTTGATTTCCATCTGCGCCGTGCCGTCCTCGTGGATCAGGGTGTCGAGGTCCAGCTCCTGCAACTCGCACCAGTCGTAGACGTCTTCAAACAACGGGTCGAATTCGTTGGCCGCTTCTATAGAGAAGGACTGGCGACCGGTTTCCGGGCGGCCGGAACGGCCAATCGGCGGTTGCAGCGGGAAGTCCGGGTCTTCGCAGCGCTTGGTCAGGTAGAACTCCATCTCCGGCGCCACGATGGGCTGCCAGCCTTTGTCGGCGTAGAGCTTGAGGACTTTCTTGAGCACGTTGCGCGGCGACAGCTCGATCGGGTTGCCTTGCTTGTCGTAGGTGTCGTGGATCACCTGGGCGGTGGGCTCGATGGCCCAGGGCACCAGGAATACCGCGTTCTGGTCGGGGCGGCAGATCATGTCGATGTCGGCCGGGTCGAGCAATTCGTAATAGATGTCGTCTTCGACATAGTCGCCGGTCACGGTCTGCAACAGAACGCTCTCGGGCAGGCGCATGCCTTTTTCGGCGATGAACTTGTTGGTCGGCGAGATCTTGCCCCGGGTGATCCCCGTGAGGTCGCCAATCATGCATTCGACTTCTGTGATCTTGTGGTCTTTCAACCAATCGGTGAGCTGGTCGAGGTTGTTACTCATAAATGCCTCTGGGCTGGGTTTCCTGACATCCATTAAAGGTCAGGCGTTGTTTGACGCGTGTGCGTCTCTTTGTTTCGCCCGCGTTCGGCAGGCATCGCCAAATGCCTGGAAGATCGCGAGGTAGTACGGGTTGGAGCTTACCTGCCATTCGGGGTGCCATTGCACTCCTAATGCAAAAGCCTCTGCAAATGCCTTGCCCTGTTTGAGCGAAAAAGCCTCGACCAGGCCGTCCGGCGCGCGCGCTTCGACCTGCAGGCCGGGCGCCAGACGGTCAACGCCCTGGCTGTGGATCGAGTTGACCTGGATCGTGTCCGGCAAGCCCAGGCCAGACAAGACCCCGCCCGGCGTGATCGCCACGGCATGCGCCGGGCCGTACTGCACATCCAGCGGCTGGGTGTCGTCTTCGCGGTGATCGAGCATACCCGGCAGTTCATGAACCTTCTGGTGCAGGCTGCCGCCCAGGGCCACGTTCATTTCCTGGAAGCCCCGGCAGACTCCCAGCACCGGCACGCCTGCGGCAATCGCCGCGCGAATCAGCGGCAGGGTGCTCTGGTCCCGTGCAGGATCATGGGCAGTCCCGGGCGCGCTGGCCGGACCGTCGTAGTGAAAGGGTTCGATATTGGAAGGTGAGCCGGTAAAGAGAATGCCGTCCAGGCCGTCAAGAATATTGGCCGGGTCGAGCAACTGCCCCAGGGACGGAATAATCAATGGCAGGCCCTTGGCAGCGATTGCCACGGCGCGGACATATTTGTCGCCACTGATGTGATAAGCATGCAGACCGACCTGTTTGGAGCAGGCGGTGACGCCGATTAACGGCAGGCCAGACATGAAGCACCCCGGTATTATTGCTGTTATGGGTTTGAATCGAGCTTAGCCTTGTTCATTTTTTTACACAACACCCCCGTAAAAAATACAACACGGCCCGCTCAAGCCTGCTAGTCCCAAGCCGGTCAAACCGATAAAACTGCCCAAAAAAGCCACAAAAAAGCCCTCAACGCGCTTTTTTAGGGCAAAAAAGGCCTCGCTTGACTTCGGCATGCCGTTCGGGTTGACTGAAACCAGAAAAGATCAATGATTGATATTTTTAACAACAAAGGTGTTGCATCATGTCGGTACCCCCGCGTGCCGTTCAGCTTAACGAAGCGAACGCGTTCCTTAAGGATCATCCTGAGGTTCTGTACGTAGACCTTCTAATTGCGGATATGAATGGTGTGGTGCGCGGTAAGCGCATCGAACGCACCAGCCTCCACAAGGTTTACGAGAAAGGCATCAACTTGCCGGCCTCTTTATTTGCCCTGGATATCAATGGCTCAACGGTGGAAAGCACCGGCCTGGGCCTGGACATCGGTGATGCTGACCGAATCTGTTATCCAATCCCCGACACCCTGTGCAATGAACCCTGGCAAAAGCGCCCTACCGCGCAACTGCTGATGACCATGCACGAACTTGAAGGTGAACCTTTCTTCGCCGATCCGCGCGAAGTGCTCCGCCAAGTTGTAACCAAGTTTGACGATATGGGCCTGACCATCTGCGCCGCCTTCGAGCTTGAGTTCTACCTGATCGACCAGGAGAACGTGAACGGCCGACCACAACCTCCCCGCTCGCCGATTTCCGGCAAACGCCCGCACTCGACACAGGTCTACCTGATCGACGACCTCGACGAATATGTCGATTGCCTCCAGGACATTCTGGAAGGTGCCAAAGAGCAAGGCATCCCGGCTGACGCCATCGTCAAGGAAAGTGCCCCGGCGCAGTTTGAAGTGAACCTGCACCACGTCGCCGACCCGATCAAGGCGTGCGACTACGCGGTACTGCTCAAGCGTTTGATCAAGAACATTGCCTACGACCATGAGATGGACACCACCTTCATGGCCAAGCCTTACCCAGGCCAGGCCGGCAATGGTTTGCACGTGCATATTTCGATCCTGGACAAAGACGGCAAGAACATCTTTGCCAGCGAGGATCCCGAGCAGAACGCCGCATTGCGTCACGCGATCGGCGGTGTGCTGGAGACCCTGCCTGCACAAATGGCCTTCCTGTGCCCCAACGTCAACTCCTACCGTCGTTTCGGCGCACAGTTCTACGTGCCGAACTCGCCGTGCTGGGGCCTGGACAACCGCACCGTGGCGATTCGCGTACCGACCGGCTCGTCCGACGCCGTACGTATCGAACACCGTGTGGCCGGCGCCGATGCCAACCCTTACCTGCTGATGGCTTCGGTCCTGGCGGGCGTGCACCACGGCCTGACCAACAAGATCGAGCCTGGCGCACCGGTGGAAGGCAACAGCTACGAGCAGAACGAACAAAGCCTGCCGAACAACCTGCGCGATGCCCTGCGCGAGTTGGACGACAGCGAGGTGATGGCCAAGTACATCGATCCGAAATACATCGATATCTTCGTCGCCTGCAAGGAAAGTGAGCTGGAGGAATTTGAACACTCCATCTCCGACCTTGAGTACAACTGGTACCTGCATACCGTGTAAGCGGTGGCTGCAATAAATGAACGCTGCAGGCTTATGGCCTGTGGCGTTTTTTTATGCCCTGCTCCCTCGTTCCCCCGCGGAGCGTGGGAACGATCAAGGTCGCGTACAATGCCCGCTGCCTTGTAGGAGACTTCCATGACAACCCGCCCCGCCGCCCCTCGCAAACCCCGCGCCCGCAGCCAGGCCCGGATCGACGCGATCCTCGACGCCGCCCGCACGTTGCTGGCCGCCGAAGGCGTGGCCAGCCTGTCGATCTACAGCGTGGCCGAACGGGCGCAGATTCCGCCGTCATCGGTGTATCACTTTTTCGCCAGCGTCCCGGCCTTGCTCGAAGCCCTGACAGCCGATGTGCACGCCGCCTTCCGCGCCGCGCTGCAAGCGCCCATCGACCACGACCAACTGCACACTTGGCGCGACCTGTCGCGCCTGGTCGAGTTGCGCATGCTGGCGATCTACAGCAAGGACGCCGCCGCCCGCCAATTGATCCTCGCCCAGCACGGCCTCACGGAAGTGACCCAGGCCGACCGCCAGCACGACCTGGAGTTGGGGGACTTGATGCTGCACGTGTTCAACCGCCACTTTGAAGTGCCGGTGCTGCCGGCGGATGTGGACGTGTTTGCCCTGGCGCTGGAACTGAGCGACCGCGTGTATGCACGCTCGGTGCATCAGCATGGGCAGATCACCCCGCGCATGGCGGAGGAAGGGATGCGGGTGTTTGATGCGTATGTGGGGCTTTACCTGCCGGCGTTTTTGCCCAAGCGCCTCCAATGATCGTTCCCACGCTCTGCGTGGGAACGCCTCTTAGGACGCTCTGCGTCCGCTGTTGTGACGCAGAGCGTCACGGGGTGCATTCCCACGCAGAGCGTGGGAACGATCATCCGCAGAGCGTGGGAACGATCATCACAGCTTGGCGATCGACACCTCGGTGGACTTCACAAACGCAATCACTTCACTGCCAATCACCAGCTCCAGCTCTTTGACCGAGCGGGTGGTGATCACTGACGTGACGATGCCGGATGCCGTCTGCACATCGATCTCCGACAGTACGTCGCCTTCGACGATTTCCTTGATGGTGCCTTTGAACTGGTTACGCACGTTGATGGCTTTAATAGTCATGGTGTTCTTCCTTCGTAGGACAAGTGAGTTATTGCGCCCACCGCAATTGCGTAGGCAACGGTGAAACAGGTTCCGGCGCAGGCGGCGTGCCGGGCAGTGCCAGCACACGGTTAAGCACTTCGGTTTCCAGGGCCGCCTGGCGATGGGAGCCACGGACCCGCGGGCGCGGTAGTTCCACCTGCAAGTCGAGGCCGATTGCGCCGTCTTCGATCAGGATCACCCGGTCGGCAATGGCCACGGCTTCGCTGACATCATGGGTCACCAGCAACACGGTAAAACCGTGCTTGCGCCACAGGTTCTCGATCAGTTGCTGCATCTCGATGCGGGTCAGGGCATCCAGCGCGCCCAAGGGCTCATCCAGCAGCAACAGGCGCGGTTGGTGAATCAGCGCGCGGGCCAGGGCCACCCGTTGTTTCTGCCCGCCGGACAACGCCGCCGGCCATTCATCGGCACGCTCGGCCAGGCCGACCGCTTCCAGCGCCTCCAGCGCCTGGGGCCGCCAGTTGCCTTTAAGGCCCAGGCCGACGTTATCGATGATCTTTTTCCACGGCAGCAGGCGCGCTTCCTGGAACATCAGTCGCGTGTCTTCGAGGGCTTCGCTCAACGCTGCGGAGCCTGCAAGCAACTCGCCACTGCTGGCGCTATCAAGGCCGGCCAGCAGGCGCAGCAAGGTACTTTTGCCGCAGCCACTGCGCCCGACCACAGCGACGAACTGGCCCGCCGGGATGTGCAGATCGATCTCGCGCAGCACTTCCCGCGCGCCAAACGCCTTGCGCAACTTGCGCACCGCCAACGGGATGCCGCGCAGCAAACGTGGAGGTTGTTGAGCGGTCATGCCGCACCTCCCTTATGCACTTGATAGGCCGGATGCCAGCGCAGCCACACCCGCTCCAGGCCTCGCGCCGCGAGGTCCGCCAACTTACCGAGCACGGCGTACAGCACAATCGCCAGTACCACCACGTCGGTTTGCAGGAACTCCCGGGCATTCATCGCCAGGTAGCCAATACCGGAACTGGCCGAGATGGTTTCCGCAACGATCAGCGTCAGCCACATAAAGCCCAGGGCAAAGCGCACCCCCACCAGGATCGAGGGCAAGGCGCCGGGCAGGATCACCTGGCGAAACAGACTAAAGCCGGACAAGCCATAACTGCGGGCCATCTCCACCAGCGCCGGGTCGACGTTGCGGATGCCGTGATAGGTATTGAGGTAGATCGGGAACAGCGTGCCAAGGGCCACCAGGAAAATCTTCGCCGTCTCATCGATGCCAAACCACAGGATCACCAGCGGGATCAGCGCCAGGTGCGGCACGTTGCGAATCATTTGTACCGAGCTGTCCAGCAGGCGCTCGCCCCAGGCCGACAGACCGGTGATAAAACCCAGGGCCAAGCCGATGCCGCCGCCGATCACAAAGCCCAGGCCGGCACGCCAGCCACTGATGGCCAGGTGGGTCCAGATTTCACCGCTGCTGACCAGGTGCACCCCGGCCGCAATCACGGCGCTGGGAGCCGGCAGAATCCGTGTCGACAACCAGCCCGCCGACACCGACAACTGCCACACCGCCAGCAACAGGATCGGCAGCGCCCACGGCGCCAGCCGATGCACAATCCGTTGACTCTTCATGACGGCGCCTCAGCTCTGCGACGCGGCTTTGGGAAGAATGTCGTTGGCCACCATCTCGCCAAACGGGCTGACGTAACCGGCGCTTTTCGGCAGCTCTGGGCGCTCGATATCCAGGTGCGGGAACAGCAATTCCGCGACCCGGTACGACTCTTCCAGGTGTGGATACCCAGAGAAGATAAAGGTGTCGATGCCAAGCTCTGCGTATTCCTTGACCCGCGCCGCCACGGTCGGGCCATCGCCCACCAGTGCCGTGCCAGCACCGCCGCGCACCAGGCCGACGCCGGCCCACAGGTTGGGGCTGACTTCCAGGTTGTCGCGGCTGCCGCCATGCAGGGCGGCCATGCGTTGCTGGCCCACCGAATCAAAGCGCGCCAGCGACGCCTGGGCGCGGGCGATAGTGTCGTCGTCCAGATGGGAGATCAGTTTATCGGCGGCTTTCCATGCCTCTTCGTTGGTTTCACGCACGATCACATGCAAGCGAATACCAAAGCGCACAGTGCGCCCAAGCTTGGCCGCCTTGGCCTGTACCTGCTGGATTTTTTCCGCCACCGCCGCCGGTGGTTCGCCCCAGGTCAGGACCATTTCCACCTGTTCGGCCGCCAGGTCCTGGGCCGCTTCGGAAGAGCCGCCGAAATACAACGGCGGGCGCGGTTGCTGGATCGGCGGGTACAGCAGCTTGGCGCCTTTGACGCTGATGTGCTGGCCGTCGTAGTCCACGGTTTCGCCTTCCAGCACGCGCCGCCAGATGCGGGTGAATTCCACCGAGGCCTGGTAGCGCTCCTCATGGCTGAGGAACAGGCCGTCGCCGGCCAGTTCTTCCGGGTCACCACCGGTCACCAGGTTGAACAACGCCCGGCCACCGGACAGCCGGTCCAGGGTCGCCGCCTGGCGCGCCGCCACCGTCGGGGAAATGATCCCGGGGCGCAGTGCAACCAGAAATTTCAGGCGCTGGGTCACCGGGATCAGCGAGGCGGCCACCAGCCACGAGTCTTCGCAGGAGCGGCCGGTGGGAATCAACACCCCGCCAAAGCCCAGGCGATCAGCGGCCTGGGCCACCTGTTGCAAATAACCGTGATCCACGGCGCGAGCGCCTTCGGCAGTGCCAAGGTAATGGCCATCGCCGTGGGTAGGCAGGAACCAGAAAATACTGAGGCTCATGGAGTTGTCTCCTGAAGAAGTCGGATTACGGCGCTTTGGCCACGGTCGCAGGTGGGGTCCAGATCACGTCCTTGATGCTCAAGGGCTTGGGAATCAATTTGAGCTGGTAGAAGGTGTCGGCGATTTTCTGCTGCGCGGCGACCACTGCCGGGGTCAGGAACAGCGCGCCATAGCCCTGGCGTTTCACCGATGTCAGGGTGATGTCAGCCGGCAGGCCGAGCAGCGGTGCGACTTGTTCGGTGACTTGCTGGGGGTTGGCCTTGGACCATTCGCCCACGGCGCGCACTTCTTCCACCAAGGCCTTGATCACCTGCGGGTGTTTCTCGGTGTAAGGCTTGGTGGCCAGGTAGAACTGATGGTTGTCGGCAATGCCGGTGGCGTCACGCAACGTGCGGGCTTGCAACTGCTTCTCGGCAGCCGCCTGGTACGGATCCCAGATCACCCAGGCATCGACACTGCCCCGCTCGAAGGCAGCACGGGCGTCGGCGGGCGGCAGGAACACGGTCTGTACATCGGTGTATTTCAGACCGGCATCTTCCAGGGCGCGCACCAGCAGGTAATGCACATTGGAGCCTTTATTGAGCACGACTTTCTTGCCCTTGAGCCCGGCCACCGATGTGATCGGCGAGTCCTTGGGCACCAGGATGGCTTCGCTGGTCGGCGCTGGCGGTTCATAGGCGACGTACAGCAGGTCGGCGCCGGCGGCCTGGGCGAACACTGGCGGGGTCTCGCCGGTGACGCCAAAGTCGATGGAGCCGACATTCAGCCCTTCAAGCAACTGCGGGCCGCCGGGGAACTCGGTCCACTGCACGTTCACGCCCTGCTCGGCCAGGCGTTTTTCCAGGGTGCCCTTGGCCTTGAGCAGCACCAGAGTGCCGTATTTCTGATAACCGATCCGCAGGGTTTCGGCCGCTTGAGCTTGAACAATGGCGCCGAAGGACACAGCCGCAGCAAACAGTGCGACCAGGCCCCGACGCAAGATGACAGTGCGCATGGCGCTCTCCATATTGACGATAAGGGTTGTGGCTGCACCTGCTTGGCCGTTGGCGGCGAAGTAAGGTGAGGGTTTCTTACATTAGGGTTCGGCTTAGATGCTCCAGCGAGCACTCAACAAACGCTCATTCAACACATGGGGGTCCAGCGGTTGCGGGCGGCGGGCCATGGCGCTGTAGAACTGCTCCAGGGCTTCGCTCAAGCGTTGTTCCAGGATCGGCAGCAACTGCGCCTGGGCACTGCCTTCGCCATAGGCAATCTGACTGTCTTCGGCAAAAATCCCGTGCAGCAGCTCCTGGGCTTTGAGCGCCGACAGCACGGGCTTCAAGGCGTAATCCACCGCCAACATATGGGCAATGCTGCCACCGGTGGCCATGGGCAATACCACCTTGTGGGCCAGGGCCCGTTCCGGCAGCAGGTCGAGGACGGTTTTCAACGCGCCGGAAAACGAAGCCTTGTACACCGGCGTAGCGATCAGCAAACCATCGGCATTGGCCACCTGGGCCAGCAGGTCGAGGACCTTGGGGCTGTCAAAGCGGGCATACAGCAAATCTTCGGCCGGGAAGTCCCGTATCTGATAACTCACCACTTCCACGCCTTGCTGCTGCAGCCAGCGCCGGGAATGATCCAGCAGCACCCCGGAGCGGGAGCGTTGGCTGGGACTGCCACCAAGTGTTACGACCAGCATCGGGGAGGTTCCTTGAGCAAGTGTCGGCGGTTCGCGGTGTGGCGATGGCGCCAAGATGGAACAGACCTTATCAGCAGATTTATATATCTATAAATCTTATTTATTCATTTGTTTATTCTTAAATTGCATATGAGAAAGAGCATTCGGAGGGCGAAAAAAAAGGCCGTCGAAACGGCCTGAAAACCCCTGCTAGGTGAGTCGCTCCTCATGCAATGTTTGCAGCGTTTGTACTGACGCCATCGCGGGCAAGCCCGCTCCCACAGGGGAATGCGGTCAACTGTGGGAGCGGGCTTGCCCGCGATGGCGATGTCAGCTTCAGCGGTTGGGCTGCGGGGTCAGCCGCAGATACGGCTTCACCGCACGATAGCCCTTGGGAAAGCGTTTCTTGATCTCGTCCTCATCCTTGAGCGACGGCACGATCACCACTTCATCACCGTCCTGCCAGTTGGCCGGGGTGGCGACCTTGTAGTTGTCGGTCAGCTGCAACGAGTCGATGACCCGCAGGATTTCATGGAAGTTGCGCCCGGTGCTGGCCGGGTAGGTGATGGTCAGGCGAATTTTTTTGTTCGGGTCGATCACGAACAGCGAACGCACGGTAAGGGTGTCGTTGGCATTGGGGTGAATCAGGTCGTACAGGTCCGAGACCTTGCGGTCGGCATCGGCCAGGATCGGGAAGTTGACGAGGGTGTTCTGGGTTTCGTTGATGTCCTCGATCCACTTGTGGTGGGAGTCCACCGGGTCTACCGACAGGGCAATGGCCTTGACCCCACGCTTGGCGAATTCGTCCTTGAGCTTGGCAGTAAAGCCCAGTTCGGTGGTGCACACCGGGGTGAAGTCCGCCGGATGGGAAAACAACACGCCCCAGCTATCGCCCAGCCACTCGTGGAAGCGAATCTTGCCGGCGCTGGAATCCTGTTCAAAGTCGGGGGCGATATCGCCCAGTCTGAGGCTCATGGTGTGGCTCCTGATGAGTGCTTATGGAGCCCACTGTGCCTGCGCTGCTGGATTTTTTAAAAGAATAAATATCGATTTATTTAGACGATATAGGAATATTAAAAATCTGTTCACTGGACCGTGAGAAAGAAGAGTTCAGGGAGGGCTGGTGAGGGTTTCGACTTGAAAGCAACAGCACCTTGCCCGGCATTGCGCCGGGCAAGGTTTTTACCGCTGTTGTTACAGGATCGGCAGGGTGTAGCTGACGATCAGACGGTTTTCGTCCTGGTCACGCTGGGTAGTGACCTGGGAACGCAGCGAGGCGTTTTTCCACGCCAGGCCCAGACCCTTGAAGGTGCCTTCCGGGATTACGTAACCGAGGTTGAAGTCACGCTCCCACTCGCCCTTGTCGCCGGTCGAAGTGGCGATGTTGTCACCCTTGAGGTAGACAACAGAGGTGGTCAGGCCTGGCAAACCGATGGTTGCGAAGTCATAAGCGTACTGGGCCAACCAGGTGCGCTCGCCGGCGCGTTGGAACTTGCCGATTTGCGAGTCGGTGATGATGTAAGCCGAAGCGCCATCACCCTGGTTGAGGAACGGGAAGTCGCTGGTGCCATTGACACGCTGGTAGCCGGCGCTGATCGCATGGCCTTGCAGGCTGTACGTGAACTTGGCGCTCCAGGTGCGGTTGTCGACTTCGCCGCCATTCTGGTAGCCCGAGGCACGGTAGCCGGCAATACGACCTTCCTGGCTCGAGTTCTTGCCATCGGAGTCACTGTTGAAGTAACGCAGGTCGGACTTGAGGCTACCCACTGGCAGCGCCCAGTTGTGAGTCAGACCCAGGAAGTGCTGCTTGTAGAAGTCGGACAGGTTGCCGTAGTAGTACTGGGCAGTCAGGTCCTTGGTGATCTTGTAGTCACCACCAGCAAAGTAGAACTCGTTGCTGCGTGCGTTGGCCGTCGCGGTACGGGTTGCGCCGTTGGAGCCAGCGATGGTCAGCGAGTCGTTGTTGGTGGAGTTACGACCTTTGGCGTGTTCCAACTTACCGCCAACCAGGGTCAGGTTGTCGATGTCGTTGGAGGTGATCTGACCGCCTTCAAAGGTCTGTGGCAGCATACGACCGTCGTTGGACGTCACTACCGGCAGTTTCGGCAGCAAGGTACCCAGCTTCAGTTCGGTCTTGGAGATCTTGACCTTGCCGGTCAGGCCCAGGCTGGCGAAGTCGTCTACCGCACGACCGTCGTGGTCGCTAGGGAACACGGTGCCGCCCTTGGAGTTATTGCCGTTGTAGGCAGTGCCTTTACCGGAGTCCAGCTTGACGCCGTACAGGCCGATGGCATCCACACCAAAACCAACGGTGCCTTGGGTATAACCCGAGGTGAAGTTGAAAATGAAGCCCTGGCCCCATTCTTCCTGCTTGGAAGGCTTGGCCGTGCCATCACGGTTGTCGGTGTTGATGTAGAAATTACGTGCAGTAACGCTTGCCTTGCTGTCTTCAACAAAACCAGCGGCGCCAGCTTGCTGGGCCAAAACGCCAGCTGCGACGGCGAACGCCAATGTGGACTTCTTCATGTACCGCTCCTCTGATTTATAATTTTTGTAGTTCTTTGGTCTCGGATCTGACGCCCTCGATCCATAGATGCGCGATTAGCGCCAGATCATGACTGACAAGTCAATCGTAACCTTGTGTGTCTACTACCTTCGTCTAATCGCAGTTGATTTGGTCCCTGCAGGGTAATGAGTTTTTCATACACCCAAAAAGAATTATTTCATCCTTTTTCATACCGTTCAGGAATAACACTTTCCATGGAGCCACCAGCTCGCAGCGGGATATCGCTCCATAAGCTAATTCCTAAAGGGTATTTATTGGCCGTTTTTTAGATCGTTTAGTGTGAGCAAAATCTTGCACACGTCACTCACGATCAAAAAGGCGACGCCATCATGGCCAAACGCGCATCCTCTAGTCAATTTGTTACAGTTTTACTGTCAGTTACACTTTCTTTTGGCGTGCAGGCAGCCAACCTCACCATCGGCTACCAGACCGGCGTCGACCCAAGCAAAGTGCCCCAGGCCGACGGTCTTTACGAGCAAGCCATCGGCGAGAACATCGACTGGCGCCGCTTCAACAGCGGCCCGGACGTGATCAGCGCAATGGCCTCCGGCGATGTGCAGATCGGCAACCTCGGTTCCAGCCCGTTGGCCGCCGCCGCATCCCGCAATCTACCCATCGTAGCGTTCATCGTATCGGCTCAGATCAACAGTTCTGAAGCGTTGGTAGTGCGTAACGACAGCCAAATTGACGCACCCAAGGACCTGATCGGCAAAACCATTGCGACACCTTTTGTCTCCACATCCCACTACAGCCTGCTCGGGGCCTTGAAACACTGGGGCCTGGACACCCGCCAGGTGAAAGTGCTGAACCTGCAGCCGGCACAAATTGCCGCAGCCTGGAAACGCGGGGATATCGACGGGGCTTTTGTCTGGTCGCCTGCCCTGGGGGAAATCCGCAAAACTGGTAAGACGTTGACCGATGCGGCCGAGGTGGGCCAATGGGGCGCGCCGACCTTCGAGGTGTGGGTGGCGCGCAAGGACTTTGCCGAGAAACATCCTGAGGTCGTGGCCAAGTTTGCCAAGGTCACCCTGGATTCGTTTGCCGAGTATGCGGCGCACAAATCCGAGTGGACGGTGGATTCGGTGCCGGTACAGAAGATCGCCCGGTTGACCGGGGCAAACGCTGCGGATATCCCGGAACTGCTGGAGGGCAGCACATTCCCGGATGTCCGGGCGCAGCAAACTGAGGCCTTGCTCAATGGTGGGACGGCCAGGTCCATTGGGGAAACAGCGAAATTTCTCAAGGAACAAGGGAAGGTAGAGACAGTGCTACCAGACTATTCGGCCTATGTGACCGGAAAATTCATCAAGGAATAAACCCGGACAAAAATGTGGGAGCTGGCTTGCCTGCTCCCACACTAGATGTGTGGCGCCTATAGGGTCTTCTCGAAGATCTTTGAATTACGCTGGAAGTTGTACAGCGAAGCCCGCGCCGACGGCAGGCGGTCTACGCTGCTCGGTACAAAGCCGCGCTCGCGGAACCAGTGGGCGGTGCGGGTCGTCAGCACGAACAGGGTCTTCAAGCCTTGGGTGCGGGCGCGGGTTTCGATGCGTTCGAGCAGCTCATCGCCACGCCCGCCATGGCGATATTCCGGGTTGACCGCCAGGCACGCCAGCTCACCCGCGTCCGAATCGGCAATCGGGTACAACGCGGCGCAGGCGATGATCATGCCTTCGCGCTCCACCACGCTGAACTGCTCGATTTCCCGCTCCAGCACTTCCCGCGAGCGACGCACCAGGATCCCCTGCTCTTCCAGCGGGCTGATCAGGTCCAGCAAGCCGCCGACATCCTCAATCGCCGCCTCGCGCACCAGCTCGAACTGTTCCTGGGCCACCAGCGTACCACCGCCGTCCCGGGTAAAGAGTTCGGTCAGCAGTGCACCATCCTCGACATAACTGACGATATGGCTGCGCCCCACGCCCCCACGACAGGCCTCGGCCGCCGCATCCAGCAGTTCGGCCTGGTAGTTGTTGCCCAGGCGTTGCAGGTGCGCCGGCACTTGCTGCGGGCGCAGTTCGCGCACCAGCCGGCCATTTTCGTCGATCAGGCCCAGGTCGGCGCCAAACAGCAGCAGCTTGTCGGCGCCCAGGTCGATGGCGGCGCGGGTGGCCACGTCTTCACAGGCCAGGTTGAAAATTTCCCCGGTCGGCGAATAGCCCAGGGGCGACAGCACCACGATGGAGCGCTCGTCCAGCAGGCGGTTGATGCCCTTGCGGTCGACCCGGCGTACTTCGCCGGTATGGTGGTAGTCGATGCCATCCAGCACGCCGATGGGCCGCGCGGTCACCAGGTTGCCGCTGGCCACCCGCAAGCGCGAGCCCTGCATCGGCGACGATGCCATGTCCATGGACAGCCGCGCTTCGATGGCGATACGCAGGTGGCCGACCGCATCGATCACGCACTCCAGGGTCGCCGCATCGGTAATGCGCATGCCGTCGTGGTAATGCGGGGTCAGGCCGCGAGCGGCGAGGCGGGTTTCGATTTGCGGGCGCGAGCCGTGCACCAGCACCAGGCGCACGCCGAGGCTGTGCAGCAGCACCAGGTCGTGGACGATATTGCCGAAGTTGGGGTGATCCACACCGTCGCCCGGCAACATGACCACAAAGGTGCAGTCACGGTGGGCATTGATGTAGGGCGAAGCGTGACGAAGCCAATTGACGTATTCGGGCATAACACCTGGGCCTGTAATAAAAAGCAGCCAAAAAAGGATGAATCGCTAAACGCACAGCGGGCTGATGGTTATCGTCGGAACAGGCTTGGCGACACGCTCGCTCTCCTTCTATGTACGGGGTGCAATGGGGTTAATTTATGCGGGCTTGAGGCAGTAGTGTTCAATCAATTCCCGCAATAGACGCACTGTAGGCGTCAAGCGTGACATTTCTAGGTACTCGCCCGGTTGATGGGCGCAGGCGATGTCGCCGGGGCCGAGCACCAGGGTTTCGCAACCCAGGCGCTGAAGATAAGGCGCTTCAGTGCCGAACGCTACTGCTTCAGCACGATGGCCGGTCAAACGCTCCGCGACCCGCACCAGCTCGGCGTCTTCGGGCTGCTCGAAGGGTGGCACTTCGGGGAACAGCGGCGCGTAGTCGATCTGCACCTGGTGGCGCTCGGCGATGGGCGTCAATTTCTGGCGAATGGCCTCGCGCAACACCTGGGGGTCCATGCCGGGCAAGGGCCGCAGGTCGAACTCCAGGGAGCACTGGCCGCAAATGCGGTTGGGGTTGTCGCCGCCGTGGATGCAGCCAAAATTCAAGGTCGGCTGGGGCACGCTGAACTGAGGGTTGCGATACTCCCGCTGCCAGGCCAGACGCAGGCCGCGCAGCTCGCCCATGGCGTCATGCATGGCTTCGAGGGCGCTGTGGCCCAGGCTCGGGTCCGACGAATGGCCGCTGCGCCCGAGGATATCGATGCGCTCCATCATCACGCCCTTATGCAGGCGGATCGGCTTGAGGCCCGTGGGCTCGCCAATCACCGCCGCGCGGCCCAGGGGGCGACCGGCCGCCGCCAGGGCGCGGGCGCCGGCCATGGAGCTTTCTTCATCACAGGTGGCGAGGATCAACAGCGGCTGCTTGAACGGTTGGTCCAGCAGCGGCAGCACCGCTTCGATGGCCAGCGCGAAAAAGCCTTTCATGTCGCAGCTACCCAGTCCTACCCAACGGCCATCCACTTCCGTCAACTTCAAAGGATCGGTCTGCCACAGCGCTTCATCGTACGGCACGGTATCACTGTGCCCCGCCAGCACCAGGCCACCGGGGCCGCTGCCGAAGCTGGCCAGCAGGTTGAATTTGCCGGGGCTGACCTGCTGGATATCGCAGGCAAACCCCAGGTCGCCCAGCCAGGTGGCAAGCAAGTCGATCACCGGGCGGTTGGTCTGGTCGAGAGACGCTTGGGTACAACTGACAGAGGGCGCGGCAACCAGGGCGGCAAACTGTTCTTTCATGGACGGTAAAGGCATACGCTGTCTCTCAACTTCCACGGATGAAACCCATCATAGAACCATCTACGCTGCACAATAAACCCGTTGCGGCACGTTGCCCGGCTCAGTCCTGTACACTGCACGACCTTGGCAGCCACCGATTCCCCCGGCTGCACTCCCGATCCTGGATGTTCCGGCCATGCAAAAAGAAACCGAAATCAAGCTGCGCGTCAGCCGCGAGACCCTCGTCGCGCTACGTGAGCACCCGCTCCTGAAAAAACGCAACAAAAGTGGCTGGGAACGCCGTGAGTTGATGAACCAGTACTTCGACACCCCCGAGCGCGACCTGGCCCAGGCCAAGGTTGCCCTGCGCCTGCGCAAGGATGGCGACGAAGTGATCCAGACCCTCAAGACCCGTGGCCACAGCGTTGCCGGCTTGTCGGAGCGCAATGAATACGACTGGAAACTGGCCAAGGCCAAGCTCGACGTGAAGAAACTCGACGGCGAATGCTGGCCCGAGCAACTGGCCGAGTTGGACAAAAAGACCCTCAAGCCGATCTTCACCACCGACTTCGTACGCGAACGTGCCGAGATCGCCTGGGGCCGTGGCAAGGCCAAGGTGGTGATCGAAGCCGCCCTGGACCTGGGCCAGGTGATTGTCGGCAAGCAGAAGGAAGAAATCTGCGAGCTGGAACTGGAACTGCGCGAAGGCGAGCCCGCCGCCCTGCTGGAGCTGGCGGCCGAACTGGCCCAGACCCTGGCGCTGATGCCGTGTGATATCAGCAAGGCCGAGCGCGGCTATCGCCTGTTCGACGCCAACAGCTATTCCCTGAGCCTGCCGGCCCCGCAACTGCAGCCGCAAATGCCCCTGGATGACGCTTTCGCCGCGCTGACCTGGCATCTGCTGGGCAGCAGCCAGCGCCTGGCCGAGCAATATCGTTTCAACGGCCACTGGCGCCTGTTGCAGGACTGGGTAGAAAACCTCGCGCAAATGCGTGCCCTGATCGGCAGCCTCGGCCAGGCCGCGCCACGCCAGTCCACCAGCGAACTGCGCAGCGCCCTCGACGCCCTGCTGGAAGACTGGCGCCCGCTGGTCCAGGCCGGTGAAGACGATGAAGACGTGCGCAAGGCCGCGCCGGAACAGTTCCTCGAAGAATTGACCGACGTGCGCTGGGGCCTGTTCTCACTGAACACTTCACGCTGGCTGCTGGCCCGTACCTGGACCCTGGAGCGCAATGTGCGGGGCAACCGCCAGGGCGCCGCCCAGGTCGCCAACTGGTTGCCACGCCTGCTGGCCGACGAAGCCGTCGCCCTGCGCCTGCCACGCTACCAGCAACAGCCGGAAGACCTGGCCGAGCAACTGCCGCGCATCGAGCGCCTGCAGGCCTGGCTGCACCACGCCCGCCACCTGTTGGAGATCCCGGAGCTGGATCGCTTGTACGGTGAACTGAACAAGTTGGCGGCCCTGGCCAACCAGCCGATCACCGATGAGTCGCTGGATGCGCGGATGCACCAGGTGATTGCGGTGTATCAGAACCGGGCCTGGAAGACTTTGTTGCGCATGTAAGACTGCTATCGCGGGCAAGCCCGCTCCCACATTGGAATGCATTTTCCTGTGGGAGCGGGCTTGCCCGCGATGACACCCGCACCCTCACCGCAACACTGGCAGGCTGGTGGTGGACTTGATCTCCGACAGCGCCACAATCGAATTAACCTCCTGTATCCCCGGCACCATCGACAGCTTCTCGAAGAAAAACCGCTCATATGCCTCGATATCCGAGGTGACAATGCGCAACAGAAAATCCACCGACCCCATCAGCACATAACACTCCAGCACTTGGGGGAAGCCGCGAATCGCCTCGGTGAATTCCGTGAAGTTGGAGCGCCCATGGGCGTTGAGT
This sequence comes from Pseudomonas gessardii, assembly GCF_001983165.1. Taxonomy (GTDB): domain Bacteria; phylum Pseudomonadota; class Gammaproteobacteria; order Pseudomonadales; family Pseudomonadaceae; genus Aquipseudomonas; species Aquipseudomonas gessardii. The sequence continues at coordinate 31,459 of NZ_MNPU01000024.1, read as the reverse complement.
TTGACCTCGGCAAAGATCTGCGTGTTGAGGCCGATTTTCTTGCGGTCGAGCAATGTCACCTGGGCACGAATCACTCCCTCTTCCTTGAGCCGCTGGATCCGCCGCCAGCAGGGCGACTGCGACAGGCCGACCTGTTCGGCAATCTGCGCGCTGGAGAGCGATGCATCTTCCTGGAGCAACGCCAGAATCCGACGGTCGTAGACATCCAATTCACTGTGCATAAAAATACCTTTAAACCCAACTTCTGCGAATTGCCTTAGTCATTTATAAGGCATATCGCTCAAACATAGATAAAAAATACCCGCCACCCCATGTAAAAATTTCTCCAGTCAATTTTGGAGAACGGCCATGCATTCAGTCCCCGCCAGCCCCGCCACCCGCCTCGATGCCTGGGCCGTCAGCAACAGCCATTGCCAGGCGCGCTATCAGATCCTCGCCGAGGCCGAGCCCGATGTGCTGTGCCGCATCCTCAACTACTTCGCCTTGCAGTGCCTGGTGCCCCAACAAGTGAGCGTGACCCGCGACGATGACCTGCTGAACATCGACGTGGTGATGGATGGCCTGAGCTGGCACCGTGCCCAGGTGATCGGTGAAAAGCTTCGTAACTTGATCAGCGTGTGCTCGCTGGAACTGCAACCCGTTGAATCCACAAGGCTGCAAGCCGTACAGGCGGTGGCGCAGTAAAAGCCGGCAACAACCCTGGGGGCGACAGCGGCCAGGAGCGGACTAGCCTTGGCGCTACTGCTCGAAATCGCCCAGGAAACCGCCATGCCCGCTGTGCCAGAACACCAGGATCGCAGGCTTCGTCTCGACGACCTGCTGCCCGCCCTCACCGCCCACGGCCTGCTCGACCAGGCCCTGGCCGAGCGTTTGCGGCGCACTCCGGCGGGCGGCCTGCACCCGCTGGAGTTTCTCGCCAGCCAGGCCCTGCCCGACCCCGCCCGGCCCGGCCTGTCGCTGTCCCTGGAGCACCTGTCGGAGTGGCTCGCCAATCATGTGGGGCAACCCTATCTACGCATCGACCCGCTGAATATCGATGTGGCGAGCGTGGTGCCGCTGATGTCCCATGCCTTCGCCCAGCGCCACCATATCCTTGCCGTCGCCCTTGATCGCGACAGCGTGACGGTGGCCAGTGCCGAGCCGTACCTGCGCGAGTGGGAAACAGGCCTGGCCCATGTGTTGAAGCGCTCGATCAAGCGCGTGGTGGCCAACCCCCAGGCGATCCGCCGTTGTACCCAGGAGTTCTTCCAGCTGGCCAGGTCGGTCAGCGGGGCCGATCAGGTCAACCCCGCTGCATCCCCTATGGAGACCCTACTCAGCCTCGGCGCCAGCGATCAGGAACCCGATGCCAACGACGCGCACATCGTCAATATTGTCGATTGGCTGCTGCAATTTGCCTTCGGCCAGCGCGCCAGCGATATCCATATCGAGCCTGGCGGCGACCAGGGCCGCGTGCGCTTGCGTATCGATGGGCTGCTGCACGATGTCTATCAGTTCCCGCCCCAGGTCACCACCGCCGTGGTCAGCCGCCTGAAAAGCCTCGGGCGGATGAATGTCGCCGAGAAGCGCAAACCCCAGGATGGCCGGGTCAAGACCAGGACCCCCACGGGTCTCGAAGTGGAACTGCGTCTTTCAACCCTGCCCACGGCCTTCGGCGAGAAACTGGTGATGCGGATTTTCGACCCCCAGGTCCTGCTCCAGGATTTCCAGCAACTGGGCCTTTCAGCCGATGACCTGCAGCGCTGGCAGCAAATGACCGGCCAGGCCAACGGCATCATCCTGGTCACCGGCCCTACCGGGTCGGGCAAGACCAGCACCCTCTATAGCACCCTGCGGCAACTGGCGACCCGCACGGTCAACCTGTGTACGGTGGAAGATCCCATCGAGATGGTGGAGCCGGCCTTCAACCAGATGCAGGTCCAGCACAATATCGACCTGACCTTTGCCAGCGGCATCCGCGCCCTGATGCGCCAGGACCCGGACATCATCATGATCGGCGAGATCCGCGACCTGGAAACCGCCGAAATGGCGATCCAGGCAGCCTTGACCGGCCACCTGGTGCTCTCGACCCTGCACACCAACGACGCCCCCAGCGCAGTCAGCCGCCTGCTGGAACTGGGCATTGCCCATTACCTGATCAAAGCCACCTTGCTTGGGGTCATGGCCCAGCGCCTGGTGCGGCGGTTGTGCCCACAGTGTAAAAGCCCGGTGGCGTTGAACCAGGACGACTGGCACAGCGCCACCCAGTCCTGCATGCCGCCACCCGCCAGCGTCTACCGGGCCAATGGCTGCGCAGAGTGCCGGGACAGTGGCTATCGCGGGCGCGTCGGGGTCTACGAGATCATGCTGATGAATGACGCTGCCAGGGCCCTGGTCAGCGCCGACACCGACCTGCAGGCCTTGCGCCGCGAGGCCCTCAAGGGCGGTATGCACAGCCTGCGCCTGGCGGGTGCGCACAAGGTGGCTGCCGGGCTGACCACCCTCGAAGAAGTGTTGCGGGTCACCCCCGCGAACGAGTAAACCGTTCTTATCTGCGACAAGCCCGTTACAATCGACAGACCTCACGTTAGCCATCACCAGACAAGGAATCGTTATGCAGATCGGAACAGTGCTTCTCCTCTTCGTAGGCTTGGCCATCGCCATCCTGTTCATGGGCTTCAAGGTCGTGCCCCAGGGCTACCAGTGGACGGTGGAGCGCTTCGGCCGCTACACCAATACGCTCAAGCCTGGCCTGAATATCATCATCCCGGTGATGGACCGCATCGGTCGCAAGATCAACGTGATGGAAAGCGTGCTGGATATTCCGCCCCAGGAAGTGATCACCGCCGATAACGCCACGGTGCAGATCGACGCGGTGTGTTTCTTCCAGGTGGTGAACACCGCCCAGGCGGCCTACGAGGTCAACAACCTCGAACATGCGATCCGCAACCTGCTGCAAACCAATATCCGTACGGTGCTCGGCTCCATGGAGCTGGACGCCATGCTCAGCCAGCGCGACGGCATCAACGAAAAGCTGCTGCGCACGGTCGATGAAGCCACCGCGCCGTGGGGCATCAAGATCACCCGTATCGAGATCAAGGACATCAGCCCGCCTGCCGACCTGATGGCGGCCATGTCCGGCCAGATGAAAGCCGAGCGGATCAAGCGTGCCCAGATCCTGGAAGCCGAAGGCCTGCGCGCCTCCGCCATCCTGACCGCCGAAGGCAAGAAGCAGGCGCAGATCCTCGAGGCTGAAGGGGGGCGCCAGGCCGCGTTCCTCGAGTCCGAAGCCCGTGAACGGCAAGCCGAAGCCGAAGCCCGCGCCACCCAAGTGGTCTCGGAAGCGATTGCCACCGGTAATGTGCAGGCCATCAACTACTTTGTCGCGCAAAAATACATCGATGCCCTGGGCAAGCTGGCCTCGGCCAACAACAGCAAAGTGATCCTGATGCCGCTGGAGGCCAGCCAGGTCATCGGCGCAGTGGGCGGCATCGGCGAAATCGTCAAGGCCACCTTCGACAACAAGAAAGCCTGAGGCCCGCGCCATGTGGGAATTTTTGCAACACCTGTCGTTCTGGGATTGGCTGGCGCTGGGCACGGTGCTGTTGATTCTCGAAGTGTTTGGTGCCGGTGGCTATCTGCTGTGGATGGGGATCGCGGCGGCGGCCGTGGGCGTGCTCAAGTTCCTGATCCCGGGGCTTGGGCTGGAGCTGCAACTGCTGCTGTTTGCCGTGCTGTCCATCCTCACGGCGGTGTACTGGTGGAAGCGCCAGCGCAGCAGCGCCAAGGCCAGCGACCAGCCGGGCCTGAATATGCGGGGTTCGGAGCTGGTTGGCCGTACCTTTGTGGTGCACCAGGCAATTATCGATGGCCGGGGCAAGATCAAGGTCGGCGATGGGGTATGGATGGTCACCGGGCCTGATGCGCCTGTGGGGGCTCAAGTGCGGGTGGTTGGCCAGGACGGCGTGATTCTGCGGATCGAAACTGTTTAGGCCGCCACGGAACTAGGCTGGGTTATCGACAATCAAACAGTTCAGTTAACCCAGTCGGAGTCACCCATCATGCGTCTCAAATATGCTGTCGCCACCCTCGCCGTGCTGTCCCTCCCTGTTGGTTCAGCGATGGCCGACAGCTTCTGGCGTAATGTCATCTCGTCGGGCGCCACTACCGGCTCGACCTACCTGACCTTCAAGGACCACAAGCTGGTCGTCGCCGCCCAGGACGACGCTGGCAGCTTCGTCGCCAGCGACGGTGGCATCCGTGGCCCTTACCTGGAAGCCGCCATGCAGAAAGTGCGGGCCGACCACCCAGGCCTGAAGGCCACGGACATGGAACTGGCCAACGCCATCCTGGCGAAAAACGCCATCGCCGCCGAGTAATACCGTTCAGTAAAAATGCCGCTTTTTAAAGCGGCATTTTTTTGCGTTGTTTTCCTACAGGCTGCACTGAAAACTCTATAGACGGTTGCATCGACGTCGCCAACAAACGCCAGAAAAGTCCTGTTCAGACCAGGCACTCCCCGCCGCAAGCTATGGATTCCCTTCTTGGTGAAAGTGAATCAACAACCATGCAAAAGCTGCCTCTGACCCTGCTACTGGCCACGGTCGCAACCACCTCAGCCCAGGCGGAAGGCTGGTACGGTTCGGCAAAATTCAACAGCGCCCGTCAAAACCTCTCCAGCGCACTGCTGACCAGCCCGCGTGTTAACGAACGGGTCGATGCGCCAGACAACACCAAAACATTCACCCCGGCCTTCGCCGTGGGTTATGCCTTTATGGAGGGGTGGCGCCTGGAAGGTGAATACACCATGCCAAGCAACTCGACATTCAAATCCTATTGGGCGCCCTTCAACGCCAACGTCAACAGCCTCGACACCCATAGCCAACGCTTGATGCTCAATGGCTACAAGGATATCCCGCTCAACGATTGGCTTTCGTTTTATGGCATGGCCGGAGTGGGGCTGGCCCGTATCGACTCCGACGGTTACCAGACCAACGAAACCCGGCGCTTTGCCGGCAACCGCCAGCACAACTTTGCCTACAGCGTAGGTCTTGGGCTCGACGCCAAGGTCAGCGAAAAAGTGACCCTGGGCGTCGGCTATCGCTATGTGTCCATGGGTGATGTTGAAACGGGCTACAACACCTTCGCCAATCGTATAAACGCGCGGGATGAGCAGCTCAAAGGCAAGCTCAAGGAACAGAATCTCTTCCTTGAAGCCCGGGTTGCCTTCTAAGCACCATGGCTGACAATTCGTTCACAGGCGACAGGCTATATTCAGTCAGGCCGTGCAACCATACCGGCACTGATCTGCTTCTTTACTTATCGCCTATCTGAAACGGATGCTTTCAACATCATGAGCCAACTGCCTTTCCTGCCGTTTTCAAAACCTAGCATTGATGAAGCCACTATTGCGGCGGTTGGTGATGTGTTGCGTTCCGGCTGGATCACCAGCGGGCCCAAGGTGCAGGCGTTTGAAGCGCAATTGTCGGCCTATTTTGGCGGCCGGCCGGTACGTACCTTCAACTCCGGCACCTGCACCATGGAGATTGCCCTGCGCATCGCCGGTGTCGGGCCAGGGGATGAAGTGATCACCACGCCGATTTCCTGGGTGGCAACGGCCAACGTGATTCTGGAGGTCGGCGCCACGCCCGTGTTTGCCGATATTGACCCGGTGACCCGCAATATAGACCTGGCGCAACTGGAGGCGGCCATTACGCCGCGCACCAAGGCGATCATTCCGGTCTACCTGGCGGGCCTGCCGCTGGACATGCCGATGCTCTACGCGCTGGCCAACAAGTATGGGCTGCGGATCATCGAGGATGCCGCCCAGGCGCTGGGCTCCAGCTGGGATGGCCAGCGTATTGGTGCCACCGGGGATTTTGTCTCGTTCAGTTTCCAGGCCAACAAGAACATTACCTGCTCCGAAGGCGGCTGCCTGGTCTTGAACACCCCAGAAGAAGCACGCCTGGCAGAGAAGTACCGCCTGCAAGGCGTGACCCGCAGCGGGTTCGATGGCCTGGACGTGGATGTACTGGGCGGCAAGTTCAACATGACCGATATCGCCGCCGCCATCGGCCTGGGCCAGTTTGCCCATATCGAGCAGATCACCGCCCATCGGCAAGTGCTGGCCCGGCATTACTTCGAGTGCTTTGGCAACGATTTCGAGCACCTGTACGGCGCGCAACTGCCGCCTGCTGACTTTGAAAACAGCAACTGGCACCTGTTCCAGTTGGTGCTGCCCGAGCGCGCGGACGGCCTGCCGGCCCGTGCCACGTTCATGGAACAGATGCAGGCCCAGGGCGTGGGCATTGGCTATCACTACCCGCCGATCCACCTGCTGAGCCTGTATCGGGCACAGGGGTTCAAGGACGGCATGTTCCCGGTGGCGGAAAGAGTTGGGCGTTTGATTGTGTCGTTGCCGATGTTTACGGCGATGACCAAGGCGGATGTGGAACGGGCTGTGGCGGCGGTGAAGCAGGCGCTCAAGCCTTGACCTTTGCAGGAGCCGGCAAGCCGGCTCCTGCAGCGGGCGGTGTTATTCGTCGGTGGCGGCTTTGTAGCCAGCGGCATCCAGCAGTTTGTCCAGTTCGGCGGTATTGCTTGGCTTGAGTTTGAAGATCCAGGCCTCGTAGGGTTTTTCATTGAGCAACTCAGGGGTGTCGGTCAATTCCTCGTTGACCGCAATCACTTCACCCGACACTGGCGAATAAATATCCGAAGCAGCCTTCACCGACTCTACTACGCCCGCAGCGTCGCCTGCGGCGAACACCTTGCCCACTTCCGCCAAATCAACAAAAACCACATCACCCAACGCTGACTGGGCGTGATCGGAGATCCCGACGGTCACGCTGCCATCCGCTTCCAGGCGTGCCCATTCGTGACTTTCGGCAAAACGCAGTGCGGCAGGGATATCGCTCATAGTCTGTGTCCTCAAAAATAAATGTCAGCGGCCATTGGCCCGCCAGAAAAGGTTAGATCAAGGTTTTGCCATGACGCACGAAGGTCGGCTTGACCACTCGCACCGGGTACCACTTTCCGCGAATCTCGACTTCGGCGCGGTCAGCGGTGGCCATCGGTACACGCGCCAGGGCAATGGATTTACTCAGCGTAGGAGAGAAACTACCACTGGTGATCTCTCCTTCGCCAACATCGGCGATACGAACCACTTGATGAGCGCGTAAAACCCCGCGTTCTTCCAGCACCAAACCCACCAATTTAAGCTGCACCCCGGCCGCCCGCTCGGCTTCCAGGGCGGCGCGCCCGATGAAGTCGCGGCTGGCGGGCTCCCAGGCGATGCTCCAGGCCATATTCGCGGCCAACGGTGACACATTCAGGTGGATATCCTGGCCGTAGAGGTTCATGCCAGCCTCCAGGCGCAGGGTGTCGCGCGCGCCCAGGCCGATGGGCGAGATGCCCGCGCCCACCAGGTCGTTGAAAAACCCCGGGGCCTGGTCGGCAGGCAGGACGATTTCCAAGCCATCTTCGCCAGTATAGCCAGTACGTGCGATAAACCAGTCGCCGTCGGCACGGCCCTCGAAAGGCTTGAGCTGGTGGATCAACACACCGCGAGACTGGGTAACCAGCTCGGCAATTTTGTGCCGGGCGTGGGGGCCCTGGATCGCCAGCATGGCCAGGTCCGGGCGTTCGCGCATCAGTACCGGGTAGTTGCCCAGTTGGGCCTGCATCCAGGCGATATCCTGGTCGCGGGTGGCCGCATTGACCACCAGCCGGTAACCGTCTTCGGCGCGGTAGACAATCATGTCGTCCACCACCCCGCCCTGCTCGTTGAGCATGGCGCTGTACAACGCATGGCCGCAACCATGCAAACGATCGACATCATTGGCCAGCAGGTACTGCAGCCATTCCCTGGCCTGGGGGCCCGAAATATCGATCACGGTCATGTGGGAAACATCAAACACCCCGCAGTCACGACGCACCTGATGGTGCTCCTCGACTTGCGAGCCGTAGTGCAGAGGCATATCCCAACCGCCAAAATCGACCATCTTCGCGCCAAGGGCGAGATGCAGGTCATACAGAGGCGTACGCTGTCCCATGGGTTTCTCCTTCCGGGCGTGGCGAAGGTGCGGACGGTTGCCGTTCGGGCTACACACCTTGAAATACAAGGCCCGCAGCCACAATCAGCAACCCAGCCCGAAAGACGGGCCGCACCGAATGCCGCGCATTGTAGCCTCAAGCCGTAGGACTGGCACCTAACCGATTCGTCGGGCCGAACGTCGGATCAAACCGATGACCGGCAACAGGCCGACCAATACCAGGGTCAGGGCAGGCAAGGAGGCACGCGCCCACTCGCCCTCGCTGGTCATCTCAAAGATGCGTACCGCCAGCGTATCCCAGCCGAACGGGCGCATCAGCAGGGTCGCGGGCATTTCCTTGAGCACATCGACAAACACCAGCAAGGCCGCGCTCAAGGTGCCTGGCAGCAACAGCGGCAGATACACTTTGCAAAACAGTCGTGGCCCACTGACCCCAAGACTGCGCGCTGCTTCCGGCAACGACGGGCGGATGCGCGCCAGGCTGTTTTCCAGCGGGCCATAGGCCACGGCCAGGAAGCGCACCAGATAGGCCATCACCAGGGCCGACAGGCTGCCCAGCAACAAAGGCTTGCCCGCACCGCCCAACCAGCTGGAAACCGGGATCACCAGCTCGCGGTCCAGATAGCTGAACGCCAGCATGATCGACACTGCCAAGACCGACCCCGGCAAGGCGTAGCCCAGGTTGCCCAGGCTGATCCCGGAACGGATGGCCCGGGTCGGCGCCAGGCGGTTGGCGAAGGCCAACAGCAACGCGACGCTGACGGTGATCAACGCGGCCATGCCGCCCAGGTAGAGGGTATGCACAATCAGCCCGGCATAGCGCTCGTCGAGGTCGAAACGCCCGCGCTGCCAGAACCAGGCCAGCAGTTGGATCATCGGGATGACGAAGGCGCAGGCAAACACCAGGGCGCACCAGCCCGTGGCGGCGGCTGCCTTGAAGCCATGCAGGTGATACAGCGCCTTGCCCCGCGGTCGCTCATTGCCCGGGCGGCTGGCCCCCCGGGCCCGGCGTTCGCCGTAGAGCACCAGCATCACCACCAACAGCAGCAGGCTCGCCAGTTGCGCGGCGCTGGACAGGCTGAAAAAGCCATACCAGGTCTTGTAGATGGCGGTAGTAAAGGTATCGAAATTAAACACCGACACCGCGCCGAAATCCGCCAGGGTTTCCATCAACGCCAGGGCCACGCCGGCACCGACAGCCGGGCGCGCCATGGGCAGGGCCACCCGCCAGAAGGCCTGCCAGGGCGATTGACCCAGCACCCGCGCCGCTTCCATCAAGCCCTTGCCCTGGGCCAGGAAGGCGGTACGCGCCAGCAGGTAGACATAGGGATAGAACACCAGCACCAGCACGATGATCACGCCACTGGTCGAACGCACACGCGGCAGGCGCAGGCCCATGCCGAACCATTCGCGCAGCAGGGTTTGTACCGGCCCGGAGAAGTCCAGCAGGCCAACGAAGACAAATGCCAGGACATAGGCCGGGATGGCAAACGGCAGCATCAAGGCCCAATCCAGCCAGCGCCGGCCGGGGAACTCACAGAGGCTGGTCAGCCACGCCAGGCTCACGCCCAGCACCGTGACACCCACCCCGACGCCCAACACCAGGGTCAAGGTGTTGCCCAGCAGACGCGGCATCTGGGTGGCCCACAGGTGCGACCAGATTTGCGTATCGATGCTTTGCCAGGACAGCAGCAGGACGCTCAGCGGCAGCAGCACCAGGGCGGCGACAGTGAAGACCGGCAGGTACCAGCGGCGTTGGGCGGGGTGGGCCAAAAGGAATTCTCAAGCAGTGGATGATTTGGAGGCATGCACAAAACATTGTGGGAGCTGGCTTGCCTGCGATGCAGACACCTCGGTTTATCAGTGATACCGGGGTGATGCTATCGCAGGCAAGCCAGCTCCCACATTAGATTTGTGGAGCCTTACAAATTGTACTCAGTTCCAGCCCGCACGATCCATCAGGCGAATCGCCTCGGCCTGGCGCTTGCCCGCCACTTCCACCGGCAAGGTATCAGCCTTGAACTTGCCCCAGGCAGCCACTTCTTCAGACGGCTGCACCGCCGGGTTGGCCGGGAACTCCTGGTTCACGTCGGCAAAGATCTTCTGCGCCTCAGGCGTGGTCATCCATTCCACCAGGGCCTTGGCGGCTTCCGGGTGCGGCGCGTACTGGGTCAGGCCGATGCCCGAGAGGTTGACGTGTACACCACGGTCACCCTGGTTCGGCCAGAACAGTTTGACGCCCAGGTCCGGCTTTTGCTTATGCAGGCGGCCATAGTAGTAAGTGTTGACGATACCGACATCGCATTGCCCGGCATTGATCGCTTCCAGCACGGCCACGTCATCGGAGAACACGTCGGTGGACAGGTTGTTGACCCACCCCTTGATGATCTCCTCGGTCTTTTGCGCGCCATGGGTCTCGATCAGGGTGGCGGTCAGCGACTGGTTGTAGACCTTCTTCGCCGTACGCAGGCACAGGCGGCCTTCCCATTGTTTGTCGGCCAGGGCTTCGTAGGTGGTCAACTCACCCGGTTTGACGCGAGCGGTGGAGTAGGCAATGGTCCGCGCCCGCAGGCTCAAGCCGGTCCAGGCGTGGCTGGCAGCACGATATTGCGCAGGAATATTGGCGTCGATCACCTTGGAGGTGAACGGTTGCAGAATGCCCATCTGCTCGGCTTGCCAGAGGTTGCCGGCATCGACGGTCAGCAGCAGGTCAGCCGTGGCGTTCTGACCTTCGGCCTTGATGCGCTGCATCAGCGGCGCTTCCTTGTCGGTGATGAACTTCACCTTCACCCCGGTTTTCTGGGTGTAGGCGTCGAAGACCGGCTTGATCAACTCATCGATACGAGAGGAGTAGACCACCACCTCGTCAGCCGCCTGGGCGGTGGTGCTGGCGATCAGGGTGAGTGCCAGGGCAGTCAGGAGGCGCTTGGGTGCCAACATAGGTGCGGTCTCTCGTAGGAAAAGTGAGCGCAAATGATAAGGACTCACATTTAGCATCTCAACCTAACACTGGCCGCAGAAGTTACGAGATGTTGCATGAGCCCCCCTTTAGGGTGCGGCAGATGGCCTCAGGCCTTGGCCAGATCCGGCAAGTCCCCAGTCAAACCCAGCGCCTGTCGCACAAACAGGGCCTTGGCCTCAGGCATCTGGTCGACCATCTTCAGCCCGGCATTGCGCAACCAGCGCAACGGCAACTGATCGGCCTGGAATAGCCGTTCAAAGCCCTCCATCGCCGCCATCAGCGCCAGGTTGTGGGGCATGCGCCGCCGCTCGTAGCGGCTGAGCACCTTCACATCCGCCAAGCGTTCACCGCGTTCAGACGCCTGCAACAGCACCTCGGCCAACACCGCCGCGTCGAGGAAGCCCAGGTTCACGCCCTGCCCCGCCAATGGGTGGATAACGTGGGCGGCATCACCAATCAGCGCCAGGCCCTCGGCGACGTAGCGCTTGGCGTGGCGCTGGCGCAGCGGGACGCACAGGCGTGGGTCGGCACTGACCACGCGGCCCAGCCGGCCTTCAAAGGCGCGCTCCAGTTCACCGCAGAAGCTTGCGTCGTCCAGGGCCATCAGGCGTTCGGACTCGCTCGGCGTGGTCGACCAGACGATCGAGCACCAATCGTCCTGGCCATCGCGCACCAGCGGCAGGAACGCCAGCGGGCCATGGTCGGTGAAACGCTGCCAGGCCGTGCGCTGGTGTGGTTGGCTGCTGCGCACGCTGGTGACGATGGCGTGGTGCAGGTAATCCCATTCACGGGTGGCGGTGCCGGTCAGGCGGCGCACGGCCGAGTTGGCACCGTCGGCGGCGATCACCAGCGGCGCGCGCAGGGTGCGGCCATCGGCCAGGGTCAGCAGCCAGTCATCGCCGGAGCGACGCATCTGCTCCAGGCGCGCATTGGCCAGCAGGCCCAGGTCGCAATCGTGCAGGCGGTCGAGCAGGGCGTCCTGGACCACACGGTTTTCGACAATATGCCCCAGCACCTCGGCATGCACGCTGGCCGCCGAAAAGTGGATCTGCCCGGTGCCGCTGCCATCCCACACCTGCATCTCGCCGTAGGGGCTGGCGCGGCGGCTGGCAATGCCGTCCCACACGCCCAGGCGTTCGAGAATGCGCTGGCTGGCGGCCGACAAGGCGCTCACCCGCGGTTCAAAGGGTGCATCGGCGTCGAACGGCTTGACGCTCATTGGGCTGCCATCGAGCAGCAGCACCTGCAGGCCACTGCCCTGCAACGCCAGCGCCAGGGCGCTTCCGACCATTCCGGCCCCGACAATCAGCACATCTGCGCGCATGTCCATGCTTTATGCCTGTTTCGCTGGCGGCGTGTGCCGCAGGTAAAGGACTCGCGCCACCTGGGTGGCGCAACTGTCATGAAGGTGTTCGTAGGGCAACCACTTACGCATCGGGGCGCGTGCCCAGGCCCATGGCCTGTCGGGCGAACCAGCGTTTGGCCGGCGGCAGCAGGTCCAGGCCCAGCAGGCCGAGGTTGCGGCCCATGGCGACCAGTGGTTGGCCGCTGCCGAACAGGCGGGTGACCTGGTCGGAGAAGCCCACGGTCAGTTGCTGGTCCAGGCGCTGGCGTTCGCGGTAGGCCTGCAAGGTCGCCAGGTCGCCCGGCACCGCCGGCCCGGCCAGCAAGGCCTCGGCCAAGGCAGAGGCATCGCGCAGCGACAGGTTGAAACCCTGGCCGGCAATCGGGTGCAGGCTGTGGGCGGCGTTGCCGAGGATCACCAGGTGCGAGCGCACCTGCTCCTCGGCCTCCACCAGGGTCAGCGGATACAAGTGACGGGCACCGACCTGCTTGAGGGTGCCCAGGCGATAGCCGAACACGCCCTGCAACTCGCTGAGGAAACTGCGTTCATCCAACTGCGCCAAGCGCTGGGCGTCCATGCCGACGCGGGTCCACACCAGCGCGCAACGGTTGTCGGCCAGGGGCAGCAAGGCCATCGGGCCATCGTCGGTGAAACGCTCGAAGGCCTCGCCGTTATGGGCTTCGCTGGGGGTGATGTTGGCGATCAGGGCGCTCTGGTTGTAGGGGCGCTGCTTGACGCCAATGCCCAACTGCTCGCGCAGGCCGGAGCGGCCACCATCGGCCAGTACCGCCAGGTCGCACTCGATGACGGTTTCGTCGTTGAGGGTCAGGCGGTAGCCATCGGCCAGCGGTTCCAGGCGGCTGACTTCGGCCGGGCAACGCCAACTGATCACGTCCTTATCCAAGCCTTGCCACAGGCACTGCCCGAGCCAGGCGTTTTCCACCACATAGCCCAGGGCCGGCACACCCTCTTCGAGCGCCGACAAGCGTGCAGTGGAGAAGCGGCCACGGTCGGAAACATGGATCTGCTTGATCGGCTCGGCGCGCCGGGAAATGTCTTGCCACACACCCAGGCGCTGATAGATCTGCCGCGCGCCAAAGGACAGCGCCGAGGAACGGGCGTCGTAGCTCGGCTGGTAGCTGTCGCCGGGGGCGAAGGGTTCGATCAGCATGATCTTCCAGCCCCGGGCCTTGGCCCCGGCCTGCAATGCCAAGGCCAGGCTGGCGCCCACCAGGCCGCCACCGATAATGGCCAGGTTGACCCGGCTCATCGGGCGGCCGCCATCAGCGCTTCGATCTCGGCCACGCCCTTGGGCACGCCATCGGTCAGAATTTCACAGCCTTGCTTGGTCACCACCACGTCATCCTCGATGCGCACGCCTATGCCACGCCATTTCTTTGCCACGTTCTGGTTGTCCGGGGCAATGTAGATACCCGGTTCCACGGTCAGGGCCATGCCCACTTCCAGCACCCGCCATTCGCCGCCGACCTTGTACTCGCCTACATCATGCACATCCATGCCCAGCCAGTGCCCGGCGCGGTGCATATAGAACGCCTTGTAGGCTTCGCTGGCGATCAACTCGTCCACCTCACCCTGCAACAAGCCCAGCTTCACCAGCCCGGCGGTGATCACTTGCACGGTTGCCTCATGGGCCTGGTTCCAGTGCTTGTTCGGCGCGATCTGCGCAAAAGCGGCTTCCTGGGAGGCCAGCACAATTTCGTAGATCGCCTTCTGCTCGGCGGAGAACTTGCCATTGACCGGCCAGGTCCGGGTGATATCGCTGGCATAGCAGTCGATCTCACAACCGGCGTCGATCAATACCAGGTCGCCGTCCTTGAGCAGCGCGTCATTCTGCTGGTAGTGCAGGATGCAACTGTTGCGCCCCGAAGCGACGATGGAGCCATAGGCCGGCATCTTCGCCCCGCCCCGGCGGAACTCGTAGTCCAGCTCGGCTTCCAGGCTGAACTCATGCAGCCCGGCGCGGCAGGCCTGCATCGCCCGGATATGGGCCGCGCAGGAAATCCGCGCGGCTTCGCGCATGACTTTCACTTCTGCGGCGGATTTATACAGGCGCATGTCGTGCAGCAGATGATCCAGGGCAACGAATTCGTTCGGCGGCTGCGCACCGAGGTGCGCCTTGGAGCGGATCACATTGATCCACTCCATTAGGTGCCGGTCGAACTCGGCATTGCTGCCCATGGCCGAATACACCCGGTCGCGGCCTTCGATCAGGCCGGGCAGGATGTCGTCGATATCGGTGATCGGAAAGGCATCGTCGGCCCCGTACTCGCGAATCGCGCCTTCGGTGCCGGCGCGCAGGCCGTCCCACAATTCGCGCTCGGCATTGCGTTCGCGGCAGAACAGCACGTATTCGCCGTGAATGCGCCCAGGCATCAACACAATCACCGCTTGCGGCTCGGGGAAACCGCTCAGGTACTGGAAGTCGCTGTCCTGGCGGTAGACGTGTTCGACATCACGGTTGCGGATCGCCACGGCGGCGGCCGGCAGGATCGCGATGCTGTTGGGTTCCATCTGCGCCATGAGCGCCTTGCGGCGGCGGGTGTATTCCGCTTTGGGGATATGAATCATGGGCAGGTGGGTTCCCTCTCTTAGTGCAGCGACGGCTTGATGGCGGCGGGTTCAGCCGATTTTTTGGTCTCGGTGAACAACA
The DNA here is from genome assembly GCF_001983165.1 of Pseudomonas gessardii. Taxonomy (GTDB): domain Bacteria; phylum Pseudomonadota; class Gammaproteobacteria; order Pseudomonadales; family Pseudomonadaceae; genus Aquipseudomonas; species Aquipseudomonas gessardii. The sequence goes on along the minus strand of NZ_MNPU01000024.1, from coordinate 16,448 downwards.
GCAGCGGCGCGACGCGCAGGTATTCCATGACTTCCATGTAGTCACCTTCGCCGTCTTCGGATTCTTCCAGGGCATCTTGCACCTGGGAGATGGCTGCCAGGTCCTGCAACACTTCCTGGGCGTCGGTGCTCAGTTCCAGGCCGCCGGAATTCACGCCAAAGCCGGTGAGGAAACCCTTGCACCATTCGCCCAGGGCGGCAGCGCGCTCGGCCAGTGGCGCATCATCGCTCGGCAGCAATAGGACTACCGCAATGTCATCGCCGGTCAACTCGCCCTTGACCATTTCTTGCAGGCCGATCAAGGCGTTACGAACATTATCTACTGGCTCCGTTTCGAGCACTTCTGCGGCGTCGGCCAACCAGTTGTCGGCGTCAAAACCGACGCCGGTGCAACTGCGGCCCAGCAGCACGCCATGCAGTTCGGCAGGCGAGCAAGAATGACCGCTGGCGCTCAGCAGTTTGGAAAAAGCATCGTACGGGGAGTTCTGAATAGGCATGATGAGCTAGGCGCCAGGCGGCGCGATGTCTAGAATGAAGCGCTGTATCCTAGCACCGGCAGACGCACCCGACTATCAAGGGCGTCAGATCGTTTATCCTGCAGTTGCCATTCATCAGACAAATCCAGTGGAACCCCATGGAAGACACCGACTTGCAAGCGCTGATGGCCAGACTCGAATTGCTAATTACCCGGGTCGAGCAACTAAAGAGTCAAAACGGACTCCTATTAGCTCAGGAAAAGACCTGGCGCGAGGAACGCGCTCACCTCATTGAAAAAAACGAAATCGCCCGGCGTAAGGTCGAATCGATGATTTCGCGCCTGAAGGCCCTGGAGCAAGACTCATGAGTTCAAGCAATAGCGTCACCGTGCAGATCCTCGACAAAGAGTATTCAATCATCTGCCCCCAGGAAGAGCGCAGCAACCTGGTGAGCGCCGCCCGCTACCTGGATGGCAAGATGCGTGAAATCCGCAGCAGCGGCAAAGTCATCGGCGCCGACCGTATCGCCGTGATGGCCGCGCTGAACATTACCCACGATTTGCTGCACAGGCAGGAACGCCCTGACGTCCAGGCCAGCGGCTCGACACGCGAGCAAGTACGCGACCTGCTGGAACGTGTCGACCTGGCCCTTTCCAACGATCAAGAGCAACCCAAAGGCTGATTGCCGGACCTGTTTGGGGTATACTCGCCTCACTCCCTGGCGTGCTTGCCAGTCGGCGATGTCCCTGAGCCGATTCGCACTACCCTGGAAGTTGCACGTTGGGCTGGTGTGCATGTCCGCTAGACGGAAAGCCTTAAAGCCTACTGCTTCTTCCACCTTGAACTTTCGGGTTCAAGGGCTAAGTCGACAGCGGTTCTGTCGGGGAGCCTGAATTCCCAAACTCAATGCCAGTCCCCGGACTGGCATTGTTTTATGAGCCGAACACCATGACCGAACCTGCGCCGCTTTCCCGTCCGCACCTTCGACGCATGTTACGCAAGGCCCGCCGCGCCCTCACGCCAGGCGAGCAACGCCAGGCAGCGCTTGGCTTGTATCGGCAACTGGCACAGCACCCGCTGTTTTGCCGGGCCAAACATATTTCCCTGTACCTGCCGACGGATGGCGAAATCGATCCGCGCTTGCTGCTGCGCGCGGCCCAGCGTCGGGGCAAGGCCACCTACCTGCCGGTGCTCAGTGCCTGGCCACGGACCAAGATGGTGTTCCAACGCGTGCGCCCCGGGGAAAAGCTTGTGCCCAATCGCTTCGGCATTCTTGAGCCACGGGTCAATGTCGGCCGCCAGCGCAAGGTCTGGGCCCTGGACCTGGTGCTGCTGCCGTTGGTGGGTTTTGATGACGCGGGTGGGCGGCTGGGCATGGGCGGCGGTTTTTACGATCGTAGCCTGGCGTACCTGGCGCGCCGCTCGGCGTGGCGCAAGCCGACGCTACTGGGGCTGGCCCATGAATGCCAGAAGGTCGAGCGACTGGCGCAGGCCAGCTGGGACGTGCCGCTGAATGGCACCGTGACCGACAGGAAGTGGTATGTCGCAGAGGGAACGCCGCTGCAATCAACGGCGCCGAAATAGCATCAATGCTTGAAGGTTTGTGGCTGCTGCTGTGCAAATTCAACAGGCGCTTCGGTCTTGTTCGACCAGAGGCTCTGCGCATACCCGGTGGTCACGACGCCCAGACCGAACAAAATAACCAAAATCCATAGTAAATCCGGTTTGCGTTTCATCGATTGCCCCCCTTCAGGCCTATCACACACGATGACAGCAACGTTCCAAAGTAGCCCGTTCCAGCTGCGTCAAGCTTAAAATCCCGGCATTCTGCGTTAACGTGAACCAACACGCAAACCTTGACGTCAACCGACCGTCGGTTTGTCATGAAGTTGCCGCACAACCTGCCCAATCCCCTGTAAAGGAGCAAAACCATGGCCTATTGGCTGATGAAGTCCGAGCCCGATGAGTTGTCCATCCAGGGCCTGGAAAAACTCGGCGAAGCACGCTGGGATGGCGTGCGCAATTACCAGGCGCGCAACTTCCTGCGGGCCATGGCCGTGGGTGACGCGTTTTTCTTCTACCACTCCAGTTGCCCGGAACCGGGGATTGCCGGTGTAGGGAAAATCATCGAAGCAGCGTATCCAGACCCGACGGCGCTGGAGCCCGACAGCCATTACTTCGATGCCAAGGCCACAGCGGAAAAAAATCCGTGGAGCGCCATCACCGTGGCCCACGTCGAGGCCTTCCCCAAAGTCCTCGGGCTGGGCTACCTCAAGCAACAAACCGCCCTGGCCGAATTGCCGTTGGTACAAAAAGGCAGTCGCTTGTCGGTGATGCCGGTGACGGCCGAGCAATGGGCGGCGGTCATGGCCCTGCGTTAACGCCTAAAGGGATTCATTTGACCGGTATCAACGGCTATCGGTTACGATCCCGGCAAACTAGGACGCTAACACCGCAGGATGCACCCATGTCGACGCCCCATCGCAGTTCGCACTTCTTCGCTTTTCTCCTGATTCTGTTGCTGGTGGCCGCCGGCGGCTTCGGCTACTGGAAGTCCACCCTCGACCGCCTGCCGGAAGGGTTGAGCATGGGCAACGGCCGACTGGAGTCCACCGAAGTGCAGATCGCCACCAAGGTCCCCGGGCGCCTGGCCGAGGTGCGGGTCGATGAAGGCGACAAGGTGCTCAAGGGCCAACTGCTGGCACGTATCGACACCCGCACCCTGGAAGCCCAGCGCTCCCAGGCCGAGGCCGAAGTGCTGCGGGCCAAGGAAAACTTCGCCGCCGCCGAAGCCAATGTGCAGCTGCGCCAGAGCGAAAACCTGCTGGCCAGCCAGGAACTCAAGCGTACCCAAGAGCTGTACCGCCGCGGCTTCGCCAGCGCGCAGTTGATCGACCAGCAACAGGCACGCCAGAACACCGGCAATGCAGCGGTGGTAGCCGCCCAGGCCCAGGTCAATGCGGTCAAGGCTGCCATCGGTGCGGCCCAGGCCCAGGTGGCGCAACTGACCAGCGAAATCGAGGACAGCAGCCTGCGCGCGCCCATCGACGGCATCATCCAGCTGCGCCTGGCCGAACCTGGCGAAGTGCTCGGGGCCGGCGGGCGGGTGTTGCTGCTGATCGATCCGAATGACCAGTACATGAACCTCTACCTGCCCGCCTCCGTCACCGGCCGCCTGACCGTGGGCAGTGACGCGCGGATCGTACTCGACGCCCTGCCGGACCAGCCGTTGCCGGCGAAAATCAGCTTTGTTGCGGCCAAGTCGCAGTTCACCCCCAAAGAAGTGGAAACCCGCGACGAACGCCAGAAACTGGTGTTCCGCGTCAAACTGCGCCTGACTCAACCCAGCGCCGTGCCCCAGGCCAAGCCCGGCATGCCCGGCGCCGGCTACGTGCGCACTGCCGACCTGGACTGGCCGGCCAACCTGCAATGAACGGGCTGGCGCTGCACGCCACGGGCATCAACCACCGCTACGGCAAGCAACAGGCACTGCTCGACATTGCCTTCAGCCTGCCGGCCGGCACCCGCTGCGGCCTGATCGGCCCGGATGGCGCGGGCAAGTCGAGCCTGCTGGGCCTGATCGCCGGGGTTAAAAAGCTGCAGGCCGGCGACCTGCAGGTGCTGGGCGGCTCCATCGAAGACCGCCGCCACCGCAACAGCCTGTACCCGCTGATCGCCTTTATGCCCCAGGGCCTGGGCGGCAACCTGTACCCCGAGCTGTCCATCCGCGAAAACATCCGGTTTTTTGCCACCCTGTTTGGCCTGTCCAAAGCCGATTGCGAGCAGCGCATGCACAACCTGCTGCTGGCCACCGACCTGGCACGTTTCGCCGACCGCCCAGCCGGCAAGCTGTCGGGCGGGATGAAGCAGAAACTGGGGCTGTGCTGCGCGCTGATCCATGACCCGGACTTGCTGATCCTTGATGAGCCCACGACCGGCGTCGACCCGCTATCACGCCGACGTTTCTGGGAGTTGGTAGAAACCGTACGCAGCGAGCGCCCGCAACTGACGCTGCTGGTGGCCACGGCCTACATGGAAGAAGCCGAGCAGTTCGAGCACTGCCTGATGCTCGACCGCGGCAAGCTGATTGCCGATGGCCTGAGCCGTGACCTGGCTGCTGTTACGCCCAGTGGCAAGCTGGATGAAGCCTTCACCCATTTCCAGGGCGACAGCGCGCACAACAACCAGCCGCTGGTGATCCCCCCTCGGGCACACGACAACACCGATATCGCCATCGAAGCCCACGACCTGACCCTGCGCTTTGGCGACTTCACCGCTGTCAACAAAGTCAGCTTCGCCATTGGCCGTGGCGAGATCTTCGGCTTTCTCGGCTCCAACGGCTGCGGCAAGACCACCACCATGAAAGTCCTCACCGGGCTGATGCCGGCCAGTGAAGGCAGCGCCACACTGCTGGGCAACCCGGTGAATGCCAAGGACCTGGCGACCCGCAAGCGCGTGGGCTTCATGTCCCAGAGTTTCTCGCTGTACGGCGAACTCAGCGTGCGCCAGAACCTGGTGCTGCACGCACAGTTGTTCGACCTGCCCAAGGCCGACAGTGGGCCGCGCATTGAGGAACTGATCCAACGCTTTGACCTGGGCGAAATCGCCGAACAGCCCTCCGGCGAACTGCCCCTGGGTTTGCGCCAGCGCCTGTCCCTGGCCGTGGCGGTGCTGCATCGCCCGGAAGTGCTGATCCTCGACGAACCCACGTCCGGCGTGGACCCCGCCGCGCGCGACGATTTCTGGCGTTTGCTGGTGGAGCTGTCCCGCGAGCAAGGGGTGACGATTTTCCTCTCCACCCACTTTATGAACGAAGCCCAGCGCTGCGACCGCATCTCGTTGATGCACGCCGGCAAGGTGCTGGCCTGCGACACCCCGGACGCTCTGCAACAGCAATTCCACGGCGAGACCCTGGAAGCCGCGTTTGTCACCTGCCTGGAGCAAGCCCAGGAGGCCCCGGAAGCCGCCGCGCCCAGCGCAACCGTCAGCACACCGAGCACGCCGCCGGTCAGCAAACGCGGCTTCAGCCTGGCGCGCCTGCTGGCGGTGGCCAGTCGCGAAGGCAAGGAACTGCTGCGCGACAAAGTGCGCATGGCCTTTGCTCTGCTCGGGGCGATTTTCATGATGGTGATCTTCGGCTACGGCATTTCCCTGGACGTAGAGAAGCTCGCCTTCGCCGTGTACGACCAGGACCAGACGCCGCAAAGCCGCGCTTACCTGGAGGCCTTCCGCAGTTCGCGCTACTTCGCCGAACAGCCACCGATCAGCGATTCGGCCGAGTTGCACCGGCGCCTGCAACGTTCGGAAATCAAACTGGCCCTGGAAATCCCCCCGGGCTTTGGCCGCGACCTGTACGCCGGGCGCCAACCGGCGGTGGCCGCCTGGCTCGATGGCGGCATGCCGTTTCGCGCCGAGACCAGCCGCAACTATGTCGAGGCTGTGCATCAGGAAAATCTGCAGCAGTTGGCCGAACTCAGCAGCACACCGCAAACCCGCCCCGCCGCCGCCAAACTGGAAACGCGCTTTCGCTATAACCAGGACGTGGTCAGCGTCAATGCCATCGGCCCGGGCGTGATGGCGCTGATCCTGGCGTTTATCCCGGCCATGCTCACCGCCCTGGGCATCGTGCGCGAGAAGGAACTGGGCTCGATCACCAACTTTTATGCCACACCGCTGACCCGCCTGGAGTTTCTCCTGGGCAAACAGGCGCCGTACCTGGTCATCAGCCTGATCAACCTGGCCTTGCTGGTGGCGATGAACCGCTGGCTGTTCGGCGTGCCGTTCAAGGGCAGTGGCGTGACCCTGGCGTTTGGCGGCCTGCTGTATGTGCTGGCCACCACCAGCATGGGCCTGCTGATTTCCGCGTTCACCCGCACCCAGATCGCGGCGATCCTCGGCACCATGATCATCACCAGCCTGCCGACCATCCAGTTCTCCGGGTTGATCGTGCCGCGCTCGTCCCTGGAAGGCGCGGCCGCGCTGATGGGTATACTGTTTCCCGCTGGCTATTTCCTGGATGTGGCCGTCGGCACCTTCACCAAAGCCCTGGACCTGCGCCAACTGTGGCCACAGTGCCTGGCGCTGTTCGGATTTTTCCTGGGGTTCACCGGGCTGAGCCTGGTCATGCTCAAGAAGCAGGAGGCCTGATGCATAAGTTCGCCCATATCCTGCGCCTGGGGCTCAAAGAACTCACCAGCCTGCGTCACGACAGCGTGTTGCTGCTGTTTCTGTTCTATGCCTTCACCGTCGCCATCTATATGCCAGCGGCCGGCTCGGTGATTGGCGTGCATAACGCCAGCGTGGCCTTTGTCGATGAAGACCATGGCCAATTGTCACGCCAGTTGGCCGAAGCCCTGCAACCCCCGGAATTCCAGCCCGCCGTGCCACTGGCCTACGACCAACTGGACAAGGTGATGGACAGCGGCCAGTACACCTTCGTGATCAACGTGCCGGCCAATTTCCAGGCCGACCTGCTGGCCGGCCGCCAGCCGAGCGTGCAGGTCAATGTGGATGCCACGGCCATGAGCCAGGCCTTTATGGGCGCCGGCTATATCGGGCGGATTTTCCAGCGCGAGCTGCTGACCTACAGCGGCCAGGCGGATGCCAGTCAACGGGCACCGGCGGCGCTGACCACCCGGGCGCTGTTCAATACCAACCTGGAAGGTGGCTGGTTCCTGGCGGTGATCCAGATTGTCAATAACATCACCATCCTCGCCATCGTCCTGACCGGCACCGCCCTGCTGCGCGAACGTGAGCACGGCACCCTCGACCATTTGCTGGTACTGCCACTGACCGCCCTGGAAATCATGCTGGCAAAAATCTGGAGCAACATGCTGGTGGTGGTGCTGTGTACCTGGCTGTCGCTGGAAGTGGTGGTCAAGGGCCTGCTCGGCGTGCCGCTGGCCGGCTCGTTGAGCCTGTTCCTGCTGGTGACGGCGCTGTACCTGTTTGCCAGCACCGCCCTGGGCATCTTCCTCGCCACCCTCGCCCGCTCGACGCCGCAGTTTGGCTTGTTGGCGATCCCGGTGATTATTCCGATGTTGCTGTTGTCAGGCGGCAGTACGCCGCTGGACAGCATGCCCGAATGGTTGCAATGGGTGATGCAGGGCTCGCCGTCGACGCATTTTGTGAGCTTGAGTGCGGCGATTCTGTTTCGCGATGCCGGGGTGAGTGTGGTGTGGCCGGATTTACTGGCGCTGGCGGGGATTGGGTTGGTGTTTTTTGCGGTGGCGTTGGCGCGGTTTAGGAAGAGCCTTGCCTCTTGAGATAAATATCTAAAGAATCATTGGCTATAAAAAAAATTTAAATACTGAAAAACAATATAAATAACTGTCATTTATAACAGTAGAAGACTCGCTCCCCAGAATGTTTACTTAAAGACGTAATAGCCACCAACAAAATAGCAAAACGTTGGTGACCTTTTGCACTCAGCACTTCAGGGAGAATGGTTATGAGCACCGAGACAACAGCATCCAGACAATGCGAGTGTGGCAACACTACAATCGTCACTATCGACAAAAACAACCCCACGGGAATAATGACCGTAACAGGTGAATACTCTCTCTGGGGATTCAAGGGCTATATAGAACTCGAGTACACCATTGCCGGAAGTAAATTTATCATCACAACCCGAAAATATAATTTCACCGGATCGCTCGGGGATAAGGACCCAAGATTTGAAATTTTGACTCACAGCGGACCAATATTGGCTATAGTACCAGTGCGAAATGCTGGCTGGGTTAATTGGCCCTCGTCAGCCGAAACAAATTATTACTCTCCAGGAATGGCTGTTGTATTTGACTTCCGCTTCCATATCGATCATGGCGGCAACCCCCTGTCTGACAGGAAAGTTATTGTATTCAGATAATTAGTCCAACCACATAAAAACTAACCTGCGGCTTTCCTGGAAAGCCGCAGGCTTCGCCAATCGATGCTTACTGAATAATCAAGTTATTAAATAATAAGTCCTCAACCACTGGCTTGCCCGTCTCATCATTCATCACTTGCTGAGCCTGCTTCAATGCTTCCTGACGCAATTTCTCTTTGCCCTCAACACTGCCCATACTCTCGACAGTCTGCTGGGTAAACAGCGCCACCAGTTGATTACGGATCAACGGCTCATTGGCCTTGATCGCCGCCGCCGCTTCCGTGCCGGTCACGCGCAGGGCCACATCGGCCTTGTACACCCGCAGTTTCGGGCCGCCGTCCAGGGCGTAGTTGCCGACAAAGGGCGGGGTCAGGCTGTAGTAGCTGACCTTCGGCGCTTCGCCTTCCTTGGCTTCTTCGGCATGGGCTGCCATCGGCAACGTCAGGGCCAGCATCAACAGGATCCACGCTTTCACAGTTCATTCCTCACATTCGGTTGCCAGTAGCATAACGCTAGCAAGGCAGAGCACAAGCTTATGGCGACTTATCAGGCCGGGGCATGCTCGTTGACCCATGACCTGACCCACCTACACTTATCGGCCAATACGCCAAAAGGAATAGTCCGATGAAAGCCGTGCTGTGCAAAGCCTTCGGCCCTGCCGAAACCCTGGTGTTGGAAGACGTCGAAAGCCCGGCGATCAAGAAGAACGAGATCCTGCTGGAGGTGCATGCCGCCGGGGTGAATTTCCCGGACACGCTGATCATCGAGGGCAAGTACCAGTTCAAGCCACCCTTCCCGTTCTCGCCGGGTGGCGAAGCGGCAGGGGTGGTCAGCGAAGTCGGGGAAAAGGTCAGCCACCTGAAGGTCGGCGACCGGGTCATGGCGTTGACCGGTTGGGGCAGCTTTGCCGAGCAGGTCGCGGTGCCGGGCTATAACGTATTGCCGATCCCGCCTAGCATGGACTTCAACACCGCCGCCGCCTTCAGCATGACCTACGGCACCTCGATGCACGCCCTCAAGCAGCGTGGCCACCTGGCGGCCGGCGAGACCCTGTTGGTGCTGGGCGCGTCCGGTGGCGTGGGCCTGGCCGCCGTGGAAATCGGCAAGGCCATGGGCGCCCGGGTGATCGCCGCCGCCAGCAGCGCCGACAAGCTGGCCGTGGCCAAGGCGGCGGGTGCCGATGAATTGATCAACTACAGCGAAAGCAACCTCAAGGATGAAATCAAGCGCCTGACCGACGGCAACGGTGCCGACGTGATCTACGACCCGGTGGGCGGCGATCTGTTTGACCAGGCCATTCGCGCCATTGCCTGGAACGGCCGGCTGCTGGTGGTGGGGTTTGCCAGCGGGCGCATCCCTGAATTGCCGGTGAACCTGGCGCTGCTCAAGGGCGCGGCGGTGGTCGGGGTGTTCTGGGGTGCGTTTGCCCAGCGCCAGCCGCAGGAGAATGCGGCGAATTTCCAGCAGCTGTTTGGTTGGTATGCCGAGGGGAAGTTGAAGCCGCTGGTGTCGCAGGTGTATCCGCTGGACAACGCGGCGCAGGCGATCAATGACCTGGGGCAACGCAGGGCGGTGGGCAAGGTGGTCGTGCAAGTCCGCCAGTGATTTGAAATGCGGTCAATGTGGGAGCAGGCTTGCCTGCGATAGCCATAGGTATCTACACAACTCTCTTCTCGGTCTGTGTACATATCCATTATTGCGATGGCGGCCAGTCAGCCAACGTATTTATCGACTGATACACCGCCATCGCGGGCAAGCCCGCTCCCACAGGGGTACGCGTACGCTTCAAGGATCAGGTCGGCTGTCAGGCCGCCTCGCTTTGCTTGTGATTTTGATCTTAGGCGCCCCGTTAAACCACGCTGGCCGTCATCCGATATTGATTTGGGGGGTAAACCGGCAGGACGCCGGTTTAGCCGCGCTGGGCCATGGATGGCCCATCGCGGCGGCCCCCCAAATCAATGTCGGATGACGGGTACACCGAGCCTAGGCGAGGTGCCGAGTGGTGGGGCAAGAGCCCTTTGGTTACTTTGGGGCTTTTCCAAAGTGACCCGCCGTCAGGGCGGAACCCTAAGTGGCCGTTACCGCAGCAATGGATATGTACTCATACCCAAAAGAGAGTTGTGTAGATACCTATGCTGCGATAGCGGTGGGTCAGCTACATCTTTCGTGACTGATCCACCGCTATCGCAGGCAAGCCAGCTCCTACATTTGATCTGCGGTGTTCTGAGGAATCTGATCACGACCCAAATTTATCTATTAGCGACATGTTCGTAAAAGAACATGCAATTACTCCAGTTTCCTGTGTTTGCAGATAAGAGGCGATGCTATTTTCGGTAACGAAACTGTAACATTCGCATCCGCAGTCAAAACAAGAAATTTGGAGCTCTTGAATGTTTGCTTTCTTTCGTCCTGCCCCTCATCAGGCACCCCTGCCTGAAGAAAAGATCGACAGTACCTACCGACGACTGCGCTGGCAGATCTTCGCCGGTATTTTCTTTGGCTACGCGGGTTACTACCTGCTGCGCAAGAACTTCTCCCTGGCCATGCCGTACCTGATCGACGAGGGTTACACCCGTGGTCAGCTGGGCCTGGCCATGTCGGCGATCGCGATTGCCTACGGCCTGTCCAAGTTCCTCATGGGCCTGGTGTCCGACCGCTCCAACCCGCGCTACTTCCTGCCCTTTGGCTTGCTGGTATCGGCCGGGGTGATGTTCATTTTCGGTTTCGCGCCTTGGGCAACGTCCAGCGTGACCATGATGTTCATTCTGCTGTTCATCAACGGCTGGGCCCAGGGCATGGGCTGGCCGCCGAGTGGACGGACCATGGTGCACTGGTGGTCGCAGAAAGAACGCGGCGGCGTGGTGTCGGTGTGGAACGTGGCGCATAACGTCGGCGGCGGCCTGATCGGCCCGCTATTCCTGTTGGGCATGGCCTGGTTCAACGACTGGCACGCAGCGTTCTATGTGCCGGCAACGGTGGCCTTGGCAGTGGCGGCCTTTGCCTTTATCACCATGCGTGACACCCCGCAGTCGGTAGGCTTGCCGCCGATCGAGAAGTACAAGAACGACTACCCGGAAGGCTACGACGACAGCCACGAAGACGAATTCAGCGCCAAGGAAATCTTCGTCAAGTACGTGCTGCGCAACAAGATGCTGTGGTACATCGCCTTCGCCAACGTGTTCGTCTACCTGCTGCGTTATGGCGTGCTGGACTGGGCACCGACCTACCTCAAGGAAGCCAAGCACTTCACCGTCGATAAATCGTCGTGGGCGTACTTCTTCTACGAGTGGGCGGGGATCCCCGGCACGCTGCTGTGCGGCTGGATGTCGGACAAGATCTTCCGTGGCAACCGTGGCCTGACCGGCATTGTGTTCATGGCCCTGGTGACCGTGGCGACCCTGGTGTACTGGCTCAACCCGCCGGGCAACCCGATGGTCGACATGATCGCGCTGTTCTCCATTGGCTTTTTGATCTACGGCCCGGTGATGCTGATCGGCCTGCAGGCCCTGGAACTGGCGCCGAAGAAAGCCGCAGGTACGGCAGCAGGCTTTACCGGTCTGTTCGGTTACCTGGGCGGTTCGGTAGCCGCCAGTGCGGCCATGGGCTACACCGTGGACCACTTCGGCTGGGACGGCGGCTTTGTGCTGCTGATCGGCGCGTGCCTGTTGGCCATCGCGTTCCTGATCCCCACCCTGTGGCACACCAATAGCGTCAGCTCGGCGCGTTAATCGCCGCGACGCCTTTGGCACATCGCTTGAGCCGCGCCTCCAGATTCTTGTCTGGCATGGCGTGGCTACGCAGGGCGTTGACGGTCTGCTCGACATAATCGCGAGTGGTGCCGTAACGCCCGCAAGCACAGGCAAAGACCTGGTTCAGCACGCTGTCGGGCAAGTTGCCGGCATAGCTGGGCAGGTGCCGCTCCAGCACAAAACCCAATGCCTGCACCTGGCTGCCGTCTTCAAGCCGGCAACTGAGCCAGTGGGGCCGATAGGACGGGTAAGGCATCTCGCGCTGCCACAAGGCATAGAGCGAGGCCTCCAGTTGATCCTCCGGCAGGCGATAGGCAAAACCGCTGCACGAGCCGCCACGATCCAGGCCAAACACCAGCCCCGGTAACTCCGGCGTGCCCCGGTGCTCGTGGGACCACAGGTACAGACCCCGGTGATACCCATGGACCCGTGCACGCACGCGCTGGGCTGCCGAACATTCAGGGCGCCAGATCAGCGAACCATACGCAAACAGCCAGACCGGCCCACCCTTGTGCAGCCCCATGGTGGCCTGCATCGAGCTCATCAATTGTTCGTGAGTGAGTTGCGGCCCCAGATCGAGCCGCGGCGGGTAAGCCAATTGCAGAAGTTCGGATTCAATAACGGTCATGGCAGATCGCTTAGGTCTCCTGTGCCTTACCAGTTATAGGCGACTTTACCGTAATAGAACGCGCCGCTGTAAGCGTAAGGCGAAAAAGTGCTAGTGGATGAGCCCGGAAAACGCCGCAATTTTCAGCGTCCGTTCAGCCTTTATCGGCGGCCTGCCCGCAAAATAGACCCGCGTCACGACCCACTTTGTCGCGCATCTACCGACTATCGAGGTCGCCCCATGAAAAACCGACTTTCCGGCCTGCTGCTCCTGGCGCAGGCCACCACCGCCCTGGCCGCCGAAGCGCCCAACGACGACAAAGGCTTCTGGTACGCCCAGACCAGCGTCTACACCCGGCACTTTGCACCGGATCCCGAGCACAACAACCATCAAGACCTGATCGGCCTGGAGCGCAATGACGCTTCGGGGTGGGTGTATGGCGGTGCGACCTTTCGCAACTCGTTTCGCCAGCGCTCGTATTACGCCTATGCGGGCAAGCGCTATGACATGGCCGACTATCCGGTGTATCTGAAGCTGACCGGCGGCGCAATCCAGGGCTATCGCGGCCAATACCGCGACAAGATCCCGCTGAACCGCTACGGCGTAGCGCCAGTGATCATTCCGTCGGTGGGTGCCTACTACGGACCGGTGGCGGCGGAGTTTGTGTTGCTGGGGTTCAATGCGGCGATGGTGACCACGGGCGTGCGCTTCTGACGCCGCACACCTGAGTAGACACAATCCAATGTGGGAGCTTGCCCGCTCACATATTTGATTTGTGGCGGTACCAAAATTCCCTGCCATGCGCAGATCCCCTGTGGGAGCGGGCTTGCCCTAATGCCAGTCAGTTAAGCGGATTCTGCTTTCTGTAGGAGCGAGCTTGCTCGCGAAGGACGTCAACGATAACGCGTGTTTGCTAGGTAAACGCGGCGCTCTCAAGTTCTTCGCGAGCAAGCTCGCTCCTACAAAAAGGCTTAACTGACTGGCATTAGGGCTTGCCCGCGATAGCGTTGGTTCAGTCAATATCGTCGGTGACTGATACACCGCTATCGCGGGCAAGCCCGCTCCCACAGTTTGAGCGGCGTCTCAGGCGCGGGGGGCGTAGGCAAATACGTCAGCGCGCATCTGGTGCGCATCCATCCCGGCATGTACCAGCGCATCCAGCGTGCCATAGATCATCGCCGGCGAGCCGCTGGCGTAGACATGCACGGCCTTGAGGTCGGTGATGTCTTCGCACACCGCTTCATGCAACAAGCCACAACGCCCTTCCCACCCGCACAGGTCGCTGACCACTTTGTGCAGGAACAGGTTGGGCAGTTGCTGCCACTGCTCCCAGTGCTCGACCTGGTAGAAGTCATCGGGACGACGCACGCCCCAGTACAGATGCACCGGGTGCTTGAAACCGCTGGCCCGGCAGTGTTCGATCAGGCTGTGCATCTGCGCCATACCGGTGCCAGCCGCGATCAGCACCAGCGGACCGTCGGGTAGCTCGGCCAGGTGGGTATCGCCAAATGGCAGTTCGACCCGCGCCATCCGGTTACGCTGCAACTGCTCGATCAGGCTGCGGGCGCTGTCTTCGCGCACCAGCACATGCAGCTCCAGCTCGCGCCCGGCATGGGGTGCCGACGCCAGGGAAAACGCCGATTTCTCGCCGTTTTCGCGCTCGATCATCAGGTACTGGCCCGCGTGGTAACGCAGCGCTTTGCCAGCCGGGGCCCGCAGGCGCACGCGCCACACATCGCCCCCCAGCTCCACGCATTCGCTCAACTGGCAGGCAAGCTGGCGCACCGGCAACTCGCCCGGCGCCAGCACGCCATCCCACAGCACGATGCAATCTTCCAGCGGTTCGGCGATGCAGGTGTAGAACTCGCCATGATCGCGTACCTCACCGGCTTGCTGCACCCGGCCCTCGACCAGCAGCGCCGCACACACGTGACACACTCCATTACGACACGCCTGGGGGCATTCATAGCCCAGGCGCCGCGCACCTTCAAGAATCCGCTCACCCGGCTGCAAGTCGAGGACCGCACCGGAAGGTTGCAGGGTTACACGCATCAATCTATTCCCAATTCTTTCCACATCGCATCGACACGCGCCGTCACCGCTTCATCCTTGACGATCACCCGGCCCCACTCGCGGGTGGTTTCACCCGGCCATTTATGGGTGGCATCCAGGCCCATCTTCGAGCCCAGGCCCGACACCGGCGAGGCAAAGTCGAGGTAGTCGATGGGCGTGTTATCGATCATCACCGTGTCGCGCTTGGGGTCCATGCGCGTGGTGATAGCCCAGATCACGTCGTTCCAGTCCCGGGCGTTGATGTCGTCGTCGGTGACAATAACGAACTTGGTGTACATGAACTGTCGCAAAAACGACCACACACCGAGCATCACGCGCTTGGCATGGCCCGGGTACGACTTCTTCATGGTCACGATGGCCATGCGGTACGAGCAGCCTTCCGGCGGCAGGTAGAAGTCGGTGATTTCCGGGAACTGCTTCTGCAGGATCGGCACGAACACCTCGTTCAGCGCCACGCCGAGGATCGCCGGCTCATCAGGCGGGCGGCCGGTGTAGGTGCTGTGGTAGATCGGCTTGATCCGGTGGGTGATGCGCTCGACGGTGAACACCGGGAAGCTGTCGACTTCATTGTAGTAGCCGGTGTGGTCGCCATACGGGCCTTCATCGGCCATCTCACCCGGATGAATCACGCCTTCGAGGATGATTTCGGCGGTGGCCGGTACTTGCAGGTCGTTGCCACGGCACTTCACCAGCTCGGTACGGTTGCCGCGCAGCAGGCCGGCAAAGGCGTATTCGGACAAGCTGTCGGGCACCGGCGTCACGGCGCCGAGGATCGTCGCCGGGTCGGCGCCCAGGGCCACGGAGACCGGGAACGGCTGGCCCGGGTGCTTCTCGCACCACTCGCGGTAATCCAGGGCGCCGCCACGGTGGCTCAGCCAGCGCATGATCACCTTGTTGCGGCCAATCACTTGCTGACGGTAGATGCCGAGGTTCTGGCGGTCCTTGTTCGGGCCCTTGGTGACGGTCAGGCCCCAGGTGATCAGCGGGCCGACGTCGCCGGGCCAGCAGGTCTGCACCGGGAGCATCGCCAGGTCGACATCATCGCCTTCGATGACCACTTCCTGGCAGACCGCGTCCTTGACCACCTTGGGCGCCATGGCAATGATCTTGCGGAAGATCGGCAGCTTCGACCACGCATCCTTGAGGCCCTTGGGCGGCTCGGGCTCCTTGAGGAAGGCCAGTAGCTTGCCGATTTCGCGCAGTTCGCTGACCGACTCGGCGCCCATGCCGAACGCTACCCGGTCGGGTGTGCCGAACAGGTTGCCGAGCACCGGGATATCAAAGCCTGTGGGGTTCTCGAACAGCAGCGCCGGGCCCTTGTTGCGCAAGGTGCGGTCGCAAATCTCAGTCATTTCCAGGACCGGGGACACCGGCACCTGAATACGTTTCAACTCTCCGCGCTGCTCAAGTTGCTGCACGAAATCCCGAAGATCCTTGAATTTCATTAACCATGCCACCCGTAAAATAGGCGTACATCCTACCTGCTCTGAGGGCCGCTGGCAGCCTTATCGAGGCGCAATTACCCGCCAGGTGTCGTTAAAAATCCCGGGATCGAGTAGGAGGCGGATTCACATCCGCCGTCCTCTCACACCACCGTACGTACGGTTCCGTATACGGCGGTTCAGGTTATACGGTTAAGTCGGTTTATCGTATCCAGTATCGAGACCAGCCCGAGGC
>NZ_MNPU01000023.1 GCF_001983165.1 Pseudomonas gessardii | reverse complement strand
TTGGATTGAGCTTGGTAACTTCTTGAAGATCGTTTTGGAGGGGCATGAAACGAACTCATAAAAACAGAGCCCGTTTCTATTATTGCTTGGCGGAGAAGTCAATTTCTTAACTGACTGGCATTAGGGCTTGCCCGCGATGGCGGTCTGTCTATAACCCATAGGCTGGCTGATCCACCGCAATCGCGGCGATGCGGCGACCCGACAAGCCCGCTCCCACAGGTTTAATCGTATTTCAGGTCAGGTGGGTTGGAGTTTTTGTTCAAATACCGACACGCCATCGAGGTCGCGTAGCGTGACTGTCAACTCCGCCGTCTGCCCATCAATCTGCACCTCGCCAAAAAACTGGAAACCGGCAAACGGCGATGTGTTTTGCACCGGTGGGGCTTTTTCAAATATCACTTGCGGGCCAAAGGTCTTATCCAGCGGATTGGGCCCAAAGCTCCCGGCATTCAGCGGCCCCGCGACGAATTCCCAGAACGGCTCGAAATCCTGGAACGCCGCCCGGTCCGGGTGGTAGTGGTGTGCCGCGCAGTAGTGCACATCGGCGGTCAGCCACACATGGTTACGCACCTGTTGTGCGCGCAGGAAGCCCAGCAATTCGGCAATTTCCAGCTCACGGCCCTGGGCCGCGCCCGGGTCGCCGTTGGCCACCGCTTCCCAGCGCGGTACGCCGGGGCTGACTTCGCCGTCGGGCACGCCGAGGCCGATGGGCATGTCGGCAGCGATCACCTTCCACTGCGCCTTCGACGCCTTGAGCCCGCCCTTGAGCCAGTCCAGTTGCGCCCGCCCCAGAAACGGTTTGGCCCCGCCCAGGTTGTCATCGTTGGCCCCGCGATAGCTGCGCATATCCAGCACAAACACATCGAGCAACGGCCCGTAGCTGAGCTTGCGGTAGATGCGCCCACCCTGGTCGGCGCCCTGCAGGCGCATCGGCGCATATTCCAGCCAGGCCTGGCGTGCGCGGCCCACCAGGGTGGTGATGTCCTGGGTCTGGTAACGCTCGTCCAGTTGCTTGCCGGGCGACCAATTGTTGACCACTTCGTGATCGTCCCATTGCCAGATCTGCGGCACCTGGGCATTGAAGCGGCGCACGTTTTCGTCCATCAGGTTGTAGCGGTAATTGCCACGGTATTCATCCAGGGTTTCGGCAACTTTGCTCTTGGCCTCGGTGGTGAGGTTGCGCCAGATGCGTCCGCCTTCGGTGGTCAATTGCGCCGGTACCGGGCCGTCGGCGTAGATGGTGTCGCCGCTGTGGATAAAAAAATCCGGCAGGCGCAGGCGCATGGCTTCGTAGATGCGCATGCCGCCGATGTCCGGGTTGATGCCGAAGCCCTGGCCGACGGTATCGCCGCTCCACACAAAGCGGATATCGCGCCGTTGTTGCGGCACGCTGCGCAGGTGACCGAACCAGGGCTCGCTGGCCACGCCGGTCTGCGCATCCTCAAAGTGCACACGGTAGAAAATCGCCTGGTCGGCCGGTAGCCCGGTCAGCTCGACGCGGGCGGTGAAGTCGCTGCGGCTGTCGGCCAAAGGCGAGATGAATCGGCGCGGGTTGCTGAACAGGCTGCGGGTGTCCCACTCGACCACCATCCGTGCCGGGCGGTCGCAGCGGCTCCAGATCATGGCGCGGTCGCCCAGCAAGTCGCCAGACTGCACGCCATCGGTCAATTGCGGCCGGTCCTTGACCGAAGCAATCACCGCCGGCGCCAGCCCCGGCAGCAACAGGCCAGCGCCGACGCCCTGGATCACCCGGCGGCGGCCGGGGTTGAAGTGGCTCATAGGTGTTCCTCTGCACAGCAAAAGGAAAACTAAAGCATGGCCGTATGAAACACAGATGACAGGTGTCGATACCTACATTCAGGCAACGGCCAGTTCGACGGCCTCCGGGCGTTTGATCACGGCGTACAGCAACCCGGTGAGCACGCTGCCGGCCACGATCGCCAGCAGGTACAACAGCGCATGGTTGATCGTATTCGGAATCAGCATCACAAACAGCCCGCCGTGAGGCGCCATCAACTTGCAGCCGAAGTACATCGACAGGGCACCGGTCACTGCGCCACCGGCAATGCTGGCCGGGATCACGCGCAACGGGTCCTTGGCAGCAAACGGGATCGCCCCTTCCGAGATAAAACACAGCCCCAGAATCAACGCCGCCTTGCCAGCTTCGCGCTCAGTCTGGGCGAACTTGCGCCGGGCCAGGAACGTGGCGATGGCCATGCCAATCGGCGGCACCATACCGGCCGCCATGGCGGCGGCCATCGGCGCGCCGCTCTGGGAGGCCAGCAGGCCGATGGAGAACGCATAGGCCGCCTTGTTGATCGGCCCGCCGAGGTCGGCGCACATCATCGCGCCCAACAGGATGCCCAGCAGCACCGCATTGGTGGTGCCCATGGTGCTGAGGAAGTCCGTCAGGCCAACCAGCATCTGCGCCACGGGTGGGCCGATCAGGTAGATCATCGCCAGGCCAGTGACCAGGCTTGCCAGCAACGGGATGATCAGGATCGGCTTGAGCGACGCCAGGCCTTGCGGCAACGGCACCGCGCGGGTGATCAATTTGACGCTGTAGCCGGCGAGGAAACCGGCGAAGATCCCGCCGATAAACCCCGCGCCCAGGGTACTGGCCAACAGGCCGCCGATCATCCCCGGCGCAAGGCCCGGACGGTCGGCAATCGAGTAGGCGATATAACCGGCGAGCAGCGGCACCATCAGGGTGAAGGCATGGTCACCAACCGCCCTCAGCGCCGCCGCCAGGGTGCCGGGCTGTTCGTAGGCGTGGATACCGAAGACGTAGGACAGGGCAATCAACAAGCCCCCCGCCACCACCATCGGCAACATGAACGACACGCCGGTCAGCAGGTGTTTGTAGACCCCGGTGTTCTCCGGCTTGGCCACCGCGCCACTGGCGGCGCTTTCCTGTTGGCCTTCGGCCAGGGCTTTGTCGAGGATCGCGGCAGATTGCTTGAGGGCAATGCCGGTGCCACAACGGTAGATTTTCTTGCCGGCAAAGCGCTCGGTGGCCACTTCGATATCGGCGGCCAGCAGCACCACGTCGGCGTCGCGAATGGCCTGCTCGCTCAGGGGCGTACGCGCCCCTACCGAACCCTGGGTTTCCACCTGCAGGTCATACCCCTTGGCCTTGGCGGCCTGCTGCAACGCTTCGGCGGCCATAAAGGTGTGGGCCACGCCGGTGGGGCAGGCAGTGATGGCGACAAGGCGCGGTGCGTGTCTGGCCCTTGGCACTGCGCTGCTGGCAACGTACAACCGGGCCTCTTGCGCGCCCCGTTGCAGCAGCGCGTCCACGTCCTGCAACGCCTGGGCCGGGGTGCTCTGGTACACGCGCTTGCCGACAAAGCGCTGCATGTCCACCGGGGTGCTGGCAACCAGCAACACCCATTCGGCCGCGTCTAGAGTGGCCTGGGAAAGGGCGCGCTCGGGGTGGTTCGCGTCCACCACCTCCACGCCGGTGCTCCAGCCCTGGCGCTGGGCGGCAGCCTCCAGCAAGCGGGCGCACAACACACTGGTGACCCTGCCGTTGGGGCAGGCGGTAACAATGGCTAACTTCATGAAAAACCCTCTTATTGTTCTGTCAGCGGGTGTACCTGCACGCCACTTTCGAGGCACGCCAGGTGCGCGCCGTCGCTGATGCCGAAACCGATCTGCGTGACGGCCATGGCGGCAATCGCGGTGGCGCGGCGCAGGGTCTGCTCGGGCGCTTCGCCGCTGAGCAGACCGTGCAGCATGCCCGCCAGCAAGGAGTCGCCGGCCCCCACGGTACTGGCGACGCTGACCTTGGGCGCCGTGGCGTGCAACGCTCGGTGGGGGCTGAACCAGTTCACACCGTCGGCCCCATGGGACACCACCACATGTTCCACGCCCTGGGCGTGCAAACGCTCAGCCGCCCGGGCTTGCTGGGCGACGGTTTGCGTGGGGCAGTCGAGTGCTTCGGCAAGTTCTTCAGTGTTGGGCTTGATCAACCACGGAGCGGTCTTCAAGCCTGCGCGCAACGCTTGGCCACTGGTGTCCAGGGCGACTTTCAAACCAAGGTCCTTGAGGCACGCCAGCAAGCCCTGAAACCACTGCGGGCTGACGCCACGCGGCAAGCTGCCGGCGACCACCACCGCATCGAACTCGGGGCCGATCGATGCGATCAGCTTGAGCAACTGTTCTTGCGCCTGCTCGCTCACCAGCGGCCCCGGGGCATTGATGTCGGTGACCCGGCCATCCGCCTCGGCAATCTTGATGTTGCTGCGGGTTTCGCCCGGCACACGAATAAACGCATCGCCAAACCCTCGGCTGGCGATCAGGGCATCGAAAGCCTCGGGGTTTTGCGCACCGAGAAATCCCCCCACGCTCACGCAATGGCCCAGATCAGCCAACACCTGCGCCACATTCACGCCCTTGCCGGCGGCATGGGTGAGCAGGGTTTCGCTGCGGTTGACCGCCCCAGGCTCCAGGCGCGCCAAACGCACCGTCAGGTCCAACGCCGGGTTCAACGTCAGAGTCAGAATGTTCGCCATTTACACGCCCTCCACAAGGGCACGCACTTGAGCAGGGGACCCCACTGCCAGTGCTTGTTGCGCCAGGCTCCGGGCCTCGCTCAGGCTGAATTCACGCACCCGCGCCTTCACTTCGGGAATGCTGCGCGCCGACACACTCAACTCATCCACCCCCAGGCCCACCAGCACCGGCACCGCCAGCGGATCGGCCGCCAACTCGCCGCACACCCCGACCCATTTGCCATGGGCGTGGGCCGCGCGCACCGTGATGTCGATCAGTTGCAACACCGCCGGGTGCAGGCCGTCAGCCTGGGCCGACAGGGTTGGGTGACCGCGGTCGATGGCCAGGGTGTACTGGGTCAAGTCATTGGTGCCGATGCTGAAGAAGTCCACTTCCTTGGCCAATACCGGCGCCAGCAGGGCCGCCGAGGGGACTTCGATCATGATGCCCAATTGCAAGTCAGCCACCGGGATTTCCAGGCGCAGGCGCTCAGTCATGTCGCGGGCCGCACGCCACTCATCAACGCTGCCGACCATGGGGAACATGATGCGCAGCGGGCGACCGTCCGCCGAACGCAGCAGTGCGCGCAGTTGCGCCTCCATGATCGGCGGGCGCTGCAGGGTCAGGCGAATACCGCGCACGCCGAGAAACGGGTTTTCCTCCTTGGCCATCGGCCAGTAAGGCAGTGGTTTGTCCCCGCCCACATCCAGGGTGCGCACCACCAGCGGCCGGCCGCCCAGGCCATCGAGCACACGGCGGTATTCGGCTTCCTGGGTGGCCTCATCCGGCGCTTGCGGATGGGCCATGAAAATCAGTTCGGTACGCAGCAAGCCAATGCCTTCGGCACCCTGCTCGACAGCGAGCGCCACACCGGCGCTTTCGCCGATATTGGCGAATACTTCGACAGCGTGCCCGTCGCGGGTCAAGGCCGGCTCATGGCGTTGCGCGGCGGCAGCCTGGAGACGTTGCTCGCGGTTATCACGCTCTTGGGTGGCGCGCTGCAAGGTTGCAGCATCGGCATCCACATGCAGGCGCCCGCGTTGGCCGTCGAGCAACAGCGGCGTGCCCGAAGCCAGCAGCAGCACCGCCGGGCCCGCGCCGACCAGCGCCGGGATCCCCAGGGCACGGGCCACGATGGCGCTGTGGGCGGTGGCGCCGCCGCGTGCGGTGAGGATCCCGGCGACACGCGCCGGATCCAGCCGGGCAACGTCCGAAGGGCCGACTTCCTCCATGACCAGAATGTAGGGTTCGCTTGGCTCTTGCGGGGTTTGGACCCCACACAGTTGGGCCAGCACCCGCCGGCCAATGTCCCGCAGGTCGGCGGCGCGCTCGGCGAGCAACGTGTCCTGCAAGGATGCCTGCTGCTTGGCGGCGGCTTCGATCACGCTCATCCACGCGGCTTCGGCGCTTTCGCCTTGTTTGAGGCGGGTGTCGACTTCGTCGGTCAGTTCCGGGTCGTCGAGCATTTCCTGGTGGGTGATGAAAATCTCGCGGATCGCCTTGGACGTGCTGCGCTCGACCAGGCCCTGGATATCGCGGCGCACCTCCCGCAACGCGGTGGATAGGCGCTCGCGCTCGGCGTTGGCCGACTCGCCGCGCAATGGATAGTCGAACGGCTGCAATACCTGGAGATGGGCCGGGCCGATGGCGATCCCCGGCGCGGCAGGGATTGCCTGGATCAGGCTGCCGGAGAGCGGCGCGCTGATCGGTGGTTCAACCTCAAGGGCTTCAAGCCGTGCACTGACGGCCGGCAGCGGCTCGACGTCTTCACCAAGCCCCGCTTGCACCGCCGCCAACAGCGCCGGCAGCGCATCGTCGGCAATGCCGGGCTCGGCAACAAACTCCAGCTCCTGGCCACGCCGGGCGCCGAGGCTGAGCAGCTTGCTCAAACTCTTGACCGACACCGCGCCGCCCTGCCCGTCGACGATGCGCACGCGGATCTCGCCGTCGAAGCCCTTCGCCAGTTGGGCCAGGGCCTTGGCCGGCCGCGCATGCAGGCCGTGGGCGTTGGCCAGGGCGATACGGGCGCTGGGCCAGTCGGCAGGCAGTTCGCCACCCAGCACTTCGAGCACCGCACGGCGGCTGGTGGCGCGCCCCAGTTCCTGGCCGCGCCCTTCAATCAGCAAGGCACACAAACGCTCAAGCAAGGCCTGGTGGGCCTCGCCGAGGCTGGCCAGGCAGAACAGGCCGTTCAAGGGCTGGCCCAGGTAGCGCATGGGCTTGTCCGGGGTGACAAAGGCCAGGCCCGGGCGCTTGACCGTTTGTTCGCTGTGCAGCCACCACAGGCCATCGCCCAGGGGCAGTGCATCGACTTGCTGCAGCACGGCGGCGAAACCATTGCTCACACAATCGGCCTGGCGCAGCAGACGGGCGCCACGCCACACCAGTTCTTCAAAATCGTCGGCGGACACCCCCAGGCCGATCATCTGCGCATCCAGCGCCAGCTCCTGGGGCGCGCCTTGTAGCAATTTGAGCAAGGCCTCGGCCGAGGTGGCGCGGCGCAGCGCCTGGCCCAGGTCGGTTTCACCGAGGGCGCGGGTCAGCAGTTGCAGCAGGCGCAGGTGCTCATCAGACTTGGCGGCAATGCCAATCGCCAGGTAGACGATCTGGCCATCGCCCCAATCCACACCGTGGGGAAATTGCAGCAGGCGCACGCCGGTGGCGAACACCTGGTCGCGGGTTTCCGGGGTGCCGTGGGGGATCGCAATACCTTGGCCGAGAAAGGTCGAACCTTGCGCTTCACGGGCTTGCAGGCCGCTCAGGTAGCCCTCGGCGACCAGGCCATCGGCCACCAGCTGTTGGGCGAGCAGTTGCAGGGCCGCAGACTTATCCACAGCCCCCTGGCCCATGGATATCTGCTCTACGGTGAGCTCAAGCATGCCTTTCTCCTAGTTAGTGCGGGGTGCGCACTAGGTATTGTTTTGATTAAACCGTGCAAAAAGAACTGACTGAGTGGTCAATTGGCAGTGGTTACTCAGCGGCGATCGTCGTAAAAATACGCCTGCTGAAACGTTTAATCTAGATTTTATGGCAGATTACTGGGTAATTCTTCATCCTTGAAGCACCACTCGGCGCTTGAGCTGCGACAATGGTCGTGTGCAGGAATCGGTTAGGATTGGACAAAATGTCGGGGCAAGCTCTAAAAAACAAGGAAATCCCGGTTTGAAACTCAGTGATATTGCACGCATAGCCGGTGTGTCCGTGACCACCGCCAGCTACGTCATCAACGGCAAGGCCCAACAGCAACGGATCAGCACCGCCACCGTCGAACGGGTGCGGGCGGTGGTCGAGGAGCATGGCTTTACCCCCAATCCCCAGGCCGCCGGGTTGCGCAGCCGGCATACCCGCACCCTGGGCTTTATCCTGCCGGACCTGGAAAACCCCAGTTACGCACGGATCGCCAAGCTGCTGGAACAAGGCGCACGGGCCCGTGGCTATCAGTTGCTGATCGCCAGCTCCGACGATGATGCCAACAGTGAGCGCCAATTGCTGCAACTGTTCCGCGCGCGGCGTTGCGATGCGTTGTTCGTTGCCAGTTGCCTGCCCGCCAGCGACGACAGTTATCGCGAGCTGCAAGCCAAGGGCCTGCCGGTGATTGCCATTGACCGGGTGATGGCGCCTGAGCAGTTCTGCTCGGTGGTCAGCGATGACCGCCGGGCCTGCCAGCAATTGACCAGCAGCCTGCTGCACCCGCTGCCCCGGCAGATCGCGTTGATTGGCGCCCACCCTGAGCTGAGTATCAGCCAGGAACGCGCAGCGGGTTTCCGCCAGGCGCTGCAAGGCTTTGAAGGTGAGGTCCTGGTCGAGCACGGCGACGCGTTCAGCCGCGACTGTGGCCGCCAGTTGATGGAAGAACTCCTGCAACGCCTGGGGCATTTACCCGATGCGCTGGTCACCACTTCCTACGTTCTGCTGCAAGGGGTGTTTGACGCGCTGCACGACTTCCCGCTCAAGTCGCGGCCGCTGCGCCTGGGCACTTTTGGTGACACCCAGTTGCTGGACTTCCTGCCGCTGCCGGTCAACGCCATGGCCCAGCAACACGCGCTGATTGCCGAGACAGCCCTGCGCCTGGCGCTGGCGGCGATTGAAGAACAGCACTACCAGCCGGGCGTGCATGCCATTGGCCGGACCTTCAAGCAGCGGATTCACGAGGCGTAGGCGTGGAGCTGATCGACAGCCACACCCACCTCGACTTCGAGGACTTCGATGCTGACCGCGACGAAGTGCTCAGGCACAGTCGCCAGCTCGGCGTGCGACGCATGGTGGTGCTGGGGGTGTACCAGCGCAATTGGCAACGGCTATGGGACCTGGCGCAACAGGACCCGGACCTGCATGGAGCCTTCGGCCTGCACCCGGTGTACCTGGATGAGCATCGCCCCGCCGATCTGATCGAATTGGGCGACTGGCTGACCCGCCTCCAGGGCCATCGCCAACTGTGCGCCGTGGGGGAAATCGGCCTGGATTACTTTCTTGAGCACCTGGACCGCGAGCGCCAGCAAGTGCTGTTTGAAGCCCAATTACAGCTGGCCGTGGACTTCCGCTTGCCGGCGCTGCTGCATGTGCGGCGCAGCCATGCGGCGGTTATCGCCACCCTCAAGCGCATCCGCCTGCCCCGGGGCGGGATCATCCATGCCTTCGCCGGCAGCCGCGAAGAAGCCCGCGAATACATCAAGCTGGGGTTCAAGCTGGGCCTGGGCGGTGCGCCGACCTGGCCCCAGGCCCTGCGCATGCACAAGGTCATCGCTCAGTTGCCGCTGGACTCGGTCGTACTGGAAACCGACTCGCCGGATATGGCGCCCGCCATGTACCCCGGCCAACGTAATAGCCCGCAGCACTTGCCGGCGATCTGCGGGGCCCTGGCCGCACACATGGGCATCAGCCCTTCAGCGTTGGCCGAAGCGAGTACCCGCAACGCCTGCGAAGTGTTCAACTGGCCGCTCGATAACGGGGTTGACCGCCTGTAGCGTCAGGGTCATGCGATGCCGATGCCGGGCGTGGCGCAGGGTCAGGAAGTGAATCAGGATCGCCACCAGCGACACGTTCAATTGCCCGACCTTGCTGATCAAGCCGACCCACTCCACCACCAGGGCCACCAACAAGGCCACGCAGGTCAACACCAGCATGCTCGGGCGGAGCAGGGCCAGGTTGTCCAGAGACCTCAACTGACGCAGTTGCCTGGGACAATTGAGCAGCAGGACTTTGTGGCAATACGGGCAGTCAAAGGGCTCACTGATAGCAATGGCATTGAGCTGCCAGGGCTTGAGTACAAAGGTGATATCACAATGGGCGCAATGCCCTTTCACGCCTGGAGTTGTCGCGGTCATGGCCCTGCCTCCCGGAAGCGCTGGATGGGGTGTGAAACAAATTCTCACCCAATCCCGCGACAAAAAAAGCTCACACGGGAAAACAGGACATGCACTACATCACCAACAAACAAAACCTACAGACATGCCTTACACGCGAAAGGCGCCGATCAGCTTTTTCAATTCAATCACCTGCAAAGACAATTGCCGGCTGGCCTCTTCGGTCTGGTGCGCGCCTTGGGACGCGTGCTCGCCAGCCCGATTGATCTCAACGATGTTCTGGTCGATGTCATGGGCCACCGCCGTTTGCTGCTCCACTGCCGCGGCGATTTGCTGGTTCTGATCGACAATCATGCCCACTGCGCCGAGGATATTTTCCAGGGCCAACTGGACCTTTTCCGACTGCCCGACCGTACCGCTGGCCATGGTATGGCTGCTGCCCATGGCCTTCACGGCCGCGCCAACGCCCAGGTGCAACTTGGTAATCATCTGCTCGATTTCTTCGGTGGACTGCTGGGTGCGCCGGGCCAGGGTGCGTACCTCATCGGCCACCACGGCAAACCCACGGCCCTGCTCACCCGCCCGCGCCGCCTCGATGGCCGCGTTCAGTGCCAGCAGGTTGGTTTGTTCGGCAATGCTCTTGATCACTTCCAGCACGCTGCTGATCGATTGGCTGTCGATGGCCAGTTGGTTGATCACCAGCACGGACTGGTCAATCTCCGAGGCCAGCAGCGCAATGCTGCCCTGCTGGGATTGCACCAGGCCCCGCCCGCTGAGGGTTTCATCGTTGACACTGTGGGCACTGCTGACAGCCGCTGCGGCGCTGCGCGCCACTTCATGGGCGGTCGCCGACATCTGGTTCATGGCCGTCGCCACCTGCTCGATCTGGCAGCGCTGGCCCGACACCGCCTGGTTGCTGCGCGCCGACACCGACTCCACTTGCCCGGCCTGATGCTCGACTTCCTGGACGGTCTGCCCGACCCGCTCGATCAGGTCATGGATTTTCGCCACGGTGCCATTGAACACCTCGCCCAATTCACCCAGCTCATCGCGACTCTGGGATTTGAAGCTGACGGTCATGTCCCCGGCGGCGACCTTATCCATCATCGCGCCCAGGTGGCGCAGGGTGGTACGGGTCGACGCGTAGAAACCGCCGTACAGATAGAAGATCAGCAGGAACACCGCCGCCAGCGCCGCGACCAGCACCACCATGTGCGTGCGGTTCTGGGCCAGGCGCTGTTGCAGTTGCTGGTCGAGGAAGGACAGGGTCGCGTCGTCCAGTTGATAGGTCTTGGCCATCAAGGCCGTCACTTCGTCATAGAAGGTCTGCCACGGGGCCTCCAGGGTTTCGGCCATCACCACCTGCTCTTCAAACAACTCGCTGGCCTGCTTGAGGCTGGCCTGGCTGGCTTGGGCCAAGGTATCCAACGAGGCATGGGCGGCCTTGCTGGAACCGAGGGCGTCCTGCACTTTCAAGCCGTATTCGGCCTGGAGTTTTTCCAATTGCTGCAGCAGTTCGTCAAAGCGCGTGCTGGACGATGAATTGAGAAAGCCCTGACCCAGGGAGTACGCGCCCATGGCCCGGCCTTCGCCCAGGGTCTGGGTGACTTGCGGGGTGACGCTGGTCACCAGTTCGCTGAGTTGGCGTACATCGCCCTGGGCATCGCGGCTCAACCCCGAGTGGCTGGCGATGATCTGGCTGAACATCTGCGCCGTGTTCAGCAATTTGCCGATCAAGGCACTTTTGCTCAGCAGTGAAGATTCCGTTTGCTGGGCCTTGAAGGCGGCGATCATCTCATCGCGCTTGCCCTCGAACACTGCAACCTGCTCGGGGTCGGCGGTCATCGCCTGGAAACCCTGCATGCGCTCAAGTACGCGCTGCTCCAGGGCGGTGATGCGGCTTTCGATATCCCCCGCCTTGCCCGCCTGGCCGAGGGTGGCGTTGATCTGCACCTGATTGTTCAGGGTTTCCAGGTCGCGGCGCAGGATCAGGCTGCTGCCCAGCAGGTCCAGGCTCTGCAACTCAACCTGCGTGCCCTGGAACTCACGCCAGGAGTCGCGTACCAGGTAATAGTTGGTCACCAGCATCGGCAGGAAAAACAACACACTGATCAGGCTGAACTTCATGCCGAAGCTCAGGCGATTCATCAGGGCGATGGCGGGATAGAGCAAGCTCTTCACAGATGAACTCCCTTTTCTTTTATTTTTATTGACGGCGCAGGGCAGCGGCAGAAAGCCACTATTGGGCGCGCTGTCTGTATAGCTTAAATCGGCGGGGAGTTTTGTAACTTAAGGTTAACGCGATCAGCGGGGCCTGGCGGCCGACCGATTTTTGAAGCCACTACGGGCTCTTTGTGGGGCTTGCCCGCGATAGCGGTGTGTCAGTACCGGATTTTTTGACTGCTACACCGCATCGCGGGCAAGCCCGCTCCCACACAAGCCCGCTCTCACAAGAGCTGTTTTTCAGGGCAAGACAGTCCAGATCGCAAACCCGGCGTACCACAACACGGCGGCGCGCAGCAGCAGTTCCCACAACCGGTCCAGGCTATTGATCCCTTCGGCACCCACCACCGGCGCAGGAATTTCGCCGGCCACCAGGCCCACTTTTTCCACCAGTTGCGCCGCACTGATATCCCAGCTCAGCAGCTCATGCAGCATCACCCGGCTGACCGCGACAAAGTTGCCGACCAAGGCAAAGCTCGCCGCCAATAACCGCACCGGCAACCAGTCGAATGCATGGCGCAATTGCCCGGCGCGCTCGACCACCAGCGGGTTCTGCCCGTGCTCACTGGCCAGCGCCAGCAGGCGGTAGGCCAGGGCCACCACCGGGCCGAGGAGGAAGTACCAGAAAATTACCGCAAAAAAGCTCTGGTAGGCCTGCCACAGCAAATGGCCCTGGACCCGCTCCAGCAGTTGCTCGCCGCTGTCCGCGCCAATGCCCAGGTCACGTTCGGCAACATGTTCCGCCGCTTGCAGGTCCCCCCGGCGCCAGGCATCGCGAAACGGCCCCAACTGGCCCAGCAGATCGCCGCGGCCCAGGCTGTAGATCACCACCAGCAGGTGCACCGGCAGCGCCAGCAAGCCATAGGCCACTGGCTCCAGGACCAGCAGCAACAGCCCCAGCAGCGCCACCGGCAGCAAGACCAGCAGCACCAGGATCAGCCAGGGTTGTTTGCCCAACCGTGCGCTCGATTCAAGCCGGGCCAGTTCGCGCAACCAACGGCCATCGCGCTGTACCCGCGAACGCAAGGCCGAGAACTTCTCGATCCACACCGCCAGCACCAACACCAGGAAACTCATTGTGCATGTCCTCCATCCTGCAAGGCGCCGCGAAAACGCGCCCAATCAAAAGCCGGTCCAGGATCGGTCTTGCGTCCTGGGGCGATGTCACTATGACCGCAAATGCGCTGGAGCGTGATACCCGGGTAGGCGGCCAGCAATTGGCGACTCAGTTCGATCAGGGAGTGGTACTGGGCATCGGTAAAGGGTTGCTCGTCAGTCCCTTCAAGCTCGATCCCCAGGGAAAAGTCATTGCAGGTCTCGCGCCCCTCGAAACAGGAGACGCCAGCATGCCAGGCACGGTCCTGGCAGGAGACAAACTGCGTCACCGCACCGTCGCGCTCAATCAGAAAGTGCGCAGAAACCCGTAAGTCGGCAATGCCTTCAAAGTAGGGATGTTCCGTGACATCCAGGCGATTCTGGAAAAACGCCTGCACTTTGCCTGTGGCGAACTGGGCCGGTGGCAAGCTGATGTTATGCACCACCAACAGGGAAATCTCGCCGCCCGGGCGTTCATTGAAGTTGGGCGACGGGCAATGGGCAATGCCCTGGCACCAACCGCTGGTGGGGTCCAACTGCATACAGGTTCCTTGCGCAAGACTTGAGAGCGCTCAGTATGCCGTGATCCGCCGGGTGGTTGCGATCACTTGGCACGATTGAGTTGGCGCAGGCTGCCAATCACCGACGCCAGCGCACGGTCGAACAACAAGGCATCATCCAGGGTGCGGACCGCGCCACGCTTGAACTCCAGGGCCAGCTCGGTGCAGGTTTTCTCCAGCACCTTGAGGCCGGTGCGATTGACAAATATATAGCTGTTGGCCGGCGCGATAATCGCCGTCAGCTTGCAGCGCAGGGTGTTTTCCTCATCTTCGCGAAACTCCACCCAACTGCCGATGCGCAATTGGCGGACCTTGAGCAGGTCGGGATCATCCTCCGCCAGGCTGACCGTCTCGCACGGCAGCGCCGCGCTCGAGTCCTCGCGCACCTCGACCAGCGCCACGCTGGGCAGCGTCGCCCCCTGGAACGCCTGGGTATGCAAGGTCTGTAACTGGATAAAAAACTCGCGGGTGACAAAGGAATCAAACGCCGCCTCGCTCAGCCCATCACGCAGGGCCTTGAGCAATGCGGGCAATTGCTCCAGCAAACGACGGCCGGCCTCGGTGTCCTCACTCAGGCCGACACTCCAGATCAATTCGTCCATGGCCCGCAACCGCGTCTGCCATTGCGGCGAGTGCTGCCCGTGCTTGAGGCACTCGAGCAACAGGACCTGGCTCCAGGCCTGTTGCAGGAACTGCACCACGACATGCGGCAAGACCTTGCCCAACAAGCGCTGGTTGACCGCATCGGCGACCCGCTGCCGGGCCTGCTCGGTGCGGGCGCGCCCTTCCTCGGCGTCGCGGGTACGCTGTTCCAGCAGCTCACTGCGGCGGCGCTCGTCCTGGGTAAAGGCGGTGAACTCGTGCAGGAGCACGGAAAAAATCGCCGGGTCATCGACAAAATCGTTCAACAGGCGCTGCACCACCTGCTCGATGCGCACGTACAGGCTGTCGCGCTGATAGTCGTCACGCTTGCCCCACCCCATGGCCGCGGTCCCGATTTCATTGAGCAGGCGCCGCGCCGGGTGGCTGCCACGGCTGAAAAAACTCTTGTCCAGCACAGCCACTTTCAACATGGGAATCTGCAGGCGCGCAATCAGCACCTTGAGGGACTCAGGCAAGGTGCGGTCGTCGAGGATAAACTCGAACAACATGGCGATCAGGTTGATCACATCCTCGTCGGCCTCTTCCACTACCCGCGACTTGCCACTCTTGACGCTGACCCGGGTGAGCAGCTCTTCCAATTGGCGGCGCAGGTCAAAATCGTCCTCGACCGCCGGCTCCGGCACATATTGCTGCAGATGGGACAACAGGCGCAGTAGGTCGCGGGTCGAAATGGGCTGGGCCTGGGCGCTGGCCTCCAGGGTCGGGGCCACGCTGCCGCGTACCGTCAGCAGCAGTTCTTGCAGGGCGGCGAAGACTTGTTGCTCGGCCTCGTCGGCCTGGCCGGCCGCCGGGGCCGCCTCGACGGGCGGACGGGCCCGGCTGGCGCGCTCGCCGGCCCGCCGTGACGGTACGGCCTTGAGTTCAGGCAGCACGCCGGTGGCGACCAGCAACTGGTTGGCCTCGCCGTACAGCAGGTCGGCATCGCTGAGGACGTACTTTTCAAACAGTTTCAAAATGATCAGCTTGACCCGGATCTCCACCCCCAGGCTGCGCCCGGCCCGCAGGAAGAACTCGCAGAGCATCGCCGGGCCCAGAGGGTTTTCCCGGTCATCCAGGCGCTTGCCCAACAACGCGCCCAGGCGGGCGGTCAATTGCCCCAGGGCCAGGCCGTCACGGTGCATGACCTTGTCGAGCATGGCCTCCAGGGCCACGGCTTTTTCCAGGTCGTCGGCCGACACACCCGGCGCTGCGTCGTAGGAGACCGTCGGCAACAGCAACTCACCCTGCCCCGCCTGCCCCAGGTTGGCGAACGCGGCAAAGAGCTGCTCCATGAACACACGCTCGAAGTTCTTGCGCTTGAGGCGCAGGTCGCGCATGGCTTCAAAGAAAATATTGTGGTCGGCACTGTTGCGGGCCTTATCGGCCATTTCAAACAGGGTGTCGTCGGCGTTATCGAACAGCTCCTGCAAACCCCGGTCGAGCTGCTGCGTGGCCTTGTCCCGCACCTGGAGCACGATCACGGGCAGGCGGGCAAGCGGCGACGGCATCGCTTGTGCGGCGATCTTATTGATCGGCACCACCTTTGCGTCATTGTGCATGCTGGCCTCCTGGAACGACGGGTTCGGTTTTGTGAACGCTCGCAGCAACCGCCGATGGAATACTGGCGGGGACTGCGATTATCTGTAGATCACCGAGACGTCAAAGCTATGACGCCAATTGCAAGGCGCGAGATTATCTTGCAAATAGCCCCTCTAGCGCCAGCAAACTCTGTAGGCGCTTTGTAATCAGGCAGGTTATGGCGGCATACCTTGGGTTCGGCGCTGCCATGCCCCTATAATCAAGGCACTTTGTATGTGGAGCCCGCTATGCCGAATCTACGCCTCGCCGACCTCACCGCCGAAATCGAAGCCAACGTGCGCCGCGCACTGCTGGAAGACATCGGCAGCGGCGATATCACCGCGCAATTGATCCCGGCCGAACGGCTGGCCAAGGCCACGATCATCACCCGTGATAGCGCCGTCATCAGCGGCACCGCCTGGGTCGATGCCGTGTTCCGCCAGTTGGACCCACGGGTTGCTGTGCATTGGCAGGTGCGCGACGGTGAACGCGTCAGCCCCAACCAGGCGCTGTTCCACCTCGAAGGCCCCGCCCGCTCATTGCTGACGGGGGAACGCAGTGCGCTGAATTTTTTGCAGCTGTTGTCGGGCGTGGCCACGCGCGCGCAGTACCTGGCGGACTTTGTCGCCACCACCCAGGTCAAGCTGCTGGATACCCGCAAGACCCTGCCGGGCCTGCGCCTGGCGCAAAAATACGCGGTGACCTGCGGCGGTTGCCACAACCACCGCATCGGCCTGTATGACGCGTTCCTGATCAAGGAAAACCATATCGCCGCCTGCGGTGGCATTGCCCAGGCCATTATTGCCGCCCACAAGATCGCCCCAGGCAAGCCGGTGGAAGTTGAAGTGGAAAGCCTGCAAGAGTTACGCGAAGCCCTGGCGGCAGGCGCCGATATCATCATGCTGGATGAGTTGAGCCTGGACGACATGCGCGAAGCCGTACGCTTGAACGGCGGCAAGGCCAAGCTGGAAGCCAGTGGCGGGATCAATGAAAGCACCTTGCTGCCCATTGCCGAGACCGGCGTGGACTACATCTCCATCGGGGCGATGACCAAGGATGTGAAGGCGGTGGATTTGTCGATGCGGCTCAGTCTCTGAGTCGCTGCACGCCTCAAGCTGCAAGCGCGCCTGGCGACACTTGCGGCTTGAAACCTGCCACTGCTTTTAGACCACCAAATCATTCATCTCGCAGTACTCTTCCCACTCGACACCCAACACCTCGGCCGCCTCTTTGTGTAGGGCCAGGCGTGCCGTCTCGAACTCTTCCGGCGTG
This sequence comes from Pseudomonas gessardii, assembly GCF_001983165.1. Taxonomy (GTDB): domain Bacteria; phylum Pseudomonadota; class Gammaproteobacteria; order Pseudomonadales; family Pseudomonadaceae; genus Aquipseudomonas; species Aquipseudomonas gessardii. The sequence continues at coordinate 72,445 of NZ_MNPU01000023.1, read as the reverse complement.
GACGTGTACTTGAGGGTCAGTTCCCAAGGCTGGAAGCCCTGGCTCTCGGCCTCGTCCTCGAATGCCCACTGGATCTGGTCGCGCTGGTCATCAGCGCTCAGGTCCTTGATCTCTTCCTTAAGCTGCGGCGACTCCTCGAGGTACTGCTTGAGGGCTGCTGCGTGCCGCACTTCCTGGGTCATTGCTGTCGTGGTCATGTCGTTCTCTTAAGATCGAGGAATGGGGATGCATCTGGGTCATCAAGGTTGCGCAGATACAAAAGAACGGGCATGAATACCGGTTCATCTGGCCTTCAGAACCATTCTGGGATCATCTGAAAACTGTGGTGCCTTTTTGCCCGAGACAGGAATCGAACCTGCGACCTTCGCGTTACGAGTGCGCTGCTCTACCAACTGAGCTACACGGGCGGTGGGCTAAAGCTAGCACTGCATTGGGCGCCCGGCAACTTACCGGATGTGCGGCGCAATGACGCCCTGGACCCAGAAGCGTGGCTGCAGATGGCCTTTGGCAATATCGATGTAGTGTTGGCTGCGCTCGGTGGCGCCTGGCAGGTCGCGGAACACGACCAATACCAGCAACGCCACCGAGAACACCGCCGACGCCTGCCAGGCCCGGTACAACAGCGGTATCGGCTCGATAGCCGGCGTGCGCCACGGATGCAATGCCATCAACCAGCCCACCACCAGCGCCAACCAGAGTTGCGAATAGGGCATCACCATCACCCCATCGACCATGGCCTGCAGCGTTGCGCCCAGCAGCGCGGCAAACAGGCACAGGCGCAGCAGGTCTTGCGCTGACCCTACCGCCCCTTGCCGATAAATGACCATCAACGTGGCCCAACCGCCGCGCAGCGCCAGCAGCGCCACACATAGGGCCGAGGGCACGCCCCATTCGCTGGCCCACTGCAGGATTGCCTGGTGCGGGTGGGCGGCAATCAGATTGGGGATATCAGCAAAGTGCATCGGCCCGAAACCGAGCCATGGCCGTTCGCGGATCATCTCCCAGGCTTGCCACCAGATCACTTCACGACCGGAAAGGCTGGTGGTGAGCCGGTCATTGGAAAGGCTGGCAATTTCCAGCCCCAGGTAACGCGCCAGGACCGTGAACAACAACCAGTACAAGAACAGCCCGCCGCACAGTGCAGCCAACTGCCAGATCAACCAGCGACGCCCCGCCGCCCCCAGGCAAGTCAGGACGATTGCCGCAACGCCGATGCCCAGCCAGGTGCCACGGGTACCGCCACTGATTGCAATCAACCACCAGGCACACAGCAGGGCGAACACCAGCCCACGCGCCAACCGCGAGGTACTCGCAAGCAGCAGCGGCAACGCCAGCAAGGGCAAGGTAAAGGTCTGGAACTGGCCGTAGAAGCGCTTGTTGGAGAACCCGGAAAGCAGCAGGTCGGTGTCCAGTGTCGGTTCGCCACTGGTAAACGCCAGCACGCCTGCATACCCATATTGCAGGACCTTGATCAGGCACAGCAGCAACACAAACAGGATCAGCACCTGATCCAGGGTTTGCTCGCCATTGCGCCGCAACCGGGCAAAAGCCGCGGCAATCACCCCGCAGGTGATCATCAACGCCCACTCGGTCAACGCCCAGAGTGGCTGGTGGGCCCACCACGCAGAGACCAGGCCCAGGCCGAACACCAGTGCCAGGCCGATAGCGGTGGGCTTGTCGACCAGGCGCATGGCAGGAGTCGCCAGGCCATAGAGCAACGCACACACGCCGACGCCGACCTGCATCACACGCTGCCAGTCATGCCCACTGAAGGACAGGGTGATGCCCAGTAGCAAAAGGCTCAGCGCCACCACCAGGAACACGCTGCCTCGTTGTTGCACGGATAACGTCATGGGCAACCTGTACTTGGGGGCCCGTCATGCCGGGCTCCCGTCACTGATGTGGGTGGCCAGGGCTCAGTTGCCAGCAGCGCAGCCCTTGGCCACATACTGCTCGTCAGCATTGGTGGTGCACGTCCAACCGTCACGGGCACTGCGCGCCAGGGTAATGAGCTTGCCCTGGATCGGCGCAGGCGCATCGAGGATCTCGCAGGCAATCGAGCCCGTCCCCGCAGCCACATCACCCGCCACGCTGATCACGCAGTTGGCGGTCGGGCTGGTGCCGCCGATCAGCGCCAGCGTGGGCACCGTGCCCTGGTTGAAGGTGTCTTCAAAGCCCGCCTTCAACGCCGAGATTTCCGCCAACCCCGCCGTGAACTTGGCCTTGGCCTGGTGCTTGGTATACATGGGCAGGCCAATGGTGGCCAAGATGCCAATGATCGCCACGACGATCAACAACTCGATCAAAGTAAAGCCGTTCTGACGCATCACACTCACTCTCCAGAATAAAACCCCATCGCAAGGCACATCCTGCGCCCTGCCCTCAACAACCGCGCCAGTGTACTCATCCGCGCCGGGCCAGGCCCTCATAAGACGCACAATCTGACATTTTTCCCCTGCCCAATAGCCTGACAGACACAGAGGCCTGGCTAAGCTGTCAATCGTCACTTGCCGATGAGCTGCCGCACCCGATGAAGGATGTCACCGTGAACCCCACCGCCACCTACGCCTGGGAAGGCACGCTGCGCAATGGCCGCAAGGTGTCCGGCGAAACCCGTGGCCATAGCCCGGCCGTGATCAAGGCCCAATTGCGCCGGCAAGGTATCAACCCGGTGCGGGTGCAGATGCGCTCCAGCCTGCTTGCCGGCCTGCGCGACCCCATCACCCCAGCCGATATTGCGCTGTTCACCCGTCAACTGGCGACCCTGCTGAAGGCAGGAATCCCCCTGCTGCAAGCCTTCGATATGATTGGCGAAGGCTTTGACAGCCGGGCCATGCGCACGATGGTCCAGGGATTGAAGCAGGAGATTGCCGCCGGCAACAGCCTGACCGGCGCCCTCTTGAAACAGCCGCAGTGCTTCAACCCCCTGTATTGCAGCCTGATCGCGGCCGGCGAACAGGCCGGCACCCTGGAAACCCTGCTGGAGCGGGTCGCCACCCACCTGGAGAAGAGCCAACGCCTCAAGGCGCGGATCAAGAAGGCCATGACCTATCCGCTGGTGGTCCTGCTCGTGGCTACGCTGGTCAGCAGCATCTTGCTGATCCACGTCGTGCCTCAATTTGAAAGCCTGTTCGCCGGCATCGACACACCGCTGCCGCGCTTTACCCTGCTGGTTATCATGCTGTCCGAATTCATGCAGGGCGCCTGGTGGATGCTGTTGCTGGCCCTGGCCGCGACTGCCTGGGGGATACGCCACGGCTACCGTCGACATAGCGGTTTTCGCCTGTGGCTGGATGCCGGTTTGTTGAAACTGCCGTTGGCAGGCACACTGCTGAAAAAAACCGCAGTCGCCCGCTACGCCCGTACACTTGCCACCACCTTTGCCGCCGGCGTACCGCTGGCACAGGCACTGGACTCAGTGGCCGGCGCCGCCGGCAACGAGCGCTTCACACAAGCAATCACGCGGATGCGCCAGGACGTGGCAATAGGCATGCAATTGAATCGAACCATGAGCGCCAGTGGCCTGTTCCCAGGCATGGCGGTCCAGATGACGGCCATCGGCGAAGAGTCGGGCGCGCTGGACAGCATGCTGGAGAAGGTCGCTGACCATTATGAAACGGACGTCGACCATCTGGTGGACAACCTGACCAGCCTGATGGAGCCGCTGATCATGGTGGTGCTGGGCAGCATTGTCGGGGCGCTGGTGATCGCCATGTACCTGCCGATCTTCCAGCTTGGCACGGCGTTTTGAACATGACCCTTGGCCAACTCCTGATCCTTCATCCCTGGCTGTTCGTCTGGGCTTCCCTGGTAATGGGGCTGATCGTCGGCAGCTTCCTCAACGTGCTGGTGTGGCGCCTGCCAACCATGCTCGAACGGGACTGGCGCGCCCAGGCCCATGAAATACTCGGCCTGCCCCCCGAACCCAGCGGCCCGACCTATAACCTGCTGCACCCCAACTCCTGCTGCCCACACTGCTCGCAGCCGATTCGCCCCTGGGAAAATATCCCGGTGCTCAGCTACCTGCTGCTCAGGGGGCGCTGCGCACGGTGCCACGGCTCCATCAGCCCACGCTACCCGCTTGTCGAACTGGCCTGCGGGCTGCTCTCGGCCTTTATTGCCTGGCACTACGGCTTCGGCTGGCCGGCCGCCGGGGTGCTGTTCTTGAGCTGGGGCCTGCTGGCCATGAGCCTGATCGACGCCGATCACCAACTGCTGCCGGATGTGCTGGTGCTACCACTGCTGTGGCTGGGGCTGATCCTCAATTATTTTGAACTGTACGTAACCTTGCCCGATGCTCTGCTGGGCGCGGTCGTTGGTTACCTGAGCCTGTGGTCGGTGTTCTGGCTGTTCAAGTTATGCACAGGCAAGGACGGCATGGGCTATGGCGACTTCAAGCTCTTGGCCATGCTCGGCGCCTGGGGTGGCTGGCAGATCCTGCCACTGACGCTGCTGCTGGCCTCGCTGGTAGGCGCGATAGCCGGGGTGATTGTGTTGCGCCTGCGTCATGCGCAGACGTCGACGCCCCTGCCTTTTGGTCCCTATCTGGCAATTGCCGGCTGGATTGCATTGCTCTGGGGTGGTCAAATAACCGACTTCTATTTGCAGTCTGTCGGTTTCAGATGACCACTTCTGTCGCAACACCCTGGATTCTTGGCCTGACGGGCGGCATCGGCAGCGGCAAAAGCGCTGCGGCCCAGCACTTTATCGACCTTGGCGTGGACCTGATCGACGCCGACCACGCCTCACGTTGGGTGGTGGAGCCCGGCCGCCCGGCGCTGGCCAAGATTGCCGAGCACTTCGGCGGCGCGATCCTGCGGCCCGATGGCCAGTTGGATCGCGCGGCCTTGCGCCAGCGCATTTTCCAGGCACCGCAAGAACGCCGGTGGCTGGAGGCCCTGCTGCACCCGCTGATTGCCGACGAGATCCGCAACCACTTGGCCCGCGCCCGCTCGCCCTATGCGATCCTGGTATCGCCGTTGTTGATTGAGTCGGGCCAGTCCGCCATGACCCAGCGCATCCTGGTGATCGATGTGCCGCAAGCAACACAGATTCAGCGTACCCTGCTGCGCGATGGCATCAGCGAAGAACAGGTGCAGGCGATTCTCAAGGCCCAGGCCTCCCGGGAAGAGCGCTTGCGCCATGCCGACGATGTACTGGTCAATGACCAGGACCTGGCCTGGCTACAGGCCGAGGTCGAGCGACTGCACCACTTTTACCTTACTTTGTGTGGAGGCCGAACATGAGCCAACCCTTGACCGTCGAATGCCCAACCTGCGGCGCACCCGTGGAATGGAAAGCGACCAACCTCAACCGGCCATTCTGCTCGGATCGCTGCAAACTGATCGATCTGGGCGCCTGGGCCGCGGAGGAACACAAGATTCCGGTCAGCCCGGACGCTGAAGACGAACTGTTCTCCGAAGACCTGCCACCGCGGGCCCACTAAGGTCGCATAAAGCCGTAGTCCTGCTGGTCGTCGAGGTTTTCTGCAAGAAACAGCAACTCGTCAGCCAGGTCTTCGGCACTGCGTACGCCCTTGCTCTGCTGCACCACCGCACTGAGCAAGGCGCGCAGGCTCAAGCCCGGGTCAAAACCGATTTCCTGTGCCGCATCCTGGCTTCTGCGCAACTCCTGCCGTGCCCACTCGTACACACTCATGATCGTGCTCCTGGAAGTTTCGCAGAGCATGCGACCACTTTTGCGTCCCGCCTTTGATTTGGATCAAGGGCGTGAATTGTCATCCTTCCAGGGCGCCGAGAGGTAGCGCGTCCGGTTGAACGTCTCCAGCCACTCCGGGCAAAACACCACCAAGGCACTGATCACCATGCCGTTGATAAAGGCTTCGGGAAAGATGATCAGCCACAGGTAACCGATAAAATCCTCGATCCACTCGGGCATGGCGAAGCGGCCGTCCAGCCACAGCAGGCCCAGGCCGGCCAACAGGCACAGCAACGCCGACAAGGCGGCGGCAAAAAAACCGGAACAGAAGATATACACAAAGGGATTGCGCGGCTGCGCCCGCTCCACCAGCAGCGCGCACGTCTCGGTCACCAGTACCGGCAGCAGGACCAGCAGCGCGCCATTGACCCCGACCGCCGCCAAGTCCTGGCGCCCGAGCAGCACCAGGCCCAATTGCGCCGCCAGCCCACCGACAATTGCCAGGGGCCAGTCGAGTAGCAGGGTCACGGCGGTCATGCCGATAAAGTGGTAGGACACCCCGCTATCGAAGTCCCGGCGCACCAGCCACAACATAAACAGCGCGAACACCGTGCCAAACAACAGATGCTGGCGCCGCCGGTCGGCAAACAGCTCGACCCAGGACGAGCGCAGGATCGCCCAGACAATCACCGGTGCATACAGCAGCCAGCCCAGCCACAGGGTTTGCGGCGCCAGCATGGCGGCACTGATCACGGCTGTACCTGCTCCAGGGCCTGGCGCAGTTCGGCGGCAGAGGCGTACTCATGGCGCGCGACCAGCTTGCCGTCCTCCAACTGCAACCACAGCACTTTATCCACAGGCGCCGGATAACGCACAGCGATCCGCGCATCACGGTCGAGCATCACCCGGTAGTTATAGGCCTGCATCGCCGGGACGGCGAAGAGCTTGGCAATCAGCCTTGGCATGCGCTGGATATCGGCGACAAACACCACATGGCGTGCCTCCAGATACCCCTTGGGCTGGCCCTGCAAGGCCGCATCCACCTGCTTGGCGGCGTCCATGCTGCGCGCTACCAGCAAGACCTGCGCCTGGTTATCCAGGGTATAGGCCTGGTCGAACTGGTCGAGCAGGGTCCAGGGCGTCAGCCGCTCCCCCAGCTCAACCGCTTGGGCCCAAAGGGGCAAAAAGCTCAGCAACACCGCAACCCAAAACTTCACCGCGAACTCCTTGTGTAAACCGTCAACTGAAGCGCCAGTCTACACCGAGCCTTTTCACACGGGACTTCCTGCGGTCATCATTTGAACGCTAAGCTGCAAGCATGGATGACTCAGATTATTTGCGCCTGCTCACCATAGCGGCCGAACAAGCCAACGCGTTCCTGTCCAATGCCCGCAAATGGGAGCGTGAGCGTTGGGTCTGCCAGCGCCTGCTGCAAGGCCTGAATGTGCCCTACCGTGCCGAAGAGTTTCATGCCGCCGGTCAAGAACCGCCGGACGTGCTGTTTCGCGATGCCAGTTTCGAGGTGTTTTTTGTCCTCGACGAAGGCCGCCGCCTGAATGACGAATGGCGCGACGAACTGCTGCGCCGGCGCAGTGCTTTTTCCCTGAGCCAACTGGTACGACGCGAGGCCAAGCCCAGGCGCATTCCTGCCCATGAGTTCCTCCTGCGCCTGGCGCCGACCTTGCGCAAGAAGGCCCATAACTACAAAGAGCGCGGCATGGACCTGGGGGAGCTGGATATCATCGCCTTTGCCAGCCTCAAGCGCGAAGTGCTGGACCTCAACAGCCATTTCCCACCGCCCACCGAATACCTGCGCCAGGGCTGGCGCTCGCTGTCATTGGTCGGCCCGACCTTTGCGCGGGTGTTATTCGCCCACCCGGACGCACCGGATTTCTTGCGCAACAACCTGGGGCGCAGCATAGTGTTCGACGTGGGTATCAGCCTGTAACGTGATCCCCCTCAGCAACGTCTACCTGACGAGGCCTTTATGACCAGCCGCCTGAACCCTGACGACCAACAACATGTCGAAGAGTACCTGCAACTGTCCCAGCACCAGGTTGAGCGCAAGCCTTTCCGGCCGTGGCTGCTCCTTGGGGTGGTACTGGTTGTGGTGATTGCCCTGGGCTTTCTGAGCCGCCTTTTGAGTTACCTGACGCTATGAGCTGCCTGGCGCTCGCTCGGGTAACCGCACCGATTTCTTTTAGCCTTGCGAGATACCCCCATGACCCATCGTATTATTATCGTCGGCGGCGGCGCCGGCGGCCTGGAGTTGGCTACCCGTCTGGGTAAGACCCTGGGCAAGCGCGGCAGTGCCAGTGTCACGCTGGTAGACACCAACCTGACCCACATCTGGAAGCCCCTGTTGCATGAGGTGGCCGCCGGTTCGCTGAACTCCTCTGAAGACGAACTCAATTATGTTGCCCAGGCCAAATGGAACCACTTCGAGTTCCAACTGGGGCGCATGAGCGGGCTTGATCGTGAACAGAAGAAGATCCAGCTGGCCGCGACCCTTGATGAAGAAGGCCGCGAGCTGGTGCCCGCGCGCGTGCTGGGTTATGACACCCTGGTGATTGCCGTCGGCAGCACCACCAACGACTTCGGTACCGAAGGCGCGGCACAGCACTGCCTGTTCCTCGATACCCGCAAGCAGGCCGAACGTTTCCACCAGCAATTGCTCAACCACTACCTGCGCGCCCACGCCGGGCAAACCGATGTGGTGGAACAGATTAGCGTGGCAATCGTTGGCGCCGGCGCCACCGGAGTCGAACTGGCCGCCGAACTGCACAATGCCGCCCACGAACTGGCGGCCTATGGCCTGGACCGGATCAAGCCGGAAAACATGCACATCACCCTGATCGAAGCCGGCCCTCGGGTATTGCCAGCCCTGCCAGAGCGGATCAGCGGGCCTGTGCATAAAACCCTGGAAAAGCTCGGGGTGACAGTCATGACCAACTCGGCCGTGAGCGAAGTCACCGCCGAGAGCCTGATTACCAGCAGTGGCCAGGTGATTCCCGCCAGCCTCAAGGTGTGGGCTGCGGGGATTCGCGCACCGGGCTTTCTCAAGGATATCGACGGCCTGGAGACCAACCGCATCAACCAACTGCAGGTGCTGCCAACGCTGCAGACCACCCGTGACGAGAATATCTTCGCCTTCGGTGACTGCGCAGCCTGCCCGCAACCCGGCACCGACCGCAATGTTCCGCCACGGGCGCAAGCGGCGCACCAGCAGGCGTCGCTGCTGGCCAAGTCCCTGAAGTTGCGCATCGAAGGCAAGGCACTGCCCAGCTACAAGTACACCGACTATGGCTCCCTGATCTCGCTCTCACGTTTTTCGGCTGTGGGTAACTTGATGGGCAACCTGACCGGCAGTGTGATGCTCGAAGGCTGGCTGGCGCGGATGTTTTATGTGTCGCTGTACCGCATGCACCAGATGGCGTTGTACGGGTTCTTCCGCACGATGATGTTGATGCTGGGCAGCAAGATTGGCCGAGGCACCGAGCCGCGGCTCAAGCTCCACTGACAATACGGTCCCGGGTGGGGGCGACTAAGGTCAAAAAAAGCGAGGAGGCGACCTTATAAGCATGCGCGCCCCGTTGTGGGAGCTGTATCGCCCTGCGAGGCTGCGATAGCGGTGTGTCAGACGACATAAAGGCTGGCAGTGCCGCCGCCATCGCAGCCTCGCAGAGCGAGACAGCTCCCACCTTGGGTCTTTTGGCAACCTTGGGTCAGGGTTTACCTGACCACCGCTGGCGGTATTTGGCTGCTTTTTAAAGACCCAGAAGGGATGGCGCTGCAAGAGCACAACCCCAAATACCAGCACATCAGAGATGTGTAGATACCTAGGATCTCGCCACCAGCCGCACAGATCCGTACGTGCGGAACTACGCATACGGCCCCAGCCTCGGGTACGTGACGCGAAGCGATCCTCAGGGTATGGCTGTGCATTCTTTCGGCTGGGTCTGTAGTGATTTGTGAGCAACCCGAAGCGAGACTATTGCAGCCGATTCCGCTGGTTACATTGTAGGAGAGCCTGGCGCCAATATCGGCAAACGGCTTTCCTGAAGCCACTCAGTAGCTTCAAGTTTCCTGGTACCGCGTAGTAATTGAAGTATCCACTCACTACCCGAGTGACAATGGCTGGTCCATCGGTTTCCCCTGCCAGCGCGTCACCCTGCGAGGGAATCCTCCCGCCGGCTTGGGGTCAGGTAGCCCTCCAGGCCGCATCCTAAAAGTGCGATCGAACCTGTCAGGGCAAGTCGGCAAGTGAGTACAGTGAGGTGGGGTACTGGATCAGAGCTGGGCTCAGGCTTTCAGGATGCTACGTGGAAAAATGACAGCGCTACTACGCGAAGCGCTAGAACGTTCAGCTACGGTATGAGAGTATTCTTTTCGCATGTCCAGGCGATCATGAAGGATATTTGGGTTATCTAGGAGTTCTGATGGCTGAGGTTACACATGATGCCATGTATTCGCCTAAGCGCATTGCCCGCGGCACTGCAGGAGCTGCGTAAGCTGTGCCTTTCATTGTTGTTTCGCTGTACCTATCTGGCCAGAGACCTCAAGCAGTTCTACTGCATAACCGTGAGAAGTGATTGGCACGTGCCATACAAATTATCCTACGCAAGAAAGGCGCTTCGTCTCAGGATGGGCCGACGTTATGCCTAAGGTTCTGAAAATCTTGCAACTGCAGACTCACTATAACGCTGCGGATACTAACTCCGATCTGGGTGAGCAGATTCTGCAAGGGTTGCCAGCCGAACGCTTCGACGTGGTCAACGCGTATCTCGAAGGACGACCGGCGCAAGATACTCAGCATTGCGGCCGACGCCAGGTGTTCTTTGAATTCACCAAAAGGGACATGGGAGGTTTACGCCTCAAGGTGCGCAGGCGCTTGCTGGCGTTCTGCCGAGAAGAGAGCTTCGATGTGGTGCTGCTGCACCGCTTCAAGACCGTTAACCTGTTCATGCACCTCAACAAAACGTTGCACATCCCGCGCTGCATCGGTGTGTCTCACGGCTTTGGTGAGTACGACCGCTTCTACCGGCGCTGGCAGGCCGTGCGCGCAATCGACGAGCGCTGGCGCTTCGTCGGCGTTTCACCGGCTGTAGCCGATTATCTGATTGCCCTGCGCTGTGGTTTTACCAAATCCAATACGGTCTCGATAACCAATGCCCTGGATATCGATCTGGCTGAATCTCTGCAACTGCCACGGGGGCAGGCACGGCAAGCGTTGGGGCTGCCATCCGACGCGCTGATCATCGGAGCGATAGGTCGGCTGGTACCTGTCAAAGGGCATGTGTACCTCATCCGTTCATTCGCTGCCTTGAGTGACGAGTATCCAAACGTAAATCTGTCAATCATTGGTGGCGGCCGCGAAGCTGACAACTTGGTGGCACTGATTGCCGAGTTAGGTTTGCAAGAGCGTGTACATCTCTGTGGTACTCGACCAGATGCCATGCGTTATGTGAAGGCCTTTGACGTTTTCGCTATGCCCTCGCTGCAGGAGGGCCTGGGCCTTGCGTTGCTGGAGGGTATGTGTGGTCGTTTACCAGTGCTCGGATCTGACATTCCAGCGATGCGTCCCTTGCTGAAGGGGGCGGGAGGGCGCTCGTTCGCGCCGGGCGATGTGCCCGCGTTGACCGAACAACTGCGTGCTTGTCTCGCTGACAGCGATGCCCGGCGCGCCGAAGATGGAGAGCGTGCCTACCAATACCTGCGGCGTGAGCACGATATCGAGAGTTTTCGTAACAAGTACCGTGCACTCCTTGAAGGTGATCTGCCGGTTGAAAAGGCGTCTAAATGACAGAGGTTAAAAGCGGCTTGCCGCTGGTTTCGGTACTGATTTCCTCCTACAACCATGCTGACTTCATCGAAGCCAGCATCCGAAGCGTCTATGCCCAAGACTACCCTAACATCGAGCTGTTGGTGGTCGATGATGGTTCGCGTGACGACAGCGTTGCAGTGATACGGCGGCTGCAGGAGGAGCTTGGGTTCCATTTCCTACCGCAGGCGAACAAGGGGCTCTGTACCACGCTCAACGAGATGATCGCCCGCAGTGCAGGCCTCTATATCGCTCCGCTGGGGTCGGATGATCTTATGCTCCCTGAACGTCTGTCGTTGCAGATTGCATTCATGGAGCAGCATCCTGAAACCGGCATCTGTGCTGGTGGTATCGTCCTGATCGATGGCGAAAGTAAGCTGTTACCTGACAAGAAGCAGCGCTATCGCCCTGCTCGGCGGCTTGATTTCGATGACCTGTTCATGGACCGCAAGCCTGGGCCGCCCGCCCCGACCTTGCTGTTTCGTCGCGAGGCGCTCGAGAAGGTTGGTGGTTTCGATCCATCCATTCGCATCGAGGATTATTACGTAGAGCTTCGCATCGCTCATGCCGGATACTTCATCGACATACTGGAAGAGTCGCTTGCCCTGTATCGCGTGCACGGAAACAATACTTACAAGAATCGCCGGTTGATGATTGAAACCGAACTCGAAATCTACAAACGTTTTGAGGATCATCCGGGTTATGAAGCCACTCGGTTGCGCTATCTGAATGCGATGTTTGCCAAAGTCGCCAGCGAGGATAGAGCGTTGGCAAGTGAATTGCTGACCCAAATCCCTTGGCGGTCGCGCAATCTCAAGACGCTCAAGGGGCTCTGGCGCTACTGTTTCACGCGGGCAGCCTGACATCTGCATTTGAGTGCTTTGCTGCACTGCAAGTGCGACGATGTTTGGTCGCGGTAGGGGTGGAGGGTAACTGCCATCCCTACCGCGACCACCTTATACCCAGTTTGGCATCCTTGAGCAGTCTGCCCGTTGTATAGGGTCGATACGCTTCATGTTTGTGACTGCCTATACCGAATGGAAAGAGCGCATAGTAGAGCCAGCGGTATCCAGATCAGGAACCAGCTTTCATTAGGACGCGAGAGAAAACTCCCCCCCTCGGTCAGCCCTGCGAACAGCCCGTAAACCAACAGTGCTGAAGCGATCTGAAAGTGCGGCTGTGCACGTAGGCGCAAGCAGCGAAGAAGCGCAAATATATACATCAGGCTCCATAAACAGAGGCCGACCAGCCCCAGTTCAAGAAGGACGGCAAGTTCGATATTATGGGGGTCATGCAGTGGGTAGCCGACTCCTGGAATGTTGAATATGAACTGGCTCTCATAGCCTGCGCCAAACCAAAGGTGTTGGCCTGCCTGGCGTAACGCATCGATCCACAATTCAGGCCGATAAGAAGTGCCACGGTTCAACAGTACTTCCGGAAAGGTCAGATATACAGCGCCTGCTGCTATCAGCAAAGTGCCGATCAGAATTGTAGTGCGTTTTCTACTCATAACTAGCATCCAGACACTTGTTAGTGTTATGCCCATCAATGGTGTTCTCGAGCCAGTGGCAAGCAGTGCTGCAAATAGCGGTACTACCATGAGTATTGGAAGCCAGTCGTGGCGCTCATTACGCGATAACCATGATGCAATCCAGTAGGTGCATAAAAAACCCAACACGTGAGATGTAAGCAGTGGATTGCGTAAGGCTCCAGTGCCAATCAGCCTTTCTCCAAGAGTGCCATTCTGTAGGAACAAAGCGACATTGATGAGCCCTGCCAGGGCGCCCAGACCGGCACCGAGGCGTAGCGTTTTCAGCAATAAGGTTTCGCTCTTGAGTGCTATCAGGGTGCAGCCCGTCAAAAGCATGAAAACATAAAGAGGTCGTTTGACTAGGCCGGTGACGTCGCCATCGGCCCGCGTCCAGCTCACACTGATAAGCGTCCAGGCAGCTAATGCCAAAAAACTGAGTATCACGGGCTCGCGCAGAAAAGCGCTTATCTGATCTGGCTTCAGTATGAGTCCCAGCAATGCTGGGGCTGCAAACAGCACGTAATAGAGTTTTTTATAGAGACTGCCGTTATCGACCCAGAACAAACCAGTGAGTAAAACCAGATAACCGAGCACTAGCCAGCGGCCGGCGATGAAATCATGTGCCCGAAGGCGTATTGAGGGTTGCTGTAAGTTGGATCCTGGCACTAGAGTTTCCCAGCGTATTGGAAATAATCGCTATCTTAATACATAACTGGGTAAGAGGCCGCCGAAATCACTACTCATCAGAAGTAGGAATTTTTTCCTAATCTGATCAAGTAAATATTTCCTTAAAGATATTTTTTGAAGCTTGAGACGGTGATGTATACGGATACACTCAATAGCACCGCACATGGCAGCAGCATCAGCAGTGGGCTGATGCTGATTGGGATGGCCAGGTACACCGTCCAGGGGACGACGGTCAGCGGAATCATTGTCTTGCGTGCCTTGTGATACAGGTAGCTTGATTCATGGCCGGAGCCAGGCCAGTGGCGGAAGCGGAATCGTCAGTGTCAGGATGACCATCCATACACAGAGAGGTCAGCACGGTGTAGAGCGCGACCAAGCCCTAACCCTGAAATTTGATCATCACCCGGCAACGAGGACGGCGCCCAACAGGAAGTTGAGCTGCCTGCGTTACAAGGACATTGACTGGGACAACCAAATGATCTTGATCCGTGGTGAAACAGAAAAAACGTATCGCGAGTTTTCAGTACCCATTATGGAGGGCCTCACTCCACACCTCTCCAGACTTCTCGACGAAGCAAAAAAGATAGGACTTTCGCCGAATGACCAGCCGTTTAACGTCAATAGATTCTCTCGTCACTACCACGGTAAGGAGATGAACATCGACCAAGTGCAGGCGATGTATCGCAAGCTGACCGATAAGACCGGCGTACGAATGACGCCTCACCACTTCAGTCACACGATCGCCACAGACCTGAAGCAGCAGCCAGCAGGCCAAATAGATCAGAGCCTATACAGGCACTGATCTCCAAAGGGCTTGCCGTCAACACCTTTAGGAAAGCCGCCACAGCAGAGCACTCGACGGGCATTGCACCACTCTTTCTAGCCCCGCGATAACACACTCTGAAGCTGATGCGCACTGTAACAGTGAATGCTGGTTGACTAGAGGCCTTCAGCTGACTACAAAAAAAGCGTTTTAGCTTGTTCGCTGTAGTTTTTCAGGCAAACGGTATTATTTAGGCCGCGAAAATAAAAAAGGCACCCTCAAGGTGCCTTTTTTATTGAAATATGGTCGGGGTAAGGGGATTCGAACTCCTGACATCCTGCTCCCAAAGCAGGCGCGCTACCGGACTGCGCTATACCCCGGTAAAAAAAAGGCGACCTTTTCAAGTCGCCTTCTTCGATCAGGACTTTTGGCCTCTGATCTTAAGATTCGATTCCAGCGTTAACTGGTCTCAAAAATGGTGGGTCGTGTGGGATTCGAACCTACGACCAATTGGTTAAAAGCCAACTGCTCTACCAACTGAGCTAACGACCCAAATATGGTCGGGGTAAGGGGATTCGAACTCCTGACATCCTGCTCCCAAAGCAGGCGCGCTACCGGACTGCGCTATACCCCGGTTTGAAATTGGCTCCGTGACCAGGACTCGAACCTGGGACCCAATGATTAACAGTCATTTGCTCTACCGACTGAGCTATCACGGAACTACATATTTCAAAGTACTACGGTGTTGCTTGCTACCTTCTCTTCGGCCCGTCCGTATCGCTACGTTCGCGTCTCTGAGGCGCGCTATTCTACAATCTTAAAAACCCCTGTCAACCCTTTAAATTGCTTTTAAGACAATGATTTGCGCTTCTTTCTGATTTCTCCTTGGGGAGAAGAAACCCGTGGGCTGACGTTGCTGCGGGGCGCACTTTACAAGCCTTTGCCTTACAGTTCAACGCCCTATCGAAAAAAAAGGCCCCGCAATGCGGGGCCTCTGCTTATAACCACCCAATCCGGGCTTAGTGGAAGACGATTTCGTCGTTTTCTACCGTGGCCTTGACGCTGGTCCCCGGCACAAAGCTGCCCGACAGGATCAGTTGCGCCAGCGGGTTCTCGATCCAGCGCTGGATCGCCCGTTTCAAAGGCCGTGCGCCATACACCGGGTCGTAGCCGACGGCGATCAGCTTGTCCAAGGCCTCGCTGCTCAGCTCCAGCATCAGCTCGCGCTCTGCCAGACGGCTGCGCAGGCGGCCCAGCTGGATCTCGGTGATGCCAGCGATCTGATCCCGCGCCAAAGGCTCGAAGATCACCACTTCATCGACCCGGTTGATAAATTCCGGGCGGAAGTGGCTGGTCAGCGCATCCATGACTGCAGCACGCTGGCCCTCACGATCCCCGACCATCTCCTGGATCTGTACCGAACCCAGGTTGGAGGTCATCACGATCACCGTATTACGGAAGTCCACGGTACGTCCGTGGCTGTCCGTCAGCCGGCCATCTTCCAGCACTTGCAGCAACACGTTGAACACATCCGGGTGGGCCTTCTCGACCTCGTCCAGGAGGATCACCGAGTAAGGCTTGCGCCGTACCGCTTCGGTCAGGTAGCCGCCTTCCTCGTAGCCCACGTAGCCTGGTGGCGCCCCGATCAACCGCGCCACGGAGTGTTTCTCCATGAACTCGGACATATCAATACGCACCATCGCCTCTTCAGTATCAAAGAGGAACTCGGCCAGGGCCTTGCACAGCTCGGTCTTACCCACACCGGTCGGGCCGAGGAACATGAACGAGCCGCTCGGGCGGTTCGGGTCGGACAACCCGGCCCGGGAACGCCGTACCGCGTTGGACACGGCCACCACGGCCTCTTCCTGACCAATCACGCGCTGGTGCAACAGGCTTTCCATACGCAACAGTTTGTCACGCTCGCCCTCCAGCATCTTCGACACCGGAATACCGGTCCACTTGGACACCACCTCGGCAATTTCTTCCTCGGTCACCTTGCTGCGCAGCAACTGGTTTTCACTGTGGCCATGCTGGTCAACCATTTGCAGGCTGCGCTCCAGGTCCGGGATCACCCCGTACTGTAACTCGGCCATGCGGTTCAGGTCGCCTTTACGCCGGGCAGCTTCCAGTTCCTGGCGCGACTGCTCGATCTTTTGCTGGATCTGTGCGGAACCCTGCACTTCGGCTTTTTCCGAGGTCCAGATTTCTTCCAGGTCCGAATACTCACGTTCCAGGCGCAGGATTTCTTCCTGGAGTTTTTCCAGGCGTTTCTTCGCCGCGTCATCGTCTTCTTTTTTCAGCGCCTGGGATTCGACTTTCAGTTGAATCAGGCGCCGCTCCAGACGGTCCAGCACTTCAGGCTTGGAGTCGATCTCCATGCGGATCCGGCTGGCCGCTTCGTCGATCAGGTCGATGGCCTTGTCCGGCAACTGACGATCAGTGATATAGCGATGGCTCAATTTGGCCGCCGCAATGATCGCGCCGTCAGTGATCGCCACGCGGTGGTGGACTTCATAGCGCTCTTTCAAGCCACGCAGGATC
Organism: Pseudomonas gessardii; assembly: GCF_001983165.1. Lineage (GTDB taxonomy): Bacteria > Pseudomonadota > Gammaproteobacteria > Pseudomonadales > Pseudomonadaceae > Aquipseudomonas > Aquipseudomonas gessardii. The sequence continues at coordinate 55,444 of NZ_MNPU01000023.1, read as the reverse complement.
GCAATGGTGTCTTCTTCGCTCGGCTCTTCCACCAGGACTTTCTGGAAGCGCCGCTCAAGGGCCGCGTCCTTTTCAATGTACTGGCGGTACTCGTTGAGCGTGGTGGCCCCGACGCAATGCAACTCACCCCGGGCCAGTGCCGGCTTGAGCATATTGCCGGCGTCCATCGAACCTTCGCCTTTACCGGCGCCGACCATGGTGTGCAGTTCGTCGATAAACAGAATGATCTGCCCTTCCTGCTTCGACAGCTCGTTGAGCAGGGATTTGAGGCGCTCTTCAAACTCGCCACGGAACTTGGCACCGGCGATCAACGCCCCCATGTCCAGGGACAGCAAGCGCTTGCCCTTGAGGCCGTCCGGCACTTCACCATTAATGATGCGCTGGGCCAGGCCTTCGGCGATGGCGGTTTTACCCACCCCAGGCTCACCGATCAGCACCGGGTTGTTCTTGGTGCGACGCTGCAGGACCTGGATGGTGCGACGAATTTCATCGTCACGCCCGATCACCGGGTCCAACTTGCCGTCTTCGGCGCGCTTGGTCAGGTCAACGGTGTATTTGTCCAGGGCCTGGCGCGACTCCTCATGGTTGGGGTCATTCACCGCCTCGCCGCCGCGCAGGTTGTTGATGGCATTTTCCAGGGCCTTTTTGCTCACACCCTGGCCCAGCAACAACTTGCCGAGCTTGCTGTTGTCATCCATGGCGGCGAGCAGCACCAGTTCGCTGGAGATGAACTGGTCACCCTTTTGCTGGGCCAGGCGATCGGCCTGGTTGAGCAGGCGCGCCAAATCCTGGGACATATTCACGTCGCCCGTCGGATTCTGGATTTTCGGCAGTTGGTCGAGCTCTTTGCTCAACTCCTTGCGCAGGCTGTTGACGTCGAAGCCCACCTGCATCAACAGGGGCTTGATCGAACCACCCTGCTGTTCGAGGAGTGCCTGCATCAAGTGCGCGGGCTCGATGGCCGGATGGTCGAGGCCAACCGCCAGGGATTGGGAATCCGATAAGGCCAATTGTAATTTGCTGGTTAAACGATCAATACGCATTAGTCACCTTCCTTTTGAGCAGGCCGGAGCTAGGTACGAGCGAGCTTGCTCGCGATTAACGCATCCTGAATGAAGAAACCTGCCAGATACCCTTATAGATGGGGTGGATTCTGGAAGATTCAAGCCGGCCATGCTTGATATGGATCAGCAGAGTCTAGCGTTCGAGCCAGATAAGGGAGGCAAATCGACCGGTGCGCGGGCTGCGCCGGTAAGAAAAGAAGCGTGGGTCGGTTACGGTGCACAAACCGCCACCGTAGACGGCAGTGATACCCCGCGCAGCCAGGCGCAGGCGCGCCAACTGGTAGATGTCGGCCAGGAACTTGCCCGGGTTGTGGCTCGGCACAAAGGCTTCGGCCGTTTGCGCAAGTTGCTGCATGAAGGCTTCACGCACTTCGGGACCGACTTCAAAGGCCTTTGGGCCGATCGCCGGACCTAACCAGACCAGTATGTCGGCAGGTGCAACATCCAGGCTGTCGGCGGCGGCTTCCAGCACGCCCGCCGCCAGGCCACGCCAGCCGGCATGGGCGGCGGCAACCCGGGTCCCGGCTTTGTTGCAAAACAAGGCCGGCAGGCAATCGGCGGTCATCGCCGTGCAGGCGATGCCGGGCGTATCGGTCCAACTGCCATCCGCCTCGGCAATCTGTCCCGGATCGGCCTCAACCACGACCACACCATGGACCTGGCGCAGCCAGGCCGGCTGGATAGCGAATGCGGCAGTGAGGCGACGACGGTTTTCCAGTACAGCCTCAGGGCTGTCCTCGACATGATCGCCTAAGTTGAGGCTGTCGAACGGCGCCAGGCTGACGCCGCCCGCACGGGTGGTGACGCAGGCTTTGACCCCGGCCGGCGCAGGCCAGTCAGGAATCAGCCAGCCATTCATCCGACAAAGGCCTCGCGGTCTTGCTTGAGCAGCGACAGCAGCCAGACAAAATCGTCGGGCAGTGGCGATTCCCAACTCATCCGCTCACCGCTCGTCGGATGATCCAGCTCCAGGAAGCGTGCATGCAGCGCCTGGCGCGGGAACGATTTCAACGATTCGACCATGGTCACACTGGCGGCCGGCGGAATACGGAAGCGGCCACCGTAGGCCGGATCGCCGACCAACGGGAAGTTGATATGCGCCATATGCACCCGGATCTGGTGGGTACGGCCGGTTTCCAGCTTGACCCGCACATGGGTATGGGAACGGAAACGCTCCAGCACGCGGTAGTGGCTGACGGCCTGCTTGCCACCCTCCATCACCGCCATGCGCTGGCGCTGCTGGCCGTGGCGACCGATAGGCGCATTGATTTTGCCACCGGCTACAACCACACCAATCACGATGCACTCATAGATACGGCTGACACTGCGGCTCTGCAATTGTGTGACCAACTGCGTCTGCGCCTGGATGGTCTTGGCCACCACCATCAGGCCGGTAGTGTCCTTGTCCAGGCGGTGGACGATGCCGCAGCGCGGGACATTGATGATGTCCGGCACATGGTGCAACAAGGCATTGAGCAAGGTGCCATCAGCGTGCCCGGCCGCCGGGTGAACCACCAGGCCTGCGGGTTTGTTGATCACCAGGATGTCGTCGTCTTCATAGACGATATCCAGCTCGATGTCCTGGGCGATCCATTCTCCCTGGGCTTCCTGCTCGGCAGTCAGCTCAAGAACCGAACCGCCATGCACTATGTCTCGCGGGCGGATAACCGCTCCATCCACAGTCAGGCGGCCGTCTTTGATCCAGGCGGAAAGGCGCGAGCGCGAGTGCTCAGCGAATAGTTGTGCGGCGACTTGATCGAGGCGTTGGCCGCCCAATTCGGACGGCACCTCTGCGCGAAGTTCAATTTTATCGGACATGCTCAGACTAGGCGTGGCACAGCCTTTGGTTTCGGCTGCGCGCTTGTGGTTAAATACGGCGTCTTTTGCCCCGAGGCTTTCATCGGGGCGCTCATCATAACAGGACGGCCCCGCCCAAGACAGCGGCCGTCATAGGGACGCAAGCCGCCATGCAAGTGAAACACCTGCTGCTGATCGCCATCCTCGCCATGACTGCTGCTTGCTCGTCAACAAAGGACGTCGTCGACGAAAACCTCAGTGAAGTCGAGCTGTACCAGCAGGCTCAGGCCGACCTGGACAACAATAGCTACACAAGTGCCACGGCCAAGCTCAAGGCCCTGGAGTCGCGCTATCCGTTTGGCCGCTATGCCGACCAGGCCCAGCTCGAACTGATCTATGCGAACTACAAGAACGCCGAGCCGGAAGCTGCAAAATCCGCTGCCGAGCGTTTTATCCGCCTGCACCCGCAGCACCCGAACGTGGACTACGCCTACTACCTCAAGGGCCTGACCTCGTTTGACCAGGACGTTGGCCTGCTGGCGCGCTTCCTGCCGCTGGACATGACCAAGCGTGACCCAGGTGCCGCGCGCGACTCCTATAACGAGTTCGCCCAGCTGACCAGCCGCTTCCCCAACAGCCGCTACGCCCCGGACGCCAAGCAGCGCATGATCTACCTGCGCAACCTGCTGGCTTCCTACGAAATCCACGTGGCCCACTACTACCTGACGCGCCAGGCCTATGTCGCCGCCGCCAACCGTGGCCGCTATGTAGTGGAAAACTTCCAGGAAACCCCTTCCGTGGGTGATGGCCTGGCCGTGATGACCGAGGCTTACCAGCGCCTGCACCTCGATACCCTGGCGGCTACTAGCCTGGAAACCCTGAAACTCAACTACCCGGACCACCCGAGCCTGCAAGACGGCCAGTTTGTGCCGCAGGTTGCCGAAGCGGACAACCGCTCGTGGTTGAGCAAGTACACCCTGGGCCTGATCGAGTCCCGTCCACCGCTGCCACCGGGCGAAACCCGCGCCAACCAGGACATCCTCAAGCAGTACCAGGACGCCAAGGACGCCATTCCGTCCGAGCTCAAGCCGCACAACGAGAACGGCGACGTGATCGAGGAAGAAGCCCCCGAAGCCCTGGGCAACAACCAGGATCGCTCGTGGTTCAGCTACATGACGTTCGGTGTCTTTGACTGAAGCCCCGTCTGGTAGCGCAAGAAGGAGCCCCCCAGGGCTCCTTTTTTTATGGCGCGACTTTATTACCCTGTGCGCCGGCAATACCTTTGGCTAAACTGCCGGATTCCCTGTCGAGAAGCTGCCTGCCATGGTTCGTTTACTGTTCTGGATTGCCCTGATTGCTGCTGCGGTATGGTTCTGGCGCAAGTTCAAGCGCCCCGCTTCGACGCAGCAACAGCCCGGCGAACAAGGCGCTGCGCCCATGGTTCGCTGTGCGCACTGCGGCGTGCATCTGCCTCAGGACCGGGCATTGAGCCAGCGCCAGGAGTGGTACTGCACCCAGGCGCATCTGGAGCAGGGGCCGAAGTCTATCGAGCGCTGAGTACTCAGGAGCCGGGTCTATATCCGACCAGCGGGCGCATAGGGCGCCGGGTCAATCACCGGCTCATGCCCCAGCAGTAGGTCAGCAAATAACTGACACGACGCCGGCGCCAATACCAGACCATTACGGTAATGCCCGCAGTTGAGCCACAGCCCCTCAAACTCTGGCACCTTGCCGATATAGGGGATGCCCTCCGGCGAACCAGGCCGCAAACCGGCCCAATGCCCCACCACCTCGGCATCCGCCAGGGCCGGAATCAGCTCCACAGCCGAGGCCTTGAGGCTGTCCAGGGCCGACTCGGTCGGGGTCTTGTCGAAGCCTTCATGCTCCAGCGTGCTGCCAATCAGGATATGCCCGTCCCGGCGCGGGATCGCATAACGCCCCTTCGCCAGAACCATGCAGGACAGAAAGTCCGAGGCGCACTTGTACAAAATCATCTGGCCCTTGACCGGCTCCACCGGCAGCGTCAGCCCCAGGCTGGCGAGCAACTCGCCACTCCAGGCACCGGCCGCGAGCACCACCTCATCACCCCGCACCTCACCCTGCGCGGTATTGACCCCGACAATGCTGCCGCCCTCCTGGATAAACCCCTCTACTGCGCAATGCTCATGCAGGGTCACGCCAGGTAACGCCAACAACGCCGCCTTGAGGGATTTGACCAGGCGCGGATTGCGCACATTGGCCACGTCCGCCATATAAATGGCCTGTGCAAACCCCGGCCCCAATACCGGAACCGCGTCACGGGCGGCCGAGACATCCACCTTGCTCAATGGCCGCTCCTCCCGAGCAGCCCAGGCCAGGGCATCGGCCTCGTCGTCGAGGTCCAGCCAATAGAGGCCGGTGGTATGCACCTCCGGGTCCACGCCAGTGGCGGCAAACAGGCGCTGGGCCAGTTGCGGGTAAAAATCCTGGGACCAATGGGCCAATGCCGTGACAGCCGGGCTGTAGCGCCATGGGTATAGCGGCGACACGATCCCACCACCGGCCCAGGAAGACTCCTGACCGACCGACGAACGGTCAAGCACGACCACTGCCTGCCCCTGGGTTGCCAGGTTGAATGCCGTCAACAGCCCGATAACACCACCACCCACAACCACGACTTGCTGTTGCTTGGTCATTGTTCGATCCAGCCCATAAAAAGAAAGGAGTGCCCCAGGCACCCCGTCGCCCACCCGCCTCATCGCCCCCAGCACTCCTGACGTGTGATGCCGGGTGCTGCGCCGGGATTGGCCCGTGCGCCAGTGCTGGTCAAACTGAACTCACCACAAGGATCGCCCAACATCGCAGCGGCAAAAGGCGTCGCGGTCAGGGTGAAATCCTGCGGGTTCAGCGTCACCGTGATTCTATAGCGATCATTGCCGCTGCTGATGCCGCCCGCATCAATAAAAGTGCCGTTTCTCACGTAATAGCGCTCCAGGTGCTGGGCTTGCTCCATGAGCAGCCCGACGATTTCTGTGCGGTAAGCCTTTTTCACATGGGCGGTGTACCCCGGATAAATCACTGCGGCCAAGGTGCCAATGATCGCCAGCGCGATCAGTAACTCGATCAGGGTGAACCCTTTGCTGTTGCCACTCATCGTGATGCCCACCTACTGAAGTTGTCGCCACAGGATTCGTCGAAATCGCTCATCGGCCTCAGCATCCGGGGCTACCCGCGCATAGACGCTCTCCAGAACGGTGCGCGACTGGCCGCTGATCCCCACTGCTGTGACCCGATACAAGGTCGCCGGGGTGTCGGGCGGCAAATGGGCCAACCCGCTACCGACTCCCAGGTTTTGAATGCCGTAGAAGCCCGCCTGCATGCCGACCCAAGTGACAGCCGAGACCGGATCGACACCCGGTCGGCTGATGACATACGCCTCGTTTGGCGGTGCGCAGGTAACCCATGACTGACAGGACGGCAAACCAAACCCATGCACCTGTACAGCCGACTCACCACGCCTGAGCCCGCTTTCGGCAGCCTGAAACGATTGGTTGCGATGCCAGAGGCTGCCGGCGAGCTGTTCCTGCGACGTCGCCCCCTGCATTGATGACAGCCCGAGAACCGTCAACAACAGCAGCACTACCAGGCTGATCAGCAGCACCATGCCGCGCTGCCTGGGGGCCGGCATCCGGCACTCGCTATTCAAGGCGATTACGCACGGCGGCGACAGCGCTGTAGACCTGGTCCCGCACACGCCCCGCCGGGTCGCGAAGTGTCAACGCCACACGCACACTGCGGATCAGCGACTCATCGCCGGGGTGGCCCTCATACCGGGCCACGACATTGGACCCAGGCCGGCTGGCCACCCCGAAGCTCAACTCGAACGCCCCTACGTTATCCACCAGCACCGCCTTGGCCGGCGTTGCCGGAGTACTGAGCTTCACCTGCCCGGACTCAAAGGTGTAGGTCAGTTTGCGCACGGGAAAAGCGATCTGCCCGGGCCCAGGCCTGGGCGGCACCCCCGAATAGGCCTGGGCGCTGTCGACACAGTTACTGAGCACCGTCCAGTCTGGACGACTGCCCTGCTCACCGACATCACCGGTGACCAACGTCAGGCTGGTCGAGGCACCATTGACCACCACGCTGACCGGCCTGGAAAAGTCAGCAGGCGCCTGGGCAATCAAAGGCAGGGACAGGCAACCAAACATCCCCGCCAGGCGAATCTCCTGAATCATCTTGCCCAGGACAAAGCGCCCATCGTCCTGCAATAACGCCGACGCGTGCTGGCTGGCAGCGGTGCTGCGGGCGGCCAGCATCACCTGGACCGCCGCCAGGACCACGATCAACCCCAAGGTCGCCGCCAGCAAGGCTTCGACCAGACCAAACCCCGCACAGGAGCGCCTCATCGTGCCGGCCTCGGGTCAACGGCGACGCGACTGGTCAGGGTGAATGTTTCACGGGTATTGCCAGCATTGGCTACACGCGAATCATCCCAGCTGATGCTGATGGTTACCTCGCGCTGGTCGAGCGCAATCGAACCTTTGGCGGTATCGCCGGCCAGTTGGCTGATATTGGCCTCGAAGTCGAGCAGATCCAGGTCCCGGACACTCGCGGCCATACTGGTGGCGGGCGCCACATCGCCGCTCTGCCAGGCGTAGTCGGCACCGAAGTTGGCGCGGATCCGGTCGAGCATGTCGTAGGCGATGAAGCTCGCCTGGCTGATCATCCTGGCACTGTCGGTGTACTTGAGCGCATTCAACTGGATCAGCCCGGCCCCCAACAGGCCAACCCCGAGAATCAACAGCGAGACCAGCACTTCGACCAGGCTCATGCCAACCTGCCGGTCAGTTGGAGGGGGTGTACAAGACGTTGCCGAGCAAGCTCGCATAACCATCGTCATCCTTGTCCAGGGTCATCAAAACGGCCGAGAGAGCCGTGCGTTACCCAAGACTAGCGCCGCTCCCGCAGCCGCGCTGCCCCTCGGAATAAAGGGAAATACTTTGGACAGAAAGGCCATCACTGCACGGGCGTAGACCGCCGCTATAACTAGTACTGCCACAGTCGAATGAACTGTCCACGGAGGGACAAGGTATGAAACAACACGGTTTCACATTGATCGAATTGCTGCTCGGCTTGCTCGTCAGCGGCATCCTGGCGCAATTGGCGGTGCCCGGCTTCAAGAACCTGCTGGACTCCCACATGCGACTGAACGCGGCGCAGACATTGGCGTCCGGCCTGCGCTACGCCCGCACCCAGGCCATTGCGCGCAATCGAACGGTGATCATCCATGCCCTGGAGGATGACTGGAGCCGAGGCTGGAGGGTGGTGGTAGACATGAATGGGCGCGGCCATCTGGACGACGACAACCCGGTACTGCTGGAGCGCCAGGACAATGGGCGGGTTCCCATCGTGGGCAATACTCCGGTGCGCACGCAGATTCGCTTCAGTGGGTTGGGCGAACCCCTGCTGTCTGCGGGAGGGTTTCGCGCCGGCACCGTGCATGTGTGCTCAACGGACCAGCCGCTGAGCCTGCATCAAGTGGTGCTGGCGCCCACCGGTCGGATCAGCCTGCGCAGCGACAAGGCCGAGCAGGCCTTGTGCCGCGGGTACGACGAACTGGGACTCAGAGCAGCGAGCGAACCCGCAACTCCTTGGGCATGGAGAAAGTGATGTTTTCTTCACGCCCCGCCAACTCGTCGGCGCCTGTCGCGCCCCACGCCTGCAATTGCTGGATCACCCCACGCACCAGGACTTCCGGCGCCGAGGCACCCGCCGTGATGCCGATGCGCTCGACACCGTCGAACCAACTGCGCTGCAAGTCTTCGGCGCCGTCGATCAGGTACGCCGGGGTGGCCATGCGTTCGGCCAGTTCGCGCAGACGGTTGGAGTTGGAGCTGTTGGGGCTACCCACTACCAGCACCACATCGCACTCGTCGGCCAGTTGCTTGACGGCATCCTGGCGGTTTTGCGTGGCGTAGCAGATGTCGTCCTTGCGCGGCCCACCAATGACGGGGAAACGGGTACGCAGGGCGTCGATGACGCGACTGGTGTCATCCATCGACAAAGTGGTCTGGGTCACGAATGCCAACTTTTCAGGGTTATGCACTTGCAACTCGGCGACGTCTTTTTCATCTTCCACCAGGTAGATCGCGCCGCCATTGCTGGCGTCGTACTGACCCATGGTGCCCTCGACTTCGGGGTGACCGGCGTGGCCGATCAGGATGCACTCGCGGCCGTCGCGGCTGTAGCGCGCCACTTCGATATGCACCTTGGTCACCAGCGGGCAGGTCGCATCGAATACTTTCAGGCCACGGCCTGCCGCCTCGGTGCGCACGGCCTGGGAAACGCCATGGGCGCTGAAGATGACGATGACGTCATCCGGCACCTGATCCAGTTCTTCGACAAAAATAGCACCACGGGCCCGCAAGTCTTCGACCACGAACTTGTTGTGGACCACTTCATGGCGCACGTAGATCGGCGGCCCGAAGACTTCCAGGGCGCGATTGACGATTTCGATCGCCCTGTCCACGCCGGCGCAGAAGCCACGGGGGTTGGCGAGTTTGATTTGCATGCTGTGCCTCGTGTCTTTGTGGGAGCTGGCTTGCCTGCGATAACGCCGCCTCGGTGTACCCGTTGCTCCAAGGCGATGCTATCGCAGGCAAGCCGGCTCCTACAGGAACCGGTTTCGTCAGTTAGAGCGCTTTAACGTCGATGATTTCAACATCAAAGGTCAAGGTCTTACCGGCCAACGGGTGGTTGAAGTCGATGGTCACCTGAGTGTCATCGAAGGTTTTGACCACGCCAGGCAGTTCGGTATTCGCCGCATCGTTGAAGATCACCAGCAAGCCTTCCGACAGTTCCATGTCCTGGAACTGCGAACGCGGGATGATCTGTACGTTTTGCGGGTTGGGCTGGCCAAAGGCGTTTTCCGGCGGGATCTGCAAATTGCGCTTGTCGCCGGCCTTGAAACCGAACAAGGCGGCCTCAAAACCCGGCAGCAGGTTACCGTCGCCGACCTTGAAGGTCGCCGGGGCCTTGTCGAACGTGCTGTCGACCGTGTCGCCGTTCTCCAGGCGCAATGCAAAATGCAAGGTGACTTCCGTGTTCTGGCCAATGCGCTGTTCGGCCAATACTTGTTCAGTCATTTACGGCTTCTCCGGGCTTGTTACCCTTGAACATATCCAGCGCCAGCATGATTGCGCCAACGCAGATGGCGCTGTCGGCAAAGTTGAACGCCGGGAAGTACCAGCGGTTCTGCCAATGCACCAGAATAAAGTCGATCACATGGCCCAGGGCAATGCGGTCATACAGGTTACCCAGCGCGCCGCCCAGCACCAGGGCCAGGGCGATAGCCAGCCAAGTGTCATTGCGCCCCAGGCGCTTGAGCCAGACCACCAGCACCGCACTGACCACCACGGCGATCAGGGCGAACAGCCAGCGCTGCCAACCGCCGCTGTCAGCCAGGAAGCTGAAGGCGGCGCCGGTGTTATAGGCCAGGGTCCAGCTGAAGTAGTCAGGAATCACCACGATCTGCTGGAACATTTCCAGGGTGCCCTCGAAGTGAGCCTTGCTGACCTGGTCGATGACCAGGACCAGCAAGCTCAATACGAGCCAACCCAGACGTCCGAAACGGCTGGTTTTAGGCATAGTGGCGAACCTCGCCGGCACCGCTGATGTTGTCGACGCAACGACCGCAGATTTCTGGATGCTCGGGGTTCACGCCAACGTCTTCACGGCAGTGCCAGCAACGGGCGCACTTGGCGAAGGCTGACTTGACCACCTTGAGCTTGAGGCCCGGCACTTCGGTCGCGACCGCGTCAGCCGGGGCCTGGGCGAAGGGTGCCAGGCTGGCTGTCGAGGTGATCAGCACAAAGCGCAGTTCGTTGCTCAGCTTGCCCAGGTCGGCGCTCAGGCCTTCCTCGGCAAACAGGGTGACTTCGGCCTGCAGGTTGCCACCGACGGCCTTGGCCGCACGCTGGACTTCCAGTTCCTTGTTCACCGCAACCTTGACGGCCATCACGCCTTCCCAGTACTCGCGGCCCAGCTCGAAGTCGGCCGGCAATTCGGTCAGGCCTTCGTACCAGGTGTTGAGCATCACGGACTCGTTACGCTCGCCCGGCAGGTATTCCCACAGTTCGTCGGCGGTGAAGGCCAGGATCGGCGCGATCCAGCGCACCAGCGCTTCGGTGATGTGGTACAGCGCGGTCTGCGCCGAACGGCGGGCCTTGCTGTCGGCGCCAGTGGTGTACTGGCGGTCCTTGATGATGTCGAGGTAGAAACCACCCAGCTCCTGCACGCAGAAGTTGTGGATCTTCGAGTAGACGTTCCAGAAACGGTATTCGCCGTAGTGTTCCTGCAACTCGCGCTGCAGCAACAGGGTACGGTCCACGGCCCAACGGTCCAGGGCGAGCATTTCCTCGGCCGGCAGGATGTCGGTGGCCGGGTTGAAGCCGGTCAGGTTCGACAGCATGAAGCGTGCGGTATTACGGATACGACGGTAGGCATCGGCGCTGCGCTGCAGGATCTGCTCCGATACGGCCATCTCGCCCGAGTAGTCGGTCGAAGCCACCCACAGGCGCATGATATCGGCGCCCAGGGTGTCGTTGACCTTCTGCGGCGCGATCACGTTGCCCAGGGACTTGGACATCTTGCGACCGTTCTCGTCGACGGTGAAGCCGTGGGTCAGCAGCTCGCGGTACGGGGCATGGTCGTCGATGGCGCAACCGGTCAGCAGCGACGAGTGGAACCAGCCACGGTGCTGGTCCGAACCTTCCAGGTACAGGTCGGCGCGCGGGCCGGTCTCGTGACCCATCGGGTGCGAACCGCGCAGCACGTGCCAGTGGGTGGTGCCCGAGTCGAACCACACATCGAGGGTGTCGCTGATCTTGTCGTACAGCGGCGCTTCATCACCGAGCAACTCGGCAGCGTCCAGCTTGAACCAGGCTTCGATGCCTTCCTGCTCCACGCGCTGGGCCACCACTTCCATCAGTTCGACGGTACGCGGGTGCAGCTCGCCGCTTTCCTTGTTCAGGAAAAACGGGATCGGCACGCCCCAGTTGCGCTGGCGGGAGATGCACCAGTCCGGACGGTTGGCGATCATCGAGTGCAGGCGCGCCTGGCCCCAGGCCGGGATGAAGCCGGTGTCTTCGATGGCCTTGATGGCACGCTTGCGCAGGGTTTCGCCCGCGACAGGCTCTTTGTCCATGCCGATAAACCACTGCGCGGTGGCGCGGTAGATCAGCGGAGTCTTGTGGCGCCAGCAGTGCATGTAGCTGTGCTTGATGGTTTCGGTGTGCAGCAGCGCCCCGACTTCCGACAGTTTGTCGATGATCGGCTGGTTGGCCTTGAAGATGAACTGGCCGCCGAAGAACTCCAGCGACGGCGCGTACACGCCATTGCTCTGCACCGGGTTGAGGATGTCATCGTTGACCATGCCATAGGCTTTGCAGGTCACGAAGTCGTCCACGCCGTAGGCCGGTGCGGAGTGAACCACGCCGGTGCCCGAACCCAGCTCGACATAGTCCGCCAGGTACACCGGCGACAGGCGGTCGTAGAACGGATGACGGAAGTTGATCAGTTCCAGCGCCGAGCCGGTGGTGGTGGCGATCACCGAACCTTGCAGCTCATAACGGGCCAGGCAGGCCTCGACCATTTCCTCAGCCAGCACCAGCAGGCGATCACCGATGTCCACCAGGGCGTAGGTGAATTCCGGGTGCACGTTCAGCGCCTGGTTGGCGGGGATGGTCCACGGGGTAGTGGTCCAGATCACGATGGCGGCGGGCTTGGCCAGGCTCGCCAGGCCAAAGGCCTCGGCCAGCTTGGCGTCGTCGGCGATCGGGAACGCGACGTCGATGGTCGAGGACTTCTTGTCTTCGTACTCGACTTCCGCTTCGGCCAGGGCCGAACCGCAGTCAAAGCACCAGTTCACAGGCTTGAGCCCCTTGAACACGAAGCCGCCCTTGACGATTTCGGCCAAGGCACGGATTTCCCCGGCCTCGTTCTTGAAGTTCATGGTCTTGTACGGGTTGGCCCAGTCGCCCAAGACACCCAGGCGGATGAATTCGGACTTCTGCCCTTCGATCTGCTCGGAGGCGTAGGCACGGCACAGCTCGCGGGTTTTGTCGGCGCCCAGGTTCTTGCCGTGGGTCACTTCGACCTTGTGCTCGATCGGCAGGCCGTGGCAGTCCCAACCCGGGACATAAGGCGCGTCGAAGCCCGCCAGGGTTTTCGAGCGGATGATCATGTCCTTGAGAATCTTGTTCAGCGCATGACCGATGTGAATCGTGCCGTTGGCATAAGGAGGGCCGTCGTGCAGGACGAACTTCGGACGATCCTTGCCAATCTCGCGCAACTTTCCGTACAGGCCAATACTGTCCCAGCGCTGCAGGATCTGCGGTTCGCGCTGTGGCAGGCCGGCCTTCATTGGGAAGGCGGTGTCCGGAAGGTTTAGCGTGGCTTTATAGTCGGTCATTTAAGGCTCTTCATTAGCGATGGGCGCTAGGTGCGGCTAGTGCACGGGCGGCGGCGACATCCGCATTGATCGCCGTTTTCAGCGCCTCCAGGGAGGCGAATCGCTGCTCTTCACGCAGCTTTTGGTGGAAAACCACCGTCAAACGCCGGTCATACAAATCCCCGGCAAAATCCAAAAGGTGAACTTCCAGGTGGGCCTTGCCATCACCTGCAACCGTTGGCCTGACGCCTATGTTGGCGACTCCGGGCCACGGTTGGCCGTCGATATCGACACTCACCAGGTACACCCCGGTCAGTGGCACACGACGGCGCTTGAGTTGCACGTTGGCGGTTGGCGTGCCCAGTTGGCGCGCCAGCTTCTGGCCGTGCAGGACCCGCCCGGCAATCCGGAACGGGCGGCCGAGCAAACGCTCGGCCAAGCCGAAGTCGGCAGCCGCCAGGGCATTTCGCACCTGGGTGCTGCTCACGCGCAGGCCGTCCAGTTCGACGGTTTGCGCGGCTTCGACGGTAAACCCCTGGGTGACGCCGGCCTGTTGCAGGAAATCGAAATCCCCTACCCGGTCGCAACCAAAGCGGAAGTCGTCGCCGACCTCCAGATGCTGCACGCCCAGGCCGTCGACGAGGATACGGTCGACGAACTCAGTGGCGCTGAGGCTGCGCAAACGCTGGTTGAAGGCCAGGCACAGCACCCGGTCCACACCTTCTTCGGCCAGCAACTGCAGTTTGTCTCGCAGGCGGGCCAAACGGGCCGGGGCCGTCTCGGGGGTGAAGAACTCACGGGGCTGCGGCTCGAAAATCACCACGCAGCTAGGCACGCCCAACTCCACGGCACGCTCGCGCAGCCGCGCCAGGATAGCCTGGTGGCCACGGTGAACACCGTCAAAGTTGCCAATAGTGGCGACGCACCCCCGATGCTCGGGGCGCAGGTTGTGAAGACCTCGAACCAGCTGCATAACGCGCTTCTTGCTCATAAAGTGGTCGATTATAACCACACCCGGCCCCGGACGACAGGCAACAGCACAGGCCAAATGATGCGAATCGAAAAAACAGCCGGCTTATTGTTGATTGCGATCAATTGAGCGCCTTGCGATTGAAATCCCGCAGGCGGAAACCCAACAGCAGCAACATGCCAAAGTAAGCGATCACACCGGCCACGACCAACAGGCCCAGGCGCAGGAATCGTTCAAGCATCTGCCCCTCGCCCCACGCCGGCATCCAGTGCATCACCCCCAGCAATACCGCCGACATCACCGCCACCGCCACCAGCAACTTGAGGGCGAACAGGCCCCAGCCCGGCTGCGGCTGGTACATTTTCTGTTTGCGTAGTTGATAAAACAGCAGGCCGGCATTGATACACGCCCCGGCACTGATGGCCAGGGCCAGGCCCGCGTGCGCCAGCGGCCCGATGAAGACCAGGTTGAACAACTGGGTGACCACCAGGGTGAAAATGGCGATTTTCACCGGGGTACGGATGTTTTGCTGGGCGTAAAAGCCCGGCGCCAGGACCTTGATCACGATAATCCCCAGCAACCCCACCGAGTAGGCGATCAGGGCGTGCTGGGTCATCAAGGCGTCAAAGGCGCTGAACTGCCCGTACTGGAACAGGGAAACAGTCAGCGGCTCGGCCAGGATCCCCAAGGCCAGGGAACAGGGCAGCACCAGCACAAAGCACAGGCGCAGGCCCCAGTCGAGAATGCGCGAGTATTCCTGGCGATCCTGGCTGGCATAGGTCCGTGCCAGGGTTGGCAGCAAAATGGTGCCCAGCGCCACGCCCAGCACGCCGGAAGGCAATTCCATCAGGCGGTCGGCATAATACATCCACGACACGGAGCCGGAGACCAGCAGCGAAGCAAACGCGGTATTGATGATCAGGGAGATCTGGCTGACCGACACCCCGAGAATCGCCGGCAGCATGTTTTTCATCACCCGCCACACGCCCGTGTCCTTGAGGTTCAGGCGTGGCAGCACAAGCATGCCGATCTTCTTCAGGTGTGGCAGCTGATACAACAGTTGCGCCAGACCACCGGCCAGCACCGCCCAGCCGAGCGCCATCACCGGCGGGTCGAAGTACGGCGTGAGGAACAGGGCAAAGATGATCATGCTGACGTTAAGCAGGGTCGGCACAAACGCCGGCACCGAGAAGCGGTTCCAGGTATTGAGGATCGCGCCCGCCAGGGAAGACAGGGAAATCAGCAATATATAAGGAAAGGTCACCCGCAACAGATCGCTGGTCAGGGCGAATTTTTCCGGTGTGTTGGCAAAACCGGGGGCTGTGGCCCAGATAATCCAGGGCGCGGCGAGCATGCCGGCGATGGTCACCAGCATCAGCACCAGGGTCAGCAGGCCCGAGACATAGGCGACAAAGGTACGGGTGGCCTCTTCGCCCTGCTGGGTCTTGTACTCGGCCAGGATCGGCACAAAGGCCTGGGAAAACGCGCCCTCGGCGAAGATCCGCCGCAGCAGATTGGGCAGCTTGAACGCGATAAAGAAGGCATCCGTGGCCATGCTCGCGCCAAAGATACGCGCAATAAGGGTGTCCCGCACAAACCCCAGAACCCGGGAAATCATGGTGATAGAGCTGACGGCGGCCAACGACTTGAGCAGATTCATTGAAAGAGTTTTTGCCTATAGATAAAGAGCAGGCGTACAAAGCGCCCACTTATGCGATACTGCGCGCCTGCAACAGCACAGAGCCAAAGCTCGCGAGTTTACAGGTCAAGCGCCGGAAATAAATCACCCGCCTCTTCAGATCGACCACTCAGCAGTTCGCATCAGCCGCCCTTGACAAGACTTCAACTCATCGGCATGATTCGCGGCCTATTTTGTTTGCTATTTCCTAAAAAGTCTTTCGAGGAGCTCGACGGTGGCCAACACACCTTCCGCCAAAAAACGTGCAAAACAGGCTGAGAAGCGTCGCAGCCACAACGCCAGCCTGCGTTCCATGGTTCGTACCTACATCAAGAATGTAGTTAAGGCCATTGACGCAAAAGACGCTGAAAAAGCTCAAGCTGCTTACGTTCTGGCCGTGCCAGTTATCGACCGTATGGCCGATAAAGGCATCATCCACAAGAACAAAGCTGCTCGCCATAAAGGTCGTCTGAATGGCCACATCAAGGCTCTGAACCTTGCTGCTGCAGCCTAAGCGATAAGCTTGTTAAAAAACCGACCCCAGGGTCGGTTTTTTATTGCCTGCCATTTATGCCCCACCCCATAACAAATGTGGGAGCTGGCTTGCCTGCGATGGGTATTAACATTCAACATTGATGTCGACTGTTAAACCGTTATCGCAGGCAAGCCAGCTCCCACATAAAGCAGAGCAGAGTTGCCAGGCTTATTGCGCGCTAGGCCACGGCAGGATCGGAATCGCCGTCACCGCATTCTGCGGGCTGCCTTCGATCAGACGGTCGCTGTAGACCAGGTACACCAGGGTATTGCGCTTCTTGTCGAGGAAACGCACCACCTGCATGGTCTTGAATACCAGCGAGGTGCGCTCCTTGAACACCTCATCGCCATCCTTGAGTTCACCCTTGAAGTGGATTGGCCCCACCTGGCGACAAGCAATCGATGCCTCGGCACGATCCTCGGCCAAGCCCAGGCCACCCTTCACCCCGCCGGTCTTGGCCCGCGACAGGTAGCAGGTCACACCATCCACCTTGGGATCATCAAAGGCTTCAACCACGATTCGATCGTTCGGACCGACAAACTTGAACACCGTCGACACCCGGCCAATCTCTTCAGCCGAAGCCAGCAGCGGCATGACCATCAGCAAGCCGAGCAATCCCTTCATTACACCCATCGCAGTTATCCCTTTAGACCAGAATCAGGTTGTCGCGGTGAACCAGTTCCGGCTCAGCCATATAACCCAACAGACCGACAATCGACTCAGACGACTGCCCAATGATTTTCTGCGCCTCAAGGGCGCTGTAGTTGGCCAGGCCACGGGCGATCTCGCGACCGTCCGGCGCCACGCACACCACCATTTCACCGCGCCGGAAGCTGCCCTGGACCAGCTTGACGCCTACCGGCAACAAACTCTTGTTGCCCTGAGACAAGGCAGAAACAGCCCCAGCATCCAATACCAAAGTACCGCGCGTCTGCAAATGGCCAGCCAGCCACTGCTTGCGCGCCGCGAGCATGCCGCGCTCAGGCGACAGCAGCGTACCGATGCGCTCGCCGGCCTTGAGGCGATCCAGCACACGCTCAATGCGCCCGCCGACGATGATCGTATGAGCACCTGAACGGGCCGCCAGGCGCGCCGCGCGCAGCTTGGTTTGCATACCGCCACGCCCCAGCGCACCACCGACACTGCCCGCCACCGCATCGAGCGCCGGATCATCGGCTCGCGCTTCGTAAATCAACTGGGCATCCGGGTTGTTGCGCGGATCGGCGTCGAACATGCCATCGCGGTCCGTGAGGATCACCAGCAGATCAGCCTCCACCAGGTTGGCCACCAACGCCGCCAGGGTGTCATTGTCGCCAAAGCGGATCTCGTCGGTGACCACGGTGTCGTTCTCGTTGATCACCGGGATCACCTTGAGCTCGACCAGGGCACGCAAGGTGCTGCGGGCATTGAGGTAGCGCTTGCGGTCGGACAGGTCATCATGGGTCAGCAGAATCTGCGCCGTGTGGCGACCGTGCTCGGCAAAGCTGGACTCCCAGGCCTGCACCAACCCCATCTGGCCAATGGCAGCAGCGGCCTGCAACTCATGCATCGCGCTGGGTCGCGCGGTCCAGCCGAGGCGGCTCATCCCGGCGGCAACCGCCCCGGACGACACCAGCACCAACTCGACACCTGCCTCATGCAAGGCCACCATCTGTTCAACCCAGACGCTCATGGCTGCGCGATCCAGCCCCTTGCCATCCGCCGTCAGCAGCGCACTCCCGATCTTTACGACCCAGCGTTGCGCACCCGTCACTTTGCTCCGCATCATCTTCAACCTTAGATTGAGGGCCACGCGACCCAGCGCCGCCCATAACGTTATTCGTGACTACCGATTTCCAGATACTAAAACGCCGCTCGATTGAGCGGCGCTTAAGTTTATCGCAACAGATCAGTCACGCACGTAAATGATTTCCGGGCCATCTTCATCATCCACATCTTCCTCGTCCCAATCATCGTCACCGATATCATGGACCGACTTGACGCCACTGCGGCGCAGGGCACGCTGGTCATCCAGCGCCTGCAACTGGGCGCGCGCTTCATCTTCGATGCGCTGATCGAGGTCGGCCAATTCAGCCTTGTAGGCCGGGTCGGCAGCCAGGCGATCAGCACGATCTTCCAGGTAGCGCATGATGTCGCGCGTCAGGCGCTCAGTGCCTTCTTTGGCAATGGCGGAGATCACGTAGACCGGACCTTCCCACTGCAGGCGGTCAACGATTTCCTTGACCCGCTCTTCATGCTCTTCTTCGAGGATCTGGTCGCACTTGTTCAACACCAGCCAACGGTCACGCTCAGCCAGGGACGGGCTGAACTTGGCCAACTCATTGACGATCACTTCAGCCGCGTCCGGGGCACTGGTTTCATCCAGCGGCGCCATATCGACGAGGTGCAGCAGCAAACGGGTACGGGACAAGTGCTTGAGGAAACGAATCCCCAGACCCGCGCCATCGGAAGCCCCTTCGATCAGGCCCGGAATGTCCGCGACCACAAAGCTCTTCCAGCGATCGACACTGACCACACCCAGGTTTGGCACCAGGGTGGTGAACGGATAATCCGCCACTTTGGGCTTGGCCGCAGACACCGAGCGAATGAAGGTACTTTTGCCAGCGTTGGGCAGACCCAACAGACCCACATCGGCCAGCACTTTCATTTCCAGCTTCAGGTCACGCTGCTCGCCCGGCTTGCCCGGCGTGGTCTGGCGTGGCGCACGGTTGGTACTGGACTTGAATCGGGTGTTACCCAGACCGTGCCAGCCACCCTGCACCACCATCAGCTTCTGGCCGGCCTTGGTCAGGTCGCCAATCACTTCCTGGGTCGCAGAGTCGATGATCGTGGTGCCAACCGGTACGCGCAGTACCAGGTCCTCACCTTTTTTACCGGTGCAGTCGGTGCTGCCGCCGTTGGAGCCACGCTCGGCATCGAAGTGCCGGGTGTAACGGTAGTCCACCAGGGTGTTGAGGTTTTCGTCAGCCATCATATAGATGGAACCGCCATCACCCCCGTCGCCGCCGTTCGGGCCACCGTTTTCGATGAACTTTTCGCGACGGAAACTCATGCAACCGTTACCGCCGTCGCCTGCTTTTACTCGGATGGAAACTTCATCAACGAACTTCATAACAAAACGCCTCTCGCCGCATGGACGAGCTTAAGAAACCAAGACATAAGACTCTTGCAAAAATGAGCGCAGCGACCTCAATTAAACGACCGCAAATCCAGCGCTTGAGCCCATTACAAACAGCTTTGCAAGAGACTCACCCCACAAACGAAAAAGCCCCGTCGCAAGACAGGGCTTTTCCAGCGAGCTCGCAATTAAGCCGAGACAACGCTCACGTAACGGCGGTTGAACGCGCCTTTTACTTCAAACTTGATCACGCCTTCGATTTTCGCGAAGAGGGTGTGATCTTTACCCATGCCTACACCGTAACCGGCGTGGAATTGGGTGCCGCGCTGACGCACGATGATGTTGCCCGGAATGATTTTCTGGCCGCCATACATCTTAACGCCAAGGCGTTTGGCTTCTGAGTCGCGACCGTTACGGGTACTACCACCAGCTTTTTTGTGTGCCATGAGTCAATTCTCCTAGTGAGGAATTAGGCTGAAATTAAGCCTGAATACCGGTGATTTTGATCTCGGTGTACCACTGGCGGTGGCCCATACGCTTCATGTGGTGCTTACGACGACGGAACTTGATGATGCGGACTTTATCGTGACGACCTTGGGAGATCACTTCAGCCACAACGGTAGCGCCAGCAACAACTGGAGCGCCGATGTTCACGTCATCGCCATTGGCGACCAACAGAACGCGATCAAAAGTAACGGATTCGCCGGTAGCGATTTCCAGTTTTTCGATCTTCAGGTATTCACCTGGGGCGACCTTGTATTGCTTGCCACCAGTAACAATTACTGCGTACGACATGGTATTTCTCCGATAATCCTGCTCACCCAGCGCTTTATAAGAAGAGGTATTGGCTGGCATGGCTGCATGGGATGGACGTCCCGAATGCAATTGCGTAAGGCAGGTGCTGCCCAGGAAGTTCAGGGTGCGCGATTGTACGCAAGCTGTGGAAGGCTTGCAAGTAGCCGCCAGTCGCCGTGAAAGCGTAGCGAGCGAAGGGAAGACAAGGAAAAAACAGGCGAGGAAGCGGAGTTTACTGGTTGTAAATGAGCATTCCGAGCCTGTTTTTGACGCAGGATTACCGAGCGCAGTAGCTTTCACGGTGACTGGACGCGCCTTGACACCCGGGGGCGCGGGTCCTAGCATGCCGCGCAACCCTTCTGGAGCGACTGTCGCTGATGCAACCCCAAGCTTTCTACCGCGCGGTGGCGGACGATTTTAGCGCCGTCGACGGCATCATCAAGAAGCAGCTGACTTCTAAAGTGCCACTGGTCTCCAAAATTGGTGACTATATTACTTCGGCCGGCGGTAAACGCCTGCGTCCTTTATTAGTGTTGCTGTGTGGCAAGGCCCTGGGCCGCGAAGGCGATGACCTGCGCCTGCTGGCCGCCACCATCGAGTTCCTGCATACCGCCACCTTGCTGCATGACGACGTGGTTGACATGTCCGGCATGCGCCGTGGCCGCGAGACCGCCAACGCCATGTGGGGCAACGCGCCCAGCGTGCTGGTGGGCGACTTCCTGTACTCGCGCTCGTTTGAAATGATGGTCGAGCTGGGCTCGATGCCGGTGATGAAGATCCTGTCCCAGGCCACGCGCATCATCGCCGAAGGCGAAGTGCTGCAACTGTCCAAGGTGCGTGACGCCAGCACTACCGAAGAAACCTACATGGAAGTGATTCGCGGCAAGACCGCGATGCTCTTTGAAGCCTCGACCCACAGCGCCGCCGCCCTGTGCGAAGCGACCGCCGAACAGGCCGAAGCCCTGCGCACCTTTGGCGATCACCTGGGCGTGGCCTTCCAGTTGGTGGATGACCTGCTCGATTATCGCGGCGACGCCGAAACCCTGGGCAAGAACGTCGGTGACGACCTGGCCGAAGGCAAGCCGACCCTGCCGCTGATCTACACCATGCGCGAAGGCACGCCGGAACAGGCGGCACTGGTGCGCAAGGCGATCCAGAAAGGCGGTATCGAAGACCTGGAAAGCATCCGCGCCGCCGTGGAAGCCTCGGGCTCGCTCGACTACACCGCACAACTGGCCCGTGACTACGTGGCCCGCGCCATCAAATGCCTGGAAGCCCTTCCAGCCAGCGAATACCGGGATGCCCTGGTGGAGCTGAGTGAGTTTGCGGTCGCCCGTACTCACTAACCCACTGTGGGAGCTGGCTTGCCTGCGATAGCATCACCTCGCTGCTGCTGATAGACCGAGGTGCCTGCATCGCAGGCAAGCCAGCTCCCACATTTAGACCGCATCGCCCCTCCCCCCGACAAAACCCTATATAATGTGCGACTTTTAGCCATCCTGACTTTCAAGGAGCTTTAGTGAGCACGTTGCCACCCTGCCCAAAATGCAATTCCGAATACACCTACGAAGACGGCGCCCAGCTGATCTGCCCGGAATGCGCCCATGAGTGGTCCGTCGGCGGCGAAGCCGAGGCAGCCAGCGATGAAACCGTGAAGAAAGACTCTGTCGGTAACGTCCTGCAAGACGGCGACACCATCACCGTGATCAAGGACCTCAAAGTCAAAGGCACCTCGCTGGTGGTCAAGGTCGGCACCAAGGTCAAGAATATCCGCCTGTGCGATGGCGACCACGATATCGATTGCAAGATCGACGGTATCGGCCCGATGAAGCTCAAGTCCGAGTTCGTGCGCAAAGTCTGAATCTGCTGTTTCCATCCCGCGCCCGCCGCGGGATGGCGTTTTGCCCTCCCGTTGATCGAACGCAATCCCCATCCAGAAAAAACCTGAAACCGCCAATAGGCACTTGCTATTCTATGAATAAGAATTATTCTCATTGAAACCCATCAAGGAGATGCGACCCATGACTTATTTGATAGATGCCTGGCTGGACCGTCCACATCCTTACCTGCGGATCCTTCATCGGGAAACCGGGGAAGTGTGCGCAGTACTGGAAGAAGAAGCGCTGAATGAGCTGCAGGACCAGGGCGACCTGGACGTCAACGGCCTGAGCTCCAGTGAACCTGGGGTTTTGAAGGAGGTGGTGAGGAATCTGTTTCTGTTCTGCTATGCCCGAGCGTTGCGCCCGGTGACGGAGCTGCATGGCAAGTTTCACCCATGAGCAATTACGTACAACCCTGTAGGCGCGAGCGGGCTCGCGCCTACAGGTGATTTCAGCAGAAGGTCTTACAGAACGTCGAGCAGCTCGACGTCGAATACCAGGACGCTGTGCGGCGGGATGCTGCCAACGCCTTGTGCGCCGTAGGCCAGTTCGCTCGGCACGTACAGGCGCCATTTGCTGCCGGCATTCATCAGTTGCAGGGCTTCGGTCCAGCCAGCGATCACGCCGCCAACCGGGAATTCTGCCGGCTGGCCACGCTCGTAGGAGCTGTCGAACACCGTGCCGTCGATCAGGGTGCCATGGTAGTGGGTACGCACCTGGTCTTCACGGGTTGGCTTGGCGCCGTCACCGGCGGTCAGCACTTCAAATTGCAGGCCGGAAGCCAGGGTGGTGATGCCGTCACGCTTGGCGTTTTCAGCCAGGAATGCCAGGCCAGCGCCGGCGGCGGCTTCAGCCTTGGCTGCGGCTTCGGCTTGCATGATGTCGCGGATCACTTTGAAGCTGGCCGCCATTTGCTCCTGATCAACACGGCTTGGCTTGCCGCCGAACGCGTCGGTCAGGCCGGCCAGGATCGCGTCCAGGCTGACGCCCGGTGGCGGGTTGTCGCGCAGTTGGTCGCCCAACTGACGGCCAATGCCGTAGCTGACGCGGGTTTCGTCGGTGGACAGATTGACTTCGGACATGGAAAGGCTCCGCTGTAGGACAACCGCAAAAACCCGCAAAAACGCAGTGTCTTGCCGATCATCCAAACTAAAAGGGCGAGCAGACTAGCACACTCGCCCTACGCTTGATCAGCCCAAAATCCCGGGCCAATAGGCGCCAGGCGCGGATCAATGCTTGGTCAGTTTATCCAGGTAACCCATGGCAAACGCCGAGATCACGAAGGTCATGTGAATGATCACGTACCACATCAGGTGCTGTGGATCGACATTCTTGGCGTCCATGAAGATACGCAGCAAGTGGATCGAGGAAATCGCCACAATGGACGCCGCCACTTTCATCTTCAGCGACGAAGAATCCATGGTGCCCAGCCAGTTGAGCTTTTCCTTGTTGTCATCGATATCCAGTTGCGAGACGAAGTTCTCGTAGCCGGAAATCATCACCATCACCAGCAAGCCCCCCACCAGCGCCATGTCGATCAACGACAGCAGCACCAGGATCAGCTCTGACTCGGCCATTGCAAAGACATTGGGCAGCAGATGGATCACTTCCTGGAAGAATTTCAGCGCCAACGCCAGCAGCCCGAGGGACAAGCCGAAATAGATCGGCGCCAGCAGCCAGCGGGAGGCGTACATTGCATTTTCGATAAAGCGTTCCATGGAATCTCACACAGCTTGACTAGAAATGGCGGCGAGTATATCAGCCACACACATTGCGCCATAACCACCCAGAAACTGACTTGTAGCGCTTCTGTAAGACCATTTTTCTGCTAGTGTCGGGTTCATCAATGTGGCTCGATGCTGCCGGACAGGAACCTCAAATAATGGATGTGCGATCTCCCTTGGCCAGTCTTGGCCTGTGTGTGGCATTGCTGGCGGCCAGCGGCTGCTCCCCCAGCGACGAGCACAAGCAAGCCAGTCTCGAAGAAAAAACCGCCCAGTTCGAGCAGTCCCTGGACACCATCCAGGATCCCCGCCTCAAAGAGGCCGTCGCCGAGCTGGGCGGCTCGCTGCTGTTGCTGGAGCGTGCGCGCATCAAGCTCGACACCAAGCCTGTCGAGACCGAGTACGGGGAAAACACCCTGGCCGCGCTCGCGCACTACCCTACGCCGCAAGCGCTGGTGGATACCTACATCAACGGGCTGTTCGTCCTGCGCAAGAACTCGCACTCGGACTACCTGACCGATCTGCAACCGGTGTTCCCGTTCAGCTTCAATATGCCGGACCCATTCCCCTTTCCCCATGGCCTGGAATGGCAATCGGTGACCCTGAGCAACAACAAGACCATTGCATTCCAACCGGAATGGTCAGAAACCGACCCCGGCATCCAACTGAGCCCCAGCAGCTCCAACCTGACCAACCCGGACGACCTGACTGTCACCTATCCGTTTATCGAAGGCATCGAGACGGATAACAAGAGCCAGCCCCAGCCCGTCACGCTCAAGGGCCAGATCGAGGTGATCGCCCCCCGTAAAGTCCTGACCTTCGAGCTGACCCGCAGCGACGTAGGCCACAAGCGCACCCAGGAAAACGTCACGGTGACCCTGCTGGCCCTGGAGAAAAACCACGCCGAAATCGAACTGACCAACACCGCCGCCCTGGCGCCGCAAGTGGCCGATGACTCGCCCAACCCGCTGCTGATCCAGGCCCGGGACACCACCGGGCAGTTCCTCTCACGCTCCGGCTCGATCAACGAGAGCGCCACCCAGGTGGCCTTCTACGAGCAGCAACTGGCGCAGATGCGCAAGCAGAAAACCTGGTCCGAGGCCGTTGAAAAACAGCTGGAAGACGAGCAGAAAGCCTTTGAACAAAAGCAGACCAGCCACTATGCCAAGGTCTACTTCAACGGGGTGATCGATAACCTGCAAGTCAATGTGCTGGATTTTTCCGAGGCCACCGTCACCCGCAAGGCGCTGGAACTGCCGATACGGCGCTTCGACAAAAACAGCCTGGAAAAAACCGTACAGGCCCTGCCCATGCCGGTCACGGTGTATGACGACCAGGCTGCGCAATGGCTTCAAAGCGCCAGCCTCTCCGAAGACCAGTTGAAAAGCAGCGTCACGATCAGCCAGTCGGTGGAGGATGCCAGCGCCGCCCGCATCGCCTTTGACCATCCCTTCACGTTCAATGACGACCTGATCGGCTCGACCCGCGCCAGCAGCGACGCCCCGCTGACCTTCTTTGCCGCCGATGACGCAGGCAAGCGCGGCGAGCCCATCGAGTTGCCTACCGAAGCCTTTGACATCGAGCCATGGCGCGGCACCATCACCTACGATCTCAATTTATTCCCGGAAAACCCGGCGTTTGCCGTGGGATCGATCCCGATGTTCCTGGCCACCATCGAAAAAAACACGGTCAACACCGCACAATTGCCCAAGGGCCTGTCGATCAAGGACAACGCGCTGATTGTCGACCAGGCACTCTTCCCTTCCGACAGCTGGCGGTTCTTTGCCAAGGACGCCAGTGGTCATTACCTGAAGGAAATCCTTGGGGTCAGCCACCGCGCTGCGGAATACGGCACCGCGCTGTTTGACGTGCATTACTTTTATGGCCAGCCGACCGTACTTGAAACCTATCAGCGCACGGCGTTGAACACCGTGCAATATGGCTTTGAGGTCAAACTGGACAAGCCTGAAACCAAATAAACCGTGGCCCTACAGGTGAACCGCCTGGGGCTGCCCGCCATTGAGCTGGCGCAGGTGGGCCTGCAGGTGCAGGCACCAGATCTGCGGGTCGTCGGCCAGCTCGTAGCCGTGCAGGGTCAGGCTTTGCACAATGGATTCAAGCATGTTTTCCGCCACGAACGGCCCATGAAAGGGCCCTTGGGACTTGATGGTCGAGGGCTGCTCGCCCGTCATGCCGGCGGCAAACAACAGCGTCCACATCCCGGTATCCCCCGCAAGAGGGCGAA
This sequence comes from Pseudomonas gessardii, assembly GCF_001983165.1. GTDB lineage: Bacteria > Pseudomonadota > Gammaproteobacteria > Pseudomonadales > Pseudomonadaceae > Aquipseudomonas > Aquipseudomonas gessardii. The sequence continues at coordinate 29,209 of NZ_MNPU01000023.1, read as the reverse complement.
TGGAACATTCAATTCGAGTGACCAGGCCCAGGCACTGGCGGGTGAGGCAAAGGTTGCGCGGCATGGCGGCGACCCTCGGTAGATCCGGTGTTCAGCCTCCAGACACAAGGCTGTCTCTATCCCATGACTCCTACAGATATCCTTGCTCTGAGAATAGAAGAAAACCGCTATAAACCAAGGTTGTAGAGACCAACGGTGGTTTGCCACGAAAACCCAGTCAAAATCATGACACGCTTTCTGTAGGAACGAGCTTACTCGCGAAGTTCTCAAGTACAACGCGTTAATCCGGAAGGCACGCGTTATCGTTGACGATCTTCGTGAGCAAGCTCGCTCGTATCAGGTGGGCTTGGCCTCAGCCAACGCCTGCTGCGCCAGCTCCTTTTCCGCTTCCTTGAGGTCTTCTTCGCTGATCATCTCGGCAATGGCCCGCAAGCGCTCAACCACGCGGGCGTTGACGCTGCCCTCGGGGAATTGCCCTTCGGCATCCGGTTCACCGGCCGGTTCCCCCACCAACAGGCTCAAGGCCTCGTCGGCCTGGCGCACGGCATACACATGGAACTGCCCTGCCCGCACGGCCTGCAACACCTTCTCATCAAGCATCAGCGTCGCGACGTTGGCCTGGGGAATGATCGCGCCCTGCTCGCCCGTCAAGCCACGGGCCTCGCACAGGCGGAAGAAACCTTCGATCTTCTCGTTGACCCCACCCACCGCCTGCACTTCGCCAAACTGGTTGATTGAGCCGGTAATGGCAAAGCACTGCTTGAGCGGCGTCTTCGACAAGGCCGAAATCAACGTGCAGGCCTCACCCAACGAGGCGCTGTCGCCGTCGACGTACCCGTAGGATTGCTCCAGGGCGATGCTCGCGGAGATCGCCAGAGGGAACTCCTGGGCATAGCGGCTGCCCAGGTAACCGGTCAGGATCATCACGCCCTTGGAGTGGATCGGCTGGCCGAGGTTGACCTCACGTTCGATATCGACAATGCCGCTGCCGCCCGGGTACACCGTGGCCGAAATCCGCGCCGGCACGCCGAATGCCGAATCACCGACCTCCAGCACCGTCAGCCCGTTGCACTTGCCCACGGCCGCGCCGGCGGTGTCGATCAGGATCACCCCGGCGAGCATGTCGTCGAGGATCCGCGCCGAAACCCGCCCGGTACGGGTGGCCTTGGCCTTCAGCGCGCGCTCGATATGCCCGGCATCGGTGCGCTCATCACCCGCCAGGTGACGAATGAAATCCGCCTCGCTGACCAGCTGGAACAGGTCGCCGATCCGCGCCGACAAACGCCCCTGGTGTTCCGCCAGCCGTGCGCTGTAGGTCGCCAGGCGCGCCACCGCATCGGAGGTCAGCGGTGCCATGCCCTCTTCCGAGGTCCGGGTTTTCAGCAACTGGGCGAACTGCTCCAGGCTTTCATCGACCATCGGGATGTCTTCATCGAAATCCACCAGCACCCGGAACATCTCCTGGAAGTCTGGATCCAGGTCTTGCAGGGTGTAGTACAGCGAACGGGCGCCAATGATGATGACCTTGACCTGCAACGGGATCACTTGCGGGTTGAGGGTCACGGTAGCCAGGCGGCCCAGCTCGCCCAGGGGCGACTCCATCTTCAGCTTGCGCGATTGCAGGGCCCGCTTGAGCGCGTCCCAGACAAACGGCTCGCTGAGCATTTTCTCGGCTTCGAGGATCAGGAAACCGCCGTTGGCACGGTGCAACGCCCCCGGGCGCAATTGCCGGTACGTGGTGTAGAGCGCACCCTGGTCGGTGCTGTACTCGATCCGGCCAAACAGGTTGTCGTAGGTCGGGTGCGGCTCGAACACCACCGGTGCGCCGCCATTGAGCGGATGGCCCACCACCAGGCTCGGGCAGTATTGCTCCTCGAGCAACTTGCGCGCCTGGGCGTCGGTTTTCGCGTCATCCACCAGCAGCTCGACCACGGTCTTGAGCAGATAGACCTGCATCGCCTGCAGGTAGCCGCAGACGCCGGCGTTCTCGGCGTACTTCTCGGACAACGGCGCCAACAACGGCTGCAAGGCCAGGGTGATGGTCTCTTCGTTGAACTGGCGCATCTGGTTGTTGGACTCGCGCTTCCACTGCGGCAGGCTGGCGAGTTCTTCGTTGAGGCGCTCTTCGAGCTCGGAAATATCCGTGTGGAAACGCTCGCGGTCGACTTCCGGCAACTGCGAGAACTCGGCCTCGTCCAGGGCCTTGCCATCGAGCATCGGGGTAAAGGCGATGTTGGTGCTGTCGCGGTACAGCGCCACGTCCTTTTCCAGGGCCAGACGCTCGATCACATCCAGGGCGCGGTCGTAGCGCTGGTTGAAGGCGCGGTCGATCGCACTTTTGCGTTGCTGGTACGTCGGGTGCTCGAACACCGCCGGGAAGGTGGCGACCAGGTTGTCGATCAGGCCGCTGATATCGGCGATAAAGGGCGCCGCGCCGCCCGCTGGCAACTCCAGGGCGCGGGGCTCGCGCGGCTCATCGAAATTATTGACATAGACCCAGTCTGCCGGGGTCTGCAGGCGCTTGCCTTCGGCCTTGAGGTAGCGTTTGACGAACGAAAAGCGGCCGGTACCGGGCTCGCCCATGACAAACACGTTGTAACCGGGGCGTGGCATGGCCACACCGAACTGCAAGGCTTCAACCGCGCGTTCCTGGCCAAGCACACCGCGAAAGGGCTCCAAATCATTGGTGGTCGAGAAGCTGAACTGTTCAGCGGAGAAAGGGCGGGTCAGCGCTTCGGGCGCTAGACGCAAGCTGGCAGCAACAGGATCAGGCATCGGGCTTCCTTACATCAGGCGGGGCAATGGCGGCATTCTGGCGCCGTGCGTAGCCGGCTGGCAAGGCACGACTGAGGTAAAGCATAGACACGGGATGACGCCTGCAAAAAAACCAGTCTGCACTGATTGTTTTACAAAAAACCACGGAACCCTTGGAACATGCCTAAACTCCAAACTGCGCGGGTTGGACTAAATAACTGGCCCCTAGGGCGCCTTGAGGCGCCTGAACCCTTGTCCATTGGTTTGCACACTAAGAGAACAAAGCTATGAAACGGATCCTTCTCGGTACTCTCTTCACCGTTGTCTCCCTCAATGCAATGGCCGAAGCGCCAGGTGGCCCGAACTGCGGTTGGGGCAACATGCTGTTTGAAGGCCAGCGCGGCACGCCAGCCCACTTCCTGGCTTCTACCACCAACGGCACCTCCGGTAACGCCACCTTCGGCATGACCTCGGGCACCAACGGTTGCAGCACCAACAGCGCGCTGACTTACGGCGGCAAATCGTGGATTGCCATGAATGGCATGATGAACGAGCTGTCCGAAGACATGGCCAAAGGCAATGGCGAAGCACTGACCACCTATGCCGTGGTCCTGGGCGTTGCCCCTGAAGACCGCGACCACTTCGCCGCGGTGACTCACGAACACTTCCAGCAAATCTTCAGCAAGGCTGACGTGACCGCAGAAGACGTGCACTCCAACACCATCGCTGTTCTCAAGGGCGATGCCCGCCTGGCGAAATACGCTACCCAGGCTTAAGCTCGACCTGCCCGCGCCCTTACCCGGCGCGGGTTTTATTTTTTGGACCTGCCCCTTTCCCGGGTCTTTATTTATTCCGACTTAAGTTGCCCCCCTATGCTCAAACGCCTTGCCTGCCTGGCACTCTTTGCCTGCGCCCCGCTATCTGCGGCGCCGCACCTTGATGATCAACGTTTGCAGCAACTGGCCAATGATCCGTTCTGGCTCTCGCTGGGGCACTACGAAGCCGGCAAGCTCAAAGGCTGGCGCAGCTATGTCAGCGACCCGAAATTCTTCCTCGCCAAAGACGGCGCGCACCACCCGGACGCCGAGCTCAAGGCCACCGTGGATGCGCTGTACGCCCCGGCCAACCTCGGCGAAAAACATGCCCAATGCGTGTACCCGGCCCGCACCCGCTGGCTCAAGGACCAGTTGCAGCTGACCGACCTGCCCGCCGTGGACTGCGCCGAGTTCAAGCAATGGTTCAAGGACGTCGCGCCCCACAGCGCGGTGATGATCTTCCCGGCGGCCTATCTCAACAGCCCGTCATCGATGTTCGGCCATACCTTGCTGCGCATTGACCAGGCTGACGTGCAAAGCAACAAGACTGCGCTGCTCAGCTACGCGATCAACTTCGGCGCCTACATCGAAGGCTCGGACAACAGCATCCTCTATGCCTGGAAAGGCCTGATGGGCGGTTATCCCGGCCTGTTCGCCCTGGTGCCCTACCAGGAAAAACTCTCGGAATACCGCAGCCTGGAGAACCGCGACCTGTGGGAATACCGCCTGAACCTGACCCAGGTCGAGACCGAGCGCATGGTCGAGCACGTGTGGGAACTCAAGCAGATCCAGTTCGACTACTTCTTCTTCGACGAAAACTGCTCGTACCGCCTGCTGGAACTGCTGCAAGTGGCCCGCCCTGGCCTGCGCCTGACCGAACAGTTCCCGCTGACTGCCATCCCCACCGACACGGTAAAGGCGGTGAAAGACGCGGGCCTGGTGGAAAAGATCGACTACCGCCCATCCCGCGAGCGCGAGTTGCTGGAGCGCGCCAAGCCCCTGGACAGTGCCGAGCAGCAATGGGTGCTGAAGATCAGCGATGACCAGAAGCAATTGCAAGACCCGACGTTCAAAAGCCTGGGCAAAGACCGCCAGGCCCTGATCATCGACGCCGCCTACCGCCTGGGCCGCTATCGCGCCAACGGCCTGGAGCGCGACAGCGAACGCTCCCAGCGCAGTTTCGAGTTGCTGCGGGCAATCAACCAGAACCCGGCGCCGGACCTACAGATCGAGCGCCCCGGCCTGCCGGAAAACGGCCATGAATCGCGCACCTGGCAAGCCGGTATCGGCACCCGTGGCGACAAGGCCTTCGGCGAATACGGCCTGCGCATGGCCTACCACGACCTCAACGACAACGCCGAAGGCTTCCCCCTGGGCGCGCAGATCGAAATCCTGCAGATGAAACTGCGCCAGTACGAAGGCAACAACTGGCAATTGCAGCAACTGGACCTGGCGACCATCCGCTCCCTGACCCCACGCAATGAGCTATTGCAGCCACTGTCCTGGCAAGTCACCGGCGGCCTGGAGCGCGTACCGGGCAAGCATGACGACGAAACCCTGGTCAGCCACGTCAACGGTGGCGCCGGCGGCACCTGGCAATTGCACGACGACATGCTCGGCTTCGCCCTCGGCACCGTGCGCGTGGAACATAACAATGACTTCAACGAATTCATCTCCCCCGCTGCCGGCTTCAACACCGGCCTGCTGTGGAAAAACCCGCTGGGCAACCTGAGCCTGGAGGCCAAGGGCGACTTTTTCACCAATGGCGAGGTACGGCGTAGTATCAGCCTCAATCAACAGTGGGAAGTGTCACGTAACCTGGGTGTGCGCCTGAGTGCGCAGCGCGAGTTCAGCCACTTGGCAACGCCGGTGAACGAAGTGATGCTTGAGCTGAAGTGGTATCACTACTGAGCGGCCCCAAAGGCCACTGAAATTCCAGTGTGGGAGCGGGCTTGCCCTAATGCCAGTCAGTTAAGCCTTTTTGTAGGAGCGAGCTTGCTCGCGAAGAACTTGAGAGCGCCGCGTTTACCTAGCAAACACGCGTTATCGTTGACGTCCTTCGCGAGCAAGCTCGCTCCTACAGAAAGCAGAATCCGCTTAACTGACTGGCATTAGGGCTTGCCCGCGATGACCAAGGGTCAGCTAGCACACGTGTTAACTGACACTCCGCCATCGCGGGCAAGCCCGCTCCCACATTTTTAACATCCAGGAGTTCTTACGACATGGCCGTTACCTGCACCAGCCTTGAACACGTCCGGGAAAACATCGACCGCCTTGATCGCCAGATCGTCGCCCTGCTGGCCGAGCGCGGCAGTTTCGTGTCCCAGGCCGCCTACTTCAAAAAAGACAGCGATGGGGTCAAGGCGCCCCAGCGCGTCGAACAGGTCATCAGCAAGGTTCGCGATTTGGCGCAAACCCTTGGCGCCAACCCCGACGTCACCGAGCAGGTGTATCGCGCGATGATTGCCGCCTTCATCCAGCAGGAACTGGCCGAACACGCTGCCCTCGCGCAACCCACCGCATAACCCCACCCGTGCCTTTCGGGCTCATTGTCGGACGAACTCATCCCGGTCCAGCGAACAGTTCTCGCTGCAAACACAATCATATTTTTCGTCAGATCCCAACTCATTGATATATAAGAAGGAAATTTCAGGAAAGTTTTAGCTTTTCTGTGGTTACCACAAAGTTGCTCTTACTCAATTCTCTTTGTGGGGTTTTGTGTCTAGTATCGGCTAGCAATCAAATTGCCACCATGTCTATACACGGATCTGAATAGGTAAGAGGCTTATATGGAATTTTTCGAAAAGCTCACCAGTCTGGCCGCAAAAGTTCGCTTGCAGGGGCCTGCCATTCAAACAGAAGAAGCTACAAAAAATGCGTTTGTCATGCCATTTATCAACACGGTGTTGGGTTACGACGTCTTTGATCCCCAGGAAGTGACCCCCGAATTTGTCTGTGATATCGGGACAAAAAAGGGTGAAAAAATTGATTACGCAATCATGAAGGAAGGCGAGGTTCAAATACTCATCGAATGCAAAAAAATCGGTGAGCCATTGAACCTCAATCACGCGTCGCAGCTGTTTCGCTACTTTCATGTTACGAGTGCACGAATCTCAATTCTCACCAACGGTCAGGTCTATAAGTTTTTTACGGACCTGGATGCGCCTAACAAAATGGATGAAAAGCCGTTTCTCGAGCTGGACCTTCTAGACATCGATGAGTACTCAGTCCCGGAACTGACCAAACTGACGAAGTCTGCCTTTGATGTCGACTCAATCATCAATGCAGCTGGTGAGCTGAAGTACGTCAGTCAAATCAAAAAGGTCATCGCATCACAGGTCAGCAAGCCCGAGGATGACTTTGTCAAAGTGTTCGCGTCTCGGGTGTATGAAGGCGTCATTACACAAAAAGTCCGTGAGCAATTTTATGAGCTGACCCGAAAAGCCTTAAGCCAGTTTCTCAACGACCAAATCAATGATCGACTCAAATCAGCCATGAGTGGCGCTATCCAGCCAACCATAACCTCTCTACCCGTCTCTGCCAGCGCCAATACAGCCAGCACTGAACGCGACGAGTCAGAGGAAAAAGTTCTGACAACACTTGAAGAACTTGAGGGCTATCACATCGTAAGAGCGGTCGTGCGCTCAGTGGTCGATGCCAAGCGGATCGTACAACGAGATACACAAAGCTACTTCGGGATTTTGCTCGACGATAATAATCGCAAGCCCATTTGCCGACTTCACTTCAACCGCAGTCAGAAATACATCGGTATTTTTGATGAAGAAAAGAATGAAACCCGGCATGCAATTTCATCCATCGATGAGATTTACGAATACTCAGATCACCTGAAAAAAACCGTAGGGTATTACGACTGACGAGCAGACGGCCTGGGATCCCTGTGGCGAGCGGGCTTGCTCGCTCACCACAAAAAATATCCCCCCAACAAATTGCTCACCCGGCCTTCACATCTCCCCGACGAATCCCCTTCTAGACTTCCCATATGGGCCACTTAATGGCCAGGGAGTATGAGATGTGGCGGTTCGCGGTGATGCTGGGGGTGGTGATGGCGCTTTCAGGCTGCCAATCCACCCATGATGAGTTACTGGCCAAGGGGTATCCACCGGCCTTCGCCGACGGGTTTGACGATGGCTGCACCAGTGGGCGCCAGGCCGCCGGGGTGATCACCGGGACGTTTCGCAAAAACGTCCCGCGCTATTTGAAAGACCGCGCCTATGCCGAAGGCTGGGAAGATGGCTTTCGCCAGTGCAAGGCCATGCGTGAGAACGAAGACCGCAATGAGTATAGGGAACGCCATTGGGATGAGCGCGAACGCGCCTGGCAGCAGGAGAAGGATCGCGACGCGGCACGGGCCTATCGCAGCCAGTAACGAATGTGGGAGCTGTCGAGCCCCAGCGAGGCTGCGATTGCGCTGGGCCAGGCAGTCAACCTGTAACTGACCTACCGCTATCGCAGCCTCGCTGGGGCTCGACAATTCCCACAAGGGATCATCGGTGTCGCTCAGGTCGCGCCTTAGACAATGCCCTGCGCCAGCATCGCATCCGCCACTTTCACAAAACCGGCGATGTTCGCGCCTTTCACGTAGTTGACCCGGCCGTTTTCTTCACCGTAGTGCACGCAGGCATGGTGGATCGACTGCATGATGTTGTGCAGCTTGCTGTCCACTTCACCGGCGGTCCACAGCAGGCGCATGGCGTTTTGCGACATTTCCAGGCCACTCACGGCCACGCCGCCGGCGTTCGACGCCTTGCCCGGGGCGAACAGGATGCCCGCTTCGATAAAGATATCCACAGCCTCCAGGGTGGTGGGCATGTTGGCGCCTTCGGCCACGCAGATGCAGCCGTTGCGCAGCAGGGTGCGGGCGGCTTCGGCGTCCAGTTCGTTCTGGGTCGCGCATGGCAGGGCGATGTCGCACACCAGTTCCCAGGGGGCCTGGCCGGCACGGAATTCCAGGCCGAAACGCGAGGCCAGTTCGCTGATGCGTCCGCGCTGCACATTTTTCAGCTCCAACAGGGCCGACCATTGTTCCTCGGTCAAGCCGCTCTCGCAGTACAGGGTGCCTTCGGAGTCGGACAGGGAAATCACCTTGCCGCCCAGGTCCATGACCTTGCGTGCCGCGTATTGCGCGACGTTGCCTGAGCCGGAAACCGCCACACGCTTGCCTTCGACGCGCTGGCCCTGGCGCTTGAGCATCTCCTCGGCAAAGTACACACAACCAAAACCGGTGGCTTCCGGGCGGATCAGGCTGCCGCCGTAGCTCATGCCCTTGCCGGTAAATACCGAGGTGAATTGGTTGCTCAGGCGCTTGTACTGGCCAAACAGGAAACCGATTTCCCGGGCACCCACGCCGATATCGCCGGCCGGTACGTCCACGTCCGCGCCAATATGGCGGTACAACTCGCTCATGAACGACTGGCAGAAACGCATGACTTCGGCGTCGCTCTTGCCCTTGGGGTCAAAGTCCGAGCCGCCCTTGCCGCCGCCCATGGGCAGCGAGGTCAGGGAGTTCTTGAAGGTCTGCTCGAAAGCGAGGAATTTCAGCACCCCCAGGTTGACCGACGGGTGAAAGCGCAAGCCGCCTTTATAGGGGCCGATGGCGCTGTTCATCTGGATACGGAAACCGCGATTGACCTGGACCTTGCCCTGGTCATCGACCCACGATACCCGGAAGGTAATGGCCCGTTCCGGCTCGCAGATACGCTCCAGAATGCCCGAGGTCAGGTAGTGGGGATTGGCTTCAAGAAAAGGCCACAGGCTGCGTAGGACTTCTTCCACAGCTTGGTGGAATTCCGGCTGGTCCGGGTCGCGTTTTTTGAGGCGGGCAAGGAAGGATTCGACGGATTCGATCATGAAAAGTCTCGGCAGATTTATTGTCGTTAATGGCGATTTGCCCAGGACTTTATCAATTCATGTCGCACCGTGACAGGGCAAAATGTCGCTTTTGTGAATTTAAATGGTGCAATAGATATAAATAACCCTGATTTTCTGCCCTCCAACAGGGATTTCAATGCCAGAGATGCACCAATAGTTAAACCGCTATCGCAGGCAAGCCAGCTCCCACATTTGACCGGGTCGTAGCAGAGGTACTCGATCTGATGTGGGAGCTGACTTGCCTGCGATGAAGTCACCTCGGCCCCTCTCTATTGCGCCAAAAAAAACGGAGCCCGAAGGCTCCGCTTTTCAAACCACCGACCCGATTCAGGCCAGTTTCTTGTGCCGTACCCGGTGCGGCTGGGCAGCCGCTTCGCCCAGGCGCTTCTTGCGATCGGCTTCATACTCGGTGTAGTTGCCTTCAAAGAACACCGCTTGCGAGTCGTCTTCGTACGCCAGGATGTGCGTGGCCACGCGGTCAAGGAACCACCGGTCGTGAGAGATCACAATCGCGGCGCCCGGGAAGTCCAGCAGGGCTTCTTCCAGGGAACGCAGGGTTTCAACGTCGAGGTCGTTGGACGGTTCGTCGAGCAGCAGGACGTTGCCGCCCTCTTTCAGGGTCAGGGCCAGGTGCAAGCGACCGCGCTCACCACCGGACAGGTCCTTGACGAACTTCTGCTGGTCGCCGCCCTTGAAGTTGAAACGTCCCACGTAGGTGCGCGACGGGATTTCATAGTTGCCGATACGGATCTGGTCGGAACCGTCGGAAATCTGCTGGAACACGGTCTTGCTGCCGTCGAGGTCTTCGCGGCTCTGGTCGACACAGGCCAACTGCACGGTTTCGCCGACTTCGATGGTGCCCGAATCCGGTTGTTCCTTGCCCATCAGCATGCGGAACAGCGTGGATTTACCCGCGCCGTTACCGCCGATCACGCCGACGATGGCGCCTTTAGGCATGGAGAACGACAGGTTGTCGATCAGCACGCGGTCGCCATAGCCCTTGCAGACGTTCTTGAACTCGATGACCTTGTCACCCAGGCGCGGACCGGCCGGGATGTAGATTTCGTTGGTCTCGCTGCGCTTCTGGAATTCCTGGGACTGCATTTCCTCGAAGCGTTGCAGACGGGCCTTGGATTTCGACTGGCGGGCCTTGGCGCCTTTGCGCACCCATTCCAGTTCGTCCTTCATGGCCTTTTCATGGGCCGACTGCTGCTTGGATTCGGCCGCCAGACGGTCGGACTTGGCTTCCAGCCAACCGGAGTAGTTACCCTCGTAAGGGATACCGGCGCCACGGTCGAGTTCCAGGATCCAGCCGGCGACGTTGTCCAGGAAGTACCGGTCGTGCGTGATCGCAACCACGGTGCCCGGGAAGTCATGGAGGAAGTGTTCCAGCCAGGCCACGGAATCGGCGTCCAGGTGGTTGGTCGGTTCGTCGAGCAGCAGCATGTCAGGGGCCGACAGCAGCAGGCGGCACAGGGCCACGCGGCGCTTTTCACCACCGGACAGGTGCTCGACCTTGGCGTCCCAGGCCGGCAGGCGCAGGGCATCGGCGGCGACTTCCAGCTGGCGCTCCAGGTTGTGACCGTCGCCGGCCTGCAGGATGGCTTCGAGCTTGGCCTGTTCGGCGGCCAGTTTGTCGAAGTCGGCATCCGGCTCGGCGTAGGCGGCGTAGACCTCGTCCAGGCGGGCCTGGGCGTCCTTGATCACGCTGACGGCTTCCTCGACCACTTCACGCACGGTCTTGGACGGGTCCAGGATCGGCTCTTGCGGCAGGTAGCCGATGTTCAGTTCGGGCATCGGGCGGGCTTCGCCTTCAAATTCGGTGTCGACGCCGGCCATGATTTTCAGCAGCGTGGACTTACCCGAACCGTTGAGACCGAGCACGCCGATCTTGGCGCCCGGGAAGAAGGACAGCGAAATGTTTTTCAGGATTTCCCGCTTCGGTGGAACAACTTTGCCCAACCGATGCATGGTGAAAACGTATTGAGCCAAAATGTGGACCTCGTAAAAAGATGAGAACAGGGCCTGCGTAGCGTCATGGCGCTGTACGTAGCACATCGAATGATCAAGGTTAACCTAAGTCAGCGGCGGCGGGCAGATTGACAGGCGCTTTTGAGCCGCGCTTTTTCCGGCTGTAGCCCAGATAGGGCACAATACCCGGCAACGCGCCACCCAAAAAATGGGCAATTCGTCATGCAATTCACGGCGGTGGTGATCCCCGTTGGCTGCGCCTGGGTGCTGTTCGGCGCGCGCCTCAGACGCAGCGGGCATGCCTGGCTGACGCCGCGGACAATAAACCGCACAGCTGCTGTGGTTATCAGTTGCTTTGCACTAGGGATTCTATTCAGACTGGCGGATGCCTTGATCAGTACTGGCCCGACCTGATAGTCCCGCCAGGCGGGACTGGCACTTTGCCACAACTCAGGGCATGCTAACCGCCCTCCGGGCGTCCGGCCTATAGTGCACGTCGCGCGCCAGTCCAGCCAAACCGCAGGATCACAGCTTGACCAACGTAACAAAGCCAAGCCCCTTGCGCGCAGCCCATATTGCGCCGGGTGCCCCCCTGCACGGAACTCTCAAGGGCGCGTTGGCGACGCTGGTCCTGCTGTTGCTTGCTCTATTGTTCTGGCAACTGCTGGACCAACTGCAGCAAAACCAGAAGAACCAGCAGCAATACACCATCGACTACAGCGCCGATCTGGCCGAACAGATCAGCCTGAACATGGCCCTGAGCGCGCAAATCGCCCTCAACCTGCTGCCGATCATCGAGCCGCCGCGCAACGCAGAACAACACCAGGCCTTGATGCGCAGCCTGCAGCGCTCATTGCCGGAGCTGCGCAGCGTCGCCCTGCTTGCCCCCAGCGGCGCAATCATCAGTGACACGGCCGACAACAGCCAGGACAGCGCCTGGCTCGAAGAGCTGGTCAAGCACAGCCATGCCCAGTCCTATTACCTAAGCAATAACAGCGATGGCTCGGTCATCTACCTGCTACTGCACCAACCCAGCGGCGGCACCAAGCTCTATTGGGCGTTGCGCCTGGCCCCCAATTACCTGGCCAACCTGACCCGCCAGGACGGCCAGGGCCCACGGCCGATGTGGGTGATTGAAAACCAGTTTAACCATCAGGTTGTCAGCCGCGACAGCGGCATGCCCAGCCAGTGGTCGGCCGGGCTGACCCCCGAAGAGCTGAACAAGACCGTTCTGGTCACCCCCTTGAGCAAAAGCGACTGGCAACTGCGCGGCCTGTTCGATCGCGCCGCCGTGCTGGAGCAACTGCTGCCGGCGTTTATCGGCAAATGCCTGCTGGGCCTGGCCTTTTCGCTGATCCCGGTGCTGGTGCTGCTGAACATGCGGCGCCGCCAGCGCCAGGTCAACGAGGGCCGGCGCCGCTACCAGGATATTTTCGACGGCACCGGCGTGGCCTTGTGCGTGCTCGACCTGTCGGGCCTGCGCGGTTTCTTCGACAAAGCCCAGTTGCACACCCGCGAGCAATTGCAGGACTGGTTGCAAAACAGCCCCGAGCAACGCCAGCAACTGCTCAAGGAGCTGCGTATCACCGAGGTCAACCAGGTCGCCGTGCGCCTGCTGAACGTGGCGTCCTGCGAACAGGCCTGGGAACGCTTGATCGACGGTTGCCCGCTGAACACCAGCGCCATTGGCTACCAGGTGCTTGAGGCTGTGTTGACCGAGCACAAACAACTAGAGCTGGAGATTCAAATCAGCGACATCCAGGGCAACGACCAGTACCTGTGGCTGGTCATGCGCCTGCCGGAAGAACAGCACGACTATAAGGCGGTGATCCTCAGCATCAGCGATATCACCAGCCGCAAACTGGTGGAGCTGTCGCTGGTGGAGCGCGAGGCCTTCTGGTCGGACGTGGTGCGCACCGTGCCTGACCACCTGTATGTGCAGGATGTGATCAGCCAGCGCATGATCTTCAGCAACCACCACCTGGGCCACACCCTGGGCTACAACAAGCACGAACTGCAGCAGATGGGCGAGTATTTCTGGGAGATCCTGCTGCACCCCGAAGACGCCGAGCACTATCACGACCTGCGCCAGCAACAACGCACTGCCGGTTACCTGGCGCAGTTGCAATGCCAGTTGCGCTTTCGGCACCGCAACAACCAGTGGCGGCGCTTCGAGATCCGCGAACAGGCCCTGGCCCGGGACAAGACCGACCAGGTCACACGGATTATCGGCGTGGCCAAGGACATCACCGACCAGATCGAAGCCAGCGAATCCCTGCGCGACAGCGAGCAGCGCTACCGCATGCTGGCCGAAAGCATCAGCGACGTGATTTTCTCCACCGACAGCAAACTGGCCCTCAACTACGTGAGCCCGTCGGTGAATGCGGTGCTGGGCTATGAAGTCGACTGGATTTTCAAGAACGGCTGGCAATCGACCATCGCCAACCCGCAGCAACTGACCGGCATCTACACCCTGGTCGAACGGGTCAGCCGCGCCCTGGACCAGCCCGAAGCCCTGGCCCTGCTGCGCGATGATGTGCAGACCCAGCTGTTCCTGTTCGATTGCCTGCGGGCCGACGGGCGCAAGGTGCCGATCGAGCTGCGCCTGGTGCTGGTGTGGGACGAGCACGGCGCGTTCGAGGGCATCCTCGGCGTGGGCCGCGATATCAGCCAGCAACGCCGCGCCGAGAAAGACCTGCGCATGGCGGCCACGGTATTCGAGCACTCAACGTCGGCGATCCTGATCACCGACCCGGCCGGCTATATCGTGCAAGCCAACGAAGCCTTCAGCCGGGTCAGCGGTTATGCCGTGGCCGATGTGCTCGACCAGTTGCCGAACATGCTCACAGTCGACGAACAACAGGAAGCCCACCTGCGCTACGTACTCAAGCAGTTGCACCAGCACAGCACCTGGGAAGGCGAAGTGTGGCTCAAGCGCCGCAGCGGCGAGCATTACCCGGCCTGGGTCGGCATTACGGCGGTGCTCGATGACGAAGGCGACCTGGCCAGCTACGTGTGCTTTTTCAGCGATATCAGCGAGCGCAAGGCCAGCGAGCAACGCATCCACCGCCTGGCCTACTACGACGCCTTGACCCACCTGCCCAACCGCACGCTGTTCCAGGACCGCCTGCACACCGCCTTGCAGTCGGCCGAACGGCAGAAGTCGTGGGTGGTGCTGATGTTCCTCGACCTCGACCGCTTCAAGCCGATCAACGACTCCCTGGGCCACGCCGCCGGCGATCGCATGCTCAAGGAAATGGCCACCCGCCTGCTCGGCTGCGTGGCCGAGGACGATACCGTGGCGCGCATGGGCGGTGACGAGTTCACCCTGCTTTTGCAACCACGGGTCAGCCGCGAAATGGCACTGAACCGGGCGATTCATGTGGCCGAGCAAATCCTCGCCAGCCTGGTGAGGCCGTTTGTGCTGGAAGGTCGCGAGTTTTTTGTCACCGCCAGTATCGGTATCGCCCTGAGCCCCCAGGACGGCAACGAGCTGAGCCAACTGATGAAAAACGCCGACACGGCGATGTACCACGCCAAGGAACGCGGCAAGAACAACTTCCAGTTCTACCAGGCCGACATGAACGCCAGCGCCCTGGAGCGCCTGGAGCTGGAAAGCGACCTGCGCCATGCCCTGGACCAGAACGAATTCGTGCTCTATTACCAGCCGCAGTTCAGTGGCGATGGCAAACGTTTGACCGGCGCCGAAGCCCTGCTGCGCTGGCGTCACCCACGCCGTGGCCTGGTGCCGCCGGGGGATTTCATCCCAGTGCTCGAAGAGTTGGGCCTGGTGGTGGATGTGGGCGACTGGGTGATCGACGAGGCCTGCCGCCAACTCAAGACCTGGCACCAGAACAAGGTGCGGGTGCCCAAGGTCTCGGTGAATATTTCGGCGCGGCAGTTCTCCGACGGGCAGTTGGGCACGCGGATCGCCACCATCCTCAAGGAAACCGGCCTGCCGCCGGCGTGCCTGGAGTTGGAGCTGACCGAAAGCATCCTGATGCGCGAGGTCAACGAGGCCCTGCAGATCCTCGCCAGCCTGAAAAACCTCGGCCTGAGCATCGCCGTGGACGACTTCGGCACCGGCTACTCATCGCTCAACTACCTCAAGCAATTCCCCATCGACGTGCTGAAGATCGACCGCACCTTCGTCGACGGCCTGCCGTCCGGCGAGCAAGACGCGCAGATTGCCCGGGCAATCATTGCCATGGCCCACAGCCTGAACCTGGCGGTGATCGCCGAGGGCGTGGAAACCCATGAGCAGCTGGACTTCCTGCGCGAGCATGGCTGTGACGAGGTGCAGGGCTACCTGTTCGGGCGGCCGATGCCGGCCAATCGGTTTGAGGCGCAGTTCTGTAACGATGCGCTTTTCATGTTCGACTGAAAATCATGTGGTGGGGCAGATGGCCTCATCGCGGCATAGGTATCTACACAAAACTGATTGCTCCCACGCTCTGCGTGGGAGCGCCACCCTGGACGCTCCGCGTCCGCTTTTAAGCCCTGACGCAGAGCATCACTGGATGCATTTCCACGCAGAGCGTGGGAACGATCTGGCTACCATGAACGCCACTTGTCTGCGACATGATGTCCTTTCATATGCCATCTAAAACCCATTGGGTTAGAATGCCCCTCTTTTCTGCCCCCGATCCTTGAGGACCGCCATGTTCAGCCGTGATTTGACTATTGCCAAGTACGACGCCGATCTCTTTGCCGCCATGGAGCAAGAAGCCGTGCGCCAGGAAGAGCACATTGAGCTGATCGCTTCGGAAAACTACACCAGCCCTGCGGTGATGGAGGCTCAAGGTTCGGTTCTGACCAACAAGTACGCCGAAGGTTATCCGGGCAAGCGTTACTACGGCGGTTGCGAATTCGTCGATATCGTCGAACAACTGGCCATCGACCGTGCCAAGGAACTGTTCGCCGCCGACTACGCCAACGTCCAGCCACACGCTGGCTCCCAAGCCAACAGCGCCGTTTACCTGGCCCTGCTGCAAGGCGGTGACACCATCCTGGGCATGAGCCTGGCCCACGGCGGTCACCTGACCCACGGCGCTGGCGTATCCTCCTCCGGCAAGCTGTACAACGCCGTCCAGTACGGCATCGACGGCAACGGCCTGATCGACTACGACGAAGTCGAGCGCCTGGCGGTCGAGCACAAGCCAAAAATGATCGTGGCCGGGTTCTCTGCCTACTCGCAGATCCTCGACTTCCCACGTTTCCGTGAAATCGCCGACAAAGTGGGTGCCTACCTGTTCGTCGACATGGCCCACGTGGCCGGTCTGGTCGCCGCAGGCATCTACCCGAACCCGGTGCCTTACGCTGACGTCGTGACCACCACCACCCACAAAACCCTGCGCGGTCCACGTGGCGGCCTGATCCTGGCGCGCGCCAACGCCGAGATCGAGAAGAAGCTGAACTCCGCAGTCTTCCCGGGCGCCCAGGGCGGCCCGCTGGAGCACGTGATCGCGGCCAAGGCCATCTGCTTCAAGGAAGCGTTGCAACCTGAGTTCAAGACTTACCAGCAACAAGTGGTGAAAAACGCCAAGGCCATGGCCACTGTGTTCATCGAGCGCGGTTTTGACGTGGTGTCCGGCGGCACCGAGAACCACCTGTTCCTGCTGTCGCTGATCAAGCAGGACATCTCCGGTAAAGATGCTGACGCGGCCCTGGGCAAAGCCTTCATCACCGTGAACAAGAACTCGGTCCCGAACGACCCACGTTCGCCATTCGTCACCTCGGGCCTGCGCTTCGGCACCCCGGCCGTGACCACTCGTGGCTTCAAGGAAGCAGAGTGCAAGGAACTGGCTGGCTGGATCTGCGACATCCTGGCTGACCTTTCCAACGAAGCCGTGATTGACGCGGTACGTGAGAAGGTCAAGGCCATCTGCAAGAAGCTGCCGGTATACGGCGCTTGATTGCAGTTGCTTGAATGAAAAGCCCGGCGCTTGAGCCGGGCTTTTTTATGCCTGTTGGAACGCGGTCAACATGTGGGAGCTGGCTTGCCTGCGATAGCGGTGGGTCTGCCAACTCATCATTGACTGGTCTACCGCTATCGCAGGCAAGCCAGCTCCTACACTGGTCGCGTTTCAAGTCAGGATTGGTAAACCCGCGCAAAGCCCGCGCGAATCTTCTCTTGCGGCAACTCATCGGCAATAAACACAATCACGCTTTCCCGCAGCTCACCCTCGGCCCATTCGGTGTCCCAATCGAACCCGTAGAGCTTGAGCACGCCTTGGAACACCATGCGCCGGTCTTCCCCGACGATGTTCAGTACGCCCTTGTAGCGCAGCAGTTGCTTGCCATGTTCTTCCAGCAGTTCATTCATGAACTCACTGAGACGGTCGATATCCAGTGGCTGCTCGGTGCGCAGTACCAGGCTGGAAATACGGTCGATGGACGGCGCCTGGCTGACCGGGCGCAAGGTCATGCCGGCGTTGAGGTTGAAGCCACGCACATCCAGCAGTTCCGCCAAATCGATCTTGCCATGTTCCACCACGCGGATCGGCGCACGGCGGTTGATGCGAGTCAGGCGCTGGCTGAGGGCCTCGAAGCTGGCGTCATCCACCAGGTCGCGCTTGCTCACCAGCAGGCGGTCAGCAAAGCCGATCTGCGCCTGGGCGATGGTCTGGCTCAGGTGGTGTTCGGCGTGGGCCGCGTCCACCAGGGTGATGATGCCGTCAAGCAGATAGCGCTCGCGCAGTTCCTCGTCGATGAAAAAGGTCTGGGCCACCGGCGCCGGGTCGGCCAGGCCGGTGCATTCGATCACCAGGCGGTCGAAGGCGATCTCGCCGCTGTCCAGGCGTTCGAGCAGCAGGTACAGGGCCTTGGTCAGGTCGGTGTGGATGGTGCAGCACACGCAGCCGTTGGACAGGGTCATGACCTGGACCGGTTCATCGCCCAGCAGCTGGGTGTCGATGCCAGCGTCGCTGAATTCGTTTTCGATCACGGCAATTTTCAAGCCGTGCTCGGCCTTGAGCAGGTGGCGCAACAAGGTGGTCTTGCCAGCGCCGAGGAAGCCGCTGAGGACGGTGACGGGGATGGGAGAGGACAAAATATTCTCCTTGAGGAAACACAAAACAAATGTGGGAGCGGGCTTGTGTGGGAGCGGGCTTGCTCGCGATGCAGGCAACTCGGTCTACCTGGTATACCGAGGTGATGCTATCGCGAGCAAGCCCGCTCCCACACAAGCCCGCTCCCACAGGGGGTTACATAGGCCCAACGCTATTGGATCAACAGCACTTGGGCCCGCCCTTGCCGCCGTAACGGGCTTCCTGGCGCTCGCGGAAGAACGCCTTGTAGTCCATCACCGGCTTGTCCGGGTGTTTGGTTTGCATATGCTCGACGTAGGTGTCGTAGTCGGGCATGCCGACCATCAGGCGCGCAGCCTGACCGAGGTATTTACCGAGGCGACCGATGTCATTGAACATGCTTGCAACCCTCTATCACGCGTCCGGCATGGCTTGGAATGGTGCTTCTTTATCCGTACGTTCCTTGGTGCCCCAGGCGGCCACGCCGACTTTGATGGCATAGAACAGGATGCTGAAGACCACGAACAGGAACAGTACCGTCAGCGTCGCGTTGGTGTAGGCGTTCCAGATCACATGCTGCATCTGGTCGATGCTCTTGGCCGGGGCCAGGATCTGGCCGTTGGCCAGCGCATCGCTGTACTTCTTGGCCAGCGACAGGAAGCCGATCGCCGGGTTGGCGTCGAACAGCTTGATGAAACCTGCGGTGGTGGTGCAGATCAGCAGCCAGACCGCCGGCAGCAGGGTCACCCAGATATAGCGCTGGCGCTTCATTTTGATCAGCACCACGGTGGCGAGCATCAGCGCGATACCGGCCAGCATCTGGTTGGAGATGCCGAACAGCGGCCACAAGGTGTTGATGCCACCCAGCGGGTCGATCACGCCCTGGTACAGCAAGTAGCCCCACATCGCCACGCAGCCTGCGGTGGCGATCAGGTTGGCGGTCCAGGATTCGGTACGCTTGAGCGCCGGCACGAAGGAGCCGAGCAGGTCCTGGAGCATGAAGCGCCCGGCACGGGTCCCGGCGTCAACGGCGGTCAGGATGAACAGCGCTTCAAACAGGATCGCAAAGTGGTACCAGAACGCCATGGTGTTTTCACCCGGCAGCACACTGTGCAGGATCTGCGCAATACCGACCGCCAGGGTCGGCGCACCGCCGGCACGGGCCAGGATGGTGGTTTCACCGATATCGTTGGCCACTGCCTGCAGCGCTTCGGGGGTAATCGCAAAGCCCCAGCTGCTAACGGTTTGCGCCACGGTCACCACATCAGTGCCGACAATCGCCGCTGGGCTGTTCATGGCGAAGTACACGCCTGGCTCGATCACCGAGGCGGCAACCATGGCCATGATGGCCACGAACGACTCCATCAACATGCCGCCATAACCGATATAGCGCGAGTGGGCTTCATTGGCCAACAGCTTGGGCGTGGTGCCCGAGGAAATCAGCGCATGGAAACCCGATACCGCGCCACAGGCGATGGTAATGAACAGGAACGGGAACAGGCCGCCCTTCCACACCGGGCCAGTACCATCGATAAACTGGGTCAGCGCCGGCATTTTCAGGTCGGGCATGGTGACCAGGATGCCAATCGCCAGGGCGATGATGGTGCCGATTTTCAGGAATGTAGACAGGTAGTCACGCGGCGCCAGGATCAGCCACACCGGCAAGACCGCCGCCACAAAGCCGTAGCCGACCAGCATCCAGGTGATCTGGATCCCGGTGAAGGTGAAGGCCTTGGCCCATACCGGATCAGCGGCAATCTGCCCGCCGAGCCAGATCGACCCCAGCAGCAACAGCACGCCGATGACCGAGATCTCGCCGATGCGGCCCGGGCGGATGTAGCGCATGTACACGCCCATGAACATCGCGATCGGGATGGTCGCCATCACCGTAAAGATGCCCCACGGGCTTTCGGCCAGGGCCTTGACCACGATCAGCGACAGCACCGCGAGGATGATGATCATGATCAGGAAGCAGCCAAACAGCGCGATGGTCCCGGGAATGCGACCCATCTCTTCGCGGACCATGTCCCCCAGGGAACGGCCGTTGCGACGGGTGGAGAGGAACAGGATCATGAAATCCTGCACCGCACCCGCCAACACCACGCCGGCAATCAGCCACAAGGTACCTGGCAGGTAGCCCATCTGCGCCGCCAGTACCGGGCCGACCAAAGGCCCCGCACCAGCAATGGCGGCAAAGTGGTGACCAAAAAGAATATGTTTGTTGGTCGGCACATAGTCCAGACCGTCGTTGTTGATCACTGCGGGGGTGGCCCGCCGTGGATCGAGTTGCATCACGTTATTGGCGATGAACAGGCTGTAGTAACGATAAGCCACCAGATAAATGGCGACTGCCGCGACTACAATCCACAAGGCGTTGATCGCCTCGCCGCGCCGCAAAGCCACGACGCCCAGGGCGCACGCGCCTACGATTGCCAGCAACAGCCAGGGTAGGTGGCGGAGCAGGCTATTATTATTTTTCATTTTTATATTCCAGCCAGGTTGGACAGAAAGACAGCCAGTCCGAGTTTAGCGCGCTGGGCCCTAAAGACCAGCCCCCTACGTTGGTCTAGAGCCTTGCCGGGGCGAAAAAAACGAAATAAACGCCCGATAATGCGGTAAGGCTACAATCCTTGTATCTCCAGAGGGCTTCACCATGAGCGACCAGCCGTCAGATCGCCGCCGTTTTCGGCGGATTGCCTTCAATGCCAAGACCGAGCTTAAGCAAGGCGGCCAGCAATGGCAGGTGCAACTGGTGGATTTATCGCTCAAGGGGCTGCTGGTGCAAAAGCCTGCGCCCTGGTTGGGCAAGGACGACGAGCCCTTTGAGGTGGACATTCACCTGGACGCCGACACGGACGTGAGCATGCAAGTGCGGCTGACCCATGACGACAAGGGGCAACTGGGGTTTGTGTGCACGCATATCGACCTGGATTCGATCAGCCATTTGCGCAGGTTGATCGAGCTGAACCTGGGAGATGAGGAAGAGCTGCATCGGGAGCTGGGCGAGCTGCTGATCCTCTGACCGCCCAACCACATTGGTTTTCTAGTGTTGCGGGCTATTCAAACAAGGCATCCAGTGCCTGCTCCAGCCGCGTCACCGCAATCACCTGCAACCCCGGCGGCGCCTCCTTCGGCGCATTGCCCTTGGGCACGATGGCGCGCTTGAAGCCATGCTTGGCGGCTTCCTTGAGCCGCTCCTGGCCACTGGGCACCGGGCGCACTTCACCCGACAGGCCCACCTCGCCAAAGACCAGCAGGTCATGGGGCAGCGGCCGATTGCGCAGGCTCGACATCACGGCCGCCATCAAGGCCAGGTCCGACGCGGTTTCCAGCACCTTGACCCCGCCGACCACGTTGAGGAACACGTCCTGGTCATGGGTCGGAATCCCGCCGTGGCGATGCAGCACCGCCAGCAGCATCGCCAGGCGGTTCTGATCCAGGCCCAGGGTCACCCGGCGCGGGTTGGCCAGATGGCTGTCGTCCACCAGGGCCTGGACTTCCACGAGCATCGGCCGGGTGCCCTCCCACGTTGCCATCACCACACTGCCCGGCACTTCTTCCTGGGCGCGGGTCAGAAAGATCGCCGAAGGATTGGAGACTTCTTTCAGCCCCCGGTCCGTCATGGCGAACACCCCCAGCTCGTTGACCGCGCCAAACCGGTTTTTTACCGCCCGCAACAGGCGCAGGCGTCCATCGGACTCACCCTCGAAATACAGCACCGTATCGACCATATGCTCCAGCACCCGCGGGCCGGCCAGCGCGCCTTCCTTGGTGACATGGCCCACCAGGAAAATCGCCGTGCCGCTCTGCTTCGCGTAGCGCACCAGCAACGCTGCACTCTCACGCACCTGGGACACCCCGCCCGGCGCCGATTGCAGTTGCTCGGTGAAGATTGTCTGGATCGAGTCGATCACCATCACCTTGGGTTTTTCCACACGGGCGGTGGCAATGATGCTTTCGATACAGGTTTCGGTCATGACCCGCAGTTGGTCCTGGGGCAAGCCCAGGCGGCGAGCGCGCATGGCCACCTGTTGCTGGGACTCTTCGCCGGTGACGTACAAGGCCGGCATGCGGCTGGCGATGCTGCACAGGGTCTGCAGGAGGATGGTTGACTTGCCGATGCCCGGATCGCCGCCGATCAGTACCACCGAGCCGTCCACCAGGCCACCGCCGAGTACCCGGTCGAGCTCGCCGGACGCCGTGGAAAAACGCGGGATTTCTTCGACGCTGACTTCTGCCAGGGTCTTGATCTGGGCTTGTTGCCCGGTCCAGCCGGAGCGACCGCTGGGTGCCGCTGCGCCGCCGCTTTCAATCATGGTTTCAGTGAGGGTGTTCCACGCCCCGCATTCGCCACACTGGCCCGCCCATTTGGGAAAGGTCGCGCCGCACTCCGTGCAGCCGTACATGCGCTTGGCCTTTGCCATCTGAGAACCTCCAACCGAAAAACCGCGATGATAGCTCAGCGTGGCGCTGCGGTACGGATTTCACCGTTGGCCAATCGTGTGGCGCTGTTGCCCAGCGGGTCTTCGGCGTCCAGGTCGGCGCCCTGGGCCTTGAGTGCGTCGAGCAATTCGACGCGCTTGAACAGCCCGGCGTACATGGCCGCCGTCTGTCCGGCGCCGTTGCGCTGGTCGGGGTTGCAGGCGGTGCCCAGCAAGCGTCGGGCAATGCTCAGCTCGCCCTTGAAGATCGCACCCATCAGTGCCGTATTGCCACGTTTGTCCTGGACACAGGCATCGGCACCGGCGGCCAGCAGTTGCTCCACGACCGGTTCGTGCCCGTGATAGGCGGCCAGGATCAGCGCGGTGTAGCCCTTGTCATCGACGGTATTCAAGGAATAGCCCGATTCGATAAAGGTCGTGAGCATTTCCACGTCGCCACGCCGGGCGGCGTCGAAGTAGTAATCCTGTAACTGCGCCTTGAGGGCCTGCGGGTCGGCGAACACACTCAAGGACCAGCAGGTCAATAGTGCCCCTATAAAGCTACGCATCTTCAACCTCCTCTACGGCTTCTGTAGGCGCGAGCGTGCTCGCGCCTACAGAAGGGCTGGATCAGTCCGTCAGTTTTTCCGCCAGGGCCTTGACCCGCGCCAGGTCGCCCTTGGCCACCTTGGCCACGCCCGTGCCGTACTCCGGGTCGGCCTTGTAGAGGAACGACAGGATGATGTGCTTGCTGACGTCATCCGAGGTCGCCAGGGAACCACCGAAGTTCTCGATCAAGTCCTGGCGTTCCTTCTTGCTGAAGGAGCGGTACAGATCGCCTGCTTGCTTGAAGTTCTGCTCGCGCTGGATCTTCGCCTGCTGGGTGCTACCGGCCAGGGGCATCTGGCTGTAGCGCGCGCCTTGCGGCTCTTGCCGGGGTTCCAGGCGGCTTGGCTGGTAGTTCACGCCCGTGCTGGTCTTGCCCACGTTCATTGCACCATCCTGGTTACCGTTGTTGACGGTGACCCGTGGCGCGTTGATGGGCAGTTGCAGGGCATTGGCGCCCAGACGGTATATTTGCGTATCGGCATAGGAGAATAACCGGCCTTGCAGCATACGGTCTTCCGACGGTTCGATACCCGGTATCAGGTTGGACGGGGCCATGGCGACTTGCTCGACTTCCTGGAATACATTGCCCGGGTTGCGGTTCAACACCATTTGCCCGACTTTGCGCTCGGGAACATCGGGCCAGATCTTGGTGGAGTCCAACGGGTCGAAATCGAACTTGGCCAGTTCTTCGGGCTTGAGTACTTGCACGTACAAGTCCCACTTGGGGAAGTCGCCCTGGTTGATATGGGTCACCAGGTCGTTTGTCATATGGCTGTAATCACGGCCCTGGACGTCGATAACTTGTTTGGGATCCAGGTTCTTGATGCCTTGCAGGCTCTTCCAGCGAAACTTGACGTAGTGCGCTTCGCCCTTGGCGTTGATCAACTTGTAGGCATGTACGCTATTGCCGTCCATCTCGCGATAGCTGGCCGGGGTGCCGGAGTCCGAATACAACTCGGTGAGGGTACGGGTGGACTCTGGAACATGGGAGAAGAAGTCGAAGCGACGGGAGTCGTCATCCAGGTTAGTGCGCGGGTCCGGCTTGAAGGCATGCACCATGTCCGGGAACTTGATGGCATCGCGGATAAAGAACGTCGGGAAGTTATTGCCCACCAAGTCCCAGTTACCTTCGGTGGTATAGAACTTGGTGGCGAAACCACGGGGGTCACGCAGGGTTTCCGGGGAGTGGTTGCCGTGGACTACAGCGGAGAAACGTACAAACACCGGCGTGGTCTCGCCGGCGGCAAACACTTTGGCCTTGGTCAGGTCGCTGAGGTTATCGGTGACGGTGAAGGTGCCGTGGGCGCCGGTGCCACGGGCATGCACCACACGCTCGGGGATGCGTTCACGGTCAAAGCGCTGCAACTTCTGGATCAGTTGCACATCCTGCAGCAGGACCGGGCCGTTGGCGCCGGCGGTTTGCGAGTTCTGGTTGTCGCCTACGGCCGCGCCATTATCGCGGGTCAGGTTGGCGGCGCTGACCGACAACGACAATAGGCTGGTACTGGCAATCAACAGCAGATTGCGCGCAGCAATAGACCTGCGGCTAGTAAGGTTTTTCATCAAGCAATCCTCTGGTTTTTTGTAATGCACTTTTACAGGTGCTTGCCAGAGGCTAGTGATCCTGGCGCCAGAAGATAAATAGAAAACACATACCAAGCCGATTGAAAAAATAGTGTGGTAAAGCGTTGAAATGCCGGCTATTTCGCGCGCGATTGATGGCACTTTGCAAACTATTTGCGATTTAATGTGTCGATTACAACGAACAGTGTTAGCAGTTGTATCAAGCAGGCCACTGCAGACTGACTTACACTGACTTCCTCTCCTCTCAACTGTAACAAGGAATAACCTATGGGCGTGATCAGTGAGTTCAAGGCCTTCGCGGTCAAAGGTAATGTGGTCGACATGGCCGTCGGTATTATCATCGGCGCAGCCTTCGGCAAAATTGTTTCATCCTTTGTAGGCGACGTGGTGATGCCTCCCATCGGCCTGTTGATCGGTGGTGTGGACTTCGGTGATCTGGCGGTAACGCTCAAGGCAGCCCAGGGCGACGTCCCGGCGGTGGTCCTGGCCTACGGCAAATTCATCCAGAGCATCATCGACTTTGTGATCGTCGCGTTCGCAATCTTCATGGGCGTCAAGGCCATCAACCGTCTCAAGCGTGAAGAAGCTGCCGCGCCAAGCCTGCCACCGGTGCCCACCAAGGAAGAGGAACTGCTGGGAGAGATCCGCGATCTGCTCAAGGCCCAGAACAACAAGCCCCTGTAGCCGGCCCGCAACCCCTGTCGGCCGTTGAATCAAAAAGGCGCCTCTCACCGGGCGCCTTTTTTTACCAGTAGTTTTCTACCGCCACCTGCCCTGGCCGACGCGTCAGGCTCAACTGCATATCGCGCTGCTTGAGCAATTGCCGGGTGTCATCAATCATCTGCGGGTTGCCGCAAATCATCACCCGCGAATGCTCCGGCGTCAGTGCCACGCCTGCTGCACGCTCCAGTTCGCCATTCTCGATCAGGGTGGTGATCCGCCCATTCAATGCACCTGGATGCTGCTCACGGGTCACGAGGGGCAGGTAGGTGAGTTTATGGGCGTATTCGCTCAGGTACTCACGCTCGCCCAATTGCTTGATAAGGCTCTGGTAGGCCAGCTCCCGGGCTTCCCTGGCGCTGTAGACCAGGATGATGCGCTCGAATTTTTCCCAGACTTCAAAGTCCTGCAGAATCGACAGAAACGGCGCGATCCCCGTGCCGGTGCCCAGCAACCACAGGTCGCGGCCATCGACAAATCGATTCAGGGTCAAGAAGCCGGTGGACTGACGCTCCACCAGCAGCTCATCGCCCACGCGCAAGCGGCTCAGCTCACTGGTGAACTCCCCGCCGG
Organism: Pseudomonas gessardii; assembly: GCF_001983165.1. Lineage (GTDB taxonomy): Bacteria > Pseudomonadota > Gammaproteobacteria > Pseudomonadales > Pseudomonadaceae > Aquipseudomonas > Aquipseudomonas gessardii. The sequence continues at coordinate 2,845 of NZ_MNPU01000023.1, read as the reverse complement.
GAACCACGATAGAGAAAAACTCCAGGAACTCATCGAAGGGCGACGACACCACCGAGTAGGCACGCCACACCAGGCTGCCATCGGGCTTGGTCACGCCCAGGCGCACGAACTGCCCGGCGGTGAAACGAAAACCCGGATCGCGGGTGGTGCGCAGGGTAAACAGGCTGGGGGTCAATGACTGCACATCGATCAGGGTCTGGCGTGTGAATTTTTCCGCACTGGCCGTCATGGGGGGCTCCGCTCTACAGGTAACCCCTAGTGTCCCCCAAAGCGTCGCCCGGAAACACCGCTGGTTTGTAGTGACATCCAGCCAAGTGTGCCATTGAGGTTGTTTACGGGGGGCAAAAAACCCGATTCGCGGTAGGGTCAATAGGCTGAACATAAAGAGATGGCAATATGACGCCAACTAAAACTATTTAGCTATTAGCTCCTGCCCATAGGCGTTACCTCCAACTATCCTTCATGTGCCGCATGCGTTAGCGACCTTCAATAAGTTTATGAAAAATATAAAAACCTCTAGCTTGCGCGCCCACCCAAGCACATTTGTTCAACAACACGCCAACGATCATTTCCGCTAAGAAACGCCCTGCTAAGTGCGAAAATTCCCATCCTGGTTTTGGATGCTGTCCTACACTCGATCCGGTAACGCTATCAGGACGTTCGTTACAGACAATCAGGATATGACTCATGGAGTGTGATCGATGGTCAACTGGCGAAACACACGCGTACCCAAACTTGAAGGTGAGGATGAGGTGACCACGATGTTTGACGCCGCTCTGAACATTACATATGAGCTAGGCTTTGAATATTGCGGTTTTATAATGGGCTCCAATGCTCTTTACCGGCCGAACAGGAACATCCACCTCAACAACTATCCAGATGAATGGAACAGAATCTACAAAGCAGAAAACTACTTTGAAATAGATCCCTTGGTCTCTCACTGTAGACGCGATGTGCTACCGCTCGTCTGGGAAGAGAAGACCTTTTCAGCAGTACCTGACATGTGGGTTCACGTACAAACCCAAGGGCTGAGTTATGGCTGGGCCCAGTCGGTGCATGACTTCCGGGGTTTTTTCAGCATGATCCGCCTGGGGCGGCGCGAGCGTCCGGTGTGCGCCCATGAACTCTACGAGAAAGCGGGCCAGGTCCTGTGGATATGCCATGCCCTGCATACCGTGGTCGCCCAGACCTATGCCAAGGAGCCGGTGTTCCAGTGCCCCAATAAACTCACCAACCGCGAAACCGAGATCCTGCAATGGTCGGCCATGGGCAAGACCGCAGCCGATATCGCAACGATCCTGTGCCTTTCAGAGCGTACCGTCGGCTTTCATATCAGCAGCGCCATGAGAAAGCTGGGGGTCACCAATAAGATTGCCGCCGTGTTCACGGCCATGAGGCATGGCCTTTTCTAGTGCCCCCTGCATCGATCCGACTGAAAACACCGAATGTAATCCCCGTGAAAAAAACGTAACATTTACGACCAGTTCTGAGTGATGACGCCGCCCATCAAAGCCTGCGTCGCAGTCCACTCAGAAGGTTCCTCGCCCAGGCCCGGAACACCCGTCGATTATCCAGAGTTTCCCCCGCCATGCCCCTGCTCGATAGCCCCTTCGCCCAACTCGACCTGATCCGCCAGCCCGAGCAGCAAAACGAACCACTGCAAGCCTTCGATGCGGCCGACGAATATATGCTCGCCTACCTGGCCGAGCAGCAACCGGCCAGCAGTACCCGCGTGCTGGTGCTCAATGACAGTTTCGGCGCACTGGCGGCCAGCCTTGAGGGGCATGTGCGTGTCACCACCAGCGGCGATTCGTTCCTGGGCACCCAGGCCCTGCAAAAAAACCTGGTGCGCAACCACAAGACCTTCGATGCCGTGTCGATCGTGCCAGCCAGCCAGGTGCCGCGCGGGCCCTTCGATCGTGTGCTGATCCGGGTGCCAAAAACCCTGGCGTTGCTGGAAGAACAGCTGATCCGCCTGCAAGGCCAACTGGCACCCGGCGCCGAAGTGATCGCCGGCGCGATGGTCAAGCATCTGCCGCGCGCCGCCGGTGAACTGCTGGAGCGCTACATCGGGCCGATGCACGCGTCACTGGCGGTGAAAAAGGCACGGCTGCTGATTGCCACCCTGGCCGACCGGCCCCAGGCGGTATCGCCCTACCCCACGCGTTACCGCCTGGACACCCCAGCCATCGAGTTGCTCAACCACGCCAATGTGTTCTGCCGCGAGGGCCTGGACATCGGCACTCGGGTGTTTCTCCCGCACCTGCCGCACAACCTGGGCAGCGCACGCGTGGCAGACCTGGGTTGCGGCAATGGCGTATTGGCGATTGCCAGCGCCCTGCAAAACCCCGAGGCGCAGTACACCCTGGTGGACGAGTCCTACATGGCCGTGCAATCAGCCGCCGAGAACTGGCACACGGCCCTGGGTGATCGCCCCGTGACCATTCGCCCCGGCGACGGCCTGGCGGACCAGGCGCCGCAATCGTTGGATGTGGTGCTGTGCAACCCACCGTTCCACCAGCAGCAGGTGGTGGGGGATTTCCTTGCCTGGCGCATGTTCCAGCAGGCCCGCGAAGCGCTGGTAGTTGGCGGCGCGATGTATATCGTCGGCAACCGTCACCTGGGTTATCACAGCAAGCTGGCGCGGCTGTTCCGCGGGGTGGAGCAGGTGGCGGCAACCCCTAAATTCGTGATTCTCAAGGCCCGCAAATAAGCCACGATCGAGTAGGAGGCGGATTCACATCCGCCGTCCTCTCACACCACCGTACGTACGGTTCCGTATACGGCGGTTCAGGTTATACGGTTAAGTCGGTTTATCGTATCCAGTATCGAGACCAGCCCGAGG
>NZ_MNPU01000022.1 GCF_001983165.1 Pseudomonas gessardii | reverse complement strand
CTCGGGCTGGTCTCGATACTGGATACGATAAACCGACTTAACCGTATAACCTGAACCGCCGTATACGGAACCGTACGTACGGTGGTGTGAGAGGACGGCGGATGTGAATCCGCCTCCTACTCGATCCTGGAATATTGCCGTGCAGACAAAGCTATAGGGTTGATAGCTTGTTTTGATTCTCAATATCATTTAATAATAAATATCATTATCGAGCGAGTGTGGATCATGAGTTCTGTCCTGCACGAGGATCCCTACCTGGAAAGCTGGCGCTGGATGAGCCGTCAGATTCGCTGCGGGCTCAACCCTGACGAGCCACGGCTGATCGAGCATTACCTGAACGAAGGTCGCTACCTGGCCTGCTGCACGGCCACGCACCCGTGGACCATCGCCGAGACCTCGTTTTGCCTGCTGATCGACACCGCCACCGATATCGCCTTGCCCTGGCATTGGCGCTCCACATGCCTGGACCAGGCCTGGCGCCCGCTGCGCGACCTGGAAAACCTTTCGCACTGCGCCTGCCGCCTCAAGCGCTGGCAGACCTTTGCCTGGCAATTGGCGACTTGTGAACTGCAACCTTCGATTTCTCACTCCGACTTGGTGCAAGGATCTTCCGATGAGTAACACCCGTATCGAACGCGACAGCATGGGCGAACTACTGGTACCGGCCGACGCGTTGTATGGCGCGCAAACCCAGCGTGCGGTGAACAACTTCCCGATCAGCCACCAGCGCATGCCGGCCCCGTTCATCCGCGCCCTGATCCTGGCCAAGGCCGCCGCCGCCAAGGCCAACGTCGATCTCAAGCAGATCAGCGAAAGCCAGGGCAAAGCCATTGTCGACGCCGCCCAAGGCTTGCTGGAAGGCGATTTCATGCAGCATTTCCCGGTGGATATCTTCCAGACCGGTTCCGGCACCAGCTCCAACATGAACGCCAATGAAGTGATTGCAACCCTGGCCAGCCGCCTGCTGGGCGAGCCGGTCAACCCCAACGACCACGTCAATTGCGGGCAAAGCAGCAACGACATCATCCCGACCACCATTCACGTCAGCGCCGCACTGGTGCTACATGAGCAGACGTTGCCGGCGTTGCTGCACCTGGTTGAGGTGATCGAGCGCAAGGCGGTAGAGGTCCATCCATTCATCAAGACCGGGCGTACCCACCTGATGGACGCCATGCCGGTGCGCATGAGCCAGGTGCTTGAGGGGTGGGCGCAGCAACTCAAGGCCAATATCGCTCACTTGCAGGGCCTGCTGCCAAGTCTGCAGGCCCTGGCCCAGGGCGGTACTGCGGTGGGGACCGGGGTCAATGCGCACCTTGAGTTTGCTACACGTTTCAGCCAGCAGTTGAGCAGCCTGACCCAGGTGCGGTTCACTCCGGGCAAGAACCTGTTCGCCCTGATTGGCTCCCAGGACACCGCGGTCGCCGTTTCCGGCCAGTTGAAAGCGATTGCCGTATCGCTGATGAAAATCGCCAACGACCTGCGCTGGATGAACTCCGGCCCACTCGCCGGCCTCGGTGAAATCGAGCTTGAAGGCCTGCAACCGGGGTCGTCGATCATGCCGGGCAAGGTCAACCCGGTGATTCCAGAGGCCACGGCCATGGTCGCGGCCCAGGTGATCGGCAATGACAGTGTGATCACGGTCGCCGGTCAATCCGGCAATTTCGAGCTCAACGTGATGCTGCCGATCATCGCCCAGAACCTGCTCAGCAGCCTGGAGCTGTTGGCCAACTCCAGCCGCCTGCTGGCGGACAAGGCCATCGCCAGCTTCAAGGTCAACGAGCCCAAGCTCAAGGAAGCCTTGGCGCGCAACCCGATCCTGGTCACTGCCCTCAACCCGATCATTGGTTACCAAAAGGCCGCTGAAATCGCCAAGAAAGCCTATCAACAAGGCCGGCCGGTGATTGATGTGGCGCTCGAACACACCGACCTGCCGCGCAGCCAACTGGAAGTCCTCCTGGACCCGGAAAAGCTCACGGCGGGTGGCGTGTAATAACCGACCCTGCTTTGGAGGCTCACCATGGAGCACTGGAAACGCACGATCGAACGGGCCAATCGCTGCTTTATGCAGGGCGAACTGGTGGATGCCCGCGAGCATTACCTGCAAGCCCTGGCCCTGGCCCAAGTGTTGTTCGAGCGCTGGGGGGATGCCGACGAGGCGGTGGCGGCCTGCGTCATTTCCCATCACAACCTGGCGGACCTGCACCTGCGCCTGAACCAGCCTGAAGAAAGCGCCGAATACCTCTGCGCCATTCACCAGCGTTTGCTGCAGACCCTGCAGGACACCCGGCTGCCTCAGGCCTTGCGCGAGGCAGCCTTGCGCCAGAGCAGCAAGACCTACGTCGAACTGTTGAATTTCATCAGCGATCACGGCGAGTACCCCCGTACCCATCGCTTGCTGGGCAACCATACGTCGCAGATAGGTGCGCCGACCCGCAACAGCCCTTTTTATGGAGCACATTGATATGTCCTACACCTTGCCTGCCTTGCCGTACGCCTACGATGCCCTGGAACCGCATATCGATGCGCAAACCATGGAAATCCACTACACCAAGCACCACCAGACCTACATCAATAACCTCAATGCCGCCGTCGAAGGCACCGAGTTCGCTGGCTGGCCCATCGAGAAACTGGTCTCCAGCGTCCAGCAATTGCCGGAAAAACTGCGCGCCGCGGTGATCAACCAGGGGGGCGGGCATGCCAACCACTCGTTGTTCTGGGCGGTCATGTCGCCCAAGGGCGGCGGCAAGCCCGAAGGTGCCCTGGGCCAGGCGATTGATACGCAGCTGGGTGGTTTTGATGCCTTCAAGGAGGCCTTCACCAAGGCCGCGTTGACCCGTTTCGGCAGCGGTTGGGCCTGGCTGAGCGTGACCCCGCACAAGACCCTGGTGGTCGAAAGCAGTGGCAACCAGGACAGCCCGTTGATGAGCGGCAATACTCCGATCCTCGGTCTGGACGTGTGGGAGCACGCCTACTACCTGCTTTATCAAAACCGCCGTCCTGAATACATCAACGCCTTCTACAGTGTTATCAACTGGCCGGAAGTCGCTGAACGCTACCAGGCTGCCCTCGCTTAATGACCTCTTATAACCAGACCTAAGGCCGACTATGGGCACTGAAACACTGGCGATCAGCAGCGGACGAATGTTCCGCTATGCATTTGGCTCGCTGCTGCTATTGGCGGGAACGGCATTGCTGGTGGCCCACGGGCTGGCCTGGCTGAACCTGGAGCCGCGGATCCTGCGCGCACTGCAAGGGGGGGCAATCTGCGCCCTGGGCACGGCGTTGGGCGCGGTGCCGGTCCTGGTGATCCGGCGGATGCCGTTGGCGGTCAGCGATACATTGCTGGGGTTTGGCGCCGGCGTGATGCTGGCGGCGACTGCGTTTTCGCTGGTCGTGCCGGGGATTGCCGCCGCCGAAAACCTGGGGCTGACGCCCTGGGCCTCCAGTGGCTTGATCAGCTTCGGCATCATGCTGGGCGCTTTTGGCTTGTTTCTGGTCGACCGCAAGGTCTCCGGGGCCAGCCCGGACATGTTGGTCGGTACGCCCGACAAACCGGTGATCCCGCCGCGCATCTGGCTGTTCGTGTTCGCGATCATTGCCCATAACATTCCCGAAGGCATGGCGGTGGGCGTCTCGGCCGGCGGTGGCATGCCGGATGCCGACAGCTTGGCCATGGGCATTGCCTTGCAGGATGTGCCGGAAGGGCTGGTGATTGCGTTGGTGTTGGCAGGGGCAGGGATGTCGCGAGCCAAGGCTTTCATGATTGGGGCGGCCTCCGGGCTGGTAGAGCCGGTGTTTGCCGTACTCTGTGCCTGGCTGGTGAGCCTGGCCGAGATGCTGCTGCCTTTGGGCCTGGCGCTGGCGGCCGGGGCGATGCTATTGGTGGTGACTCACGAAGTGATCCCCGAATCGCGCCGCAATGGGCATGACAAGCTGGCGAGCCTGGGGTTGTGCATCGGGTTTTGCCTGATGATGGCGATGGATACAGCGCTGGGCTGATGCCTAGCGCAAACCCAATGTAGGAGCTGGCTTGCCTGCGATGCAGGCACCTCGGCTTTTCGTCTAGACCGAGGTGATGCTATCGCAGGCAAGCCAGCTCCCACACAAGCCCATACACATGGAATTTATGTTGGGCAGGGGCTATTCGCCTTCGTCGAAGTAGTTATTGATCAACTGCACCAGCGCGTCCAACGCTTCCCGCTCCTGCTCGCCTTCGGTCTTCAGGTGGATCGTGGTGCCCTTGCCGGCTGCCAGCATCATCATCGCCATGATGCTTTTGCCATCGACCATGGACTCTGGCGTACGCCCGGCGCGCACCTGGCAAGGAAACTGGCCCGCGACCCCGACAAATTTGGCCGACGCACGGGCATGCAAGCCCAGTTTGTTGATGATTTCAATTTCCAGAGCAGGCATCGCGAAGGTGTTCCTTTCAGCTGAGGTCGCGGTGGCGAACCTGGACATTCTTGAGGGTTTGCTGCAAGACCTGGCCCAGGCGCTCGGTCAGGTAGACGGAGCGGTGATGCCCGCCGGTACAGCCAATGGCGATGGTGACATAGGCCCGGTTGCTGGCGGCAAAGCGCGGTAGCCACTTGAGCAGGTAGCTGGAGATGTCCTGGAACATCTCCTCCACATCCGGTTGTGCCGCCAGGTACTCGGCAACGGGCTGGTCCAGCCCAGACTGGTCGCGCAGTTCCGGCTTCCAGTAAGGATTGGGCAGGCAACGCACGTCAAATACCAGGTCGGCGTCTATCGGCATGCCCCGCTTGAAACCAAAGGATTCGACCAGGAAGGCCGTGCCCGGTTCCGGCTGGTTCAGCAGGCGCAGCTTGATGGCGTCGCGCAGTTGGTAAAGGTTCAGGCTGGTGGTGTTGATCTTGAGGTCGGCCAAGTCAATGATCGGCCCCAGCAGCTTGGTCTCGTCTTCGATGGCTTCGGCCAGCGAGCGGTGCGGGCTGCTCAGCGGGTGGCGGCGACGGGTTTCCGAGAAGCGCTTGAGCAGCGTTTCTTCGTCGGCATCCAGGTACAGCACGTCGCAATGGATGTGCTTGGCGCGTACCTCTTCCAGCAGTTCCGGGAATCGCGTGAGGTGGCTGGGCAGGTTGCGCGCGTCGATCGACACCGCCACCAGCGGTTGGGCCAGTTCGGTATGGATCAACGCACGTTCGGCCAGCTCGGGCAGCAGGCCGGCCGGCAAGTTGTCGATGCAATAGAAACCACTGTCCTCAAGCACATTGAGGGCCGTACTTTTACCCGAGCCGGAACGCCCGCTGACGATGATCAGACGCATGATTACTGCCCGCTTTGCTCATCCAGAACCACCTGATACAGCGCTTCATTACTGCTGGCGCTGCGCAGTTTCTTACGTACTTCTTCACGGTCGAGCATGCTGGCGATCTGCCGGAGCAGCTCCAGGTGCGCATCGGTGGCGGCTTCCGGGACCAGCAGGACAAACAGCAGGTCAACCGGGGCGCCATCGATGGCGTCAAAATCTATGGGCGCCTCCAGGTGCAACAGGGCGCTTATCGGTGCGTCGCAGCCTTTGAGGCGGCAGTGAGGAATCGCGATGCCGTTGCCAAAACCGGTCGAGCCGAGTTTTTCACGGGCTATCAGGGCATCGAAGACATCTTGCATTTCCAGGTCAGGCACTTGGCGGCTGATCAGGTTGGCAATTTGTTCGAGGGCTTTCTTTTTACTGCCGCCCGGCACGTTCACAAGGGAACGGCCGGGGGTCAGGATGGTTTCAAGTCGAATCATGGGTGGGGAGTGTTAGCGGCCTGTGCCTTGAAGAAGGCTCTGCTGCTTTTCCTTATGCTTTTTGATTTGGCGATCCAGCTTGTCGGTCAGGTCGTCAATGGCGGCATACATGTCTGAATGCTCTGCATTGGCGACTACTTCCCCGCCGGGTATACGCAAGGTGGCTTCGATTTTCTGCTTTAGCTTTTCGACAGACATGATGACTTGCACATTGGTGATCTTGTCGAAATGCCCCTCAATCCGTTTGAGTTTTTCGCTGATGTAGGCGCGCAGCGGTTCGGTCACTTCCAGTTGGTGTCCACTGATATTGACTTGCATACAGCTTCTCCTTCGTTGCCAGTGCATAAAGCGGCGGGTAGGAATACCCGCCACTGGAACGCTGTGGCCTGCCCGTCACATCAACCGCTTACGCTCGCTGGAAGGCGCGATCCCAAGGGACTCGCGGTACTTGGCGACGGTTCGACGGGCGACCTGAATGCCTTGTGCCTCCAGTAAACCAGCGATCTTGCTGTCACTCAACGGCTTTTTCTGATTTTCCGCGGCAACCAGTTTTTTGATGATCGCGCGGATCGCCGTGGACGAGCATTCGCCGCCTTCGGAGGTGCTGACGTGGCTGGAGAAAAAGTATTTCAGCTCATAGATACCGCGCGGGGTATGCATGAATTTCTGGGTGGTGACCCGGGAAATGGTCGATTCATGCATGCCGACGGCTTCGGCAATGTCATGCAGCACCAGCGGCTTCATTGCCTCGTCGCCGTATTCCAGGAAGCCGCGCTGATGCTCGACGATCTGGGTGGCCACTTTCATCAGGGTCTCGTTGCGGCTTTGCAGGCTCTTGATGAACCAGCGCGCTTCCTGCAACTGGTTGCGCATGAAGGTGTTGTCGGCACTGGTATCGGCCCGGCGCACGAAACCTGCGTATTGCGGGTTGACCCGCAGGCGCGGCACCGATTCCTGGTTCAGTTCCACCAGCCAGCGCTCGTTGTCCTTGCGCACGATTACGTCGGGGACGACGTATTCGGCTTCGCTGGACTCGATTTGCGAACCGGGACGCGGGTTGAGGCTCTGGACCAGTTCGATGATCTGGCGCAGGTCATCTTCCTTGAGCTTCATCCGGCGCATCAACTGGCTGTAGTCGCGGCTGCCCAGCAGGTCGATGTAGTCGGTGACCAGGCGTTGGGCCTCGGCCAGCCAGGGGGTCTTGGCGGGCAGCTGGCGCAGTTGCAGCAACAGGCACTCGCTGAGGTTGCGCGCACCAATGCCGGCGGGCTCGAACTGCTGGATGCGGTGCAGGACCGCTTCGATTTCGTCCAGCTCGATGTCCAGTTCCGGGTCGAAGGCCTCGAGGATTTCCTCAAGGGTCTCGTCCAGGTAGCCCTGATTATTGATGCAGTCGATCAGGGTCACGGCGATCAGGCGATCGGTGTCGGACATCGGGGCAAGGTTCAGTTGCCACAGCAAGTGGCTCTGCAGGCTTTCACCGACGGAGGTGCGGGTGGTGAAGTCCCACTCGTCATCGTCGTTGCTGGGCAGGCTGCTGGCGCTGGTCTGGTAGACATCTTCCCAGGCCGTATCCACCGGCAGTTCATTGGGAATGCGCTCGTTCCACTCGCCTTCTTCCAGGTTATCCACCGTGGGTGCGGTTTCCTGGTAGGACGGTTCCTGGACGTCGGCGTTGGGTTTTTGCTCGATGTTGTCGGCCAGTGGGTCGGCATTGTCGAAGTCGTCGCCTTCTTCCTGGCGTTCGAGCATCGGGTTGGACTCCAGGGCCTCCTGGATTTCCTGTTGCAGGTCCAGGGTCGACAATTGGAGCAGGCGGATGGCCTGTTGCAGCTGCGGTGTCATCGTCAGCTGCTGGCCCATTCTCAGGACTAGCGATGGTTTCATGGCAGGGGCTTAACACCTTATTCGCCGGCGCAATGCGCCATCCACGACAGGGCGCGTGAGCGCCAAACATAAGCAAATTATATGCCTGATATCGGGGGCTTTGCCTAGAGCGCGGTAACAATAAAAATAATAAGGTTTTTATTGACTCCCGCGCCTGATGGCGAATGTCCTGACATCCCAGTGTTTACAGGCGGAACTCGTGCCCCAGGTACACTTCCTTGACCAGTTCGTTGGCCAGGATGGTGGCGGAGTCCCCTTCGGCAATCAGTTGGCCGTCGTTGACGATATACGCGGTTTCGCAGATATCCAGGGTCTCACGCACGTTGTGGTCGGTGATCAACACGCCGATCCCCTTGGCCTTGAGGTGATGGATGATCTGCTTGATGTCGCCTACCGAAATCGGGTCGACACCGGCGAAGGGCTCGTCCAGCAGGATGAACTTCGGTGCCGTGGCCAGGGCGCGGGCGATTTCCACACGACGACGCTCGCCGCCGGACAGGCTCATGCCGAGGTTGTCGCGGATGTGGTTGATGTGGAACTCCTGCAGCAGGCTTTCCAGTTCCTGGCGGCGTCCATCGCGATCCAGTTCCTTGCGGGTTTCAAGGATCGCCATGATGTTGTCGGACACTGACAGTTTGCGGAAGATCGATGCCTCCTGGGGGAGATAGCCGATACCGGCCCGTGCACGACCGTGCATGGGCTGGTGGCTGACGTCCAGGTCGTCGATCAAGACGCGGCCCTGGTCCGCCTGGACCAGGCCGACGATCATGTAGAAGCAGGTGGTCTTGCCGGCACCGTTGGGGCCAAGCAGGCCGACGATCTGGCCGCTGTCGATCGACAGGCTGACGTCGCGCACGACCTGACGGCTTTTATAGGCCTTGGCCAGATGCTGGGCTTTCAGGGTTGCCATTACTGGGCCTTCTTCTTCGGCTGGATAACCATGTCGATGCGCGGACGTGGTGCAGTGACCTTGGTGCCATTGGCGCGGCCGGCAGTGGCGACCTGCTTGACGGTGTCATAGACGATTTTCTCGCCTTCGGTCGAGTTGCCGTCGCTGCTGATCACTTTGGCGCGGTCAGTCAGTACGATGCGGTTTTGCGGCGCGTGGTACTGGATGGTCACGCCGTAGCCTTTGATCGGGCCTGGGTCGGCGGCGTTTTGCTTCTGTTCAAAGTAGGCCAGGTTGCCCACCGAGGTCACGACGTCAATCTCACCTGCCGGGGTGCGGGTCAGGGTCACGGTATTGCCGGTAATCTTCATCGAGCCCTGGGTGATGATGACGTCGCCCTTGTAGGTCGCGATACCTTGCTTGTCATCCAGTTGCGCATCGTCAGCCTGAATGTGGATCGGTTGCTGGCTATCGTTCGGCAGAGCCCAGGCGCTCACGCTTCCCAGTGCTGCGCCCAGACCGAGCAAAATAGGGAGGGTTTTAACGAGCCTCATACTGTCCTCTTACGTTCGATAGCAGGTGTATCCTGCTTTCTTTCAAATACGCTTTCATTCCCTTGCCAGTCGATACACCGCCAGCGCCGTCGATTCTAACGTCTTGCTCGGTCTGCGCATATTGCTTCTGTGGGAATACGGTCATGCGACTGCTGGTAATGATGGTCTCGCGCTTCTGGGCGTCGGTGCGCGCAACGCGCACCGAGTCGATCAGCTCCACTTCGGTGCCGTCCGGGTTGACCTCGCCACGCTTGCTGGTGACATGCCACGGGAATTCGGTGCCGCGATACAGGTTCAGGTCCGGGTTGGTCAGCAATGTGACCTCGGAAGCCTTCAGGTGTTCGACCTTGTCCGACGTCATTTCGTACTGCACCTTGCCGTCCGGCAGGAACTGCACGCTGTAGGCGTTGGTGGCGTAATAGTCGATGGCGCCCTGGTCGGCCTGCACAACCGGGTGGTCGAGGAAGCGCTCCGGGCTGATGTTCCAGTAGCCCACCGCGAGAAACAGCGCGGCGATGGCTCCGAGTATCAGGAAGTTGCGAATCTTTTTGCTCAGCATAGAAGGCTCTATAGGTAGGCGGCGTGGGCCGCTTCAAGGCTGCCCTGGGCACGCAGGATCAACTCGCAGAACTCGCGGGCGGCGCCTTCGCCGCCACGGGCCTGGGTAATGCCATGGGCATGTTCGCGCACAAACGCCGCAGCATTGGCCACCGCCATGCCCAGGCCGACGCGGCGGATCACCGGCAGGTCGGGCAGGTCATCGCCCAGATAGGCGACCTGCTCATAGCTTAGGTTGAGTTGGCCAAGAAGCTCGTCCAGAACCACCAGTTTATCCTCACGGCCCTGGTAGAGGTAAGGAATCCCCAGGTTTTGTGCGCGACGCTCCACGACCGGAGTCTTTCGACCACTGATAATCGCCGTTTGCACGCCAGAGGCCATCAGCATTTTGATGCCCTGGCCGTCCAGGGTATTGAACGTCTTGAATTCGCTGCCGTCTTCAAGGAAGTACAGGCGGCCATCGGTCAGCACGCCGTCCACGTCGAAAATCGCCAGTTTGATGGCCTTGCCCCGTTGCAACAGGTCGGTGTTCATTTACATCACTCCTGCGCGCAGCAAATCGTGCATGTTCAGGGCGCCAATCGGGTGATCGGTCTCATCGACCACCACCAGGGCGCCGATTTTGTGGTCTTCCATGATCTTCAGGGCTTCGGCCGCGAGCATTTCGGCGCGGGCGGTCTTGCCGTGGGGGGTCATGACCTGGTCGATGGTCGCGGTATGGATATCGATGGTGCGGTCCAGGGTGCGACGCAAGTCGCCGTCGGTAAACACCCCGGCCAGGCGCCCGTCGGCTTCAAGGATCACGGTCATGCCCAGGCCTTTGCGGGTCATTTCCATCAGCGCGTCCTTGAGCAGGGTGCCACGCTGTACCTGGGGCAGTTCATCGCCGGTGTGCATCACGTTTTCCACTTTCAGCAACAGGCGACGGCCGAGGGCGCCACCGGGGTGGGAAAAGGCGAAGTCTTCGGCGGTAAAGCCACGGGCTTCCAGCAGGGCCACGGCCAGGGCGTCGCCCATGACCAGGGCGGCAGTGGTGGAGGAGGTCGGCGCCAGGTTCAGCGGGCAGGCCTCGTGGGCCACATGCACGTTCAGGTTCACTTCGGCGGCCTTGGCCAGCGTCGAGTCCGGGTTGCCGGTCACGCTGATCAGCTTGATGCCCAGGCGCTTGATCAGGGGCAGCAGGGTCACGATTTCGTTGGTGGTGCCGGAGTTGGACAGGGCCAGGATCACGTCGTCGCGGGTGATCATGCCCATGTCGCCATGGCTGGCTTCGGCCGGGTGCACGAAAAACGCGGTGGTGCCGGTACTGGCCAGGGTGGCGGCAATCTTGTTGCCGACATGGCCTGACTTGCCCATGCCGACCACGACAACCCGGCCTTTACTGGCCAGGATCATCTCGCAGGCGCGTACGAAATCTGCGTCGATATGGGCCAGCAAGCCTTCTACGGCTTCAAGTTCGAGGCGGATGGTGCGTTGTGCGGATTGAATAAGGTCGTTGGATTGGCTCATGTCTGAAATCGTATAGCCTGACGAAAAGTCGGCGATTATAGCGGTAATGATCAATTCCCTCACGCAAGTTCGTCAGGGTTTGTTCACCATGAATGTGAGAACCTTCTCAAATGCACTTTAGCTGTCCTGTTTCTGAACAAGCGCTGCTCCGGCCTTGGGCGCTTTATCTCAGCAGTGATATAGTTCGCCGCCAGTTCGGTCCGCACAGCTCACATGTGTCTAACTGTCGCAAGCAGTTGTCCCAAACGTGGTGTCTGAGTGAGAAGCTGCATCCCAAGGAGTTTAGATGAGTGCCGATAACGCCTACGCGGTCGAGCTGAAGGGCCTTTCCTTCAAGCGCGGTACGCGCAGCATCTTCAATAATGTCGATATTCGCATTCCCCGCGGCAAGGTGACGGGCATCATGGGGCCGTCCGGTTGCGGCAAGACGACCCTGCTGCGCCTGATGGGCATGCAGTTGCGTCCCACCGCCGGGGAAGTCTGGGTCAATGGCCAGAACCTGCCGACCCTGTCGCGCAGCGACCTGTTCGATGCGCGCAAGCACATGGGGGTGCTGTTCCAGAGCGGTGCCCTGTTCACCGATCTCGATGTTTTTGAAAACGTCGCGTTCCCGCTGCGGGTACACACCCAGCTGTCCGAAGAGATGATTCGTGACATTGTATTGTTGAAGCTGCAGGCCGTCGGCCTTCGCGGTGCCATCGATCTGATGCCAGATGAGCTCTCCGGCGGTATGAAGCGGCGTGTGGCCCTGGCACGGGCGATTGCCCTCGACCCGCAGATCCTGATGTATGACGAACCGTTCGTCGGCCAGGACCCTATCGCCATGGGCGTCCTGGTGCGCCTGATCCGCCTGCTCAACGATGCGCTGGGCATCACCAGTATCGTGGTTTCCCACGACCTGGCCGAAACCGCGAGCATTGCCGACTACCTGTATGTGGTCGGCGATGGCCAGGTATTGGGGCAGGGTACGCCTGAAGAACTGATGAACGCCGATAACCCGCGGATTCGCCAGTTCATGACCGGCGATCCTGATGGCCCGGTGCCTTTTCATTTTCCGGCAGCGGACTACCGCGCAGATCTTCTGGGGAAGCGCTGATGCGCAAGACATCTTTAATCGAGAAGGTTCGCCTTTTCGGTCGTTCCGGCATCGACATCGTCGAAGTGCTCGGGCGTTCGACGATTTTCCTGTTTCACGCCTTGCTGGGCCGCGGCGCTATCGGCGGCGGTTTTGGCTTGCTGCTCAAGCAGTTGCACTCGGTGGGCGTGATGTCCCTGGTGATCATCGTGGTCTCCGGGGTGTTCATCGGCATGGTGCTGGCGTTGCAGGGCTTCAATATCCTGTCCAGCTACGGTTCCGAGCAGGCGGTGGGGCAGATGGTTGCGCTGACGCTGCTGCGTGAACTGGGGCCGGTGGTCACGGCCTTGCTGTTTGCCGGCCGCGCGGGCTCCGCGTTGACCGCCGAGATCGGCAACATGAAGGCCACCGAGCAGTTGTCCAGCCTGGAAATGATCGGCGTGGACCCGCTCAAGTACATTGTTGCCCCACGCCTGTGGGCCGGCTTCATCTCACTGCCACTGCTGGCAATGATTTTCAGCGTGGTCGGGATCTGGGGCGGGTCGTGGGTGGCGGTGGACTGGCTGGGGGTCTATGACGGCTCCTACTGGGCCAACATGCAAAACAGCGTGACGTTCAGCGGTGACGTGCTCAATGGCATTATCAAGAGCATCGTCTTTGCCTTCGTCGTGACCTGGATCGCCGTATTCCAAGGCTATGACTGTGAGCCCACTTCAGAGGGGATCAGTCGTGCCACCACCAAGACCGTTGTGTACGCCTCGCTGGCGGTACTGGGCCTTGACTTCATTTTGACCGCCTTGATGTTTGGAGATTTCTGATGCAAAACCGCACTGTGGAGATCGGTGTCGGCCTTTTCTTGCTGGCTGGCATCCTGGCTTTACTGTTGCTCGCCCTGCGAGTCAGCGGCTTGTCGGCCAGCTCGAGCGCCGATACCTATAAACTTTACGCCTACTTCGACAATATCGCCGGTTTGACGGTCAGATCCAAAGTGACCATGGCCGGTGTGACTATCGGCAAGGTCACGGCAATCGATCTGGACCGCGACAGCTTCACCGGCCGAGTGACCCTGCAACTGGACAAGAAGGTAGATAACCTGCCGACTGACTCCACGGCGTCTATCCTCACGGCGGGTCTGCTGGGCGAGAAGTACATCGGTATCAGCGTGGGCGGGGAAGAAGCCTTGCTCAAGGATGGTTCGACCATTCATGACACACAGTCGTCGTTGGTATTGGAGGACCTGATCGGTAAATTCCTGCTTAATACGGTTAGTAAAGACGCCAAATGAGGAGTTTGTTCATGATCTCTACCTTGCGACGTGGCCTGTTGGTGCTGTTGGCAGCCTTGCCATTGATGGCTAACGCCGTGGCGGCGCCCTCGGCGCACGACATTATTGAGAGAACCACCAAAGAGCTGCTGGCTGACCTTGCCGCAAACAAGGAACAGTACAAGCAGAGCCCAAGCGCGTTCTACGATGCCCTCAACGGTATCGTGGGCCCTGTGGTCGACGCTGACGGCATCTCCCGCAGCATCATGACGGTCAAGTACTCGCGCAAGGCCACGCCTGCGCAAATGCAGCGTTTCCAGGACAACTTCAAGCGCAGCCTGATGCAGTTCTACGGCAATGCCCTGCTGGAATACAACAACCAGGGGATCGTCGTGTCCCCGGCCAAGGATGAGTCCGGCACCCGTACCAGTGTGGACATGCAGGTCAAGGGCAACAATGGCGCGGTCTATCCGGTTTCCTACACCCTTGAGAAAATCAACGGTGAATGGAAAGTG
This sequence comes from Pseudomonas gessardii, assembly GCF_001983165.1. GTDB lineage: Bacteria > Pseudomonadota > Gammaproteobacteria > Pseudomonadales > Pseudomonadaceae > Aquipseudomonas > Aquipseudomonas gessardii. The sequence goes on along the minus strand of NZ_MNPU01000022.1, from coordinate 80,756 downwards.
CGCAACGTGATCATCAACGGCATCAACATCGGTAAGCTGTTCCGTGACCAGTTCGCCGATGCCATGCAGCGCAATGGCAACGACCTGGACAAGACCATCGATGGTTGGGCCGGTGAAGTGGCCAAGGCCAAGGAAGTGACCGAAGAAGCTGCAGAGAAGCAGGCGCCATGACCGAGTCGGCTGTTCGTCAAGGCCAGGCCGGCGAGCTGCTCTTAAGTGGCGTGCTCGACTACAGCACCGGGCCGGCCCTGCGCAAGCAGGGCCAGGCGCTGATCAATGCCAGCACCGCGCAGGCATTGGTCCTCGATTGCTCGGCGGTGGTGAAGTCCAGCAGTGTTGGCCTGTCATTGCTCCTGTGTTTCCTGCGTGACGCCGCAGCGGTCAAGAAACCTGTCAGTATTCGCGCATTACCCGAGGATATGCGTGAAATCGCCCAGGTTTGTGGTTTGACTGAGCTGTTGACGCATCCTTAATACACCTTATTGAAGAAGCCCCCCGTCAGAGTCCTGCTATGCGGGGTTCGCAGGCGCGGGGCTTTTTTGTATGATGTGCGACCCGTGCGCACTGGGCGCCGATAGAGGTTGAGCATGCAGGCCCTAGAAGTTAAAAGCTTCCTTGAAGGAAAGCTGCCGAATACTGAGGTTGCAGTTGAAGGCGAAGGCTGCAATTTCCAGCTGAACGTGATTAGCGATGAACTGGCGGCATTGAGCCCGGTCAAGCGTCAGCAGCAGATCTATGCCCATTTGAACCCGTGGATCACCGATGGCAGCATCCATGCGGTCACTATGAAATTTTTCAGCCGCGCGGCCTGGGCCGAGCGTACCTGAGCCCCCAAGGCGTCGAGATTCTTATGGATAAATTGATTATTACCGGCGGTGCCCGTCTTGATGGCGAAATCCGTATCTCCGGGGCTAAAAACTCGGCCTTGCCGATCCTGGCGGCCACCTTGCTGTGCGATGGCCCGGTTACTGTAGCCAACCTGCCGCACCTGCACGACATCACCACCATGATCGAGCTGTTCGGTCGCATGGGCATTGAGCCGGTGATCGACGAGAAACTCTCGGTCGAAATCGACCCGCGCACCATCAAGACCCTGATCGCACCGTACGAGCTGGTGAAAACCATGCGGGCCTCGATCCTGGTGCTGGGCCCGATGGTCGCCCGTTTCGGCGAGGCCGAAGTGGCACTGCCTGGCGGTTGCGCCATCGGTTCGCGTCCGGTGGATCTGCACATCCGTGGCCTTGAAGCCATGGGCGCAACCATCGATGTCGAAGGTGGCTACATCAAGGCCAAGGCACCGGAAGGCGGCCTGCGTGGCGCGAACTTCTTCTTTGATACCGTCAGTGTGACCGGTACCGAGAACATCATGATGGCCGCGGCCCTGGCCAATGGCCGCAGCGTCCTGCAAAACGCCGCGCGCGAGCCGGAAGTGGTCGACCTGGCCAACTTCCTGATCGCCATGGGTGCCAAGATCACAGGCGCCGGCACCGACACCATCACCATCGACGGTGTGAAGCGCCTGCACTCGGCGACCTACAAAGTGATGCCGGACCGTATCGAGACCGGCACCTACCTGGTTGCCGCTGCTGTCACCGGTGGTCGCGTCAAGGTCAAGGACACCGATCCGACCATCCTTGAAGCGGTCCTGGAAAAACTGCGCGAAGCGGGTGCCGAAATCACCACCGGCGAAGACTGGATCGAGCTGAACATGCACGGCAAGCGGCCAAAAGCCGTCAACGTGCGTACTGCTCCGTACCCGGCGTTCCCGACCGACATGCAGGCGCAATTCATCTCCCTGAACGCGATTGCCGAAGGCACCGGCGCGGTGATCGAGACCATCTTTGAAAACCGCTTCATGCACGTGTATGAACTGCACCGCATGGGCGCCAAGATCCAGGTCGAAGGCAACACGGCCATCGTTACCGGCACCGAAACCCTCAAGGGCGCGCCAGTGATGGCGACCGACCTGCGGGCCTCGGCCAGCCTGGTGATTTCGGCACTGATCGCCGAAGGCGACACGCTGATCGATCGCATCTACCACATAGACCGTGGCTACGAGTGCATCGAAGAAAAACTGCAGATGCTCGGCGCAAAAATCCGCCGCGTACCGGGTTAGTCCCCACTGCTCGGGCGCAGGGAAGCGCCCGCCCGAGGTGTGCATAGGCATGCCTCGGCTGAATTGGTTTCAAATCGAGGCTGTAATGGCCTCGATCTGTGTCTGGCGCCATTTGCGACCGGACCGCAATAGCCTGATGAAGGATTGACGTTTCCCATGTTGACCATCGCACTGTCCAAGGGCCGCATCCTTGACGATACTTTGCCGCTTCTGGCTGAAGCGGGCATCGTGCCGACCGAGAATCCGGACAAGAGCCGCAAGCTGATCATCCCCACGACCCAGGACGACGTTCGCCTGTTGATCGTGCGGGCTACCGACGTGCCGACCTACGTTGAACATGGCGCCGCCGACCTGGGGGTCGCCGGTAAAGACGTGCTGATGGAATACGGCGGCCAGGGCCTGTACGAGCCGCTGGACCTGCGTATCGCGCTGTGCAAGCTGATGACCGCCGGCCGTGTCGGTGATGTCGAGCCAAAAGGCCGCCTGCGGGTGGCCACCAAGTTCGTCAACGTTGCCAAGCGTTACTACGCCGAACAAGGCCGTCAGGTCGATATCATCAAGCTCTACGGCTCGATGGAGCTGGCGCCGCTGATCGGCTTGGCCGACAAGATCATTGACGTGGTCGACACCGGCAACACCCTGCGCGCCAACGGCCTGGAACCCCAGGACTTTATTGCCGACATCAGCTCGCGCCTGATCGTCAACAAAGCTTCGATGAAGATGCAGCACGCCCGGATCCAGGCGTTGATCGACACCCTGCGCAAGGCAGTGGAGTCTCGACACCGCGGTTGACCCCCCTGCGCGGCCCTAGGTCGCGCCCGTCTATCCGCCTCATAGCCAGAATTCTCAGGTGCCCAAGCGGAAACGACTGCTAGTTTAGGGCGCCTGAGTTTTTGCCAATACTATTGAGGCCCTCGCTATGACTACGTCCACTGCAATTGCCCGACTCAACGCTGCCGACCCGGATTTCGCCCATCATCTGGATCATCTGCTGAGCTGGGAAAGCGTGTCCGACGACTCGGTCAACCAGCGGGTGCTCGACATCATCAAGGCCGTGCGCGAGCGCGGCGACGCGGCGCTGGTGGACTTTACCCGCCAGTTCGACGGCCTGGACGTCAAGTCCATGTCCGACCTGATCCTGCCCCGCGAACGCCTGGAGCTGGCCCTGACGCGCATCACCGCGCCGCAGCGCGAAGCCCTGGAAGTCGCGGCCGCGCGGGTGCGCAGCTATCACGAAAAACAGAAACAGGACTCCTGGAGCTACACCGAAGCCGACGGTACGGTGCTCGGCCAGAAAGTCACGCCCCTGGACCGCGCCGGCCTGTATGTGCCGGGCGGCAAGGCCTCGTACCCGTCGTCGGTGCTGATGAATGCCATTCCCGCCAAAGTGGCAGGTGTGACCGAAGTGGTCATGGTGGTCCCGACCCCGCGCGGTGAAATCAACGAACTGGTGCTGGCCGCTGCCTGCATTGCGGGCGTTGACCGCGTGTTCACCATCGGTGGCGCCCAGGCCGTCGCGGCGTTGGCCTATGGCACCGAAAGCGTACCGAAAGTGGACAAGGTGGTCGGCCCCGGCAACATCTACGTCGCCACCGCCAAGCGCCATGTGTTTGGCCAGGTCGGTATCGACATGATCGCCGGCCCTTCGGAAATCCTCGTGGTCTGCGACGGCCAGACCGATCCCGACTGGATCGCCATGGACCTGTTCTCCCAGGCCGAGCACGATGAAGATGCCCAGGCGATCCTGGTCAGCCCCGACGCCGTGTTTCTTGACAAGGTGGCGGCCAGCATCAACAAGTTGTTGCCGACCATGGATCGCGCCGAGATTATCGCAAAGTCGATCAATGGCCGTGGTGCGCTGATCCTGGTGCGGGACATGGAACAGGCCATCGAAGTGGCCAACCGCATCGCCCCCGAGCACCTGGAACTGTCCGTGGCCGACCCACAGGCCTGGCTGCCATCGATTCGCCACGCCGGTGCGATCTTCATGGGCCGCCACACCAGCGAAGCCCTGGGCGACTACTGCGCCGGCCCCAACCACGTGTTGCCTACCTCGGGCACCGCGCGCTTCTCGTCGCCGCTGGGGGTGTACGACTTCCAGAAGCGCTCGTCGATCATTTTCTGCTCGCCGCAAGGTGCTTCCGAGCTGGGCAAGACCGCTTCGGTGCTGGCCCGTGGTGAATCATTGAGCGCGCACGCCCGCAGCGCCGAATACCGCATCGTCAAGGGAGAGTAAGACATGAGCAAATTCTGGAGCCCTTTCGTCAAGGACCTCGTGCCTTACGTGCCCGGCGAGCAGCCGAAGCTGACCAGGCTGGTCAAGCTCAACACCAATGAAAACCCCTACGGCCCGTCGCCCAAGGCCCTGGCGGCGATGCAGGCCGAGTTGAACGACAACCTGCGCTTGTACCCCGACCCCAACAGCGACCTGCTCAAGCAGGCCGTGGCCAGGTATTACGGGGTGGAGGGGAGTCAGGTCTTCCTCGGTAACGGTTCCGACGAAGTCCTGGCACATATCTTCCACGGCCTGTTCCAGCACGACCTGCCGCTGCTGTTCCCGGATATCAGCTACAGCTTTTACCCGGTGTACTGTGGCCTGTATGGCATCACTTCGGCCCCGGTGCCGCTGGACGAGCAGTTCCAGATTCGCGTGGCGGATTACGCCAGGCCCAATGGCGGGATCATCTTCCCCAACCCGAACGCGCCGACCGGCTGCGTGCTGGCGCTGGACGCGGTGGAGCAGCTGCTCAAGGCCAGCCCGGATTCGGTGGTGGTGGTCGATGAAGCCTATATCGACTTCGGCGGCGCAACCGCCATCAGCCTGGTGGGCCGCTACCCCAACCTGCTGGTGACCCAGACCCTCTCCAAATCGCGCTCACTGGCCGGTTTGCGGGTAGGCCTGGCGGTGGGCCATCCTGACCTGATCGAGGCGCTGGAGCGGGTCAAGAACAGCTTCAACTCGTATCCGCTGGATCGCCTGGCAATTGTTGGCGCGGCGGCGGCCTTCGACGACCGAGAATACTTCGAGAAGACCTGCCAGTTGGTGATCGACAGCCGCGAGAAGGTTGTGGTGCAGTTGCGAGGGAAGGGTTTTGAGGTGTTGCCGTCAGCGGCCAACTTCATCTTTGCCCGCCACCCACGGCACGACGCGGCGGGCCTGGCGGCCAAGCTGCGGGAGCAAGGGGTGATCGTGCGGCACTTCAAGCAGGAGCGGATTGCCCAGTTCCTGCGGATCAGCATCGGTACGCCAGAGCAGAACCAGGCGTTGATCGATGGTTTGGGCGATCTTTAAGGCTTAAATCCATAGTGGCTGGACTGGCCCCATCGCGGGCAAGCCCGGCTCCCACATTGGAATGCATTCCTCTGTGGGAGCCGGGCTTGCCCGCGATGGGGCCATCAGCAGCACCGACAATCCGTAGCCTTAGAGCAACGGCTCGTCCGGCTTCTTGTGCTTCCAGCCATCATTGCCCGGCAGCAGCAGGTTCAAGCCAATCGCTACCACGGCGCACAGGGCGATGCCCTTGAGGCCGAAATCGTCGGGACCGGTGCCGGTGCCGATCAGCACACCGCCAATCCCGAAGACCAGGGTCACCGACACAATCACCAGATTGCGCGCCTCCCCGAGGTCGATCTTGTGACGGATCAGGGTATTCATCCCCACTGCGGCAATCGAGCCGAACAACAGGCATAGAATCCCGCCCATCACCGGCACCGGAATGCTCTGTAACAGCGCGCCGAACTTACCCACGAAGGCCAGGGTGATGGCAAATACCGCCGCCCAGGTCATGATCTTCGGGTTGTAGTTCTTGGTCAGCATCACCGCGCCGGTCACTTCGGCGTAAGTGGTGTTGGGCGGGCCACCGAACAGGCCCGCCGTGGTAGTGGCAATCCCGTCGCCCAGCAGCGTGCGATGCAGGCCGGGCTTTTTCAGGTAATCGCGACCGGTCACGCTGCCGACCGCAATCACACCACCGATATGTTCAATCGCTGGCGCCAGGGCCACCGGCACGATGAACAGAATCGCCTGCCAGTTAAATTCCGGCGCGGTGAAGTGGGGCAGGGCGAACCACGGTGCGGCGGCGATCTTCGCGGTATCGACCACGCCAAAGTAGAACGACATGCCAAACCCCACCAGCACCCCGGCAATGATCGGCACCAGGCGGAAAATACCCTTGCCGAACACCGCCACGATCAGCGTGGTCAGCAGCGCCGGCATCGAGATCAGCATTGCCGTCTGGTAATGGATCAGCTCGGCACCGTCGCCCGACTTGCCCATGGCCATATTCGCGGCAATCGGCGCCATGGCCAGGCCGATGGAGATGATCACCGGCCCGATCACCACGGGCGGCAGCAGCCGGTCGATAAAACCGGTGCCCTTGATCTTCACGGCCAGGCCGAGGAAGGTGTAGACGAAACCTGCCGCCATCACCCCGCCCATGGTCGCCGCGAGGCCGAACTGGCCCTTGGCGAGAATGATCGGGGTGATAAAGGCAAAGCTCGACGCCAGGAACACCGGCACTTGGCGCCCGGTGACTATCTGGAACAACAGCGTGCCCAGGCCCGCAGTAAACAGTGCAACGTTTGGATCAAGACCTGTGATCAGTGGCATCAACACCAGCGCGCCAAATGCTACGAAGAGCATTTGTGCGCCAGACAGGATCTGGCGCCAAAGCGGGTCGTTGAATTCATCCTGCATGCTCACGCGTCCTTCTGCTTAGTGCCGAAGATCTTGTCGCCAGCATCGCCCAGGCCCGGAATGATGTAGCCGTGCTCGTTCAGGCGTTCATCGATGGACGCGGTGTAGATCACTACATCCGGGTGGGCTTTTTCTACGGCGGCAATACCTTCGGGAGCCGCGACCAGCACCATGGCGCGGATGTCCTTGCAGCCGGCTTTTTTCAGCAGGTCGATGGTCGCGACCATGGAGCTGCCGGTGGCCAGCATCGGGTCGATGATCATCGCCAGGCGCTCGTCGATTTCCGGGACGAGTTTTTCCAGGTAGGTGTGGGCCTGCAGGGTTTCTTCGTTGCGGGCCACGCCCACAGCGCTGACCTTGGCACCCGGGATCAGGCTCAGCACGCCTTCAAGCATGCCGATACCGGCGCGCAGGATCGGCACCACGGTAATTTTCTTGCCGGCGATTTTCTCGACCTGGACGGGACCGCACCAACCGGGGATCTCGTAGTTTTCCAGGGGTAAATCCTTGGTGGCTTCGTAGGTGAGCAACGCTCCGACTTCCTGAGCAAGCTCACGGAAGTTCTTCGTGCTAATGTCGGCGCGGCGCATAAGGCCGAGCTTGTGTCGGATCAGCGGGTGGCGGATCTCACGGATGGGCATGGGGAAAGGCTCCGGCGGCGGGCAAAAAAACCGGCCTAGATTAATCTATCCGAGGGTGTTGTCCTATAGACAACCAGTACGTTAGTCCATAAAGGCTTGAACGTTGCGTCCCAGAGGCGTACCTTCGCCCGCTTTTCTTGCCACAGTACCCCTGGAGAGCGCCATGTCCGCTGATCTCGAGCATATCCGTCAAATCATGCACGAGGCTGACTGCCTGTACACCGAAGCGCAAGTCGAAGAGGCTATCGCCAAGGTCGGCGCGCACATCACCCGCGAAATGGCCGAGACCAACCCGGTGGTGTTCTGTGTGATGAACGGCGGTCTGATTTTCGCCGGCAAATTGCTGACTCATCTGCAATTCCCGCTGGAAGCGTCCTACCTGCACGCCACGCGCTATCGCAACGAAACCAGCGGCGGCGACCTGTTCTGGAAAGCCAAGCCGGAAGTGTCGTTTATCGACCGTGACGTGCTGATCATCGACGACATCCTCGACGAAGGTCACACCCTGGGCGCGATTATCGACTTCTGCAAACACGCCGGCGCGCGCAAAGTGCACACCGCCGTGCTGATCGACAAAGACCACGACCGCAAGGCCCGCCCAGACCTGAAGGCTGATTATGTTGGCCTGCCGTGCATCGACCGCTACATTTTCGGTTACGGCATGGACTACAAGGGCTACTGGCGCAATGCCAACGGCATCTTTGCTGTGAAGGGGATGTAAGTCGTGGCGCGTTTTCTTGATCAGTCGCTGTTTGCCGAATTGGCCGAGAAAGCCGCCATCAACCCCCGTGGCCGGCAGAACGTCAACTTCCACCAGATGGAGGAGCCGTGCCATCGCATGGCTGTCGGTTTGCAGCCACACACCTATGTGCAGCCCCATCGTCATCTCACCGCCGACAAGGCCGAGACCCTGCTGGTACTCAAGGGGCGCCTGGGGATTCTGATCTTCAGCGAGTCAGGCGAGGTCCTGGAGCGGCGTGTCTTGCAGGCGGGTGGAGATTGCCTGGGGGTTGACCTGTCGCCCGGCGTTTTCCACGGCCTGGTGGTGCTTGAGCCCGACACGGTGATGTTCGAGTGCAAGGCCGGCCCCTATCGCCCGGTGGGCGAGGGTGAGCTGGCGAGTTGGGCACCCCGGGAAGGCGAGGCTGGTATGGTTGAGTATCACCGCTGGATGCTGGCCCAGTTCGACTGACCCACCGCCATCGCGGGCAAGCCCGCTCCCACATTAGAGCTTCGTGGCTTCCGAACCTTGTGTCCCGCAGGTAGACTTCCACTCCCGTGTAAATGTCTGCAGGCTGGAGTCGGCAATGCGTAAAGATAAGAAACAAGTGATTGGTGACGAGATCGGCGACGATCAGATCAAGCTGTTCCTGGATTTTGAACCGGTCGACGCCACTTCACCTTCCCTGCACAAGCTGATCAAAGCCTATCGCGGCCTGCGCATCGACGATTTCGAGCGGTTCCTGGGCTTTTTCAAGGAAGCGGGACTGGACCTCGACGGCAAGGATGAGCATGGCCAGACCTTCGTGGACCTGATCAAGGACCAGCGCAACGCGGACGAGTACATCGAGCTGATCAACATCGCTCGCGGCTGAAAAAAAACGCCCCGCTCTCAGCACGAGAGCAGGGCGATCGTTCCCACGCTTGCGATCGTTCCCACGCTCTGCGTGGGAATGCATCCGGTGACGCTATGCGTCACGACCTCAAGCGTAGCTTTCGGCCTCGCTACCTTGCTCCACCAGCTCCAGGCTGATGTTGTTCTGCATGCTGATCTTGCGATACAGCTCGGCATCGGTCTCCAGGACTTTTTCCCGGGCCGGGAAGATTTCCTGCAGCTTGGCCGCCCACTCGCCGGCCGCCTGGGTCGGGAAGCAGCGTTCGATCAGATCCAGCATGATCGAAACCGTCACCGAAGCCCCTGGGGACGCCCCCAGCAGCGCGGCCAGCGAACCGTCCTTGGCCGCCACCAGCTCGGTACCGAATTGCAGCACGCCGCCTTTCTTCGGGTCCTTCTTGATGATCTGCACCCGTTGGCCGGCCACTTCCAGGCGCCAGTCCTCGGCTTTTGCCTCAGGGTAGAAGCGACGCAGTGATTCCAGGCGTTGCTCCATGGACTGCATCACTTCGCTGACCAGGTACTTGGTCAGGTCCATGTTGTCCCGGGCCACGGCCAGCATCGGGCCGATGTTGCCGAGGCGAATCGACATGGGCAGGTCAAGGAACGAACCGAACTTGAGGAACTTGGTGGTGAAGCCTGCGTATGGCCCGAACAGCAGGGATTTCTTGCCATCCACCACGCGGGTGTCCAGGTGCGGCACCGACATCGGCGGCGAACCCACGGCGGCCTGGCTGTAGACCTTGGCCTGGTGCTGCTTGACCACTTGCGGGTTGTCGCAACGCAGCCACTGGCCGCTGACCGGGAAGCCGCCAAAGCCTTTGCTTTCTTCGATCCCCGAGGCTTGCAGCAGCGGCAGGGCCGCGCCACCGGCGCCGAGGAACACGAACTTGGCGTCGACATGGCGCGTATTGCCGCTGTTGACGTCCTTGATGCTCACGGTCCAGCCGGCGCCATTGCGCTTGAGGCCGGTCACGCGCTTGCTGTACTTGACCTGGGCATCGGCCGAGCTGCTCAGGTGCGCCAGCAATTGGTTGGTCAGGGCCCCGAAATTGACGTCGGTCCCGTTCATTACGCGGGTCGCGGCGATTTTTTCGTCGGCCGGGCGGCCCGGCATCATCAGCGGCATCCACTCGGCCATTTCGGCACGGTCTTCGGTGTAGTGCATGTCCGAGAACGCGTGGTGCTGGCTGAGGGTTTCAAAGCGCTTCTTGAGGAAGGACACGCCTTTTTCGCCCTGCACGAAGCTCAGGTGCGGCACGGGGCTGATAAAGGACTTGGACGAGCCAAAGGTGCCTTTTTGGGTCAGGTACGCCCAGAACTGTTTCGACACCTCGAACTGGGTGTTGATGTGCACGGCTTTTTTGATGTCGATGGAGCCATCAGCCGCCTGCGGGGTGTAGTTCAGCTCGCACAGCCCGGCGTGACCGGTACCGGCGTTGTTCCACGGGTTGGAACTCTCCGCGGCACCCGAATCCATCAGCTCAACGACTTCCAGCTTGAGGCCGGGGTCGAGCTCCTTGAGCAGCACGGCAAGGGTGGCACTCATGATGCCCGCACCTACCAGTACTACGTCGACTGCTTCGTTATGCGCCATTTAACGCGTCTCCAAAATCTGCAGCACCAAATTGACGGCATGGCTGCCAGGAGTGACGGGGCGGTTCACGTGATGCCCCAGGTTACCCATGGCCAGGATCGCCATGTCCGATTCTTCGCAATTTTTTTGCAACTTCAGCGGACGCTGCCGACCAGGCCTTATCTGCATATGAACGCATTTCAGGGCCCCTGTGGCAATTCGACTTATGGTCAAGTGCGTCCGATCGTGCAACCAAATCCGTAGCGGACAGGCTTCAAACTCCGGTTCTTGAGGAGTACTCGGTCCTGTGTGGTTGGGCAGTGCCAGACGCTGATGGTGCTTGTACAAACGCAAAACTATTCATTTGCTCGCCACACTCTTGTGAAGTTGTGAAAACCCGTTTTTTCACGCTCTTTTGAAGACGTGAACCTCAAAAAAGGGCTGCCCCAGCCTGGCACCTGGCCCGTAATCACTGCCGACACGCGGCATAACGGGCAAACAACTCAAGTGGCCGAGCGCAATGGCAGCTCTGGCAGATTCGGTAAAGGCGCAGGTTTGCAGACAAAACAGCCAGCTCGCCAGCTTCACACGATCTGTGTGGGCGGCTCTCTGTGGGCGGTGCGGGGGAGCTAATACCAGGGCATTAGCGATGCTGCGAGGCCCGATCAGGAGACGTCCTTATAATCGGGGGGAGATTGTAGCGAAGAACTGCCGGGAAATGGACGTGTTTTATGACTTTTATTAGCGCTTCGGTCAGGCGGTCAACGGCAGGCGGTGTGATGACCGTGCGCGGCGCGGGTTGACACGGGCGCGGGCGGGCAACGGATGGTGCATCCAGCTCAGGCGGATCTCCTGGACTTCGACCCAGCCCTCACCCACGGGCGGCTGGCAGCATTGCTTGAAGGCCTGGCAGCGACCTTGCGAGTCGAGCAGGGCAAAGTTGCGATGGGCGGGCGTGCGCGCGAAAAAGCGCCAGAGAAGATTGAGCATGGCGGGCCTCCTGAGAATGACGCCAAGCATATCTGTCAAGAATGACATCTGGGTGACACTGGGCCGCTGCACGCAGGCCAGGACCCGAGGTTGTAACTGGCGCTAGTTCCAGGCGGTGACGCACCGCTATACTGCCGGGCTGTCGGTACCTGATTTCTGGAGAGAAAAGCATGTTGCAACGCCTGTTGTTCGGTTTGATCACTGTGACCAGCTTGACCCTGGTTGGCTGCGCCCACAGCCCGCAGCAACTCAGCCCGCAACCCAAGCTCACCACCCAGTTGGCGCCTGTGGGCCATGGCCAGCCGGTCTCGGTGCGTGTGGTTGATGGCCGTCCATCGCCGACCCTGGGCACCCGCGGTGGCCTGTACCCGGAAACCAGCGCCATCACGGTGACCGGTGCCGACGTGCTGCCCAAGCTGCAAGCCCAGGCCGAAGCGGCGGTGCGCCTGCTGGGCTTCACCCCAGCCAGCAACTCGCCAGGCGCACCGCAACTGACGGTGACCCTGGCCGAGTTGAAGTACCAGTCGCCCAAGGAAGGCCTGTACGTGACCGAAGCCACCATCGGCGCGACTTTCCGCTCTGATGTGTCGGCCGGCAACCGCCGCTACAGCGGCCGTTACGGGGCGTCCCTGGACCAGCGTTTCGGCATGGCGCCCAACCAGGAAACCAACACCAAGCTGGTCAGCGATGTGTTGAGTGATGCCCTGACGCGTCTGTTCAAGGATCCCAGCATCGGCCAGATCCTCAGCTCGCAATAATCAGTTGTAAAAAAGCCGGGCCCCGTCACGGGCCCGGCTTTTTTGTGTCTGCTGCGGTCATGCCGCCGTTTCGACATAAAAGTCCAGCACACTCACCCCCGTCAACAGATCCAGCTCCGGCAGGTCGGCATGTTGATGCCCGCCGAGGGCGCAATACACCAGCCAGTGCCGGTCCTGGACATTAAACGCCAGGCCGCCGACCAGCGCCTCTTGCTCATCGGTAGGGGCGATCAGGTACAGCCGATCCTGGTTCTGCGCGTGCAACATGACAAGCTCCCGGGTGTGCGAAGGGCAACAGAGTGGCTTGTTAAGGTGACGTTCAGGTGACGCTGTAAATTACTCGATACATTAGTCGTCAATGGGGGAGGGAGTTTTGATGCGCAGGAGGGCGCAGTCCGTTCAGGTTTGTATCTGGATGGATACCTGGTCACTGTTGTACCGAGGTTTTTGATGTCGCTGCCGGCATTACTGCTAAACACCACGGCATTGCTGATTGCCTGCCCTGGCGCCGGGCTGCTGTTTGTGACCCGCCTGCGGGAGCAGCGGGCGATGGCCCGACTCGCCGCGCAAAGTGAAGAGCGGGCGATTGATCAGCCGATGCTGTTTCTGGATGTGCGTACCGAGCGCAGTCATCGCCTCGGCTACCGCATCGGGTTTGCCTGTCTCGGGCTGGCGTTGCTGATTACCTGGCTCAGCACCCAATTGTAAAAATACCCCAAAAACAATGTGGGAGCGGGCTTGCTCGCGATAGCGGTGGGTCAGTCAAGTAGTTATCAACTGACCCACCGCTATCGCGAGCAAGCCCGCTCCCACATTGTGTTGTGTGTTGTTCACGCTATTGGGTTACAGGGCGATCCCGGCTTTGACCCGGTACTGATTACGCACCGGCGTCGCATATTGCAGCACCAGATACGGTCGGTGTTCCGCCGGGCAGGCATTCAACCGTCGCTCCCACTCCGCCTTTGCCTTGGCCAGTTCGTCCGCCGGGAACACCTCGGCAGCCGTTGGCACCTGCAATTGCGGGTCGGCGCCGCTCCACTGTGCATATGCCAGGTAATGCACGGGAAACAGTCGATAGCCTCCCAGGATCTGCCGGTCCAGCTCGATGGCCAATTGCTTGGTATCTTCAAAATGCTCGGTAATGGGCAGTGCGAAGTTGACGTGGACCCGGCCCTTGTAGCCGGTGATGCCCAGGGCAATGCTTGCGTCGTCTTCACCGGGCGCCTTGGTGTAGGTGCCGGTGGTGGCGCGGATATACAGTTCGCGGGCCTTGGCCACGTCGCACGGGTCGTACTCGTAGCTGATGGACACCGGAGTCAGGTTCAGCGACAGGATGACCTCGGCGAATGGCTCGTCCTTGCGGCTCATATGGAACATCTTGAGGATCGCCGACTCGGTGCGATCATCCCCATCCTTGGCGCGGCCTTCGGCCTGGGCGATCCAGATCGACTGGCAGTCGTTGCGGATCGAATGGTTGATATAGGCCGACAGCAGTTGATAAGCCGCCATCTTCTCGCGCCGCCCGCTGATGGAGCGGTGCACGATAAAACTCTTGTTCAGGCGCATCAGGTCGCTGACGAACGGCTTCTGCAGCAGATTGTCGCCGATGGCAATGCGTGGGGTGGGCAGGCCGGCGTGGTACACCGCATAGTTGACGAAGGCCGGGTCCATCACGATATCGCGGTGATTGGCCAGGAACACATAGGCCATGCCGGACTTGAGCTGTTCGACCCCGGTGTAGGTGACGCCGTCGGTCGCCCGGTCGATGGTGTGGTCGACGTACAGCTCGACTTTGTCCTGCAAGGTGGCGACGGTGGTGACACCGGCGAACTCACGGCGCAGCTTCTGCGCGATCAGCGGCTTGAGCAGCCAGCCAAAGGCGCCGGCAAAACGCGGGAAGCGAAAGTGGGTCAGGATGTCCAGAAAGGCCTTGTCACTGAACAGCCGGGCCAACACTGCCGGGACTTCGCTGTCGTTGTAAGGTCGGATGGTATCGAATTGGCCCATCATGCTCTCTTGTTAGAAATGGCTAGGGTAAGTAAAAAGGTTTGGATCGATAAGTGACAGAGTGAGGTCTGAACAAATGGCATCAAACGAAAAACCCTGCAAATAGGCCGGCGATTATACGCACAAGTCACCCGGGAGAGACCGCGATGCTAGAACCTGCGCTGTACGATTGTCCTTATTGTGGTGAAGCGGTCGAGACCTCTGTGGATTTGTCTGGCGGTGACCAGAACTATATAGAGGACTGCCAGGTGTGCTGTCGGCCGATCAACTTCCATCTTCAGGTCCACGGCGATGAATGGATGCTCGAAGTTCGCAGCGAGAATGAGTAGTGGGGGGCGACCATGCAACGAATCTACGAGCCGGAGAACCTGATGGAGGGCGAGCTGCTGCAACAAATGCTCGCCAGCGAAGGCATCGATGCCCATCTGGTGGGGCGCCACCTGCTGGGGGGCACGGGTGAACTGCCGATCTTCGGCCTGCTGGGCCTGGAAGTGGAGAACGACCAGGCGGCCGAGGCCCGCGAGCTGATTACCGCCTATATCGGTGCCCAGCCCCTGCCCGGCGATGAACCCGACAGCTTCCCCGACGTGCTGGTCTGTTAGGCTGTCGACCGGTTTACCCAAGAGTCGTGTTGCCCCATGTGTGGACGTTATGCCCTGTTTCGCTGGAATCCCACGTTTGCCGCCTTGCCGGGCTTCCCGGCGGATCAACAGGCCCAGTGGAATATTTCCCCCAATGATTCGGTGCTGATCCAGCGCGCCACCGACGGCCAGCGCACCCTGGCGCGGGCCCGTTGGGGGCTGACGCCGCCGTGGCTGACCGACCTGTCCCGCACCCCGGCCCACGCCCGTGCCGAAACCCTGGCCGAGCAACCGATGTTTCGCGAGGCCTTTCGCCTGCGCCGTTGCCTGCTGCCGGCCAATGGCTTTTATGAATGGCGCGGCACCCAGCGCAAGCGGCCGTATTGGCTGACGCCGGGAGAGGGTTCGACCCTGTTTTTTGCGGCGATCTGGGAGGCTTACCCGGTGCAGGAGCAGGTGTGGTTGAGCACGGCGGTGGTGACCCAGGCGGCGCAAAGCCAGCGTCGGCCGTTGATTCTCGATGCGGCGGGGCAGGCCGCCTGGCTGGATCCCGAGACGCCGCTGCATGTGTTGCAGGGGTTGTTGGCCAGTGAGCCGACGGCGTTGCGTGAGCGGGTGCTGGCCAATATGGTCAATGATCCGAAGCTCAATGGGCCGGAGTGTTTGACCCCGGGTTGAGGCAGGGGGTTGTGCGGGGGATTCGCTGGTGCCATCGCCGGCAAGCCCCCACATTTTGATGTGTGAATACCTTCAAATGTGGGAGCTGGCTTGCCTGCGATGAGGCCCTAAAGGCCACTGAAACCTTCAGACCTTGAACTGATTGATCAACCGCCGCTGCTGCTCCGCCAGTTGGGTCAGCCCCGCGCTGGCGGCACTGGACTCATCCGCACCGCCCGCCACTTCATTGGCCACCTGGCCGATATTGATCACATTGCGGTTGATATCCTCGGCCACCGCGCTCTGCTCTTCCGCCGCACTGGCAATCTGCGTGTTCATATCGTTGATCACCGACACGGCCTGGGTGATGGTCTCCAGGGCCTGGGCCGCCTTGGCCGCGTGTTGCACGCTTTCATCGGTGCGCTGCTGGCTGTCCTCCATCACCTGCACCACATCCCGCGTGCCTTGCTGCAATTGCTGGATCATGGCCTGGATTTCTTCGGTGGCCTTCTGGGTTTTCTGCGCCAGGTTGCGCACTTCATCGGCCACTACCGCGAAGCCTCGGCCCTGTTCGCCAGCCCGGGCGGCTTCGATGGCGGCGTTAAGGGCCAGCAGGTTGGTCTGCTCGGCAATGCCGCGAATGGCAATCAGGATCGCGCTGATGTTCTCGCTGTCCTTGGCCAGGGCCTGGACCACGCCCACTGCCTTGCCGATCTCCAGGGCCAGGGCGCCAATGGATGTGGACGTGTCGCGCACAATCTGCATGCCCTGGCTCGCGGCTTGGTCGGCGTGGGTGGCGGCCTGTGCCGCCTGGGTGGCATTGCGCGCGACGTCCTGGGCGGTGGCGGTCATCTCGTGCACGGCGGTGGCGACCTGGTCGATCTCGACCATTTGCTTGTGCACGCCCTGGTTGGTACGGATGGCGATATCGGCGGTGTGCTCCGACGAGTCGCTGACCTTCTGCACCGAGCTGACCACCTGGGTAATCATGCCCTGCAGCTTGATCAAGAAGGTATTGAAGCCCGCGGCAATTGCCCCCAGTTCATCGGCGCGGTCGCTGGTCAGGCGGCGCGTCAGGTCGCCTTCGCCCTGGGCGATGTCATTGAGCATCGCCACCATTTGCTTGAGCGGCCGGGCAATGCCATGGCCCACCAGCCAGATCACCAGCAGGCCGACACCGGCAATCAGCAGGCCGACCAGGGTCATGCCGAAGATATCGGCCTTGCGCTGGGCGCCCAGGTCGCCTTGCAGGGTGTGCAGGTCGGCCATCACGGCGTCCAGGGGCAGTTGCAGCATCAGGGTCCAGCGCGCATCGGTCTGGCCGATATTGAACGGCAGGAACAACTCGATATGCCCGTTGGCCTGGTCGATGTCGTAGCGCATGGCGCCGGCTTTCAGCTGGCCGAGGTTCTCCAGTTCATTCTGGTCGAGCAGGTCGCTGGTCTTTTCCCCCAGTTTGCTCGAGTCCTTGGTATAGGCCACCAGGCGCCCGTTGCTGGAAATCAGTGCCATTTCACCGGCGCCGTTGTAGAGCTTCTGGTTGGCAGCGGTCAGCATGTCCTGGATGAAATTGACTGACAGGTCGGCGCCGACGATGCCCTGGAACACCCCGTCGATCATGATCGGCTCGATAAACGACGCCAGCATCACCGTGGTATTGCCCACACGATAGGGCGCCGGGTCGATGGCGCAGGGTTTCTGGGTTTCCTTGGAGCAGAGGTAGTACTCGCTGGCGCGAATGCCGGTGGCGAGGATTTTCTGGTCGGTCAGGTCGGCGAGTTTCTCCAGGCCCAGGCTGCCGTCCTGGTTGCGAAACCACCAGGGCATGAAGCGCCCGTTTGTGGGTTCCACGCCGACCACGGCGGTGTTCAGGTAGTTGGCATCATTGTGGTTGATGGCATTGGGCTCCCAGGCGATATAGGAACCGAGGATTTTCGGGTTGCGCACCACGGTTTCGTGCAGCAGGTTGATCAGTTGTTCACGGCTGACCTGCAACGGCGCGGCACCGTTTGCGTCCTTCATGCCCATCAACGCGTTGGTGGTGGCCAGGCCTTTGGCGATCAGCAGTGGCGCCTCCAGTTCGCGCTGGATCAGCGTGGCCTGGGTTTGCGCCAGTGCGCTGAGGCGTTGCTCGATGATCTGCTCGAATTGTGTCTGGGTGCGCGCTTGCACCATGTCCTGGGTCCGTGCGCCGGCGAACAGTGCGTAAAGCACCAGGGCTGCGACGACACTCAGGACGATGGCCCCGGCCAGTGCGGCGACAGAAAACTGAATCGACTTGAATTTCATGGAAGCTCCAGACGCAAGGGGCATGATCTGCTTTTTATATCGGCCACAGACCGGGCGGGCATGAGGGGGTGCCCCGTAAAAGCGTCAGGAGTGTCGTAAACAGAATGGTCGTGGGCGTGGGCAGTGTCTGAAAATTAGCGGTTAAACGTCAGGAGTATCTGGCGCGGATACAAGGGAGCGCCTACGATACGCGCCATGTTTTCAGGGAGAATGTGCATGAAAAAATCATTGGTGGTCACGGCCTTGAGCGCAGCCTTGCTGCTCGCCGGTTGCCAGTCGGTCAATACCACCAGCGGCGGTGCCGTGGGTGTGGAACGCAAGCAGTACATGTTCAGCATGTTGTCGAGTCAGGAAGTCGACCAGATGTACGCGCAGTCGTACCAGCAGACCCTGGGTGAAGCCAGTGGCAAGGGCCTGGTGGACAAGACTAGCACCAACGCCAAGCGCGTGCAGGCCATCGCCAAGCGGCTGATCGCCCAGGCGCCCACCTTCCGCCCGGATGCAGCGCAGTGGAAGTGGGAAGTGAACCTGATCAAGAGCGACGAGATGAACGCCAACTGCGGGCCTGGCGGCAAGATCTTTGTCTACAGCGGGTTGATCGAAAACCTCAAGTTGACCGACGACGAGTTGGCGGCCGTCATGGGCCATGAAATTGCCCACGCCCTGCGCGAACACGGCCGCGAAGCGATGTCCAAGGCCTACGGCATCGAGATGGCCAAGCAGGGCGCCGGTGCATTGCTGGGTCTGGGCCAGGACAGCATGGCGCTGGCCGACACCGTGGCCAACTACGGCATGACCTTGCCCAACAGCCGCAGCAATGAGAACGAAGCCGACCTGATCGGCCTGGAGCTCTCGGCCCGTGCCGGTTACAACCCAAACGCCGCCATCACGCTGTGGAACAAAATGGCCAAGGCCTCCGAAGGCGCGCCGCCTGAGTTCATGAGTACCCACCCGGCCTCCAGCAGCCGGATCGCCTCGTTGCAGGCGGCGATTCCCAAGGTGATGCCGTTGTACCAGCAGGCCAAGAAATCCTGATAATCCAGGCCTTGTGAAGCTCCAGATGTGGGAGCTGGCTTGCCTGCGATGGCGGAGTGCCAGGTTAGATATATTTAACTGACCCACCGCTATCGCGGGCAAGCCCGCTCCCACATTTGCAATTAGATCCAGCCACTGCTTTGCATGGCCTTGTACACCGCCACCAGCGCCAGGATGAAGAACGCCGAGGCTGCCAGGCGCCGAATCAGGGTCAGTGGCAGTTTTTCCGCCGCGAAATTCCCCGCCAGAACCACCGGTACGTTGGCAATCAACATGCCTAAGGTGGTGCCGATAATCACCAGCCACAACTCCGGGTACTGTGCCGCCAGCATCACCGTGGCGATCTGCGTCTTGTCACCGATTTCTGCGATAAAGAATGCAATCAGGGTGGTCAGGAACGGCCCGAACTTGCGTGAGGTGCTGGTTTCGTCATCGTCGAGTTTGTCTGGCACCAGGGTCCACAGGGCCGTGGCGCAGAAGCTCGCGGCGAGGATCCAGTGCAGCACCGCATCCGAGAAGAAACTGCCAAACCAGGCGCCCACGGCACCGGCGGCGGCGTGGTTGGCGAGGGTCGCAGCGATGATGCCGGCGATGATCGGCCAGGGTTTGCGAAAGCGTGCGGCGAGAATGAGCGCGAGTAATTGCGTCTTGTCGCCGATTTCGGCCAAGGCAACGATTGCGGTAGGAACGAGCAGTGAATCCAGCATCAGGTAGGTTTCCAGGGGCGGGTCGACACGGCTATGACACGTACAGCCTTCCCGCCCCGGGTAAGGTGTGCGTGTCATAGGTCTTGTCAAACCCCGGTCCGTCTGTGCGGACTCCTGGGTCGCATACGCCATGGTCTGCTGACCAAGTATGTTGACGTATGCCGGACGAGCATATTGCTCGTGGGAGACTACTCCCCTAGGACGGAGCGGATTCTGCCTTGGCAAAATCCATTCGGCAAGCCTTCTTTTTCAAACGCCCGTCAGCCGCGTTTGGCACGGTAGATGCGAAAGCCCTGGCCCTCGGCCTTGACTGCGCACACGCCCAGATGCTCTTCGATCAGTGGTTGGTACTTCAGGAAGCTATTGGCGACTAACCGAAGTTCGCCGCCGTTTTTCAGATGTTGGCGGGCTTTTCGCAGCAGGTTTTCTGTAGCGAAATAATCCGTGTGCACCCCGACATGGAACGGTGGGTTGCTCAAGATCGCATCCAGGCCCATGGGGGCCGCGTCGATACCATCGCCGGTCAACACATCGCCTTGCAGGCCATTGGCGGCCAGGGTCAGGCGACTGCTGGCCGTGGCGAAGGCGTCCACATCGAGCAGGGTCACGGTGTTGTGCGGGTAGCGTCGCTTGACCGCCGCGCCGAGCACGCCGGCGCCACAGCCGAAGTCCAGTAGATGACCGCTGGGCAGTTTGTCCAGGTGTTCCAGTAGCAGCGCCGTGCCGCGATCCAGGCGGCCATGGCTGAATACGCCCGGCAGGCTGACGACCTTGAGCGGTCCGTCGGCCAGCGGCACCTCAAACACCTCGGCCAGGCTTTCCAGCTCGGGTGCCGCCGGAGCGTTGGCCACGGTGGCCAGCCACAGCTGGCAGTGCCGCGCATTGTCGAGCT
The DNA here is from genome assembly GCF_001983165.1 of Pseudomonas gessardii. Lineage (GTDB taxonomy): Bacteria > Pseudomonadota > Gammaproteobacteria > Pseudomonadales > Pseudomonadaceae > Aquipseudomonas > Aquipseudomonas gessardii. The sequence goes on along the minus strand of NZ_MNPU01000022.1, from coordinate 60,196 downwards.
TGCGCGGCTTGCCAAAGGCGTTCAGTTGCTTGGCGGCGCTTTCGATGCCGCCGCGTTTTTCGCCCACCAGGTACAGCTCGGCCCCCGGCAGCCGTGCCGCCACGGCCTTGAGGATGTAGTCGGCCAGATCCTTGGACTTGGGCAGGAACACCACGGCCGTGTCGAATGCACGCTGCGGCACATTCACCCCGAAATGGCTGCGCTCGGCAAACCGCGCATCCAGCGCCGCCTGGTCACCGGCATGCCAGCACCAACCATGGGCATTGGGCAGGCGGCCCAGCAGGTCGTCGGCGGGCAGGCCGGCCAGCAACACGTTGCCTTGAAAAAGTTCGGCCTGGCGAAGCAGTACTTCACTGCGCGGATCCATGGTCTGCTCCTGAAAAAGGAGCGCAGTTTATCAACTGACGACGCGCTGCGGGGCGCCGCTGAAAAAGCCCCGGGCGTTTTCGGTCAATTGGCCGACGATCCGCTGCCGCGCTTCGCGGCTGCCCCAGGCACTGTGGGGGGTGATGATCAGCCGGGGGATGTCACCGGCCAGCAGCGGGTTGCCGGTGGTCGGTGGTTCGACGCTCAGCACATCGCTGGCCGCGCCGCCCAGATGACCGCTGCGCAAGGCGTCTGCCAAGGCCTGTTCATCAATCAGGCCACCGCGTGCGGTATTGACCACGAACGCGCCCGGCTTGAGCTGCGCCAGCTCGCGGGCCCCGATAAAGTGCCGCGTGTGTTCGTTGAGGGGGCAGTGCAGGGTCAGGGCGTCGATCTGCGGCAGCAGCTCGTCCAGTGGCACCCGATCCGCACGGGCCGGGCGGCCGGGGATGGCGCCCAGCATCACGCGCATGCCAAAGGCTTCGGCCAGGCGCGCAACGGCGCCGCCCAGCTCGCCATGGCCCAGCAAACCCAGGGTCTTGCCTTGCAGTTCGACAATCGGGTAATCCAGCAGGCAGAACTGCCTGGCTTGCTGCCACAGGCCGGCGTCGACGTCTTTTTGATAGTCCTTCAGGCGTGTGGCGAGGTTGAGCAGCAGCATGATCGTGTGTTGCGCCACCGACGGCGTGCCGTAGCCCTGGCAGTTGCTCACGGTAATGCCCTGGGCGCGGGCGGCGGCCAGGTCGACGTTATTGGTGCCGGTGGCGGCGATCAGGATCAGCTTCAGCTCGGGGCAGGCGGCCAGTGTCTGGGCGTTGAGCAGGATCTTGTTACTGATCGCTACTTGAGCGCCTTGCAAGCGCTCGATCACCTGATCCGCGCGGGTCTGTTCGCACAACTGCAAGTCACTGAAGGTTTCCCGCAACCCGCTCAGGTCCAGGTCCCCCAGATCGAGGGAAGGGTGATCGAGGAAGACCGCGCGGCGATTGTTCGTCATCAACTGTACCTTTTGTGACAGGGTTCAAAAGCGTAATCTGCCGAGCCTACCAGATGAAATAATCAGTTACTTCTTGGAGTGTGCATGTACATCACCGAGTTTTTGACCGTGGCGTTGATTCACCTGTTGGCCGTGGCCAGCCCCGGGCCGGACTTTGCCGTGGTGGTGCGCGAGAGCGTGACCCATGGCCGGCGTGCCGGCACCTGGACGGCGTTGGGCGTCGGTTCGGCGATTTTCCTTCATGTTGGCTACTCGTTGCTCGGTATCGGCTTGATCGTGTCCCAGTCCATCGTGCTGTTCAACGCCTTGAAATGGGCGGCGGCGGCCTACCTGTTGTACATCGGCTTCAAGGCCCTGCGCGCGCAGCCGGCCAAGCCTGCCGGCGAAGAAGAGCTGCACCGCGAAGTGGGCGAGCGCAGTGCCCGCGGCGCCTTTACCTCGGGTTTTGTGACCAATGGCCTGAACCCCAAGGCCACGCTGTTTTTCCTGTCGCTGTTCACCGTGGTGATCAACCCCCACACGCCGCTGGCGATCCAGGCCGGTTATGGCCTGTACCTGGCCGTGGCCACCGCCCTGTGGTTCTGCATGGTGGCCATGTTGTTCAGCCAACAGCGCGTGCGCGCAGGTTTTGCGCGCATGGGCCACTGGTTTGATCGGAGCATGGGGGTGGTGCTGATTGCCATCGGTGTGAAAGTAGCGTTTACCGAGCGCTGATCGCGTTATCCGTGAATGAATGCTGGCGCAAAGCTAGCATTCATTCAGCCCTGCAAATCATTCCTTCGGCTGATTTGGCCGGCGTGCAAGGTCTCTACAGTGCAAATCCTTTAGCCAAGACCGTGCAGTCATAAAAAGGGATTCGTATGTTGCAGACTCGTGTTATCCCGCCCGCCGAAGGCGCCTACCAATACCCACTGTTGATCAAACGCCTGTTGATGTCGGGCGTGCGCTATGAAAAAACCCGGGAAATCATCTACCGCGACCAACTGCGCTACACCTACCCCACCCTGATCGAGCGCGTCGCCCGCCTGGCCAATGTGTTGACCGCCGCCGGGGTCAAGGCCGGTGATACCGTAGCTGTGATGGACTGGGACAGCCACCGTTACCTGGAATGCATGTTCGCCATCCCGATGATTGGCGCGGTGATCCACACCATCAACGTGCGCCTGTCGCCAGAGCAGATCCTCTACACGATGAACCACGCCGAGGACCGCTTTGTGCTGGTCAACAGCGAGTTCGTCGGCCTGTACCAAGCGATTGCCGGGCAGTTGACCACCGTCGACAAGACCCTGCTGTTGACCGATGGCGCAGAAAAAACCGCCGACCTGCCCAACCTGGTAGGCGAGTACGAAACCCTGCTGGCGGCCGCCAGTACGCAGTACACCTTCGAGGATTTCGACGAGCATTCGGTGGCCACCACCTTCTACACCACTGGCACCACCGGTAACCCCAAGGGGGTGTATTTCACCCACCGCCAACTGGTGCTGCACACCATCGGCGTGGCGACCATCATGGGCAGCGTCGACAGCGTGCGCCTGCTGGGCACCAACGATGTGTACATGCCCATCACGCCGATGTTCCACGTGCACGCCTGGGGCCTGCCGTATGTGGCGACCATGCTGGGCCTGAAGCAGGTCTACCCCGGGCGCTACGACCCGGAATACCTGGTGGAGCTATGGCGCAAGGAGAAGGTCACGTTCTCCCACTGCGTGCCGACCATCCTGCAGATGCTGCTCAATGCCAAGGCCGCCCAGGGCGTGGATTTTGCCGGCTGGAAGATCGTCATCGGCGGCAGCGCCCTCAACCGCTCGCTGTATGAGGCGGCCAAGGCCCGTGGTATCCAGCTGACGGCGGCCTACGGCATGTCCGAGACCGGCCCGTTGGTGTCCTGTGCCCACCTCAATGACGAACTGATGGCCGGCAGCGAAGACGAGCGCACCACCTATCGGATCAAGGCCGGTGTGCCCGGGCCGTTGGTGGAGGCTGCGATCGTCGACGGTGAAGGCAATTTCCTCCCGGCCGATGGCGAGTCCCAGGGCGAGTTGGTGCTGCGTGCGCCGTGGCTCAGCGAAGGTTATTTCAAGGAACCGCAAAAGGGCGCCGAGCTCTGGGAAGGCGGCTGGATGCACACCGGCGACGTGGCCACCCTCGATGCCTTCGGCGTGATCGATATTCGCGACCGTATCAAGGACGTGATCAAGACCGGCGGTGAGTGGGTTTCGTCCCTGGCCCTCGAAGACCTGGTCAGCCGTCACCCGGCGGTACGCGAAGTAGCGGTGGTCGGGATTGCCGACCCGCAGTGGGGCGAGCGCCCGTTTGCGCTGTTGGTGGTCCGTGAAGGCCACGGGATTGGCGCCCGCGAACTCAAGGAACACCTCAAGCCGTATGTCGAGCAGGGCCACTTGAGCAAGTGGGCGATTCCAAGTCAGATTGCCATTGTTACGGAAATTCCCAAGACCAGCGTCGGCAAGCTGGACAAGAAACGTATCCGTATCGACATCATCGAATGGCAGGCCAATAACAGCACCTTCCTCTCCACGCTCTGACCCCTCGTGCCGTGCCCGTCCGGGCACGGCAATGCTCTATTACAAGCCTTCGCCTTGTCATTTGGTGAATTTCAGCCATCCTCTTTCGCGTCAGCCCTCGCTGACATGGCGAAAGGGCTGTTGCAGACGGGTTGGTGATGCAAATCACACTTTAGAGGGATCAAGCGATACCCCCCGCTGGCTATAGTCCCTCCCAGCGTTTTTCAAGGATGCGGCGCTGCGGGCCTGGGTGGTCCGGCAGCTGTCTGGCATTGGAATCGTTGTATTCCGGCTGTTACAAGCGTGTTTGAAAAGGCTCACTGCCATAACAATAAAATGCACATGGAGTAGCGTCGATGACCTCAGTAAACCAGTTCTGGCGCCGGGCGAGATTACCCCTGGCGGTCAGTCTTGCCTCGACCCTCGCCGGGCCCGCATTCGGCGTCAGTTTCAACATCGGTGAAATCGAAGGCAGCTTCGACTCGTCCCTGTCGGTGGGGGCCAGTTGGGGCACGTCCAAGCCCAACAAGGACCTGATCGGCGCCAACAACGGCGGCAGGGGGCTGTCGCAGACCTCCGATGACGGTCACTTGAACTTCAAGCGTGGGGAGACGTTCTCGAAGATCTTCAAGGGCATCCATGACCTGGAACTGAAGTACGGCGATACCGGCGTATTCGTACGTGGCAAATACTGGTACGACTTTGAACTCAAGGACGAAAGCCGCGAGTTCAAGGACATCAGCGACAACAACCGCAAAGAAGGCGCCAAGTCCTCGGGCGGGCAGATTCTCGATGCGTTCGTCTACCACAACTACTCCATTGCCGATGCGCCGGGTTCGGTGCGCTTTGGTAAGCAGGTCGTGAGCTGGGGTGAAAGTACCTTCATCGGTGGCGGCATCAACTCGGTCAACCCGATCGACGTGTCGGCGTTCCGTCGTCCGGGGGCCGAGATCAAGGAAGGCCTGATCCCGGTCAATATGTTCTACGTGTCCCAATCGTTGACTGACAACCTGTCGGCAGAAGCCTTCTATCAGTTGGAGTGGGACCAGACGGTTACCGATAACTGTGGGACTTTCTTCTCGCAGCCGGATGTTATTTCCGATGGTTGCAGCGACAACCTGCGGGTGCTGAACAAGCGTTCGCAATTTCCGGCAACAGCCATCCCGTTCCTGACGTCCCAAGGGGTCGACATGAACGAAGAGGGTGTGAAGGTCGCCCGTGGACCTGACCGCGATGCACGTGACAGTGGGCAGTTCGGTTTTGCGTTCCACTACAACTTTGAACCGCTGGATACCGAGTTCGGCGCGTACTTCATGAACTATCACAGCCGTGCGCCGATTTTCAGTGGCCAGGGCGCCTCCCAGCGTGTGTTCAACATTGCCAATAACCTGCCAGCCCCGTTGGCCGGCCTGGCGCCGGTTATCGTCGCGGGTAACTCCAACTATTTTGTTGAATACCCGGAAGACATCCGCCTCTACGGTTTGAGTTTCTCCACCACCTTGCCTACGGGTACGGCGTGGAGTGGTGAGTTGAGCTACCGTCCGAATGCGCCGGTACAACTCAACACCACGGATATCCTGTTTGCCGGGGTGACTGGGGTTAATGGGTATAACAATGCCTCGGTACTCAAGGGGCAGCCTGGCCAGGACTTGCATGGCTATCGCCGCAAGGAAGTCAGCCAGTTCCAAACGACCTTTACGCACTTCTTCGACCAGGTCATGGGGGCAAGCCGCCTGACGACCGTGGGTGAGATCGGTGTGACGCATGTCGGTGGGCTGGAGAGTAAGTCCGAGGCGCGTTATGGGCGTGACCCGGTGTTTGGTCCAGGCAGCTTGCCCGGCGGTTTCTGTAACCGTCTGAATGCTTCGACATCCGCAGGTGCCGGGCTGGGCGGCAGCACTGCCGGCTTGAACACCAACTGCAACCAGGACGGCTATACCACCGCCACTTCCTGGGGTTACCGCGCCCGTGCCATCTGGGAATACCCGGACGTCTTCGCTGGCGTCAACCTCAAGCCAAGCGTGGCCTGGTCCCATGACGTCAAAGGTTACTCGCCAGGCCCTGGCGGCAACTTTGAAGAGGGCCGCAAGGCCGTCAGCCTGGGGGTGGATGCTGAATACCAGAACACCTATACCGTCAGCCTGAACTACACCAACTTCTTTGGTGGCGACTTCAGCACGGTGGATGACCGCGATTTCGTCGCCTTGAGCGCCGGCGTGAACTTCTAAGCACACTCTTTAAGCAGTCAGTATTTTCAGGAAGACCAGAACATGAAAATAACCAAAAGTCTGTTGCACGTGGGTGTGCTGGGACTGTCGATCATGGCCAGCAGCGTCATGGCGGCCGTCTCGGCGGATGAAGCCGCCAAGCTGGGCACCACGTTGACCCCGATGGGCGCGGAAATGGCCGGCAACGCCGCCGGCACCATCCCGGCCTGGAAGGCGATGCCCACCAACGCCGGCGCCGTGGACGCCAAGGGCTTCCTGGCCAACCCGTATGCCAGCGAGCAACCGCAGTTCACCATCACCGCGCAGAACGTCGAGCAGTACAAAGACAAGCTGGCACCGGGGCAGTACGCGATGTTCAAGCGCTACCCCGAAACCTTCAAGATGCCGGTGTACGCCACCCATCGCGGCGCCACCGTGCCGGCAGAAGTGTTCGCCTCCATCAAGAAGAACGCCACCAGCACCAACCTGGTAGGCGGTGGTAACGGCCTGGAAAACTTCGAGACCGCGATTCCGTTCCCGATCCCGAAAAGCGGGGTCGAGGTGATCTGGAACCACATCACCCGCTATCGCGGCGGCAGCGTGACGCGCCTGGTGACCCAGGCCACGCCGCAGGCCAACGGTTCGTACAGCCTGGTGTACTTCCAGGACCAGTTCGTGTTCCGCGACAAGATGAAGGACTACGACCCGAAAAACCCGGGTAACATCCTGTTCTACTTCAAGCAGAAGGTGACGGCCCCGGCGCGCCTGGCCGGTGGTGTGTTGCTGGTACACGAAACCCTCGACCAGGTGAAGGAACCACGCGCCGCGTGGGTCTATAACGCCGGCCAGCGCCGTGTGCGCCGTGCGCCGCAAGTGTCCTACGACGGGCCGGGTACTGCCGCCGATGGCCTGCGCACTTCCGACAACCTCGACATGTACAACGGCGCCCCGGATCGCTACGACTGGAAGCTGGAAGGCAAGAAGGAAATCTACATCGCCTCCAACAGCTACAAGCTCGACGATCCGAAGCTCAAGTACGCCGATATCATCAAGGCCGGCCACATCAACCAGGACCTGGCGCGCTATGAACTGCGCCGCGTGTGGCATGTGGTCGCGACCTTGAAGGAAGGCCAGCGCCATATCTACGCCAAGCGTGACTTCTACATCGACGAAGACACCTGGCAGGCCGCCGTGATCGACCATTACGACGGTCGTGGCCAACTGTGGCGCGTGGCCGAAGCCCATGGCGAGAACTACTACGACAAGCAAGTGCCGTGGTACGCCCTCGAAACCCTCTACGACCTGCAGTCCGGCCGCTACCTGGCCCTGGGCATGAAGAACGAAGAGAAGCAAGCCTATGACTTCGGCTTCACCGCCACCACCAACGACTTCACCCCGGCGGCCCTGCGTCAGGATGGTGTTCGCTAACTGGCGGTAAGCAAGTCCGGGCTTGGAGAGGGCTTGTGTGGGAGCGGGCTTGCCCGCGATGGCTGTGGGTCAGTTAATGCAACTCAGACTGAAACACCGCCATCGCGAGCAAGCCCGCTCCCACATTTGTTTTGGGGCAGTCGGAAAATAGTTGGTTATTTCTTGTTGTAGTCTTTTTCAGACAAATGTTGCAAAGATCTACAAAGCGGCAGCTTTTAACGCTAGTCTGCGGACATCTGCAATGCCGACCACAGCCTATTACAAGAGCCCGGCGATGACTGATCTGTCCCCAATCCAAGGGCCTGCCAGTGCGGTAATCCCCACGCTGGAAGGGCGCTTCTACCGACCCCCGCTGCCCGATGGCTATGTGCTGCGCCCGCGTTTGTGCGAGCGCTTGAGCGCGGGCCTGGACGGGCGTCTATTGCTGGTCAGCGCCCCGGCCGGGTTTGGCAAGAGTTCGTTGGCGGTGGAGTTCTGCCAAAGCTTGCCGGCTCACTGGCAAAGCCTGTGGCTGGGCCTCAGTTCGCGGGACAGTGATCCGGGGCGCTTCCTTGAGCGCCTGCTGGAAGGTTTACAGCAGTATTTCCCGCAGGTCGGTGCCCAAGCCCTGGGTTTGTTGAAAATGCGCCAGCGCCATCAACCGTTTGCCTTTGAAGAATGGCTCGATGGCTTGCTCGACGAATTGACCGTCCACCTGTCCACACGCACCCCGTTATTGTTGGTACTGGATGACTACCACCTGGCCCAGGGCCCGGTGCTGGATCGTTGCCTGCAGTTTTTCCTCAACCATTTACCCGATGGCCTGTTGGTGCTGGTCACCAGCCGCCAGCGCCCCGACTGGCATTTGGCGCGCTTGCGTTTGTCCCGGCATTTGCTGGAGTTGCATGAACAGGACCTGCGCCTGACCAACGACGAATCCCTGGCCTTGCTCGACCGCCATAGCAGCTCGCTGCGCGGTGAGGCCTTGGATAACCTGATTCGCCGTAGCGAAGGTTGGGTGGCCGGCTTGCGCTTCTGGTTGCTGGCTGCCTCTGAAGCCGGCAGCGAGGCCGACCTGCCCCAGGGCCTGCATGGCGGGGAAGGGTTGATCCGTGACTATCTGCTGGAAGAGGTGATCGATTGCCTGCCGCCGGAAGTCCAGGGGTTCCTCTACGACACCGCCTCCCAGGAGCGCTTTTGCAGCGAGCTGTGCGATGCGGTGCGCGAGGCCCATGACAGCGCGGAAATCCTGCGTTACCTGCAAGCCCACCAGGTATTCCTGGTGCCGTTGGACGAGCAGGGCCATTGGTATCGCTATCACCACCTGTTTTCCGACTTGCTGCGCACCCGCCGCTCACCGAATGCGATATTGCCGGCCGCCAGCCTGCATTTGCGCGCCTGTCGCTGGTTCAATGCCCAGGGCTTGCTCGATGAAGCCGTGGAGCAGGCCCTGCGCGCGGGGCACCTGGATGTGGCGGCGAACCTGGTGCAGAACCTGTCTGAAGAACAGCTGCTGGCCGAGCAGAACGTCGGCATGCTCCTGCGCTGGAAGATGGACTTGCCCGACAGCCTGTTGATCAGCACGCCGCGCTTGATCGTGCTCTATAGCTGGGCGCTGGGGCTGGCCTGCCAACTGGATGCGGCGCAAGAGTTGTCCAGCCATCTCAGCCGCTTCCTGCCGGCACCGTCGGCCACGGCGCAGAAGTCGATGCTGGCCCAGTGGCTGGCCCTCAGCGGCATCATCGCCCGGGGGCGCGGCAATCGCGAGCTGACCCAGCTGTATTGCACAGAAGCCCTGGAAAGCCTGCCGCACAAGCGTTACGGCCAGCGCTTGATGTGCCTGTCGACCTTGTCGAACCTGGCCATCGTCGACGCCGACCTGTGGCGTGCGCGGGGCTTGAACCGCGAATCCCTGGAACTGGCGCAACGCGTCGGCAACCCGTTGTTCGAGGCCCTGGCCCATTACGACCGGGCGCGGGTGCTGCAGGCCCGCGGGGAAATCCTGCGCTCCCTGGACGAGGTGCGCGAGGGCCTGCAACGCTTGCAGGGCCTGGCGTCCCAGCGCCTGTATGCGGTGCGTGCCCGCCTGTCGTTGTATGAAGGCTTCCTGCTGCTGATGCGTTGCCAGCCGGAAGCCGGCCTGCTGCGTCTGCGCACAGGGCTGGCCGAAGCCCGCGCCTGCCGGGATATCAGTGTGTTGATCGGCCACTGTGTCATCGCCAACCTTGAGGGGCGCCGTGGCGATTTCCCCAAGGCCTTTGCCGAGCTGGCCGAAGCCGAGCGGTTGATGCATATCTGGGACGTGCCGCCGATCTACTACCTGGCCATGATCACCCTGATCAAATGCGAGCTGTGGCTGGCCCAGGGCCGTACCGACCTGGCCGATGCCTGGCTGGCGCGCCTGGGGCAGACCTATAACGGCGAGCAGGCCGCCGCCGCCCCGGAGTTTCATCCACACCTGCCGCAACATATCGAGCTGCAACAGGCGGCCCTGGATGCCATTCGCGGCCAATCCGACAGCGCCTTGCGTCGCCTCGATGGCGTGGCGCGGCAAGCCGAAAGCAAAGGCCAGCAGATGATCGCGGTGATGGCCCTGAACCAGCACGTGCTGTTGTTACTGGACGACGGCCAGGCAGCGTCCGCCCGGCCGGTTTTTGCCCGCGCCCTGCAAATGGCCAGCGGCGGCGCCTTGCAACCCTTCCAGCGCCTGTTGGAACGTTATCCCGACTGGCTGCGCGAGCAACTGGGCCAGGCGCCGAATGACATGTTGCGACAAAGCCTGTGGGCCCTGCTGCCGGCGGTTGCCCCGCGTGAACCGGCCGAAACCACCCATACTGGCGAAACCCTGAGCGCCCGGGAACTGGCGGTATTGCAGTTGATCGCCCAGGGCTGTTCCAACCAGGAGATCAGCAACCAACTGTTTATCTCGCTGCACACCGTCAAGACCCACGCCAGTCATATCAACAGCAAACTGGGGGTCGAGCGCCGTACCCAGGCGGTCGCGCGGGCGCAGGAGATGGGGTTGTTGGGGTAAGGGGGAGACTTGCGCCGCAAAAGCCGGATAATGGCGGCCAATTCGTTTGCTCCGCTATTCTGGTAATCCCGCATGGAAATCAAGGTCAATTTTCTCGACAATCTCCGGCTCGAAGCCAAGTTCGATGACTTCACCGTGGTGGCCGACCAGCCGATTCGCTACAAGGGCGATGGCTCGGCCCCCGGTCCGTTCGACTACTTCCTGGCTTCGTCGGCGTTGTGTGCGGCTTACTTTGTGAAGTTGTATTGCAGCACGCGCAATATCCCCACGGACAATATCCGCCTGTCGCAGAACAATATTGTCGACCCGGAAAACCGCTACAACCAGATCTTCAAGATCCAGGTCGAGTTGCCTGCGGATATTTGCGACAAGGATCGCCAGGGCATCCTGCGTTCCATCGACCGTTGTACGGTAAAGAAAGTGGTACAGGCCGGGCCTGAGTTTGTCATCGAAGAGGTAGAAAACCTCGACGCCGACGCCCAGGCGTTGCTGATGCCGGCTGCGGCTTCAGACGCGGGCACCTATATCGCGGGCAAGGACCTGCCGCTGGAGCAGACCATCGCCAACATGTCGGCCATTCTCGCGGGCCTGGGCATGAAGATTGAAATCGCCTCGTGGCGCAATATCGTGCCCAATGTCTGGTCGCTGCATATCCGCGATGCCCATTCGCCGATGTGCTTTACCAACGGCAAGGGCGCGACCAAGGAAGGCGCGCTGGCCTCGGCCCTGGGCGAATTTATCGAGCGCCTAAACTGCAACTTCTTCTACAACGACCAGTTCTGGGGCGAAGACATCGCCAATGCGGCGTTTGTGCATTACCCGGACGAGCGCTGGTTCAAGCCGGGCCGCAAAGATGCGCTGCCGGTGGAAATCCTCGACGAGTACTGCCTGAAAATCTACAACCGCGATGGCGAATTGCGTGGCTCACACCTGATCGACACCAACTCCGGCAATGAAGAGCGTGGCATCGTCTCGCTGCCGTTTGTGCGCCAGTCGGATGGCGAGGTGGTGTATTTCCCCTCCAACCTGATCGAAAACCTGTACCTGAGCAACGGCATGAGTGCCGGCAATACTCTGGCTGAAGCCCAGGTGCAGTGCCTGTCGGAGATCTTCGAGCGCGCGGTGAAACGCGAAATCATCGAAGGCGAATTCGCCTTGCCGGATGTACCGGCCGACGTACTGGCCAAATACCCAGGCATCCTTGCCGGTATCCAGGCCCTGGAAGAGCAGGGCTTCCCGGTGTTGGTCAAGGATGCATCCCTGGGCGGCGAGTTCCCGGTGATGTGCGTGACCCTGATGAACCCACGTACCGGGGGCGTGTTTGCCTCGTTCGGTGCCCACCCAAGCCTGGAAGTGGCGCTGGAGCGTAGCCTGACCGAGTTGCTCCAGGGCCGCAGTTTTGAAGGCCTGAATGACTTGCCGCAGCCGACCTTTGAAGGTCATGCGGTGACCGAGCCGAATAACTTTGTCGAACACTTCATCGACTCCAGCGGCGTGGTGTCGTGGCGCTTCTTCAGTGCCAAGTCCGATTACGCGTTCGTGGAGTGGGATTTCTCCGGCCAGGGCGAAGACTCCAACGCCGAAGAGGCCGCGACCCTGTTCGGCATTCTCGAAGGCATGGGCAAGCAGGTCTACATGGCGGTGTACGAGCATATCGGCGCCAAGGCCTGCCGGATCCTGGTGCCGGACTATTCGGAAATCTATCCGGTGGACGACCTGATCTGGGATAACACCAACAAGGCGTTGTTCTTCCGCGCCGATATCCTGAACCTGCACAGCCTGGATGAAGACGGCCTGCAAGCGCTGGTCGAGCGCCTGGTGGAAAGCGAGCTGGATGACTACACCGATATCACCACCCTGATCGGCATCGAGTTCGACGACAACACCGCTTGGGGCCAACTGACGATCCTGGAGCTGAAGCTGCTGATCTATCTGGCCTTGCAGCAGTTTGAAGAGGCGAAAGAGGCGGTGGAGATGTTCCTGCAATACAACGACAACACCGTCGAACGCGGGCTGTTCTACCAGGCGGTGAATGCGGTGCTGGAGATGCAGTTGGACGAGGACCTGGAACTGGAAGACTACGAGGCCAATTTCCGTCGGATGTTTGGCAACGAGCGCATGGATGCCGCCATTGGTTCGGTGGAGGGCAGCGTGCGCTTTTATGGCCTGACCCCAACCAGCATGAAACTCGAAGGCCTGGACCGGCACCTGCGGTTGATCGACAGCTACAAAAAACTGCACGCCGCACGCGCCAACAGCTAGAAGGGATTCCTTATGCAAATCGCAACCCCTGGACTGATCCGTGAAACTTTTCCCGTCGGCCCGTTGCAGTGCAACTGCACGATCATCGGTGATCCGATCAGCAAGAAGGCTATCGTGGTCGATCCGGGTGGCAACCATGAGCTGATCCTGGCGCGGCTCGACGCGCTGGGCCTGAAGGTGGTGAGCATCATCCACACCCATGCGCACCTCGATCATTTCCTGGCCTCTGGCCAATTAAAAGAGAAGACCGGCGCCACACTGCACCTGCACAAGGACGATCAATTCCTGTGGGATAACCTGGAAATGCAGTGCCAGATGTTCGGCGTGCCCTACACTCCGGTGCCGTCGCCGGATCGCTGGTTGGCCGATGATGAAGAGTTGGCCTGTGGCTGCGGCGTGGCTTTGCACACGCCCGGGCATACACCGGGCTCCATGAGTTTCTGGTTTGCCGATGCCAAGCTGCTGATCGCCGGGGATACCTTGTTCCGGCGCGGGGTAGGGCGTACGGATTTGTGGGGCGGCGACCAGGCGACCATCGTGCGCTCGATCCAGCAGCGCCTGTATACCCTGGACGAAGACGCGACCGTGGTGACAGGGCACGGCCCGGATACGCGCCTGGGGGATGAAATGCGCGAAAATCCGTTTGTCAGGGCCTGATCTGGCGAGGCTCTGCTAGGGTTTAGGTAAGTGTGCCGGCCTCCATCTTTTGTTACAGGGCAGGGGCCGGTCACGGAATTTTTGCCGTTTGTCGTGTTCCAAACTCGGCACAGGTCCATTGCCAATGTCCTCTGCATCACAGAATGCAAAAGTAGGAGCTTCCTTCATGTTCACTTCGCGTCGTCTGCTTGTTGTTGCCACTGCGGTAGCCCTGTTGTCGGGCTGTGCTTCCCCTAACCCTTACGATGGCAGCCAGGGACAGGCAGGCAGCGGTTCACAAGGTATGAGCAAAACCGCCAAGTACGGCGGCCTCGGCGCGCTGGCTGGCGCGTTGGCGGGGGCCGCCATTGACCACGATAACCGTGGCAAGGGGGCGCTGATCGGTGCCGCCGTGGCCGGTATCGGTGCTGCGGGTTATGGCTATTACGCTGACCAGCAGGAAAAGAAACTGCGTGAAAGCATGGCCAATACCGGCGTCGAGGTGCAGCGCCAGGGTGACCAGATCAAGCTGATCATGCCGGGTAACATCACGTTTGCGACTAACTCCGATGCGATCGCCAGCAGCTTCTACACCCCCTTGAACAACCTGGCGGGGTCGCTCAAGCAGTTCAACCAGAACACCATCCAGATTGTGGGTTATACCGACAGCACCGGCAGCCGCCAGCTCAACATGGACCTGTCCCAGCGGCGTGCGCAAAGCGTGGCCAACTACCTGACGTCCCAAGGTGTGAGCCCGACCAACCTGACCACCCGTGGAGCCGGCCCGGATAACCCGATTGCCAGCAACGCCGACGTCAACGGTCGTGCGCAGAACCGCCGCGTGGAGGTCAACCTCGGTCCGATCCCGGGCCAACAGTATGGCCAGCCTGCGCAGCAACAGCAGCAGAACAACCAGTTCCAGGGCAATCCGTACCAGCAGTACCAGTAACCGCCAGCCACAAAAAAGGGCGCCGTGCAGTCAATGCACGGCGCCCTTTTTTGTGGCTGGTGATTACATCAGTCGATGTACTCGAACAGCTTCACGATTTTCTGTACCCCGGACACACCCTGTACCAGGTTGGTCGCACGGGTGGCTTCCTGTTGGGTCAACAGGCCCATCAGGTAGACGATGCCGTTGTCAGTCACGACCTTGATCCGCGAGCCGGGAATTGCGCTGTCGGTGAGCATCTGTGCCTTGATCTTGGTGGTCAGCACGGCGTCATTGCTGATTGCCAGCAGGGTGATGGGCTGCGCGACCTGCAATTCGTTGTGGACTTTCTTGACCCGTTGCACAGTCGAAGCGGCTTGTTCGGCCTGGGTCTTGAGCTCGGCGCGCGGGGTTTGCCCGGCAAGCAGCACGATGCCGTTGAAACTGGTCACGACGATACGCGATGCGCCGTTGCCCAGGTCGGGGGCGGCCTTGGCCACGTTGACGCCGACCTTGGTCTCGATCAGCGAGTCATCGATCTTGCTACCAAAGGTACGTGTGCCGCGGTCGTCCTGGATCGGTGTGTCGCGGGTCGCAGTGATGGCCGAGGTGCAGCCGCTGATAGCGAGGCACAGCGTGATGGCCAAAAGGCTGAGGCGGTTAACGGTCATTCTTCACTCCCGAACAGTTGGCTGTCGATCAGATCGCACAGGCAGTGGATCGTCAGCAGATGGACTTCCTGAATACGTGCGGTGACATTGGCCGGGACGCGGATCTCCACGTCTTCGGGCAGCAGCAGCGAGGCCATGCCGCCACCGTCGCGCCCGGTCAAGGCTACGACAATCATTTCGCGATCATGTGCGGCCTGGATCGCTTGAATAATGTTCGCCGAGTTGCCGCTGGTGGAAATCGCCAGCAGCACATCGCCCGGTTGGCCCAGGGCACGGATTTGTTTGGAAAAGATTTCGTTGTAGCTGTAGTCGTTGGCGATCGAGGTGATCGTCGACGAATCGGTGGTCAAGGCGATAGCCGGCAGGCTCGGCCGCTCGCGCTCAAAGCGGTTGAGCAGCTCGGAGGAAAAGTGCTGGGCATCGCCGGCCGAGCCGCCGTTGCCGCACGAAAGCATTTTGCCTTCGTTGAGCAGGGCGTTGACCATGACCTGGCTGGCTTGCTCGATGTGCGGTGCAAGTACGTCCATCGCCTGTTGCTTGGTATCGATACTGGCCTGGAAAAGCTGGCGAATTCGGGATTGCATGTCCATCTGTGTGACCTTAAGTAGCGCGGCTGTATGGCACACGAATGTGCAGCCCGCAAAGCAAAGAGCAAAAGTGTGCGGTGAAGATGTCCGACCTGCCCAGGTGGTGCTCAGCCGTCGAAGGCATTGCGCAGCCAGTGCAGATCAGCGGTTCCGTGGGGCGTGCTTTGTATGGCAACCACATCGAAACGGCAGGGTGCGTCAGCCCAGCGCTGTTCACTGAGCAGGAAAAACTGCGCGGCGAGTATCAGCTTTTGGCGTTTACGCGCGTCGATACTGGCGAGCGCACCACCCCATTGTGCGTATTTTCTGTAGCGGACTTCGACAAATACTACTGTATCGCCGTCAAGCATGACCAGATCAAGCTCGCCGCGTTTACATAACCAGTTCTGCGCCAGCAGGCGCAGACCCTGTTGCTGCAAGTGTTCAAGTGCTTGTTGTTCGGCATCCTTGCCGCTTTGTGCGCTGGAGCGTGGGGGCATCAGCGCGGGGTATCGGGCAGGCGTTCGATCTGGCCGCTGACAAACTTGGCCCACGGCATCTGGCGTTCGATCCGCTGGCTTGGGCTCATGCCCAGGTTGCCGGAAAGGCCATCGATACGGGTATCGGGCAGCGCCTTGAGTTGACCCAGGCGTGGTGCCAGGCGGTAGGCGTCTACGCCCATCGCATAGAGGCGGCCCAGGCTGCCATTGGCTTGTGGCCATTGTGCGGTGACCTGGTTGCGCAGCGGGTCGGTGGTGTTGAGCAGCCACGGCGTTTCACAGAACATAATGCCGTTCATGTCGTTGTACTGGTTTTTGTCGCCACTGGCACTGAACACGTGGGAAGTGGCATACACCGGCACATCGCCCGCGTACTGGAAGTTCAGCGTCGGCTTGATCTGCTGGGCCTGTTGCGGCGTCACGGCGAGGAAGATGAACTCGATATCCTGGCGACGCGAGGGCTGTGCCGCGACATCCGCGCCAACCGTGCTTTGCAGGCTCTTGGCGCGACCTTCGCTCTGGCGCAGCTTGAACAGATCGGCGATCTGCTGGGCCAGGGCCACAGGCTGGTCGACATATTCGACGCCGATCAGGGTGCCGCCGTTGGCTTCCCAGTCCTGGCGGAAGGCCTTGAGCACGCGCTCGCCCCATTCGCCTTTGGGCACCATGGCGGCGGCGCGGTGCAGGCCGTCAGCGCGGGCGCGACGCGATACTTCGCGGGCTTCGTCTTCGGCCGCCAGGCCGAACTGGAACAGTTGCGCCGGGGCTTGGTCGCCCTCGCTGTAGTTCAGCGCCAGGGTGGTGATGGGCAATTGCGGGCGGGCGCTGAGTTGCTTGACCAGCGGCTTTTCCAGCGGGCCGATCACCAGTTGCACGCCGTCAGCCTGGGCCTTCTTGTAGAACTCATCGAGGGAGCTGACGCGTGAGCTGTCATAGACCTCGATGACCGGTGGCTTCTGCCCGGCCTGTTGCGCCTGGTAGTGCGCGGCCATGAAGCCTTCGCGCAGGGCCTTGGCCACGCTGGCCAGCGGGCCTTGTTGCGGCAACAGCAGGGCGATTTTATTCAGGGGCTGGCTGGCCAGCTCCTTGAGCCTGGTTAGCGGCGTCGGCAGTTGCACCGCCGCCGGGTGTGCAGGGTTCTGCGCACGCCAGGTATCAATGGCAGCTTGCTGCTGCTCCAGGGTGCCGGCGTTCTTGATGGCCTGGGCCAGGGTGATCCAGCCGTCGAGCACCGGGTTGCCGCTGGCCTGCAGCTGCTCGCCAGGCACGGCGGCAATCAGGCTCCAGATGGCTTCGTGGTTGCTCGCGGCGGCATCGCCGGTGAGCAACGGGGCCATGGCCACGCGTTCGCGGGCGGCGGCCAGGGTCTGGCCGTCGGCTTCATAGGCGCGAGCATGCACGGTGCCGGTGCGGATCTGCTGCTCCGGCGGCAATTCCTTGAGGTTTTGCAGGCTTGGGTGGCTCAGCGCCGCCAACGCTGCCTTGGGCTGGTTGCGGCCCATGGCCAGTTCTGCCGTGAGGGTGCTGGCAAAGATCTGGGCGGCTGGCTTGAGGCTGTCCAGTGGCACTTGCGCGAGGATCTGCGCGGAGCGTGCTGGATTGTTCTGCTGGAAAGCCATGTCTGCCGCGCTCAGGCGCAGCAGTGCAGCGTGTTCCGGGGTCTTGGCCGAAGTCGCCTGTTCGAGCAACTGTTCGATGGTGGCATCCGGGGTCCGTGGGAGTTCGCCAAGGCTGGAGGAGGGCGAGCTGGCGCAAGCCGCCAACAGGGCAGCAAGGCAGAGGGCAGAGAACAGCCGCAGGCAAGCGATCATGTAAGTGTTCCTGATACCGATCAAATTAGCGTGGAATTGTACCCAAGCACTGGCCGGGGCGCGATGTTACTGGCGTGAAACCGTCTATTTAGATCGTTTAAATGTTGCAGGGTGTCAGTAACCACCGCAAACAGACCGTCTGGACGCGACCCCGTTGGCGCATTTTCTTGACGTCTACGCGCTACAATATGGCTTTTGCCAATCATCGAGGTGTGCGCTTTGACTGCTCCAGGTCCTTTGAATTCCACTGCTGGCTCGCTTTTTGTGGTGGCGACGCCCATTGGCAACCTGGACGACATCAGCGCGCGGGCGCTGAAAGTGTTGCGCGAAGCCAAGTTGATTGCGGCGGAAGACACCCGGCACTCGCTGCGCCTGATGCAGCACTTCGGTATCGCCACGCCCTTGGCGGCCTGCCATGAGCACAATGAGCGTGACGAGGGCAGCCGCTTTATTACCCGCCTGCTCGCAGGCGATGACGTGGCGTTGATTTCCGATGCCGGTACGCCGTTGATCTCCGATCCGGGCTACCACCTGGTCCGTCAGGCACGTGCCGCGGGTATCAATGTAGTCCCGGTTCCCGGGGCGTGCGCGTTGATTGCGGCCTTGTCGGCGGCGGGCTTGCCGTCCGACCGCTTTATCTTCGAGGGTTTCCTGCCGGCCAAGGCCGTGGGGCGCCGGGCGCGCCTGGAACTGTTGAAGGAAGAGCCGCGCACCCTGATCTTCTATGAAGCGCCGCACCGTATCCTCGAGTGCCTGCAGGACATGGAGCTGGTCTTTGGTGGTGAGCGCCTGGCCTTGCTGGCGCGGGAGCTGACCAAGACCTTTGAAACCCTCAAGGGCCTGCCGCTGCAAGAGCTGCGGGCGTTTGTCGAGGGTGACAGCAATCAGCAGCGCGGTGAGTGCGTGGTGCTGGTTGCGGGCTGGACGGCGCCGGAAAGTGAAGATGCCGTGGGCAGCGAAGCGATGCGTGTGCTGGACCTGCTGCTCAAGGAAATGCCACTCAAGCGCGCCGCGGCCCTGGCCGCAGAAATCACCGGGGTGCGCAAGAACGTGTTGTATCAGGCCGCGCTTGATAAGCAAAAGAGCGAATAGTTCCAGGGTTTAACGCGCACGGCGTCGGAACATGATGGCAATGCTGTCTTTTAATACTTGTTCTAAGGCCGCCGTGCCGTTAACCTTCGCGGCGGAGAGTCGATTGGACAGTCGCTGCCCTCTATGAAAATTAGGGGGGGGAGGAAAGTCCGGGCTCCATAGGGCGAAGTGCCAGGTAATGCCTGGGGGGCGTGAGCCTACGGAAAGTGCCACAGAAAATAACCGCCTAAGCACTTCGGTGCCGGTAAGGGTGAAAAGGTGCGGTAAGAGCGCACCGCGCGACTGGCAACAGTTCGTGGCTAGGTAAACCCCACTTGGAGCAAGACCAAATAGGGTTCCAAGGCGTGGCCCGCGCTGGAACCGGGTAGGTTGCTAAAGATGTCCAGTGATGGCCATCGTAGACGAATGACTGTTCAAGACAGAACCCGGCTTATAGATCGACTCTCCACCTTTTTCCTTTTGCACGAGTCTCGGGCAGAAACCAGGTAGTAACGCAAGAATCCCTCCCTGCCAAATCATTGGCAGATGCGTCTTCGTAATACCGAAAAAATCTTACTCTTAATAAATTACTTTAAGTTCCAGCTCTAGCTCTTTGAGCTATTTGGGGTTGTTGAGTCAAAAACATCGCCGAACTCCCGTTTCTCCTCCTTTTACGCTCCTAAATCTCCGTTCTGTAAGGCTTTTCCTTTAATCCGCGCCTTGACGGTGTGGTGGGCGCATTCCTATAGTGTGCGCAAGTGGCGGAAAGTGGCACAAAGTGGGTTTTTTGAACGTAAAACGCTAAAATTTGGAGAAACGCACCTGTGTTTCGCGGAGCTAACGCTATCAGTCTCGATGCAAAAGGCCGTCTCGCCATGCCGAGCCGGTATCGTGACGAGCTCATTTCGCGAAGTTCCGGGCAATTAATCATCACGATTGATGCCGTTGACCCTTGTTTGTGTGTTTACCCCCTCGATGAGTGGGAGTTGATTGAAACCAAGTTGCGCGCTCTGCCTTCGTTGCGTGAAGAAAACCGTCGCCTGCAACGTTTGCTGATTGGTAATGCCGTCGATCTCGAACTCGATGGCAGTGGTCGTTTCCTGGTTCCACCGCGTCTGCGCGAATACGCCAAGCTCGATAAGCGCGCGATGCTGGTAGGCCAACTGAACAAGTTCCAATTGTGGGACGAAGATGCCTGGGATGCTGTGTCTGCAGCTGACCTGGCTGCTATTCAACAACCGGGCGCCATGCCTGATGAACTGCGTGATTTGATCCTGTGACTATTGATAGCGGCTTTAACCACATCACCGTGCTGCTTGACGAAGCCGTCGAGGCTCTCGCCGTGCGCCCTGATGGCTGCTATCTGGATGGCACGTTCGGGCGCGGTGGGCACAGCCGGTTGATCCTCAGCCGGCTCGGCCCGCAGGGCAAACTCCTTGGGTTCGACAAGGATCCCCAGGCGATTGCCACCGGGCAAGCGCTAGCGGCCGAAGACGGCCGCTTTGTCGTTGTGCAGCGCAGCTTCGCCGAGCTGGGCGCGGAAGTCGCCGAGCGGGGCATGGCGGGCAAGGTGGCCGGGGTTCTGCTGGACCTGGGCGTGTCCTCGCCGCAGCTGGACGACCCGGAGCGCGGCTTCAGTTTCATGAACGATGGCCCGCTGGACATGCGCATGGACCCGAGCCGTGGCATCAGCGCCGCGCAGTTCATCGCTACCGCGCCCCACGAAGAAATCACCCGTGTGTTCAAGGAATACGGCGAAGAGCGCTTCGCCGGCCGCATGGCGCGTGCCGTGGTCGAACGCCGGGAGATCCAGCCGTTCGAGCGCACCGCCGACCTGGCTGAAGTGCTGAAAGTCGCCAACCCGGCGTGGGAGAAGGGCAAGAACCCGGCAACCCGCGCATTCCAGGGCTTGCGTATTCACGTCAACAACGAATTGGGTGACCTGGAGGCTGGCCTTGAGGCGGCCCTGGAGTCCCTGGAAGTGGGTGGTCGCCTGGTGGTGATCAGCTTCCACTCCCTGGAAGACCGTATCGTCAAACTGTTTATGCGGCGTCTGGTCAAGGGCGAAACCGATAACCTGCCGCGCAACCTGCCGGTACGGTTTGAAGCCTTTGTGCCGAAAATCAAAGTCCATGGCAAAGCGCAGTTCGCATCCGAAGCCGAACTCAAGGCCAACCCACGTGCGCGCAGCGCCGTCATGCGCGTTGCGGAGAAGCTGCGGTGAGCAGGCTTTTCGCCAAGCCCCTGCCGGGCGGCAGCTTCTTTATGATGCTGCTGTACGTCGGCGTGCTGGTGTCCGCAATTGCGGTGTCCTACAGCGCCCACTGGAATCGCCAGTTGCTCAATAGCCTGTACGGCGAATTGAGCGTGCGCGACAAGGCCCAGGCGGAATGGGGCCGGTTGATCCTGGAACAAAGCACCTGGACGGCCCACAGCCGCATCGAAGTGCTGGCCGCCGAACAGCTGAAGATGCACATTCCTGGCGCCGCGGAAGTCCGCATGGTGGCGCCATGATGAAACTCGAAGGCGCACTCTACCCGTGGCGCTTCCGCGTCGTGCTGGGCTTGCTCGCGTTGATGGTGGGCGCGATTGCCTGGCGCATCATCGACCTGCAAGTGGTGGATCGCGACTTCCTGATCGGCCAGGGCGATGCCCGCAGCCTGCGGCATATCCCGATTCCTGCGCACCGCGGGCTGATCACCGACCGTAACGGCGAGCCCCTGGCTGTCAGTACTCCGGTCACCACCCTGTGGGCCAATGCCAAGGAACTGCAAGTGGCCAAGGACAAATGGACCGAGCTGGCCCACGCCCTCGGCCAGGACCCCAAGGCCCTCAAGGACCGTCTTGAAGCCCAGGCCAATAAAGAATTCATCTATCTGGTTCGCGGCCTCACCCCTGAACAGGGCCAGGGCGTGCTCGACCTGAAAATCCCCGGTGTCTACG
Organism: Pseudomonas gessardii; assembly: GCF_001983165.1. GTDB lineage: Bacteria > Pseudomonadota > Gammaproteobacteria > Pseudomonadales > Pseudomonadaceae > Aquipseudomonas > Aquipseudomonas gessardii. The sequence continues at coordinate 38,275 of NZ_MNPU01000022.1, read as the reverse complement.
GCATCGAGGAATTTCGGCGTTTCTACCCGGCCGGCGAGACCACTGCCCATATGGTGGGCTTCACCGACATTGACGATCATGGCCGCGAAGGGGTGGAACTGGCCTACGACGAGTGGCTGGCCGGGGTTCCCGGCAAGCGGCAGGTCATCAAGGATCGGCGCGGCAGACTGATCAAGGATGTCCAGGTCACCAAAAACGCCAAGGCCGGTAAGCCCTTGGCGTTGTCGATTGACCTGCGCCTGCAATACCTGGCCAACCGCGAGCTGCGTAACGCCATCATTGAGAACGGCGCCAAGGCCGGCAGCCTGGTGATCATGGACGTGAAGACCGGCGAGATCCTCGCCATGGTCAACCAGCCGACCTACAACCCGAACAACCGTCGCAACCTGCAACCGGCGATGATGCGCAACCGCGCGATGATCGACGTGTTCGAGCCGGGTTCGACCATGAAAGCCATCTCCATGAGTGCGGCCCTGGAATCCGGGCGCTGGAAGCCCACCGACAAGGTCGAGGTCTATCCCGGCACCCTGCAACTGGGCAAATACACCATTCGCGACGTCTCCCGTAGCGAAGGCCCGGTGCTGGACCTGACCGGCATCCTGATCAACTCCAGTAACGTGGGCATGAGTAAAGTCGCCTTTGATATCGGCGGCGAGACCATCTACCACCTGGCGCAGAAGATCGGCCTGGGCCAGCCCACGGGCCTGGACTTCCCGGGCGAGCGCGTCGGCAACCTGCCCAACTACCGTGAATGGCGCAAGGCCGAGACCGCGACCCTGTCCTACGGCTATGGCCTGTCGGTGACCGCGATCCAGCTGGCCCACGCCTTTTCCGTGCTGGCCAACAATGGCCGTATGACGCCGTTGAGCCTGATCCACGTGGACGAAGCGCCGAAATCCGAACAGGTCATCCCGGAAAACGTCGCCAAGACCATGCAGACCATGCTGCAACAAGTGATCGAGGCGCCACGCGGCGTGTTCCGTGCCCAGGTGCCGGCCTATCACGTGGCCGGCAAGTCTGGTACCGCGCGCAAGACCTCGGTGGGCACCAAGGGCTACGCGGAAAACTCCTACCGCTCGCTGTTCGCCGGCTTCGGTCCCATGAGCGACCCGCGATACGCCATCGTGGTGGTCATCGACGAACCGAGCAAGGCCGGCTACTTCGGTGGCCTGGTCTCGGCGCCGGTCTTCAGCAAAGTCATGTCCGGCACCCTGCGTTTGATGAACATTACGCCGGATAACCTGCCGCCGACTCAACAAGCCAACGCCGGACCACCGGCTGCTGCTGTAAAAGCCAATGGAGGGCGCGGCTGATGTCTCTTAGCCTGAACAAGATTTTCGCCCACGCTGGCCGCGATCTGTTGATTCGCGAACTGAGCCTGGACAGCCGTAGCGTACGCGCCGGCGACCTGTTCCTGGCCGTGCCGGGCGGTAAGCTCGATGGCCGGGCCCATATTGCCGACGCCTTGCAACGCGGTGCGGCGGCCGTGGCCTATGAAGTCGAAGGCGCCACTGTATTACCGATGACCGATGTGCCGTTGATTCCGGTCAAGGGCCTGGCAGCGCAGCTGTCGGATATCGCCGGGCGTTTTTATGGCGACCCGAGCCGCCAGCTCAACCTGATTGGCGTCACCGGCACCAACGGCAAGACCAGCGTTACCCAGCTGGTGGCCCAGGCGCTGGACCTTTTGGGGCAGCACTGCGGCATCGTTGGCACCCTGGGCACCGGTTTCTATGGCGCGCTGCAAAGCGGCCTGCACACCACGCCGAACCCGATTGCCGTACAGGCGACCCTGGCCGACCTGAAAAAGGCCGGGGCCAAGGCGGTGGCCATGGAAGTGTCGTCCCACGGCCTGGACCAGGGCCGGGTGAGTGCCCTGGCGTTCGACGTGGCGGTGATGACCAACCTGTCCCGCGACCACCTGGATTACCACGGCAGCATGCAGGCGTACGCCGCCGCCAAGGCCAAGCTGTTCGGCTGGACTGACCTGAAGTGCCGCGTGGTGAACCTCGATGACGCATTCGGTCGCCAACTGGCCGCCGAAAAAAGCGAAGCGCGCCTGATCAGCTACAGCCTGGAAGACGCCAGCGCCTACCTGTATTGCCGCGAAGCCCAGTTCAATGACGAAGGCGTACTCGCTACGCTGGTCACGCCCCAGGGCGAGCACCATTTGCGCAGCACCTTGCTCGGTCGCTTCAACCTGAGCAACGTCCTCGCGGCCATCGGCGCCTTGCTGGGCCTGGATTACGCCCTGGATGAGATCCTGCGTGTATTGCCCAAGCTCGAAGGCCCAGCCGGGCGCATGCAGCGCTTGGGGGGCGGGACGCAGCCACTGGTGGTGGTCGACTACGCCCACACCCCGGATGCCCTGGAAAAAGTCCTTGAAGCCCTGCGCCCTCATGCCAAGGGCAAGTTGCTGTGCCTGTTCGGCTGTGGCGGCGACCGCGATCGCGGCAAACGCCCGCTGATGGCCGAGATCGTCGAGCGCCTGGCCGACGGCGTGCTGGTCACCGATGACAACCCTCGCAGCGAAGCGCCGAGCCAGATTTTCGAGGATATCCGCGCCGGCTTCAAAGACGCCGCCCACGTGACGTTTGTGGCCGGTCGTGGCGCGGCCATTGCCCAATTGATTGCCAGCGCCAGCGCTGACGATGTGGTAGTCCTGGCCGGCAAAGGCCATGAGGACTACCAGGAAATCAACGGCGAGCGCCATGCCTTCTCCGATCTGGTCGAGGCTGATCGCGCCTTGACCGCGTGGGAGGTGGCCCATGCTTAAGGCCATGACGTTCAGCGCACTGACCCAGGCTTTGTCGGCCCGTGTGTTGTCGAGCGATTGCAGCTTCGACGGTGTCAGTATCGACAGTCGCAACATCAAGTCGGGGCAACTGTTTGTCGCCCTGGCCGGCCCGCGTTTCGACGGGCATGACTACTTGAATGAGGTGGCTGCCAAAGGCGCGGTCGGCGCCCTGGTGCAGCGTGAAGTCACTGACTCGACCCTGCCGCAGTTGCTGGTGGCCGACACCCGCCTGGCCCTTGGCCAATTGGGCGCGCTGAACCGTGCTGCATTTACCAACCCGGTGGCGGCGATCACCGGTTCCAGCGGCAAGACCACGGTCAAGGAACTGCTCGCCGGTATTCTGCGTACGCGCGGGCCGGTGCTGGCCACCCGTGGCAACCTCAACAATGATTTTGGCGCACCGCTGACCTTGCTGGAACTGGCCCCGGAACATACCGCCGCCGTGATCGAGCTGGGCGCGTCGCGCATTGGCGAGATTGCCTACACCGTGGCCATGACCCGGCCGCACGTCGCCATTATCAACAACGCCGGGACCGCCCACGTTGGCGAGTTTGGCGGCCCCGAGAAGATCGTCCAGGCCAAGGGTGAAATCCTTGAAGGCCTGGACGCTTCCGGGACCGCAGTCCTGAACCTCGATGACAAGGCCTTTGAAACCTGGCGTGGACGTGCCGCCGGGCGCAAGGTCTTGAGCTTTGCCGTGCACAACGCCGCAGCCGACTTCCATGCCTCGAACATCACGCTCGACGCCCGTGGCTGCCCGGCCTTCACCCTGCACAGCCCGCAGGGTGACGAGCACGTGCAACTGAACCTGCTGGGCAACCATAACGTTGCCAACGCCCTGGCTGCTGCGGCTGCCGCCTACGCTCTGGGCGTGTCGCTGTTCGGCATTGCCACCGGCCTTGGCGCCGTGCAGCCGGTCAAGGGCCGCACCGTGGCACAACTGGCGAGCAACGGCATGCGCGTGATTGATGACACTTACAACGCCAACCAGTCCTCGGTCTGCGCGGCCATTGACCTGCTCAAAGGCTTCGCCGGACGCAAGGTCCTGGTACTGGGCGATATCGCCGAACTGGGCGACTGGGCCGAACAGTCCCACCGCGAAGTGGGTGCCTACGCCAGTGGCAAAGTCGACGCCCTCTACGCCGTCGGCCCGAACATGGCCCATGCCGTCGCTGCGTTCGGTGCAGGCGCGCGGCATTTCGCGAGCCAGGCCGAATTGATCCAGGCGCTGGGCGCGGCCGAACACGACAAACACACAACCATTTTGATCAAGGGATCGCGCAGCGCGGTGATGGAAAACGTCGTCGCGGCCTTGTGTGGCTCAAGTACGGAGAAACATTAATGCTGCTGCTGCTGGCTGAGTATCTGCAACAGTTCCACAAAGGCTTCGCGGTCTTTCAGTACCTGACCCTGCGCGGGATTCTGGGTGTGCTGACCGCGCTGTGTTTGTCGCTGTTCCTCGGGCCATGGATGATCCGTACTCTGCAAAACCTGCAGATCGGCCAGTCCGTGCGCAATGACGGCCCGCAGTCGCACCTGTCCAAGTCTGGCACTCCAACCATGGGCGGCGCGTTGATCCTGTCGTCCATCGGCATCAGCACCTTGCTCTGGGCCGACCTGGCCAACCGCTATGTGTGGGTGGTGTTGCTGGTGACCCTGCTGTTCGGCGCCATCGGCTGGGTCGATGACTACCGCAAGGTGATCGAGAAGAACTCCAAGGGCCTGCCAAGCCGCTGGAAGTACTTCTGGCAATCGGTGTTCGGCCTGGGCGCGGCGATCTTCCTTTATATGACGGCGCCAAGCGCGGTGGAAACCACCCTGATTTTCCCGATGCTCAAGGATGTCAGCATCCCGTTGGGCATTGGCTTCGTGGTGCTGACCTACTTTGTGATCGTCGGCTCCAGCAACGCGGTCAACCTGACCGATGGCCTCGACGGCCTGGCGATCATGCCGACGGTGATGGTGGGCGGCGCCCTGGGCATCTTCTGCTACCTGTCGGGTAACGTGAAATTCGCCGAATACCTGCTGATCCCTTATGTCCCGGGCGCGGGTGAATTGATTGTGTTCTGCGGCGCGCTGATCGGTGCCGGGCTGGGCTTTTTGTGGTTCAACACCTATCCGGCCCAGGTGTTTATGGGCGACGTCGGCGCCCTGGCGCTGGGTGCGGCCCTGGGCACCATTGCCGTGATCGTGCGCCAGGAAATCGTCCTGTTCATCATGGGCGGTGTGTTCGTGATGGAAACCCTGTCGGTGGTGATCCAGGTGGCGTCCTTCAAGTTGACCGGCCGCCGCGTGTTTCGCATGGCGCCGATTCATCACCACTTTGAACTCAAGGGCTGGCCGGAGCCACGGGTGATCGTCCGTTTCTGGATCATCACCGTGATTCTTGTGCTGGTTGGCCTTGCCACCCTGAAACTGAGGTAGAAACGAGTGTCCCTGATCGCTTCAGACCACTTCCGCATCGTTGTCGGCCTCGGCAAGAGCGGCATGTCCCTGGTTCGCTTCCTGGCGAACCGGGGCACGTCGTTTGCCGTGGCCGATACGCGGGAAAATCCACCGGAGCTGGTCACGCTGCGCCGTGACTACCCGCACGTGGAAGTGCGTTGTGGCGAGTTGGATGTGGAATTTCTGTGCCGTGCCGACGAGCTCTACGTGAGCCCCGGCCTGGCCCTGGCGACCCCGGCCCTGCAAGCGGCAGCGGCGCGTGGCGTGAAGTTGTCCGGCGATATCGAGCTGTTTGCGCGTAACGCCAAGGCGCCCATCGTGGCGATCAGCGGCTCCAACGCCAAGAGCACCGTCACCACCCTGGTCGGCGAAATGGCGGCTGCGGCCGGCAAGCGCGTGGCGGTGGGCGGTAACCTCGGTACGCCGGCCCTGGATTTGCTCAGCGACGATATCGAGCTGTACGTCATGGAACTGTCGAGCTTCCAGTTGGAGACCACCGATCAGCTCGGCGCCGAAGTGGCCACCGTGTTGAACGTCAGCGAAGACCATATGGACCGCTACAGTGGCCTGCCGGCTTATCACCTGGCCAAGCACCGGATCTTCCGTGGTGCGCGCCAGGTAGTGGTCAACCGCCAGGATGCCCTGAGCCGTCCGTTGATGGGCGAGGGCCTGCCATGCTGGACCTTCGGCCTGAGCAAACCCGATTTCAAGGCCTTTGGTATCCGTGAAGAGAATGGCGAGAAATACCTGGCCTTCGAATTCCAGAACCTGATGCCGGTGCGTGAACTGAAAATCCGTGGCGCCCACAACCAGTCCAATGCCCTGGCGGCGTTGGCGTTGGGGCATGCGGTCGGCTTGCCGTTCGACGCGATGCTGTCGAGCCTGCGCACCTTCGCCGGCCTCGAACACCGCTGCCAGTGGGTGCGCGACCTGGATGGCGTGAGCTACTACAACGATTCCAAGGCCACCAATGTCGGCGCCGCGCTGGCCGCCATCGAAGGCCTGGGTGCCGATATCGACGGCAAACTGCTGCTGATCGCCGGTGGCGATGGCAAGGGTGCCGACTTCAAGGACCTCAAGGGCCCGGTGGCTGCTCATTGCCGTGCCGTGGTGCTGATGGGTCGTGACAGCGACTTGATCGCCGCCGCCCTGGGCGACGCGGTGCCGCAAGTGCGCGCCACTTCCCTGGACGATGCCATCGCTCAGTGCCGCGCCCTGGCCCAGCCCGGTGATGCGGTGCTGCTGTCGCCGGCGTGCGCCAGTTTCGACATGTTCAAGAACTACGAAGAACGCGGCCAGTTGTTCGCCCGTGCCGTGGAGGGCTTGGCATGAGTCTGGACCTGAAGAACATCATCAAGCCGTACCCATCGCCGATCATTACCGGGCGCGGGATCGACCTCGACTTCCCGATGCTTGCCGGTTGCCTGGCGCTACTGGGCCTGGGCCTGGTGATGATCACCTCGGCGTCCTCGGAAGTGGCCGCCGTGCAGTCGGGCAACACCCTGTACCACATGATCCGCCACCTGATTTACCTGGTGATTGGCCTCGGTGCGTGCATCGTCACCATGATGATCCCTATCGCCACCTGGCAGCGCCTGGGTTGGCTGATGCTGCTCGGTGCCTTCGGCCTGCTGGTGATGGTGATCGTCCCCGGCATTGGCCGCGAGGTGAACGGTTCGATGCGCTGGATCGGCTTCGGCGCGTTCAACGTACAACCTTCGGAAATCGCCAAGGTGTTCGTGGTGATTTACCTGGCCGGTTACCTGGTGCGTCGCCAGAAAGAAGTGCGGGAAAGCTGGATGGGCTTCTTCAAGCCGTTCATCGTGCTGCTGCCCATGGCTGGCCTGTTGCTGATGGAGCCGGACTTCGGCGCCACCGTGGTGATGATGGGCGCTGCGGCCGCGATGCTGTTCTTGGGTGGCGTTGGCTTGTTCCGCTTTGCCCTGATGGTTGGCCTGGCGGTGGCGGCCGTGACCATCCTGGTGCAGGCGCAACCCTACCGGATGGCACGCCTGATCACCTTTACCGACCCGTGGTCCGACCAGTTCGGCTCCGGCTACCAGTTGACCCAGGCGCTGATTGCCTTCGGTCGCGGCGAGTGGCTGGGCGTGGGCCTGGGCAACAGCGTGCAGAAGCAGTTCTACCTGCCGGAAGCCCATACCGACTTCGTGTTCTCGGTACTCGCCGAAGAACTGGGCGTGGTTGGCTCCCTGGCCACCGTCGGGTTGTTCGTGTTCGTCTGCGTGCGGGCCATGTACATCGGCCTGTGGGCCGAGAAAGCCAAACAGTTTTTTGCCGCCTATGTGGCGTACGGCCTGGCCTTCCTGTGGATCGGCCAGTTCCTGATCAACATTGGCGTGAACGTCGGCCTGCTGCCGACCAAGGGCTTGACCCTGCCGTTCCTCAGCTATGGCGGCAGTTCGTTGGTGATCTGCTGTGCCTGTCTGGGCTTGTTGCTGCGTATCGAGTGGGAGAGTCGAACCCATTTGGGCAGCGAAGAGATGGAATTTAGCGAGAGCGATTTTGCCGAGGAGCCGACCCATGGGCGCTAACGTGCTGATCATGGCTGGTGGCACCGGCGGCCACGTGTTCCCGGCGCTGGCCTGTGCCCGTGAGTTCCAGGCCCGCGGCTACACCGTGCATTGGCTGGGGACGCCCCGTGGCATCGAAAATGAATTGGTCCCGGCGGCCGGTTTGCCCCTGCACCTGATCAACGTCAGCGGCCTGCGCGGCAAGAGCAAGTTGTCGTTGCTCAAGGCACCGTTGGTGTTGCTCAAGGCGGTATGGCAGGCACGCAAGGTGATCCGTGAGTTGAAGCCGGTGTGTGTGCTGGGCTTTGGTGGCTATGTCACCGGTCCCGGCGGTGTGGCCGCGCGGTTGGCCGGTGTGCCGGTGATCGTCCACGAGCAAAACGCTGTGGCCGGTACTGCTAACCGCCTGTTGGCGCCATTGGCGGCGCGGGTCTGCGAGGCATTCCCGAATACGTTTGCAGCCATGGACAAGCGCCGCACCACCGGTAACCCGGTGCGTACCGAACTGTTTATGGACATTGCCCGCCAGGCCCTGACCGGGCGCAAGGCGCACCTGCTGATCCTGGGTGGAAGCCTGGGCGCCGAGCCGTTGAACAAATTGCTGCCAGAAGCGCTGGCGCAACTGCCTGTGGACCTGCGTCCCGAGATCTTCCACCAGGCTGGTAAGAACCACGATGAAGTGACTGCCGCCCGCTACCGCGAGGCCGGGGTCGAGGCGACGGTCGAGCCCTTTATCAAAGACATGGCCCATGCCTATGGCTGGGCCGACCTGGTGGTCTGTCGCGCAGGTGCGTTGACCGTCAGTGAACTGGCTGCCGCCGGTCTGCCGTCCTTGCTGGTGCCCTTGCCCCATGCCATCGACGATCACCAGACCCGCAACGCCGAATATTTGGCCGGGGAGGGCGCTGCCTTCCTGCTGCCGCAAAGAACGACTGGCGCCGCCGACCTGGCCGCACGCCTGACTGAGGTTTTGATGCAACCCGAACGACTGAACAGCATGGCGAGTACCGCAAGCCGCCTGGCCAAACCCGACGCCACCCGCAGCGTGGTTGATATCTGCCTGGAGGTGGCCCATGGTTGAGAATCAAAAAGCCATGCCACAACCAGAAATGCGCCGCATCCGGCGCATCCACTTCGTCGGTATCGGCGGCGTGGGCATGTGCGGGATCGCCGAGGTGTTGCTGAACCTGGGTTACCAGGTCTCCGGTTCCGACCTCAAGACCTCGCCGGTCACCGAGCGCCTGGAGTCGTTTGGCGCGCAGATCTTTATCGGCCACCGTGCCGAGAACGCCGCGCAGGCCGATGTACTGGTGGTTTCCAGTGCCGTGAACACCACCAACCCGGAAGTGGCCACTGCCCTTGAGCGGCGCATTCCCGTGGTGCCCCGCGCCGAGATGCTGGCCGAGCTGATGCGTTACCGCCACGGTATCGCGGTCGCCGGCACCCACGGCAAGACCACCACCACCAGCCTGATCGCCTCGGTGTTCGCCGCCGGCGGCCTGGACCCGACCTTCGTGATCGGTGGCCGGCTGAATGCAGCAGGTACCAATGCACAACTGGGGACCAGCCGCTATCTGATCGCCGAAGCCGATGAGAGCGATGCCAGCTTCCTGCACCTGCAGCCGCTGGTGGCCGTGGTCACCAACATCGACGCCGACCATATGGCGACCTACGACGGTGACTTCAACAAGTTGAAGAAAACCTTCGTCGAGTTCCTGCATAACCTGCCGTTCTACGGTTTGGCCGTGGTGTGCCTGGACGATCCGGTGGTGCGGGAAATCCTGCCGCTGGTCAAGCGTCCTACCGTGACCTACGGCTTCAGCGAAGACGCCGACGTACGTGCGATCAATGTCCGTCAGCAAGGCATGCAGACCTTCTTTACCGTGCTGCGCCCGGATCGTGAACCCTTGGATGTGTCGGTGAACATGCCGGGCAACCACAATGTGCTCAATTCCCTGGCGACCATCTGCATCGCCACCGATGAGGGCGTCAGCGATGAAGCCATCGTCGAAGGCCTGTCGGGTTTTGCCGGCGTGGGCCGGCGCTTCCAGGTCTACGGCCAGTTGCCGGTAGACGGCGGCGACGTGATGCTGGTGGACGACTACGGTCACCACCCGACCGAAGTCGCGGCCGTGATCAAGGCTGTGCGCGGTGGCTGGCCGGAGCGTCGCCTGGTGATGGTCTACCAGCCGCACCGCTACAGCCGCACCCGCGATTTGTACGACGATTTTGTCAATGTATTGGCCGATGCCAACGTGTTGCTGCTGATGGAAGTCTACCCGGCCGGTGAAGAACCGATCCCCGGCGCCGACAGCCGCAAGCTGTGCAACAGCATCCGCCAGCGCGGGCAACTGGACCCGATCTATATCGAGCGGGGTGTGGACCTGGCGCCGATCGTCAAGCCGCTGCTGCGTGCCGGCGACATCCTGCTGTGCCAGGGTGCCGGTGATATCGGCGGCCTTGCCCCTAAATTGCTGGCGAGCCCGCTGTTTGCTGCCGCCGCTGTACAGGGGAAGTCGAAATGACTACGAACTACGACTCCCTGTTCTCCACCATCGCGCCTGCCGACTTCGGCCGCGTAGCCGTGCTGTTCGGCGGCAAGAGCGCTGAGCGTGAAGTGTCGCTCAAGTCCGGCAATGCCGTGCTCCAGGCGCTGCAAAGCGCCGGGGTGAACGCTTTTGGCATCGACGTGGGCGATGACTTCCTCGCCCGCCTGCAGGCCGAGAAGATCGACCGCGCCTTTATCATTCTTCATGGCCGTGGCGGTGAAGACGGCAGCATGCAAGGCCTGCTGGAGTGCGCCGGCATTCCCTACACCGGCAGTGGCATCCTCGCCTCGGCCCTGGCCATGGACAAGTTGCGCACCAAGCAGGTGTGGCACAGCCTGGGCATTCCGACGCCGCGTCACCGCGTGTTGTGCAGTGAAGACGATTGTATTTCGGCGGCCAAGGAACTGGGCCTGCCTTTGATCGTCAAACCAGCCCATGAAGGCTCCAGTATCGGCATGGCCAAAGTGAACTCGGCCGCCGAATTGATCGACGCATGGAAAGCGGCCAGTACCTACGATTCGCAAGTGTTGGTGGAACAGTGGATCCAGGGTCCCGAGTACACCATCGCCACCCTGCGTGGCCAGGTATTGCCGCCCATCGCATTGGGCACGCCTCACACCTTTTATGACTACGACGCCAAGTACCTGGCTTCCGATACCCAGTACCGGATCCCATGCGGCCTCGATGCAACCAAAGAGCAGGAATTGATGGACCTCACGGCGCAAGCCTGTGAGGCGTTGGGTATCGCCGGTTGGGCGCGGGCAGACGTGATGCAGGATGACCAGGGGAACTTCTGGTTCCTGGAAGTCAACACCGCACCGGGCATGACCGACCACAGCCTGGTGCCCATGGCTGCACGCGCAGCCGGCCTGGACTTCCAGCAGTTGGTGCTGGCGATTCTGGCGGCTAGCTATATAGAGGCACGAGGTTAAGACCATGCAAGGCGCATCGCTTCGTCATCAGCCACCCGCTCCCGGCCGCAAGCCGGTGCCGCGGGGTGCCAGTCGAATGGTGGCTAAAGAGCCGATGTCGGCGCGCCTGCCGAAAGCCAACTTTGGTTTTCTCAAGGCCCTGTTCTGGCCGGTGTTGTTGGTGGCGTTGGGCTTTGGCACCTATGAAGGTGCGCAGCGCCTGTTGCCGTATGCCGACCGCCCGATCAGCAAGATCAGCGTGCAGGGCGACTTGAGCTACATCAGCCAGCAAGCGGTGCAGCAGCGGATCGCGCCTTTTGTCGCGGCGAGCTTCTTCACCATCGACCTGGCAGGCATGCGTGCCGAGCTGGAGCAGATGCCGTGGATTGCCCACGCCGAAGTACGGCGCGTGTGGCCGGATCAAGTGACGATCCGCCTGGAAGAGCAACTGCCCGTGGCCCGCTGGGGCGACGAAGCGCTGTTGAATAACCAGGGCCAGGCGTTCAACCCGCGTGAGCTGGCCAATTACGAGCATTTGCCGCAGTTGTTCGGGCCGCAACGGGCACAGCAACAAGTGATGCAGCAGTACCAGGCGTTGAGCCAGATGCTGCGGCCACTGGGCTTCTCCATTGCGCGCCTGGAATTGCGCGAGCGGGGCAGCTGGTTTTTGACCACCGGGGCAGGCAGTTCCGGCCCGGGCATCGAGTTGTTGCTGGGACGCGACCACCTGGTGGAAAAGATGCGCCGCTTTATCGCCATCTACGACAAAACCCTGAAAGAACAGATTACGAACATTGCGAGCATCGACCTGCGTTACGCCAACGGCCTGGCCGTTAGCTGGCGCGAACCGGCTGCGCCCACGACAGCGCAGCCCGCTGTCGCGAAGAATTAAGAAGAGGCAGGACCCATGGCAAACGTGCAAAGCGGCAAAATGATCGTCGGTCTCGATATCGGCACCTCCAAAGTGGTGGCGCTGGTAGGCGAGGTCGCGGACGACGGCACGCTGGAAATCGTCGGAATCGGCACGCATCCGTCCCGGGGCCTGAAGAAGGGCGTGGTGGTCAATATCGAGTCCACCGTGCAATCGATCCAGCGCGCCATCGAAGAGGCGCAACTGATGGCCGGCTGCCGGATTCACTCGGCGTTCGTCGGTGTGGCGGGCAATCACATCCGCAGCCTGAACTCCCACGGCATCGTGGCGATCCGCGACCGTGAAGTCAGCTCGGCCGACCTGGAGCGCGTCCTCGACGCCGCCCAGGCCGTGGCGATCCCGGCTGACCAGCGTGTGTTGCACACCCTGCCGCAGGACTACGTGATCGATAACCAGGAAGGCGTGCGTGAGCCCCTGGGCATGTCGGGCGTACGTCTGGAAGCCAAGGTCCACGTGGTGACCTGCGCCGTGAATGCCGCACAGAACATTGAAAAATGCGTGCGCCGCTGCGGCCTGGAAATCGACGACATCATTCTTGAGCAGCTTGCTTCCGCGTATTCGGTCCTGACCGACGACGAAAAAGAGCTGGGCGTGTGCCTGGTGGACATCGGCGGCGGCACCACCGATATCGCGATTTTTACCGAAGGTGCGATTCGTCACACTGCGGTGATCCCGATTGCCGGCGACCAGGTGACCAACGACATCGCTATGGCGCTGCGCACACCGACCCAGTACGCCGAAGAAATCAAGATCCGCTACGCCTGCGCCCTGGCCAAGCTGGCCGGTGCCGGTGAAACCATCAAGGTGCCGAGCGTGGGCGACCGCCCACCGCGCGAACTGTCGCGCCAGGCCCTGGCCGAAGTGGTCGAGCCGCGCTACGACGAACTGTTCACCCTGATCCAGGCTGAACTACGCCGCAGCGGCTACGAAGATTTGATCCCGGCCGGCATCGTGCTGACCGGTGGCACCTCGAAGATGGAAGGCGCGGTTGAACTGGCCGAGGAAATCTTCCACATGCCGGTCCGCCTGGGCGTGCCCCATGGCGTCAAGGGCCTGGGCGACGTGGTGCGCAACCCGATTTATTCCACCGGTGTGGGCTTGCTGTTGTATGGCCTGCAAAAGCAGACCGACGGCATTTCCCTGTCGGGCATTGGCAGCCGCGAAAGCTATAGCAGTGACGAGCCCAAAGCGCCGTTGCTGGAGCGCCTGCAAGCCTGGGTGAAAGGCAATTTCTAACGATTTACCGCAACACCGTTTCAAGTAGTAGGCGAAAAAACTAGAGAAATGAAGGAGAGGGAAAATGTTCGAACTCGTAGACAACATCCCCGCAAGCCCGGTTATTAAAGTAATCGGTGTTGGCGGTGGCGGCGGCAACGCTGTCAATCATATGGTCAAGAGCAACATTGAAGGCGTTGAATTCATCTGCGCCAACACTGATGCCCAGGCGCTCAAAAGCATCGGCGCGCGGACCATCCTGCAATTGGGCACAGCCGTGACCAAGGGCCTGGGCGCTGGCGCCAATCCAGAAGTCGGCCGTCAAGCCGCCCTGGAAGACCGCGAGCGTATTGCCGAAGTGCTGCAAGGCACCAACATGGTGTTTATCACCACCGGCATGGGCGGCGGTACCGGTACCGGTGCGGCGCCAATCATTGCCGAAGTGGCCAAGGAAATGGGGATCCTGACGGTCGCGGTCGTGACCCGTCCGTTCCCGTTCGAGGGCCGCAAGCGCATGCAGATCGCCGACGAAGGCATCCGTCTGCTGTCTGAAAGCGTGGACTCGTTGATCACCATCCCCAACGAGAAACTGCTGACCATCCTCGGTAAAGACGCCAGCCTGCTGTCGGCTTTCGCCAAGGCCGATGACGTACTGGCCGGTGCCGTTCGCGGTATCTCCGACATCATCAAGCGTCCGGGCATGATCAACGTCGACTTTGCCGACGTGCGTACGGTCATGAGCGAAATGGGCATGGCGATGATGGGCACTGGCTGCGCCAGCGGTCCTAACCGTGCACGCGAAGCGACCGAAGCGGCCATCCGCAACCCGTTGCTCGAAGACGTGAACCTGCAAGGTGCACGCGGCATCCTGGTGAACATCACCGCCGGTCCCGACCTGTCCCTGGGTGAGTACTCCGACGTGGGTAGCATCATCGAAGCCTTCGCTTCCGAGCACGCGATGGTCAAGGTCGGTACCGTTATCGACCCGGACATGCGCGACGAACTGCATGTGACCGTGGTTGCCACGGGTCTGGGCGCAAAAATCGAGAAGCCTGTGAAGGTCATCGACAATACCGTGCACACCAGCCAGGCCTCGGCCGCCGCTCCAGCACCTGCTCGCCAGGAACTGCCGTCGGTGAACTACCGTGACCTGGATCGTCCGACCGTGATGCGCAACCAGGCCCAGGCCGGTGCTGCGGCGTCCCGTAGCCCGAATCCGCAAGATGATCTGGACTACCTGGACATCCCGGCTTTCCTGCGTCGTCAGGCCGATTAATGGAATGTATCAGGGCTATGAAGGTGATTGGTGTTCAGCAAAGGTCTGGTCTGTTATTATCGCCAGCCTTTGTTGATACCAGTTCGCAATTTGCGCTGAAGCGGTCCAAGCCATGATTAAACAACGCACCCTGAAGAATATTATCCGTGCCACAGGTGTAGGTCTGCACTCCGGGGAGAAGGTATACCTGACCCTCAAGCCCGCACCTGTCGACACCGGCATCGTGTTTGTTCGTGCCGACCTGGACCCTGTGGTGCAGATTCCTGCTCGCGCGGAAAACGTTGGCGAAACCACCATGTCGACCACATTGGTCAACGGTGACGTCAAAGTGGACACGGTGGAGCACTTGCTCTCGGCCATGGCTGGCCTGGGCATCGATAACGCCTACGTCGAGCTCTCCGCGTCTGAAGTCCCGATCATGGATGGTAGCGCTGGACCTTTCGTATTCCTGATTCAATCTGCCGGCCTGGAAGAACAGGACGCAGCCAAGAAGTTCATTCGCATTCTGCGGGAAGTGACAGTAGAAGACGGCGACAAGCGCGCCACCTTCGTTCCGTTTGAAGGCTTTAAAGTGAGCTTTGAGATCGATTTCGATCACCCGGTATTCCGTGACCGCACCCAAAGTGCAAGCGTGGATTTTTCCAGCACTTCGTTCGTAAAAGAAGTCAGCCGCGCCCGTACCTTTGGTTTCATGAGTGACATCGAGTACCTGCGCAAGCACAACCTCGCACTCGGCGGCAGCGTGGAAAACGCCATCGTGGTCGACGCGGATGGTGTACTGAACGAAGACGGCCTTCGCTATGAAGACGAATTCGTGAAGCACAAGATCCTCGATGCAATTGGTGACCTCTACCTGCTGGGCAATAGCCTGATAGGTGAGTTCAAAGGCTTCAAGTCGGGCCATGCACTGAACAACCAGCTCCTGCGCAAGTTGATTGAGCAGAAAGATGCTTGGGAAGTCGTGACCTTTGAAGATGCCAGCACTGCACCGATCTCTTACATGCGTCCCGTTGCGGCGGTGTAAGTAACCACTCTCTTTCTTTAGTTTTTAAAGGCTGCCTTCGGGTGGCCTTTTTTTATTTCTGCGTTCTGGCCATGCTTCGCCGCCGCCCTGGTGGCCATGGCGGTCGGTGAAGGCCTTGCAGTGATCGGTGCCAATCATCAACAGGGCCCAGGGTTCGGTCGAGCGGCGGGCGCGCTCCCATTTCAAGGGCAAGCGGCCCGCGCTGGCAAAAAAGATAATGGGCCGTCAGAACACATTGATCGGGTAGTCGACGATCACCCGGTACTCATCCACATCGCGGTCCACTGCCGAGTAGCCATTGCTGCCACGGTTGGTCGCCCATTGCAGGCGTACGGACAGGTCCTTGGCCTTGCCGCCCTGTATCACGTACTTGAGGTCGATATCCCGTTCCCAGTGCTTGGCGTTCTTGCCATCGGCGCTGTACCAGGCCGAATAGCCCCGGCTGTTGGGATCGACCTTGGTCAGGTCGGTCTTGCCGCTGATATAGGACACCGCCGAGGTCAGGCCGGGCACGCCAAGGCCGGCGAAGTCATAGGCGTACTTGAGTTTCCACGAGCGCTCGTTGGGGCCGTTGAAGTCCGAGTATTGCTGGGAGTTGTCCAGGTACACGCTGTCGCCCTGGACGATGTAGTCGAACGGGGTGTTGCCGTTGACCCGCTGGTATGCGGCGGTGACGCTGTGATTGCCCACGCCCACGGTGAAATGCAGGCTGTAGGTGTTGTTGTCGATATCCCCCAGCAGGGCATGGCCGGTGTCCTGGGTATGGTAGAAGTGCAGGCCGGGGTTGAGGCTGACCAGGTCGTTGAGTGCGTAGGTGTAGTCCAGGTCGTAGTAGTACTGGTTCCACACGTCCTTGAGTTCGGCGGCGTACAGGTTGCTGGTCAGCCCTGGCAGGCCGCTCCAGGCTACGCCGGCCCAGGTCATATGCTGACTGTCCTGGCCCTTGGGCAGCACGCCATAACTGGTGCCGATGCGCCCGTGGCCACTCTGGTTGTAGAGCTTGGCAAAACTGGCCTGGCCGCCTTCGAGCATCCAGCCGTCAAGGCTGTGGTTGGTCAGGCTGACACCACGGAAGGTCTCGGGCAGCATGCGGGTCATGCCACCGGCAATCACCGGGTTGTTGAGGAACAGGTCGCCGGCTTTGAGTTCGGTATCCAGGGCGCGCATTTTCAGGGTGCCGCCACCGGTGGAAAACGAGCCCGGCGCTTTGCCGTTGCCGCTGCCGTACGGCAGGATGCTGGAGCCGTCGGTGCCGCCGCCGCCGTCCAGTTTCAGGCCGAGCATGGCATGGGCGTCCAGGCCAAAACCCACAGTGCCCTGGGTGTAGCCGGACTCGAAGATCCCGAGCAAACCCTGGCCCCACTCTTTGCTGTCGTCGGTGTGGGTGTCACGACGGTCGCGGTTCATGTAGTAGTTGCGGGTGTTGATCGTGAGGCTGGAGCCTTCGACAAAACCGTCAGCGGCTGGGGCGTCTGCTGCATGGGCGAGCGGGGGGATAGTTGCTGCAATCGCGAGGAATAGCGGGGTGAGTGTCAGCGCGGTTTTCACCGGGGAGCTCCTTTGGGTCAGTCTAAATGGCCAATGTTGTGGGGCGTTCCTGGCCTTTTTTTACGGCAAAAAAAAGCCGCTGAAGTCAGCGGCTTTAAGACAGATTCCCAGTATAGAGCCCTGGCAATAAGTCGAGGGAAATGGCAGGGCGGGTCGGCTGTCTTTGCCGTCTCGCTCGTCGATGCGACATAGTGGCGCAGGCGAGCGGTACGGTACAGAGTGTAACAAGATAATAACTATTGCCCAAATCGCAACAGTCAAGACAACGAGGATCCACCTATGGGGATGGGCTTGTGTGGGAGCAAGCCCACATTTTGATGGTATGGCGGTTTTAACATTTAGATCGGCAGGGTGATACCAAAGGTATTGCCTCCGTGCTCACTGCGCACAAACACATCCCCGCCATGCATCAGCGCGATCGCCTTGACGATGGCCAGGCCCAGCCCATGATTGGCCCCGCTGTTACTGCGTGAGGCGTCCACGCGGTAGAAGCGCTCGAACAAGCGGGGCAGGTGCTCGCTGGCGATCATCTCCCCTGGGTTGGTCACGCCAATCAGCACCTGCTGCGCCTGCGCTTCAATCCGCACCGCGATCACCTGCCCCGGCGAGGTGTGCTGCACGGCATTGTTCAGCAGGTTGATCAGGGCCCGGCGCAAATGGGCCTTTTCGATCCGTACCTGGGCATCGCCGCTCACCGTCACCTGCACCTGGGCGTCTTCGAGGATAAAGTCCAGGTAGTCGAGGGTGGTCGCCACCTCATCGGCCAGGGAGCTTTCGATCAGCTTGGTGGCCTTGCTGCCCTGGTCGGCGCTGGCCAGGAACAGCATGTCATTGATGATCGAGCGCAGGCGCTCCAAGTCTTCCAGGTTCGATTGCAGCACCTCGAAGTAATGCTCGGCCGAGCGGCCACGGGTCAGGGCGACCTGGGTCTGGCCGATCAGGTTGGTCAGCGGCGAGCGCAGTTCGTGGGCCACGTCGGCATTGAAGGATTCCAGGCGTGAGTAGGCGGTTTCCACGCGCTCCAGGGTCGAGTTGAAGGCATTGACGAACTGCTTGAGTTCCGGCGGCAGTGGCGACAGTTGCAAGCGCCCGGACAGTTTCGGCGGTGCCAGTTTTTGCGCTTCATCCGAGAGTTTGATCAGCGGCTTGAGGCCGATACGCGCGACCCAGAAGCCCAGCAGCGAAGCCAGCACCACGCCGACAAACGCCAGGCTGATCAAGGCCATCAGCAGATGGTGCTGGGTGGTGCGGAAGTTGGCGGTGTCGATAGCGATCATAAAGCGCAGCGGCGGGCGCTGGTCCTTGGCCGGAAACTGGCTGACCAGCACCTTGAACGGGTAGGCATGCCCTGGCAGGTACAAGTCGCGCATGCCCGTGGGCCCGGCGGCGAATTTGCGCAGGCGGGCGTCCGGGTTGCCGTACTCGTAGGTCGGGTCACTGCTCACCACCCAGAAACGAATCCGCGTGTCCTCTTCCCCCAGCAGCTTGAGTTTGCTGGTCATCTTCACCCAGTGATCCGGTGTGCCGAAACGCTTGATCGACGACTCCAGCACACTGTAGCGCGCATCCAGCTCGGCCCCCGGCAACAAGCCCAGGCCACGGTCCACTTGCTGGTACAACGCGCCGCCGATCAGCAGGAAAATCACCAGCGCCACCAGGGTGAACATGCCGCTCAGGCGCAGGGCAATCGAGTTACTCGACACTGCGGTTCTCCAGCACATAGCCCATGCCACGGATGGTGTGCAGCAGCTTATGCTCGAAGGGCCCGTCGAGCTTGGCCCGCAGGCGCTTGATCGCCACTTCGACCACATTGGCGTCGCTGTCGAAGTTGATGTCCCAGACCATTTCCGCAATCGCCGTCTTGGACAGGATCTCGCCCTGGCGCCGCGCCAGGACGCTGAGCAGCGAGAACTCCTTGGCGGTCAGGTCCAGGCGCAGGCCGGCGCGGCTGGCCTTGCGGCTGATCAGGTCGATCCACAGGTCGGCGATGGTCACCTGCACCGGCTCATGCCCGCCACTGCGGCGGGTCAGGGCTTGCAGGCGCGCCACCAGTTCGAGGAAGGAAAACGGCTTGCCCAGGTAATCGTCGGCGCCTTCGCGCAGGCCGCGGATGCGGTCTTCCACGCGCTCGCGGGCGGTGAGCATGATCACCGGGGTCTGCTTGCGCGCCCGCAGCGCGCGCAGCACGCCAAAACCGTCGAGGCTGGGCAGCATCACATCGAGCACGATCACCGCGTAGTCGCTTTCCAGGCCCAGGTGCAGGCCCTCGATGCCGTCGCGGGCCACGTCCACGGTGTAGCCTTGCTCCGTCAGCCCGCGATGCAGGTAGTCGGCGGTTTTTTCTTCGTCTTCAATAATCAGGACGCGCATGACCCCGCCTCACTGTGTGGTCGTAAGCCCAAGGGCCGGTGTGGGTCTGTGGAAAAGTTTCTCAAGGTACAAGTATATGACCGGCGTGGTGAACAGCGTCAGTGCCTGGCTCACCAGCAACCCGCCGACCACCGCGATCCCCAGGGGCTGGCGCAGCTCCGCGCCGGGGCCTGCGCCGAGCATCAGCGGCACCGCGCCCAGCAGCGCGGCGAGGGTGGTCATGATGATCGGCCGAAAACGCGTGATACAGGCTTCGTAAATCGCATCGCTAGGCGCCAGCCCGCGCACGCGCTGGGCCTCCAGGGCAAAGTCGATCATCAGGATGCCGTTTTTCTTGACGATGCCGATCAACAACACCAGGCCGATCAAGGCCATGATGGAAAAGTCCTGGCCCAGCAGCCACAGCATGATCAACGCACCCAGGCCGGCGGAGGGCAGGGTCGAGATGATGGTCAGCGGGTGCACGAAACTCTCATACAGCACGCCGAGGATGATATAGACCGCCACCAGCGCCGCGAGGATCAGCCACGGCTGGCTGGCCAATGAGCTCTGGAACGCCTGGGCCGCACCCTGGAAGTTGCCGATAAGGGTGCTCGGCATGCCGATCTCGTTCTTGGCCTGGTCGAGCATGATCACCGCGTCCCCCAGGGCCACGCCCGGCGCCAGGTTGAACGACAGGTTGGCCGCCGGGAACATGCCGTCATGGCTGATCGACAACGGCCCGACGGTTGGCGGATCGACCTTGGCCAGCGCCGACAACGGCACCATCTCGCCGCTCAGGGGTGAGCGCAGGTAGAAGTAGTTCAGGCTCTCGGCCTTGCCCCGTTGCTGGCTGTCCAGTTCCAGCACCACCTGGTATTGGTTGGTCTCGGTCTGGAATTCATTGACCTGGCGTTGGCCGAACGCATCGTACAGCGCCTGGTCGACATCGGTGGCGGTCAGGCCAAAACGCGCGGCGGCCTGGCGGTCGATACTGATGTGGGTAATGCTGCCGCCCAGTTGCAGGTCATTGGACAGATCGCGGAAGGCCGGGTTGGCGTGCAGTTTTTCGGTGAGGCGTTGGGTCCAGGTGTTCAGGGTCGCGCCGTCGTTGCTCTTGAGCACGTATTGGTACTGGCTGCGGCTGGGCCCGGAGCTGAGGTTGATGTCCTGGCCGGCGCGCAGGTACAGCACGATCCCCGGCACTTGGGCCAGTTTGGCGCGGATCCGGTCGATAAACTGGCTGGCGGACACATCGCGATCGCCCCGATCCTTCAAGGCAATCCAGACGCGGCCGTTGGCAATGGTCTGGTTGCTGCCGGTCACGCCCACGGCGTGGGAGAAGTTTTCCACCGCAGGGTCGGCCTTGATGATCTCGGCCAGGGCCTGGTGCTTGGCCACCATGTCCGGGTAGGACACATCGGCCGCCGCCTCGCTGGTGCCGAGGATAAAACCGGTGTCCTGCACCGGGAAAAACCCCTTGGGGATAAACACGTAGCCGGCCACGGCCAGGCCCAGGGTCACGGTGAAGAGAGCAAGCATCGTGCGCGGATGGGCCAGGGCCCGGCGCAGGTTCCTCGCGTAACCGGCCAGCAGGCGTTCGCCAAAGCCCGGCTTGTCATGGGGACGGTGGGTGGGGGCGCGCATAAACTGCCCGGCCAGCATCGGCGCCAGGGTCAGGGACACCACCACCGAAATCAGGATGGTCGAGGTCGCGGTCAGGGCAAATTCCTTGAACAGGCGCCCGACCACGCCGCCCATAAACAGCAGCGGGATAAACGCGGCCACCAGCGAGAAGCTGATGGAGACCACGGTAAACCCAATCTCGCCGGCGCCCTTGATCGCCGCTTCGCGCTTGTCCAGGCCCGCCTCAAGGTGACGATGGATGTTCTCCACCACCACAATCGCATCGTCCACCACAAACCCCACGGCGATCACGATGGCCACCAGGGTCAGGTTGTTCAAGCTGAAACCCATCACGTACATCAAGGCAAAAGTGGCCACCAGCGACACCCCCAGCACACTGGAGACAATCAGGGTTGCCGACCACTGGCGCAGGAACAGCGCCATCACCGCCACCACCAGTAGCACGGCGATCAACAGGGTGATTTCCACTTCATGCAGCGAGGCGCGAATGGTCTTGGTGCGGTCCGACAGCGGGCTGACCTCCACCGACGCCGGCAGCATCGCCTGCAAGCGCGGCAGTTCGGCCAGGATGCGGTCCACGGTGTCGACGATATTGGCCCCCGGCTGGCGGAAGATCACCAGGTTGACCCCCGGCCTATCACCGGACCAGGCCTGCACGTAGGCGTTCTCCGAGCCATTGACCACTCGCGCCACATCGCGCAGTTGCACCGGCGCGCCGTCCTTGTAGGAGACGATCAACTCACCGTATTGCTCGGGGTGGAACAGTTGGTCGTTGGTCGACAGCGTCGACACGCTGTCGCGCCCATACAGCGCGCCCTTGGCCAGGTTCAGGCTCGATTGCTGCAACACCAGGCGGATATCGGCCAGGGTCAGGCCGATGGCGGCGAGTTTGTCCGGCGAGGCCTGCACGCGAATCGCCGGGCGCTGCTGGCCGGTGATGCTGATCTGGCCGACGCCGTCGATCTGGCTGATCTGCCGGGCCAGCAGGGTTTCCACGTAGTCGCTCAGTTCGGTGCCGGGCATATTGTTGGAGCTGAGACTGAGGATCAGCACCGGGCTGTCCGCCGGGTTGACCTTGCGCCAGGTCGGCAGGTTGGGCATATCGCTGGGCAACTTGCCGGCGGCCGTGTTGATCGCCGCCTGTACTTCCTGGGCGGCGGTGTCGATGCTTTTTTCGAGGGTAAATTGCAGGGTCAGCAGGGTGGAGCCCAAGGCACTGCTGGACGTCATCTGGGTCATGCCGGGGATGGCGCTGAATTGCACTTCCAGGGGCGTGGCCACCGAGGACGCCATGGTGTCGGGGCTGGCGCCGGGCAGTTGGGCGGTGACCTGGATCGTCGGGAACTCGGCCTCCGGCAAGGGCGCGACGGGCAGGCGCGGGAAGGCGATCAACCCTAGCAGCACCAGGGCAAAAGTCAGCAGCAGGGTGGCGACCGGGTGGTCGACGCACCAGGCCGATACCGAGCCGCCCTTCATGGCTGGGCCTGCGCTTGGGCCGTCTGGATCCGGGGCGGCTCCTTGAGCACCTCCACCCGGGCGCCGGCCTTGAGGCGTGACTGGCCGTCGCTGACCAGCACATCACCGGGCTGCACGCCGGTGACAATCGTCAGGTCGCTGTTCTGGTAAGCCACGTGCACGGGCACCACGTCCACCTTGTCGCCACTGAGGCGGTACACGAAGTGCGAGTCCATACCGCGCTGGACCACGGTGGGTGGCACCACCAAGGCGGCCTTGTCGAGGGCGGTCTGGATCTTCACCGTGACCAGTTGCCCCGGCCACAGCGTTTGCGCGGCATTGCTGAACACCGCCTTGGCGCGGATGGTGCCGGTGCTGGCGCTGATCTGGTTATCGATCAGGCTCAGGCGGCCTTCGCCGAGCAAGAGCGCCGCCGGGCTATCGGTGTCGGCGCCGAGAAACGCATCGACACTGGCCGGGTGTGGCGCGGCGATCAGGCCCTGCAGGGTCGGCAGCATCTGTTGCGGCAGGGAGAATTCCACGGCGATGGGATCGATCTGCGTCACCGAGAACAGGCCCTGGGCATCCGTGGTGCGCAGGAAGTTGCCCTCATCCACATTACGAATCCCCACCCGGCCGCTGACGGGGGAGCGAATCTGTGTGTAGGAAAGCTGTACCTGGGCCGCATCAATCGCCGCCTGGTTGCCCAGGGCCGTGGCCTTGAGCTGGTTGACCAGGGCTTGCTGCTGGTCGTAAGTCTGCTTCGACACGCCGTCGTCGATGCTCAGTTCCTTGTAGCGCTTGAGATTGACCTGCGCCACCTGCAACTGCGCCTGGCTTTCGCCCAACTGAGCCTTGGCCTGGTCGAGGCTGGCGCGGATCGCCCGGTCATCGATGCTCGCCAGCAGGTCGCCGGCTTTTACCAATTGTCCTTCCTTGACCAGCAGTTTGGTGAGGATGCCGTCGACCTGTGGGCGAATGACCACACTGTGCAGCGACAGCACCGAGCCGATGCCGCTGACAAACCGCGGGATATCCTGCTGCGCGACACTGACCACCCGCACCGGGACTGCGCTGGAGGCCGCCAGCTTGGTCTTGGCCGGTCGGGTCGCTACCCAGGCCACGACCGCCAGGGTCACGACGGCGAGCACAATCCAGGTGGTTTTGCGATGCATGGGCATGGGCTTGCGGCGTCCAGACAGGGAATGGGAAGAGTGGAGGCTCTTTATAGCCTGCAAACCCGGTCAGCAAAGTGACCGTTAACTGACAGCGCGGTCAGCAAAGGTCGACCATTCGTACCGGCAGTGGTTAAAGAACCAGGGCGCGCAGGTATACTGCGCGCCAGTGTGGCCCGCAAGTCGGGCCCGCGTCATTTTTTGCACGCCCCGGAGCTTCCATGAATTGCCCGACCCAACCGCCTGTTGAAAGCGCCGAACTCGCTGATCCAGACTGCCTCGACAGTGAAGCCAAGCCGGCGATCCCGGCCTTCAAGTTCCCCTTCAAGCCGGGTGAATTGGCCGGGGCAAAGGACAGCAATCAGCCGTGGTACAAAAACGGCGCCAAGAACGGCCACACCAAGACCCCCGGCATGGCGCCGCCCGGCACCCGCCGTTCGATGGGTAAACGCTGACGGCAGTTGTGCCTACAGCCATTGCTGACTTTTCGCCTTGTCGGCCCATGACCTTTTCTTGAAAGCTGCTCGATACCCCCTGCGCCGCGCCTGGTTGGCAGCCGCATGGGGTGAAGGAGTGGGTCTTTCAAGAAAGGGATGTCTTCATGGCTTGGGCAAAGATCTTCGTTTTATCCATTGGGTCGCTGCTGTCGGGCAGCCTTCTGGTAGGGGCGGCGGCAGGTGCTGCGCCGCGCAGCGAGATCCGCTTTGCGATCTCCCCGTTGTTTCCGCCCTATGAAAGCCGCAATGCCCAAGGGCAATTGGTTGGCTTGAACATCGAGCTGGGCAATGCCTTGTGTGCGCAACTCGATGTTCGCTGCACCTGGGTCGATCAAGTGTTCACCCATAGCATCGGCGCCCTTGAAAGCCGGCGTTTCGATGCAATCATGGGTATGGCGTCTACCCCACAACGCCGGCAGTTGATCGACTTCAGCGATGATCTGTACCCCCTGACCACTCACTTGGTGGCACGCCGGTATTCCGGGCTGATGCCCACGGTACGTGCCCTCAAGGGCAAGCGCGTGGGGGTGTTGACCGGCAGCAATCGCGAAGCCTTCGCCCTGGCGCAATGGGCGCCGGCCGGTGTGATCATCAAGAGTTTCTGGCTCAACGACCAGTTGATCCGCAGCCTGGTGGCCGGTGATATCGATGCAACGCTGCAAGGCACCGCAGAAATCCGCCAGGAACTGCTCGACACCGAGCAGGGGCAATCTTTCGATTTCGTCGGCCCGCCGGTCACCGGCCAACAACTGGGCACCGCCGTGGCCATTGGCGTGCGCAAGTCCGACCCCGAGTTGCGCCGTGACCTTAACCGGGCACTGGAGCAGCTCAAGCAGAGTGGCGAGCACCAGCGCATTCTCCAGAGCTATCAGCAGGAAGAACCCGAGGCCGCCACTGTGCAAGACACGCACGGGCCGCAATTTTATCCCAGTGAGCTGGAGCTGCCCTTTTCCGAGGCCGTGCGGGTGGGGAGCATGCTGTATATCTCGACTATTTTGGGCGTGGACGTGAACCGCAACCTGGTGAAAGGGGGCACGGGCGCGCAGATGACACAGGTGATGACCACCCTGCACGACCTGTTGGAACGCCATCAGTCGTCGCTGGACCGGGTGGTCAAGTGCACCTTGATGCTGGTCGACCTGGATGACCTGGCCCTGGTCAACCAGGTGTACCTGGGCTACTTCGCCCGTAGCCGGTTGCCGGCCCGCAGCGTACTGGCCATCCGTAGGCTGCCACACGGGGCGCGGGTGGCGATGGAGTGCGTGGCCCTGACCGAGGAGCCCCTTGGGCCTGCGATGCGGCGGGGCGTGGGCAACTAAATGCGTGGAACATGAGCTGGATCAGTATTTGCTCAACCGGTGCGCTTAGAGTCGGTGCCCCTGCCGACTCCCTCAACAACCCCGAGCGCGCTTTTCATGAAGATCAATCTCCCGGTCACGGGTCGAAGTGTGGACATTGCCCAAGACGCCAACATCCTCTCGACCACTGATTTAGGCAGTTCGATTACCTACGCCAACCAGGATTTTATCGACGTCAGCGGCTACAGCCGCGAGGAACTGCTGGGCGCGCCACATAATCTGCTACGCCATCCAGACATGCCGTCGGCGGCCTTTGCCCATATGTGGCAGACCCTCAAAAGCGGCCACTCGTGGATGGGCATGGTGAAGAACCGCTGCAAAAACGGCGATCACTATTGGGTCAGCGCCTATGCCTCGCCGGTTACCCGTGATGGCGTGGCGGTGGAATACCAGTCGGTGCGCACCAAGCCCGATGCACGGCGGGTGTTGGCGGCAGAGCGCGCTTATGCCCGCCTGCGCGCGGGGACTCGGCGCGTGCGGCCAGTGCTGGAGATGCCCTTGAAGCTGTCGCTGGTCACCGGCGCCACAGGCGCCCTGACCTGGGGCGTGGGGGCCGGGTTGGCCAGTTATTCGTGGGCGTTGCAAGTGCTGGGCCTGGCGGCGGTGGGTGCGGCGGGCGTATTGGGCATCAATCTGCTGTTGCGCCCCCTGAGGCAATTGAGCGAGCGGGCGCGGCAGATTGCCGACAACCCCGTCAGCCAGGCGATCTATACCGGGCGTGCGGATGAACTGGGGCAAATCGAATTCGCCATGCAGATGCTCGAAGCCCAGGTGGGCGCGGTGGTCGGCCGGATTGGCGATGCGTCGCAGCGTTTATCCGGGCACGCGGCGGCCCTGGTCCAGCAACTGGACAGCAGCCACGCCAGCACCCTGGGCCAGCAGAGTCAGACCGACCAAGTGGCCACCGCCATCCAGGAGATGGCGGCCAGCGTGGCGCAAGTCGCCAGCCATGCCCAACAAGCCTCGAAGGCGGCGGACCAGGCCGGCAGCGAGACCCGCGAAGGCCATCAACGGGTGGACGAAAGCCGTGATGCGGTGCTGCGCCTGTCCCAGGAACTGGCCAGGGCCACCAGCGTGATCCATCAATTGGAAAGCCACAGCGGGGATATTTCCAGCGTGCTGGAGGTGATCCGGGCGATTGCCGAGCAGACTAACCTGCTGGCCCTCAACGCGGCCATCGAGGCGGCGCGGGCGGGCGAGCAGGGGCGTGGTTTTGCGGTGGTGGCTGACGAAGTGCGCGGCCTGGCGCAACGTACCCAGCAATCGACCAATGAAATCCAGCGCATGATCAGCACCCTGCAGGGCGGCGCCCGCGATGCGGTGATGGTCATGGAGCAAAGCAGCCAGCATGTCGAAGCCAGTGTTGAGCATGCCCAGCGCGCCGCGTCGGCCCTGGATGGCATCAGCCAGCGGGTCAACCAGATCACCGCCATGAGTGTGCAGATCGCCACGGCGGTGGAGGAGCAGAGCGCGGTGAGCGAGGACATCAATCGCAATATCGTCGGCATTCGCGATGCCGGCGAGGCCACCGTCAGCGCCGGCCAGCAGAGCCAGCTCAGTTCGGGCGACGTGGCGGCACTGGCAGAAGACCTGCGGCGGCTGGCGGAAGAGTTCTGGGGCAAGCGCCGTTAGGCGGCGCGCAGGGAGATAAACGCATAGTTGGCCGGCACCTCGGTGGCTATCTGCGCCCCGGCCTCGAGCAACTGTTCGGCGATATCCATCCCGGACACATGAAACACCCACTCATTGGCCACGGCCGGTTGCTCCACCGCCAGCGCAATGGCCCGGGCAAAGGCGCCCATGTCCGGCAGGTACGCGGTAAAGCCATCGCCCTTGAGCGCCGTGGTGCGAATCCCCAGCAGGGCGCACACCGCCTCTTTGGTCTGCACATCGTCACGGTCGGCCTGGCGCGAGCGGCGGATCAACTCGGCCAGTTCCCGGTCCACCAGCTCGCCGCCGACGATCAGCGCCGGGCCCTGTTCCCAGGATTGCGGCGGGCAGTCCTTGGCGGCCGGGTTCAGCGGGATATGCGGGTTGATCTCCATCGGGTAGATGCGACAGACCAGCGGCCGCCGCTCGTAGATGCCGCAGCGGTTGTCTTCGTCAAGATTCCGGCAGGGCCCGGCGTTGTAGGCGGCAAAGGTGATTGCCACAAATGCCTGGGTCGTGCCGCTGGGTACCACCACCGAACGTCGTTCGGCATGCTCGCGTTGTTGCAGTGGCAGGCCCAGGCCGTTGCCCAGGAACCCCTCCACCAGCACGATGACATTACCGCCGTCCGCCGCCCACTGGCGGGCCTCGTCGAGGGTCAGGGGGACATGATGGTCGGTGCAGCATTTGCCGCAACCAACGCAGGAAAACTGAGTATTCATGGAGGATCTGCTACCAGGCCAGGTCAGAGGGCTCTCTTGAACGGTGACGGGTTTTGACCTCTATCTGCCGTTCAGGAACTCTGGAAGCAAATTATGCGCCAGCACCGCTCAGTCTTCGCTGACCGCGTCGCGTAGCACAAACACCATGCCGGCACTCTCATACAGCTGGCGTGCGCGCAGGTTGCCCTCCAGCACCTTGAGGTCCACATAGGGCTCGCCGCGCTGCTTGAACACCTGGAAGCTGTGCAGCAACAAGGCGCGCCCCAGCCCCTGGCCCTGGGCGCAGGGGTGGACACTGAGGTGCTTGATAAAGGCGCTGGTCCAGCACTGGGCCACGCCGAGAATACCATCGCCGTTACTGGCCACCAGGCACAGCCTGGGGTCGAATTCGGCATCGCTGATGAACTGTTGTCGCCAGGTGTCCAGGTTGGCTACCCGGCCACCGCCCTGTTCCTGGGTCATGCGCAACACGGCATGAATCGCCGGGGCCAGTTCGTCGCGGTAATGGTCCAGGCGGGTGTCAGCCGGCCACTGCGGCGCGGGCAGGCTGCGGGTGAGGTCGCGGCGTAGCAGTTGGTAATACGCGGTCACTATTTATTACCGGCCTTGTTGCGCCACGGTCTGGGCCGCGATCACCAGGCATTTGGTCAGCTCGGGCGACGAGAACTTGGTCAAGACCGAGTTGGCACCGGCCAGGCGGGCTTTTTCGCTGTTCATCGCGCTGTCCAGGGAGGTGTGCAACAGCACGTAGAGGTCCTGGAAATCCGGGGTTTCGCGCAGGGTACGGGTGAGAGCGTAACCGTCCATTTCCGACATTTCGATGTCAGACACCACCACATTGATCTGCCCGGCGGTGCCTTGCAGCTCCAGCAGCACATCGATGGCTTCCTTGGCGCTGCGTGCGGTGTGGCAGGTCAGGCCAAGGTTGCGCAGGGTGTGTACCGATTGCTGCAGGGCCACCTGGCTGTCGTCCACCACCAGGATGCGCGCATGGCCGAGCACTTCGGCTTCTGCCATGGTCAAGTCGGTCGGTGCCACTTCGATCTGCGCGGGGGCGATGGCGTGGATGACTTTTTCGATGTCCAGCACCTGCACCAGCACCCCGTCCACCTGGGTCACGCCGGTGATAAACGAGCGATTGCCGCCGGAGCCAAAGGGCGGCGGGCGGATATCGGTGGTCAGGCAATGCACGATCCGGCTCACCGCCTGCACATGCAGGCCCTGTTTGGAGCGGCTGACATCGGTGACGATCAGGCAGCCGCCGTCGGGGTCTTGCAGGGGCATCTCGCCCAGCGCCCGGCTGAGGTCGATCACCGACAAGGCCGTGCCGCGCAGGGTGGCGATGCCTTTGACGTGCGGGTGGGACTCCGGCAGCTTGGTCAGTGGCGGGCAGGGAATGATTTCGCTGACTTTCAGCAGGTTGATGGCCATCAGCTTGCCGCTGCGCAAGGTAAAGAGCAGAAGCGAGAGTGAATCTGCGCGGGCTTTGGTGGTGGACATAAAAACCTTCTGTGGATCAGGGATAACAATCTATAGCGGGTTATCGACGTTCACGCCAAAAACTGTAGGGGCTGGCAAGCCACACACACTAACAGGTCAACCCTTCCACACCTGCGGGTTCACCAGATCCTGCGGGCGCTGGCCCAACAGGGCGCTGCGCAGGTTGTCCAGGGCGCGGTTGGCCATGGCTTCACGGGTTTCATGGGTGGCCGAGCCGATATGGGGCAAGGTCACCGCATTGCTCAGTTGGAACAGCGGCGACTCGGCCAGGGGCTCGCGCTCATACACATCCAGCCCGGCACCGCGAATACGCTGGGTTTGCAGGGCCTCGATCAGTGCCGGCTCGTCCACCACCGGGCCCCGGGAAATATTCACCAGGATCGCGCTGGATTTCATCAAGCCTAGCTCACGATGGCTGATCAGGTGCCTGGTCTTTTCGCTCAAGGGCACCACCAGGCACACAAAATCCGCCTCGGCCAGCAGTTGGTCCAGGCTGCGCAACTGCGCGCCCAGCTCCTGTTCCAGTGCGGTCTTGCGGCTGTTGCCGCTGTAGATAATCGGCATATTGAAGCCCAGGCGCCCACGGCGGGCGATGGCCGCGCCGATATTGCCCAGGCCGACGATACCCAGGGTCTTGCCGTGCACATCACAACCAAACAACGGCGCGCCGACGCTGGCTTTCCACTGCCCGGCCTTGGTCCAGGCGTCCAGCTCGGCCACGCGGCGGGCGCTGCTCATCAGCAGGGCAAAGGCCAGGTCGGCGGTGCTTTCGGTCAGCACGTCGGGGGTGTTGGTGAGCATGATCCCGCGTTCGTTGAAGTAGTCCACGTCGTAGTTGTCGTAGCCTACCGAGACGCTGGACACGACCTCAAGCTTGCCCGCACCGTCGAGCTGCGCGCGCCCGAGCTTGCGGCCAACGCCGATCAGGCCGTGGGCGTGGGGCAGGGCTTCATTGAACTGCGCGTTGATATCGCCCTGCCTGGGGTTGGGCACGATGACCTCGAAGTCCTGTTGCAGGCGTTCGATCATTTCGGGGGTGATACGGCTGAAGGCGAGGACAGTCTTTTTCATCGCAAGTGAGGCTCATCGACGGGGAAGAATGCCAAGCACGCTAACATTCCTGCCCACACTTGTCAGGACACCGCATCACCAATGTGGGAGCGGGCAAGCCCGCTCCCACAGGGGACTTTCTATATTTGGGGGCCGTGTTCCAAATCAGGTTGTAAGGCGCACCGCACCCAAACTGCCACTTAACTCATACGCCACCAGCTCCGCCTGGTGCGCCGCGAGGATCTCCGGCAGCGAGCCGCGCAGGTACTCCACCCAAGTCTTGATCTTCGCATCCAGGTACTGGCGCGATGGGTAGATGGCATACAGGTTCAGCTCCTGGGAGCGGTACGTCGGCATCATCCGCACCAGGGTGCCGTTGCGCAGGCCTTCGATGGCCGCGTACACCGGCAGCAGGCCGACGCCCATGCCGCTGATGATCGCGGTCTTCATCGCGTCGGCGGAGTTCACCAGGAACGGCGAGCTGTTGATGCTCACGCTTTCCTGGCCATCCGGGCCGTTGAAGGCCCATTTGTCCAGCTGGATCACCGGGCTGACCAGGCGCAGGCAGGCATGGTTGAGCAGGTCACTGGGCCGCTGCGCGCAGCCGTTGGCTTTAACGTAGGCCGGCGAGGCACAGACGATGCTGTAGGTGATCCCCAGGCGCTGGGAGACAAACCCCGAGTCCGGCAACTCGCTGGCGAGCACGATGGACACGTCGTAGCCCTCGTCCAGCAGGTCGGGTACGCGGTTGGCCAGGGTCAGGTCGAAGGTCACGTCGGGGTGGGTGCGGCGGTAGCGGGCAATCGCATCGATCACGAAATGCTGGCCGATGCCGGTCATGGTGTGCACTTTGAGCTGCCCGGCGGGGCGCGCATGGGCGTCGCTGGCTTCGGCCTCGGCCTCCTCGACATAGGCGAGGATCTGCTCGCAGCGCAATAAATAGCGCTTGCCGGCCTCGGTCAGGGCGATGCGGCGGGTGGTGCGGTTGAGCAAGCGGGTTTGCAGATGGGCCTCCAGATTGGAGACCGCGCGCGAGACGTTGGCCGTGGTGGTGTCCAGTTGTCCCGCGGCGGCGGTGAAGCTGCCGGCTTCGGCGACACAACTGAAGGCGCGCATATTTTGCAAAGTGTCCATGGGGTGCTCTCAAGGGAGATGACAAATTGTGACAGAAAGTTACGACTACCAGTGATCCCTACCAATGGATTATCGCCTGAACGGTAACAAAGATTCACAGGAATCCCACCTTATCGCCATTCCCCGCGCCCCCTAGAATTGCCGCACCGTCCCCGCCACACCACCTCAGGAATTCGCAGCAGTGCCGCGTCGCATCAGCAGAGAGCTGAAGACTCTCAGTGTTTGGGCTTTATCGTTAGCAATCAGCGGCTGCATCGGAACCGGAGGGATTGCCCCCCAAGGCAAGCGCCTCGCCGCCAACACCCTGGCCACCGACGAGGCCATCCAGAGCGCGACCCGGGATGCCCACTGGCCGACCACCCAGTGGTGGCAGGCCTATGGCGACCCGCAGCTCAATCGTTGGATCGACCTCGCCGTATACGGCAGCCCAAGCATGGCCGAAGCCGCCGCCCGGGTGCGTGAAGCGCGGGCCATGGCCGGGTTGGCCGAGTCGGCCGAGGCCGTGCAGATCAACGGCGACGCCAGCCTCAAGCGCCACAACTGGCCCAGCGATCAGTTCTACGGCCCTGGTAAATTGGACAATTCCACCACCTGGGACAACAACGCCGCCCTGGGCCTGAGCTACGCCCTCGACCTGTGGGGCCGCGAGCGCAATGCCAGCGAGCGCGCCGTGGACCTGGCGCATATGAGTGTCGCCCAGGCGCGCCAGGCCCAGCTGGAACTGCAGAACAACGTGGTGCGCGCCTATATCCAGCTGTCGTTGCATTACGCCCAGCGCGATATCGTCGCCGCCACCCTGGCCCAGCAACAGCAGATCCTCGACCTGGCGCAAAAACGCCTGGACGGTGGCATCGGCACGCACTTTGAAGTCAGCCAGGCCCAGACCCCATTGCCCGAAACCCATCGGCAACTGGACGCCCTCGACGAAGCAATCGCCCTGACCCGCAACCAACTGGCCGCCCTGGCCGGCAAGGGCCCGGGGGCGGGCGCAAGCTTGCAGCGGCCGACCCTGGCCCTTGGCGCACCGCTGAAATTGCCCTCGGCACTGCCCGCGCAATTGCTTGGCCAGCGCCCGGACGTGGTCGCCAGCCGTTGGCAGATCGCGGCCCAGGCCCGGGGGATTGACGTGGCCCACGCCGGTTTCTACCCCAACGTCGACCTGGTGGGCAGCCTCGGCTACGTCGCCACCGGCGGCGGCATGTTGGAGTTTCTTACCGGCAAGAAGCTCAACTACAGCGTCGGCCCGGCGATCACCCTGCCGATCTTCGACGGTGGCCGCCTGCGCGCGCAATTGGGCGAGGCCAGCGCCGGCTACGACATTGCCGTGGCCCGCTACAACCAGACCCTGGTCAATGCGCTCAAAGGCATCAGCGACCAACTGATCCGCCGCGAATCCATGGCCAAGCAGCAGACCTTCGCTGCCGAGTCGGTGGCCTCGGCGCAGAAAACCTATGACATCGCAATGATCGCCTACCAGCGCGGCCTGACCGATTACCTCAACGTGCTTAATGCGCAAACCCTGCTGTTTCGCCAGCAACAGGTCGAGCAACAGGTCCAGGCTGCGCGCCTGAGCGCCCATGCCGAACTGGTCACCGCCCTGGGCGGCGGCCTGGGCGCGGGCAACGATGCGCCGGCACCCGATAAGACACTCCCGAGCAAGACCCCGGCGGCCTTGGCCGTGTTCGATCACTGATC
The DNA here is from genome assembly GCF_001983165.1 of Pseudomonas gessardii. GTDB lineage: Bacteria > Pseudomonadota > Gammaproteobacteria > Pseudomonadales > Pseudomonadaceae > Aquipseudomonas > Aquipseudomonas gessardii. Next base: position 4,816 of record NZ_MNPU01000022.1, on the reverse strand, counting down.
AGGTTGCCCATGACTCCCTTGCCTGCACCGCTGCGTTGGCTGCATTCCCTGGAATGGCGCCGTGGCTTTTTCGACTGGGCGCGCAGTGATGGCGTGACCTGGGTGTATATCTTCAAAGTACTGATCGCCGCCTTTCTCACCCTGTGGCTGGCCATGCGCCTGGAATTGCCACAACCGCGTACCGCGATGATCACCGTGTTTATCGTGATGCAACCGCAAAGCGGCCAGGTGTTCGCCAAGAGTTTCTACCGCTTCCTCGGCACCTTGGCGGGGTCGGCGGTGATGGTGTTGCTGATCGCCCTGTTTGCGCAAAACACCGAGCTGTTCCTGGGCGCGCTGGCGATCTGGGTGGGGGTGTGCACGGCCGGCGCCACGCGCAACCGTAACTTTCGCGCCTATGGTTTTGTACTGGCCGGTTATACGGCGGCGATGGTCGGTCTGCCGGCGCTGGCCCACCCGGACGGCGCGTTTATGGCGGCGGTGTGGCGGGTGCTGGAAATCTCCCTGGGGATTCTGTGTGCGACCCTGGTCAGCGCCGCGATCCTGCCGCAAACCAGCAGTGCGGCCATGCGCAACGCCTTGTACCAGCGCTTCGGCACCTTTGCCCTGTTCGTGACCGATGGCCTGCGTGGTCGTAGCCAGCGTGAAGGGTTTGAAAGCAGCAACGTGCGCTTTATCGCCGAAGCCGTGGGCCTGGAGGGGCTGCGCAGCGTCACCGTCTTTGAAGACCCGCATATGCGTCGGCGCAATGGCCGGCTCAGCCGCTTGAACAGCGAGTTCATGGGCATCACCACGCGCTTCAACGCCCTGCACCAGTTGCTCGAACGCCTGCGCAGCGATGCCGCCGACCACGTGGTGGCCGCGATCAAGCCCGGCCTGCAGGACTTGGCCGAGTTGCTCGATGGCTTCAGCGGGCGCGCCCTGACCAGCCCCGATGCCGCGCGCCTGGTGAGCCAACTGGCGGCCTATAAGGAGAGCCTGCCCGCCAAGGTCCGCAGCCTGCGGGCGTTGTTCCAGGAGAGCGGCCCCAGCGATGCCGAGCAGTTGGATTTTCACACCGCTTATGAGCTGCTGTACCGCTTTGTCGATGACCTGCACAACTACGCACAGACCCACGCCTCCCTGGCCGAGCACAGTCACGCACGGGAGCACTGGGACGAGTCCTACACGCCGAAAACCAACTGGCTGGCCTGCGCCGCGTCGGGGATTCGCGCCTCATTCATTCTGCTGGTACTGGGCAGTTACTGGGTGGCCACGGCCTGGCCCAGCGGCGCGACCATGACCCTGATCGCGGCGGCCACTGTCGGCTTGTCGGCCGCCACGCCAAACCCCAAGCGCATGGCCTTCCAGATGGCCTGCGGGACTTTGATCGGCGCGCTGGTGGGGTTTGTGGAAATGTTCTTCGTGTTTCCCTGGATCGACGGTTTCCCCTTGCTCTGCGTGATGCTCGCCCCGGTGATCGTGCTTGGCGCGTTCCTCTCATCGCGCCCGCAATACGCCGGGGTCGGCCTGGGCCTGTTGATTTTCTTCAGCACCGGTTCGGTGCCGGATAACCTGACGATCTACAACCCCTACACCTTTATCAACGACTACATCGCCATGATCATCGGCATGCTGGTGTGTGCCGCAGCGGGAGCGATCATCCTGCCGCCCAACAGCCCGTGGCTATGGCGCCGTCTGGAGCGCGACCTGCGCGAGCAAGTGGTGTATGCCATCAGTGGCAAGCTCAAGGGCCTGGCCTCGGGGTTTGAAAGCCGCACCCGCGACCTGCTGCACCAGGCCTATGGCCTGGCGGCCGGCCAGCCGCAGGTGCAACGCAACCTGTTGCGCTGGATGTTCGTGGTGCTGGAGGTCGGCCACGCGATCATCGAATTGCGCAAGGAACAGGCGATCCTGCCGGTGCACCCGGCCTATGCCCAATCCCAGCCCTGGCGCCAGGCGATCCGGGTGATGGGGCGCTCGCTGGTGCGGCTGTTCTTGCAGCCGAGCCAGAGCAACCTGGAGCGCGCGCTGGTGGCGGTCGATCACGCCATCAGCCGCGTGCAGGCCACCGACGAACCCTTCGCCCCGCACTTCGACACCTCGGCCCTGCGCCGGGTGAAAAGCTACCTGCACTTTATCCGCACCTCCCTGCTGGACCCGCAATCGCCCCTGGCTGCCTTCAAGCCTTCCGGAGTCGCCCATGCCTCGTGAAATCGCGTTCCACGGCATCTACATGCCAACCATGACCCTGATGTTTTTTATCGCCGCCGCACTGGCCTGGGCCCTGGATCGCTGCCTGGCGGGTTATGACCTGTACCGTTTTTTCTGGCACCCGGCGCTGCTGCGCCTGAGCCTGTTCACCTGTCTTTTCGGCGCCATGGCGCTGACCGTCTACCGTTGAGAATGCCCCGATGAAAAAGTTTTTCAGCCTGCTCGCAACCCTGCTGGTTCTGGCCCTGGCGATCTGGATTGGCCGCACCTTGTGGGTCCATTACATGCAGACCCCATGGACCCGCGATGGCCGGGTGCGCGCCGATATCATCAACGTGGCCGCCGACGTCACCGGCGAAGTGGTGGACGTGCCGGTGCGTGACAACCAACGGGTGAAAAAGGGCGACCTGTTGATGCAGATCGACCCCGAGCACTACCGCATTGCGGTCAAGCAGGCGCAGTCTGTGGTCGCCTCACGCAAGGCCACCTGGGAGATGCGCAAGGTCAACGCCCACCGCCGCGCCGACCTTGATGCCCTGGTGATCTCCAAAGAGAACCGCGACGACGCCAGCAACATCGCCGACTCGGCCCTGGCCGACTACCAACACGCCCTGGCGCAACTGGAGGCGGCCGAGCTGAATTTGAAACGCACGCAAGTCGTGTCCGCCGTCGACGGCTATGTCACCAACCTCAACGTGCATCGCGGTGACTATGCGCGTATTGGCGAGGCGAAGATGGCGGTAGTCGATAGGCACTCGTTCTGGGTCTACGGCTTCTTTGAAGAAACCAAGCTGCCCCATGTGAAAGTCGGTGATAAAGCCGACATGCAACTGATGAGCGGCGAGACCCTCAAGGGCCATGTGGAAAGCATCTCCCGCGGCATCTACGACCGCGACAACCCCGAGAGCCGCGAACTGATCGCCGACGTGAACCCGACGTTTAACTGGGTACGCCTGGCCCAGCGGGTGCCGGTGCGCATTCATATTGATGAAGTGCCGCCGGGGGTGTTATTGGCGGCGGGGATTACGTGCACCGTGATCGTCAACCCGGCGCAAGACTAAAGAGCGGTTGGCATTTTTGCCGTGGTTTTACGCCGACGTTTGACCCTTAGCATGCTGGTGTAGCGGCGGTGGTTTTTCGAGTTGAGCACCAGGAGATAAAGCAGAGAGGTGAACAGAGTCATTAAATTAAATAGCGTAGCTGGATGGCTGCTCAAATAACCTGCCGCGAGCAATATATTTAAAACCGCCGTGGGTATTAGTATTCGAGGGGCGTAACGAATCCCCTCGGATAACATTACTTGCCCGACGTGAAAAAATAAGTACAGGGTTATTCCGGCCGCGAAAGCAATTTCATCCGAGAGGTGTGAGATTTGTGCGAAATAAGAAAGGCTTGTCGCTGTGTTACTTCCAATGCTGAATAGACTAAGCAGCATGGCGCCGCCAAATGATGGTAGAAAACGATAGGCGTAACGGCGCCAGATTAGATGTTCACGTAACGGGTCGACGCTATAAGTCATTGTTGTCGAACTCCTCATATAGCCCTATGACTATGTGATTGATGTTTCCAGATGTCGCACTACCTGTTACTGCCAAGGCTGCTCCAACCTGATCGGTAATTTGGGTGAGTATGTCCAGACGTAACTGGGGATTGCTGTAGCGTTTGGGTAATTGCCCGGCTAACTGCTTCAGACGGATTATCTCGCGGGGGTGGCGAGGGTTCTTCAGTCGTAGGACTTCATCGGTCAATTTTGCTCGTTCTTGACGGCTCATACGCCGCAAAATATCCGTCATGTTGCGGCCGGTTGCCCCCTTGATTGTCGTCACTGTCTTGACGCTGGCAAACATAGTGGTGCCTGCGCCTACTAATGAAATACCGTCCAAGGCAACGGTCATTGTCTGGTACCAACTTAGCTTGTCGTATTGATCATTTTTGGCTGGGTTATCCAACTCGTTGCGGGTCCGCCATACACCATTCAAGCACTGTGCGCCGCTGGCAGCAGTACCTGTATACGCGATGGAGGTTAGTGCAAGGCTTGCTCCTGCACTGAAGGGCGCTGCTGCAATACCTAATTTTGCAACAACGACTCCAATCACAGCGCCTACACAGGAAAATGCCATCCCCGATGCCTCCTGCCACAGCTGTGATTCACGAGACGAGTTCACAGCCAAGTGCGCATATTCATCGGCAGTCATTATTGGTCCGGTTACTTCCCGCAAAATCACCCGCTTGGGCGTGATACTGCACAACGGCACAAACTCGCGCAGTACCGTCACCTGATAATCACTGCTGATATGCACCACCCCAGCCCCGACGATGGCGGGGTTGGCGTCAATGGTTCGATAGAGTTTTGGCAAATCCAGCAGGCTGGTCAGTCGCTGGCGGGTTGCGGTGTGGGCGCCGGGCACGCCGCTGTTGAGAACATCCGTGAGCATCCATTCACCTTCCCCTGGGCAGAGGGGAAAGAGCCTGAAGACTGAGCCCGGCGAATGATGTGTAAGCGCTCCATAAACCCCACCTCCCGCTGGTGGGGTTTTGCGTTTTAAAGTGGCGTTGTGGGTTTGCAGTTCCACGGCAGCAGCGCTTCGTAGCCTTCGATGCAATTGGCCTGAGGCAGGCGTTC
>NZ_MNPU01000021.1 GCF_001983165.1 Pseudomonas gessardii | reverse complement strand
AACGCCTGCCTCAGGCCAATTGCATCGAAGGCTACGAAGCGCTGCTGCCGTGGAACTGCAAACCCACAACGCCACTTTAAAACGCAAAACCCCACCAGCGGGAGGTGGGGTTTATGGAGCGCTTACGACAAATCACCGCCATTATGCTTTAGATAAAACGCTCTAAAGGCCGTCGGTAATTGCACACGGAACAACTCTTGGAACTCGTTCAGTTCCTGTACAGAAAGAGCCTGCTTGGAGTCTTCAAGTTTCAGTCGAAACACATGCATGCTTTAATGATCCATTGTGGAGTGGATTTAGTTTGGCTAGTCCATGGCGGTATTGTAGCTATAATGAATATAAAATATTGCAGAATTAGATTGGTTTATCCTCTATCAAAATCTTTCGGAAAAGTCCTAAAAATTTTAAATATACCTGTTCCCATTTTTCCAGTCCCCACTTTTTTTGGTGCCAAGCGGATGGGTTGAGAACTTTAAGGGTCAGCGTTCAAGGAGTAAGAGAAGTGACGAAGGAGTTTCTTTGAATTGGCATTTGTAGTTTACGAATTCAATGATAAATATAAGTGCTTCTCTCGTTTTTTGTTGAGCGCTAGTGACGTTTTTTGTTTGGATTATAATTTTTTCTGTCGGATCTAAACTTATTTTGGTCATGCCTTCCTTGGGGTAGCGTAAACCAAATAAACAGTCAATTACTGCGTCGGCATTTTTGCCATAACTGTCTGGGAAACCGAATTTTTCAGCTAAAGCTTCGTACAGTTGATCTACGTCTCTTATTTTAGAGAAGTCTAATTCAATAATTGCTTTTATATTCATCACTTCCACCCGCCTAGGTTGATTTCTATGAATGAGATCATAGTGATCTTGAGTGTAATAGACTTTAAATAGATCTGTCCCGTTTTTCCCGTTTTTCCTGTTGCTCCGGTAGGCCGTTGAAATTTGCGCCACCTCGGTGAGGCCGGCCAGAGGATTCTCAGGCTTATTTGATTCTTGCACTTACTTGGCTGGGCGATCCTTAAATAAATCTGTCCTTTTTCTTCACTGATTTTTGTGTGGGAAGATCACACACCTTTTTTCTTTTTATCCAAATAGAATTTCAAATACTTTTTCGGTCTTTCTTTGAATGCTCGCTCCTTACCGAAAGCGTAGGCGGCGTCAAAATATTGAAATGCCTTCTCTTCCTCATGAAGCTCGACGCAGACCATGCCCAAATCTATCAATGGCGCTGTATTGCGCTCCGAACTTCTACCATCTAGCGTGACTTGAGCCCAGGTTTTGGCAGTTTTGAAATCACCAGCGTCAAAATAGAAATTATAAAAAGAGCCAGCGATCCATCCAGTTAATAGTTTCCAGCCCAGTCTTGGCTCTGGGAGTAATGCCCACGCTTGCTCATAGGCAGCGAGGGCTTCCGGCTTTTTGCCGGCTTCATCCAATTCGTTTCCGGCTTCCATGATGGAAGATATTCTTACTTCCAAGTCCGGATTTTCTTCTGACAGATCTTTCATTGGTAATACTCTAACTTTGGATATTTAGGCTTCTCGACTTTAAATGAATCTGTCCCGGTTTTCTGGTTTTTCTTTTTCCCTTTGGTAAGTTTGAGCTCGCTTACTATCAGCTGGCCAGCGTACTCTTAAAAAGGCAAGGTGTTTTTGATGGCTGAAAATTTTTCCACTATGGCGCCTCTGTTGATTAAGTGACTCAATGCTTCATCGAGACTCGGAAATATCAGTATTTCTTCGTTTTCATCATCTTCAAGGACGTCCATTTGGGACTCGTCTACTGAGAAAAAATAGGTGTAATACAGGTTATTCTGTTTTTTTATGGCGTATTGAAATAGAAATGAAACCCCATCTATTTCACGTCTTTCCTCGTAGCCTCGGCGTTTTCCAGCGTTGAGTGCTTCTATGAGATTTTTCATGCTCTAACCTGTAATATCAATTCGGACCATTGTGCCATCGGCGCGCTTAATGTTGACGTGCGGTAGTTCACCGTGGCCTGTACCTTTCGGATCGTCGTGACCATAAACGCGACCTGTTTCTTTATTAATGGGATAATCTTTTCTATATCGTACTTTCCCATCTCTCTTTTTGAATTGGTCCATCTTGTTTTTCTTTCTTATACCTTGGGCGTCTTGCGATCCTATGCCTCTGACTTTTTGGCTGTTTGGAAATGCTTCTTTCAATAACTCGTTCGCTTCTTTTTTAGTTTTCACTTTCACGACGGTTTTTTGAGGGCCGTTACGCAGGGCGTCCACGTTCTTAGCGCAGGCTGCCAGGCCCAAGGGGTCTGACCACATGAATGGGTTGGGTGAGTAGGCATAGGTGTTTAGCCCTCCCGCCAACCCAATCGGATCCGGCGTAGTAAACCGCCCCACATCCGGATCATAAAACCTGAACGTATTAAAATGCAGCCCCGTCTCCCGATCCAGGTACTGCCCCTGAAACCGTAGGTTCTGTTCTTCAATGTAGTAGGGCTCGCGCACCTCCTCGACTGTGTTGCCCCACACCCGATAAGTCGCTCGCCATACATTATGCCCATCAGCCTCGGTCAGTTGCTCCGGCAGGCCGTTGAGGTCGTTGTGGTAGTAGCGAGTTTTTTGCAGCGCCCCGATGCCATCGACGCGGGCCAGGGGTTGGTAGCCTTCGTCTTCATAGAGATAGAGGCTGGTCTGGCTGTGCTTTTGCTCCTGTAACAGGCGTAAACCGTCCCACATGAATTGGGTTTCGCCCAGTGGATAGCCATTGCTGCCATGTTCGGTCTTGGCGATGCGTCGGCCCAGCGGGTCGTAGGCCATGCGCACCACGCTGCCGCCTGCATTGCGCACTTCAATTAGCCGGCTTTCGGCGTCGTACGCAAAGTGTTGTACGCCACGGGCGCCGCTGCGTTTTTCGATCATCCGGCCAAAGGCATCGTAGCGGTAGCGTTTGTCCTGATAGGTCAGCAGCTTGTTATGCACCACCAGCCCGGCGCCTGCCTGTGGGCCGTCCAGCAGGTTGGCGGCGGCGTCGTAGGCGAAAGTTTCGCGCTGGCCGTGCAGGCTGTCTTGGCTTGCGATAATGCGGCCGGTGGCGTCGTAGTGCAGCAGTTGGCGATGCTGCGTGGAGGGCTGCTGGTCGAGTTTGCCGATCAGGTTGTCGGCGGGGTCGTACTCGAACTGCTTTTGCGCAGCTGCGGGCATCAACGATGGCTGGCTGTTAAGGCGGCGTTGGCGTGAGCGCAATCGACCGCTGCGGTCGTATTCGCTGCGGGTGCTGAGCTGGCCTTGGGTGCGCAGTACTTCGCGGTGCAGGCGGTCGCGCTCGAAGTCGCTGATGACCTGGCCGTCGAGGTTGATTTGATGCAGGTGGCCGCTGCCGTAGTACAGGCGGTTGAGCCAGCGGCCGTCCGGTAGTTGGGTCTGGATCAGGTTGCCGAGTTCGTCGTAATGGTGTTGCAGGTTGCCACTGGCACTCTGTTCGGCAAGCAACTGGCCGACAGCGTCGTAGGCGAAAGCCAAGGCCTGGGCTTTGCCCTGCAAGTCGGTGAAGGTGACGGCTGTGAGCTGATCGACTGCATCGTAGCTGTAGTCGGTGCGGCCATCGTCGGTGGTTTTGGCGACCAGTCGGCCGACCGCATCGCGCTCCAGTCGGTGAACGATGGGCGTCGGCAGCGTCTTCGGGACCACCGCCAGGCCATTGCCGTAAGGCGCTGGAATCGCAGTCACCGCCGTGATGTTGTCGAGCAAGTCGTAGTCGTAGCGCTTAGCGCTGCCATCGAGGTCTTGCTGTTCAGTCAGCCGATCCCCTGCGTCCCACGCAAACCGATAGCTTTCACCGTTCTCATTGACCAGCGCTTGCAGCCGCCCGTAGCTGTCATAGCCGAACTGCACCTGCCGACCATGGGCGTCTGTGCGCTGGCGCACCTGGCCACGCCGGTTGTTTTGATAGAGCGTGGTGTGCCCGGCGGGGTCGGTATAGCCCACCAACTGCCCACTGGCATCGCGCTGGTATTGCTCGGTGCGGCCATCCGGCAATTGGTTGCTGAGCAGGCGCCCCTGTGCGTCATAACTGAACTGCGTGCGTTCACCGAGGGCATCGGTGATGACCTGTAAATAGCCCCGCTCGTTGTAGCTGAACCGCGTTGGGTAGCCCGAGCAGTCGATATGCTCGACTAACTGCCCGAACGGGTTCCAGCGCAGCTTTTTGCTTTTGCCCGTGACGTCGATGATCTCGACGACCTGGCCATGGGCGTCATAGCGATAACGGGTGACATGGCCCAGCGGATCAATGGCGACGGTGCAGTTGCCGCGCTGATCATAGCGGTAGCGCCAACTGTTGCCGGCGGCGTCGGTTTGCACCAACGGCAGGGCCCAGTGTTCCAGCCACAACGTCGAGTCGCTGCGTCCCAGCGGGTCGGTTTCGCCGATGAGGTTGCCGGCCTCGTCGTAGCTGTATTCATAGCGGCCGCCCTGCGGGTCGGTGGCGTTGAGTAATTGGCGCTCGTCGTTCCATTCAAACAGCCAGGTCTGGCCGAGGTTGTCGCTGTAGCGGGTGATCTGGTACTGGCTGTTCCAGTGGCGGGTGCTGACACGCTGCAAGCTGTCGGTAATGCGTGTGGTGCCGGCCTGCAGGTCATAGTCGAACTGGTATGCGTCGCCTTCGTTGGTCCAGTGCTTGACCACCCGCCATTCCTGGCCATCCATCAGGGCCCACTCGTAAAAGCAGTGCAAGCCGGTGGGCAACTGGTGTTCCACCATGCGCTGCCCGGTGTCGTAGGCGAAGCGCCGTTGCACCTGGCCGCTGGCATCGCGTACCTCGGCCAGGTTGCCGATGGCGTCGTAACCATAGCTGACGAGCACTTCTCGGCGTTGATCGGGGTATACGCGCTCGATGCGGGTTACGTGGAGCGGGTCGCGGATCAGTTCGACCTGCACCAGGTCGAAGGTGTCGCGCAGCCGCATCAGCCTCCCGGCCTCGTCATAATCAAGGTAGATGCGGTTGTCGTTGCGGTCACCCAGTTGGCTCAGGCGCAGCCGCGACGGGTTTGCCGGGGTGGGCTCGAACAAGCGGTACACACCATCGTCGCTTTCAATCAGCAACGGCCCATCGCGGTGGCGTCGTACAGCAAGCCCTTCACCGGCACTGAACACCGCGCCGCCCAAGGGGATGGTGCCCATGTCGATGGGCCTGCCCTGTTCGTCGGTGTAGATCAGGGTGTCGCCGCCCTCGGGATGCGGCTGGATCTCGACACACACCTCATACGGCACGCTCCAGCCAGTGCCGAACAGGCTGCCACGGCGTTCGTCGCGGCTGTTGTAGACGCGCTGCCAGTCAATCGGCAGCAGGCCGGGCAGGACGAAATCCAGATCGTCATCGCCGCCGAGCACCTTGGCCCCGGTGGCCGCATGTACCGGGTTCGACGAGCCCATGGCCGCGTTGGCCGCCGCGCCCATGGCACTGCTGACGGCCATCGACGCCGCCCCGCCAACCAGCATGCACGGCAATTTGCTGAAGAACTTGCCCTTGCCGCCCTTGAGCATCAGCAGCACCGTCACGGCCAGCCCGACCCCCGGGGTCTTGCCGCTGCGAATCTCGCGCACCACCACTGAACCGCCGCCGATGGTGACGTCGGGGGAGATCAGCCCGGAGGACACCACCTTCGCATCGCAGGTGCTGCGGTCACCGCTGCGCACGGCGGGCTGGCCGTTGATGGTCACCTTGGCCGAGCCTTCGGCCATGAACTGCGGCGGCATCGGTGGGTGCTTCATGCAAAGCACCAGGTCTTCGGGCTTGGTCTCTGTGCCTGGCGCAGGCGAAGCCACGGTGGGGCGCCACATCTGTGAGAAGAACTCGCCTGCCATGTCCAGGTAGCTGGCTTCTTCTTCCGGCGCCTGCATTTCCAGCTCGGTGCCGGCCGGTGCCACATGGGAAACAACCGCCCCGGCCGCACGGGCCGAGGGGATGTTATTGGTAAACGTGTCGAAGGAACCGGTGAGGATATTGGCCTGCACCGTGGGTGGGAACAGCGCGTTGCCGATGCCCTCGCATAAATTGCTCAGGCCCTTGTCGGCCCCGCTCTTGCTCATTGCAAGGCCCACGACCACGCCCACCACCGCGCCGAGGAGGAAGCACCCCAGTCCGCCCGTGACCACCGTGATCCCGGTGGCGGCGACTACTGCAGCGGTGGCCAGCGCCGTAATCGCGATATTCGCCGCCACCTCCAGCACGCCGCCGAGAATGTCGGCCATCATCGACGTGTGGTCCATGGCATCGCCCATGCGGGCGGCCCATAACGCGTCAGACATGCAGGAGGCCCATCACGCAGGCACGTCGAACGACAACGAGTTCTTGATGATCGCCCAATGCGCCGCCTCGGCATCACCCAGCTTGTCCGCCTTCACATAACTCAAGGCGAGCATCTTGCGCGTCCCCGGCAGCACCAGGGCCAACTGGTACTGGAACACCTTGTCGTTGCCCTTGTTGAACTGGCTGCGCAGCTCGATCCCTTCGACCTCCTGGGCGGTGCCCAGGCGTACCGGCACGCTGGGCAGGCAGCGCAGGTCCTGCACCTGTTTTTCCAGGCGCTTGAGCTGGTCGTCGAAGTTGCTGTGCAAGGTTTCGCCTTCCGCCAGCAAGCTGCGGCTGACGATCAGGGAGGTCCCCAGTTCCGGGAACTTGAGGATATTGATTGTCGCGTCCTGCAGCTCGCTGGCGGGCAGTTGAAACTGGAATTCGTTGATGCGGTACGTCATGGCAAACAGGTCTCGTCAGGAGCTTTTAGGCGCGGGGAATGCGGCTTTGATATTGGCGTCGATGCTGGTTTTTATGCCTTGGCCATCCGGTGTGGCGCCAGGCCCGCCACCGTTGTTCAGGTGCAGCACGCCGCCGGTGTTGAACTCGGCGTCGCCGCTGGCGTAGAAACTGATTTGCACGCCCGTGAGGTTGATCTGCCCGCTGGCGTTCAATTCGAGGATGCTTTCCCCGCACACCAGGCGCAGGTTTTCACCGACCTCGATGACATAGCTCTGGCTGATGCTGTCGGTTTTTTTCTGGCCAACGGAGAGGATGTCTTCCTGCTTGACGATGCGCAGGCGGTTGTTGCCGATGGTCACCGTCTCGTTATGCCCAATGCTCTTGTTGCGGTCATGCCCCACCGAGTGGCTTTCATCCACTTCCACCACGATGTCCTGATTGCGCTCGGCATGGATGTACAACTGCTCCAGGCCCTTCTTGTCTTCCATGCGGATTTCATTGAAGTTCGCTGGGCTGCCGCCTTTGCTGGAACGGCTTTTCATCCCGCTCTGGGTGGCGTTTTCCGGCAGGTCGTAGGGCACCGTCTGTTCGGCGTTGTACACCCGCCCGGTAATGATCGGCCGGTCCGGGTCGCCTTCCAGGAAGCTCACAATCACTTCCTGGCCAATGCGTGGGATCTGCATCGAGCCCCAGTTCTTGCCGGCCCAGGACTGCGAGACGCGAATCCAGCAGGAGCTGTTTTCATTGGACTGGTCGTGGCGGTCCCAATAAAAATGCACCTTCACCCGGCCATATTGGTCGGTCCAGATTTCCTCGCCCTTGGGCCCGACCACCAGCGCGGTCTGCGGGCCTTTGACGATGGGGCGATGGGTATTGGCCAGTGGGCGGAAGCTCTGTTGCGCGTCGATGCAGGTCAGGCTGCTGTCGAACTGCGCCGACGCCGCGCCGCCACCGGATTCCAGGCGTTCCTGGGTGATGTAGTAGCGGGCACCGAGGATCAGGTATTCGCGGTTCTGGTCGCGGCGGCTGAAGCCGGTGAGGCTGAACAGATGGCCGGAACCCAGGCCCCGGGCGTTACCGCTGAACTCCACTTGTTCGTGCAGGGTTTGCAGGGCTTCGATGCGGGTGCGTGCGTAGTGTTCGCCGTCTTCGCTTTTGACGTAGGTGCCGGGGTAGTCGTACAGCGGATAATCACCGGCGGTGTGCGGGCGTGGCATGGCCGAGCGCACGTCGATGCTGGCGCTGGGGCGCTGGAAATCGTAGTCGTTGAGCTCCAGGGAGCCGGGCTGCACTTCCTGCGCCAGGTGCCAGTTGTGCATATGGTCGCGTTCGCGCTGTTGCTCGTCCTTGGGGTAGTAAGGCACCGAGGTGTAGCCGGGCACCGTGGCGTGGGCGCCATAGGCGTCGGCCAGCACCAGCACATGGCGGTCCTGCTCGTGGCGGAAGAAGTAGTAGATGCCTTCCTGTTCCATCAGGCGGCTGACAAAATCGAAGCTGGTCTCGCGGTACTGCACGCAGTATTCCCACTCGCGATACGGCCGGCTCAGGGCGTCTTCAAAGTCGGAAAAGCCCAAGTCGCGGAACACCTGCTTGATGATCTGCGGGATGCTCAGGTTCTGGAAAATCCGGCAGTCGGAGGTGCGGCTCAGCAGCCACAGCCATGGGCGCAATGTCACCTGGTAACTGGCGAACTGGCCCTGGTCGATGTTCTGGCTGCAACGGGCGACGAGCCCATGGAAATACCGCTCGCCGCCGTCCGCCAGTTGCAGGCCGACACTCATCGGTTTGCCCAGCAGCTGGTTGAGGTCGATGTTGGCGTCCAGCGAGTTGAGTTGCAGCTCGTAGTTGAACAGCCGTCCCAACTCTTCGCCGCCACCCATTTCATTGAGCAGCAGCACATCCGGCCCCAGGGGGCTGGTGATCTTGGCCAGGCGTGAGGCTTGGTTGAAAAGCATCGGTTGTCCCGTAAGTGTCGTCTTTACTGACGAAACCGAATCAACTGTAGGAGCTGGTTCTATGTGGGAGCCGGCTTGCCTGCGATAGCATCAACTCGGTATGTCTGTCATACCGAGTTGATGCTATCGCAGGCAAGCCAGCTCCCACACTGAGCACATTCCAGCAGTCGTTATCCGGCGTCGCTGAAGGTGTAGTGCAATTCGTTATCCCGCGTACCGATCCGCACCCCCGCCAGCGCCTTGCCTTCGAGCATGCGCGTAAGGAACTCGCGGCTCATGTCCGGCAGCAGGCTGTTGGTGAGGATGGTGTCGATCATCCGCCCGCCACTTTCGGTTTCGGTGCAGCGCGAGACGATCAGGTCGATCACCCCGTCGTCGTAGTCGAACGCGACTTTGTGGGTGTTCTCTACACGCTTCTTGATGCGGTCCAGTTGCAGGCGGGTGATCGCCTTGAGCATCACGTCGCTGAGCGGGTAATACGGAATCGTCACCAGGCGCCCGAGCAGGGCCGGCGGGAAGATCTCCAGCAGCGGCTGGCGCAGGGCCTTGGCGATGTCTTCCGGGTCGGGCACGTTTGCCGGGTCTTTGCAGACGTGGGAAATCAGCTCGGTGCCGGCGTTGGTGGTCAGCAGGATCAAGGTGTTCTTGAAGTCGATCACCCGACCTTCGCCGTCCTCCATCACGCCCTTGTCGAACACCTGGAAGAAAATCTCATGCACGTCTGGGTGGGCTTTTTCCACCTCGTCCAGCAGCACCACGCTGTAGGGTTTGCGCCGCACGGCTTCGGTCAGCACGCCGCCTTCGCCATAGCCGATATAGCCCGGTGGCGCGCCCTTGAGGGTGGACACGGTATGGGCTTCCTGGAACTCGCTCATGTTGATGGTGATCACGTTCTGCTCGCCGCCGTACATGGCTTCGGCCAGGGCCAGGGCGGTTTCGGTCTTGCCCACGCCCGAGGTGCCGGCCAGCATGAACACGCCAATCGGCTTGCTCGGGTTGTCGAGGCCGGCGCGGGAGGTCTGGATGCGCTTGGCGATCATCTGCAACGCATGGTCCTGGCCGATGATGCGCTTTTTCAGGTGCTGGTCGAGGTTGAGCACCGTCTCCAGTTCGTTGCGCGCCATACGGCCCACCGGGATGCCGGTCCAGTCGGCAACCACCGAGGCCACAGCCTGGTAATCCACGGTCGGCAGGATCAACGGAGTTTCACCTTGCAGGGCGCTGAGGCGCTGTTGCAGGTCCACCAGTTGTGCGCGTAAGGCGTCGTTGCCGCTGTCGACAACGCCAGCCTTCTCGCGCAGGGTCGCCCGGGTGGCGAGCAGCTCGTCCACCAGGGTTTTCTCGTCGGCCCAGCGGCTTTCCAGGGTTGCCAGGCGCTCATGCTCGGCCGTCAGCAAGGCTTCGCTGTGGGTTTGACGAGTGCCAATGGCAATACCGATGGCATGCTCGCGGGCGATGATTTGCAGCTCGGTTTCCAGGGCTTCGATACGGCGGCGACTGTCGTCCACCTCGGCCGGCACCGCGTGCAGGCTGATGGCGACGCGGGCGCAGGCGGTGTCCAGCAGGCTCACGGATTTATCCGGCAACTGGCGCGCCGGAATATAGCGGTGGGACAGCTTCACCGAGGCTTCCAGTGCCTCATCGAGGATCTGCACCTGGTGGTGCTTTTCCATGGTCGAGGCCACGCCGCGCATCATCAGCAGCGCCTTGTCTTCCGACGGCTCGGCCACCTGCACCACCTGGAAGCGGCGGGTCAGGGCCGGGTCTTTCTCGATGTGCTTCTTGTATTCGGCCCAGGTGGTGGCTGCCACCGTGCGCAAGGTGCCACGGGCCAGGGCCGGCTTGAGCAGGTTGGCCGCATCACCGGTGCCGGCGGCGCCACCGGCACCCACCAGGGTGTGGGCCTCGTCGATAAACAGGATGATCGGTTTTGGCGAGGCCTGGACGTCTTCGATGACCTGGCGCAGGCGCTGTTCAAATTCGCCTTTCATGCTGGCGCCGGCTTGCAGCAGGCCCACATCCAGGCTGCGCAGTTCTACATCTTTCAGGGCTGGCGGCACGTCGCCGGCGACGATGCGCAGGGCAAAGCCTTCGACCACCGCTGTCTTGCCCACCCCGGCCTCGCCGGTGAGGATTGGGTTGTTCTGGCGCCGACGCATCAGGATATCCACCAGTTGGCGGATCTCTTCATCACGGCCCACGATCGGGTCGAGCTTGCCGCTGCGCGCCTGCTCGGTCAGGTCCACGGTGAAACGCTTGAGGGCTTCCTGCTTGCCCATGGCACTCGGGGCCATGGCGCCGCTGGCTTCGCCCGGCACGGCTCCGGCGTTGAAACCGTCGCTGGCACTCAGGGCATTTTCCGGCGAATCACCGACGTATTCGTCAAAACGCTCGCTCAGGGCCTCGGCCTTGATCTTGTCGAACTCGGACGACAAGCCCAGCAGCGCATGCCGCAGGCTCGGCGTCTTCAAAATGCCCAGCACCAGATAGCCGGTGCGCACCTGGCTTTCGCCAAACATCAGGCTGCCGTACACCCAGCCGCGTTCCACGGCTTCTTCCACATGGGACGACAGGTCGGTGATCGAGGTCGAGCCCCGGGGCAGGCGGTCCAGGGCCTCGGTCAGGTCACGGGCCAGCCGCGCCGGCTCGAGGTTGAACTGGCGGATGAGGCGATGCAGGTCCGAGTCCTGCAGTTGCAGCAACTGGTGAAACCAGTGGGCCAGCTCCACGTAGGGGTTACCGCGCAATTTGCAGAACACCGTGGCGGCTTCGATGGCCTTGTAGGCCACGCTGTTGAGTTTGCCGAACAGTGCGGCGCGACTGATTTCACCCATGCTCTGGATTCCTTGAGGTGGTGGCCTGATCGGCGTAATGCCGGGCCAGGATTAGGTCGTTGGCGTCGTGCCCGGGTTGGCCGAGCCACGTGTTGAAGCCCAGGCGGAACTGGCCGTTGAGTTGCAGCGCCGGGACTTCGGGTTGTTGCAGAACCAGGTTCAAGTCCCAGTCCAGTTCATGGCCCAGGTACTCGGCCACCCAGGCCACCAGTTCATTGAACGGCTGGCTGCCGGGCAACATGCCCATGTAGTCGTCCAGCGTGAGCGGGCCCAGGCGGATGCGAAATTTGTGCTGGCGGTCCCACACATGGCTGCCCAGGCAAAAGTCCACCCCCAACTGATTGGCGCTGACGCTGACCCGGCTGCGTTCGGGCAGCTCCAGCCATTGGCCGACGTACTCTTCAATCTCTACCGGCAGGCCGAAATACTCGCCGAGAATCGCCTTCAGGCCGTCCGGGTAGCGGGTTTGCGCCGAGAGATGGCCGCTGTAGTGCAGCTTCGCCGTGTCCGGGATCAGGCCCTGCTCAAGCAGGCTGGGCATACCCCGGCCACTCAAGGCGGCGAGGCGCGCGGACCAGTAGTCATCGTCGGGCCGGTCATGGCTGACGGTTGGCCGCGCTTCGGCCCAGGCCCGGTAGAACAGGGTCAGCAGGCGGTGATGGAACACATCCAGAAAGCGCTTGCTGGTGCTGTCGGCGTTGTTGCGCTGGCGTTCGCGCACGTACTCGGTGATGTGCAGCGGCAGCGGGCCGTTGGGGCCGCCGAGGCCGAAAAAGAACTGCTCCAGGCGCGCAGGTGTGCCGTCGCCGCCAGGGCTCACCGAGGCCAGGGTGGCCGGGGCGAACGTGCAATCAGCCTGTTGCCCGAGGCGCAACGGGTCATCGGCCAGGCGCAGGGAATGCCCCAGGCGCGGCAGGTGGGGCGATTCGCACTCGATACGGCGCAGCGCCTGGAAGAAGTCATATTCCCAGGGCTCCTGGTGCATCGCCTCCAGGGTACTCACAGGGTCGGACGCCGTCCGGGCTTGGCTTTCCATCGCATGATCTCGCCGCGTTCGGTGGTACGGATCACCGTCTCGGTAAAACTGTTGATCGACACATAACGCGCCAGGAACCGTTCCAGCACCGCACCGAGCAGGAACACGCCGGTGCCGCGAAACGCGTTTTCATCAAATTCCAGGGTGATTTCCAGGCCACGGCCAAACACGATCGGGCCGGGCATCGGCAGACGGCGGGTCACCGCTTTGCTGCTGACTTCGCGCAGGCCTTCGATCTGCAATTGCAGGGCGGCGTCGTTGCTGTCGCCGTACAGGCGCAGCAGTTCACGCAGCGCGGCGGCACCCTGGCCCTCGCTGAGGGACAGGTAGTTGAGCGACAACTGGCTGATCAGGCGCCAGGCCTTGGCATCATGGGCGTGGCTGGCGCGCGGGCGGCTGGGCCCGGCGACGCAACGCACCGCCAGCACCGGGGCGCTGTCGGCCAGGGTGAAGTCGGTCTTGCCGTTGCCCACGCTCATGAACAGTGGCAGGTCGCGGTTGGTGCACAGCGCGGTCACGCCCAATTGGCGCAGGTCGTGACGGTAAGGCGCCTGCTGGCTGTCCACCAGGCTGACAAAGGTCTCGCTGCCCACATAGGTGGAGCGCGGGCCATTGCGCCGCTGGTCGCTGGACAGCACCCGTGGCTCGCGGCGCACGCTGTAGTAAGACTGGTCGCGACCGTAGCGTGACGGATCACGCACGGCATAAAACGGCAAAAAGGCTTGTTCCGGCCCGCTGCCATGGCCGGTGATGCCGCTCAGGGAGTGAATCTCGAAGTCCATGGGCCGGGTGCGGTCGGCAATCACATGGTGTTCGTTGACCCGCTCGGACAAGTGAATCCGGTCCACGCGCTTGGGGAACAGGTTGATCGCCGGGGTGCAGAACGGCACGAATTGCGCGGCGCCCACACTGCCTTCCAGGCTCGGGTCGTGGCGGTCGAACAGCACGACCAACTCCAGCTCCTGGCCATCGCAGCGCTGTACGGCGCGGCTCAGCGCGGCGAATTCGACGAACAGGTAGCGATGGGGCAGGGCGAAGTATTCCTGCAGCAGGCGATAACCCTGGAACGCTCGCGAGACCACTGGCATCGCCGCCTCGGCGTCGTCGAACCCGCGCGGCCGTAGGGCGTCCTGCGGCAGGCGCTCCACCCAGTCACCGCCGGGCTGGCGCGCAAACACCGCGCACACATTGCCCAGCAACTGCTCGTAGAGGCGGAACGGTTGCTCATCGGCGCCGCTCAGGTACAGCGGCAGGTTGTCCAGGGCCAGGCTGTTGAAGGGCAGCTCGGCGCCGGTGCGCAGGGTCAGGCGCAAACCAGCCTTGGCCTTGGGTTCGCTGGCGGCCAGGCGCCCGAGCACGGCGGACGGGTTGCCGAAGTAATCGGCCTGGCTGACCTGCAACGGCCACAACATCACCGGGTGCGCGGTGCGGTACTCGCAGCAGGTCTGGGTTTCGCGGCCCAGGGCGGCGCGCAGCACGGTATCGCGGGGCAATGGGAAACCGCTGGCCAGCGAGCCCTCATCGGGATCGGCCTGCAATTGCACCACGGTCATCGACGGGGTCGGCGCCAGATAGTGCGGGTAGGCGATTTCCAGCAGATTGTGGGTGAAGGTCGGGTACTCGGCATCGAGCTTGAGCTGCACCCGGGCGGTGAGATAAGCGAAGCCTTCGAGCAAACGCTCGACGTACGGGTCGGCACAGTCCATGCCGGACAGGGTCAGCCGACTGGCGATCTTCGGGTATTCCTTGGCGAACTCCGCCGCGCTCTCGCGCACGTGGTGCAGTTCCTGGTTATACAGCTCCAGCAGGCGCGGGTTCATGGGCGCCTCCGCTGGTCGGCGTTGACCACGCGCACATGGCCGGACTCCAGGTCCAGATCGGTTTGCAGCAACAGGCGCAAGGGCACCGGCTGCGCCCACAGGTCGCCTTCGATCTCGAAACTCAGGGCGTTGTGATTCATCTCGCCATGGGCCACCCGCGCCTTGACCCGCAGGGTGTGGCGCAGGATGCGCGGCTCAAAGGTGGCAATCGCCTGGTAGATCAAGGCTTCCAGGGCATTGATATCGACGCTCGACGCACTGTTGCCCGCCAGCGCCGGCAGCCCGTAATTGACCACTGACGTCCCGGCCGGGGTATGCAGCGTGGCATCGGCGTTGAGCAGCGAGGTGGTATTGAGCAGCCACGCCAGGTCCCGCAGCACCGAGGCTTTGAGCTGGGTCAGGGACAGCACGCGCTTGTCCGCGCTTTCCTTGGGATTGCTCGGCTCGTCGTCGGTCAACCGGTCCAATAGGGACGGTTGCAGGCGGTCGCGGGTGGCGATTTCGGTTACCACGTAAAGGGCGCTACATACATTTTTTGGTCGCCACCTGAGCCGCAGGCCGCAAAGGTGCTAACTGCCCCGGCCTCAAAAGTCCCATGAAACTGGCGAACAGCTTGCATCTTGCTGAGGCAGTCATGGCTGGGCGCGGGCATTTTATCGCTACGCCAGACCGCAAAAATCGGGGTGTTGTTGAACGTCTCTACCCGCAGCTTCTGCTGTGCATCCAGGCTGAAGCTGCAAGGCCATTCCATGTCTAACTGCATGCGGGTCTGGTCGGGTTTGACCAGCGTGCAGCGACCTTGATCGTCTACCAGGCTCAGCGGCTGATCGACAAATATCGCTTGTGTGGCAGCGGTTGGCGTAGGTGCGTCTTCTGCCGCGCATGCATTCAGGCTCACAAGGCTCGCGGCCAGGACGGCAACAACAAAAGGCCTACGCATTACAAAAGCTCCCAGAACCAGATTTCCTTGGCGCTTGAGGACAGATCACCACTCTTGGTCAGGCCACGGTTCCACAGGTCGATATGGTCGCCAGTGGGCCGGCCAGCCCGATCAGTATTGGTCTGGTAGCAGTCCTTGAAGAAAATAATGCCGGTCTTGCCCCGTAATATGGCGCGGTCGGCCACACTAGTGGTGTAGGTTTTTGGTGGGCTGAGCTGACGTTTTTTCGACAGCCAGTGCGCCAGCGATTCTGCGCCTCGGGCGTGTCCGTGCACACAGAGCGGGCCGAGGTTATAGGTCGACGAGTTGACCGGTAGCGTGCGTTCGCCACACAGCGCAATGCTCACGCGAATAGCGCACTGGTTTGCCCAGCCATCGTTGCACGCAGGGTCGGCATAGGTGTAGCGCGGATAGCTGTTCCACAAATTAATAAACGAAGGTTTGGCCATGACTCAGATACCGAAAAGAGGAAGGTCGAAATTCGAGCAAGCACCAAAAACCCCCGGCGTGTGGCGCCGGGGGTCTTCGTATCAACGCTTGGTGTTGGAACGGATATTCCAGCCGAACTTGATCGGGCCGCCGTCCTTGGTGCCGTCGGCTTTCTGCGGCTGGTAGTCGACCATCACCTGGGCAAAGTTCAGGGTGACGTTTTCGGTCAGGCGATCATCGCTGCCCGAACCGCCGGTGCTCAGGGACGTGATCAGCACTTCTTCGAGGTTGATGATCATGTACTCGACCTGGCTTTCGCCGCCGGCCTTGCGCACGGTCAGCTTGACCTTGTCGATGTGCTTGCCGCTGGCGCAATGCATCATCAGGTTGGGCGAAGCCTTGTCCACGTACTTGGTCAGCGACAGGTCCTGGATATTCACCTTGCCCGCGCCGCCGCCACTGCCAACGTGCATGTTGCCGGACTGGGCCATGCCCCAGCTCCAGTTCAGCACGTCGATTTCGTCCTTGTGGGCCTTGTCCATGGACTCGCCCTTGATGTCGCCGATCTTGATGAAAATATCAACAGCCATGTTTTCTCCCTGTGTGGCCGATGCCACTTGATTGGGTGATCGTTCCCACGCTCTGCGTGGTAACGCATCCTGTGACGCTCTGCGTCACTGGGACGCAGAGCATCCCGGGCGGCATTCCCACGCGGAGCGTGGGAACGAGCGAATTGCTTACGCGCTTTTTGCCGAAGGCAGTTTCGATACCAGGCGCAACGACACGGTCAGCCCTTCGAGCTGGTAGTGCGGGCGCAGGTAGAACTTGGAGTTGTAATACCCCGGGTTGCCCTCGACGTCCTCCACGATCACCTCGGCGGCGGCCAACGGGTGCTGGGCCTTGGTGGTTTCGGTGGAGTGCGCAGGATCCCCGTCGACGTAGTTGAGGATCCAGTCCTGCAACCAGCGCTGCATCTCGTCCTTCTCTTTGAAGGAACCGATCTTGTCGCGCACGATGCACTTCAAGTAGTGAGCGAAACGGCAGGTGGCGAACAGGTACGGCAGGCGCGCGGCCAAGTTGGCGTTGGCGGTGGCGTCCGGGTCGTCGTATTCGGCCGGTTTCTGCAACGACTGGGCGCCGATGAACGCGGCGAAGTCGGTGTTTTTCTTGTGCAGCAGCGGCATGAAACCGTTCTTCGCCAGTTCCGCTTCACGGCGGTCGCTGATGGCGATTTCGGTCGGGCACTTCATGTCCACGCCACCGTCATCGGTAGGGAAGGTGTGGGCCGGCAGGTTTTCCACTTCACCGCCAGATTCCACGCCACGGATGCGCGAGCACCAGCCGTAGTGCTTGAACGAACGGTTGATATTCACCGCCATCGCGTACGCGGCGTTGGCCCAGGTGTACTTGGAGCTGTCGGCACCGTCGGTGTTTTCTTCAAAGGCGAAGGCTTCCACCGGGTCGGTCTTGGCGCCATACGGCAGGCGCGCAAGGAAGCGCGGCATGGTCAGGCCGATATAGCGTGCGTCTTCCGATTCACGCAGCGAGCGCCAGCCGGCGTATTCCGGGGTGGTGAAGATCTTGGTCAGGTCACGCGGGTTCGACAGTTCCTGCCACGAGCCCATGCCCATCACGGTCGGCGACGCGGCGGCGATGAACGGCGAGTGCATGGCGGCGCAGACTTTCGACAGCTCGCCCAGCAGTTCCACATCGGGTGGCGACTGGTCGAAGTAGTAATCGCCCACCAGGCAACCGTATGGTTCGCCGCCGAACTGGCCGTACTCTTCCTCGTACATCTTCTTGAAGATCGGGCTCTGGTCCCACGCGGTGCCCTTGAATTTCTTCAGGGTCTTGTGCAGGTCGGTCTTGGAGATATTGAGCACGCGAATCTTCAGCTGCTCATCGCTCTCGGTGTTGTTGACCAGGTAGTGCAGGCCGCGCCAGGCGCTTTCCAGCTGTTGGAAATCCGGGTGATGGATGACCTGGTTGACCTGGGCGGTGAGCTTGGCGTCGATGGCGGCGATGATCGATTCAATCGACTTGATCGCGTCGTTGGACACCAGGTCCGTCTGCGCCAGGGCCTGCTCGGCCAGGGTGCGCACGGCGGTCTCGACGGCTTCGCGGGCACGCTCGGTCTTGGGCTTGAATTCTTGCAGCAACAGCGAGGCGAACTCGCTGGTTTCTTCGGTGGCGCCCAGGTTCTGTGCGCCTTCGCGGGCGGTATTCTCGCTCATGATTACTGGTCCCCAGCAGGTTTGGGCGCGCTCGCAAGGGCCTGCAGCAATGCCGGGTCCTTGATCGCCTTCATGATGATTTCTTCAGCGCCAGTCTTGCCGTCCATGTAGGTCAGCAGGTTGGCCAGCTGGGTACGGGCTTCGAGCAGCTTGTTCAGCGAGTCGACCTTGCGCGCCACGGCAGCCGGGCTGAAGTCGTCCATGCTTTCAAAGGTGATATCCAGGCTCAGGTTGCCTTCGCCGGTCAGCTCGTTGGGTACGTGGAATGCCACGCGCGGCTGCATGGCCTTGAGGCGTGAGTCGAAGTTGTCGACGTCCACTTCAAGGAACTTGCGGTCTGCCACCGGAGCCAGAGGCTCGGCGGGCTTGCCGGCGAGGTCGGCCATCACACCCATCACGAAGGGCAGCTGGACCTTTTTCTCGGCGCCGTAAAGCTCGACGTCGTACTCGATCTGCACTCGAGGCGCGCGGTTGCGCGCGATGAATTTCTGAGAACTTTGCTTCGCCACGTTGCTGCTCCTGGTCGCTTGAGCGACGGTGTTGTTACTGCAAAGCCTGGCGACTTACTCGCCGTCCGGGCCGCGCAGGTTTTCAAATTGGGACATGCCGTCGGGAATCAGATTGCGCACGATGGCCGCAAAATCGGCGTGCACCAGGTTTTTCGCCCGGTTCAACAGCACCGGCAGCGGGCTGGAAGGCTCGTGCCGGGTGTAGTACGCCAGGATCCGGTCCAGCTCGCGCAGCACCTCGTCGCGGCTGGCGATCTCGCCAGTATTGCGGGGTGCGGCAGGGGCGCCAGCGTGTCCGACCGAGGCGTGGCTGTCGTCACTGACCACCTCGGGTTCACGGCTGTCGCCGCTTTGCGCTGCGAACTGGCTGAAAATCTGCAGGGCCTGCTTGAGCAACTGCTTGAGCGCGCCGAGGTCCACGCCCTGGGCGGAACCGACTTGCTCGCTGACATATTTTTCAATGGTTTCACAGGCCGCACGGGCCTCGACGAGGGCGGTGTGGGTGGCTTGCAGCTGCTCTGGGTCGCTGTCGAGAAAGGCCCCGGCCAGTTGCTCGGCGCCGAGGCTTTCGCCGGGAAACCCTTGCAGGCCGCTGGCATTCAGGGCACCACGCAGGCTCACGGGGCCGAACGCTCGCGAGCGCGTGAGGACGCTTTCGCGCAGCAGGCGGATGTTCGTGTCGCAGGTCAAGCCGGCGAGGGCGTTGATGCGCACGGTGGGGTCGTTGCCGTCATCGGCATCCAGGCGCGGATGCAGCTCGGCCCAGTACTGCTGGAGCAGTTCGCTGATCAGGGTCAGGGCGCTGGCCAGCCCGCCGACGCCTTGCAGGGCGAGGGAGCTTTGCAGCAGGAAATGGGTGATGCGCAGGTCTTTGCTGCGTTGCAGCAGGTCCAGGCTTTGTTGCTGGATACTACGCCACTCGGGTGGCTCGGCGGGCAAAATGGCATCGCCCATGCTGCGCTCGGGTTGACCCTGGGCAGCACGTTCCAATTGCAGGAAATCCGCGTCATATTCCAAGTCTTCGCCACACGGCGAAGTCGCGCAAACAGCGGCGAGCAGCAACGGCACATCCACTAAATTCGATCTCCATATCGCCCAGTTAGTCTCGGGCAGTTCATGCGTTAGTTGCGCAGCTAGTTGCGCACTTTATCGGCATGGTTTCTTGGTCGGCTCAGCGCATTGATTTCAATGTGCCACTACTTATCTTCAAGAAGTTGTGCATTTTTGGTGTAGTAGTTAGGCGTTGTCAAGGTAAGCTATTCGTCCCATGTGACAGATGTGCGGTGCTTAACAACCTGTGCGACCCATGAGTCAATGCAGGCACTGCTGGAGGATTTTTGTCACAAGAGCCAGTTAAAATCAGTGATCATGCTGATAAAGATGGCTTTTATAGGTTGTTTCAAGGATTTGGCGGGTGGTGCTTGGGAAGGTGTTTCCCTTGGGTCGGCCGTGCGCGAGGTTCAGCAAGGAGGCAAGATGTCGCTGTGTTTGACTATCACTAGTTATCACAAGATCACCCCAGGTCAATGCCCGGAAAAGTCCATGGATAATGGATTGATGGCAATTGGCCGCTCCAGTGAAAACGACTGGATATTGCCCGATCCCGAGCGATTGGTCTCCGCGCAACATTGCGTTATTCAATACAAAGATGGTCGTTACTACCTGACCGATAACAGTACCAACGGTGTGGAATTGGTTAATGCCGGTATTCGTCTGCGCCGGGGAAATAGCGAGCCATTGCAAGACGGTGAGTTGATTCGGATCGGCGATTACGAAATCCAGGCACGGATTGATTCCGGCGTGAATGTGACAGGCAGCCTGCCTTTCGCCGGTGACGCCTCCAACAGTTTTGAAGCGCTGATGGGGCGACACAGTGGAGCCGTGGCCACGCCACTGCCGACCCCGGTGATTGCCCCGCAGTTCCAGGGCGCGTCGTCGATGGACACGCTGCCGGACCTGTTCGATTTCCTCGCGCCCACGGCCGTGCCACCGGCCACCCAGCCTGACCATGTGCCGGCTGAACAGCATGATTTTCGCCCGCCCATCGCCGTTAGCGTGCCTGCGCCCGAGCAGCCGGTGACTGCGGGCGCGGTGATTCCAGAAGACTGGGATCTGTTGGGTACAACACCCGCGCCGCCAATCAGCGCACCGCCGCCGACCATCGCGCCGCCGCCGACCATCGCGCCGCCTGAGCCTCCCCCCGCGCCACCTGTGGTCGAGCCCCCGCTCCCCGTGGCAGATGCCAACCCAACCGATTTGCTACAAGCCTTCCTGCGCGGTGCCGGTCTGGATCAACTGCGCCTGGACAAGGCCCAGGCCGAGGCGCAGATGGAAAGCATTGGCCGCAGCTACCGGCTGATGGTCGAAGGCCTGATCGACGTATTGCGTGCGCGCAGCAGCCTCAAGGGCGAGTTCCGCATGCAGCAGACGACGATCCAGCCGGTGGAAAACAACCCGTTGAAATTCGCACCGAATGCCGACGAAGCGTTACTGCTGCTGCTTCGTCACGGCAACCAGGCGTTTATGGCGCCGGACCTGGCGGTGCGCGACAGTTTCGACGACCTGCGTGCCCACCAACTGGCGGTAATGGCCGGTGTCGAGGCGGCCATCCAACATCTGCTGACGCGCTTTGAGCCCGCGCAGTTGGAAACGCGCATGGGCAAGCCCGGCGGGCTGTCGAGCCTGTTCAACGGTTCGCGCCAGGCCCAGTACTGGCAACAGTTCACCGAGCTCTACAACAGTATTTCCCGTGAGGCCCAGGAGGACTTCCAGGACCTGTTCGGCCGTGAATTCAGCCGGGCCTATGAAGCACACAGCGCACGACAGCGGCGCTGAAACTGGAACAACGGACAGCCACATACGTCATTGAGGACGCAGGATGATTTCCAGGTTTTTACTCGCAGCCGCCAGCCTGTTGCTGCTGACGGCCTGTGCCAAGGATGCCGCGCCGCCCCAGGCGCCAGAGGCACACATCGACACTACCCGCGTCGAACTGCACTTCCATGCCATCGCTGGGCTCAACCCTGGCACCACGGGCCAGCCAGCCCCGGTGCGGGTACGGATTTTCGAGCTGAAAAACGCCGCAGCTTTCAGCCGTGCCGACTACTTCGCCCTGGCCGATCGTGCCCAGCCGACCCTCGGCCTGGACCTGCTGGACCAGGATGAAGTGGTGATCCAGCCCGGCCAGCAACTGAGCATCCAGCGCGACCTTGACCCGGCCACCCGGCAGATCGGCTTGCTGGTGGGCTATCGCGAACTGGACCGCGCGCAATGGCGCACGGTGTTCAGCGTGACGCCGCGCCAGGCCAGCCAATACCAGATCAGCCTTGATGTGCGCGCCGTACGTGCGCACCTCAGCGTTTCCCCATCCAGCCCTGCCCAATAAGAAGCAATCGGAGCCCCCATGTCCTGGAACAATCGCGTGGTCTGGTCGGAAGGCATGTTCATCGGAACGCAGCACTTCCAGCAGCATGACCGTTACCTGGAAAACCTGATCGATGCCCGCAGCCGCCCGCTGGCGGCCGGTGCCTGGGGGTTTTGCGAACTGCTGCTCGACCAGGGCCTGCTGGCCCAGGGCAAGCTGGCCATTGTCTCGGCCCGTGGCCTGTTGCCCGATGGCACCCCGTTCAATATTCCCCAGGACGACCTGGCGCCGAGCCCGCTGAATATCGACGACAACCTGCGTGACGGCCTGGTGTACCTGGCCTTGCCCCTCAAGCGTGCCGGTGCCCGCGATACGGTGGACGAAGGCGAGCCCCTGGGTGCTGCGCGTTACCTGAGCCAGGTGCGCGAGGTGCGGGATGACAACGCACCCTTCGAGAACCGCGCGCCGGTGGCCGTCGGCTCCCGGGCCTTGCGCTTGCTGACTGCCGCCGATGGCGTCAGCGACTACGCCGCCATCGGCCTGGTGCGCATCAAGGAAAAACGCGCCGACCGCGCCCTGGTGCTGGATGACAGCTACATCCCGCCGGTGCTCGATGTGGCGGCGAGCAAGCCGTTGACGGCGTTTCGCAGTGAGCTGCTGGGCCTGCTGCACCAGCGTGGCGAAGCCCTGGCCGGGCGGGTGGTGGCCTCGGGCGCCGGGGGCGCCTCGGAGATCGCCGACTTCATGCTGCTGCAACTGGTCAACCGCGCCCAGCCGCTGATCCAGCACCTGAGCCAGTTGAGCCCGCTGCACCCGGAGCGCTTCTTCAGTGAACTGGTCAGCCTGGCCGGCGAGTTCTCGACCTTCTCCACCTCGGGCCGGCGCCCCGAAGAATACCCGCGCTACCAGCACGACGACCTGGCGCTGAGCTTCGCCCCGGTGATGCAGGCCCTGCGTGAAGCGCTGTCGATGCTGATCGACAGCAAGGCCACGCCGATCCCGATTGTCGAGAAAGCCTACGGCGTGCATGTGGCGATGCTGGCGGATAAGACCCTGATCGACAGCGCCAGCTTCATCCTCGTGGTGCGTGCCGATGTACCGGGCGAAACCCTGCGCGCGCGTTTCGGCCAGCAGAGCAAGGTCGGCTCGGTGGAGCACATCCGCGACCTGGTCAACCTGCAACTGCCGGGCATCGGCCTGCTGCCGTTGCCGGTGGCGCCACGGCAGATCCCGTATCACGCCGGCTCCACCTACTACGAGCTGGACCGCGGCAGCGAGCACTGGCAGCAGTTGATCCACTCCGGCGGCTTTGCCTTCCATATCGCCGGGCAGTTCCCGGGCTTGAACCTGGCCTTCTGGGCGATCCGAGGATAATCCGCGATGCACCCCAATGATGACGACCGCACCCAGTTCATGCCGCGCCCGGGTGGCCGTGCGCCGGAGCCTGCCCGCGCGGAACCGGCGCCTTTGTCGATGCCGGCGGCGCCGATCCTCACCGGCAAAAGCCAGGGCCTCAACCCCCTGGAAAGTGCTGCCGGCCCGTTGTTGGCGCTGTTGACGCGCTTGCGCAACACCATCGCCCATCCCGCGCCCGCAAGCCTACGTGCGCAGTTGCTGGCCTACCTGCGCCAGTTTGAAGAGCGCGCCGAGGCCGCCGGCGTGGCCCGTAACGAGGTGCTGCTGGCGCGCTACGCACTGTGCACCGCCCTCGACGAAGCGGTGCTGAGCACGCCCTGGGGCAGCGCCAGTGACTGGGGCAAGCAGAGCCTGCTGATCACCGTGCACAACGAAGCCTGGGGTGGGGAAAAGGTTTTCCAACTGCTGGACCATTGCCTGCAAAGCCCGCGTGAGCGCCTGTACCTGCTGGAGCTGTTGTACCTGTGCATGTGCCTGGGTTTCGAGGGCCGCTACCGCGTGATGAACGACGGCCGCAGCCAGTTGGAAACCCTGCGCGAGCGCACGGCAGCGGCGATTCGCAGTGCCCGTGGCGAGCATGAGCGCGAGCTGTCGCCCCATTGGCGCGGCGTGACCGTGGCCCGCGATCGCCTGGCGCAATTCATGCCGCCGTGGATCGCCGTGGCCATCGGCCTGGCCTTGCTGCTGGCCCTACTGTTTGGCTTGCGGATGAAGCTGGCGTCGGATGCCGAGCCGGTGTTCAAGAACATCCATGCCCTGGGTGAAATCCCGGTGCAGGCGATCGACCGTCCGGTGGCGCAGCCGAAAATCATCGAGCGTCCACGCCTGGCGGGCTTTTTGGTCGAAGACATCAAGGCGGGCCGGGTGGCGGTGGAAGATGCCGTTGACCGTTCCGTGGTGACGATCCGGGGCGATGAGCTGTTCGCCTCGGCCAGCTCCAGCATTGTCGATGACTACCAGCCCCTGATGCTGCGCATCGCCGACGCCATCCGCAAGGTCAAGGGCCAGGTGCGGGTGACCGGGCACAGCGACAACCGCCCGATTGCCACCCTGCGGTTCCCGTCCAACTGGGCCTTGTCCGAAGCGCGGGCCAAGTCGGTGCTGGAAATTCTCGCGGCCAAGACCGGCCAGGGCGAGCGCTTCAGCGCCGAGGGCCGCAGCGACACCGAGCCGGTGGCGACCAACGCCACAGCCGAAGGCCGTGCCCGCAATCGTCGGGTTGAAATCACCGTATTGGCGGAGGGCGTCGAGTGAAGGCGTTTTTCAGTTTTATGATTCGCTGGGTGATCCCCGTGCTGGGCCTGATCGCCCTGGGCCTGATCATCTGGTTCGTCGGGCCATTGCTCGACGTGCTGGTGCCGGAAGGTCGGCGCTGGGCCCTGATTATCCTGGTGTTCGCAGTGTGGATCGCCTACCGCGTGTTTCGCATTATCCAGGCCCGCCGCCAGGCCGCCGAAGTGATGCGCAGCCTGGCCGCCGAAACCCCGGCCGACCCCAACAGTGTCGCCACTGCCGAAGAGCTGGCCACCCTGCGCCAGCGCATGGACGAAGCCCTGACGCTGCTGAAAAAGGCCAGGCTGGGCGGTGACGAGCGGCGTAACCTCTACGAGTTGCCGTGGTATGTGATCATCGGCCCGCCGGGTTCGGGCAAGACCACCGCGCTGGTCAACTCCGGGCTGCATTTCCCCCTGGCTGCCCAGCTGGGTGCCGGCGCGGTGCGTGGCGTGGGCGGTACGCGCAATTGCGATTGGTGGTTTACCGATCAAGCGGTGCTGCTGGACACCGCCGGGCGCTACACCACTCAGGACAGCAACTCCACGGTGGATAAAGCCGCTTGGCTGGGCTTTCTCGACCTGCTGAAAAAACAGCGCGCGCGCCGCCCGATTGACGGCGCCTTTATCGCCATCAGCCTGTCGGACCTGCTGCTGGGCACTGACGCCGAGCGTGCTGCCCATGCGGCGGCGATCCGCTTGCGCATCCAGGAGTTGTACACCCAGCTGGGGGTGCGTTTCCCGATCTACCTGATGCTCACCAAGCTCGACCTGGTGCCGGGCTTCATGGAGTTTTTCGACAACCTGAGCAAGGAAGACCGCGCCCAGGTGTGGGGCATGACCTTTGCCCTGGACGACGGCAAACACAGCGACAGCCCGCTGGCCCACCTGCAAAGCGAATTCGCCGGCCTGGAGCAGCGCCTCAACGAACGTTTGGTGGAACGCCTGCAACAGGAACGCGACCCGGCGCGGCGCGATCTGATCTACGGTTTCCCGCAGCAGTTCGGAGCGCTGAAGGATTGCCTGCAAGGCTTCCTCGAAGGCGTATTCAAGCCCAATGCGTTTGAAGAGCGTGTGCTGCTGCGCGGCGTGTATTTCACCAGCGGCACCCAGGAAGGCAGCCCGATTGATCGACTGATCGGCGCCATGGCCCAGAGCATGAACCTCGACCGCCAGCACCTGGCGCGCCAGAGCGGCACCGGGCGCAGTTACTTCATCGAAAAACTGTTCAGTGCCGTGGCCTTTGCCGAGCGTGGCCTGGTGGGCGTCAACCCGAAGGTCGAGCGCCGCCGTAAATGGCTGGCCCGTGGCGTACTCGCGGCGACGGTCGCGCTGGTGGTGGTGGTCAGCAGCCTGTGGTGGCTGAGTTACCGGGCCAACCAGGCGTATATCGCCCAGGTCGACCACAAGGTCGCGCCCCTGGGCCAGGCCGTGCAGAGCCTGAGCCCGGCGCAGCGCGAGGTGCTGGCGGTGTTGCCGCTGCTCAACGCGGTGAAAAACCTGGCGGGCGATTCGCCAGGCTGGTCCGAGGGCCTGGGCCTGTATCAGGGCGACATGCTCGAAGCCGAATCTGCCAGTGTCTACCGCAAGCTGCTGATCGCGGTATTCGCCCCGCGCCTGGTGACGCGCATCGAAGAGCAACTGCACGGTGGCGGCAATTCCGACTTCCTCTACGAAGGCTTGAAGGCCTACCTGATGCTGGCGGACAGCGAGCATTACGACCCGGACTTTATCAAGGCCTGGATCGCCCTGGACTGGGACCGCAACCTGCCGCGCGACCTGCCCGCCGACCAGCGCCAGGCGCTGACCGGTCACTTGCAGGCGCTGTTCGACCGCCATCCGCCGAATGCGCGCCTCGACCCACGGCTGATCGATGACTTGCGCCGGCAATTGCAACAACTACCGGTGGCCCAGCGCGTGTACGACCGGGTCAAGCGCCAGAAGCTGCCCGATGGGGTGACCGATTTCCGTATCAACGAAGCTGCCGGGCGGGATGCCGCCCTGGTGTTCAGCCGCAAAAGTGGCAAGCCGCTGGGCGAGCCGTTGAGTGGCTTGTTTACTGCCAAGGGCTATCGCCAGGGCTTTTTGCTGACCAGCCTGAACCAGGCCGGCACCCTGGCCGAAGAGCAGTGGGTCTTGGGCCATGCACCGGCGGATCAGCAGAATGTCGCCAGCCTTGCTGCCGATGTGCGGCGCCTGTACTTCCAGGACTATCAGCGCCAGTGGGATGCCTTGCTGGCGGATATCGACTTTGTGCCCATCACCAGCGTGGCCCAGGCGGCGGATGTGTTGCGCGTGATCTCCGGCCCGACCTCGCCGCTGAAAAAGCTGCTGGTGGCGGTGGCCAAGGAAACCGACCTGCAAGCTGAAGAACGCCAACTGGCGGCCAAGGGCGTGCCGGTGGAAGGCGGTGTGGACAAGCTCAAGGAACGCCTCGGCAGCCTGCTCGGCGAGGCCCAGCCGACGGCCAGCGCCCCGGCCCTCACGGAAGACCCGGTGACTGCGCACTTTGCCGAACTCAACAGCATCGTTGCCAAGAACGAAGGCGAGCCGGCGGCCATCGACGGCCTGTTGGCGGACATGAATGCGCTGTATGTGCAGGTCAGCGCCATGGTCGGCGCCAGTGGCGATGCCTTGCTCGGCGAAGCCAAGAACCAGGCCGCAGCGGCGGCCACCCGGGTCAGCCTGAATGCCGAACGCCAGCCGCCGCTGGTGCAGGGCATGGTCAAGTCGGTGGTTAATTCCACCACCAACAGCATGATGGGCGGGGTGCGCAATCAGCTGAACGCAGCCTGGGTCAGTGAAGTGGTCAATGTGTATCGCCAGTCCCTGGCCGGGCGTTATCCGATGTCCCCGGGCAGCGCTCGCGACGCCACCCTGGACGACTTCGGCCAGTTCTTCGGGGTGGGCGGGGTGATGGATAACTACTTCCGCAAATACCTGCAACCCTACGTCGATACGTCGGCGCAGACCTGGCGCTGGCAGCCGGGGGCGGCGCAGAAGCTCGGCATCGCGCCGGGCGTGCTGCAAACCTTCCAGCGCGCGGCGACTATTCGGGATGCGTTCTTCCGTGCCGGTGGGACCCAGCCCATCGTGCGTTTCGAGCTCAAGCCGGTGGCGATGGACGCGACCATCACCCAGTTCCTGCTGGACCTGGACGGCCAGCAACTGAGCTACGACCATGGCCCGAGCCGCCCAGTGGCAATGCAATGGCCGAACCCCGGCAGCAGTGGCGGGGTGCGTATCTCGATCATGCCGCCAGCGGCCAGCGGGCGCTCCGGCGTTACCCTGGATGGCCCATGGGCGTGGTTCCGCCTGTTGGAGCAGTCGGAGCTGTCTGCCGGCAATTCGCCGGACCGTTTCAACCTGCGCCTGCGGGTCGATGGCGCGAGCATCGCCTATGAATTGCGCGCCAACAGCGCCTTCAACCCATTCAAGAGCCGCGTGCTCAGTGGGTTCAGCCTGCCGGAGCGGTTATGACCACCCTGGGGTTCTACGGCAAGTTGGCCAGTCGCGGGGACTTTGTCAGCCGCGCCTTGCCCCAGAGCTTTATCGGGCCCTGGGACAGTTGGCTGGCCGCCGGCTTGCTCGCCAGCCAGCACAGCCTGGGCGACAACTGGCTCAACGTGTACCTGGTCAGCCCGCTGTGGCGTTTTGTACTGGCGCCGGGGGTGTGCGGGCCGGATGCGGCGGCGGGGGTGGTGATGCCGAGCATTGATCGGGTCGGGCGGTATTTCCCGCTGGCGGTGGTCGTGTTGTTGGATCACGACACCAATCCGGCGTCCCTGGTGGGTGGCCCGGACGCCTGGTTCGAGCAGGCCGAGGAGTTGCTGCTCGGCACCCTGGATCCCGGCGCCACATTTGAAGGATTCAGCGATGGCCTTGAGCGCCTGGGTGTGCCGGCGAGTGAACCGCGTGCGCTGGACAGCCGTTTCGCCGGCCTGCAGCGGGTCGCCGCCACCGTGCCCCATGGGCGCATGACCGCCCTCGCCGAACAGGCCTGCGAAGGGGCGAGCCTGTGGTGGGGCCGTGGTTCGCAACGTATTTCCCCCGGTTTATTGCGGTGCCAGGGCTTGCCTGCCGCCGGCGATTTTGCGCAATTTTTGCTCGGACAAGAAGGTGTGGTGTAGATGGGGTCGACGTACAAATCCGCGAGCAAAACCCATGTGGGCATGGTGCGCCAGGTCAATGAAGACGCGTGCCTGGACCTCCCGGAAAACCGCCTGTGGGTGGTGGCCGATGGCATGGGCGGGCATGCGGCCGGCGACTATGTCAGCAGCTTGATCGTCGACAGCCTGCGCAGCCTGCCCGTGGGGCGGTCCCTGGACGAATACACGGCGGCGCTGCGCACTGAACTGACCCGGGTCAACGCCGCCGTACGTGAAGAAACCGCCAACCGTGGCGTGACCATGATGGGCAGCACTGTGGTGCTGCTGGCGGCTCGTGGCCTGCGCGGTGTATGCCTGTGGGCCGGCGACAGCCGCTTGTACCGCCTGCGCGACGGCGAGCTGGAGCGCATCTCCCGCGACCACAGCTACGTCCAGGACCTGCAAGACAGTGGCCTGCTCAGCGAGGCCGATGCGCGGGTGCATCCACGGGCCAATATCGTCACCCGCGCCATTGGCGTGGAGGCGCAATTGGAGCTGTCGGTGGTCGACCTGTTGATCGCCCCCGGTGACAGCTACCTGCTGTGCAGCGATGGCCTGAACAAGACCGTCGAAGACCACGAGATCCGCGACGTGCTGAGCCATGCCGAGCCTGACGAAATCGCCCGCAGCCTGGTGCACCTGGGGCTCAACCGTGGCGCGCCCGACAATATCACCACCCTCGTCGTGAAGGTGTCGCCATGACCCTGATCATCCCCGGCTACGACATCGACGGCGAAATCGGCGAAGGCGCCATGGCCAGCGTGTACCTGGCAACCCAGCGTTCGCTGGAGCGCAAGGTGGCGCTGAAAGTCATGGCCGCTGCGCTGGCCGCCGACCCAAGCTTTTGCGAACGTTTCCTGCGCGAGGGCAAG
This sequence comes from Pseudomonas gessardii, assembly GCF_001983165.1. Classification (GTDB taxonomy): domain Bacteria; phylum Pseudomonadota; class Gammaproteobacteria; order Pseudomonadales; family Pseudomonadaceae; genus Aquipseudomonas; species Aquipseudomonas gessardii. The sequence goes on along the minus strand of NZ_MNPU01000021.1, from coordinate 67,508 downwards.
ACCCTGGCGCGGCTGTCGCACCCGCACACGGTGACCATCCACGACATCGGCAATGTCGGCGAGCTGTATTACATGGCCATGGAGTACCTGCCCAACGGCACGCTCAAGGAGCGCATCGCCGCCGGCCTGACGCCGGAGCAGGGGCTGGTGTATATCCGCCAGATCGCCTCGGCCCTGGGGTACGCCCATGCCCAGGGCCTGGTGCACCGCGACGTCAAGCCGGCGAACATCCTGTTTCGCGCCGATGGCACGGCGGTGCTGTCGGATTTCGGGATCGCCAAGTCCCTGGATGACCGCACCCAGTTCACCCAGGCCGGGTTTGCCGTGGGCACCCCCAGCTACATGAGCCCGGAACAGGCGCGCGGCCAGGAAATCGACGGCCGCGCCGACCTGTACGCCCTGGGGGTGGTGCTCTACGAAATCCTCGTCGGCAAGCTGCCTTACAACGGCACCGATGCACTTTCCACCGCCCTGGCGCACCTGACCGAGCCTTTGCCGGAATTGCCGCTGCACCATGGCCGTTATCAAGAGGTGCTGAAAAAACTCCTGGCCAAGGACCCCGCAGAGCGTTTCCCGGATGCCGCTGCGCTGTTGCTGGCCCTGGATCGGCTGCCACTGGAGGCGCCAAAAGACGCGTTGGAAGCGACCTTGATTCGCCCCGCCGTGACGCCGGCCGGTAGTGACCTGGCCGGGCTGACCCCGGTGTCCATCGAAATCCCCACTGCCACACCGCAGCCACAAGCGGTGCGCCAGCCGGTGGTGAGCCCCACGCAGCCTCACGCCGTGTCCGAGCAGCGGCGTGGCCCGGTCCTGGCATTGGCCGCCGTGGCCGTGGCGGTTGCGCTGGCCATCGGTGGCGCCAGTTACTGGTGGTTGAGTAACGATGCCCCTGCGCCGCCGCCTGCTGCGGTTGTGCCCGTTACACCGGCCGGGGTTAAACCGGTGGCCGCTGATAGCGACGGCGGCCAGCGCCCCTTGCTGATGGCGGGCAAGAAAACCCTGTTCCAGCGTGTCTTGAGCAAGCCCGGCGCCAAGCTCTCCAGCGCGGCGGGTGGTGCACCGGGCGAGGCCTTGCCCGCGTTTTCGGTGCTTTATGTGTACCAGCGCAAGGATGTCGATGGCAGCCCATGGCTGCGCATTGGCACTGCCAGCGACGGCCGCAGCGACGGTTGGTTGCCGGCCGCGCAAGTCAGCGACTGGAAGCAGAGCCTGGTGCTCAAGTTCACCGAGCGTTCGGGGCGTGCGCCGGTGATGTTCCTGCGCCAGCCCGGCGAGGTGGAAAAACTCCTGGCTGACCCGGCAGCGGCGAAAAACCTGCTGCTCAAGGCGCAGAAAACCCCCGACGACAATCAACAGGTCCTGGCCCTGGAACCCGCCGCCAGTGCCGTGCCGCAGAACCAGTTCTACCTGTTGCCGATTTTCGACGCCAAAGAGAGCTTCGACGAGAATGGCCAGCCGGTGCAGTTGCTCAATGTGGCGTCCATCGACCCCGGCAGCGCCGCTGCCAAGCCGGCGACCCCGCTGATCAGCGCTAACGCCGATGCATTCCGTACCGCCGTGGTGTTGGTGGTGGATACCACGGTGTCGATGCAGCCCTATATCGACCAGGTGCGCGACGTGGTCCACGAGCTGCAAACCCGCATTGCCGAACGTGGCGAGTTGGACAGCGTCAGTTTCGGCATGGTCGGCTTTCGCAGCAGCGTCAAGAAAACCCCTGGCCTGGAATACGTGGCCAAGACCCTGATCACCCTCGACCAGGGCCGCGACCCCCAGCGGTTTCTCGACATGGCGCGGCAGGTCAAGGCCTCCAGTGTTTCCAGCCATTCGTTCAACGAAGACGCGTTTGCCGGGGTGATGCAGGCGGTGGAAGGCATGGACTGGTCCGGCTACGGCGGGCGCCTGATTCTGCTGGTGACCGATGCCGGGGCCCTGCGCAAGAACGACCCGTTCGCCGCGACCCAGATGAACGAAGCCGAAGTGCGCCAGGCCGCCCTGGGCAAGCAGATCAAGATCTATGCCCTGCACCTGCGCACCGACGCCGGCAAGAAAACCCACGGCGGCGCCGAATCCCAGTACCGCATCCTGACCGCCGACGCCAACCCGCGGATCGGCGACCTGTACACGGCGGTGCCGGGCGGTGATGTGCGCAAGCTGGGCGAGCGCGTGGATGAGATCGGCACGGTGTTCGCCAACCTGGTGCACCAGGTGCGCAGCAACACCCCGCAGCCGGTGCCGTTGCTCAGCAGTGCGCCGAGCCTGGCGGACAAATCCGCTGCCGTCGGCTATGCCATGCACATGGACTTCCTCGGTCACAAAGGCGCGAGTCAGGCGCCGCAACTGGTCAGCGCCTGGACCGCCGACCGCGACCTGACCAACCCGGCACTGCCGGCGTTCCAGGTGTGCGTGATGCTGACCAAACTGCAGCTCAACGACTTGCAGCAATCGCTGAAACTGATCGTCGATGCGGCGCGCAAGACCCAGACGTCGCCCGGGGATTTCTTCCAGGAAATCGCCAGCGCCTCGGCCTATATGAGCCGCGACCCACAGGCCCTGCGCAAGGGTGGCAACCTCGCCGACGGCGGCATTCTGGGTGAATACCTGGAAGGCCTGCCGTACCGCAGCAAGTCGCTGAACATGACCCAGGACCTGTGGTTGTCGTTGAGCGTGGCTGAACAGGAAGACTTTATCGACGAGTTGGACTCGAAGATCCGCCTGTATGAAACCTTCCATAACGATGTGGCCAACTGGGTCCGTTTCGGTGATGCCGAACCGGGCGATGCGTTGTACCGCGTGCCGCTGTCGACGCTGCCCTGATGCTGAACCTGAGCGCGGTGCACAAGAGCCGGGGCCTCGGTAGCCAGCGCTATAGCCTGGTGATCCCGGCGCTGCACGTGGGCGCGGGTGAGCAGTTGGCGATTGTCGGGCCCAGTGGCTGCGGCAAAAGTACCTTGCTCGACCTGTTGGCGTTGGTCCTGGCACCGGACCAGGTCGGCCGGTTTGAATTCAACCAGCTGGATATCGACGGGCTGTGGCGTGCCCATCAGCAATCCACCTTGGCCGGGTTGCGTAGCCGGCATCTGGGTTACGTGCTGCAAACCGGCGGCCTGCTGGGCTTTCTCGATGTGCGCAGCAATATCGCGCTGTCCCGGCAACTGCTGGGCTTGAAGGACGATGGCAGCGTTGCGCGGCTGGCTGCGCAGTTGCACATCAGCGACCAGTTGGCCAAGAAGCCGGCCGCGTTGTCGGTAGGCCAGCGCCAGCGTGTTAGTTGCGCCCGTGCCCTGGCCCATGCCCCGCAATTGGTGCTGGCCGATGAGCCGACCGCGTCCCTGGACCCGCTTAACGCCGAGCGTGTGATGCAGGCGCTGCTGGCCCAGGCCCGTGAGTACCGCGCCGCCTGCGTGATCGCCACCCATGACGAGCCCCTGGCCCGCGCCAGTGGCTTGCAGATGCGGCGCATCAGTTGCCGGCGCGACAGCGACGGTGGCGTTACGGCGACCCTTGGGGAGGCGTGCTGATGCGCATCTCCCTGGTGGCGTCCCTCGCGTGGCAGGACTACCGCAACGATGGCTGGCTGTCGGCCTGTGCGGTGCTGGCGCTGGTGGCGGTGATCGCGCCGTTGCTGGTGTTGTTCGGCCTGAAATTCGGCCTGGTCGGCAGTTTGACCGAGCGCCTGGAGAATGACCCGGCGACCCGGGAAATCATTCCGTTGGGCGGGGGACGATTGAGCCGTGCGTTTGTCGAGCATCTCGGCCAGCGCAGCGATGTGGCGTTTGCCATCCCACGTACGCGGCAGATCGCGGCCACGGCCCAGGTGGGGGCATTGAGCCTGGAAATGTTGCCCACCGCACCGGGTGACCCGTTGCTGGGCGGCCTGCCTATTCCGGTGGGCCTGGACCAGGTCGTGCTGAGCCACACCGCCGCCGAGAAGCTGGCGGCGCGACCGGGCGATTGGCTGAAAACCCGCTTTGCGCGGCAGGTGGCCGGGCGCGTCGAGGCCCAGGATGCGCGCTTGCAGGTGCTGGCAGTGCTGCCCCTGGAGGCATTCGCCCGGGACGGTTTGTTTGCCGGCTTGAGCCTGCTGGAAGCGGCGGAAGATTACCGCGATGGCCGGGCAGTACCGGCGCTGGGCTGGGACGGTGATGCAGTGGGCGTGAGTGAGCAGCGGGTGTACCCGGCGTTTCGTCTATATGCGCGCAGCCTTACCGATGTAGAGCCGCTGCGGGTGTATTTCGCCGGGCAGAACCTGTTGGTCTCGACCCAGGCGCTGAGCATCGCCCAGGTGCAGTCGTTGAGCCGCAATTTGTCGATCGTGTTCTGGATCATCGCCGGCCTGGCCTTGGCGGGGGCGTTTGCGGCGATCTTCGCCGGCGCGTTGGCCGCTGTGGCGCGCAAGCGCCGGGAGTTGTCGGTATTGCGCCTGCTGGGGTTTTCCACTGGCGCGCTGCTGCTGTTTGTGGTGATGCAGGCGCTCTACAGCGCGGGTTTCGCCGCCGTGCTCAGCGCCGGGCTGTATGGCCTGGCCGAGGCGGGCTTGAATCAATTATTCGTGCAGGTGCCGGGCGAATACGCCAGCCACCTGCTGGCGCGGCATTACGCCCTGGCCCTGGTCGCGGTACTCGGCGTCAGCGCCGTGGCGGCCGCGTGCGGGGGGTGGCGGGTGGCGCGTATCCAGGCTTCTGAGGGCATCAGAGATGTATAGATTATTGGGCGCCGTCGTGGCGCTGAGCCTGGCCACTGCGGCCTGGGCCGACGAGGCCAGCGATAAGCTGGACAACCCCAAGCCGTTGGCCGATGACGTCAGCCTGCCGCTGCCGTGCGAGGGCAACATGGTGTTTCGCTACGCCTATGTCCTGGCCCAGGGCACCCTGGACGACCGGGAGGTCAGCCTCGGCTACCCGTTCAGCGAAGGTGAGGCGGGCTACAAGCAGTCGTTTATCTCCGGCTATCGCCGCGACTTTATCAACGGCCAATTCACTCTCAAGGATTTGCCCAAGGGCTGGAACAAGGTGATTGCGCCGCTGATGCCCAAGACCGACGCCAAGACCCCGCTCAAGCCGATGCTCTACTTTATCGGCAAGTACGAAGTCACCGCGCGCCAATACGCCCAGGTCATGTCCCAGGCCCAGTCCCTGGCCAGTGGCGAACCGGCGCCGGCGTGCGAAGCGCCCACGGGCATGGCCGGGCGCTTGCCCAAGGTCAAGCTGTCGCGCTTTGAAGCCGAGCGCTTCTCGGCGGTGTACAGCGCCTGGTTGATGAAAAATCACCGTGACCTGCTGCCGGTCAGTGGTCGCGGATCTTCGGCGGAGGATGGCGGCCTGGGCTTTGTACGGCTACCCACCGAAGTGGAATGGGAGTTCGCCGCACGCGGCGGCCAGGCGGTGAGCCGCCAGGACCTGGAAGGCCGGCTGTTCCCACGGCGCCTTGAGGGCAGCGACAGCGACGGCCCGTTGGGCGACTGGGCGGTGTTCAACCAGGTCGCCGGCGGCACCGGCCAGGCGGCGCGGCTGATGCCTATCGGCACCAAGTTGCCGAACCCCATCGGCCTGTTCGATGTGATCGGCAACGCTGCCGAGATGGTCCAGGAGTCATTCCAGCTGGTCCACGCCGGCCGCCGCCAGGGCACCTATGGCGGCTTTATCGTCAAGGGCGGCAACTACCTGGAGGGCGAGGGCACGTTGTTTAGCGGCATGCGCCGGGAATACCCGCTGTTCGGCGCCGACGGCACCGAGCAAAGCAACGAGACCACAGGCTTCAGGGTGGCGATTGGCGCGCTGTCGGCACCGCGTTCGCGCTACAACGAACTGTTCGCGCAGTGGCAGAAAGAGGGGCGCCTGGCCGCGTTGACCGATGCCATCGACGATGCCCAGGACCCGACCAAGCGCCTGGACAGCATCATCGCCGCCAGCGTCGACCCACGGCTGCAAGCCGAGTTGGGACTGGTCAATGAAGAGCTCAAGCGCAACGTATCGCTGATCGCCCAGCAGCGCGAGGAAGCGGCCGGCAACCTGATCCAGTCTGCCGCCCTGGTGGCCGAGACCATCAATAACTACAACATCCGCCTGATCAATCTGCACAAGAGTCGCCAGCAGTCCCTGGACGCCAAGGACGAGGCCAGCGCGCAGTTGTTCGCCACGGCCATCGCCAATGGCCGCAGCGCGCTGGACGGCGCAGTGGCGATCTATATCGACAACCTGGCCACCGGCACGCGCTACACCGATGCGGTGATCCAGGCGCAGTTTCAACGGATCCAGCAAGAGTTGGAGCGCAAGCCGGTGCTGGGCAAGAGCCTGGTGACGCGCGCGACGTTATTCGTTCGCCATGTCGGCAACTATCGCAAACAACAGCGAGCCGACCCGGCAACGATTTTGAAGGAATTGCTCGCAGCAAGCGGTCAGCGGTCTTGATCGCTCGCAGGCTGGCGAGCTTGGAAGGGACTCAGGCGGCATGGGCCGTGCTGGGCAAGTCAAACTTAAAAGAGAACACACCTATGCTTTTTTCCCGTAAGGCGGTTTCCAAGCGTCACTTGCTGCTGATTGCGGCTGGTTTCAGCACTGTGCTGACCGGTTGCGCCACGTCGCCGGCCTCCAAGGTCGCGTCGAGCACCAAGGTCGAGTACTACCCCAATTGCTACGAGCCGGTGCAGCACCTGCGTGCCACCGATTCGGACATGACCAAGTCGGTCGTTACCGGCGCCGCCCTTGGCGCGGCCGGTGGCGCGCTGCTGGGCGCCCTGACCGGTGACTCGGACAAGCGCGGGCGCAACGCGGCGATTGGCGCGGCGGGCGGTGCCCTGGCGGGCGGCGCGGCGGGTTACTACACCGAGCGCCAGAAGCAGATCAGCGATGACAACCAGCGCATCGCCTCCTACGCCACCGACTTCAATAAAAGCGCCTCCGACATCGACCGCAGCACCGCGTACGCCAAGGCGTCCCAGCAGTGCTACCAGAGCGCATTCACCAAGCTGGTGGCCGACCGCAAGGCCAAGACCGTCAATGACACCGAAGGTCGCAAGCGCCTGGCGGAAATCGTTGCGGGCCTGAAGGAGTCCAACGACCTGATCGTCGCGGTCAACGGCAAGGCCAGCGAAGACCTGAACAACTACACCCAGGCCTACGAGAAAGACCTGCAACAAGTGGGCGTACAGCGTAACGATGTGGTGACTGTGGCTACTGCAGAGACCACCTCGGCTGCGGCTGCGGCGAAAAAAGACAAGAAGAGCAAAGTCGTGACCAAGCGTCCGCCACTGCCCAAGGTGCCGTCAGAAGCGGTGAGCACCGAAAGGAGCATCCGCACCGCCAAGGTCAAGCAGACTGAAAGCAATCAAGTGGCCAATGCCGGCAAAGCACAGATCGAAGGCACTTGCCGCGATCCGAACCTGGCCGACTGGGCACCGGTGCCTTGCCCTAACGTTTAAGCCAAGTTGTTGCTATAAGCGGTAAACGCCAGCCGATCTCCTGCTAACGCGGGAGATCGGTAGCGTTCTGCGCACAAATCGTTAAACTGCTGCGGCCACCCAATAATTACACTGAGGCCGTGTGCATGAAATTTCGTTTTCTCCTGTGGGTGCTGGGCCTGATGATGGCCAAAGCCAGCCGCAACAACCCCGCGTTCCAGCAACAGTTGGGTGACAAGGACCTGGCGTTCCAGTTGCAGACCCTCGACGGCAAGGTTGCCCGTCACTTCATCGTCAAAGACCAGCGCATCACCAGCCACTCGGGTGTGCACCCGGAGCCGGCGTTTGCCATCGCTTTTAAAGACGCCGCCTATGGCTTCGCCACGATGCAGGCGAAGAACAAGCAACTGGCGTTCATGACGGGGATTCAGGACAAGTCGATCCAGATCAAGGGCAACCCGGCCCTGGTGATGTGGTTCCAGGGCTTGACCAAGTATTTGAAGCCGAAGAAAAAGAAGGCCTGAGAGAGCGAGTTGCATTCATCGCAGGCAAGCCAGCTCCCACATTTTGACCTTGGAATGCATTCAAGATGTGGGAGCTGGCTTGCCTGCGATAGCGGTGTAACAGGCGCCGAATTTACCCCTGGCTGAACTGCGACGCCAATTCCCGCAACAACACCTCGGCATCCAGCACCTTGCTCACCACGTCCTCGGCCTTGTCGCGGCTCAGGCCCAGGCGTTCTAGCAGTTCGTCCGGGATCTCGGCCTCAGGCCCGGAGCCAATCCCCCGCCCGCGCAGCAAGCGCACGGCCAGGCACACCAGGTTCGGGTATTCGGCATATTGGCCGTCGTAGCTCGGGTCATGCTGGAAGCGCAGGGCCGTGGACAGCTCTTGCGGCATATCCCAGTAACGCATCAGCCAGGCGCCGATCTGCTCGCGGCTGATGCCCAGCAAGTGTTGCTCGACATAGCTGTGGCACAAGTGCGGGTTGACCTCCAGGTGCCGGCAGATCAGTGAGAAGTGCGGCGGGAAGACGTGGGCCAGCAACAGGTAGCCAAAGTTGTGCAGCAGGCCCGCCAGGTAGGTCAGGCCGGCTTCCGGGCGCTGGGCGCGGGGCATGGCGCGGGTCAGGCCTTCGATCACCGCCGCCGTGTAGATCGACTGGTGCCAGTAGGGCGTGGCCTGTTGCGGATGGTCCTTGGGCAGGCTCAAGGTCTTGCCCAGCGCCAGGCCCAGGGCCAGGTTGATCACCAGGTCGAAGCCCAGCACACGCACAATCGCATCTTCCACCGAGCGGATCTTGCCCGGCGAGGCGTAGTACGGCGAGGCCGCCCAGCTCACCACTTGCGCGGCCAGGGCCGGGTCGGTTTCAACCACGCCGGTGATGTCGTCGATGGTCGCGTTGGGATCGACCCGCAGCTTGATGATCTTTTGCGCGGTGTCGGCCAGCGGCGGGATCTCGATGGTGGCTTCCAGGCGTTGCTGGATACGGCGCGCGGTAAACGCCTGCATCGCCTGGGTGATCTCATCACGGTCGTCGGCAGGGCGGTCGAAGTTGGGGCGGATGCTGCTCAGGGGCTCGCCGAAGTGGGCGGCACTGGCTTTGCTCAACATGCGCTTGAAGTCATCGCTGGCGATTTCCAGCAACACCGTGGCTTCGCCCGAGTGCACCAGCAGGGTCGGCTCGCGTAGCAGGCTTTCTTCGTACAGGCACGGCGAGCTGGTCAGCGGCGGCAGGCCGGGCAGCAGGCTCAGGTGGTGTTTGCCGAGCATACGCTCCAGGCGTTCCGGTGCCACGGCGGTCAGGTTGCGGCCGGTCAGTTCGGTAAGGCGGTTGAGGTCCAGCAACTGGCTCTGGGGGAACAGCACCATCAGGGCGCCCACTGCGTCATCGACCAGTACCGCCTGAACCTTTCGGGCCGGGTTCAGGCCTGGGTGGTCGGTGACTTCCGTGTAGTTGACGGCGAGTTTTGCGAGCAGGTCCCGAATGACCGAGGGTGCGGTCGGTGGGGCTGTGGCGTGGGCAACTTCTGACATGGCCGGATCCAATTTCCTACATTTGCTTGGAGTATAACCAGCTTGGTCCGGCTGAGGGGGTCTAACTGCGGTTTGTGATGGGGGCGGGTCAGACCTGGCCGTATTGTTGGCCGTGGCGCAGCCAGCGATCCAGCAGCGGGCTGACGTGGTGCGGCCAGCGTTCCAGCAGGGCCTGGGCCGCATCGCGCACGGCGGGCAGCAGGTCGGCATCGCGCATCAGGTCAGCCACCTTGAATTGCAGCAGGCCGGTCTGGCGGGTGCCGAGCATCTCGCCGGGGCCGCGCAGTTCCAGGTCTTTTTCGGCGATCACGAAGCCGTCGTTGGTCTCGCGCATGATCCCCAGGCGCTGGCGGCCAATCTGCGACAGCGGCGGATGGTAGAGCAGTACGCAGTGGCTGGCGGCACTGCCCCGGCCGACCCGCCCGCGTAGTTGGTGCAACTGTGCCAGGCCCAGGCGCTCGGGGTTTTCGATGATCATCAGGCTGGCGTTGGGCACGTCCACACCGACCTCGATCACGGTGGTGGCCACCAGCAATTGCAGGTGGCCGGCCTTGAATTCGGCCATCACCGCGGCTTTTTCCGCAGGTTTCATGCGCCCGTGGATCAGCCCGACCTTGAGCTCGCCCAGGGCGCTGGTGAGGTCTTCATAGGTGGTTTCGGCGGCCTGGCAGGTCAGCTCTTCGGACTCTTCGATCAGCGTGCACACCCAATACGCCTGGCGCCCTTCGGCACAGGCGCCGCGCACCCGCTCGATCACTTCGACCCGCCGGGTGTCGGTGACCAGCACCGTATTGACCGGGGTTCGGCCCGGTGGCAGCTCGTCGAGGATCGAGGTGTCGAGGTCGGCGTAGGCACTCATGGCCAGTGTGCGCGGGATCGGGGTAGCGGTCATGATCAGCTGGTGCGGGTTCATCCGCCCGCCCACGCCTTTTTCGCGCAGGGCCAGGCGTTGTTGCACGCCGAAGCGGTGCTGTTCGTCGATGATCACCAGGGCCAGGTTCTTGAATTTAACCTCGTCCTGGAACAGCGCATGGGTGCCCACCACCATCGGGGCGCCGGCGGCGATCTGCTCCAGGGCGGCCGTGCGGTTCTTGCCCTTGAGCTTGCCCGCCAGCCACGCGACTTCCAGGCCCAGGGGTTCGAGCCAGCGCTTGAAGGTGATGAAGTGCTGCTCGGCGAGGATCTCGGTCGGCGCCATCAACGCCACCTGGTAACCGGCCTCCAGGGCCTGCAGCGCGGCCAGGGCGGCGACCACGGTCTTGCCAGCGCCGACATCGCCCTGGATCAGGCGCAGCATGGGCTCTTTCTGGCTCAAGTCGTAGGCGATTTCATTGCCGACACGCTGCTGCGCGCCGGTCGGCGCAAAGCCGAGGTTGGCCAGGTACTGCGCGGGCAGGCGCGTGGCCTTGGGCATCGCCGGGGCGCGCAGGGAACGCATGCTTTCGCGCAGGCGTTGCTGGGACAGTTGATGGGTCAGCAGTTCTTCAAAGGCCAGGCGATGCTGGGCCCAGTGATGACCCAGGGCCAGTTCGTCGACATCGGCATCGGCCGGTGGATGGTGCAGGTAGCGGATCGCGTCCGCCAGGGGCGCCAGTTGGTAGTCGCGGGCCAGCTCCTGCGGCAGCCAGTCGGGCAGGCTTTGCGGGCCGAGCAGGGTCAGGGTCTGCATGCACAACTGGCGCAGGCGCTGTTGCGTCAGGCCTTCGGTGAGCGGGTAGATCGGGGTGAGGGTGGTGTCTACCGGCGGCGGCTCGTCGCCGGTAATGGCGCGGTATTCCGGGTGGTAGATCTCCAGGCCTGATGCCCCTGGCCGCGCTTCACCGTAGCAACGCACGCGAGTGCCGCGCTTGAGGCCTTCCTTTTGCGCATTGCTGAAATGGTAGAAACGCAGGCTCAGGCCACCGGTGCCGTCCTGCAGGCGTACCACCAGGCTGCGACGCTTGCCCATCACCACATCGGCACCGCTGACGGTGCCTTCGACCACGGCATCCTGCCCAGGGCGCAGATGGCCGATGGGCACCACGCGGGTGCGGTCCTGGTAACGCAGGGGCAGGTGAAAGAGCACGTCCTGGAGGTTTTCCAGGCCGACCTTGGCCAGTTTCTCGGCCATGGCTTCACCGACACCCTTGAGTGCCGTCACCGACACCTGCGACAGCTCAGTCATACACGCACTTAGCTCGCGGCAGGCGGCTTGGCCACCGAGCACAGGCGGATCGAGTCGGCGAGGATCTCAATGGCTTTCGGGCGTGGGAAGCTGGCGCGCCAGGCAATCGCCACGGTACGGAACGGCACGGGTGGGGTGAGCGGACGCACTTCGATCACGCCGGCGGCGTAGTGATGGCTGTCCACGGCCGACAGCGGCAGGATCGAGATGCCCAGGCCGGACGCGACCATATGGCGGATGGTCTCCAGGGAGCTGGATTCCACGGTGGTGTGCTTGGCGCCGTCGTTGCCCTTGGTCAGGGTCGGGCAGGCTTCCAGTACCTGGTCGCGGAAGCAGTGGCCTTCGCCGAGCAGCAGCAGGCTCTTGTCGTTGAGCAGGCTGGCGTCGATGGTATCTTTTTGCGTCCACGGGTGGGAGGCGGGCATCAGCACGTAGAACGGCTCGTCGTAGAGCGGCAATGTCAGCACGTCGGCTTCGTTGAACGGCAGGGCGATGATGATCGCGTCCAACTCACCGTTGCGCAGCTTGTCGCGCAGGACGTGGGTGAAGTTTTCTTCGATATACAACGGCATCTGCGGCGCGACGCGGTGCAGTTGCGGGATCAGGTGCGGGAACAGGTACGGGCCGACGGTGTAGATCGCGCCGACTTTCAGCGGGGCGGTCAGCTGGTTCTTGCCGGCCTGGGCCAGTTCACGAATGCTCTGGGCCTGTTCCAGCACCTTCTGGGCCTGGGCCACAATGCCTTCGCCGACCGGGGTGAGGCGCACGGCGCTTTTGCTGCGCTCGAAAATCAGCACACCGAGTTCGTCTTCAAGCTTCTTCACACCCACCGACAGCGTCGGCTGGCTGACATGGCAACGTTCGGCGGCATGGCCGAAGTGTTGCTCTTGGGCGAGGGTCACGATGTAGCGTAATTCTGTAAGAGTCATAGCGGGCGTCCATGAGGTTGCGGGCCAAGCATACCGGCTGCAATCGAGAGGCGCACGTTATCAGAACTAGATTGAGGATTGAGGGGTTTGTGCGGGGGATTTTGCTTAATGGCGTTGGCAGCTTTGTGTGTGGGGGTGGGTTTGCTCGCGATGGCGGTGTGTCAGTCACTGTGGATGTTGACTGTTACAACGTTATCGCGGGCAAGCCCGCTCCCACACAAGCCCGCTCCTACAGGGATCAGCGGCGGCGCTTCTCGATGTTGTAGACAAACGGCGCAACGATTTCGATGCTGCCGTTTTTCAACATATCGGCCGGTGGCTTGGGCAGCGGCTGGGCCCGACGGATCATCTCCAGGGTGGCGCGGTCCAGGTCGGCGTTGCCGGAGCGGCCCACCAGCTCATAGGACAGCACCTTGCCTTCGGCATCCACCACGAACCGCAAGCGGTTCAAGCCTTCCTTGCCACGGGCCTGGGCGCCTGGCGGGTACTTCTTGTACTTCGCCAGGTGGCCGAGCAGCGTGCTTTCCCAGGTGGCCTTGGCCGCGACCTGCGCCGGCGACGGGCCGGGTTGCGGCTGCGCGGACTTTTCCGAAGGCGCGTTGTTCTGAGGGGTTTCGCTCGGCGGGTCCTCGGAAGGTTTCTCCTTGGGCGGCTCGACCTTTTTCTCAGGCTTAGGCGGCTGCGGCTTGGGTTTTGGCTTGACCGGCTTGGGCACGGAAATCGTGGGTTTGGGTGCTTCGGCCAGTTTCGGCAAGGGCAACTCTTCCACCGGTGCCGGCGGTTGCGGAGGCGTCACCACCTTCGGCGGTGCCGGAGGCGGTGGTGCCGGCATCGGCGCCAGGTCGATGACCATGGCAGCCGGTGGCAACTGCACCATCTGTGGCGCCGACCACTGGAGCGCGAGGATGATCGCGACGGCGTGGACGCCCAGCACGACGGCGAGGCTGGTGCCATAACGCGTCAGTTTGTGGCGCGTCGTGATCATTTCTTGGCTGCCGTCTCAAGTCCGACCAAGCCGACCTTGAGGTAGCCGGCTGCCCGCAGGGCATCCATCACGCTCATCAGGTCGCCATAGTCCACGCCCTTGTCGGCCTGGAAGAAGATCGTCGTGTCTTTCTTGCCCTGGGTGCGGGCATCGAGCACCGCACCGAGGGTTTCGGATTTGACTTCTTCTTCGCCCAGGAACAGACGCTGGTCAGCCTTGACGCTGAGGAACACCGGTTTCTCCGGCCGGGGCGCGGGTTTCGCGCTGGAGGCGGGGAGGTCGACCTTGATGTCCACCGTGGCCAGGGGGGCTGCCACCATGAAGATGATCAGCAGCACCAGCATCACGTCGATAAACGGCGTGACGTTGATTTCGTGATTCTCGACGAGCTCGTCGTCGCCTTGATTCAAATGCAGGCCCATGGCCGATTACCCCACTTTCACCATGTGCGGTTGCGAGCTGCGCTCGGTAGGCAGGTGATCGAGGTCACGGCTGACCAGCAGCAGGACTTCTGCCGAAGCATCCGACACCTGGGCCTTGTAGCCGGCGATCGAACGGGCGAACACGTTGTAGATTACCACCGCCGGAATCGCGGCGACCAGGCCCAGGGCGGTTGCCAGCAGGGCTTCGGCGATGCCGGGAGCAACCACGGCGAGGTTGGTGGTCTGGGTCTTGGCGATGCCGATGAAGCTGTTCATGATGCCCCACACGGTGCCGAACAGGCCGACGAATGGTGCGGTGGAACCGATGGTTGCCAGCACGCCGGTGCCGCTGCTCATGTTGCGGCCGCAGGCCGCTACCAGGCGCTCCAGGCGGAAGCTCACACGCTCCTTGATGCCTTCCTTTTCCCGGGTGTTGGCCGACAGGCGCATTTCTTCCAGCGCGTCGTGTACCAGCAGGTGCGCCAGGGTGCCCTTGATGGCCGCGCTTTCGCTGGCTTCCTTGAGGGTGGTGGCTTTTTTCAGGTTGGTGATTTCAGTGCGCAGGCGGCGTTTGGCGCCCAGCAGCTCAAAGCCTTTGGCGATCCAGATGGTCCAGGTGATGATCGAGGCGATGGCCAGGCCGATCATCACGATCTTCACGATGATGTCGGCGTTTTGGTACATGCCCCACGGCGACAGGTCGTGGGCCATGCCCAGGGTGTTGTCTTCCTCCAGGACCAGGCCGGTTTCATCTGTCGGGGCTACGCCCTCGGCAGCGGCCGGGTCGGTGGCGGCAGGTACGGCCGCCGGAGCGCCTGGTACTGCGCCGGTTTGCTCAGGTGCGGCGGCAGCCGGGGCCGTAGCGGCAGGCGGGGTGGCCGGTGCCGTGGCATCGGCGAATGCGGCGGTCGGAGCCAGCAGGACGCTGAACAGCAACGCAGTGATCGCGCGCCAGACGCGGGACGGGCTGTGAGGCTTGGTTGGCGAAGCGGGGAGGTTATTGCGTGTCATGCTGGCCGGACCTGAGAGGAAAAAATAAGGGCTTGTCCTGCCAGACCGCGAGAGGGTCGAGGACAAATGGGCGGTTATTATTGCAAGTAATTCTTGTTAACAGAAGTAATACAGTAACTTTATTTGTGCTTTTTCTGGCCGCTGGTCACCTGCGAGGGCTAATCTAGACCTTTGAGAACGGAGTTTTGTGATGTCTGCGCCTTCTGTGGTGATTGCCGGTTGTGGTGATGTAGGTAGTCGGCTGGCAAGTCAATTGCTGGCTGCCGGATGGGAGGTGCATGGCCTGCGACGCAATGTCTCGCGCCTGCCGCAAGGGGTGATCGGGATTGCCGGCGACCTGTTCAAAAAGGACTGCCCCGACACCTGGCCGATCGGCGGCGTGGACTACCTGGTGTACTGCGCAGCCGCCACCGATCATGACGAAGCGGGCTATCGCAAAGCCTATGTCGAAGGTTTGCAACATGTGTTGGAGTGGCTCGATGACTACGGCCAGCAGCCCAAGCAGTTGCTATTTGTGTCCAGCAGCAGCGTCTATGGGCAGCAAAACGGCGAATGGGTCGATGAGACGTCGCCTACCCAGGCCATTGGCTATTCCGGGCAGGTGATGCTGGAAGCCGAGCAAGTGGCTTTCGACAGCGGTATCCCGGCCACGACCGTGCGCTTGACCGGTATCTACGGGCCTGGGCGTGAGTGGTTGTTGAGCCAGGTGCGCCAGGGCTATCGCGTGGCGGTCGAGCCACCTTTATATGGCAACCGTATCCATGTCGATGATGCCGCGGGGCTGCTAGCTTTTTTGTTGCTGCATGTGGAGCAGGGCGGTGTGTTGGACAAGGTCTATATCGGCGTCGATGATGCGCCGGCACCGCTGTCTGAAGTCGTGGGCTGGCTGCGTGAATACCTCGGGGTGACCGAGTGGGCCGAAGACGCCAGTGTGCGGCGCTCCGGCAGCAAGCAGTGCAGCAATGCGCGGGCCAGGGCGCTGGGGTGGACACCAACCTATCCGAGTTATCGCGAAGGCTATGCCGCGATCCTCAAGGGCTGAAACGCGGTCAAAAATGTGGGAACGGGCTTGCTCGCGATAGCGGTATGTCAGTGAGCAGATCTGTCGACTGACCCACCGCTATCGCGAGCAAGCCCGCTCCCACATTTAGGTTACTGTTTTTCCAGCAACCACTGGCGCGGCCCGGGGCTCAACTGAGGTATTTCGTCTGGCCGGGAATGGTTGATCGCCTGGAAGATTCCCAGCGTTTTGCCGTAGCGTACGAAAATCCAGCTGTCTCCCACATCGCCTTTGCCCAGATACAGGGTGTCATTGCCGGCGCCCTGAGTGGCGCAATCCCCGCCCAGGCACAGCTCGTAGCGGTCATTCTTCCCCAGGCCCGACAGGTTGCCATCCGCATTGAACACTACGGTGCCGCCGGCGCCCTGGCCTTCGAGGATTTTCCATAGGCCACCCAGATAGGCTGAGTTCAGCTCCTGCCGGAATGTACTGCCCCATTGCGCGCCCGCCAGAGCGGGTGGATGGGGGCGTTGGAACACTTGGCCGGGAAGATCCTTGCGAGGCAATTGGAGCAGTTGCTGATCATTAAGGTGCAGTTCGTCACGGCTGTAGCCGTTGTGGTCGACGGTCCAGGCATTGGGTGCTTTTGGCAGTAGTTGGCCTTCATCGACCTCAAAGGCACTGCTGGCATGAGCTTGGCCTGTGCGGGTGTCGACATGCCACTCCAGATTATTGCCGTTGGCCTGCAGGCTTTTGAGCAGCGGCCGGCCCTGGGCGGCGGTTTCGATGGCGGCCTGGTTGATCCAGATCCCACTGATGTCGGCGGGTTGCGACACTTGGGTGCAACCGCCCAGCAAGGCCAGGCCAATGAGCAATGGTTTGAGCATGGAGTAGTCCGAGGCAAAGGAGTGCAACTCACAAAAAAGGAGCCCGTAAGCTCCTTTGTTCTGTATCACTGCTTTTCCAGCAACCACTGGCGCGGCCCGGGGGTAAACGAAGGCACTTCGTCGGCCTGGGACGTATTGATCGCCTGGAAAATCTCCAGTTGCTTGCCATTGCGGCTGAAGATCCATGGGTTGCCCTGGCCGCCTTGTTGCAACCAGATGCTGTCGTAGCCACCGCTCATGGAGGCGCAGTCGCCCGCCAGGCACAGTGAATACTGGTCGGCGCCGGGCAGGCCGGTGACTTGGCCGTTGGCCTGGAACTGTACGGTCGCGCCCTGGCCACTGCCGCTGGTGATTTTCCAGCTGCCGCCCATATAGGCCGAGTACAGCGCCCGTTCAAAGTTGGCACCCAGGGGCGCACCTTCGGGGGCAGGGTCCTTGGGGCGGCCAAAGAGCTGTTCGGGCTCGTTGTCGTTGGCCACTTGCAGCAGCTGCCTGCCCTTGCGCTTGAGCTCGGTGGTCGAACTGCCGTAGAAATCAACGTTCCAGGTGCCGGACTTTTCGCCGGCCAACTTGCCTTCAGGGCGCTCGAAGCCATTGAAGTAGCGCGCCTGGTTGGCCCGGGTGTTGACCTCCCATTCGAGGTTCGGGCCATAAGCCTGCAGGGCCTCACGCAAAGGACCGCCCTTGGAGGCCGCATCGATGGCGACCTGGTTGATCCAGGTGCCGCTCACATCCCGGGCGGCAGGATTGCTGGCGCAGCCGCCGAGGAGCAGGGCGAGCAGCGTGGAGGCAACGAGCGCTTTGCGCATTACGAAATCCTTTTAAAACGAAGTCGGCGCAACCCCGTGGGTTGCGCCGAATGTATTACTCGATGACCAGAATCGCGTCCATCTCAACCTGCGAACCCTTTGGCAGGGCGGCAACGCCAATGGCGGCGCGGGCTGGGTAGGGCTGTTCAAAGTACTTGCCCATGATCTCGTTGACCTTGGCGAAGTGGCTCAGGTCGGTAAGGAAGATGTTCAGCTTGACGATGTCCTTGAACGAACCGCCCGCGGCTTCGGCTACCGACTTGAGGTTTTCAAAGACTTGCACGGTCTGGGCTTCAAAGCCTTCAACCAGTTCCATGGTCTTTGGGTCCAGGGGGATCTGGCCGGACATGTAGACGGTGTTGCCCGCCTTGATCGCCTGGGAATAAGTACCGATGGCGGCAGGTGCCTTGTCGCTGGTGATAACAGTCTTAGTCATGAATGACTCCTTGTAATGTCCGGGCTATAGGGAGGGCGTTATGCGCGCATGCGAGTGATGCGGATAACCCCGGTCAGGGCACGCAGTTTCTTGATCACGCGGGCCAGGTGTACACGGTCGTGTACGCTGACCACCAGTTGAACCACGCTGATGCGACCATCGCGCTCGTCCATGCTGATTTTTTCGATATTGCCGTCGGCGGCGTTGACACTGCTGGCCAGCAGGGCGATCAGGCCACGCTGGTGCTCCAGCTCGACCCGCAGCTCGACATTGAATTCGCCGGTCACATCCTTGGCCCAGGACAGCTGGATGCATTTTTCCGGGTTGTGGCGGATTTCGCTGATATTGCGGCAGTTGTCCAGGTGCACCACCATGCCTTTGCCGGCGGACAGGTGCCCGACAATCGGGTCGCCCGGGATCGGCGTGCAGCATTTGGCGTAGCTCAGGACCAGGCCTTCGGTGCCGCGAATGGCCAGCGGGCCTTCAGGGCTCGGCAGTTGCTCGCCTTCGCCGAGCAGGCGGCGGGCGACCACGTAGGCCATGCGGTTGCCCAGGCCGATATCTTCGAGCAAGTCCTCGATGGCTTCCTGGCGGTACTCAAGGAGTATGGCCTGGACGCGCTCGCTGGGAATTTTCTCCAGGGAGCTGTCGAAACCGTTGAGCACCTTGTTCAGCAGGCGTTCGCCCAGGCTGATGGACTCGGAGCGGCGTTGCAGCTTCAGGGCATGACGGATATGGGTGCGGGCCTTGCCGGTGACCACGAAGTTGAGCCAGGCCGGATTCGGTCGGGCCCCCGGGGCGCTGACGATCTCCACGGTGGAGCCGCTTTGCAGCGGCTCCGACAGCGGGGCCAGGCGACGGTTGATCCGGCAGGCGATGCAGCTGTTGCCGACGTCGGTGTGCACCGCGTAGGCAAAGTCGACCGCCGTAGAGCCCTTGGGCAGCTCCATGATCCGGCCTTTGGGCGTGAACACGTAGACCTCGTCCGGGAACAGGTCGATCTTCACGCTTTCGATAAATTCCAGGGAGTTGCCGGCACGTTGCTGCATTTCCAGCACGCCCTTGACCCATTGGCGGGCGCGGGCATGGGTGCCTTTGGGCTGCTCGTCGCCACTGGATTTGTACAGCCAGTGGGCGGCGATGCCGTTATTGGCCATCTCTTCCATTTCCCGGGTGCGGATCTGGATCTCGATCGGCACCCCATGCATACCGAACAGCGTGGTATGCAGCGACTGATAGCCGTTGGCCTTGGGAATGGCAATGTAGTCTTTGAAGCGGCCTGGCAGGGGTTTGTACAAATTGTGTACAGCGCCCAGCACGCGGTAGCAGGTATCGACCTTGTCGACGATGATTCGGAACGCATACACGTCCATGATCTCGTTGAAGGCCCGGCGCTTGCCGCGCATCTTCTTGTAGATGCCGTAGATATGCTTCTGCCGGCCGCTGACCTCGCCTTCAATCTCGTCGATTGCCAGGCAATGGCTCAGGGATTCTTCGATCTTGTTGACGATTTCCTTGCGATTGCCCCGGGCGCGCTTGACCGCCTGGTAGATGCGCGCCGAGCGCATCGGGTGCATCGCCTTGAAGCCAAGGTCCTCGAATTCGATACGAATGGCATGCATGCCCAGCCGGTTGGCAATGGGCGCGTAGATTTCCAGGGTTTCCTTGGCGATGCGCCGGCGTTTTTCACCGGACAGCACTTCCAGCGTGCGCATGTTGTGCAGCCGGTCGGCCAGCTTGACCAGGATCACCCGGATATCCCGGGCCATGGCCATGGCCATTTTCTGGAAGTTTTCCGCCTGGGCCTCGGCCTTGGTCTCGAAGTTCATCTGGGTCAGCTTGCTGACCCCGTCGACCAGGTCGGCCACGGTTTCGCCAAATTGCGCGCTGAGCGCTTCCTTGGCAATGCCGGTGTCTTCGATCACGTCATGCAGCATCGCGGCCATCAGGCTCTGATGGTCCATGTGCATGTCGGCAAGAATATTGGCCACCGCAAGAGGATGGGTGACATACGCCTCGCCGCTGCGGCGGCGTTGGCCGTCGTGGGCTTGTTCGGCGTAGAAATACGCTCGGCGGACCAGGTTGACCTGGTCGGTGCCGAGGTAGGTCGATAAGCGATCGGCGAGGGCGTCTATGCTCGGCAAGGTATTAACTCCTGCCGAAGGCTGTGACCCCGCGCCGTGCTACGTCGACCAGGCATAGGCTTAGACGGCCTCGTTGGACTCGTCCTCGAACGCTGCAAACAGCGGTTCGTCTTCAACGATTTCAGCGCTGGCAATGTAGTCATAGCTCATCACGCCGGCCGCGATTTCGCGCAGGGCCATCACGGTAGGCTTGTCATTTTCCCAATTGAGCAGTGGCTCTTTGCCGCCAGTGGCCAATTGACGGGCACGCTTGGTAGAGAGCATGACCAGCTCAAAGCGGTTATCCACGTGTTCTAGGCAGTCTTCAACGGTTACGCGGGCCATGGTATTCCTCGGAGCGAATGCAAGATGCGCGCTGCCCGGTTGGGCGAGCGGACTCAACAGTTTAAAAAATCACCAGCGTTTAGGGAAGCGCTGATTTTCCGCAGGCCCCGGCAAACACGCTACAAGGGCCAATGTAAGGCCCTTGCAGCGGTTTTGGGAAGAGCCATTCAACCGAGCAGTTCGGCCAACAATTTGCCAAAACGCTGCTGTTGGCGCTTTTGCTGGAGCTGATTGGCGCGGAAAATCGCCTTCAGGTCGTCCAGGGCGTGGGCAAAATCGTCGTTGATGATCAGGTAGTCATAGTCCACATAGTGGCTCATTTCGCTGACCGCTTCGCGCATGCGCCCGTCGATGATTTCGTCGCTGTCCTGGCCGCGATTGGTCAGGCGCTGGTGCAAGGCCTCCAGGGACGGCGGCAGGATGAAGACCGAGCGTGCCTTGGGCATCAATCGGCGCACCTGTTCGGCGCCCTGCCAGTCGATTTCCAGGATCAGGTCGTGGCCTTCGTCGAGGGTCTGCTGCAAATGGCTCTGGGACGTGCCGTAGAGGTTGCCGAACACCTCGGCGCGCTCCAGGAAGTCACCGTGTTCGATCATCTTCACGAACTCGCTGCGCTCGACGAAGTGATAGTTCACGCCGTTCACCTCACCGGGGCGCATGGCGCGGGTGGTGTGGGAGACCGAGACGCGGATTTGCGGGTTGGTGTCGGTCAGGGCTTTGACCAGGCTGCTTTTGCCCGCGCCCGAGGGCGCGGAAATGATGTACAGGGTGCCGGTGCTGTGGGTCATGGGAGTTGCCTTACTCAATATTCTGTACTTGTTCGCGCATTTGCTCGATCAACACTTTGAGGTTGACCGCAGCCGTGGTGCTGCGCGGGTCGAAGGCTTTGGAGCCCAGTGTATTGGCTTCGCGGTTGAGTTCCTGCATCAGGAAGTCCAGGCGCCGACCAGCGGCACCCGCCGACTTGAGCACGCGGCGCACTTCCAGAATGTGGGTGCTCAGGCGGTCGAGTTCTTCGGCGACGTCGCTTTTTTGCGCGAGCAGGACCATTTCTTGTTCCAGGCGCAGCGGATCGAGGTCGGCCTTCATGTCGGCGAAGCGGTCGAGGACTTTCTGGCGCTGGGTGGCCAGCATTTGCGGCACCAGCTCGCGCAGGGTCACGACGTCGGCCTCGATGGCGTTCAGGCGCTCGTTGATCAGCCGGGCCAGCTCGGCGCCTTCGCGCTCGCGGCCGGCCTTGAGCTCCTTGAGGCCCTGGTTGAACAGGGCTAGGGCCTCGGCATTCAGCGCCTGCGGGTCAGTGGCGTCGGCCACCAGCACGCCAGGCCAGGCCAACACTTCCAGCGGGTTCAGGGCCGCTGGCTGCTTGATCAGGCTGGCAATGGTCTCGGCGGCGGCGACCAGTTGCGCGGCGCGCTCGCGGTCAACCTGCAGCGGCTTGCCAGTGGTTTCCTCGGTAAAGCGCAGGGTGCACTCCAGTTTGCCGCGGGAGATACCGGCGCGCAGGGCTTCGCGTACGGCGCCCTCCAGGTCGCGAAAGGACTCGGGCAAGCGCAGGTGCGGCTCCAGGTAGCGGCTGTTGACCGAGCGCAATTCCCAGCTCAGGGTGCCCTGGACCCCGGCTTTTTCGACGCGGGCGAAGGCGGTCATGCTGTGCACCATGGGGGTACCTCGCGATACAGTCCCGCAAACGGGCGGGCTGGTGGGTAGATTGAAGCCGACTGGCTGCGAAGGCGCAGGATTGTAGCGCAACGGGGCGGGCGCCCCCAAATGCGGGCTGTGACAAAGGGTGCCAGGGCTTGTCCATTCGTTACCGAATTTATTAGCAGTGCCGAGAAGCGGCCTGCGGCTCTATAATGCTCGGCAGTTTTTCGTCCTCAGTACAGGTATCCCCTATGAAACGTCCAAGTGGTCGCGCTGCCGATCAGCTCCGCTCGATCCGCATCACCCGCAACTACACCAAACACGCCGAGGGATCTGTACTGGTCGAGTTTGGCGATACCAAGGTCATCTGCACCGTCAGCGTCGAAAACGGCGTGCCGCGTTTCCTCAAGGGCCAGGGCCAGGGCTGGTTGACCGCAGAGTACGGCATGTTGCCGCGCGCCACCGGCGAGCGTAACCAGCGTGAAGCCAGCCGTGGCAAGCAGGGCGGTCGCACCCTGGAGATCCAGCGCCTGATCGGCCGTTCCCTGCGCGCGGCGCTGGACATGTCCAAGCTGGGCGATGTGACCCTGTACGTCGACTGCGATGTGATCCAGGCCGACGGCGGCACCCGCACCGCCTCCATCACCGGCGCCATGGTGGCCCTGGTCGATGCGCTGAAAGTGATCAAGAAACGCGGCGGCCTGAAAGGCGGCGACCCGCTCAAGCAGATGATTGCCGCCGTATCGGTGGGCATGTACCAGGGCGAGCCGGTGCTGGACCTGGACTACCTGGAAGACTCGGCGGCCGAGACCGACCTGAACGTGGTCATGACCAGCACCGGTGGGTTCATCGAAGTGCAGGGCACCGCCGAAGGCGCGCCATTCCAGCCGGCAGACCTGAACGCCATGCTGGCCCTGGCCCAGAAAGGCATGAGCGAAATCTTCGATCTGCAGAACGCCGCACTGGCTGACTGAAACCGACCTCAAGGAGCAACGCCATGAGTGACAACCAGCTTCCCGTGTCAGCCCAGAACAAGGAAGTGCGCCAGTGGGCCATGCTCTGTCACTTTGCGGCGTTCCTGGGCCTGGTGTTCCCCTTTGGCAGTGTGCTGGGGCCGTTGATCCTGTGGCAGGTGAAGAAAGACATGGACCCGCTGATCGATGACCAGGGCAAGGAAGCGCTGAACTTCCAGCTGACCGTGGCCATTGCCTGGCTGGTCTGTTTTGTCCTGGGGTTCGTGGTGATCGGCTTCCTGCTGATGGTGGTGTTGGTGATTGCCGCGCTGGTGTTGACCATCATCGGCGGGATCAAGGCCAACAAAGGCATTGCCTACCGTTACCCGCTCACCTGGCGATTGATCAAATAATGATCGCCCACAAAAAAACCGACAGCGATGTCGGTTTTTTTGTACCTGGATATTGACCTCAGATGGTCAAGGTCCAGTCGTAGTCCACGATCAACGGCGCGTGTTGCGAGAAGCGCGGTTGACGCGGCAAGCGTGCGCTGCGGACAAACCGGCGCAGGCCGGGGGTCAGCAACTGGTAGTCAAAACGCCAGCCCAGGTTGAGCATCTCGGCCTGTTCGTTGTCCGGCCACCAGCTGTACTGGTCGCCTTCGCGGCTGACTTCACGCAGGGCATCTACATAACCCATGTTGCCGACAATCTCGTCCATCCAGGCCCGTTCCGGCGCCAGGAAACCCGGGGATTGCTGGCTGTCGCGCCAGTTCTTGATATCCAGCTTCTGTTGCGCCACGTACAACGAGCCACAATAAATGTACTCGCGACGTTTGCGTCGCTGTTTATCCAGGTAACGGGCGAAATCGTCCATTAGCTTGAACTTCTGGTTCAAGTCTTCGTCGCCGTTCATCCCCGAAGGGAGCAACAAGGTAGCAATACTGACTTTGTCGAAATCGGCTTGCAGGTAGCGCCCGTAGCGATCGGCTGTCTCGAAGCCGAGGCCGCTGATGACCGCCTTGGGTTGCAACCGTGAGTACAGAGCCACGCCACCTTGGGCGGGGACTTCGGCATCACAGGCATAAAGGAAGTAGCCATCCAGTTGGAAGGCTGGGTCGTCCAGTTCAAAGGCGGAGGCGCGGGTGTCCTGCAGGCAGATGACGTCGGCATTCTGGGCTTGCAGCCAACTGAGCAAACCACGCTCGACTGCAGCCTGAATACCATTAACGTTCACACTGATGATCCGCATAAATGGCCCCAAAAATCGCGTGCGTGTATGATACACGCCGTCTACCTATTTAGCTAAATCCGTGGTATCTGAGGCTTTTTTCATGCAGGCGTATCAACGCGATTTCATTCGTTTTGCCATCGATCGCGGGGTTTTGCGCTTCGGTGAGTTCACCCTCAAGTCCGGGCGTACCAGCCCATACTTCTTCAATGCCGGCCTGTTCAACTCGGGTTCTGCCCTGGCACAACTGGGTCGTTTCTACGCGGCAGCCATCGTTGAAAGCGGTATTGCCTTCGACGTGCTGTTTGGCCCGGCCTACAAAGGCATCCCGTTGGCCGCCGCCACTGCCGTGGCCCTGGCGGAACATCACGGGCGGGATCTGCCATGGTGCTTCAACCGCAAGGAAGCCAAGGCCCACGGCGAAGGCGGCAGCCTGGTCGGCGCGCCGCTGACCGGCGATGTGCTGATCATCGATGACGTGATCACCGCCGGCACCGCGATTCGTGAAGTGATGCAGATCATTGCGTCCCAGGACGGCGCCAAGGCCGCTGGCGTGCTGATCGCGTTGAACCGCCAGGAGCGCGGCAACGGTGAATTGTCGGCAATCCAGGAAGTGGAGCGTGACTTCGGGATTCCCGTGGTGAGCATCGTGTCGCTGAGCCAGGTGTTGCAGTTCCTGGAAGATGATCCGGCGCTCAAGCAGCATCTGCCGGCAGTCAAGGCCTATCGCGAGCAGTTCGGCGTCTGATGGGGGCGGTTGTGCAGCCCGTTGCGCGGGCTGTACAAGCCGATGCCTAGGTATCCATCAGCTGCGTGATATGTTTCTGGCAAAAATCCAGGTAAGCCCGCACGATCGCCGAGGGATGACGATGTGAGGGATAAAGCAGGTTGATCTGCTGTTCTGGCATCGGATGCTCCGGCAACAGTTTGACCAACCGCCCCTCGCCAATGGCTTTGGCGGCAAGAAACGGCGGCAATTCGGTGACGGCTTCCCCCGCCAGTGCACGGCTTCGCAGGTGCGCGTAGTCATTGGTGGTCAGCAGCGCCTTGGGCTCCAACACCTGCCCACCCAGGCGCCATATCCCGCTGGTGGCTCCCGTGCTCCAGGTTGCACAGGGAAACCGGTACAGGGCCTCGGGTGTATCAGGCATCCCCAATCGTTCAACCAGTAACGGGCTGGCCACGAGTACGTGGCGATAGCTCAGCACTTGTCGCGCCACCATGGTTTCGTGGGTGATGGTGCCCACGCGCAATGCCACGTCAATGCCATCCTCCACCAGGTCGACCCGTCGCTCGGTGGTGTAGGCGTGCACGCGGATATCGGGGTAGCGCCGCTGGAAGGCCGCCAGCAATTCCCACCACGGCTCGAACGCCGGGGGCAGCGATAGCCTTAGGCGTCCTTTGAGTTGTGCCTGGTCGCTTATGACGGCTTGTTCACCCTCGGCTAGGGCTTCGACGCCGCGGCTGGCATGTTCGTACAGGCGTGTCCCGGCGTCGGTGAGCCGGGTGCCGCGGACGGAGCGCTCCAGCAACTGCACCTTTAACTGCCGCTCCAGTTCGCGTACGCGCCGACTCAGGGTAGGCAGCGGCACCCCCAGGCGGTCGGCCGCAGCTGACAAGCTTCCGGCTTGTACCACGCTGACAAACATGTTTACGGCATTCAGATCCACAGTTCGATCCTCTTATCTATGGAAACAAGACTACCGCGAGCGACGAGCCCCTGCCATTCGTGGGTGGGCCGGCAAGGCTTCAGGTGCGCAATCTCCCTTTGCTGGCGCTCGACGCGACCTTGCCGCCGCAGGCATAAAAAACCCCGCGCCCCCGGCAACGAGCCAGGGTTTACGGGGGTTGTTGTGGCGTTATTTGTTAAGGGCGCTTGCGGTTGCTGATCAGCGTGCCCATGCCGGTATCGGTGAAGATCTCCAGCAGCACCGCATTGGGCACCCGGCCATCGATGATCAGCGAGCTACCTACGCCGCCCTGCACGGCTTCCAGTGCGCAGCGGATCTTCGGCAGCATGCCGCCGTAGATGGTGCCGTCGGCGATCAGGTCGTCGACCTGCTGGGTGGTCAGGCCGGTCAGGACCTTGCCTTCCTTGTCCATCAGGCCGGCGATGTTGGTCAGCAGCATCAGCTTCTCGGCCTTCAGGGCCTCGGCCACCTTGCCGGCCACCAGGTCGGCGTTGATGTTGTAGGACTCGCCATTGGCCCCCACGCCGATCGGCGCGATCACCGGGATGAAGTCGCCCTTGACCAGCAGGTTGAGCAAATCGGTGTTGATGCCGATCACTTCGCCCACCTGGCCAATGTCGATGATTTCCGGCTGGGTCATCTCCGGGGTCTTGCGGGTCACGGTGAGTTTCTTCGCCCGGATCAGCTCGGCGTCCTTGCCGGTCAGGCCGATGGCGCTGCCGCCGTGGCGGTTGATCAGGTTGACGATGTCTTTGTTCACCTGGCCGCCAAGGACCATCTCCACCACGTCCATGGTCTGCGCATCGGTGACGCGCATGCCGTCGATAAAATGACTCTCGATGGACAGGCGCTTGAGCAGGTCACCGATCTGCGGGCCGCCGCCGTGCACCACCACCGGGTTGATCCCGACGGCTTTCATCAGCACGATATCGCGGGCAAAGCCGGTTTTCAGCTCGTCGCTTTCCATGGCATTGCCGCCGTACTTGATCACCAGCGTCTTGCCGACGTAGCGTCGAATGTAAGGCAGCGCTTCGGAAAGGACCTTGGCGGTGTTGGCGGCGGCGTCGCGTTCGAGGGTCATTCAGGGCTCCGGGGCAAATAATCAGAACGGTAGTTGGAGATCAGGGGCAACACGTTTCAACTGGGCGTGGAACACGTCCTTGATGCGCTGCAGCTCGGCCTCGGTATCCGCCTCGAAACGCAGGACCAGCACCGGCGTGGTGTTGGACGCGCGAACCAGGCCCCAGCCTTCGGCATAGTCGACTCGCACACCATCAATGGTGGTCAGGTTGGCGCCTGCCCCCCATTGCGCATCGTGCAATGCGTCAATGATGCTGAATTTGCTCTCTTCGGTCACATGGATATTGATTTCCGGCGTCGAAATATCGTTCGGGAAGGTCTCGAACAGCTCCTCGGCACTGGATTGCTCCTTGCTGAGGATTTCCAGCAGGCGGGCGGCGCTGTAGATGCCGTCGTCAAAACCGAACCAGCGCTCCTTGAAGAACACATGGCCGCTCATTTCGCCGGCCAGCAGGGCGCCGGTTTCTTTCATTTTCTTTTTGATCAACGAGTGGCCGGTCTTCCACATCAGTGGGCGGCCGCCGTATTCCTTGATCAACGGCGTCAGGCGTCGGGTGCATTTGACGTCGAAGATGATCTCGGCGCCCGGGTTGCGCGCCACCACGTCGCGGGCGAACAGCATCAGCAGGCGGTCCGGGAACACGATGCTGCCGGTGTTGGTCACCACGCCCACGCGGTCGCCGTCGCCGTCGAAGGCCAGGCCCAGATCGGCGCCCACTTCGGCGACCTTGGCGATCAGGTCCACCAGGTTTTCAGGCTTGCCCGGGTCGGGGTGATGGTTGGGGAAGTTGCCGTCGACCTCGCAGAACAGCGGGATCACTTCGCAGTTCAAGGCTTGGAGCAATTGCGGGGCGATCACGCCGGCGGCGCCGTTGCCGCAGTCCACCACGACTTTCAGGCGCCGCGCGAGCTTGACGTCGCGGGTGATTTCGTCCGAATAGCGCTGGAGGATATCGACCTGGGTGATGCTGCCCTGGCCGCTGGTCAGGTCATTGGTTTTCAGGCGCGTGTGCAGGGCCTGGATCTGTTCGTTGGCCAGGGTGTCGCCAGCGATCACGATCTTGAAGCCGTTGTAGTCCGATGGGTTGTGGCTGCCGGTGAGCATCACGCCGGATTTGCCGGCCAGTACGTTGGCCGCGTAGTACAGCGCCGGGGTCGGCACCAGGCCGACGTCGCTGACATGGCAGCCACTGTCGGCCAGGCCCTGGATCAGGCGCTCCACCAGTTCGGGGCCGGACAGGCGACCGTCACGCCCCACCGACACGTGGGGCTCGCCCTGGGCCAGGCTTTGCGAACCGATGGCACGGCCGATCCAGTAGGCGGTTTCGGCGGTCAGGGTTTTCGGGACGACACCACGGATGTCGTAGGCGCGGAAAATGCTGTCGGGAAACGTCGGTGCGACTGGGGCTGCGTTGCTCATCACTGGGGAAACTCCATCGATACGGGGCGGACAGGCCTGAATGTGGCGACCGGCAGGTTCAAACTGAAGGGTAAGACGGCGTTTTTGCCCTAGAGTTCGTGGTGCGAAAATGCCATCGGGGCATGCCGGACGCAGGGCCCGGCATGCCTGAGCGTAGTCAGTGGCTGCCGGAATGCCCGAAACCGCCCGCGCCGCGCTGGGTTTCGTCGAACTCGGTGACCAGTTCAAAATGCGCCTGCACCACCGGCACCAGCACCAGTTGGGCGATACGCTCGCCGACGGCAATGTTGAAGGCGGTCTGGCCACGGTTCCAGCACGAGACCATCAGTTCGCCCTGGTAGTCGGAGTCGATCAGGCCCACCAGGTTGCCCAGCACGATCCCGTGTTTGTGCCCCAGGCCCGAGCGCGGCAGGATCAGCGCGGCCAGGCCGGGGTCGCCGACGTAGATCGACAGGCCGGTGGGGATCAGCAGGGTCTGGCCCGGCTCAAGGACGGTGTCCTGCTTGAGCATGGCGCGCAGGTCCAGGCCGGCGGAGCCGGGTGTGGCGTAGGCCGGCAATGGGAATTCGCTGCCGAGGCGGGGGTCGAGGATCTTGGCTTGCAAAGCGTGCATGGACATTAAACCTGGTTCAGTCGTTGGGCGATAAAAGAGATCAGTTGGCGGGCAATCTTGCCCTTGCTGGTCTGGGCGAAAAGGGTGGCGTGCAGCTCGCGGTCAATCACGCTGCAGGCGTTTTCCTCGCTGTTGAAGCCGATGCTTGGGTTGGCGACATCATTGGCAACGATCAGGTCGAGGTTTTTGTCTTTCAGTTTGCGGGCGGCGTAGTCCAGCAGGTTTTCGGTTTCGGCGGCGAAGCCGACGCTGAACGGACGATCCGCACGGCTGGCGATGGTGGCAAGAATGTCCGGGTTGCGCACCATTTGCAGGAGCAGGCCGTCACCGCTTGTAGGGTCTTTCTTGAGTTTTTGCGGCGCAACCACTTCCGGGCGGTAGTCTGCAACCGCCGCCGAAGCGATAAACACATCGCAGGGAATCGCCGCCTCACAGGCCGCGAGCATGTCGCGGGCGCTGACGACGTCGATGCGGGTGACCCGGTCGGGGGTCGGCAGATGCACCGGGCCGGTGATCAGGGTCACGCGTGCGCCTGCCTCAACCGCCGCCTCAGCCAGGGCAAAGCCCATTTTCCCTGAGCTATGGTTGGTGATGTAGCGCACCGGGTCGATGTTTTCCTGGGTCGGGCCGGCCGTAATCAGTACGTGCTTGCCGGTCAGGGCCAGGTGCTGGAAACACTCGGCGGCGCACAGCGCCAGGTCGGTGGCTTCGAGCATGCGGCCCAGGCCGACATCGCCACAGGCCTGGCTGCCGGAGGCCGGGCCGAAGACCTTGAGGCCACGGCTTTGCAGGAGTTGGGTGTTGGCCTGGGTGGCCGGGTCGCGCCACATGGCCTGGTTCATTGCCGGGGCGATGGCGACGGTGGCGTCGGTGGCCAGCACCAGTGTGGTCAGCAGGTCGTCGGCAATGCCTTGGGCGAGGCGCGCGATAAGGTCGGCGGTGGCGGGGGCGATCAGCACCAGGTCGGCCCATTTGGCCAGTTCGATATGGCCCATGGCGGCTTCGGCCGCCGGGTCCAGCAGGTCCAGGTGCACCGGGTGGCCGGACAGGGCCTGCATGGTCAACGGGGTAATGAATTCACTGCCGCCACGGGTCATGACCACGCGCACTTCGGCGCCCTGGTCCAGGAGCCTGCGAACCAACTCTGCGCTCTTGTAGGCGGCAATGCCGCCGCCGACGCCGAGAACGATGCGTTTCCGATACAGACGCTGCATTGGTTTGCCTTTCCAGTTCAGTGATGGCGTTGCGATCCCCCTCCCCAGGTGAAATCGCGCGCAAAAAAGAGCGGCTAAGATAACACAGCGTCCGCCATGCAACAGCGGCGCACATGCACACGGAGGTGCCATGAGTATTCGCAATTGGCCTGCGGCGGAGCGTCCGCGGGAGAAGCTTTTGGAGTTGGGGGCGGCGAGTCTCTCGGATGCCGAGTTGCTGGCGATTTTCCTGCGTACCGGTGTCTCGGGCAAAAGCGCGGTGGACCTGGCGCGCCACCTGCTGGGGCAATTTGGCAGCCTGCGCGCGCTGCTGGAGGCCCGGCAGGGGGTGTTTATCCAGCATCTGGGCCTGGGGCCGGCCAAGTTCGCCCAGTTGCAGGCCGTGCTGGAAATGGGCCGGCGCCACCTGGCCGAACGGGTACGCCACGATTCGGTGCTGGACAGCCCGATTGCCGTGCGTGACTACCTCAAGGCACTGCTGCGCCATGAGCCCCACGAGATATTCGGCTGCCTGTTTCTCGACTCAAGGCACCGGGTGCTGGGGTTTGAAGCGCTGTTCCAGGGCACCATCGACAACGCCACGGTGTACCCGCGACATGTGGTCAAGCGCGCCCTGGACTACAACGCGGCGGCATTGATCCTGTGCCACAACCACCCTTCCGGGAATGCCGAGCCCAGCCTTGCTGATCGAAAATTGACCAAGGTGCTGCAAAAGGCCCTGGAGCTGGTGGATGTGCGGGTGTTGGACCACATCATTGTCGGCGAGGGAGACCCGCTGTCGATGGCCGAATATGGGTGGATATAGCAGCTTACGGCCTTACACCGACCCTGGAAAAATCCTGCCGCCCAAACGGACTAACCTGATACCCCTCGACATTCTTGCGCGTCAGGGCAAAGGCCGTCGGGTGGGCCAGCGGCAACCACAGCGCCTGCTGCTGGATCTGCGCCTGCGCCTGCTGGTACAGCTTGCTGCGCACGCCTTGCTCGTGGGTGGTCTTGCCGGCACTGATCAGCTTGTCCAGCGCCGGGTCGCAGTAACGGGCGAAGTTGGTGCCGGACTTGACCGCCGCGCAGGAAAACTGCGGGGTCAGGAAGTTATCCGGGTCGCCATTGTCGCCGGCCCAGCCCATGAACAGCAGGTCGTGCTCGCCCGCCTTGGCGCGGCGGATCAGTTCGCCCCATTCGATCACGCGGATCTCGGCCTGGATGCCGACCTTGGCCAGGTCGGCCTGCAACAACTGGGCGCCCAGGCTCGGGTTGGGGTTGAGCAGGCTACCTGATGGCCGGGTCCAGATAGTGGTCTTGAAACCGTCCTTGAGTCCGGCGCGATCCAGCAGCCCCTTGGCCTTGGCGAGGTCCTGTGGATAACCCGGCAACTCCTTGGCAAAGCCCCAGGTATTGGGTGGGTAGGGGCCGGTGGCGGCTTCGGCGGTGCCTTCAAACACGGCCTTGAGGTAGCTGGCCTTGTCGAAAGCCAGGTTGATCGCCTGGCGCACTTGCGGCTTGTCCAGCGGCGGGTGCTGGCTGTTGATGGCCACAAAGGCGGTCATGAAGGCTGCGGTTTTTTCCACCTTGAGCGCAGGATCCTGTTGCGCCTCGCCGATATCCAGAGGCTTGGGGGACAAGGCGATCTGGCATTCATTGCGGCGCAGTTTCTGCAGGCGCACATTGGCGTCCGGGGTGATGGCAAAGATCAAGTTATCCACAGCAGGTTTACCGGCAAAATAGTCCGGGTTGGCCTTGTAGCGAATGGCCGCATCTTTCTGGAAGCGCCCGAAAACGAACGGTCCGGTGCCGATGGGTTGGCTGTTGAGCTTTTCCGGGGTGCCGGCCTTGAGCAGGTTGCCTGCGTATTCGGCCGGGTAGATCGAGGCAAAGCCCATGCTCAGTGCGGCGAGGAACGTGGAGTCGGCGTGGTTCAGGGTAAAGCGCACGGTCAGCGGGTCCAGGGCGTCGATCTTCTTGATCAGCGCCGGCAGTTGCAGGGACTGGGCGTGGGGGAAGCCGCTCTGGGCGACCTGGTGCCAGGGGTTGGCCGGGTCGAGCATGCGCTCGAAGCTAAAGCGCACGTCTTCGGCGGTGAGGCTGCGGCTTGGGTTGAAATACGCGGTGCGGTGGAATTTGACGTCCGGGTGCAATTTAAAGGTGTAGGTCAGGCCGTCCGGCGAGACGTCCCAGCTGTCGGCCAGGCTCGGCACCAGTTTGCCGCTCGCGGCGTCGAAGTCCACCAGGCGGTTCATCAGCACATCCGCCGAGGCGTTGGTGGTGGTCAGCGAGTTGTATTGCACCACATCGAACCCTTCGGGGCTGGCCTCGGTGCAGACGCTCAGCGTGGAAGCCGCCTGGGCCAGCGAAGTGAAGAAGAGCGGGGTGAGCAAGAGCGGCAGGGCAGCGAAGCGCATGGTCGGTTTCCTTTGCAGATCGGAGGCCCATCTGCGAGTGCAGTCTGGAAAACGCCTACCGTAGTGGCCTGATTCACAAATGACTAGCCCATTTTTGCCTGTGCATTTAGGGCAAATACTGTTTTGATGGCACTTCAGGTCATTTTGCCCGGCGCCTGTGGCCTACAGGCTGCGGTGATAAATCATTCGGTGCGACGAGCGGTCCGCCAGCACGGCGGCCCACCCTGGCAGTGCTTGCGCCCTGTTTGGGCAAGATTTACAGCGGGAAAAACACACCGGCTGTTGTTGCGCATGGGTCTTTCTGGTATAAAGCAGCGCTCTTTTCTAGGGGCCCGGTTCCTTCACTGTAGGTGTAGCCGGTAAGACCCTTAAAGAAACGCGGCGCCTGGCGCCAAATGACTGAGAGATTAAGCGGCCAACCCATGCCGGGTTGGGCATGTGGTTTTAGAGGGCTGAGGCATGTCGAGAGTCTGTCAAGTTACCGGTAAGGGTCCGGTGACTGGGAATAACATTTCCCACGCAAACAACAAAACCCGTCGTCGTTTCCTGCCAAACCTGCAGCATCACCGCTTCTGGGTTGAAGAAGAGAAACGTTTTGTCCGTCTGCGCGTATCTGCCAAAGGCATGCGCATCATCGACAAGCGTGGCATCACTGTCGTGCTCGCTGAACTGCGCCGCGACGGCAAAATCTAAGGAGCTAAATCATGCGTGAATTGATTCGAATGATCTCTAGCGCCGGTACTGGTCACTTCTACACTACCGACAAGAACAAGCGTACTACCCCGGACAAGCTCGAAAAGAAAATGTTCGACCCGCGCGTTCGCAAGCACGTGATCTACAAAGAAGGCAAAATCAAGTAATTGGTTTTCTTTCTTGTGAAAAAAACCCGTATCTCACGATGCGGGTTTTTTTTGCCTTGGAAAAAGTCGCGTTCGACCGATCAGGCCTTTTCTTCAAATACCACGTAGATCTTGCGGCACGGCTCCAGCACCTCCCAGGTGCCACTGAAGCCGGCGGGGATGACGAAGCGATCACCGGCGCGCAAGGTCTTGGCGTTGCCCTCGGCATCGCGCAGCACTGAAACGCCCTGCACGATCTCGCAGTACTCGTGTTCGGTGTAGTTCACCTTCCATTGCCCGACTTCACCTTCCCACACTCCGGCGTTCATCTGGCCGCACGGGCTGTTGTAGTGGTTGTAGAGCGTCTGCTGGGGGGCGCCCTTGAGGACTTTTTCTGTGGCGGGGCGGTAGCGTTCGGCGGCGGTGTTCGCCTGGCTGAAATCGACGACATCCTGAATGTTCATGCACGTATCCCGTCTAGGCCTGGGGTTGGAGAGCCAAAGTCTATGTTTATTAAAATGAACATCGCAAGGGCGTTTGCTGCCGTTATGTCAAATATATTGAAACATCCCTTGTGGCTGGTTTAGGGTGGCGGGTGCCTCGGACCGAATAGCTGGCTGGTCGGGCAAGCATTTGGAAGGGAACGGTTATAACGCCGGGCCCTTATATTTAATAAGAGGAGGACACTCGCATGACCACCCTGACCCGTGCCGACTGGGAACAACGCGCCAAGGACCTGAAGATCGAAGGTCGCGCCTACATTAATGGCGAATACACCGCCGCGGTTTCCGGCGCCACGTTTGAATGCCTCAGCCCGGTCGATGGCCGCCTGCTGGCCACGGTTGCCAGCTGTGACGTCGCCGACGCCCAGCGCGCTGTGGAAAACGCCCGCGCCACCTTCAACACCGGTGCCTGGTCACGCCTGGCCCCGGCCAAGCGCAAAGCCACCATGATCCGCTTCGCCGCGCTGCTCAAGGCCAATGCCGAAGAACTGGCCCTGCTCGAAACCCTGGACATGGGCAAGCCCATCGGCGATTCCCTGGGCATCGACATCCCTGGCGCGGCGCAAGCCCTGAGCTGGAGCGGCGAGGCCATCGACAAGATTTACGATGAAGTGGCCGCCACCCCCCATGACCAACTGGGCCTGGTGACCCGCGAGCCCGTCGGCGTAGTGGCGGCCATTGTGCCGTGGAACTTCCCGCTGATGATGGCCTGCTGGAAGCTGGGGCCGGCGCTGTCCACCGGTAACTCGGTCGTGCTCAAGCCATCGGAAAAATCGCCGCTGACGGCCATCCGCATCGCGGCCCTGGCCGTTGAAGCCGGCATCCCCAAAGGCGTGCTCAACGTGCTGCCGGGCTACGGCCACACCGTGGGCAAGGCCCTGGCGCTGCATATGGACGTCGACACCCTGGTGTTCACCGGTTCGACCAAGATCGCCAAGCAACTGATGATCTACTCCGGCGAATCGAACATGAAGCGCGTCTGGCTGGAAGCGGGCGGCAAGAGCCCGAACATCGTGTTTGCTGATGCCCCGGACCTGCAAGCCGCTGCCGAATCCGCCGCGGGCGCCATCGCCTTCAACCAGGGCGAAGTCTGCACTGCCGGCTCGCGCCTGCTGGTGGAGCGTTCGATCAAGGACAAATTCCTGCCGATGGTGATCGAGGCCCTCAAGGGCTGGAAGCCGGGCAACCCGCTGGACCCGGCGACCAATGTCGGTGCGTTGGTGGATACCCAGCAGATGAACACCGTGCTGTCGTACATCGAAGCCGGGCATGCCGATGGCGCCAAGCTGGTGGCCGGTGGCAAGCGTACCCTGCAGGAGACCGGCGGCACCTACGTCGAGCCGACGATTTTCGACGGCGTGACCAACGCCATGAAGATTGCCCAGGAAGAGATCTTTGGCCCGGTGTTGTCGGTGCTGACCTTCGACAGCGCTGAAGAAGCCGTGGCCATCGCCAACGACACGCCTTATGGCCTGGCCGCTGCGGTATGGACCTCGGATATTTCCAAGGCGCACCTGACCGCCAAGGCCCTGCGTGCCGGTAGCGTGTGGGTCAACCAATACGATGGCGGCGACATGACTGCACCGTTTGGTGGGTTCAAGCAGTCGGGCAACGGTCGCGACAAATCGCTGCATGCGTTCGACAAGTACACCGAGCTGAAGGCGACCTGGATCAAGCTGTAACCCCGGGCTCCAGCTGCAGTAGATCCAAATGTGGGAGCGGGCTTGCCCGCGATGGCGGAGTTTCAGTCGGTACATGTATTGACTGACCCAGCGCAATCGCGAGCAAGCCCGCTCCCACACTGTTTTGTGTGATCTGGAAATAATCCACAGGAGCGTGGCAATGCGTTGGGCGACTTACTTCGCCGTCCTGGCCTCGGTACTCAGCGTCGGCCTCGCCCTGGGCGTGAGCATGCCGCTGGTGTCCCTGCGCCTGGAAAGTTGGGGTTATGGCAACTTTGCCATCGGCCTTATGGCGGCCATGCCGGCGTTCGGTGTGTTGTTGGGCGCCAAGGTGTCCAGTCGCCTGGCCTCCTGGCTGGGCACGGCGAACCTGATGCGCCTGTGCCTGTGGGCCGGGGCGGTTTCCATCGGTTTGCTCGCGGTATGGCCCAGCTACCCGGTGTGGCTGGTGCTGCGGTTGATGATCGGGGTGATCCTGACCATCGTGTTTATCCTCGGCGAAAGCTGGATCAACCAACTGGTGGTAGAGCAATGGCGGGGCCGGCTGGTGGCGCTGTATGGCTGTACCTACGCCTTGAGCCAGCTGTCGGGGCCGTTATTGCTCGGCGTGCTGGGCACCGGTCATGACTATGGCTTCTGGGTTGGCGTCGGCCTGTTGCTCGTGGCGCCGTTCCTGCTGCTGGGGCGCAGCGGGGCGCCGACGGCGGAGGCCTTCAGCGTGACCTTCGGCGACTTGTGGGGCTTTTGCCGGGGCCTGCCGGCGATTGCCTGGGCGGTGGCGCTGTTTGCCGCGTTCGAGGCGATGATCCTCACGCTGTTGCCGGTGTATTGCCTGCAACAGGGCTTCACCGCCGAGGTGGCGCTGGCGATGGTCAGCACCGTGGTGGTAGGCGATGCCTTGCTGCAATTGCCGATTGGCGCGCTGGCCGACTACCTGCCCAGGCGCACCCTGTTTCTCGGTTGCGCCGTGTTGCTGCTGCTGTCGAGCCTGGCCATTGCGCCATTACTCGATACCTGGCTGATCTGGCCGATCTGGGTGCTGTTCGGTGCCAGCGCCGGGGGGTTGTTTACCCTGTCGTTGATCCTGATCGGCGAGCGCTACCGGGACGATGCGCTGGTGCGGGCCAATGCCCATATTGCGCAGTTGTGGGGGATTGGTTGCCTGATCGGCCCACTGGTGGCGGGGGCGGGCAGCCAGTGGATCAGCGGGCATGCCTTGCCCTTGCTGATGGCGGTGGGGGCCTTGGGGCTGGTGATTCTGTTGTTGCGCCAAGGGGCGTTTGGCGTTGAGCAACCGGCCTGACTTGGAAATGGCATCCAAGCTGTGGGAGCTGGTGGTGCTTAGAGCATGCGCTCCAGGCCCACGGTGGTGGCGAACCAGGCATTGAACCGGCGCCACCAGCTGCCAGGCTCGCGGGTCAGGGTGTGTATCTGGCCGTTATCCTCCGTGACCCATACCACCTGGCCATCCTGCAGTTTCGCCTCATAGCTCAGGGCTGGCGCCATCCCTTGCAGGGCCAGGTTGCGCACATGCTCGGCCAGTTCCGGGCTGTCCACCAGTACGCCGACCTCGGTGTTCCACAGTACCGAGCGCTGGTCGGAGTTGAACGAGCCGATAAACGATTTTTGCCGATCGAAGATCATCGCCTTGCTGTGCAGGCTGGAATCGGACCCATACAACGAGCGGCTGCCCAGCAGGTGCGGGCCACTGCCGCCGCCGCCGTCGCCCGGTTGGCGGCGCAGTTCATACAACTTCACCCCGTGCTCCAGCAGCGCCTTGCGATAGGGCGCGTAGCCGCCATGTACCGCCGGTACGTCAGTGGCTTCCAGGGCGTTGGTCAAGAGGCTCACCGCCACGCCCGCATCCGCCCGGCTGGTCAGGTACGCCAGGCCGTGCTGGCCGGGGACGAAATAGGCCGAGATCATCATCAGTTCGCGGTGCACCCCTTCGAGCTCCGGGGCCAGTTGGGTGGTGAGCAGCAGCCGTGGATCGGGATCGCCCCTGGCCAGGACCTTGCTCGGCGCATCCCACAGTGCCTGGTTCCAGGCCCAGATCAGTTCCCGGCGCCAGATATCCATGCGCGGCTGGGTCTTGTAGGTCCGCAGGCGGTTATACAGGGCGTGGTTCTGTTGGCGGGACTCGGCCAGGGAGGTTTCCAGGTACCCGCGCGCCGTGGCCAGGTCGCGGGAGGACGGGGCGTTGGCGATAAAGTCAGAGATCGGTTTGCTCAGCGCACTGTTCCAGTACTGGTCAAAGCTGTGGCCCAGTTGTTCGGCCACCGGTCCCACGCTGAGCATGTCGATATCGGTGAAGTTCAGGTTGGGCTCGGCATCGAAATACTCATCCCCCAGGTTGCGCCCGCCGACAATCGCTACGCTGTTGTCCGCCAGCCACAGCTTGTTGTGCATGCGCCGGTGTTGCAGCGACAGGTTGAACAGCCGCCCCATGGCCCGCGTCACCCCGGTACTGCGGCCCAGGTGCAGCGGGTTGAACAGGCGGATCTGGATCTGCGGGTGCGCGGCCAGGGTGGCGATGATCTGGTCCAGGCCGTCGCTGGTGGTGTCGTCCAGCAGGATGCGAACCCGCACGCCACGGTCGGCCGCGGTGAGCAGCTCGTCCACCAGCATGCGCGTGCTGATGCCGTCATGGACGATGTAGTACTGCAGGTCGAGGCTGGCCTGGGCATTGCGGATCAATTCGGCGCGGGCCATGAACGCTTCGCTGCTGTTGGGCAGCAGGCGGAACCCGGAGCGGCCCTGGTAGGGCGCAGCCTGGGCCTGGATCGAACGACCGAAGGCGGACTGCGCCGCCGGCAGTACCTCGCTGGGCACCCGGGGCAGGTCCAGGGTGGCGCAACCGCCCAGGCCCAGGAACCCCAACAGGAAAAACGCTAACAGCCGTGGGCTCATCAAAGAGGCAGGTTCCGAATCAGGGCGGTGGTGGGCAATGGGACGGTGATTGCTGGCAAAAGGTCAGTCCACACGCTGTTCGGCTTCGGCGAGCATCTTGATCGCCGTTGCCCCGACCTTGCGCACCGCCTCTTCAATCTGGGGTGTTGGCTTGGCAGCGTAGTTCATCCGCAGGCAATTACGG
The DNA here is from genome assembly GCF_001983165.1 of Pseudomonas gessardii. GTDB lineage: Bacteria > Pseudomonadota > Gammaproteobacteria > Pseudomonadales > Pseudomonadaceae > Aquipseudomonas > Aquipseudomonas gessardii. Next base: position 28,599 of record NZ_MNPU01000021.1, on the reverse strand, counting down.
TATTTGCCCGAGGCGGAAAAGATGCTGCCCACGGCAATCTGCACCCCTTGTTCGACCAGGGCCCGGTTGAGCTTGAGGGTGTCGAAGCCCTCGGGCAGCTCCACCCACAGCATAAAGCTGCCCTGGGGCCGGCTGGCGCGGGTGCCGGCGGGGAAATAGCGGCTGACCCAATCGAGCATCAGGTCGCGGTTGCGCTGGTATTGGCTGCGCATGCGCCGCAAGTGCGGCTCGAAGTGCCCGTTCTTGAGGAACTCGGCAATGGCAATCTGCGGTTGGGTGGCGGTGGAGCCGGTGCTGATGTATTTCATGTGCAGCACCCGCTCCAGGTAGCGGCCAGGTGCTACCCAGCCGATCCGCAGGCCGGGGGCCAGGGTCTTGGAGAAGGAACTGCAGAGCAGGACGCGGCCATCTTCGTCGAAGGATTTGATGGTGCGTGGTCGCGGGTAGCTGTAGGCCAGTTCGCCATACACATCGTCTTCGATGATTGCCACGTCAAAGCGCTGGGCCAGGGTCAGCAGCGCCCGTTTGCGTGCCTCGGGCATGATGTAGCCCAGGGGGTTGTTGCAGTTGGGGGTCAACTGGATGACTTTGATCGGCCATTGTTCCAGGGCCAGTTCCAGGGCTTCGAGGCTGATGCCGGTCAGCGGGTCGGTGGGGATTTCCAGGGCTTTCATGCCCAGGCCCTTGAGGGTTTGCATGGCGCCATGGAAGCTTGGCGAGTCGACGGCGACGATATCGCCGGGCTCGCATATGGCGCGGATGCTGGCGGACAGTGCCTCATGGCAGCCGGTGGTGATCACAATATCCTGGGCGTCGAGCTGGCAGCCGGAATCCAATGACAGACGGGCGACTTGTTCGCGCAGCTCCATACAGCCGTAGATATTGTCGTAATACAGGCCTGGCAGGTCCTGGCGCCGGCTGACCCGGGCCAGGCTGCGCAGCAGCGGCTTGATGGTCGGTGACAGTACATCCGGCATGCCGCGGCCCATCTGTATGACATCTTTGCGCGGCACCGCGCGCACCAGTTCCAGCACCTGGTCCCACTGGGATATCTCCACTGGGCGCTGGGCCGGTCGACCCACGGCGGGCAGCGCCGGCAGCTCGCGCCCGATGGGCACGAAGTAGCCGGATTTCGGCTTGGGCGTTGCCAGGCCGTTATCTTCCAGTAACCGGTAAGCCTGTTGCACGGTGCTCAGGCTGACCCCGTGTTCCACGCTCAGGGCGCGTACCGAGGGCAGGCGGTCGCCGGGGCGATAGAAGCCCTGTTCGATGCGGGTGCCCAGCAGTTCGGCAAGGTTGACGTAGAGGGTCATGGCGGTCGCTCCCCGGGGACCAGTACAGATGGGAGGAAAATACAGGATTCAGCCCGCGCTTGGCAGTATCTGTATGGATTTAATAAAGGTGGGTTGAATCTGTAATGGTTTTGCCGCGCCGTCCATTCTAGTCACTCATGGCAACAGGCAAATGAGGGGCAAGACAATGAGTGGCTTGAGCGATGTGCGGCTGGCGTTACACAGTCAGGAACTGGAAGCAGGGCAGGGGCGCGAGATGGCCGGGCTGGCGCCTGGCAACCCAGGCCGTTGGGAACTGTTCTGGCGTCGTTGCCACACGCGCCAGGCCCTGCTGGACCTGACCCCGGAGCAACTGCGCGATATCGGCCTGAGTGCCGAGCAGGCGCGCCGGGAAGGCTTGAAGCCGTTCTGGCGCGGTTGAGTCAGAGCAGTTCTTTCATCCGGTGCCAGAGCATGCCCAGGGCCAACAGCGGGGAGCGCAGGTGCTTGCCGCCGGGGAAGGTGATATGTGGCACCTGGGCAAACAGATCGAAGCGCCCACTGTGCTGGCCGCTGATGGCTTCGGCCAACAGCTTGCCGGCCAGGTGGGTGGCGTTCAGGCCATGGCCGGCATAGGCCTGGGCAAAGTACACATTGGGCTGGTCGGCCAGCCGGCCAATCTGCGGCAGGCGGTTGGCGCCGATGCCGATCATGCCGCCCCATTGATAGTCGATCTTCGCCTCGGCCAATTGCGGGAAGACCTTGAGCATCTTCGGCCGCATATAGGCGCCGATGTCCTGGGGATCGCGTCCGGAGTAGTGGCAAGCACCGCCGAACAGCAGGCGCCGGTCGGCCGACAGGCGGAAGTAGTCCACGGTGACCCGCTGGTCGCACACCGCCATATTTTGCGGCAGCAGCTCGGCGGCCTGGGCCGGGCTCAAGGGTTCGGTGGCAATGATGTAGCTGCCGGCCGGCAGCACCTTGCCACTCAGGTGGGGGTTGAGGTTGTTGAGATAGGCATTGCAACCCAGTACCAGGGTCTTGGCGCGCACGTTGCCGTGGGCGGTGTGGACGTTGACTTCAGGGCCGTAGTCGATGCGTAGCGCTTGCGATTGCTCAAACAACCTCACCCCCAGTTGCTGCGCGGCGGCGGCTTCGCCGAGGGCCAGGTTCAGCGGGTGCAGGTGGCCGGAGCCCATGTCGATCATGCCGCCCACATAGCGGTCGGAGCCGATCACGCTGCCCATCTCCCCGGCTTGCAGCAAGCGCAGTTCATGGCGATAGCCCAGCTCGCGCAGTTCTTCGGCATCGGCGGCCAGGTCTTGCAGGTCGCGGGGTTTGTTGGCCAGGTCGCAGTAGCCCCAGGTCAGGTCGCAATCAATCTGCAAGCGCTCGACCCGCTGGCGCACGATTTCCACGGCTTCCAGGCCCATTAGCTTCATCTGCCGCACGCCTTCGGTGCCAACCACATGGGCAAACTGATCGAGGCCATGGCCGACGCCACGAATCAATTGCCCGCCGTTACGCCCGCTGGCGCCCCAGGCGATCTTGCGCGCCTCCAGCAGCACCACGCTAAAGCCGCGCTCGGCCAGTTCCAGCGCCGTGTTCAGCCCGGAAAACCCGCCGCCCACTACGCACACATCGGCGATGACTTCGCCCGCCAGTGCCGGGTAATCGGGTTGCGGCAGGCTGCTGGCGGCGTAGTAGGAAGCGGTGTGCCGGGCGCTGGCGGTCATGGGGAGCATCCGTGTTTGGAAAATTTGACGCAGGATACAGCGGTCGGGTGAAGCTGTCTCACTCGGGGCTTTTAGGGCAAAATCCACGCCTATTCGCCGTTCGGTATGGGTTTCAATGAGTTGCAACAGCCAGAAAGTCAACGCGCTGCGCCGGCAGATCCCCTCGTTCGAGTGTGTGCCGGGTTGCCATGATTGCTGTGGGCCGGTGACGACCTCCACCGAGGAAATGTCGCGCCTGCCGCGCAAGACGGCGGCCGAGCAGGAAGCGGCCATGGATGAGCTGAACTGCGTGCACCTGGGGCCCAACGGTTGCACGGTGTACGACGAGCGCCCGTTGATCTGTAGGCTGTTTGGGACTACACCCAGCCTGCCATGCCCCAACAACCGTGGCCCGGTGGAGCTGATTCACCCTCGGGTGGAGAAGCAGATTCACGAGTACATGGCGACGACGCGGCAGGTGCTGGTCTGACAGATGTACTCGGTCAAAAGGTGGGAGCTGGCTTGCCTGCGATGACGGTGTGCCAGGCAATGAAAATGGCGGCGGGTTGATCGCTATCGCAGGCAAGCCAGCTCCCACAGGATCAATCCGGGATCGGCAGGTTCAGGCTCTCCTTCACCTCTTCCATCACGATATAGCTCTTGGACTCGCGCACATGGGGCAGCTTGAGCAGGATATCGCCCAGCAGTTTGCGGTACGACGCCATCTCGGAAATTCGCGCCTTCACCAGGTAGTCGAAGTCCCCTGAGACCAGGTGGCACTCCAGCACATGGGGCAGTTTCAGCACGGCACGTCGGAATTCTTCAAAGGTGTCGCCGGATTTGTAGTCGAGGCTGATCTCGACAAACACCAGTAGGCTACCCTTCAAGTGCTGCGGATTGAGGCGGGCGTTGTAGCCCATGATGATCCCCTCGCGCTCCAGGCGTCGGACCCGTTCGGTGCAGGGCGTGGTCGACAGCCCGACCTTCTCCCCCAGCTCGGTAAACGAAATCCGCCCGTCGGCCTGCAGGATGCGCAGGATGTTGCGGTCGATCTTGTCCAGCTCCCGTTTGGTCTGGGTGTTGGTCCGCATAGGGGATGCTCCTCCGTGAAAAGGGTTTTTGCCGAGAATTGTCGCCAAATATAGGCACTTATATAGTGAAATGCACTGGTCATTGCTTTTTATACTGCCCGCATCTTTGTGCTGAACAACAAACGTCAGCGGTCAGGCCGCGATGAGGATATAAAAATGCGCGTTTTGGTCTTGGGTAGCGGTGTCATTGGTGTGGCCAGTGCCTACTATTTGGCGCGTGCCGGGTTTGAGGTGGTCGTGGTCGACCGTCAGCCGGCCGTTGCAATGGAGACCAGCTTCGCCAACGCCGGCCAGGTCTCGCCCGGCTATGCGTCGCCCTGGGCCGCGCCGGGTGTGCCGCTCAAGGCCATCAAGTGGCTGCTGCAGCGCCATGCGCCGCTGGCGATCAAGGCCACCGCCGATCTCGACCAATACCTGTGGATGGCGCAGATGCTGCGCAACTGCACGGCCAACCGTTATGCGGTGAACAAAGAGCGCATGGTGCGCCTGTCTGAGTACAGCCGCGACTGCCTCGACGAACTGCGCGCCGAAACCGGCATTGCCTACGAAGGCCGCAGCCTGGGGACTACGCAATTGTTCCGTACCCAGGCGCAACTGGATGGTGCGGCCAAGGATATCGCCGTGCTGAAGGAGTCCGGGGTTCCGTTCGAGCTGCTCGACCGCGCCGGCATTGCTCGCGTCGAGCCGGCCCTGGCCAGCGTCACGGATATCCTGGCCGGTGCCCTGCGCCTGCCCAATGACCAGACCGGCGACTGCCAGATGTTCACCACCCGCCTGGCCGATATGTGCAAGCAGTTGGGGGTGGAATTCCGTTTCGAGCAGGACATTCAGCGTCTGGACCACGCCGGCGACCGCATCAACGGCGTGTGGATCGACGGCCAGCTGGAAACCGCCGACCGCTACGTGCTGGCCCTGGGCAGTTACTCGCCGCAGTTGCTCAAGCCACTGGGGATCAAGGCGCCGGTGTATCCACTCAAGGGCTATTCCCTGACCGTGCCGATCACCAACCCGGCGATGGCCCCGACCTCGACCATTCTCGACGAGACCTACAAGGTCGCGATCACCCGTTTCGACAACCGCATCCGGGTCGGTGGCATGGCTGAAATAGCCGGTTTTGACCTGTCGCTGAACCCACGGCGGCGCGAAACCCTGGAGATGATCGTCAACGACCTTTATCCTCAGGGCGGTGACTTGAGCGAAGCCACCTTCTGGACCGGCCTGCGCCCGACCACCCCGGACGGTACGCCGATCGTCGGCGCCACCCCGTTCAAAAACCTGTTCTTGAACACCGGCCACGGCACCCTCGGCTGGACCATGGCCTGTGGCTCTGGTCGCCTGCTGGCGGACCTGATGGCCAGGAAAACCCCGCAGATCAGTGCCGCCGGCCTCGATATTTCCCGTTATGGCAACCCTCAGGAGTCCACCAAACATGTCAATCCAGCGCCAGCTCACCAATGAGCGCATGAGCCAGATCGTCGTCCACAGCGGTACCGTGTATCTGGCAGGGCAAGTCGGCGACGACATGAGTGCCGGGATTGAACAGCAGACCCGTGAAACCCTGGCCAATATCGAGCGCTTGCTGGATCTGGCCGGCACCGACAAAACCAAGCTGCTGTCGGTGACGATCTACCTCAAGGACATCGACGCCGACTTTGCCGGCATGAACGCGGTCTGGGACAAGTGGCTGCCAAAAGGCGTGGCCCCGGCCCGTGCCACGGTCGAGTCGAAACTGTGTGAACCAGAAATCCTGGTCGAGCTGTCTGTCGTGGCCGCTCTGCCTTAGACGATCCCTCTTGCGGTGCCGGCGCTCTTGGCCGGTACCGGTTTTTTCCACCGCCGCCTAGAAGCCTGCCGCCATGCGTCCTGCCCGTGCCCTGATCGACCTACAAGCCCTGCGCCACAACTACCAATTGGCCCGCGAACTGACCGGAGCCAAGGCCCTTGCCGTGATCAAGGCCGACGCCTATGGCCATGGTGCCGTGCGCGTGGCCCAGGCCCTGGAAGACCAGGCCGATGGTTTTGCCGTGGCCTGTATCGAGGAAGCGCTGGAGCTGCGCGCCGCCGGAGTGCGTGGGCCAGTGTTGTTGCTCGAAGGGTTTTTCGAGGCCGACGAGCTACCGCTGATCATCGAGCACGATTTCTGGTGCGTGGTGCATTCGCTGTGGCAACTGGAGGCGATTGAGCAGGCGCGCCTGAGCCAGCCGCTGACGGTGTGGTTGAAGCTGGATTCGGGCATGCACCGGGTCGGGTTGCATCCCAAGGATTATCACGACGCCTACCAGCGCCTGCTGGCCAGTGGCAAAGTGGCGAAGATCGTCCTGATGAGCCACTTCGCTCGTGCCGATGAGCTGGACTGCACCAGCAGCGATGAACAGGTCGCAGTATTCGACGCGGCGCGCCAGGGCCTGGCGGCCCAGGTCAGCCTACGCAACTCGCCGTCGGTGATGGGCTGGCCGAGCGTCTCCAGTGATTGGGTACGGCCCGGCATCATGCTCTACGGCGCGACGCCCTTTGGCGAAGACCAGGCGGTTGCCGCGCGTTTGCAGCCGGTGATGACCCTGGAATCGAAAGTCATCTGCGTGCGCGAACTGCCGGCGGGCGAGCCCGTGGGTTATGGCGCGCGCTTCGTGACGCCCAAACCGATGCGTATCGGCGTGGTCGCCATGGGCTATGCCGACGGTTATCCACGCCACGCGCCGACCGGCACGCCGGTGCTGGTCGCCGGCCAGCGCAGCCAGTTGCTGGGGCGGGTGTCGATGGACATGCTGTGCATCGACCTGACCGATGTGCCCCAGGCCGGCCTGGGTTCGACCGTCGAGTTGTGGGGCAAAAACATCCTCGCCAGCGATGTGGCGACCGCCGCTGACACTATCCCCTACCAGATTTTTTGCAACCTGCGCCGCGTGCCACGGCTCTATTCCGGCGCCTAGCCGCCGGTCGTCGACGACGTCCTGCGGGATTCAGACCAAAGTGTTGTAAATACTGAACGCTGTCGCCATGATAACGCTCAATTACAACAAAGCCTGAATCCTAGGAGGCTCCTGCATTGGACGTCGGCGAACGACTGCAATCCATCCGTAAACTGAAAGGTCTTTCCCAGCGTGAACTCGCCAAGCGTGCGGGCGTCACCAACAGCACCATTTCGATGATCGAGAAAAACAGTGTCAGCCCCTCCATCAGCTCCTTGCGCAAGGTGCTGGGCGGCATCCCCATGTCGATGGTCGAGTTCTTTTCCGAGGAGATCCTCCAGGAAAAACCGACGCAGATCGTCTATAAAGCCAATGAGCTGATCGACATCTCCGATGGGGCGGTGACCATGAAGCTGGTGGGCCGGGCGCATCCCAGCCGGGCGATTGCGTTTCTCAACGAAATCTACCCGCCGGGCGCCGATACGGGCGAGGAAATGCTGACCCATGATGGCGAGGAAACCGGGATCTTGCTGGAAGGCCGTCTGGAATTGGTCGTGGGCGTCGAAACTTTTGTGCTCGAAGCCGGCGATAGCTACTACTTTGAAAGCACCAAGCCGCACCGCTTTCGCAATCCGTTCGATGTGCCGGCGCGACTAATCAGCGCAGCCACACCCGCGAACTTTTAACAGAAGAGGCGCCCTGCCTACCTTGCAGAGGTGCCCATCGTTGTATTTCGCCCTGCTGAATCCCCCCTTGGATAATAGGGTTGTTTCAGTGAGGCGGCCTAACCGTTATACTTTCGCCGCCTGCGAAACCGTGGCCGCAGGCGTGAATAGCCACCATGAGGGTGAACGCGTGAACCTAATTATGAAAATGCTGGCCGTACCAGCAATAGTATTGGCCCTAGCGGGTTGTGGGCAGAAAGCTGAGCCCCCTGTCAGCAAGACGAGCAGTGATGCTATTGCCGAGCGTCTGGAGCCTGTGGGGAAAGTCTGTGTCCAGGGCGAAGAATGCAAGGGGATGGAAGTCGCGGTAGCCGCGGGCGGTGGCGGCGCGAAAACGCCGGACGAGATCATCGCCAAACACTGTAATGCTTGCCACAGCACTGGCCTGTTGGGCGCACCGAAAATCGGTGATACCGCCGCCTGGAAAGAGCGCGCCGACCACCAGGGCGGCCTCGACGGCATCCTGGCCAAGGCCATCACCGGGGTCAACGCCATGCCGCCTAAAGGCACCTGCGCCGATTGCTCGGATGCCGACCTCAAGGGTGCGATAGAGAAGATGTCGGGACTAAAGTAAGAGTGTAAGCGTTTAAATAAAAGGTTAGCCCACAAAGTGAGCTAACCTTTTTGAATAACAATAGCGGGTTTTTTTCTTAAAGTACCAGCGTCGCCAATAGTCCTGCTCCCCCCAGAATAAATCCGACTAGCGCTCCACGTCCTGGAAACTCCCCCAGCATCGCATAAATGACTATAGGTTCTAATATAAGTAACAATGTTAATGACACTACTGTCACGATCCATATATTTCCTGTGGCTTGGTAACCTAGCCAGTACGCAAATATTAAACTTATACCTGCGGCGCATATAAGTAGAATAGGTTTTATGAATAACTCGGGGTTTTCTATAGCTCTAGTGGAAAGCTTTGATGCATATACTTCGCTATAGATTGTCAGTACTTCACCAAATATCATAAGCACCATGGATAATATTAAGTAGTGGCTACTTTTCATCTCTTGTTCCTGGCTAGTATGGTTAGTATTTCACCCGCCGCTGCTTTTTCATAGTTGGTGTTTCCCAGCAGGAAGTGTGGTCCGTCATGATCTAGCAGGAAAGTGTTTCGATAAGGAATACTTTCAAGTTGGGTGATGTGATCTAAAGCTTTTTCGATTTTATCTAGATTGTATGAGTGATGGTGTCTTAATAGTTTGATGGCGTTTGCGAAGTGTGTTGCTTCGTCGGCTATTAAATTACTAATCCATGTATTGAATGCTGGGTGCCCGAACTCATTATAAAATGTATCTTTTCTATATGTCTTAACTGAAATAAGTTCGTCGTAAGCAAACAAGGTGAGTAAGTTAACTTCGTTTGATAGCAGATATTCAAGGTGTTCAAAGTTGCCATGCCTTGACTTTAGGTTGTTCAGCATGGTTTCTTCGTCTGAATTAAATAATAAACGATTTAACTCTAGGAAGCCGTCGGAGTGATTTCGTTCATCTAAAAACCATAGGTCCAAATATTGCACGAAGTAGGAAGATAGCTCAGATCGTTTGGGATAGAGGTAGTGATACAAGCTTATTGCATCATATTCAGAGAATAGATCAGCCAGAAAGAATTTTTCGTATTTTGGGTCAATACCTGGATTGATCCAGCCGCTATTGGAAATTTCCTTGAATAAGGATCTAGCGCTCCAATGCCGTTTTTTGAGGAATGGTGGTTTCATTTTTTTGTTCCCTTTGATGAGTGAGTACTCTCATTCAATTTTTTAATTATTGTAGGGATTATTATTCCTTCTATTTCTTTTTTAGTGATTGGGTAATCAGTTGTGTTGTGGTCTAGTACAAAGGTTCCGGTGTACTGTGTTTTTTCAAAGTCTAGTTCAAATAGTTTTTCAAGGATTAAAGGGGCCTCTTGAAGCCTTTCTGGAAATAATTGCTTAGCTTTTTCTATGAAAGAGAAAAAATGCTTGGCTTCGTCTTTTTTGGTTTTCCTAATCCAGGTTGAAAGTTGCGAAGAGTTAAATTTGTCATATTGTTTTATGCTGCGATGATAGACATGTGTTGTAATTATCTCGTCATAAGCAAGCAAAATTAGAAGCCTAAATGTATCCTGCATAAAAGGGTCTATGCTCTCGAAGTTAGACTTTCGTGTCTCAACCTCCAATACGACTTCGTCTAGTGGGCTGCCTGTGTAGGCTGAATAAATTAAGGAAAAACCATAAGCGTGATCAATTTCGTCTCTAAGCCAGGGTCTTAAAACATCGGCTAACTCAGACGTGGCACTGGGATTTTGATCCTCTATATGCCAGTAGAGCCTCCGGGCATCGTACTCGGTGATTATTGAGTCGAAAAATATTCCTTTCCAGTCGGATTTTTCTGTCTCGCTAAGTTTCGACGTTGGGAAATAAAAGCTTTTAAGAATTGCAGACGCACTATTTGGCTTTTCAAGTGTGTTGCTGGAATTCTGCCTACTATTCATTTTCATGACCTTTGAGTTTAGTTGGTTTTCAGGGGGCTAATTCATGCCAAAAAATTTTTGAATAATAATCTGTTGTCGGTGTCGGAAGGTTTCCAGTCTGTTTGTTTATTGACTATTGGTTCCCAATAATTAGCGGCTATATCATATATATAACGCCAGTCTAGATTTTCGGACTCTACGATCCCTGCTTCTGGAAAGTGTTCTGCCCATTTCATTCCACTAATTATGCTAGAGACAACTTGTAAGCTTGTTGCGCTGTTGTGTTTGGCTAGCTTTCTGGTTTTTCCAATTGATAGGGTTGACCCTAGCCAAAAAGAATTAAACTTTTTGCTGATTAGAAAAACTCCTAACTCATCTGTTCCAGATATTATTTCGTCTTTTAAAATGATTTTTTTCGCGATTTTTGCTTCTGTGCTTCGATCCAATAGTTGTATTGAATCGAGTGTCTGATCGCATGGTTTATACGCATAGTAGACTGTTGGGCGATATATTGGGTTCTCGGCGTCGCCTAAAGTCAAATACTCAGAGATTGAAAGTGCTTCATTATGGGTTAGTAAGTATGCAGAAAATTCTAAGTAGTTAGGTGACCAGCTTTTAACTCTGACTTCGCGTCCCTGCTCTAACATTTCTATTGCATGGCCATTTTTTCTTGCGCCGCTCGGCATTTCTATTTCATGGGTTCCCCAGCCCAGTTCTGCTGGTTGGAGAAGCTCAGTAATGAGGCCATCCGTGGACCATGTAGAAATAAAGTCAAGAGGGGCGCGTGTTGACGCAGAGATTTGAGAGTCGTGTTCGGAAATTTGTATAACTTGTATCTCAAGTTCTTTTGCTAGTGCTGCCCATTCAATTTGGGTGCTTGGGTCTGCCTTGATGTTATTGGTCGCAGCCATTTCTATTAAGGCTTTCTTCAACAGTATTGAGATGAAGCCGGGGTTGGCTCCATGGGCAACAATGGCTGTTGGGTCATTACTTTTTTGTTTATGTTTCTTGATTGCCTCCCGAAGCTCATAATTACTAGTGAGTGTCTGATTGTCTTCGGATTTGTAATTCCATGGCTCTATACATGTATCCAAATAAAGTGAGCCGTATTTTTTTGCAAGTATTATAAGCTCTAGGCTAGATATAGAAATTGCGAGATTAACTAAAAAAGTGTTTTTATTTAGGTGTGGAGATAATATGTGTTTGAAGTTTTTTGACGTAATAGTTTCTTCTTTTAAGTCGGCCGAAAATTCAGTGGCGATATCAGAAAGACTTTTACTGATTGATTTTTCAAAAATAGTTATTTTTACTCTGCTGTAATGTTTTGATAATAGAGGGAGCAGGCCTTGGGTAATACTTCCAAAGCCTATAATGACTACATGGGTTATGGCTTTCATTGTGGCTCCTTGAAAATCCATTTTTTGCTAAGATGAGAGGCTTGGCCGCGATTTAAAGTTTTTACAGTTTTTTCTTCAGTTGATATTAGGGGGTGGGTAAGATTTGTCTTTTTATCGCGTCTTAAATTGATGTAGGGATAGGTTTAGTGGTTTGTAAGTCTTTTCTTGTTAATGAGGCTTCGATCAAACGATGTGCGTACAGTCTTGTTTTTTCGCTTCTCTCCAGACTCGGTGGCCGGCTTTTTAAATTGATTGCTGTTCATTGCAGCAAAGACCCGGCAAGCTCGGTCCAACCCCTAATCATGGAATGTCAGGAGGGTCGGATGGTGCAGTTGTGTTCAATCGAACAAGCGGTCGATGACGTACTGGAGCGCTTGCCTGCGCATATCCACATGGGTATGCCCCTGGGCCTGGGCAAGCCGAATCTGTTTGCCAATGCCTTGTACCGGCGTATCGCCAAGCTGCCCGAGCGGGCGCTGACGATCTACACCGCCCTGAGCCTGGGCCGCCCGCCGTTGGGCGATGGTTTGCAAAAGCGCTTTCTGGAACCGTTTATCGAGCGGGTGTTCGGCGATTACCCCGAGCTGGATTTCCTCGCCGCTCTGCGCAAGGACAGCCTGCCGGCCAATATCCACGTGCAGCAGTTCTTTATGCAGCCCGGCAGCCTGCTGCACAGCGCCTCGGCCCAGCAGGACTACGTCAGCAGCAACTACAGCCATGCCGCCCGTGACATCAACGCCGCCGGCCTGAACCTGGTCGCGCAGTTGGTGGCCAGCAGCAGCGAACACCCGGATCGCCTGAGCTTGAGCTGCAACCCCGATATCACCCTCGACCTGCTACCGATGATTGCCAAGCGCCGCGCGGCCGGGGAGACCATCCTAGTGGTGGGCCAGGTGCATGAAGATTTGCCCTATATGCCCGGGGATGCCGAGCTGGGTATGGATCAGTTCGATTTCCTGATCGACGAAAAGGACCGCACTACGCTGTTCTCCACGCCGAATATGCCGGTGGGTTTGCAGGACCATTTCATCGGTTTGCACGCCAGTACCCTGGTGCGTGATGGCGGCACCTTGCAGATCGGCATCGGTTCGATGGGCGACGCCCTGACCGCCGCGCTGCTGGCGCGCCAGGCCGATAACGAAGGCTACCGGCAGTTGCTCAGCGACCTGGATGTGTACCAATGGGCACCATTGATCAGCCGCGAGGGTGGGGTCGAGCCCTTCGTCCGGGGCCTCTACGGTTGCAGCGAGATGTTCGTCAACGGCCTGCTGGTGTTGGCCGATGCCGGGATTGTGCGGCGCAAGGTATACCCGGATGTGGCGACGCAGCAGCAGGCCAACGCGGGCCTGCTGGACGATGGGGCACAGCCCGATGGCGTGTCGATCCACGGTGGCTTCTTCCTTGGGCCACGCAGTTTTTACCAGCGCTTGCAGGAAATGCCCCACGCCAAGCGCCTGGAATTCAACATGACCCGCATCAGCTATATCAACGAGCTGTACGGGCAGGAAGAACTCAAGCGTTTGCAGCGCCTGGATGCGCGCTTTATCAACAGCGCGATCATGGTGACGCTGTTGGGCGCCGGGGTTGCCGACCAACTGGAAGACGGCCGTGTGCTCAGTGGGGTGGGTGGGCAATACAACTTTGTGGCCCAGGGCCATGCACTGGAGGGCGCGCGCTCGATCCTGATCCTACGCAGTTGGCGCGAGTCGGGCGGTGAGGTCAGCTCCAATATCGTTTGGGAATACGGGCACTGCACGATTCCCCGGCACCTGCGCGATATCGTGATCACCGAATACGGCATCGCTGACTTGCGCGGTCAGACCGACGCCAAGGTGATCGAGGCGCTGCTCAATATCACCGACTCGCGGTTCCAGGCCGGCTTGATCGAGCAGGCGCAAAAAGCCGGCAAGTTGCCCAAGGACTTCCAGCTCGCCCAGCGTTTTGCCGACAATACGCCCGAGCGTTTGCAGGCGGTGCAGGCGCGGCATACAAGGCTGTTCCCGGAGTACCCGCTGGGCAGTGACTTCAGCGATGAAGAGCGCGATTTGTTGCGTGCGCTGAACTGGCTCAAGAGCAAATTCAAGCTGACGGAGATTCTGGAGTTGGGCAAGGCGGCGCTGGATGCGCCTGAGCCTGAGGCTTTTCCCGAGCACTTGGTGCGGATGCGCCTGGATAAGCCGGAGGGGTTTAAAGAGGATTTGTATCAGCGGCTATTGCTTACTGGCCTACAGGCCACCGCACGCTGACAGGTAACACAAGGCAAATGTGGGAGCTGGCTTGCCTGCGATGAGGGCCTGACAGTCGACATCTCTGTCGCCTGACACTGCGCTATCGCAGGCAAGCCAGCTCCCACATTTTTAACTGTGCTCGCTCACCTTCAGTCGATGAAGGTCACGACGCCACCCGCCAGGGACTTGACCCGCGCCAGCGACTCAACCCGGTAACCCTGGGCATCCAGTTCCGCGCGGCCGCCCTGGAACGACTTCTCGATCACAATCCCCAGGCCCGCCACGGTGGCGCCGGCCTGTTTGATGATCGAAATCAGCGCCTGGGACGCCTTGCCGTTGGCCAGGAAGTCATCGATGACCAGCACGCGGTCGCTGCTGGTCAGGTGGCGCGGGGAGATCGCCACGGTGCTTTCGACTTTCTTGGTGAAGGAATACACCGTGGCCGACAGCAGGTTTTCCGTCAGGGTCAGGGACTGTTGCTTGCGGGCGAAGATCACCGGCACGCCCAGGTTCAGGCCGGTCATGATCGCCGGCGCGATGCCCGAGGCTTCGATGGTGACGATCTTGGTGATCCCCGAATCCTTGAACAACGCGGCGAATTCGTCGCCGATCAGCTTCATCAGCGCCGGGTCGATCTGATGGTTCAGAAAGGCGTCGACCTTGAGTACCTGGTCGGAAAGCACGATGCCTTCTTCGCGAATTTTCTTGTGCAGTGCTTCCACAAAAGCTTCCTCTGGTGGCGCAAGGGGCGCCGAAAGTAGATTAAAAAGTAGTCGATTCTAGCGCTTTAGCATCGCGCGTATATCCGCCAGGGCGGTGTTGCCGCGTACCGCCTTGACTTCAGTTGGGGTGTCGTCGTTGCCTTCCCAGGCCAGATCGTCCGGTGGCAGCTCATCGAGGAACCGGCTCGGGGCGCAGTCGATGATCTCGCCGTACTGCTTGCGCTTGGCCGCAAAGGTGAAGGCCAGGGTCTGGCGCGCGCGGGTAATGCCCACGTAGGCCAGGCGCCGTTCTTCTTCGATGGTGTCGGCTTCGATACTGGAACGATGTGGGAGGATTTCCTCTTCCATGCCCATGATGAACACGTAGGGAAACTCCAGGCCCTTGGACGCATGCAAGGTCATCATCTGTACACCTTCGGCGCCATCTTCCTCTTCCTGCTGGCGTTCGAGCATGTCGCGCAGCACCAGCTTGCCGATGGCGTCCTCGACGGTCATTTCGCCGTCTTCGTCTTTTTCCAGGGTGTTCTTCAGCGCCTCGATCAGGAACCAGACGTTGCCCATGCGGTAGTCCGCGGCCTTGTCGCTGGAGCTGTTGGTGCGCAGCCAGTTTTCATAGTCGATATCCATGACCATGCTGCGCAGGGCGCTGATCGGGTCTTCGCCGGCGCATTGCTCGCGCACCTTGTCCATAAAGCGCTTGAAGCGCGACAGGCGATCGGTGAAGCGTGTGTCGAGGTGCTCGCCCAGGCCGATTTCGTCGGTGGCGGCGTACATCGAGATCTTGCGTTCGGTGGCGTAGTTGCCGAGCTTTTCCAGGGTCGTGGAGCCGATTTCCCGGCGCGGTACGTTGATTACGCGCAGGAAGGCGTTGTCATCGTCCGGGTTTACGATCAGCCGGAAGTAGGCCATCAGATCCTTTACTTCCTGGCGTCCGAAAAAGCTGTTGCCGCCCGACAGGCGATACGGCACCTGGTGATGCTGCAACTTCAGCTCGATCAACTTGGCCTGGTAGTTGCCGCGATACAGGATGGCAAAGTCGCTGTAGGGCCGGTCGGTGCGCAAGTGCAGGCTGAGGATTTCCACGGCCACGCGCTCGGCTTCGGCGTCTTCGTTACGGCAGCGGATCACGCGGATCTCGTCGCCATGGCCCATCTCGCTCCACAGCTGTTTCTCGAACTCGTGGGGGTTGTTGGAGATCAGCACGTTGGCGCAGCGCAGGATGCGGCTGGTGGAGCGGTAGTTCTGCTCCAGCATCACCACTTTCAGGGACGGGTAGTCGTCCTTGAGCAGCATCAGGTTTTCCGGGCGCGCACCGCGCCAGGCGTAGATCGACTGGTCATCGTCGCCGACCACGGTGAACTGGTTGCGCGTGCCGATCAGCAGTTTCACCAGCAGGTATTGGCTGGCGTTGGTGTCCTGGTATTCGTCCACCAGCAGGTAGCGCACCTTGTTCTGCCACTTTTCGAGGATATCGGCGTGTTCCTGGAACAGCTTGACCGGCAGCAGGATCAGGTCGTCGAAGTCCACCGCGTTGAACGCCTTGAGCGTGCGCTGGTAGTGGGTGTAGACGATGGCGGCGGTCTGCTCCTTGGGGTTGCGTGCGTTTTCCAGGGCCTCGGGCGGCAGGATCAGGTCGTTTTTCCACGAGCCGATCATGTTCTTGATCTCGTCGACCCCGTCGTCGCCGGCATATTCCTTCTGCATGATGTCGGTCATCAGGGCCTTGACGTCGGTCTCGTCGAAGATCGAGAAGCCCGGCTTGTAGCCCAGCCGCACATGCTCCTTGCGGATGATGTTCAGCCCCAGGTTGTGGAAGGTACACACGGTGAGGCCACGGCCTTCGCCACCCTTGAGCAGGGTGCCGACGCGCTCTTTCATTTCCCGCGCCGCCTTGTTGGTAAAGGTCATGGCGACAATGTACTGGGCACGGATGCCGCAGTTCTGGATCAGGTGCGCGATCTTGCGGGTGATCACGCTGGTCTTGCCGGAGCCAGCACCGGCGAGCACCAATAGAGGGCCGCCGACGTAGTTCACGGCTTCTTGCTGCCGGGGATTGAGTCGGGACATACAGGGTTTTGGGAGTCTTTGAGCGAAAAGGGCGGGCATTTTAACAGGCTGGCAAGATTCTGCCGCCTCTGAACGACAGTGTGACGTACCGCTCGATCTAAATTTGCCGGTTTTGTTACTTTGCCGCAGGATGTGCGGGGTTTTTGGGTCTATTGTTCGATCTAGAGCCGCACTGCGCGTATTTGATAACCAATATCATTGGTCATTATCAGGCTGCACGTCATAATGCCCGCCGCCAACGAAATTTTGCAAAGTCTAGGGAGCTAGCTTGTCTACGCCTGTCGAACCCTTGCGTTTGCTGCTACTGGCCGATACGCCTATGTGGGCAGCGTTGTTGCGCGAGTGCCTGGCGCCGATGGGCGATGGGGCTGTGCTGATCAGTGCGCCAAACTGGGAGTCGGTGAGCAGCCTGTTCGACGACGACCGCACGGCCGTCTTGCTGACCACCCCCAGCCTGCAACCCGGCCCTGGGCGTTGTCGCCTGCCCACCGTCTTGCTGTTGGAGCAGGAGCCGCTGGTGGCGCCGTTGGGCGCCAGCGACTGGTTGATCTGCGGCGCGTTTAATGTGGATACGCTGCGCCGCTGCCTGCGCCATGTGCGCGAGCGTGGCCTGCTGGAAAACACTCTGCAACGCCTGGCCGAACAGGACCCACTGACCGGTATCGCCAACCGCCAGGGTTTCCAGACCCTGCTGGCCGCGCGCCTGGCGGAAAACGACGGGCGTGGCCTGGCCCTCGGCCACCTGGACCTGGACAACTTCCGCCACGCCAACGATGCCCTTGGCCACCAGGCGGGCGACCGGCTGATCCTGCAAGTGGTCTCGCGGCTCAAGAGCCAGCTGGAGGTCGGTGATCAACTGGCGCGCCTGGGCAGTGACGAGTTCGCCTTGCTGATCGACACCCGCCGTGCGCCGCAACGCGCCGAGTGGATGGCCGAACGCATTACCGAGGCCATGGCCGAGCCCTATTGGGTTGATGGCGAGAGCCTACTGATCGGCTGCAGCCTCGGTGTGGCCCATGCCCGCGCCAAGGCCGGCGCCGACCCGTTGATGTGGCACGCGCATATCGCCATGCAACAGGCCAAGAGCACCCAGGGCTGTACCTTTCATATCTTCAATGAACGCATCAACCGCAACGCCCGCAGCCTCGCCGACCTGGAAAGCGAACTGCGCCGGGCGCTGCGCCGTGACGAACTGGAACTGCATTACCAGCCGCGGCTGGACCTGGACGATGGGCATATCGTCGGCCTCGAAGCCCTGGTGCGCTGGCGCCACGGCGAACGTGGCCTGTTGCCGCCGAGCGAGTTCGTGCCCTTGGCCGAGCAGAGCGGCCTGATCGTGCCGTTGGGCTACTGGGTGATTTCCCGGGCCCTGCGCGATATGCAGGACCTGCGCGAACGCGGCCTGCCGCCGCTGCACATGGCGGTCAACCTATCGTTCCGCCAGTTCCAGGACAGCCAGTTGCTGTCGACCCTCAGCCGCCTGATTGCCGAGCGCGGGGTGGAGGCGCAATGGCTGGAGTTTGAACTCACCGAAACCGCCGTGATGCGCCGCAGTGACTTGGTCAAGCAGACCATGGATGCCCTGGGCCGCCTGGGCGTGCGCTTCTCCCTGGATGACTTTGGCACCGGCTTCTCGTCTTTCGTGCACCTCAACAGCCTGCCGATTGCCTTGCTCAAGATCGACAAGAGCTTTGTCGGCGGCATGGAAGAGCGCGAGGAAAACCGCAAGCTGGTGCACGCCATGATCAACCTGGCCCACAACCTCAACCTGGAAGTGGTGGCCGAAGGCGTGGAAACGCCCGAGCAACTGGCATTGTTGCGTCTGTTTGGCTGCGACCAGGCCCAGGGTTACCTGATCAGCAAGCCGCTGCCGCTGGCGGAACTGGTGGAGTACCTGACATTTGGCAGCAGCCAGCAGGCGTTGTTGGGCGATGTGATCTAGCCCTGTAAACCCAATCAAAAAGGTGGGAGCTGGCTTGCCTGCTCCCACACTTTCTTCAGTTCGGCTGTGGGAGCGTATCGACTTGCGGTTCCTGGGCAATCATCCGCTTCATCTTTGCCTCAAACGCCCATGTCAGGGTAATCGCTGCACACGCCAGCCCCAGCGCCAAGCCCCACCACACCCCGGTTGGCCCCCAGTCGAGGGTAAACGCCATCAACCAGGCCGCCGGTGCGCCAATCAGCCAGTAGCAACCCAGGCCGACGAGGAACGTGGTCTTGGCATCCTTGAGCCCGCGGATGCAGCCCATGGCGATGGTCTGCACGCCGTCGAACAGCTCGAACCACGCCGCCACGGCCAACAGGCTGACCGCCAGGCTGATCACCTGGGCAAAGGCCGGGTCGTCATGGTCGAGGAACAGGCCGATCAGCGGGTCGGAGAACAGCCAGAACACCATGGCAAACCCCAGCATCACCGTCGCGCCGAAGGCAATGCCCACGCGCCCGGCCAGCCGCGCATCAAGCAGTTGCCCGCCGCCGTAGTGCAAGCCGATGCGCATGGTGACGGCATAGGACATGCCCGCCGGCACCATGAACGCCACCGAGACGATTTGCAGGGCGATCTGGTGGGCCGCCAACTGCGTGCTGCCCATGGTGCCCATGCACAGCGCCGCGAAGGCAAACAAGCCGACTTCCACCGCATAGGTGCCGCCAATCGGCAGGCCCAGGCGCCACAGCTCGCGCAAGTAATGCAGGTTGGGCCGCAACAGGCCCTTGCCCAATGGGTAGGCGGCGTAGGCGCGGTTGTATTTGATGTACCACAACAGCGCCAGGGCCATGCAGTTGGCAACAATCGCCGTGACCAGGCCGATGCCCATCAGGCCCAGCTTGGGCAGGCCGAACATGCCCTCGATCAACGCATGGTTGAGCAGGTAGTTGACCACCGTGCCGCACAGGCTGATCACCATCACCGGGGTGGCCTTGCCGATGGCGCTGGTGAAGCCGCGCAGGGCCATGAATGTCAGGTAGCCGGGCAGGGCGAACGGCAGGATCAT
Source organism: Pseudomonas gessardii (assembly GCF_001983165.1). Classification (GTDB taxonomy): domain Bacteria; phylum Pseudomonadota; class Gammaproteobacteria; order Pseudomonadales; family Pseudomonadaceae; genus Aquipseudomonas; species Aquipseudomonas gessardii. The sequence continues at coordinate 9,030 of NZ_MNPU01000021.1, read as the reverse complement.
CAGGAACTGGCCGGCCGACTGCACGTTGGTTTCGGTCTGGCCGAACATCAGCAGCACCGGCTTGAGGTTCCACAGCAGCAGGCCCGCCACCAGGGCCATCAGCCAGGCCAGCCAGAGCCCGGCCTGGGTCAGGCGGGTGGCGCCTTCGATATCGCCGGCGCCCTGGCGAATGGCGACCAGGGTGCCCACGGCGGCAATCACGCCGATGCAAAAAATCGACACAAACGAATAGCTTGCCGCGCCCAGTCCGCCGCCGGCCAGGGCTTCGGGGCTCAGGCGAGCCATCATCAGGGTGTCGGTCAGCACCATCAACATGTGCGCCAACTGTGAGGCAATCAACGGCCCTGACAGCCGCAGAATGGCCCAGAGTTCGGTACGCGCCGGATGCTGCATGATCATCACGCTCAATAATTACACGAAGGGTAGAGGGGTTGATTCTCGGCGCTCTCAGCGCTTTGCACAAAGGGATAAATGCGATCATTTGCATGATTAAAACTCATGCCAGGATGATTCTGGTAGGGTTCCGGGATCGTGCCGTCGGAGTTTTCCTCATGTCTCGTCGCCTTCCTCCGCTGTATGCCTTGCGGGCATTTGAAGCCGCCTCGCGGCACAACTCGTTCACCCGCGCGGCTGAAGAGCTGTCCATTACCCAAAGTGCGGTCAGCCGGCATATCCGCACCCTGGAAGAGCATTTCGCCTGCCGCCTGTTCCAGCGCAGTGGGCGTACCTTGCAGCTCACCGAGTCGGCGCGGTTGCTGTTGCCTGGGGTGCGCGAGGGTTTTGCCGCCCTGGAGCGTGCCTGCCATACCCTGAATGCCGAAGATGACATCTTGCGCATGAAGGCCCCGTCGACCCTGACCATGCGCTGGTTGCTGGCGCGCCTGAGCCGGTTCCGGCACTTGCAGCCGGGCAACGAGGTGCAGTTGACCAGTGCCTGGATGAGCATCGATGAAGTGGATTTCAACCAGGAACCGTTCGATTGCGCGGTCCTGCTCAGTGACGGGCACTTTCCTGCGGACTGGGAGGCCAGTTACCTGTTCCCTGAACTGCTGATCCCGGTGGGCGCGCCGAACCTGCTCAATGATGGCCCCTGGGATGTGGAACGCCTGGCCAGTGCTGAACTGCTGCACCCCACGCCGGATCGCCGCGACTGGCGCCGCTGGTTGCAGCGCACTGGGCTGGCCTCCCGCGTCGCCATCAAGGGCGGGCAGGTGTTCGATACGCTGGAGCTGGGCATGATTGCCGCCGCGCGGGGCTATGGTGTGTCCATGGGCGACCTGCTGATGGTGGCCGAGGATGTGGCCCAGGGGCGCTTGAGCCTGCCGTGGCCGACGGCGGTGGCCAGTGGCGACAGCTATTACCTGGTCTGGCCCAAGACTCGCCCCGGCGGCGAGCGCCTGCGCAGGCTGTCGGACTTTTTGCAAAGTGAGGTCCGGGCCATGGCCTTGCCGGCGGTTGAACAGCTCGACTGAATCGATGCAGCCTGCGCAAACAATGCACTTGAGTAATACCTCTGTGATTTGCTCAAGTATTGATTCTGGCCGCCGAAGTAGGTGTGTCGCAGTGGCCATTCGTTGTGGCTCAGCGTGCCCTCCAATCCAAGAAATCCGCCGATTAGTGCTATGGGATCAGGACGATCCGGGCCTCGGCCAGGAGCTGTCATGTCTCAACCCCGCGCCCGCATCGCTTCGCAGCTGGGCATTGCCCTGGCGGTCATCTTGGCTGTCGTGATCAGCGGCAGTACCGTGTTTGCCCTACGGTCCCTGGATTCAGCCAACCTGCAGACCCGTGAAGAACACCTGGCCAGCGAAGCGCGCTTGCTCGCCGACCAACTCAATACCTTCCACAGCACCTTGCGCGAGAGCACCCAGCGTTTGAGCGGGCTGTTTGAACAGCGCTTCGCCGCCGGGTTGCGCGTGCGTCCCGAGCAACGGGTGAGTGTGGCCGGGGTGCAGACGCCAAGCCTGTACCTGGGCGATCAAGTGCTGAACAACAACTTCGATGAGGTCGATGAGTTCAAGCAGATGTCCGGTGGCGTGGCCACGGTGTTTGTGCGCAGCGGCGAAGACTTTATTCGCATCAGCACCTCCCTGACCAAGCAAGACGGCAACCGCGCCATCGGCACCGTGCTGGATCGCCAAGGCCCGGCCTACCAGCGTCTGCTTGCCGGGCAGAGCTACATTGGCCGTGCGGTGCTGTTCGAGCGTTCCTACATGACCCAATACAGCCCGGTGCGCGATGCCAGCGGCCAGGTGATTGCGGTGCTGTTTATCGGTTTTGACTACACCGATGCGCAGAATGCCCAGTTCGCCAACCTCAAGCGTTTCCGCATTGGCCAGACCGGCTCGCTGGCGCTGCTGGACGAGCAAAAACACTGGCTGGTGCCGCCCGCCGGCGTACAGGCCCTGGAGCAGGCGGTTCCGCTGATCCTGGCGCTGGCGCAGACGCCCGGCCAGGGACGTTTCTGGAGCGACCAGGGCGAAGACTTCTACAGCGTTGCCGTGCCGTTTGACGGTGGCCCGTGGTCGGTAGTGGCGAGCATGCCCAAGGCCGAGATCCGTGCGGTGACCTGGGCGGTGGGCATCCGCCTGGTGATCGGCAGTGTGCTGGCGATGTTGTTGGCGGTGGGCGCGGCGGTCTGGTTGCTGCGCAGCAAACTCCAGCCCCTGGGCGATCTGGTGCGCCAGGCGCAGGCCCTGGGTGCCGGTGATTTGAGTGCGCGGTTGAACGTGTCCAGCCATGACGAAATCGGTCAACTGGCGCGCAGTTTCAACCAGATGGGCGAAGCCCTGTCGACCATGGTGTCGCACATCCGCAAGGCGGCCGAGGAGGTCAACAGCCGCGCCCAGGCACTGTCGGGCCTGTCGGGAGGCGCTTATGAGGGCATGGAGCAGCAATCCGGCGAGATCACCAGCATGGCCGGCGCGGTGGAGGAGTTCAGCGCCACCTCGTTGAACATTGCCGACAACATGGGCAATACCGAACGCCTGGCCCAGGAAAATGCCCAGCAGACCCGCATCGGCCGCCACTCGATGCAGGAGGCGTCGTCGTCCCTGGAGCATATCGCCACGGCACTCAACAGCACGGCCACGGTGATCAATACCCTGGGCCAGCGCTCCCAGGAAATCGGCGGCATCGTCGGCGTGATCACCGCGATTGCCGAGCAGACCAACCTGCTGGCGCTCAATGCCGCCATCGAGGCGGCACGGGCCGGGGAACAGGGGCGTGGGTTTGCCGTAGTCGCCGATGAAGTGCGCAACCTGGCCTCGCGCACCCGCCAGGCCACCGACGAGATTTCCGGGATGATCCAGAGCATCCAGCTGGAAACCGGCAATGCCATCAGCACCATGGAGCAGGGCAATGAACTGATGCAGGAAGGCTTGTCGCGCAACGCCGACGTGGCTGCGGCCCTGGCGCGCATCGACGAACAAAGCCGTTCGGCGGGGCAGCAGTTTGCCGCGATTACCACCGCGACCCAGGAGCAGAGCAGCACAGCGACCTTGCTCAGCAGTAACCTGCAGAGCATTGCCCTGGCCAATAGCGAGCAGCGTGAAGTGGTGTCGAACCTGGCGATTACCGCCAGGGAACTGGAGACGTTGGCGGCGGGGTTACGGCAGGAGGTGGATCGGTTTCGGCAAGGCTGATCAAGTCCCGAGCCCAGGGTCCACCCGTTTGCCGATGTCCTTGAGCCGCGCCAGTTGATCGACCATCCCTGGCGCTTCGTCGAGGCTGCCGACGAAGGTCCACAGGTACGTCATCACCGCGTAGACATGGCCTGCCTTGACCGCTGGCGACAAGGCCAGTTGGCTGATCGCAACGATGAACAGCAGCGCTGCCAGCGCGCCGAGAAACAGATAGGCGGCAGCTTCGCGGTCCGACAGCCAGATGCGCAGGTGTGACAGCAGTTGGTAATGGCGTCGCAACGTCTGGGCGCCAACCTTTTCCACCAGGCCAATCTCTTTCTCCAGGCGGTTATTCAACCGTTCGTGCAATTGCTCGTTACGACGGGCAAAGCGCGGCAGCAGGGTGATGCACAGCAGCAGTGCGGCGAAGCAGGCCAGGCCAACCCAAGGTTCAATCACCAGTAGCATCACTGCCGCGCCAACGATGGAGACCAGGGCCGTTGCGATCACCGGCACATGCTTCTCGAAAAAATCGACAAAGTCCCGCGCCAGCACCACCCGCGCGGCGGCCTTTGATGTGCTGTGGTTTTGTAGGCGCTGGTTGAGAATCACCGGTACGGCAAGATCGGCGTAGATCCGCGTGAAGGTGCGGGTATCCAGCGCCCGGCGTGCGGCGCCGACTACCCAGAAAGCCATCACCACGGCCGCATATAACAAGGCACTGCCGGCATCGCCACGCAGGATCGAGTCCACGGCGAAACCGGCAAACAGGGGATAGGCCAGCAGCAGTGCGTTTTCCAGCGCGACCAATGACAGTGTGCAGAACAGCTTGCCGGGATAAGCCTTGGCAATTGCCTTGAGGGTTTGGCTGGCCGATTGCTGGCCGATTTTCTTGCTTTCTTCGATCAGGATGTGTGGCGTTGTGGATGGCATGGGTGCACCAAAGGAGTAATAGGCGCTACTATTGAGCGACCGCTCAAGTATCTTTGAGCAGTCGCTCAAAAAGCAAGCGCCACTTATCTGGTGGTGCCCGTAAGGAATGGCCCATGTCGCGTATCGACCGTAAAGACCAGATCATTGCCGCTGCCTTGGAGCTGTTTCGCAGCAAGGGGTTTGCCGATGTTTCCACCCGCGACCTGGCGGAGCATGCCGGCTTGTCCCGCAGCCACGTGTATCACTACTTCAGCGACTGGAAAGAACTGCGCCGCGAAGCCTTTGTCTGCTTTGCCAATGAGCAATTGGACGAAGTGCGCGCACCATTGGCAGAAGCGCCGCCGCTTGAGGCCTTGGTGGGCTTCCTGAGGGGTTGCTTGCCCTGTACCGCCGACGCCGGCTGGGCACTCTGGCTGGACGCCTGGGATGAAGCGATGCACGACGCGGAACTGGCCCAGGCGTATCTGCTGGTCAATGCCCAGTGGCAAGCCATGCTCGCCGAAGTGATCGAGCGAGGGATCGCCGCCGGGGTGTTCCGCTGTGACTCATCCAGCCGCGCGGCCCGGCAGATCTTTGCCGTGACGATGGGGTATACCGATGACCTGCTGCTCAAACCCTCTGTCGAATCGGCGCAAGCGGTGCTGGATGAGGTGATGGAGGTGGCGGGGCTGCTGCTGGATTTGCCCAGGGATCTCTAACTCACGGCGGCTGGCCGGTACTGCAAGGCTTCGGCCAAATGATGGCGAGCGATGGCGTCTGCTTGTTCCAGGTCTGCCAGGGTGCGTGCGACCTTGAGTAGCCGATGAGCGGCGCGCAACGACAAGGTCAGGCGCTCGCAGGCGGTTTCCAGCCAGCCTTCATCGGCTTTTGATAGCCCGCAGTGGCGCCGCAATCCAGGTAGATCGAGGAATGCATTTGCACAGCCCTGGCGTTGTTGCTGGCGATCCCGGGCGTTGGCGACGAGGGTCGATGCGCTGGCCGTGTCATTGCCGGTTTGTTTGGCCGGGTTCAGTGCGGTGCTTTCCCGGGCCACAGTCAGGTGCAAATCAATCCGGTCCAGCAACGGCCCGGAGAGTTTGTTGCGATAGCGCTGGATCTGTTCCGGCGTGCACCGACAGCGCCCGCTGGGTTCGCCCATATAGCCGCAGGGGCAGGGGTTCATCGCCGCCACCAGTTGAAAGCGTGCCGGGAAACTTACGCGGTCGCGGGCGCGGGAAATCACGATATGGCCGGACTCCAACGGTTCGCGCAGCACCTCCAGCACCTTGCGATCAAATTCCGGCATTAGAATCATTGGCTACACTGCGTACGTAGCAGGAGGGTTCGCATGTTGCTTCTATGGCCCAGCAAAAAAGCTTTCTCATCGGTTCAAGACACAGTCCGAGCTGCGGGGCTGGATGCGTTGATAACTGAAAAAGAAAAAAGGTCGGTATCGAATTATCCCATACCTTTGATTTTCGATGAGGTGCGCGGTGAGGTAGTTCGGGAGATGCACGAATTTCTATATGAAAAATCGTTTTTCTCGGAATATTATAAATCAGATAAAACCGTGAAGACTTATGCTGAGTGTATTCTAAGTTGGTTGAAATATACGGCCCTATCTAAGGTGGACTGGCCCTATGCTGACGCTAGGGATATAGCTTTATATAGAAACTCAATGAAGTCGAAAGATGATGGTAGAACACCCCTCAGCGCAGCAACCATAAATTTAAGACTTGCTGTTGTCTACGAATTTTATAAGTTCTATTGGGCGAAAAAAATTCGTGAAGGGAGTGCGGATCAGAGTGTTTACGCTTACAAGCTAAATCAAATGAGAGTCAGAAAGGTCCGCGTTAAGTCCACAAAAAAAAGACCAAGAGCACTTACTCAAGATTCTAGCTTAAGACTTATGCAACATTTGCGAGGCGTACACCGTGTGATATTTGCATGGACTCTTACCACAGGCCTTAGGGTCGGCAGTGTATTGAGTATTAAAAGCTCCCAGATAGAGCTTCTGAACCTTCGCTCATCCGATGGATTCATCGAGGTTTTGGCGAAAGGTGGAAAAATCCAAAAGGCATACGTCGCGCGGGCTCTGTTAACTGAAACAAATATGTATGCGGATGTGGTTCGTACGTTAAACCAAATGAAGTCGTCTCCATGGTTAGTTGATGAGACGTTATTCTTCATTAATGAAAAAGGCGCGCCGGTAACAAGGTCGTGTTACTACGCAGCTTACAAGCGTGCATGCAAGCAATTAAGTATAAACTCTCACCCACATCAAGCGAGAACGACTTTTGCAACTTTCATGGAGCGGCAATTGTTTAAGGCGGCACAAAACTTGGGGATAGATCACGTAAAGATAGTTCAGGGGCTATTAGGCCACTCAAGTTCTGACACCACCCAGAGCTATCTTGAGAGAATTTCCGGTAGTCACGTTGAGGTGCTGGGAATCTTGGAGAAATACGCGGCAGTGTTAGGTGGTGCTAATGAGGAATGAAATTTTAGCTACGTTTTTTGATCACAATCGACAGCGGTATGAAAATTTTGATTTTAGTCTAGCTAATCTACATACACAGATATCCATAGACCTAAGAAATGCGTTCGAAGAGTTAACAGGTCATTATAATAGTCGAAGTAGGCATCAAGCCTGGAGGTCTACTAAAGACTTTATGTCTTTTCTATCAGATGTCAATGTGCGCACAGATGATGATCGTACAAATTTTCTGGAGCAATACGCAAAATCACTAAATGAAAATTCGAGGCTACGCAAAACAAACGGCACCCATTATAATTTTGCGGCAAAAATTGTTAGATGCGTTGCTGAAGCCTCTGTAGGTACTCTTTGGAATATACAAGAGTATCCTTTTATGAGGTTTGTGAGGGAAGAGGTTTCACTCAGAGATAATGATATCTCTGCGAAGGAATTAAATAAAATAGTCGAGGTATGCAAAAGAGAAATAGCGGAGATACAAATCGCTATAGATGTTCGGCGGCAAGTGGAAAAAGGGGAAGCAATCTCCCATCCTGACTTAGATAGCTGCTCTATACTGGCACTTAGAAGGCTCATCCGTTTAGAAGGGCAAGGTGTTTGGACTCAGTTACAGATGGGTGAAATGCATCAAGGGAGGTTAGGGGCGTCTGGCTTGAGGCGTCTATCTAAATTCCGTGAGTTGACCATGCGAACTTGCTTACCTATATATTTGTTGATGATGGTTGAGTCCGCTGCTAACCCGATGGCATTGATGGAAGTTAATGTTGAATGTATTGAGCCACATCCAACCGACGACACGATGGTGTATTTTTCTTGGAACAAGCCTCGAGCTCAGAAGGAACAATCATTACCGTTTCTAAAGAGTGGAAAATTCGCTGTGCCGGCGTTGGTAGATCTCATTAAAGCGCTGACGAATTCAATTCGGCCTTTAGCACAGCCGTGCGATAAAGAGTTGCTATTCATCGTCCGTACCGGAGAAATATCCAGGCGTGTGTCTGTTCAAAGTCTTCATAATCAACTTAAAGATTTTAGAAATCTGCACGTTCTGAAATATTTCACATTTAGTGATATAAGAAAGGCCGTCGCATCGCTTATCAGACGCGAATATAAGTCAACAAAAGTGGTTTCAGAATTTTTGCAGCATAAAAGCCAAAGAACCACATCGTTGTATTTGAAGGATAAAGCGTCAGTTCAGAATAGCTTTGAACGGTTATCTCATTTTCAAGGCCAAATGATAAATTTAATTGCGTCGAATACATCTACATTGGCAGATCCGTATATAACTGTTTTTGGATTAACATGTGCATCTCCCCTTGACGGAACGATAGGTGAGTCTAGACGTGGAAAGCCATGTTTAGAATTTACCAGTTGTGCGACCTGCAAGAATGCAATAATTATTAAGGATGACCCTGTCTATATAGCTCGTCTCCTCAAGACAAGACAGTGCCTAGAAAAAATGGAGAAAGATAGTCATCTCAGTGCGGATCTAATGCTTAGGTATGATGCAGAGTTTCGAACTACGTTAGAGATCATAACCAAGGAAATTATCCCTCAGGTACTTCCAGAAGTAACTGATCAGGCCCTTTTGCTCGTGGATACAATTCCAGACATACCGTTGGTTTATTAGTATGAGAATTGCAGAGGTAAGTGAAGAGCTGAAGCCAGACAACATTATTATCTCGGGGCTGGGGTCAAGAGGAATAGATTATTTTGCTGATGAATGGGTGTTTATTTATAGAATCGAAAGATCGGTTGCGGACAAGCCCGTTGTATTTAGCTGGCCATTGTTGCTGAAAGGTTTTCTACAGTCGAATGCACATGTTAACGGATTTCCGGATGTGCTCAAAAAGATCGCAGCGTGCTTTCTGTTGGGGCGTAAGCGCTCCATAAACCCCACCTCCCGCTGGTGGGGTTTTGCGTTTTAAAGTGGCGTTGTGGGTTTGCAGTTCCACGGCAGCAGCGCTTCGTAGCCTTCGATGCAATTGGCCTGAGGCAGGCGTT
>NZ_MNPU01000020.1 GCF_001983165.1 Pseudomonas gessardii | reverse complement strand
CATTGCCCTACCAACTCCTTCTGGGCTTCGATGGACTGAAGCAACTCGCTGTCGAATTCTGCGTAACTCTTTGTTTACCAAGGAGTTTTCCGTTTCGACTGCGCCGGAAGTGGGGCGAATTATAGACTTCCAGGATCTGCCGTCAACCCTTAATTTTGCTTTTCTATCAATTACTTACGATCGATTAAAAAACAACCAGCTCTTCTATATAAAAACCCCTTCTATATAGAAGAAACACCTCAAATGACCCCCGCCTCCTTTAAAGCGGCTACATGGCCCGCCCCCAGCCCCAGCACCTGGCTAAGAACCTGGGCCGTATGCTCGCCCAAGAGAGGAGGCGCACTGCGATACTCCACCGGCGTCTTGGACAACCGCATAGGGCTCCCCACCTGAGGCACCTTACCCGCCAGCGGGTGAGGCAACTCTATCGCCAGCCCACGCGCCTGCACCTGAGGATCGGCAAACACCTGCGCCAAGTCATTGATCGGCCCACAGGGCACACCCACCTGCTCCAGCTGGGCCACCCACTCAGCAGTGGTCTTGAACACCGTGGCCTGGCGAATCAATGGAATAAGCACCGCCCGATTGGCCACCCGCAGCTTATTAGTGGCAAACCGCGGATCATCGGCCCACTGCGGCTGCCCAGCGACCTGGGCAAACTTGCGAAACTGACTGTCATTGCCCACGGTCAGGATGAAATCGCCGTCAGCCGTAGGAAAGTCCTGATAGGGCACGATATTCGGATGCGCATTACCCAACCGCTTGGGGGATACCCCAGTCGTCAGGTAATTCATCGCCTGATTGGCCAGACAGGCCACCTGGACATCCAGCAACGCCATATCGATATGCTGGCCACCACCATCATGATCGCGGTGCGCCATAGCCGCCAGAATCGCCACCGTGGAGTAAAGCCCGGTCAAAATATCGGTCAGCGCTACACCCACCTTGACCGGACCTTCACCCTCATCCCCCTCGGGGCGCCCCGTCAGGCTCATCAACCCGCCCAATCCCTGGATCATGAAGTCATAGCCAGCCCGCGCCGCATACGGCCCCGTCTGGCCAAACCCGGTGATAGAGCAATAAATCAGCTCTGGGTTGATCTCCCTGAGCGATTCATAGTCCAGGCCATACGCGGCCAAGCCGCCGACCTTGAAGTTCTCGATCAAGATATCCGACTTCGCCGCCAGGTCGCGGACCAGCTTCTGCCCCTCCGGCCGGGTGAAGTCGATAGTCACCGACTCTTTATTACGATTGGCCGATAAGTAGTAGGACGCTTCACTGGTGTTCTGACCATAAGCATCCTTAAGGAAGGGCGGCCCCCAGGCGCGGGTATCGTCGCCACTGCCAGGCCGCTCGACCTTGATCACCTCAGCGCCGAGGTCGGCAAGAATCTGTCCGGCCCAGGGCCCCGCCAGCACCCGTGACAAATCCAGTACCCGCAGATGCGATAGCGCGCCCATGGTCACACTCCTATTAATAGAACGCCTGGATACCGGTCTGAGCGCGCCCAAGGATGAGCGCATGGACGTCATGCGTGCCTTCGTAGGTATTCACCACTTCCAGGTTGACCAGGTGCCGGGCAATCCCGAACTCGTCGGAGATACCATTGCCACCGAGCATGTCGCGGGCCATGCGCGCGATATCCAGGGACTTGCCGCAGGAATTGCGCTTCATGATCGACGTGATCTCCACCGCCGCCGTCCCTTCATCTTTCATCCGGCCCAGGCGCAGGCAACCTTGTAGGGCGAGGGTGATTTCGGTCTGCATATCGGCGAGCTTTTTCTGGATCAACTGTGTGGCAGCCAGTGGGCGCCCGAACTGCTGGCGATCGAGGGTGTACTGGCGCGCCGTGTGCCAGCAGAACTCCGCGGCCCCCAAGGCGCCCCAGGAGATACCGTAGCGGGCCGAGTTCAGGCAGGTGAACGGGCCTTTCAAGCCGCGCACATCGGGGAAGATGTTCTCTTCGGGAACGAACACGTTATCCATGACGATTTCGCCGGTAATCGAAGCACGCAAGCCGACCTTGCCGTGAATCGCCGGTGCACTCAGGCCTTTCCAGCCCTTCTCCAGGACAAAACCACGGATGTCGCCCGCATCGTCCTTGCCCCAGACCACAAACACATCGGCAATCGGGCTGTTGGTGATCCACATTTTGCTGCCGGTCAGGCTATAGCCGCCATCCACCTTGCGCGCACGGGTAATCATCGCGCCCGGGTCCGAACCGTGGTTGGGCTCGGTCAGACCGAAACAACCAATCCACTCACCCGAGGCCAGCTTGGGCAGGTACTTCTGTTTTTGCGCTTCGGTGCCGAACTCATTGATCGGCACCATCACCAGGGAAGACTGCACGCTCATCATCGAGCGGTAGCCGGAGTCGACACGCTCCACTTCACGGGCAATCAAGCCGTAGCTGACATAGTTCAAGCCACTGCCACCGTACTGCTCAGGGATCATGGCGCCCAGCAGGCCGGTCTCGCCCATTTCACGGAAAATCGCAGGATCGGTCTTTTCATGACGGAAGGCTTCAAGCACACGCGGCGCCAACTTGTCCTGGGCAAATTGCTCGGCACTGTCGCGCACCATGCGCTCTTCTTCAGTGAGCTGTTGATCCAGCAGCAGTGGATCGATCCAGTTGAAGCTTGCCTTACCGCCCATGAGTGAGTCCTCGCGAAGTAAATCAAAAGTCGTGCATGCAGCCTAGGCCGGGTCAGCGAAGAGGGCAAACGAGGTTTTTGCATAGCCTTGTGCTAATTTCTCACTCCGTGATGATCAAGAAGGGCAAAACCGCCTTTTATTAGTGAGGGTACGGTACATGCGTAGGAAAATCCCCAGCACCACGGCCCTGGTCAGTTTTGAAGCTGCCGCCCGCCACGAGAGCTTTACCAAGGCCGCGCAAGAACTTTCTATCACCCAGGGCGCGATCTGCCGACAGATCGCCAGCCTTGAGGAGTTTTTAAGTGTCGAGCTGTTTCGGCGCTCGCGACGCGGGGTAAAGCTCACGGAGGCCGGGCTTTCCTATAGCCGGCGGGTCGCGATGCAATTGGATGCCGTGGAACGCGACACCCTGTCAGTGATGGGCCAGCAGGGCGCCAATGTGATCGAACTGGCGGTAGTGCCCACATTCGGTACGCAGTGGCTGATCCCGCGCCTCAAGGACTTCCAGCAGCAACACCCCGAAGTCACGGTGAACCTGACCAACCGTACCCGCCCGTTCCTGTTTGCCGATACCGAGTTCGATGCCGCGGTGTATTTCGGCGATGCCGACTGGTCCGGCACCGAATCCCACCGGCTGATGGGCGAAAACCCGGTCCCCGTCTGCAGCCCGCGCCTGCTGGGGCACCATACACACTTCAGTGCAGGGCAAATCGCCGAGCTGCCACTGCTGCAGCAAACCACGCGGCCCTACGCCTGGCGCCAATGGTTCGACGCCCAACAGCTGAATATCCCCCGGGACATGACAGGCCCGCGCTACGAGCTATTCTCCATGTTGTCCCAGGCGGCCATGCATGACATGGGGATTGCGCTGATCCCACCGTTCCTTATTCAGCGGGAACTGGGCGAGAAACAGCTGGTGATTGCCAACCAGCAGGCGCTGACCAGCAGCAAGGCCTATTACCTGATGATTCCCGAGCGAAAGGTCGAATCTGCTTCACTGCACGCCTTTCGAGACTGGTTGATTGATCAGGCACAGCGCTACAGCCAATGATTCCTGGCGGGCCGACGAATTACTGACCCTGTAGTCAAATAATTAATAACACTACAGATATAAATATATGTCGCCTTTAGACAGACTGTACCGATCAACTGAAAAATGGCCTGAAAGCCAATGGCTGCAAGCTCTACAGCGCTTATTAACGACCAATGACCGGCGACTCATGTCGAAATTTACGCAAATCGTCTTTTCCCGCTATAAGCCTTTAAACACCTGTATTTAAAGAGGTTATTCCAGCGTATTGCGACAATCAGTCACAGGGTGACTTGTAGTTAATTTTTCGTCACCCGTCATAATCCCTTGAAGGCCGTAAAGTTCGCCTGCAAAATGCCGCGCCCTGCTGTCATTTCAGCGGGGTCGTGCTGATCGGCCGCCCCAGTTGCGCCACTCGCGGTGCACTGGCCTTTTTACAAAAATCAAAAGCAAAAAGATCATGCAGGAGATTTGACGTGCACATTGGTGTTCCTCTCGAAACCCAGACCGGTGAAACGCGGGTTGCTGCAACCCCGGAAACCATCAAGAAGCTGATCGGCCAGGGCCATAAGGTCACTGTACAAAGCGGTGCTGGCATCAAAGCCAGCGTCGTCGACAGTGCCTATGAAACGGCAGGCGCAACCATTGGCAGTGCCGGCGACGCGTTTGGCGCTGAGCTGATTCTCAAGGTGGTCGCCCCCAGCGACAGCGAACTGACGCTGATTAAAAGCGGCACCGTGTTGGTGGGCATGCTCAATCCGTTCAGTAACGAAACCATCACCCGGCTGGCCGAACATGGCATCACGGCCTTCGCCCTGGAGGCCGCGCCGCGCACCTCCCGTGCGCAGAGCCTGGATGTGCTGTCGTCCCAAGCCAACATTGCCGGCTACAAGGCGGTGTTGCTGGCGGCCCATCACTACCCGCGCTTCATGCCAATGCTGATGACGGCCGCAGGTACCGTGAAAGCCGCTCGCGTGCTGATCCTCGGTGCTGGCGTGGCCGGCCTGCAGGCCATCGCCACGGCGAAACGCCTGGGTGCGGTCATCGAAGCGTCCGACGTACGCCCGGCCGTGAAGGAGCAGATCGAATCCCTCGGCGCCAAGTTTGTCGACGTGCCCTACGAGACCGATGAAGAGCGCGAATGCGCCGTCGGTGTCGGCGGCTATGCACGCCCGATGCCCACCAGTTGGATGCAGCGCCAGGCCCTGGCCGTGCATGAGCGCGCCAAGCAAGCCGATATCGTCATCACCACCGCCCTGATCCCGGGCCGCAAGGCCCCGACGTTGCTGAGCGCCGAAACCGTCGCCCAGATGAAGCCAGGCTCCGTGGTGATCGACCTGGCCGCCGCCCAGGGGGGCAACTGCCCTCTGACCGTCGCCGACCAGGTGGTGGTGGAAAACGGCGTGACCATTTGCGGCCCGACCAACCTTGCCGGCGCGGTCGCTGCCGATGCTTCGGCCCTGTATGCGCGCAACCTGCTGGACTTCCTGAAGCTGGTCTTCACCAAGGAAGGGCAGTTTGAAATCAACCTCGAAGACGACATCGTCGCCGCGTGCCTGATGTGCCGCGACGGCCAAGTCATCCGCAAAAACGCCTAAGCAGGGATTCAGACGATGGAAGAGCTTATCTCCCCCGGTATCTACAACCTGATCATCTTCGTGCTGGCGATTTATGTCGGTTACCACGTGGTCTGGAACGTCACCCCCGCGCTGCATACGCCGCTGATGGCCGTGACCAACGCGATCTCGGCGATTGTGATCGTTGGCGCCATGCTCGCGGCCGCACTCACCGTCACGCCGCTGGGCAAGACCATGGGCACCCTGGCCGTGGCCCTGGCCGCCGTGAACGTGTTCGGCGGTTTCCTGGTTACCCGTAGGATGCTTGAGATGTTCAAGAAGAAAGCGCCCAAGGCTAAAGAAGAGGTGCAGAAGTAATGAGCATGAACCTCGTGACGACGCTCTACCTGATCGCGTCGATCTGCTTCATCCAGGCCCTCAAGGGCCTGTCGCACCCAACCACGTCCCGACGCGGCAACCTGTTCGGCATGCTCGGCATGGCGCTGGCGGTGCTCACCACCGTGGGCCTCATCTATAAGCTGGGCGCGGAGCTGGCCACTGCCGGCATCGGCTACGTGATTGTCGGCCTGCTGATCGGCGGCACCGCCGGCTCGATCATGGCCAAGCGCGTAGAAATGACCAAGATGCCGGAGCTGGTCGCCTTCATGCACAGCATGATCGGCCTGGCGGCGGTGTTTATCGCCATCGCGGCGGTGGTCGAGCCGCAATCCCTGGGGATCGTCAAGCAACTGGGTGACGCGATTCCTGCGGGTAACCGCCTGGAGCTGTTCCTCGGCGCAGCCATTGGTGCCATTACCTTCTCCGGTTCGGTCATCGCCTTCGGCAAGCTGTCGGGCAAGTACAAGTTCCGCCTGTTCCAGGGCGCACCGGTACAGTTTGGCGGCCAGCACAAGTTGAACCTGGTGCTGGGCCTGGCCACCCTGGGCCTGGGCCTGGTGTTTATGTTCACCGGCAACCTCAGTGCCTTCGCCCTGATGCTGGCCCTGGCCTTCGTGCTGGGCGTGCTGATCATCATCCCGATTGGCGGCGCCGATATGCCGGTGGTCGTCTCGATGCTCAACAGCTATTCCGGCTGGGCGGCGGCGGGTATCGGCTTCTCGCTGAACAACTCGATGCTGATCATTGCCGGCTCCCTGGTAGGTTCGAGCGGTGCGATCCTCTCGTACATCATGTGCAAGGCGATGAATCGCTCGTTCTTTAATGTGCTGCTCGGCGGCTTCGGTAATACCCCGGATGCCGCAGGGCCGGCTGGCTCCAAAGAAGCGCGCCCGGTGAAATCCGGCTCGGCCGACGATGCCACCTTCCTGCTGACCAACGCCGACACCGTGATCATCGTGCCGGGCTATGGCCTGGCGGTCGCGCGGGCACAGCATGCACTCAAGGAGCTGACCGAGAAACTGACCCATCGCGGCGTTACCGTGAAGTATGCGATCCACCCGGTCGCCGGGCGCATGCCTGGCCACATGAACGTGCTGCTGGCCGAGGCCGAAGTGCCTTACGACCAGGTGTTCGAGATGGAAGACATCAACTCCGAGTTCGGCCAGGCCGACGTGGTGCTGGTGCTCGGCGCCAACGACGTGGTCAACCCGGCCGCCAAGAACGATCCAAAGTCGCCGATTGCCGGCATGCCGATTCTCGAAGCCTTCAAGGCCAAGACGATCATCGTCAACAAGCGCTCGATGGCCAGTGGTTATGCCGGCCTGGATAACGAACTGTTCTACCTGGACAAGACCATGATGGTCTTCGGCGATGCCAAGAAGGTCATCGAAGACATGGTCAAGGCCGTCGAATAAACACTGCTCCAGCGCAATACCCAAAACCCCGGCCTCCCGTAGGCTGGGGTTTTTTATTAGCGGGAAAAACCCGACCAAAGGCTCTAAATCGCGACCTGGCATTCGACCATGGTAGCGGGACGAACGCCTTTGAAATCACTAGACTGCCCACCTTGCCTCCGTTGCCCGAGATAACAATCCATGTACCGTGATCGTATCCGCTTGCCTTCGCTGTTGAACAAGGTCATGAGCGCCGCCGATGCTGCCGCCCTGATCGAGGACGGCATGACCGTCGGCATGAGCGGCTTTACCCGCGCCGGTGAAGCCAAGGCCGTGCCCCACGCCCTGGCCGAACGTGCCAAGACCTCGC
Organism: Pseudomonas gessardii; assembly: GCF_001983165.1. Lineage (GTDB taxonomy): Bacteria > Pseudomonadota > Gammaproteobacteria > Pseudomonadales > Pseudomonadaceae > Aquipseudomonas > Aquipseudomonas gessardii. The sequence continues at coordinate 89,890 of NZ_MNPU01000020.1, read as the reverse complement.
CCCTGAAAATCACCCTGATGACCGGCGCCAGCCTGGGCAACGACCTGGACAAGCAACTGACCGAAGCCGGCGTGCTGTCGCGCCGCATGCCATTCCAGGTCGATAGCACCCTGCGCAAGGCGATCAATGCTGGCGAAGTGATGTTTATCGACCAGCACCTGTCGGAAACCGTCGAACAGTTGCGTAACAACCAGCTCAAGCTGCCGGATATCGCGGTCATCGAAGCCGTGGCCATCACCGAGCAAGGCCATATCGTGCCCACCACCTCCGTGGGCAACTCGGCCAGCTTCGCGATTTTTGCCAAGCAAGTGATCATCGAGATCAACCTGGCCCACAATCCGAACCTCGAAGGCCTGCACGACATCTATATCCCGACCTACCGCCCGACCCGCACCCCGATCCCGCTGGTCAAGGTGGATGATCGTATCGGCAGCACCGCGATCCCAATCCCGCCGGAAAAAATCGTCGCCATCGTCATCACCAACCAGGCCGACTCCGCTTCCACGGTCACGCCGCCCGACAGCGACACCCAGTGGATCGCCAATCACCTGATCAACTTCCTCAAGCAGGAAGTCGATGCAGGGCGCATGACCAACAAGCTCGGCCCGCTGCAAGCCGGTATCGGTAACATTGCCAACGCGGTGATGTGCGGCCTGATCGAGTCGCCGTTTGAAGACCTGACCATGTACTCCGAAGTCCTCCAGGACTCGACCTTCGACCTGATCGATGCCGGCAAACTGAGCTTTGCCTCCGGCAGCTCAATCACCTTGTCAGAGCGGCGCAATGCCGACGTATTCGGCAACCTGGCGCACTACAAGGACAAGCTGGTGCTGCGTCCGCAGGAAATTTCCAATCACCCGGAAGTCGTGCGGCGCCTGGGCATCATCGGCATCAATACCGCGCTGGAGTTCGACATCTACGGCAACGTCAACTCCACCCACATCTGCGGCACGCGGATGATGAACGGCATTGGCGGCTCGGGGGATTTCGCCCGCAACGCGCACCTGGCGATCTTTGTCACCAAGTCCATTGCCAAGGGCGGGGCGATTTCCAGCGTGGTGCCGATGGTCAGCCATGTCGACCATACCGAGCATGACGTCGACATCCTCGTGACCGAGATCGGCCTGGCCGACCTGCGTGGCCTGGCGCCACGGGAGCGCGCCCGGGTGATCATCGACAACTGCGTACACCCGGACTATCGCGACGCGCTCAATAACTACTTCACCGCCGCCTGCGCCATCGGCGGGCACACGCCGCACATCCTGCGTGAAGCCCTGAGCTGGCACATCAACCTGGAAGAAACCGGGCACATGCTTAAAGGCTGACAGATACAGATCCGGGCGGATGCAAACACAGTTGCATGCGCCTGGATCTGAATACGGCAATATTAAAAAACTGTACTACTGTACCGGTCATTTCCTACCGTAAATCCCTACAAATGTTTGCGAAAATGCCTGAAACGCACCAAATAAGTGCTTACAGGTACAGTTGCCCCGTTTTAGTACAGTACAGCCGCTATAAACAGTTAACTGGCCCCTCACAATACAGGTGAACTGTATCTAGAGAGTCTTGCGTCGGAGGAGGATCATTGGCATCAGTTAAACCACTACCTAATCCCGCCACAAGCGGAAGGATGTCATCATGGAACGTACACTCAGTTCCGAACTGTTCTACGAAGATAAAGCTGTCAACACCCAGGCTTCCCTGCCTCTGCGCGTTATCGCCAACCTGATGTTGTGGCAGCGCCGCATCTCCAGCCGCCATCAACTGGCTCGTCTGGACTCGCGTCTGCTGGCCGATGCCGGGATCAGCGAAGCTCAACGCTACGAAGAGCTGAGCAAGCCGTTCTGGCGCTGATTTAGCGCCCGCTGGCCCTGACCTGCCGGGTCCACCGCCAGCACCCCGAATTGTTGTAGCAGAACCCGCCCCGGGTAACCGGAGGCGGGTTTTGTGGTTTTTGGGCAGTCGGAAATCAGCGCTCAATCTATCGATAGGTACAATTTTAATAAAATTTAAATCAACCAGTACAGTTTTAGATCGGTTGATTTGTCCCCACCAAATAGCCCTTTCAAACAACGACTTCCCATTGCGCACTACCCGAACAGATAGGCGCCAGCTACTATCTCGTCATTAGTTCGTCCCATACACAGGAGTCACCCCATGTCCCGCCTTCGTTTGCTGAGCGCTGCCGTCCTGCTTGCCGTTGCTGCCAATGCCAGCGCTACCAGCCTGATCGTGACCACTGACTCGATTGTTGGCGCGCTTAAAGCCACGTCCGATGCCAGCTCCGATGCCACATCGTCCCTGCGCGACAACAAAGTCGTACGCGCCGCCCGTGACGATGCCGCCAGCTTCGTCGCCAGCGAAGGCGCCATCCGCGGCGTGAAGCTGGAAAGTGCCCTGGCGCAGATCCGCCAACAGGCACCACAACTCAATAGCGCCACTGATGTGCAGCTGGCCCAGGCGATCCTGGCCATCTGAGTCGACCCTGCCTAGGGGTGCCCGCGCTGGCTCTCGCCCGGGCATTGCGCTAGCCTTGGCGCTCGTTTTCAGTTGTCGAGTCCCATGGCTTTTTCATACCGTTTGTTGATTGCTCCCACAGTGCTTGCCATCGGCGGGGCCAGTCCGGCCCAGGCCTTTGACCTGTCCACGCAAGGCCTCGTCGCCAGCGCCTATGCCACCAGCAAAGTGACCTCGGCGCCGTTCGATCGTAAAGTGCTACTGGCCGCCCAGGATGACGCTGCCGCGTTTATTGCCACTGACGGCCAATGGCGGGGCGCCCGGCTGGAAAGCGCACTGGATTACCTGCGTCGCACCCAGCCAAAACTTAAGTCCGGTGACCTTGAACTGGCCCAGGCAATTCTCGTCCAATAATCATCTTTACCTTTTGGAGTCTTTCCATGCGTCGCCCGTTGATCGCAGTTGCTCTCGGCCTGTTCCTGCTGGCCGATATCGCCCAGGCACAAACCCTCGTGGCCACCAGTAACATCATTGTTCGTGCCTTCGGCCGCACCATTGATTTCACCTCGGACACCACCACCTCCATCCGCGACTCGAAAGTCGTGCGCGCAGCCCACGATGACGCTGCCAGCTTTGTCGCCAGCCATGGCGAGATCCGCGGCGTGCAACTGGAAGCTGCCTTCGACACCCTGCGCACCCGCGTGCCAGAAGCCCGCGACGCCAGCGACCAGGTTCTCGCCGAAGCCATCCTCGCATTGTGAGGCGCTTCACCGCCTGGCTATTGGCTGCGACGCTGCTGCTGGCTGGCAGCGCCGCCCAGGCCAGCCTGCAACTACGGCTCAAGACCGACGGCTTGAGCCCAGCCCAACAGCAGGCCAGCCAGGCATTGCTCGATGAAGCCATGCAGGCGCTGCCGCCGCGCTTCATCGAGCAGCTGGACCGGCGCATCGACGTCGGCTGGACCGACGACATGCCCGCCAATGCCTATGGCCAGGCGTCGCTGGTGTCCGAACTGGACCTCAACCGCAGGCTACTGGCCAGCCTTACCGACGGCACCGCCGCCACCCAGCAGACCCAGCGCCCCCACGGCACTGTGCGCCGGGAGCTGCTGGCCACCGTGCTGCATGAACTGACCCACATCTACGACCGTGCGCGCCTGTGGCCCAAGGACCAGCGCGGGTTGATCCAGCGCTGTAGCCGCCAGAACAACATCACCGGTCTGGTGGGCCTGCCCGATCAATGCCGTGGCCAGAATGACCGGCGCTTCACCCTCAGCGACGACCCGCGCTTGCTCGACCTGGCCGGCTGGCCGCAATACGTCGGCCGCCGTGGCGAGCGCGAGCAACACAACCGGCAAGTGGCCCGCAGCCCGGACCTGTACGAGATCACCAACCCCAAGGAGTTCGTCGCGGTCAACATGGAGTACTTCCTTCTCGACCCGAGCTACGCCTGCCGCCGTCCTGCGCTGTATCGCTACTACCAGCAACACTTCGACTGGGCCCCGCCGGCCAAGGACGCTTGCGCCAACACCTTCGCCTTCCTCAATGCCGGTAACGATTTTGCCAAGACTCCCTTGGGCCAGGTCGATCCCGAGCGTGTGTACGCCATCGACTACCTGCTGGCCGAAGCCAACCAGAACCTGGTAAGCCGCTGGGGTCACAGTATGCTGCGCCTGGTGATCTGTGCCCCGGGCCGGCCCCGTGGCCCGGATTGCCGCCTGGACCTGGACCAGCACCTGGTGTTGTCCTACCGCGCGTTCGTCGGCGACGTACAGCTATCGAGCTGGGACGGCCTGGTAGGCAAGTACCCATCACGCCTGTTCGTATTGCCCCTGGCCCAGGTGATCGACGAATACACCAAGACCGAACTGCGCGGCCTGGCATCGGTGCCCTTGATCCTCTCGCGCCAGGAAATCAACGACACCGTCGAGCACGCCGCCGAAATGCACTGGAGCTACGACGGCAATTACTACTTCCTTTCCAACAACTGCGCGGTCGAAGGCCTGAAACTGCTGCGCAGTGGCAGCGCCAACCCGCAACTGACCACCCTGGACAACATCACCCCCAACGGTTTGCTCGAAGTGCTCAAGGCCCGCGGGCTGGCCGACACCAGTGTGTTGGATGACCGCCGCGAAGCCTTGCGCCTGGGTTATCACTTCGACTCCTTCCGCGAGCGCTACCAGGCGATGTTCGAGGTGCTGAAGAAACATTTGCCGATCCCCCAGACCCAGGTCGAAGACTGGCTGAGCTTGAGCGCCGAGCAACGCAGACAGTGGTTCGACCAGGCTGACCTGCGCACCAGCGCCGCCTTGCTGCTGCTGGAACAGGCGAGCTTTCGCAAACAGCTGATGCTCGCCCAGGACGAGGTCAAGCAGCGCTACCTCGGTGCCCGCGAGCTGAAGAACGGCGGCATGGCCAAGGCCGATGCGACGTTGCAGCAGATCCTCGCCAACAGCGGTTTCCTCAGCCGCCCGGCGGAACTGCTCGGCAGCGGCGGCTATGGATTGCCCCAACCCAAGGAGTGGCAGCGCCTGGAGTCGGAAAGCGCATCGCGCCAGAAACAGCTGCAATCGTTGACCGGCGACCTGGATAAAGAGGTGAGGGCGCTGCTGGAGCCTTCGCGGGCGGCGGAAATTGCCGCCTGCGAGGCCAATCTCAAGCAAGTTGGCGAACACCTGCGGGCCTTGCACAAGGCGGCTGGTGGGTTGCAACTGCCTTAAGATCAACAGCATCGCGGGCAAGTCGAGTCGTCGCACCGCCGCTCCCACACTTGAAATGCGATCAAATGTGGGAGCCGGGCTGCCCGCGATAGCGCCCTCACGCCTAACCACTTGTTTCAGACATCAAAAACAGACCAATCCTACGAAACATCTGTTCATCACCTGTTTATCCAGCGAAAGCTGGCTGAAAGCTTTCGCGATTAGGATCGCCCTCACTACCGGCAATAGACCGGTTGGCCAACCTGAGCGTTTTTATGCCCGGGGGCCCAATTAACAACAACAATGGTGATTCTGATGTCCGTTCGTACCCGCCTGTTTCCCCCCACTCCCCCCGTACGCCTCGCGCTTTTCGTTCTGCGCTGACCCCACCCGGTTCGCCATTCCCTAGCCGCGCTACGCCTGGAGTATTCCTATGCTGACTTTCCTTGGCTTTGCCATGGTCATCACGTTCATGTTCCTGATCATGACCAAGCGCCTGTCGGCGCTGATCGCCCTGATCATCGTGCCGATCCTGTTCGCACTGTTCGGTGGCTTTGCGCCGAAGATCGGCCCGATGATGCTCGAAGGCATCACCAAGCTGGCGCCCACCGGCGTGATGCTGATGTTTGCCATCCTCTACTTTGCCTTGATGATCGACTCCGGCCTGTTCGACCCGGCCGTGCGCAAGATCCTCAAGCTGGTCAAGGGCGACCCGCTGAAAGTCTCGGTCGGTACGGCCGTGCTGGCGCTGGTGGTGTCCCTGGACGGTGACGGCGCCACCACCTACATGATCTGCGTGGCCGCCATGCTGCCGCTGTACAACCGCATTGGCATGAGCCCACGGATCATGGCCGGCCTGATCATCCTCGCCGGTGGCGTAATGAACATGACGCCCTGGGGCGGCCCGACCGCCCGTGCCGCCAGTGCGCTGCACGTAGACCCCTCGGACATTTTCGTACCGATGATCCCGGCCATGGCCGCCGGCGTGGTGGCGATCCTGGTGATTGCCTATATGTACGGCCTGCGCGAGCGTGCTCGTCTGGGCGTGCTGCACCTGCAAGGCGATGAAATCGACCATAGCGAAATCAGCGTCTCGCAGTTCCCGGATGCCCGTCGCCCGAAACTGATCTGGTTCAACGGCGCCCTGACCCTGACCCTGATGTGCACCCTGATCGCCGGCCTGCTGCCACTGCCCGTGCTGTTCATGGTGGCCTTCAGTATCGCGATGATCGTCAACTACCCGTGCCTGCAGCAGCAAAAAGACCGCATTGCCGCCCACTCGGGCAGCGTGCTGGCCGTGGTCGGCCTGATTTTCGCCGCCGGCATCTTCACCGGCATCCTGTCGGGCACCGGCATGGTCGACGCCATGTCCAAGAGCCTGCTGGCAGTCATCCCCGAGGCCCTGGGCCCTTACCTGGCGGTGATCACCGCGCTGGTGAGCATGCCGTTCACCTTCTTCATGTCCAACGATGCGTTCTACTACGGCGTACTGCCAGTATTGGCCGAAGCCGCCAGCCACTACGGCATCACCGCCGCAGAAATGGGCCGGGCCTCGATTGTTGGCCAGCCGGTACACTTGCTCAGCCCGCTGGTGCCATCGACTTACCTGCTGGTGGCCCTGGCCGGTATCGAATTTGGCGACCACCAACGCTTCACCCTGAAGTGGGCAGTCTTGGTGTGCCTGTGCATAATGGTTGCCGCATTGCTGTTGGGCACATTCCCGCTGTTCAGCACTCTATAATCGTAACAACTCACTGCGCCGGCCTCCCCCCGGCGCGGTCTAACACTCGCACAAAGGAACACATATGGAATGGCTGACCAATCCAGAGATCTGGATTGCCTTCTTCACCTTGACGGCTCTCGAGATCGTCCTGGGCATCGATAACATCATCATGATTTCGATCCTGGTCAGCCGCATGCCCAAGCATATGCAGGCACGCACCCGGATCTTCGGCCTGGCCCTGGCCATGATCACCCGGATCCTGTTGCTGCTGTCGATCACCTGGGTCATGCAACTGACCGCCGATTTGTTCACCGTTGCCGGCCAAGGTATTTCCGGTCGCGACCTGATCCTGTTCTTCGGTGGCCTGTTCCTGCTGTGGAAAAGCTCCCAGGAGATGTACCACGCTCTGGAAGGTGAAGACGAAACCCACGACGAGCCGACAGGCAAGGGTGGCAAGTTCATCTACACCATCATCCAGATCGCCATCATCGACATCGTGTTCTCCCTGGACTCGGTGATTACCGCCGTGGGTATGGTGTCCCACGTACCGGTCATGGTCGCCGCGATCATCGTTGCGGTACTGGTGATGATGCTGGCTGCCGGCACCATCAGCGAGTTCATCGACAAACACCCGTCGCTGAAAATGCTCGCGCTGTCGTTCCTGCTGGTCGTAGGTACCGTGCTGATCGCCGAATCCTTCGATGTGCATGTGCCAAAAGGCTACGTGTACTTCGCCATGGCGTTCTCCCTGGCGGTAGAAGCGTTCAACATCAAGATGCGTACCGCCGTCGCGAAGAAGAAAAAGCAGCAGGATCCAGTCAAACTGCGCAAGGACATTCCGGGTCAATAAACCCGAAGTGACCGAATGGGGGCTCTTATGAGCCCCCTTTTTTTCGCCCGCAAAAAGCTGATTTCATGACAGTTTTGTTTCAAAGCCGACTTTAGCTATGCGATGCTGGCGCACAGGCCGTTCGCCAACTACAGCTTAAGTACACAACACAAAACGGCACGCGGCACTTTTTGCTCTACATCGAGCACGACTCAATACAGGGGGCCGAGCATGCTGACCCTGCTCAATCTTCTTTCTGCGGTGACCCTGCTGATCTGGGGCACGCACATCGTCCGTACCGGCATCCTGCGGGTCTACGGTTCCAACCTGCGCCAAGTCATCGGGCAGAACATGGCCAGGCGCTGGCTGGCGTTCATTGCCGGGATCCTGGTGACCGCCATGGTGCAAAGCAGCAACGCCACGGCGATGCTGGTGACCTCGTTTGTCGGCCAGGGCCTGATGGGGCTCATGCCCGCCCTGGCGACCATGCTCGGCGCCGACGTCGGTACGGCGCTGATGGCCCGGGTACTGACCCTGGATCTTTCGTGGCTGTCGCCGCTGCTGATCTTTCTCGGGGTGATCTTCTTTCTGTCGCGCAAACAGACACGCGCCGGGCAGATGGGCCGGGTCGGCATCGGCCTGGGGCTGATCATTCTTGCGCTGCAACTGATCGTCGAAGCCGCCGGGCCGATTACCCATGCCCAGGGCGTCAAAGTCCTGTTTGCCTCGCTGACCGGCGACATCCTGCTCGATGCCCTGGTGGGCGCGCTGTTTGCGATGATCTCCTACTCCAGCCTGGCCGCCGTGCTGCTGACCGCGACCCTGGCCGGTGCCGGGGTGATTGGCCTGCATGTGGCCATCGGCCTGGTGATCGGGGCCAATATCGGCAGCGGCGTGCTGGCCTTCCTCAGCACCAGCATGCAAAACGCCGCCGGCCGCCAGGTGGCCCTGGGCAGCCTGCTGTACAAGCTGATCGGCCTGTTGCTGATCATCCCTGTTCTTGACCCACTGGTGCAGTGGATGGACACCCTGGACTACAGCGCCCAGGGCATGGTCATCACCTTTCACCTGCTCTACAACGTCACCCGCTGCCTGATCCTGCTGCCCACCATCGGGCCCATGGCACGCCTGTGCGCCTGGCTGCTGCCGGAACGCCCGGAGGCCAATGGCCTGGCCAAGCCCCGCCATCTCGACCCCACGGCGCTGACCACCCCGAGCCTGGCCCTGGCCAACGCCGCGCGGGAGACCCTGCGCCTGGGCGACCTGATCGACAATATGCTGAGCGCCATGCTGGAAGTGCTGCGCGGCAAACAGACCGCCATCACCCAGCAAATGCGCAGCCTCAGCGATGATGTCGAAGCGCTGTACAGCGCGATCAAGCTGTACCTGGCGCAAATGCCCCGGGAAGACCTCAGTGAGCACGACAGCCGGCGCTGGGCCGAAATCATCGAGCTGTCGATCAACCTGAAGCTGGCCGGCGACTTGATCGAGCGCATGCTGCGCAAGGTCCAGCAGCAGAAAACCTCCCAGCGTCGCTCGTTTTCCGAAGTCGGGCTGGAAGAACTGGCCGACCTGCACAGCCAACTGATCGCCAACCTGCGCCTGGGCCTGTCGGTGTTCCTCAGCGCCGACCCGGAAAGCGCCCGCCAACTCCTGCGCGAGAAGCGCCGCTTCCGTGCCCAGGAACGGCGCCTGGCCCACGCCCACGTCAGCCGCCTGCAACGCAAGATCGTGCAAAGCATCGAGACCAGTTCCCTGCACCTGGAATTGATTGCCGACATGAAACGCCTGAACTCGTTGTTTTGCAGCAGTGCTTATGTCGTGTTGGAAACCTGCGAAACCGGCGCGCTGGCCACGGACAATATTGCCGACATCACCCATTCGCCCTGAACGAACCGCCCACCTGGGGAGTCAGTTAAAAATACCGCCCAACCAAAGTGGGAGCGGGCTTGCCCGCGATTGCGGTGGGTCAGTTGATAAAACAGTTGACTGACACTCCCCCATCGCAGGCAAGCCCGCTCCCACAAAAAGCCAGTTTCAGCCGTTATTACTCGCCAGGAACCCCGTTATGCGTCGCCTGTTACTCGCCTGCCTGCTCCTGGGCTCGTCCCACGCCTTTGCCTTTGATCGCCTGCAGGTCGAAGGCTATATGCTGCCCAACGGCCTGCAGGTGCTGCTCAAGCCGGGCACCGAACGCGGGCATGTGGCGATCCGCCTGGTGGTGGGCGTGGGCCTGGATGACTTCAGCTGCGCCGACAAGGAACTGCCGCACCTGCTCGAACACCTGCTGTTCAGCGGCATCGACGGCGGCGGCGAAGGCGCGCTGGAAGAACAGATGCAGGCCCTGGGCGGGGAGTGGAACGCCTACACCAGCAATGCCGACACCACCTTCGTCATCGAGGCCCCGGCGCGCAACCAGCGCAAGGTGCTGGACCTGCTCAAGGCGATCCTGACCCGTACCGAACTGAGCGATGCCGCGATCAACGCCGCCAAGCAAGTGGTCGAACGCGAAGACGGCGGTCACTATTCGCACCTGCAACGCCTGTTGGATCGCCAAGACCTGGGCCATAACGCCAGCCACCAACTGGCGGTGGAACTGGGTCTTAAATGCGCCGAGCGCGCCGAAGCCGGCTACCTGACCCGTGCCCAACTGGAGAAAGTGCGCCAGGACTGGTACGCCCCCAACAACATGACCCTGATCATCGTCGGCGATCTCGACAAACTGCTACCGGCCTATCTGGAACGCACCTATGGCCAGCTCGAGCCGGTAGACCCCAGCGAGCATCGCCTCTTACCGCAAATCCAAGGCACCGCCGCCAGCCATCGCGACCTGATCCGTGGCTGGGTCGGCGACGGCGCCAAACTGCACTGGCTGTTCCCCGAGCCGATGCTGGACGACCAGCACGACGCCACCTACGACCTGCTCAAGGATTATCTGGATTGGGCGCTGTATCGCCAGTTACGCCTGCAGCATGGCCTGTCCTACGGCCCGTGGAGCGAGCGCGAAGTGCTGGGCGGCGTGGGTTTCATGAGCCTCAACGCCGACCTGGACCGCGACCGCCTGCCCGAAGCCGAACACGTCCTCGAAAGCCTCAAGGCCACGTTACTTGAAGATGGCCTTGACCGGGCCACCTTTAACCGCCTGCAACACGCCGCCATCGACCGCCAGGCCTGGGCCGTGCAGGGCAATAGCGCCCTGGCCGACTACTATTGGGGCGCCTTGGCCGACTACACCGATGGCCGTTTCAGCGACCCGGCCAAGCGCATCAAGGCCGTGAGCCTGGCGCAGGCCAACCAGGCCATGCGCCAACTGTTCAACCAGCCCGGCTACTGGCGCATCGAAAAACCGCTGCTCAGTTACGATGCCCTGAGCTGGATCAGCGCGGGCGCGCTGGGGCTAATCATCATTGGTTGGCTTGGCGTGCGCCGTTATCGCAAAGCAATTGCGTAATCACACGCCACTCAAAGCGCTAAGACGTTATTCTGTCTGGGATTTTTTCCTACAAAGACTGCGAACCGTCGAATGCCAAACCTGACCCTTTTCATACAGCGCATCCTCGAACTGATGAAGCGCTACCCAGGGGTGATCGCACTCGGCGGTTTTATCTCGGGCGTGGGCAGCTTTATCCTGGTGGACCGCCAACAAGGCATGGCCAGCTGGATCGCCATCGTCCTGCTGGTGAGCTGGTTGTGGCTGATGCTGGAAAACAGCTTCACCCAGTTGTTCAGCAAGGTCTTCAAGCGGGAAATCCCCGAACCGTTGCTGCGCTACGCCACACAGATGATCCACCAGGAAAGCCTGTTCTTTGTCCTGCCGTTCTTTTTTGTCACCACCACCTGGAACAGCAGCCAGTCGATTTTCACCGGCCTGCTGGGCGCCGCCGCGCTCATCTCAATCACCGACCCGCTGTACTACAAATGGCTCGCGCCCAAGCGCTGGCTGTTCCTCGCCCTGCACACCCTGACCCTGTTTGCCGCCTTGCTCACCGCGCTGCCGATCATCCTGCACCTGACCACCGCCCAGAGCTACAAGCTGGCGCTGGGCGTGGCGATGCTGTTGTCGATCCCCAGCCTGGCCGTGAGCCTGCCGCTGCGCAGCCTCAAGGGTTGGCTGATGCTACTGGGCGTGACGGTGACGATTGGTTGCGCGGGCTGGTTCCTGCGCAGCTGGGTGCCGCCGGCCACGCTGTGGATGACCGAAGTGGCGATCAGCACTCAAATGCAGGACCGCACCCCCGGCGATGACCTCAAGGAAGTCAGCGCCAGCCAACTGCGCAGCAGCGGCCTGTACGCCTACACCGCGATCAACGCACCGCGCGGGCTGGACGAACGCATCTACCATGTGTGGCAGTTCAACGGCAAAGAGGTCGACCGCATCGCCCTGGATATCCATGGCGGGCGCAAGGAAGGCTACCGGGCCTGGACCCACAAGCAGAACTTCCCGGCGAATGCCGTGGGCCGCTGGCAGGTGCGGGTGCTGACCGAAGACGGCCAGGTGATCGGCGTGTTGCGCTTTAAAGTCACTGACACAGCGCAAACGGACACGCCAAAGTAGGACAGATCGTGCTATTACATAGCAATTGTGGAATAGCCAAACAAGCTCGGAGCTTATGACCAGTAGCACAACGGCAGGCAATGCCCATCTGGACGCGTCCACCCAGCCGCCCCAACTGCGGGTCACCGGGGACTGGACGCTGGCCCACTACAGCACCCTCCAGCGGTTGTCCGCGAGCCTCGACGGCCAGTACGACGCCAACACCCGCGTCGACCTCAATGGCCTCGGCGCACTGGACACCGCCGGCGCCTCGCTGCTGGTCGAACTGCTCGGCCCCGAGCGCATCGAGCACAGCGCCGAACAAACCGACTGTACTCTGCCCGCCGCCGACCGGGCGCTGCTCAAGACCGTCTACCGCGCCCTGAATGATTTTTGTGTGCCGGTCAAAGAACCGCAGGAAAGCGCCGGCATCCAACTGCTGGCGCGCATCGGCGGCGCGGTGGATACCGTCTGGCAAGATGCCATGCAGCTGCTGGGCTTTATCGGCCTGATCCTCGAAACCCTCGCCCGCGGCATGTTCCGGCCCAAGCGCTGGCGCCTGACGCCGATGGTGGCGCATATCGAACAGACCGGGCTCGATGCCGCGCCCATCGTCGCCTTGCTGACCTTTCTGGTGGGCGCCGTGGTCGCGTTTCTCGGCGCCACGGTGCTGGAAAGTTTCGGCGCGAGTATTTTTACCGTGGACCTGGTGGCGTTTTCCTTCCTACGGGAGTTTGGCGTCCTGCTCACCGCGATCCTGATGGCCGGCCGCACCGCCAGTGCCTTCACCGCACAGATCGGCTCGATGAAGGCCAACGAAGAAATCGACGCCATCCGCACCCTGGGCCTGGACCCCATGGAGTTGCTGGTGTTGCCCCGTGTCCTTGCGTTGCTGGTGGCGTTGCCGATGCTGACCTTCCTCGCCATGATCTCGGGGATTATCGGCGGCGGTGTGGTGTGCGCCGTGGCCCTGGATATTTCGCCGGCGATGTTCCTCTCGCTGTTGCAGTCGGATATCGGCGTCGAGCATTTGCTGGTGGGCCTGGTCAAGGCGCCGATCTTCGCGTTCCTGATCGCCGCCATTGGCTGCCTGGAAGGCTTCAAGGTCAGCGGCAGCGCCGAATCGGTCGGTGCCCACACCACCTCCGCGGTGGTGCAATCGATTTTCGTGGTGATCGTGCTCGACGCGGTGGCCGCACTGTTCTTTATGGAGATGGGCTGGTGAGCCGTTTACAGCGAGCGCCCAGCGCGGCGGTGATTGAGGTGCGTGGCCTGTGCAACCGCTTTGGCCCGCAGAGCGTGCATGAAAACCTCGACCTGGATCTGTACAAGGGCGAAATTCTCGCCGTGGTGGGCGGTTCGGGCAGCGGCAAGTCGGTGCTGCTGCGCAGCATCATCGGCCTGCGCCGGCCCAGTGAAGGCCAGGTGCGGGTGTTCGGGCAGAACCTGCCGAGCCTGTCGGAGCACGAACGCTCCCTGGTGGAACGCCGCTTCGGCGTGCTGTTCCAGAAGGGCGCGCTGTTTTCCTCGCTAACGGTCACGGAAAACGTCGCCCTGCCACTGATCGAACATGCCGGCCTGAGCCGCGCCGATGCCGAGCACCTGGCGGCGGTGAAGCTGGCCCTGGCCGGGCTGCCGTTGTCGGCGGCCGACAAATACCCGTCGTCACTGTCGGGCGGGATGATCAAGCGTGCGGCCCTGGCCCGCGCCCTGGCCCTGGACCCGGACATTCTGTTTCTCGATGAACCGACCGCCGGCCTCGATCCCATCGGGGCGGCGGCGTTCGACCAACTGATCCTGACCCTGCGCGATGCCTTGGGCCTGAGTGTGCTGCTGATCACCCATGACCTCGACACGCTCTACACCATCACCGACCGCGTGGCGGTGCTGGCGCAGAAAAAGGTACTGGTGGCGGGTGCCATCGATGTTGTCTCGCAAACGAACGACGCCTGGATTCACGAATACTTTCATGGCCCCCGGGGCCGCGCGGCATTGGATGCCGCTCAACAGCTCAACGAGGTATGACATGGAAACCCGAGCCCATCATGTGATGATCGGTCTGTTCAGCGTGCTCGTCGTGGTCGGCGCCATGCTGTTTGGCCTGTGGCTGGCCAAGTCCAGCGTCGACAGCGCGTTCCAGGATTACGAAGTGATCTTCAACGAAGCGGTCAGCGGCCTGTCCCAGGGCAGCGCGGTGCAGTACAGCGGGATCAAGGTGGGCGATGTCACCAGCCTGCGCCTGGACCCGAAAGACCCGCGCCGCGTACTGGCGCGTATCCGCCTGGCCGGGCAGACACCGATCAAGGAGGACACCCAGGCCAAGCTGGCGCTGACCGGCATCACCGGCACCTCGATCATCCAGCTCAGCGGCGGCACCCCACAAAGCCCCGAGCTCAAGGGCAAGAACGGCGAACTGCCGCAGATCACCGCCTCGCCATCGCCCATTGCCCGCTTGCTGAACAACAGCAACGACTTGATGACCAGCATCAACCTGCTGCTGCACAACGCCAATCGCATGTTCTCGCCCGATAACGTCGACCGCCTGAGCAGCACCCTGGCCCACCTGGAACAAACCACCGGGGCCATCGCCGAGCAACGAGGCGATATCAAAGTGGTGATGCAGCAACTGGCCCAGGTCAGCAAACAGGCCGGTGCCACCCTGGAGCAGACCACCGCACTGATGCGCAACGCCAACGGCCTGCTCAACGACCAGGGCAAGCAGATGTTCGGCAGTGCGCAAGGGGCCATGCACGCCCTGGAGCAAAGTACCGCGACCATCAACAACCTGTTGAGCGACAACAAAGACTCACTCAACAGCGGCATGCAGGGCCTTAACGAACTGGCGCCGGCCGTGCGCGAACTGCGCGATACCCTCGGCTCCTTGCGGGCCATTTCCCGTCGTCTGGAAGCCAACCCCAGTGGGTATCTGCTGGGCAGTGACAAGAACAAGGAGTTCACGCCATGAAGCGTGCTTACCAAATGATCCTGCCGGTGGCCCTGGCCCTGGTCAGCGCCTGCTCGATCCTGCCCAAGGCCGACCCGTCCAACGTCTATCGGCTGCCGGCAGCCCAGGCCACAACCCATGGCAGCCCGGGCACCTGGTCATTGCGCCTGGCCAAGCCACAGGCCAGTGAGTTCCTCGACAGCCCGCGCATTGCCGTAGTGCCCCAGGGCGACTTGATCAGCAGCTATGCCCAGTCGCGCTGGAGCGATCCGGCGCCGGTGCTGCTGCGCAACCGTCTGCTGGACGGCTTCCAGCGTGATGGCCGGGTGGCGTTCCTGAGCACCGATGACACCAACCTGCAGGCGGATTTCGAGCTGGGCGGGCAGTTGCAGGCCTTCCAGAGCGAGTACCGGGGCGGGGCAGTGGAGGTGGTGATACGCCTGGACGCGCGACTGGTGCGCGGCAGTGACCAGCGGATCGTGGCGGCCAAGCGCTTTGAAGTGCGCCAGCCGGTGAGTGCTACCCAGGTGCCGGCGGTGGTGGCCGGGTTTGGGTTGGCGGGGGATCAGTTGAACAAGCAGGTGGTGGATTGGGTGGTGGCGCAGGGCAATGCAGCGCCGAAACGCTGAGGGCCTCATCGCAGGCAAGCCAGCTCCCACATTTTGATGTGTGAACACCGTCAAATGTGGGAGCTGGCTTGCCTGCGATAGCGGTCTGAAGCTTAGCCAAAGAACCAGTAGCAAACCGCAATCGCCGCCACCACACCCGCCAGCTCCGCCAGCAACGCACACCCCACCGCATGCCGCGCCCGCTGGATGCCCACCGAGCCAAAGTACACCGCCAGCACATAGAAGGTGGTCTCGGTACTGCCCTGGATCGTCGCCGCCACCAGCGCCGCGAAGCTGTCCACGCCTTGGGTCTGCATGGTCTCGATCAGCATCGCCCGCGCCGCGCTGCCGGAGAATGGCTTGACCATCGCCGTGGGCAAGGCGTCGACAAAGCGCGTGTCCAGCCCGGTCCAGGCCACCAGGTGGCGAATACCTTCGAGGCCAAACTCCAGCGCCCCGGAGGCGCGCAGTACGCCAACTGCACACAGCATCGCCACCAGGTACGGCAGCAGGTTCTTGGCGACGTCGAAGCCCTCTTTGGCGCCTTCGACAAACGCTTCGTAGACCTTGACCTTGCGCAACGCGCCGATCAGCAAGAACAGCATGATCAGGCCAAACAGCGTGAGGTTGCCGAGGATCGAGGACAAGCCCGCCAGGGCCGTGGCCGACAGAGTGGCCAGCAAGGCCATGAAGCCGCCCAGCACCAGCGCACCGGGGATCAGGTACGCCAGCACCACCGGGTCCCACAGGCGCAGGCGCTGCATCAGCGCCACCGACAGCAGGCCCACCAGGGTCGAGGCGCTGGTGGCCAGCAGGATCGGCAGGAACACCAGGGTCGGGTCAGGCGCGCCTTGCTGGGCGCGGTACATAAAGATCGTCACCGGCAGCAGGGTCAGGGAGGACGCGTTGAGCACCAGGAACAGGATCTGCGCGTTGGTCGCGGTGTTGGGGATTGGGTTGAGCTCTTGCAGCGCCTTCATGGCCTTGAGGCCGATCGGCGTCGCCGCGTTATCCAGGCCCAGGCCGTTGGCGGCAAAGTTGAGGGTGATCAGGCCGATGGCCGGGTGACCGGCCGGCACTTCCGGCATCAGCCGCAGGAACAGCGGGCCCAGGGCCTTGGCCAGCCACTCGACAATCCCGGCCTTCTCGGCGATACGCAAAAAGCCCAGCCACAGGGTCAAGGTGCCGAACAGCAGCACCATCACTTCCACCGACAGTTTGGCCATGGCGAAGATACTCTCCACCATCGCCGCAAAGATCCCGGCATTGCCCCCCACCAGCCATTGCGCCAGCGCCGAGACCATTGCCACGACAAAGAAGCCAAGCCACAGGCCATTGAGCATCAGTCACACCCCTTTAAATATGTGGCGAATGATAGCGGGGCTGGCAGAAACGACAAACCCCGGATTTACCGGGGTTTGTGCGTATCAAGCAGGGATCAGCCCTGGCTGGTCTCGCCAGCCGGCAGCGCGGTCTTGGTCCGCCAGTGCGGCAGGGAGTTCCAGTAGCGCTCGCCCTTGGCATCGTCGTACATGCCTTCCCAACGCGCGATGACCAACACGGCCAGGGCGTTGCCGATCACGTTCAGGGCGGTACGCGCCATGTCCATGATGCGGTCGACACCGGCGATGAAGGCCAGGCCTTCCAATGGGATGCCCACGCTGCCCAGGGTCGCCAGCAGGACCACGAAGGACACGCCCGGCACGCCGGCGATACCTTTGGAGGTGACCATCAGGGTCAGTACCAGCATCAGTTGCTGGCCAACCGACAGGTCGATGCCATACAGCTGGGCAATAAAGATCGCCGCGATGCTCTGGTACAGGGTCGAACCGTCAAGGTTGAACGAGTAACCGGTCGGCACCACGAAGCTGCAAATGGCTTTCGGCGCACCGTAGGCTTCCATCTTCTCGATCACCCGTGGCAGCACGGTCTCGGAGCTGGCGGTGGAGTAGGCCAGTACCAGCTCATCCTTGAAGATGCGCATCAGCTTGATCACCGAGAAGCCAAACAGGCGGGCGATCAGGCCAAGAATCACAAAGGCGAAGAACAGGATGGCGACGTAGACCAGGATCACCAGCTTGGCCAACGGCAGCAGCGAGGCGAAGCCGAAGTTGGCCACGGTCACGGCGATCAGGGCGAATACGCCGATAGGGGCGTACTTCATGATCATGTGGGTGACTTTGAACATGCTCTCGGACACGCCCTGGAACATCGTTACCAGGGGCTCGCGCAGGTCTGGCTTGAGGCTCGACAAGCCCAGGCCGAACAGCACGGAGAAGAAGATGATCGGCAGCATCTCGCCACGGGCCACGGCGGCAAAGATGTTCGACGGGATCAGGTTGAGGATGGTCTCGATGAACGCATGTTCATGCTGCACCTCGGCGGCAGTCGCCTGGTACTTGGAGATATCCACGGTGCCCAGGGTGCTCATGTCGATCCCGGCACCGGGGTGGAACAGGTTGGCCAGCAGCAGACCGACCACAATCGCAATGGTCGTGACCACTTCAAAGTAGACAATGGTCTTTACACCGATCCGACCGAGCTTTTTCGCATCCCCCACACCAGCGATTCCGACAATCAGCGACGAAATCACGATCGGGATCACGATCATCTTGATCAGGCGGATAAAGATATCGCCCGCCGGCTGCAATACGTTGCTGATCCACCAGGCCTTTTCGGCACTGAAGTGGTTGAGTACAGCACCGATTGCAATCCCTAGCACCAGACCGATGAGGATCTGCCAGGCGAGGCTTAATTTTGCCTTCTTCATGTCATTACCCTTGTTTCAAGTGGACTCAGGCAGATGCGCCAGCTGGAACGCCCGGGAGCGAAAAAGTGTGAGCATCAGCCTCCATTGAAGGTCACCGCAGATGGCCGATATGGCTTACTGGCAAGCGAAAAAAGGCGCAACTATTCCGATGCGTGGGGGCATAGTCTAATGCCGTAAACGCCTACCCTATACCGAATCGGCATGGGTTTTTGCAAAGAAAATTGTCTGTTTGGTCAGTTTGAATGCGACATTTTGTCAGGCATACATGCCGTGAACCGGCCATTTCAGGCTCGCTCAGGGATTTTCGGTTTTTTTGCCGGGCGGGAAAAACTCGTGAGAATTCCTAGGCATACCCTTAAAAAACCAGTCTGGCCGAGGGCAAACTTTCTCGATAGATGGTCGTGCAGTAACACCGTGAAACGGTTGGGATGAGGCAGAAGGGAATTTTTCAGCTATGTGCGGCATAAGCGCCGATCGGTCATGCACCGCCGTTACCCGGCGGTGCACACAGGCCTAGTACCAATTCGGGTCTTTCTTGAGTTGTTCCATCAGCAGCTTCTGCATGCCTTCATCCGGCTTGCCGATGAAGCGGTAACTGGCGTGCCGGGTCGGCGACTTATCGGCGGGCAGCCCGGCAGGTACTTCGACCAACATTGCGTAGGCGTCCTCCTTATCCAGGCTGAAAGCAACGATCAGGCGTTTATTCAGGCAGGTATCAGCCGTTTCACACAGCGGGCCTACCAAATACCCGTCACTGTCTTCCGTCACGGCATTCATTTGTTCAGACGTGCCCGAAAGGTTGATCACCCATTCAGGCAAGCGCTCTTCCTTCTTGACCACACCTTGCCAGGTTTCCCGATACTGCGGGTCGGCATTGAGCAGCTCATTGGCCCGCGCCTGGCCGTCATTGGCGGCCATGGCCAAGCCACTACCGCCCAACAGCAGGGCGGCAGCAAGGGTTTTGAGAGACAAGTTGGACATGTTCAGCCTCGACCACGACGGCCAAAGAAGAAAGAAGCGATGAACATCACCAGGAAGACGACAAAGAGAATCTTGGCGATACCCGTGGCGGTGCCCGCGATACCACCGAAGCCCAGGACTGCAGCCACAATGGCAATGATCAGAAATGTGATTGCCCAACTCAACATGGTGATTCTCCTTTTACGTCTCTAAGAGGACTGCTATGTCGCCCCCCAGGGGCGGCAGGTTCGTGCCTAGAACACCCAGCGTTCCTGGACCGGTTCGTCATACAGGGCAATGTCCTGTTCGACCGCCATCATGCGTGGGGCTGTCACGTCAGCGCTGTGGCTGCCAACGGAACGGAAATGGGTCTGCGTCATGTGGGCGCGCTCGAACTGCGGGGCCGACTGCTGGCTCTGCTGCCAAACCTGTAATTGCTGACCACCGATCAAGGTCACCATCAAGGCAAGGCTGGCAAACAGCCCCTGTTGAAGGCGCAGTGGCGATACACGCAATGGCTTGAGGCTTTGGCGAGTCATCCTGAATCTCTCCCGCATGTTGTTTTGTTCGTTGATCACGCTTGTAGGAGAGGTATTGCAGAGTGCATGCCAGTTTTTTAATCAAATAAAAATCAATAAAATCAGTGCGTTATAAGATCAAAGAGTTTCTTCCCAACAGCATCCTGCACGATGCGCCTATCCTCACCGTGCGAAATGCACGATGGTCAGGGCTCGGCTTATGGAATCAGAAGGGGCTGTAGGACTGGCGAAGCATCAAGAAAGGTCGAAAACGCACTGCACACGCGCATAAGTAGGAAGGGTCGTAGATAGCTGCGCGATAAGGCTTTCAATCAATCAGAATAAACCATGCAACTTGCCCGATTATTCCGGGACTAACCAAGATCAATCATTTTTAGGAGCGCGGGACAGATGGAATCAGCCAAGGAACTTCAAGGCCGCATTCTTTTAGTGGACGACGAGTCCGCAATCCTGCGCACCTTCCGCTACTGCCTGGAAGATGAAGGCTATACCGTAGCCACCGCCAACAGCGCGGCCCAGGCCGATGCCCTGTTGCAACGCCAGGTGTTCGACCTGTGCTTCCTGGACCTGCGCCTGGGCGAGGACAACGGCCTGGATGTGCTGGCGCAGATGCGTATCCAGGCGCCGTGGATGCGCGTGGTGATCGTCACCGCCCACTCGGCGGTCGATACGGCCGTGGATGCGATCCAGGCCGGCGCGGCCGATTACCTGGTCAAGCCCTGCAGCCCGGACCAACTGCGCCTGGCCACCGCCAAGCAACTGGAAGTGCGCCAGCTGTCGGCCCGCCTGGAAGCGCTGGAAGGCGCAGTGCGCCAGCCCAAGGATGGCCTCGACTCCCATAGCCCCTCGATGATGGTGGTGCTGGAGACGGCCCGCCAAGTGGCCGGCACCGATGCCAATATCCTGATCCTCGGCGAATCCGGCACAGGTAAAGGTGAGTTGGCCCGGGCGATTCACGGCTGGAGCAAAAGGGCGAAAAAATCCTGCGTCACCATCAACTGCCCGTCCCTGACCGCCGAACTGATGGAAAGCGAGTTGTTCGGCCACAGCCGCGGGGCCTTTACCGGCGCCAGCGAAAGCACCCTCGGCCGGGTCAACCAGGCGGACGGCGGCACCCTGTTTCTTGACGAGATCGGCGATTTTCCCCTGACATTGCAACCCAAGTTGCTGCGTTTTATCCAGGATAAGGAATATGAACGTGTCGGCGACCCGGTCACCCGGCGCGCCGATGTACGCATCCTGGCGGCGACCAACCTGAACCTGGAAGACATGGTGCGCGACGGGCGTTTTCGCGAAGACTTACTGTATCGACTGAACGTCATCACCTTGCACCTGCCGCCCTTGCGCGAGCGCAGCGAGGATATCCTGACCCTCGCCGACCGCTTCCTGGCGCGCTTCGTCAAAGAATATGCGCGACCGGCACGCGGCTTCAGCGATGACGCCCGCGAAGCACTGCTCAACTACCGCTGGCCCGGCAATATCCGCGAACTGCGCAACGTGGTGGAACGCGCCAGCATCATCTGCGCCCAGGAAAAGGTCGAAATCAGTCACCTGGGGATGGCCGAGCAACCGGCCAACAACTCACCGCGCATTGGTGCGGCGTTGAGCCTGGATGAGCTGGAAAAGGCCCATATTGGCGCCGTACTGGCCACCAGCGACACCCTGGACCAAGCGGCCAAGACCCTGGGCATCGACGCGTCGACGCTGTATCGCAAACGCAAGCAATACAACCTGTGAGCTGCACCTTATGAAGCTGGCGATGAAACTGCGCACGCGGCTGTTCCTGAGCATTTCTGCGCTGATCACCGTGGCCCTGCTCGGGTTGCTGCTGGGGCTGGTGAGTGTCATGCAAATGGCCAAGACCCAGGAATCCCTGATCCGCAGCAACTTCATTACCCTGGACCTGGGGCTCAAGCTGCGCCAGACCCTGGGCGACCAGTTGATCATGATGCTCAACGACACACCGGACCCGCTCGCGCTGGAGGCGTCCAAGCAACAGTATTTCAAGCTGTTGGACCAAGGCATCAGCCATGAAATGAGTGTCGCCAAGATCGGAGGTTTCACTCAGGCCAAGGCTAATTACCTGACGTTCCTGGAAGCATTTGAAGAAAACGAACACACGCCTGCGTCCCTGCGCAATAACGAAAAAATCACGGCCAGTTTCAACGTCTTGCGCAACGGGCTGATCAGCGAACACAAGGGCGCGCTGGAAAACATCAATGACACCGAACGCCAGTCTCGCGAACGTGCCCTGTGGATCGCCGGCCTGCTCGGCCTGGTGGGCCTGGCGGTACTGATTATCGGCTTCATCACCGCCCATGGTATCGCCCGGCGTTTTGGCGGGCCGATCGAAGCCCTGGCCAAGGCGGCCGACAAAATCGGCCAAGGCAACTTTGATGTCACCCTGCCGATTTCCTCGGCGGCAGAAATGAATCAGTTGACCCGGCGCTTTGGCATCATGGCCGAAGCCTTGCGCCAGCATCAGGCGACCAATGTCGACGAACTGCTCGCCGGCCAGCAACGCTTGCAGGCAGTGCTCGACAGTATCGACGACGGCTTGCTGATGATCGACCGCCAAGGGCGCCTGGAACACTTCAACCCGGTCGCCCAGCGCCAGTTGGGCTGGAACGAGACCCGCCTGGGGCAGGGCCTGGGTGAAGCACTGCAACGCCCCGAGATGGATGAGCAACTGCATCTGGTACTGCGCGGCGGCAACCTGGAACGTGCACCGGACGATCTGGAAGTAGAGGTCGAAGGCGAATCGCGCCTGTTGACCTACAGCATGACGCCCGTCAGCCACCATCAGGGGCATATTCTCGGCGCCGTGATGGTGCTGCA
This sequence comes from Pseudomonas gessardii, assembly GCF_001983165.1. Lineage (GTDB taxonomy): Bacteria > Pseudomonadota > Gammaproteobacteria > Pseudomonadales > Pseudomonadaceae > Aquipseudomonas > Aquipseudomonas gessardii. The sequence continues at coordinate 66,987 of NZ_MNPU01000020.1, read as the reverse complement.
TGACGTGACCGAGCAACGCGCCTTCGAGCGGGTGCGTAGTGAGTTCGTGCTGCGTGCCTCCCATGAACTGCGTACGCCGGTCACTGGCATGCACATGGCATTCGGTCTGTTCCAGGAACGGGCGAAATTCCCCCCAGAGTCCCGCGAAGCCGACCTGTTGAACACGGTCAACGAGGAAATGCAGCGCTTGATGCAACTGATCAATGACCTGCTGAACTTTTCCCGCTACCAGAACGGCCTGCAAAAGCTCACCCTGGCGCCGTGCGACATCAACAACCTGCTTGAACATGCCCGCGCCCGTTTTGCCGAGCTGGCGAATGCGCAAAACATCGACCTGGTGATAGAAGCACAAGCGCAACTGCCCAGGCTGCATGCCGACCAGGCGCAATTGGAACGAGTCCTCGACAATCTACTCGGCAATGCCCTGCGCCATACCAGCGACGGCGGGCAGATTCGCCTACAGGCGCGGCGCCATGGCGAACGGCTGATTATCAGCGTCGAGGACAACGGCGAAGGCATCGCCTACGGCCAGCAGGGCAGGATTTTCGAGCCTTTTGTGCAGGTGGGCCGCAAGAAAGGCGGCGCCGGCCTGGGGCTGGCGCTGTGCAAGGAGATCGTACAGTTGCACGGTGGCCGCATGGGGGTCTATTCCCGGCCGGGGCAGGGCACGCAGTTCTATATGGCGTTGCCGTTATAGATGCAGCTGCAAGTAGCCTAGCGCTTGCGCTCGTTCAGTGCCTGCAATATGGCTGCGCTTTGCGCATCCGGCGCGCCATCGAACAGCGCCGGCCGGAAGCGCATCTGGAAGGCGGCAAGCACACGCCGCGTTGCCACATCCAGCTCGCCGGTCTGCGGCGTGGCATACCCCAAGCGTGTCAATGCTTCCTGGAACCAGGTGATGCTCGGTAGCTGAGCAGCGTACTGCGCCTGATACCGCGCGACCGCCTGGGCCTCGGGCCAGATCCCCAGGCCTTCATCCGCCAGGCGCTTCCACGGGAACAGTGGACCCGGATCAAGTTTGCGACCGGGGGCAATATCGCTATGACCGATAATGAACTTTGGGTTGATCCGGTTGCGCTGGCTGATGTCCTTGAGCAAGGCCACCAGGGAGCGGACCTGCGCTTCGGAGTACGGATACCAGACACGCCCGGTGGGTGTATCGCGGTAGCCCGGGTTGACGATCTCGATACCAATGGAGCTGGAGTTGAGCCAGGTACGCCCCATCCATTCACTTTCCCCGGCATGCCAGGCGCGCTTGCCTTCATCCACCAGCTTATAGATGGTCGCACTGGCGTCATCGCCAATCAGGTAGTGGCTGCTGACCTGGCCTTTGGTCAATAGCGCCAGCGACCCTTGAAGGTTGGTAGCGGTGTAGTGCAGGACGACAAACTGCACGCGATTGTCGAAGTTCGCCGACGGGTGGCTGGTATCCAGCCGCGGCCCACTCGCACAGCCGCCGAGCGTGAGCAACACAAGAGCAATAACTAGAAATTTCATGGCAACAGACAGTACGCTAAAGACAATAATGCAACAGTGTAACGTACCATTTGCCGGTCAGCGGCCAGCTTACAAAATGGAACAACTTTTCAGGCCGCCTGTACCTGGTTGCGTCCTGCCGCCTTGGCCCGGTACAAGGCTTCGTCGGCGCGCTTGAGTGCCAGGTCGCTGCGCTCGCCGGGCTGGAACTGCGCCATGCCGATGGACATGGTGATGGTCACCCGCTCCCCCTTGAAGTGAAACGGGCACGCTTCAATGGCCGTCCGCAGGTGCTCGCCAAGCTCCAGCGCATCGCCCAGCGCCGAATCCGGCATCAGCAGCACAAATTCCTCCCCCCCGAAGCGCGCAATGAAATCCGTCGGCCGCAGGTGCTTGCTCAACACATTGGCAATGATCTTCAGCACCTTGTCGCCCGCCAGATGGCCGTAGCTGTCATTGATGCGCTTGAAATGATCGAGGTCCAGCATCGCCAGTGACAAGCTGTTGCCCTGTTGATGCCAGGTATTGACCTCATACTCCAGGCGCTCGCTCCAGGCCGCACGATTGGGCAAGCCGGTGAGCGGGTCGATCAGCGCTTTTTGGCGCTGGACCTCAAGGTGGTCACGATAACCCTGGGCCTCCTGCTCCATGCTCACGACCCGCTCGGCCAGCCCCTGCAACCGCGCAGCGACTTCATGTTCACGCTGGTCACGCTGCTTTTGATGCTCATCCATGGCGCCCAACAGCCCCTCAAGATGACTTTCCAGCACTTGCTTGAGGTCATCGAGGTCGGATGCTTCCTGGACACTGCTTTGCAGGCCATCCATCTGTTCACGGATTTGCGTATCCATCTCGCGCGCGGCGCTGCGACTGTCGGCGTGCCCGTCGCTGGCCGCCTGCAGATTGCTCTGGAAGGCCTCCAGCCGCTCGTTGAGACGCTTGAGATAGGCTTCAAACTCGTGCTGGCCGCTATCGGTGATGGCCAGCATCAATACCGCCAGATCATCGAGGATCGGTAGCAATTCGTACCAGTTCAGCCCGTGGGCCAGGCGTTCGCGCATGGCTTCAGCCTGGGGCCGGTGATGCTCGGGCAGGTCGAGGTCGCTCAGCAGGCCGAGCAGGGTGCCTTCAATGTGCTTGGCAACTGAGCTGTAGGAAGGCTCTGGGGAATCAGGCAGGGCGTACAGCGCCTCGGGATCGACTTCAGCCGCCTCGTCATCCAGCACAGGCGGCAACGATAGGCTGCCGATTGCGGTTGGTTGCGGCACCTGCGGCAAAGCCTGAGGCACAACCTCCGCCACTGCGACCGCGCTTTCACGCAGCGGCGTAGCGCTCACCTCGACCGGCTCGGGCAGTTCCGGGGGCTGGGCTGCAACCGTGGGCATTTCGACCGGCGATAAGCGGGGAGCAGCAACCTGGGGCAGTGCTACCACGCGATCATCCACATCCGCCCGGGGTGCAACGGGCACCGGCGCAGGTGCGGCCTCAGGCACCGCCGGCGGCGGGGCCTGGACTTGCGGTGTAAAGGCACGCAGGGCCTGGGCCAGCTCGGGCGTTTCCTCCGGCGCCTGCGGCACTGGCTGCGGCGCAGGAGCGGCTGCCAGCGCAGGACCCTCCCGGGCAGTCGGCGAAACGGCGGGCTCAACCGGCGCGACGTCAGCCTCCGCCTCCTTGGCACCAAACAGGCGCTGCAACAAACCTGGGCGCGGCTCGTCATTCGACTCAAGATTGCTCAGGGCCTGCCCTTGCAGGCCGCTCAACTCGCTGAGCAGCAGGGGAATTTCTCGCGCCTGGCCGACGCGGCTGTCCAACTGCTTGGCAAAGCTCTTGAGCGGGCGACTGACTTCCCGCGGCAAGGGCAGCGCCTGCAGTTGCGCCACCAGGGCGGTCAGCGCGGTGCTGATCTGATCGACCCGTGTCTCACGGCGTTGTTCGGAGTCCAGCACGGCCTTTTCCAGGCGTGGCAACAAGGCGGCGAGCGCGGCGTCCATGTCATCGGTGCGCACCACATCGCGCATCTCTTTCATGCACTGGTCCACGGCCCGGTCCGTGCCTTCGGCCGCCAGCGTGCTGCGCACCAGCCCACGGCGCAGCAAGTCGAGGCGCGCAGCCCAACGGCGTTCGAGCTTGTCTTGTTGCTCGATGCTTAACAGGTATTTTTCTTTCCAGCGCTGGGCGTCGTCGCTCATGCAAGGGGTCCGCGGGGGCCAGGGCTCAACGCGGGTAATGCATCCACCGTGAGCGAACCCGGCAGACGAATCTCTACCGCGACCGGCAGGTGATCGGAAATGGGTTGGGCCAGTACCTGCACACTTTCCAGCGTCAGGGTCGGGCTTAACAGAATGTGATCCAGGCAGCGTTGCGGACGCCAACTGGGGAACGTAGCCTCGACCTGCGGCGCCAGCAGCCCCAAGTCGCGCAACGGAGAGTTCTGCAGCAGGTCGCTGGCATGGGTGTTCATATCCCCCATCAGCACCTGGTGTTTGTAATCGCCGATCAGCTCACGGATGTAGGCCAATTGCAGGGTCCGGGTACGCGCGCCCAGCGCCAGGTGCATCATGACCACCACCAGCGCCTCCGGGCCCTCGCCAAACCGCACGAGAATCGCCCCGCGCCCTTTCGGGCCCGGCAGTGGATGGTCTTCGATCACCCAGGGCTTCAAGCGGCTGAGTACGCCATTGCTGTGCTGGCCCAAGCGCCCGAGGTTGCGATTGAGTTGTTGATACCAGTAGGGAAAGGCACCGAGCTGGGCCAGGTGTTCGACCTGGTTGACGTAGCCCGAACGCAGGCTGCCACCATCGGCCTCCTGCAGGGCCACCAGGTCGAAGTCACCCAGCAGGTCGCCAATCTTCTGCAGATTGTCGGCCCGACCATTGTGGGGCAGCAGGTGCTGCCAGCCACGGGTCAGGTAATGCCGATATTTCTCGGTGCTGATGCCAACCTGGATATTGAAGCTCAACAAGCGCAGCCGGCTGTCCGCCGGCAGGCCGGTGGACGCGAGGTGGTGTTCATTGACCTGTGGATCGTGCCGGCCAACCACCCGTTCAGTACCCCAGCGACGCATGGCGAGCCCCTTACTTGGCTGCGCGCTCTTTGGCGATCAACTGGTCGGCAACGTTGAGGGTCGCTTCAGGACCGCCGGTGGAGCCGAGGTCAAAGCGGTACTTGCCGTTGACGATCAGGGTTGGCACGCCTTGCACGCCGTACTTCTGCGCAAGGTCCTTAGCCTGTTTGACCTGGCCCTTGATGGCAAAGGAGTTGAAGGTGGTGAGGAACTTGTCCTTGTCCACGCCCTGGGTGGCGAGGAAGTCAGCCATTTCTTCAGGCTTGGTCAGGCGCTTGCCTTGTTTTTGGATCGCATCGAACACCGCGCCGTGAACCTTATGCTCCACACCCATGGCTTCCAAGGTCAGGAACATCTGGCCGTGGGCATCCCAAGGGCCGCCGAACATGGCCGGGATGCGCTTGAAGTTCACGTCCGATGGCAGCTTCTCGGCCCAAGGGTTGATGGTGGGTTCAAAAGAGTAGCAATGCGGGCAGCCATACCAGAACAGCTCTACGACTTCGATCTTGCCCGGCACGGAAACCGGCACTGGATTGGTCAATTCAACATAGGTTTTACCCGCTTCAAGCGGCACATCGGCAGCTTGGGCGGTCATGCCGAACAGGCTGGCAGTGACGAGAGCGGCGCTGAGGATCAATTTACGCATGCTTTACTCCTGGACAAATAAAGTCGCCTCGCGCGACCTTTTTTATGACAGGCCGGCACGGGCATGAGTTCGTTAGTGTAACGGTAGCAGCCACAAAAAAGGGCAGCCGCAGCTACCCTTTTTATGCTTGCATCAACGGATTAATCGAGCGTTAACGTTACACGGCATGTCGGCCCTTGCAACGCAGGTTTATCCAGGCCTTACTTGTGCAAGCCTTGGATGTAGCTGGCTACCGCTGCAATGTCTTCGTCACTCATCTTACGCGCGATGGTACGCATGGTCATGGCATCGCCATCGTTGGCCCGACCGGCGTCTTCCTTGCGGAAATCAGTCAATTGCTTGGCGATGTACTGGGCGTGCTGGCCACCCAGGTGCGGGAAGCCTGCTGCGGCGTTACCCGAACCGTCCGGGGAGTGGCAACCGGTACAAGCCGGCAGGCCTTTGTCCAGGTTGCCGCCACGGAACAATTGTTCACCACGGGCGACCAGTTTCGGATCTGCCGCGCCCACACTGCCGGCCTGGCTGGCGTAGTACGCCGCGATATCCGCCAGGTCCTGATCGCTGAGGTTGGTCAGCAAGCCGGTCATTTCCAGGACCGTGCGCTTGCCGTCCTTGATGTCGTGCATCTGCTTGGTCAGGTATTTCTCACCCTGGCCCGCCAGTTTTGGAAAGTTGGGTGCCGGGCTGTTGCCATCCGGTCCATGGCAGGCACCACATACGGCGGCCTTTGTCTGGCCAGCAGTAGCGTCACCTGCAGCATGGGCAACACCAGTGATGCCCAAGGTCAACAGCAGACTCACGATCAATTTGTTCATCAGCTAATCCAATTACGGCTAAAGGTTATAGAGTTATGGACCGGGTCTACTCGCTCATCAAAAGGATGATGGCCTGGTAATCCTCGGCACGGCATTCCATGCACAAACCACGCGGCGGCATCGCCTTGAAACCCTGGGTCACACGCTGCACCAGCGTATCCATGCCTTGCGCCAGTCTCGGCGCCCAGGCTGCCTGGTCACCCCGCTTGGGGGCCATTGGCAACTGCCCGGCATGACAAGCCGCACAAACGCGGTTGTACACAGCTTCCGGATCCTGTGTAGCCTGCGCACTGTAAAGTGGTAACAGGACACCGACAGCTAGCAGCCACTGGGTCATACGTCGACCTTTTCAGGGTTTGGAAGCGTTTTGCGTTCTAATGCGCAATAAAGGTCTATCGCTCCCGTGAACTTCATCCTTCGCTGGGACAAAGCACACACAAAATCTGCGGCATTATATACTGGCGCCACTGAAACGGGAACGACACTACTTGCCGCACCCATTCCCGGCACCGCCCACATCGGAAATCCCATGCAACTCAAGAACCCCATCCTCGGTCTGTGCCAACAGTCCACGTTCATGCTCAGCGCCGCCAAAGTCGACCAATGCCCCGACGACGAAGGCTTTGAAGTGGCCTTCGCCGGGCGCTCCAACGCCGGCAAGTCCAGCGCGCTCAACACCCTGACCCATGCCAGCCTGGCTCGCACCTCGAAAACCCCGGGCCGCACACAGTTGCTCAACTTCTTCAAGCTAGACGATGATCGGCGTCTGGTCGACCTGCCGGGCTACGGTTACGCAAAAGTCCCTATCCCATTGAAGTTGCACTGGCAGCGTCACCTGGAAGCCTACCTGGGTGGCCGCGAAAGCCTGAAAGGGCTGATCCTGATGATGGATATCCGTCATCCCATGACCGACTTCGACCTGTTGATGCTCGATTGGGCAGTCGCCAGCGGCATGCCGATGCACATTTTGCTGACCAAGGCCGACAAGCTGACCTACGGCGCCGCCAAGGGCACCTTGCTCAAAGTGCAGGCGCAAATCCGTAAAGGTTGGGGTGATGCAATCACCATCCAGCTGTTCTCGGCGCCCAAGCGCATGGGCCTGGAAGATGCCTATACCGTGCTGGCCGGCTGGATGGAGCTGGCGGACAAGGGCGCAGAACTGGCCGAGTAACTTTTCTGTGGGCAAAAAAAACCCCGGACTTCGTATGGGGAGGGGAAGTTCGGGGTCCAAGTTCCGGACCGCTAGGGCGGGGTCCAGATATCTGCCAACACTTAACACAACATAGGAGCATTGAAGGGCTTCACCACCCATTCAGTAACTCTGAGTGACTTTTCATGGGTTAAGTTCCGGCACAGCGCAAAACTATTGGAAATAACCCTCGGAGCTTTCCGATCTAACAGGCACAGCTGCGACGTCATGCCGCAGCCGTGCCAGCCGATCAGTGCGCCTCGTCCCAGTTATCCCCCACCCCGACTTCCACCAGCAGCGGCACATCCAGTTGCGCGGCACTGCTCATGTGCTCGCGAATCTTCTCGCTGACCTCGGCCACCAGGTCTTCGCGGACCTCCAGTACCAATTCATCGTGCACCTGCAGGATGACCTTGGCGTCGAGCCCCGACTCCGTCAGCCAGTTGTCGACCTTGACCATGGCCTTCTTGATGATATCGGCGGCAGTGCCCTGCATCGGCGCGTTGATCGCGGTGCGTTCGGCGCCCGCGCGCTCCTGCGGCTTGTTGGAGTGGATATCCGGCAAGTACAGGCGACGTCCGAACAGGGTTTCCACATAGCCTTGGTCGGATGCCTGGGCGCGGGTGCGTTCCATGTACTCGCGCACCCCCGGGTAGCGGGCGAAGTACACATCGATGTAGGCCTTGGCCGTCTTGGTATCGACGCCAATGTCCTTGCCCAGCTTCTGCGCACCCATGCCGTAGATCAGGCCGAAGTTGATCGCCTTGGCGCTGCGGCGCTGGTCGGACGTGACCTCGCCCAACTCGACCTTGAACACCTCGGCCGCCGTGGCCGTGTGCACATCCAGGTTATCGCGGAAGGCGTTGAGCAAGCCCTCGTCCTTGGACAGGTGCGCCATGATCCGCAGTTCGATCTGCGAATAGTCCGCCGCCAGCAGTTTGTAGCCCTTGGGCGCAACGAATGCCTGGCGGATCCGCCGGCCTTCGGCGGTGCGCACCGGGATGTTCTGCAGGTTCGGATCACTGGACGACAAGCGCCCGGTGGCGGCCACGGCCTGGTGATAAGAGGTGTGGATACGCCCGGTACGCGGGTTGATCTGCTCGGGCAAACGGTCGGTGTAGGTGCTTTTGAGTTTGCTCATGCTGCGGTACTGCATCAGCACCTTGGGCAATGGATAGTCATCTTCGGCCAGTTTGGCCAGCACTTCCTCGGCGGTAGAGGCCTGGCCCTTGCCAGTCTTCTTCAATACCGGCAGCCCGAGTTTTTCGTAGAGGATCGCCCCCAATTGCTTGGGTGAACCGAGGTTGAACTCTTCGCCGGCGATCTCATACGCCTGGCGCTCCAGTTCCACCATCTTGTTGCCCAGCTCGATGCTCTGCACGCCAAGCAACGCGGCATCCACCAGGGCTCCCTGGCGCTCGATCCGCGCCAGTACCGGCACCAATGGCATCTCGATATCTGTCAGCACGCTGGCCAGGCTCGGCAAGGCGCTGAGTTGCTCATACAGCGCCAGGTGCAGGCGCAGGGTCACATCGGCATCTTCGGCGGCGTAGGGGCCGGCCTGTTCCAAGGCAATCTGGTCGAAGGTCAGCTGCTTGGCGCCTTTGCCGGCGATGTCCTGGAAACTGACGGTGTCATGCTCCAGGTACTTCTTCGCCAGGCTGTCCATGTCGTGGCGGGTCGCCGTGGAGTTCAGCACGTAGGATTCGAGCATGGTGTCGAAGGCGATGCCGCGCACGGTGATGCCGTGCGCCGGGTCGCCGCCGATGGCGCAATTGGCCAGGATGTTCATGTCGAATTTGGCGTGCTGGCCGACCTTGAGCTTGTTCGGGTCCTCCAGCAACGGCTTGAGCGCCAACAACACCGTATCGCGATCCAGTTGCTCAGGCACGCCGATGTAGGAATGGGTCAGCGGGATGTAGGCCGCTTCATTGGCCTGCACGGCAAACGAAACCCCCACCAGTTGCGCCTGCTGGGCATCGATACCGGTGGTTTCGGTATCGAAGGCAAACAATTTCGCGTCATTGAGTTTTTTCAGCCAGACGTCAAAACGGGCCTGGTCGAGGATGGTCTCGTACTGCGCCTGGACCGGGGCCACAGGCGCTTGGGCCTCAACTGCAACCTGGGCCGGCGCAACGTCAGCGGCGGCCTTGAGCTCGACCCGCTTGGCGTCGCGCTGAATCTCATCGATCCAGCTCTTGAACTCCAGCAGGGTGTACAGCTCAAGCAGCTTCTCGCGATCCGGCTCGATCAGGTGCAAATCGTCCAGGCCGACAGCCAATGGCACATCGACCTTGATCGTCGCCAACTGGTAGGACAGGAACGCCATCTCCTTGTGCTCTTCCAGCTTGGCCGGCAGGGTCTTGGCCCCACGGATCGGCAGGGTCGGGACAATATCGAGCTGCTCGTAGAGCTCTTTCAAACCGCCGTTCACACCGACCAGCAGTCCCGAAGCGGTCTTAGGACCGATACCAGGAACACCCGGGATGTTGTCGGAGGAATCGCCCATCAGTGCCAGATAGTCGATGATCTGCTCGGGAGCGACCCCAAATTTCTCCTTTACGCCGTCGATGTCCATGGCGCTACCGGTCATGGTGTTGACCAGGGTAATGTGCCCGTCGACCAGCTGTGCCATGTCCTTGTCACCTGTGGAGATCACCACCGGGCGGTCGGCAGCCGCGCTGCTGCGGGCCAGGGTGCCGATCACGTCGTCGGCTTCAACGCCTTCGACGCACAGCAGCGGGAAGCCCAGGGCAATTACGCTCTGGTGCAGCGGCTCGATCTGCACGCGCATGTCATCGGGCATGCTCGGGCGGTTGGCCTTGTATTCGGCGTACATGTCATCGCGAAATGTCCCACCCTTGGCATCGAACACCACCGCGAACGGGCTGTCCGGGTACTGCTTGCGCAGGCTTTTGAGCATGTTCAACACGCCCTTGACCGCACCGGTCGGCAGGCCTTGGGAGGTGGTCAGCGGCGGCAGCGCGTGGAAGGCGCGGTACAGATATGAAGAACCGTCCACCAGGACGAGGGGGGCTTGGCTCATGAGCAGGATCAACCTTTTCGGCGGGTCAGGCGCTAGAATAGCCGGACCAATGACAACAAAGGGACAAGGTTATCATGCGTACATTCAATCGCCTGCTGTTGACCAGCTTGATTGCACTCGCTCCGATGGCTGCCATGGCGGCAGACGATGCTCCTTCGGGCGACCCGCAAGTTACCATTCGCACGGAAGGCGACAAGACCATCCAGGAATACCGCCAAAACGGCTTTCTGTATGCCATCAAGGTAACGCCCAAAGGCGCGCCCCCGTATTTCCTGGTGCGCGCGGACGGAACCGATGCGAACTTCATCCGCTCGGACCAGCCGGATATGCTGATCCCGTCATGGAAGATCTTTGAATGGAAATGATTTCTTAATTTTAATCGGCGCTGCGGCCTGTGGCGCCCGTACTGGCAGTTTTAACCATGTCTGTGTTCACCCCCCTGGCTCGGCCCGAGCTGGAAACCTTTCTCGCCCCTTATGGGCTCGGCCGCCTGCTCGATTTCCAGGGGATTGCCGCTGGTAGCGAAAACACCAACTTCTTTATCAGCCTGGAACAGGGCGAATTCGTCCTGACCCTGGTTGAGCGCGGCCCCGTGCAGGAAATGCCGTTCTTCATCGAACTGCTCGATGTGCTCCACGACGCCGACCTGCCTGTGCCTTACGCCCTGCGCACCACCGATGGCGTGGCCCTACGCGAATTGGCGGGCAAGCCGGCGCTGCTGCAACCGCGCCTGGCGGGCAAGCATATCCAGGACGCCAACGCCCAGCATTGTGTACAAGTGGGCGAGTTGCTCGGCCACTTGCACCTGGCCACCCAGGGCGACAAGGTGTTGGAGCGCAAGACCGATCGCGGGCTGGACTGGATGCTCGACGAGGGCGCACAGCTGATTTCGCACCTCGACGCCCACCAACAGCAGCTGTTACAACTGGCACTGGATGAAATCCGGCAGCACAAAGGGCAGATCCTCACGCTGCCACAGGCCAATATCCACGCCGACCTGTTCCGCGACAACGCCATGTTTGAAGGCACCCACCTGACCGGGTTGATCGACTTCTACAATGCGTGTTCCGGGCCGATGCTGTACGACGTAGCGATTGCCCTGAATGACTGGTGCTCGGACGCCGCCGGGGTGATCGACGGCCACCGCGCCCGCGCACTGCTGGGCGCCTACGCGGCACTGCGCCCGTTCAGCACCAAGGAAGCCGAGCTGTGGCCGACGATGTTGCGCGTGGCGTGTGTGCGGTTCTGGCTGTCACGGCTGATTGCGGCGCAGACGTTTGCGGGGCAGGACGTGTTGATCCACGATCCGGTAGAGCTTCAACAGCTGCTGGAGCAGCGCCAGCAGGTCACTCTGCAACTGCCGCTCGCCCTCTGACGCTGTAGGAGCGGGCTTGTGTGGGAGCGGGCTTGCCCGCGATAGCGGTGTATCAGGCGCTCATTAAGGTGACTGACACACCCTCATCGCGGGCAAGCCCGCTCCCACACAAGCCCGCTCCTACAGGGGTTCTATGTCGCCTGTTACAGTGACTCCAGGCACCCTGCCAAATCATTGCCCAGCTTCTCCAGCAACTGCTCATACCCCTGGCCCGTGGCCGGGGTGTAGCCGCCCAGGGCATCCAGTTCCGCCAGTTTCACCGGCAGGCCGGCCACCAGGGTCTCGGCCAGGCGCGGGCGCAAGGGGGGTTCGCTGAACACACAGGTCTTGCCCACTTCCTGCAGGCGCGTGCGCATCGCGGCCACATGCTGGGCCCCCGGTTGCACCTCGGCAGCCACGCTGAACACACCGGTGTGCTTGAGGCCGTAAGCCTGTTCAAAGTAGTCGAAGGCTTCATGGAACACGAAGTAAGGCTTGCCGGCGATCCCCGCCAGGCGCGCCTTCAAACGCAGGTCCAAGGCATCCAGGCGCGCCTCGAAGGCTTGCAGGTTGCTCTGGTAGCGCGCCGCGTTGGCGGGGTCTGCGGCGCTCAAGTCCGCCGCCATTTTGCTGGCGATCACCCGCGCATTCAGCGGCGACAGCCACAGGTGGGCATCCAGGCTGCCGGGGCGATGGTCGTGATCATGGTCGTCGGCTTCTTCGCCATGGGCGTGCTTATCTTCGGCGAAATACCGCAGTTTCAGGCCCGGCAGCTCCTGCACCGCCACCGTCGGCAAGCCGCGCCCCTTGAGGACCCGTGGCAGGAAGCCTTCCATGTCCGGGCCGATCCAATACAGCAGGTCCACCGATTGCACACGCCGTACGTCGGATGGGCGCAATGCGTAGTTATGCGGCGAGGCGCCCGGTGGCAACAGCACCTCTGGAATCGCCACGCCGTCCTGCACCGCAGCGGCAATCAGCTGTAACGGTTTGATGCTGGTGAGCACCCGAACCTCGGCCTGGGCAGCCCCGGCCATCAATAAACTGGTGACAAATACGACAAAAACGGCAAAAAGTCGGGACACGATGAGCACTCAAGTCAGCAGGAACGGGTAACATAATAACGTCTCTCACAAATATCTGTCGCCGCTCATGCCTAAAACACCGCTTGCCAGCCGCCCCCATGACCACTCTCACTGCGTGCACAACGCACTGTCAGAGGCCGACGCCCTGTGCGCACGCCAAGGCCTGCGCCTGACTGCCCTGCGCCGGCGGGTGCTGGAACTGGTGTGGCAGAGCCACAAGCCGCTGGGCGCCTACGACATTCTCGGCGTGCTCAGCGAGCAGGACGGCCGCCGCGCCGCGCCGCCCACGGTGTACCGTGCGCTGGACTTCCTGCTGGAAAACGGCCTGGTGCACCGCATCGCCTCGCTCAACGCCTTTGTCGGCTGCAACCACCCGGAACATGCGCACCAGGGCCAGTTCCTGATCTGCCGCGAATGCCACGCCGCCATCGAGCTTGAACAAAAAAGCATCAGCGACGCGATTATCAAGAGTGCCAGCGATGTCGGCTTCCAGGTCGAAGGGCAGACCGTCGAAGTGGTCGGCATCTGCTCGGGCTGCCAGGGGGCTTGATGAGCACTGCGCTAATCCGCCTGGAACAGGTCGGCGTCACGTTCGCTGGCCAGAACGTGCTGGACAACATTGACCTGAGCGTCGAGCCGGGGCAGATCGTCACCCTGATCGGCCCCAACGGCGCGGGCAAGACCACCCTGGTGCGTGCCGTACTCGGCCTGCTCAAGCCCGACAGCGGCAATGTCTGGCGCAAGCCCAGGCTGCGCATCGGCTACATGCCGCAAAAACTGCACGTCGATCCGACCTTGCCACTGTCGGTGCTGCGCTTCCTGCGCCTGGTGCCTGGCGTGGACCGCGCCCGCGCCCTGGCCGCGCTCAAGGAAGTCGGCGCCGAGCAGGTGATCGACAGCCCGGTACAAAGCATCTCCGGCGGCGAAATGCAGCGCGTGCTGCTGGCCCGCGCCCTGCTGCGCGAACCCGAGTTGCTGGTGCTCGATGAGCCGGTGCAAGGCGTCGACGTGGCCGGCCAGGCCGAGCTCTACAGCCTGATCACCCGCCTGCGCGACCGGCATGGCTGCGGCGTGCTGATGGTGTCCCACGACTTGCATCTGGTAATGAGCACCACCGACCAGGTGGTATGCCTCAATCGCCACGTCTGCTGTTCCGGCCACCCGGAGCAGGTCAGCGGCGACCCGGCCTTTGTCGAGCTGTTCGGCAAGAATGCCCAGAGCCTGGCGATCTACCACCACCATCACGACCACGCCCATGACCTACATGGCGCGGTAGTCGCCGATCCGGTCGCCCCTCATACCCACGTCCACGGAGATGGCTGCAAGCATGGCTGACTTTCTGCTCTACGCCCTGCTTGCAGGCTTGGCTTTGGCGCTGGTGGCGGGCCCGTTGGGTTCGTTCGTGGTCTGGCGGCGCATGGCCTACTTTGGCGATACCTTGTCCCACGCGGCCCTGCTCGGCGTGGCCCTGGGCTTTTTGCTGGACGTCAGCCCGACCATCGCGGTAACCGTCGGCTGCCTGCTGCTGGCGGTGCTGCTGGTGACCCTGCAACAGCGCCAGCCCCTGGCCTCGGACACCCTGCTGGGGATCCTTGCACCGAGCACCCTGTCCCTGGGCCTGGTGGTGCTGAGCTTTATGCATGAAGTGCGCATCGACCTGATGGCCTATCTGTTCGGCGACCTGCTGGCGATCAGCCCTACGGACCTGGCCTGGATTCTCGGCGGCAGCGCGGCGGTATTGATCCTGCTGGTGGCCCTATGGCGCCCGCTGCTGGCCATTACCGTCCACGAACAACTGGCCACCGTCGAAGGCTTGCCCGTACCCGCACTGCGCATGACCCTGATGTTGCTGATCGCGGTGGTGATTGCTGTCGCAATGAAGATTGTCGGCGTATTGTTGATCACGTCGCTATTGATCATCCCCGCTGCCGCCGCCCAGCGTCATGCACGCTCGCCGGAACAGATGGCGATTGGCGCCAGTTTGCTGGGGATGCTCGCCGTGTGTGGTGGCCTGGCGCTGTCCTGGTTCAAGGACACCCCGGCCGGGCCGTCGATTGTGGTCACGGCCGCCGCACTGTTTCTGCTGAGTTTTGTCCTGCCCCGTCGAGGGGTGTAGACTTGCTCGCTTTTTGCGCAATTAGAGAGTCGCAGGAATGAAGCCGTTCACCTCCCGTTATCTGCTCCTTGCCGCATTTTCCCTGCTGCTGGGCGCCTGCCAAAGCACCCCGCCCGCTGCCCCCGAGGCGCCGGACGCGCGCGCTGCGGCCATTGCACAGCTGGAACAAAACCTGGCCAGCAGTGAGCTGGCCACCGCCGAAGACCAACTCGCTGCGTTGCAGGCCCAGTCGCCTGACGATGCAACGCTGGAGTCTTACCAGCGCCAACTGGCCGAAGCCTATCTGCAGCGTAGCCAGATCGTCCTGCAAAAAGGTGATGTCAACGCCGCCGCCACAGCCCTGAGCCGCGCCCGGGCCTTGATGCCCAAGGCTCCGGCGCTGACCGGCGGGGTCAACAGCGCCATCGCCCACGCCCGCAAGGCTGAGCTGGATAAAGCCGAGGCCGCCCTCAAAGCCGCCGAAGCCAAGCCACCGGCCAAGGTCATCGACCCCACCGCCGAGAGCACCACGGTTGCGCTGAACCTCACGGATATCCAGCAATTGCGCCATCAACTGGATGCCATCGCCACCGATGTGGTGAATTACCAGTGTGATGTGAGCCTCCAGGTGCCGCGCACCGAGGATTACCCGTGGCTGAACACGCTGCTGAGCAAACGAGTGAAGCGGATAGATTCAGGGTATGACCTGAAGATTCACCGGCAGATCCTCAAGCATATTCCGGCGCAGGTTGTGCTGATTCCGCGTAAAGCCGACTGACGCCAATCGCGGGCAAGCCCGCTCCCACATTGGAATACATTTCAAATGTGGGAGCGGGCTTGCCCGCGATGGCGCCCTATCAAGCAACCAATGACTTAAGCCGGAACCGCCTTGGCCCTAGGCTCCCGTTCCCAGACCCGATGCAGGGCAATCGCCGCAATAAACGCCTTCAACGCCTTGGCATCCCCGCCCACAATCAAGCCCGCATCAGCCTCCAGCTTCAACACCGCCAACAACTGCTTCGCCTCACCGGCCAAGGCAATCGCCTTCAAATGCTTGTAGGCCTCCAGCAGGTAATGCAACGCCACGCCATCGCCACTCAAGGCCTGGATCGACTTCGCCCCACCCGGCACAAACACCGCGTCGAACGCCACCGACGGCAAGCCTTCCATCGAGGCATCCACCACCAAGTGCTTGCCATCGGCCGTGGTTACTGGCGCCGAGGTCGGCCCCAGCAGCTTGGCATGGGCGCCTTCCTTGGCCAGCGCCTTTTGCAACGCGGCGATGGCTGCCCCATCCACACCATTGGCCGCCAGGATCGCCACCTTGCGCGTCTTGATATCCCCCGACAGCAGATTGGCCTGGCTCAAGGCCGGCGAGCGTTCTGGCGCGGTCTTGCGCACTGCCACGGTGCCTTTTTTCGGCGCCGGCAGGCCGAGGTTCTGCGCCACGCGCTTGGCCAGCCCCAGATCGATATTGGCCAGGATCTCATTGACCTGGCGCGCCCGGATAAACTCACGCTCGACCTTGCCCAGCTCAAAGCTGTAGGCCGCGATGATGTGCTCCTGCTCGTGCGGGCTCATGCTGTTGAAGAACAGGCGCGCCTGGGAAAAGTGATCGCCGAACGACTCGCTGCGCTGGCGGACCTTGTGCGCATCGACGCGCTCTGGATAGCTTTCAAAACCGCCATCCTGCGCTGCCGGCGGGGTTTCCTTGGGCCAGCCGCCATCAATCGAGTTGGGCTCATAGGACGCACGCCCCTTGTCGATGGTCGAGCGGTGCATCGCATCACGCTGGCCGTTATGGAACGGCACTACTGGCCGATTGATCGGCAACTCATGAAAGTTCGGGCCACCTAGACGGCTGATCTGCGTGTCGGTGTAGGAAAACAGGCGACCTTGCAGCAGCGGATCATTGGAAAAGTCGATACCCGGCACGATATGCCCTGGGCAGAAGGCTACTTGCTCGGTCTCGGCAAAGTAGTTGTCCGGGTTGCGATTGAGCACCATCTTGCCCAGCGGCATGATCGGCACCAGCTCTTCAGGGATCAGCTTGGTCGGGTCAAGGAGGTCGAAGTCGAACTTATGCTCGTTTTCTTCGGGAATGACCTGCACCCCCAACTCCCATTCGGGATAGTCACCACCCTCGATGGCCTCCCACAGGTCACGCCGGTGGAAGTCGGTATCCTTGCCTGCCAGTTTTTGCGCCTCATCCCACACCAGCGAACAGGTGCCCACCGTAGGGCGCCAATGAAACTTGACGAAGTTGGACACCCCTTTGGCATTGATCAAACGAAAGGTGTGCACACCAAACCCCTGCATGCTGCGCAGGCTTTTCGGGATCGCCCGATCGGACATGGCCCAGATCACCATATGCGCCGACTCCGGCACCAGCGACACAAAGTCCCAGAACGTATCGTGGGCCGAACCGCCCGTGGGCATTTCGTTATGGGGCTCGGGTTTTACCGCGTGCACGAAGTCCGGGAACTTGATGGCGTCCTGGATAAAAAACACCGGCATATTGTTGCCAACCAGGTCGAAGTTGCCCTCTTCGGTGTAGAACTTCACCGCAAAGCCGCGTACATCGCGCACGGTATCACCTGAGCCGCGTGGCCCTTGTACCGTGGAAAATCGCACGAATACCGGGGTTTTATGCCCGGGATCCCGTAGGAAGCCAGCCTTGGTCAGTGCTGAATGGTTCTCGTAGGACTGAAAGTAACCATGGCCCCCCACACCGCGGGCATGCACGATGCGCTCCGGGATACGCTCATGGTCAAAGTGCGTGATCTTTTCACGCATGATGAAATCTTCCAGCAGCGAAGGGCCGCGAGCGCCGACCTTCAAGCTGTTCTGGTTATCGGAGACTTTCACCCCCTGGTTGGTGCGCAGCGCCTGGCCAGTGGCGTCGGAACGGAATTTTTCCAGGCTGTGCAGCTTGGCATTGGTGTTGCCACGGTCCAGGGTGTCGGTGCCTGCAAGCGCGCTCTTGGGTGGCGCGACGGGTTTCTTGGTGCTCATCAGTCAAAACTCCTCGTTTGCGTAGTCCAGGGCGATCCCTGGCCCGTTTGAGCAAAACCCCGGGCACGGCACCCGGGAAGTCGAGTTGCTTATGTAGTGACTGATGGGGTTTTTTACCGTTCCTTTTTTATGACCTTTGATCGCGTTATTGCCAAATCGCTGGTTGAATACGAAATAAATGCTAAGAAACACTATACGGACAGGCTAAAATGCGCGCCCGGCTAACCGCTGATCCCTTTTCAATGCGCCCCACAAGGTTCGCTACGTGATCGAGTTTCATAACGTCCATAAAACCTACCGGGTCGCCGGCAAGGATATCCCCGCACTGCACCCCACCAGCCTGCGTGTCGAGAACGGCCAGGTGTTTGGCCTGATCGGCCACTCCGGTGCAGGAAAAAGTACCCTGCTGCGCCTGATCAATCGCCTGGAAGAGCCTTCGGGCGGCCAGATCACGGTCGATGACGAAGACGTCACCGCCCTGGATGCCAACGGCCTGCGCCGTTTCCGGCAGCAGGTCGGGATGATCTTCCAGCACTTCAACCTGCTGGCCTCCAAGACCGTCGCCGACAACGTGGCGCTGCCACTGACCCTGGCGGGTGAACTGTCGCGCCGCGAGATCGATGCGCGCGTAGCCGAACTGCTGGACCGGGTCGGCCTGTCCGACCACGCCAAGAAGTACCCGGCGCAGTTGTCCGGCGGCCAGAAACAGCGCGTCGGCATCGCCCGCGCCCTGGCCACCAAGCCGAAAATCCTGCTGTGCGACGAAGCCACCAGTGCCCTCGACCCACAGACCACCGCCTCGGTCCTGCAATTGCTGGCCGAGATCAACCGCGAGCTGAAGCTGACCATCGTGTTGATCACCCATGAAATGGACGTGATCCGCCGTGTCTGCGACCAGGTCGCGGTGATGGATGCCGGGGTGATTGTCGAGCAGGGTCCGGTGGCCCAGGTGTTCCTGCACCCCACGCACCCGACCACCAAGCGTTTTGTGCAGGAAGCCGAGCAGGTTGATGAAGGCGAGCAGCGCGATGTATTCGCCCATGTACCAGGCCGCATCGTGCGCCTGACGTTCCAGGGCGAAGCGACCTACGCGCCCCTGCTGGGCACCGTCGCCCGCGAAACGGGTGTGGACTACAGCATCCTCGCCGGTCGCATCGACCACATCAAAGATACCCCTTACGGGCAACTGACCCTGGCCATCACCGGCGGTGACATGGAAGCGGCGTTCGCGCGCTTTACCGCCGCCGATGTGCACATGGAGGTCCTGCGTTAATGGACGTGCTACTGCATTATTTCGACAACGTCGACTGGGCCGATATCTGGGTGGCCACCAACGACACCCTGCTGATGCTCGGCACCTCGCTGTTTTTCACCGTGTTGGTGGGCCTGCCATTGGGCATCCTGCTGTTTCTGTTCAGCCCACGCCAGTTGCTGGAGCAAAAAGCCACCTATGCCGCCCTGGCCTTCGTGGTCAACGCCATCCGTTCTCTGCCGTTTATCATTCTGCTGATTGTGATGATCCCGACGACCGTGTTCCTCACGGGCACTTCGCTGGGCGTGGCCGGCGCGATTCCACCGCTGGTGGTCGGCGCTTCGACGTTCTTCGCACGGCTGGTGGAAACTGCCCTGCGCGAGGTCGATCGCGGCATTATCGAGGCGACCCAGGCCATGGGCGCGACCACGCGGCAGATCATCACCAAGGCGCTACTGCCCGAGGCCAAACCCGGCATCATTGCGGCAATCACCGTGACCGCCATTGCCCTGGTGGGCTACACCGCCATGGCGGGTGTGGTGGGTGCCGGTGGCCTGGGTGACCTGGCGATCCGTTATGGGTACCAGCGCTTCCAGGATGACGTGATGGTCGTCACCGTGGTGATGTTGATTGTGCTGGTGCAGATTCTGCAAACCATCGGCGATAAGCTGGTGACCCACTATTCTCGAAAATAACGGCCATGGCCGGCCACCGCCGGCAAATGCCCGAACAAGGAGCTTGTTGGATGAAAAAACTACTGGTTGCTTTCGCCGCGGTTGCCGCGTTTTCCGCCCATGCCGCCGAGACCCTGACGGTCGCCGCCACACCGGTGCCGCACGCTGAGATCCTTGAGTTCGTGAAGCCGGCCCTGGCCGCGCAAGGCGTGGACTTGAAGGTCAAGGTGTTCACCGACTACGTGCAGCCGAACGTACAAGTGGCCGAGAAGCGCCTGGACGCCAACTTCTTCCAGCACCAGCCGTACCTGGATGAGTTCAACAAGGCCAAGGGCACCCACCTGGTGAGCGTGGCCGGCGTGCACCTGGAGCCACTGGGCGCCTACTCCAGCAAGTACAAGACCCTGGCCGAGCTGCCGAACGGCGCCAACGTGGTGATCCCCAACGACGCCACCAACGGCGGCCGTGCGTTGCTGCTGCTGGCCAACAAGGGCCTGATCAGCTTGAAGAACCCGACCGATATCCTGTCGACCATCAAGGACATCACCGGCAACGAAAAAGGCCTGAAATTCCGCGAACTGGAAGCCGCCACCCTGCCGCGCGTGCTGACCCAGGTTGACCTGGCGCTGATCAACACCAACTACGCCCTGGAAGCCAAGCTGGACCCGTCCAAGGATGCCCTGGCGATCGAAGGCAACGACTCGCCTTACGTCAACATCCTGGTAACCCGCGAGGACAACAAGGATTCGGACGCGGTGCAGAAGCTGGTCAAGGCCCTGCACACTCCAGAAGTGAAGAAGTTCATCAACGAGAAGTACAAAGGCGCAATCCTGCCGGCGTTCTGATCTGAAATACGCTCTCTGAAGCCGAGCAAAGCAAAGTGTGGGAGCTGGCTTGCCTGCGATAACGGTGGGTCAGCAACCAAGAGGCTGGCTGACCTGACGCTATCGCAGGCAAACCAGCTCCCACACTTGATCGGTGTTGTCAGCTAGTTGCGCTGCAACAACCCCGGCAACTGCGCCACCAGCTTCTGGTTATTCAACGGCGCACGGATAAACCCACGCTGGGTACCATCCGGCCCGATCAACGCCAGGTTGCCGCTGTGGTCGACGGTGTAGTTCGGCTTGCTGGTATCCGCCGGGATAAACGGAATGCTCACCGCATTCGAGACCTTCTGCACATCCTCCACATTCGCCCCGGTCAGGCCTGCAAATTGCGGATCGAAGTAGCTCAGGTACTGCTTGAGCTGCGTCGGGGTATCGCGGTGCGGGTCAACGCTGACCAGGATCACCTGCAGCTTATCCACCACGTCCTTGGGCAGCTCGCTCTTGATCTGCCGCAGTTGGGCGAGGGTGGTCGGGCAGATGTCCGGGCAGAAGGTGTAGCCAAAGAACAGCACGCTCCACTTGCCCTTCAACTCATTGACCAGCACCGGCTGGCCGTCCTGGTTGGTCATGGTCACAGGCGGCAGCTGGCGGCTTTGCGGCAGCAGGATAATCCCTGCATCGACCAACGCCGTAGGGTCGCCCTGGCCTTTGCCAGACAGGACTTTGTTGACGGTCAGGCCCATGATCAACGCCACCAGGGCCACCAGGATAAAGACAGTTTTTTGAGTTCGAGTCATAGGTTCAACAATAAGTAGTGGTCTACGAGCAGGGCGATAAATAGCAAAAACAGGTACCAGATAGAGTACTTGAAGGTATTGATCGCCGCGTGCGGCCGACTGCCACGGTACAGCACCCAGGCCCATTGCAGAAAGCGTGCGCCCAAAACCAGCGCACAACCCAGGTACAACAGCCCGCTCATGTGGATCACATAGGGCATCAGGCTCACCGCCAGCAGCGCGAAGGTATAGAGCAGGATATGCACCTTGGTGTAGTGCTCGCCGTGGGTTACCGGCAGCATCGGGATATCGGCCTTGGCATATTCCTCCTTGCGATGGATGGCCAGGGCCCAGAAGTGTGGCGGGGTCCAGGCAAAGATAATCAGCACCAGCAGCAACGGTTCGGCACTCACATGCCCGGTGACCGCCACCCAGCCGAGCAACGGTGGCGCCGCGCCGGCCAGGCCGCCGATCACGATGTTCTGCGGCGTCGCCCGCTTGAGAAAGCCGGTGTAGATCACCGCATAGCCCAGCAGCGAGGCCAGGGTCAGCCAGGCCGCCAAGGGGTTGGTAAACGCCAGCAACAGGCCCAGCCCGGCCACTGCCAGCGCCAGGGCAAATATCAGCGCGGCGGCCGGGGAAACCCGGCCTTCAGCCAGCGGCCGCTTGTGGGTGCGCGCCATCAGTGCGTCGATGCGCCGGTCCACCACATGGTTGACCGCCGCCGCGCCGCCGGCACACAGGGCAATCCCCAGGTTGCCGAAGATCAGCACCGGCCACGGCACCCCGGCGCGGGTGGCGAGAAACATGCCCACCAGCGAGGTGATCAGCATCAGCACTACCACCTTGGGCTTGGTCAGCTCCAGGTAGTCGCGCCAGATCGCCTGGCTGTGACGTGCGCCAATCAAGGTCGCCATGGCATCTCTCCTTTAAGGGTAATCAGGCCCGAGACGTGTTTGCGCGGGCTGAAGCGCCAACCGAACGGCACCTGATGACGGACCCGCACCAGGCTGGTACGGGCGTGGTAATTGACCAGCACCAGGGTCAGCAACAAGGCTGCACCGCCGGCGTTATGGGCGACCGCCACCGGCAGCGGCAAATGAAAGTACACATTGCTCAAGCCCAGGCCGATCTGCACGGCCAGGGCGACCAGCAGCAGGCCCGCCAGGCGGGTCATGCCCACCGCCTTGAGCTGCCAGGCCAGGCCCAGCAGCGCCACAGTCACCACCAGCGCGCCCAGGCGATGGGTCAGGTGAATCGCCGTGCGCGCATCACTGTCCAGTTGCCCGCCCAGGTAGTTGGGGCCGATATGCTGGGTCAGGTGGAAGCCATTGGCAAAATCCGCCGCCGGCCACCACTCGCCATGGCAGGTCGGCAAGTCAATACAGGCCACCGCCGCATAGTTGGAACTGACCCAGCCACCCAGGGCGATCTGCCCGATCACCAGCACCAGGCCGGCCGTGGCCCAATACTGCAAGCGCCGGGGCACGATCAGCGCCGGCAAGACCCCGGACAGGCGCAGGGTCAGTAGAAACAACAGGCTCAAGGTGGCAAAGCCCCCCAGCAAATGCCCGGTGACCACCTGCGGCCACAGCTTGAGGGTCACCGTCCACATGCCAAAGGCCGCCTGGGCAAACACCACCGCCAGCAGGAACAACGGCAGCTTCAAGGGTTGCCCCGGATGCCGCCGATGGGTCCAGGCACGGGTGGCCAACAGCGCGATCAACAGCCCCAGGGTGCCCGCCGCATAACGATGGATCATCTCGTTCCAGCCCTTGTCGGCCTCCACCGGCGCGTCGGGAAAGTGCAGCTCGGCATGGGCCAGTTGGGCCTCGCTTTTCGGCACGCTGATAAAGCCATAGCAACCCGGCCAGTCCGGGCAACCGAGGCCGGCATGGGTCAGGCGCGTGTAGGCGCCCAAAAGCACCACAATCAGCGCCAGCAGGGTGGCAAACAGCGCGAGGCGAAATCCAGGTTTGGCCATGACGATGCCCTTATCCGATATTCGACAGTTTCAGCAGGTGGCGCAGGTCGTTGAGCAGGTCCTTGCCCTTGACCCGGGCGTCGTAGCGCAGCACCAGGTTGCCGTGGGGGTCGACGATCCACAGTTGCGCATCACCCGGTGCGGCAGCGTTCTGCTTGAAAGTCGGCAGGTCCAGGGGCAAACGCTGCAACTGCGGATACTCGGCCTGCAACTTGGCCTCATACTCGGCGCCGACCGGCTGCGCACTGGCCAGGGCATGGCTGGCGCGGGACGCATCACGCCCCAGGCCGATCTGCAGCTGGCGCGCAAGGTAGACCAACTGCCGGCAATCGGCGGCGCAGGCCGCAGGCGCGGTGACCAGCAGTTGCCAGCGCTGCTCGTCGGCCTGCACGCCGATATCGGCGCGGGTCTGGCCATTACCGATCATCTCGCCATGATCGCTGCGGTTGTCCGGCACCCAGAACTGCAACTTGTACATCAGGGTCGCCAGCACCATCGGGCCGATCACCATCAGCAGGATCAGGATCAGTTGCCAGCGCCCCTTGCTGCGATTGGGCGCCGCCGGCGTGTCAGACATGTTGAGTGGATTCATGGCCGCTCCCATGGTGCTTCTCCCTTGCGTTGTGCCAGCCGAGGTAGAGGTAAAGGCCCAGCAGCGCCAGCGCCATGGCGAACCACTGCACGGCATACCCCAGGTGTTTTTCCGGCCCCATGGCCACTACCGGCCACTGGGTTTCATAGGTCGCGGGGCCCGCTTCGGCCCGCAGCTCAAAGGCAAACCCGCTACGCTCCAGCTCGGCCCACAACACCTGCGGGTGCAACACCGTCAACAGGCGCGGCCATTGCGCGGCTGCCGGGTCGGCATGCAACTGAAACGTCTCGCCCGGGGCGACATATACCCAGGCGTTGATATTCAAAGGCTGGTTGGGGGTGGTGAAGGCTGGCGGCGTGCGCCGATCCGGCCACGGTAGCCAGCCGCGATTGAGCAGCAGCCACTGGCCGCTGGCCTGGTCATGAAAGGGTTGCAACAACTCGACGCCCGCCTTGCCGTCGCGCATGCGGTTATCCAGCAGCACGCTGTGCCCGGCGTCGAACTGCCCGCGCAACTGCACCCGGCGAAAGGCCGGATCCGCCACCGCCTCCAGTTGCTCGACGCTGATGGGCTGCGCCGCCCGACGCTCGGCGTAGCTCTGGAGCAGCGCCTGTTTTTCCTGGCCACGGGACACTTGCCAAAAACCCAGGAACACCATCAGCGGCAACAACACCAGCACCACCAACGTCGGTGCAATCCCGGGGCGAAAGCGTTTCATGGCGTTACCACGAAGGTCGATGCTGCGCTGGCTATACTGAATCTCATTGCCCGCCCCTCAAAATAAGAGCCCTGGAGCCTGACCATGCTCAAAGCCGCTATCGCCCTGATGCTGATCGCTACCGTTGTGAGCCTGTTCAGTGGCTTGTTCTTCCTGGTCAAGGACGAGGGCCACTCCAATCGCCTCGTCACCGCCTTGACCGTGCGTGTGGTGCTGGCCGTGATCACCCTGGCGCTGATCACCTGGGGGTTCTTCAGCGGCCAACTGGTGTCCCACGCCCCCTGGTAAATGCGCTACAGCACGTAGACGAAGAAAAACAAACCGATCCACACCACGTCGACAAAGTGCCAATACCAACTGGCCGCCTCGAAACCGAACTGATGCTCGGCATTGAAATGCCCCTTGAGGATGCGCATCAGCATCACGAACAAAATGATCGTGCCGATGGTCACGTGGGCGCCGTGAAAGCCCGTGAGCATGAAGAATGTCGCGCCATACACTCCCGAGCCCAGGGTCAGGCCCAGCTCTTTATAGGCGTGGATATATTCCTCGGCCTGGAACCCCAGGAACGCCACCCCCAGCAACACGGTGAGCGCCAGCCAGATCTTCAGCGCGCCGCGATGGCCCTTGCGCAGGGCGTGGTGGGCAATGGTGATGGTCACGCTGGAACTCACCAGCAAGATGGTGTTGACCAACGGCAGGCCCCACGGGCTGATGGTGCCTTCCGGCGCCGGAAACAGCTTGGGGTCCGGGTTGTTGAGCAGCGGCCAGGCGAACTCGAAATTGGGCCACAGCATATGGGCAATGCCCTTGGACCCTTCGCCGGCCAGCCATGGCGCCGACATGTGCCGCACATAGAACAGCGCGCCAAAGAACGCGATAAAAAACATCACCTCGGAAAAGATGAACCAGGTCATGCCCCAGCGGAACGAGCGGTCCATCTGCGCGCTATACAACCCGGCGCGGCTTTCCTTGATCACCGCGCCAAACCAGCCAAACATCATGTAGGCCAGCAGCAGGCTGCCGACGAAAAAGATCAGCGGGCCGTGGGATTCCGGGCGGGCCGCCTTGAGGTCGTTGAACCATACACCCAGGCCATACACGGTGATCAACAGCCCAAACGTGGCAATTATTGGCCACTTGCTTTGCGCTGGTACGTAGTACGTATCATGAGTCGACATGTATCCGTTCTCCTAATCGAGCCCGCAGGCACGCCTAGCCGCCGGTATGGACAGCCACGGGCGGTTGGCGCGCAGTGATATCGAACAGCGTGTACGCCAGGGTCAAATGCTTCACATCCTTGGGCATGTCGCGATCGACAATGAAGCGCACCGGCATCTCGATGCGCTCTCCCGGTTGCAGCACTTGCTGGGTAAAGCAAAAACACTCGGTCTTGTGGAAGTACATCGCCGCTTCGGCCGGGGAAATACTCGGGATCGCCTGGGCCGTCATCGGCTTGTCGGTGGGGTTGAAGGCCACGAACACCATTTCGTTGACCGCGCCGGGGTGGACCACAATCTCGTCGGCCTTGGAGTGGAATTCCCAGACCATATCGATGGCATTGGTCGACAGGAACTGCACCCGTATCTGGCGCGACGGGTCGACCACCTGTGAGCCTTCGTACTGCCCGGCGGTCTTGCCATTGATGCCGAAGGCCTTGCACATCACGTCGTAGATCGGCACCAGGGCAAAGCCGAAGGCGAACATCGCCAGCACCAGGATCAACAGGCGCGTGACCAGGCGGTTGAGGGGCACGGAATCAGCCATGGCGCCCACCTACTCTTGGCTTTTCTGTGGGCTTGCCTGCGATGAGGGCTTCAAGTTCGCGGCGGATCTTGAGGCCGTCATCGCGGGCAAGCCCGCTCCCACAGGGCGGCGGCGGTGTTTTCATGACCGGGTTCATTTGACCTCCGGCGGTGTGGTGAAGGTGTGGTACGGCGCTGGCGAAGGCACGCTCCACTCCAGCCCTTCGGCGCCATCCCACGGCTTGGCCGGCGCCGGCTTGCCGCCACGGATGCACTTGATCACGATAAACAGGAAGAAGATCTGCGTGGCGCCGAACATAAAGGCACCAATCGACGACACCATGTTGAAGTCGGCGAACTGCAGGTTGTAGTCCGGCACCCGCCGTGGCATACCGGCCAGCCCCACAAAGTGCATGGGGAAGAACGCCATGTTCATGCCCACGAACGACAGCCAGAAATGCAGCTTGCCCAGGGTTTCGTCGTACATATGGCCGGTCCATTTCGGCAGCCAGTAGTAGGCCGAGGCGAAGATCCCGAAGATTGCGCCGGGCACCAGTACGTAATGGAAATGCGCCACTACAAAGTAGGTGTCGTGGTACTGGAAGTCCGCCGGGGCGATGGCCAGCATCAGCCCGGAAAAGCCGCCGATGGTGAACAGGATCACAAAGGCCACGGCAAACAGCATCGGCGTCTCAAAGGTCAGCGAGCCTTGCCACATGGTGCTGACCCAGTTGAACACCTTGACCCCGGTGGGCACCGCGATCAGCAGGGTGGCGTACATGAAGAACAACTCGCCCACCAACGGAATACCCACCACGAACATATGGTGCGCCCACACGATAAACGACAGGAACGCGATGCTCGCCGTGGCATAGACCATCGAAGTGTAGCCAAACAGCGGCTTGCGCGAAAAGGTCGGGATGATCGAGCTGACGGCGCCGAAGGCCGGCAGGATCATGATGTACACCTCGGGGTGGCCGAAGAACCAGAACACATGCTGGAACAACACCGGGTCACCGCCGCCGGCAGCGCTGAAGAAGCTGGTGCCAAAGTGGATATCCATCAGCATCATGGTCACGCAACCGGCCAGCACCGGCATCACCGCAATCAGCAGGAAGGCGGTGATCAGCCAGGTCCAGACAAACAGCGGCATCTTCATCAGGGTCATGCCCGGGGCACGCAGGTTGAGGATGGTGGCGACCACGTTGATCGCGCCCATGATCGAGCTGATACCCATCAGGTGGATGGCGAAGATAAAGAACGTCACGCTTTCCGGGGCGTAGGTGGTGGAGAGCGGGGCATAGAAGGTCCAGCCAAAGTTCGGCCCGCCGCCCGGGCTGAACAGGGTCGAGACCAGCAGCAGGAACGCCGCCGGCAGCAGCCAGAAGCTGAAGTTGTTCATGCGCGGCAGGGCCATGTCCGGCGCACCGATCATCAGCGGGATCATCCAGTTGGCCAGGCCGACAAACGCCGGCATCACCGCGCCAAACACCATGATCAGGCCATGCATGGTGGTCATCTGGTTGAAGAACGCCGGCTCGACGATCTGCAAGCCCGGCTGGAACAGCTCGGCGCGGATCACCATGGCGAACGAGCCGCCGAGCAGGAACATGGCGAAACTGAACCACAGGTACATGGTCCCGATATCTTTGTGGTTGGTGGTCAGCACCCAGCGCATCAGGCCCTTGGCGGGGCCGTGGGCGTGGTCAGCGGCATGACCGTGGTCATCGATCACAGTGCTCATGGCCGTTCTCCTGCAAGCGGATGGGTAGGGCGATTCAGGGCATACGCAATGAAGAGGTTCATTGGCTTTGCGCCTGTTTGATGGCCAGCACGTCTTTAGGCGTGACCATGTCGCCTTTGTTGTTGCCCCAGGCGTTACGCTCGTAAGTCACCACCGCTGCAATATCGACTTCCGACAGTTGCTTGCCGAAGGCCGCCATCGCCGTGCCGGGCTTGCCGTGGTAGACGATGTTCAGGTGGTCTGCCGCCGGCCCAGTGGCGATTTTCGAGCCTTTGAGCGCCGGGAACATCGGCGGCAGGCCCTGGCCTTCGGCCTGGTGACAGGCCACGCAGGTGGTGTGGTAGACCTTGTCGCCACGGGCTACCAGCTCTTCGAGCGTCCACTCTTTGGAGGTCAGCTCCTTGAGCTTGGCAGCCTCGACCTTGCGCTCGTCGAGCCAGGTTGCGTAGTCGGCCTTGGACTTGACCTCGACCACGATGGGCATGAACCCGTGGTCCTTGCCGCACAGCTCCGCACACTGGCCACGGTAGATCCCGGGCTTGTCGACCCGGGTCCAGGCCTCGTTGACGAAGCCGGGGATGGCATCGCGCTTGACCGCAAACGCCGGCACCCACCAGGAGTGGATCACGTCGGCGGCGGTCACCAAAAAGCGCACCTTGGCGCCCACCGGCAGCACCAGCGGCTGGTCGACTTCCAGCAGGTAGTGTTCGCCCTTGGTGGCCTGGTTATGGATCTGCTCGGCGGGGGTGGCCAGGTTGCTGAAGAACTCGACGTCCTGGCCCAGGTATTTGTAGTGCCACTTCCACTGATAGCCGGTGACCTGGATATCGATATCCGACTCACTGCTGTCGTAGATGTTGATCAGGGTCTTGGTCGCCGGAACAGCCATGGCGACGAGGATCAGCAAGGGCACTACGGTCCAGAGAATTTCCACCGTCGTACTTTCGTGGAACTTGGCCGCCACCTGGCCCGTGGAGCGGCGATGCATAATCATCGACCAGAACATGGCGCCAAACACGATGATGCCGATCACCACACAGATCCAGAAAATGGTCATGTGCAGGTCGAACACGGCGTGACTGACTTCAGTGGCCCCTGGTGCCATATTCACCGTCCAGGCGGCTTGCGCCTGGCTGAATACTGACCACAAGAGTAAGCCCATCCAAACATGTGGATGTCGCGTCATTGCGGGTTCCCCTTATCGTTCTTGTTATCCCGCCGGTTTGCACCTGCGGCCAAGGGGGCGGCTTCCAAACTGCTTACATCCGCCAAGCCTTGCCTGCCTAAATGCAGTTGGGCGTCATCAGCTAATTGCGTACAAACCCGAGTATAGACAGCGACTGCGACCCCGCAATGTATGAGGGCAAATCAGTAAAAAGAGACGAACGGCGCTGGATGACCCGCAGATTTAGGGCCTATCCGACGAACGATGGCTATTCGATATAACCACGGCGCATAACCATGAAATAATTATGACAAATGCATCTTAGGGGCTCGTATAAACGAGCTACCTTATGCAATCCCCTTTCCTACGCCCGTATTCCTGGAGCTTTCATGAACACCGCCGCATTGCGCGAGCAGATTTCCCGTGCCCATCAACACGAAGCGTCCACTGGCCAATTGGCCAAACAACTGGACGCACAGTTACCGCACCTGCACTCGGCCATTTCCCTGGCCGAGGGTGACCGTAATGCCGTAATGACGCGCTTCGTCACTGCCTACATCGATCAGGTCCCGGACCTGCTGGATGCCGCCAACGACGTGGCCCGGGAAGCCGGGATCGAAAGCCAGATCAAACCCGTACTGAAAATCGCCGAGCATTTCTTTCTTCAGCCACCGGCCATCCTGGCCGCCCATGAAGGCCTCAACGGCCTGCTGGACGAGGCCTACCTGGCCCATCGGCTGGTGGAAGAAGTAAACGATTTGTATATCAAGCATTTCGGCCAGCCGTTGATTCCGGCGGACACCACCGTTGCCAACGTGATTGCTCACCAGTTGATCGGCGAAGCATTTGCCAATCAGTTGGACGAAGCCGTGCACCTGGCGGTGGATGAAATGCTCAATGAAGAAAGCTTCGCCCTGGAGTCCGTCGAGGCCTATCGCGACCAGCTCAAGAGCCCGGCAACGGAAGCCGCGTGGAAGCGCTGGCCGTGCCTGTCGCGCCAATTGGGCGTGGAGTTGGAGCTGGATCAGCCGGCCTGAGTTTTCCTGCCAGGCATAGAACAAATGTGGGAGCCGGGCTTGCCCGCGATGCAGGCACCGTGGTGTATCAGTTACACCGCGGTGATGCTATCGCGGGCAAGCCCGGCTCCCACACAAGCCCGCTCCCACATTTTTATCCGGTTTCGTCAGCCAGCTGCGGGGCAGAGCCGATCCGGGTCGTGGTCCGTATCCGCCCTTCCAGCCTACGCTTCAACCCCCGCGCCTCGATCACCAGCGTCGAGCCCTTGGCCGCATTGGCCCGCCCCCATTCCTCCAGCAACTCCAGGCACGAATGGTCCACGTAACTCAGGTTATTGAGCGGCACATGCACCGTGGTCCCCGCCGGCACGCTCGCCAGCACCTGGGTCAAGGCAGGCACCTTGAGAAACGTCGCGGCACCGATCAGGCGCAACTCCATTTCACCGTCCTGGGGCAGGTCGATCAGGCTGACTTTCAAGCGTGAAGCCTTCCACGCCAGTTTCACCAGGGTCAGCCCGAAACCTACCAGTACGCCCGTCAGCAAGTCGGTCAAGATGATCGCCAGGGCCGTGGCCGCGTAGGTGAACATCGGCATCCGGCCATAACGCGCCAGGCCACGGAATGCCTTGAGGTCCACCAACTTGATCCCGGTGTATACCAGCACCCCCGCCAGGCTCGCCACCGGAATGCTTTGCAGCACGCTCGACAGCAACAGCACAAAGGCCAGCAGCCAGAGGCCATGGAACATCGCCGACAAGCGCGTGGTCGCCCCGGCCTGGACGTTGGCCGAACTGCGTACGATCACCCCGGTCATGGGCAACGCCCCCACCAGGCCGCAGAGCATGTTGCCTACACCCTGGGCGGACAATTCCTTGTCGAAGTCCGAGCGCTGGCCGTTGTGCATGCGGTCCACCGCCGCCGCCGAGAGCAACGTTTCGGCACTGGCGATAAAGGCCACCGCGAAGGCGGCGATCAACAGGCTGGGATCGGCCAGGTTCAGCAGGTCGCTGGGACGCAGCCAATCAATGGCATCGGCCAGGTTTTCCGGCACTTCCACACGCTTGACCTGCAAGGCCAACACCAGGCTGGTCACGGTCGCCAGGCCCACGCCCAGCAGCGCGCCCGGGACAAAGCGCAGTGTTTGCGGGCGGAATTTGTCCCACAACCACATAACCAGAATCGTCGCCAACCCGAGCAGGCCGGCTTGCCAACCGAGCCCGCCACCCAGGCCGGGAATGGCCTGGGCCAGCGCAGCGGGGAAGGCCGCGAGGTTATCCAGCCCCGAGGGTTTGGGCACCCCATCGAGCATCACATGCACTTGCGACAGGACAATCAACACCCCAATCCCCGCCAACATGCCATAGACCACCGCCGGCGCCGTCACCCGGAACCAGCAGCCCAGGCGCAGGCGCCCGGCCACCAGTTGCAGGAAGCCCGCCAACAGCAGGATCGGCCCAAGCATCTGCATGCCGTGCTGGCGCACCAGCTCGAACACCAGCACCGCCAGGCCGGCCGCCGGGCCGCTGACTTGCAGGGGCGAGCCGGCCAGCCAGCCCACCACCAGGCCACCAATGATCCCGGTGATCAGGCCCTTGGCCGGTGGCATGCCCGAGGCAATGGCGATTCCCATGCATAAGGGCAGGGCCACCAGAAACACCACCACCGAAGCCAACAGCTCCCGTGGCAGCACTGTTTTTAATTGAGCTGCACGCATAATGACTCTCCCGAGGCATTCGCCGGGCGTGGCAAGGCCTGGCTGCATCCATGGCAGCCATCGCGTTACCCGGCAGGGAATGTTTTAGAAGCGCGCTTTTGGCGTCGCCGAAGGGATCGGTAGCGAACCGTTCAACGGCAGGAACGTAGCCTGGTCCGCATCGTAGGCTTTGATCTCGCTGGTCTCGATGTTGTAGATCCAGCCATGGATAAACAGTTGACCGTTGGCCATGCGCGAAGCCACAGAAGGGTGGGTGCGCAAGTGTTGCAACTGGGCGATGACGTTTTCTTCGGTCAGCACCTGCATGCTTTCGCCTTCGTTGGCGCAATCACAGTTGTCCTGGACCATGGTCTTGGCGACCTCGGCGTGGCGCAGCCAGGCTTTGACCGTGGGCATTTTTTCCAGGCTCTGGGGGTTGAGCACCGCCCGCATCGCACCACAATCGGAGTGGCCACAGACAATAATGTGCTGCACGCCCAGGGCCAGCACCGCGTACTCGATGGCCGTGGACACACCACCGTTCATCTGCCCATAGGGCGGCACGACGTTACCCACGTTACGGGTGACAAACAGATCGCCCGGGGAGCTTTGGGTAATCAGTTCGGGAACAATGCGCGAGTCGGCACAGGTGATAAACATCGCCCGTGGGCTCTGGGCCGTGGCGAGCTTTTTGAAGAGTTCTTCCTGCTGGGGAAAGATCTCGTTATGGAAATGCAAAAAACCATCAACAATGTGTTGCAGCGCTGCATCGGCGGACTCCGCCTCGTGGGGGGCTGAAGCCGACGCAGCCAACGGCTGTTTATCCTTGTCACTCATGATTCATCCTCGCGGGGAGTTTTGCAGTTCAGGTCGACGCGCATAGCAGGGGAAACCACACAAAAAAGTGTCCCGCCTGCACCGCCGCCCCATCAGTCACTCGATGAACAAAGTACCTGCCGAAACTTAACTCAAACTGAATGAACCGCTCTATTTCGCGGGTTTCAGTGATGTCAAATCGCGACCACCCTGACAAGGCAACGCATATATTTGTGTCAGTCTACAACAAAGCCAGTTGCCTGCCGGGCGGGCAGAATGCACTGCAATCAAGATTGAACCCCTCCCGATGCTTGAGCCCCAAGCGCTTGATCGCTTTGGCAAATCGTTGTGCCAGCAAATCGGCAAACGGCCCCTCACCGCGCATGCGTACACCAAAGCGGCTGTCATAGACTTCGCCACCGCGCACCTGACGCACCAGGCTCATCACATGGGCCGCCCGTTGCGGGTAATGGGCCGCCAGCCACTCCTCGAACAGCGGCGCCACTTCAAGGGGCAGGCGCAGCATCATATAGGCCGCGCTCTGCGCCCCGGCAGCATGGGCTTCGGCCAGCAGGCTTTCCAGTTCGCTGTCGTTGATCATCGGAATCATCGGCGAACACAGCACGCCCACCGGGATACCCGCCCCGCGCATCACCCGGATCGCCCGCAGCCGCGCCTTGGGCGCCGCCGTCCGGGGCTCCAGGATGCGCTTGAGCTCATCGTCCAGGCTGGTGAGGCTGATCATCACCGCCACCAGCCGCTGGCGGGCCAGCGCCGTGAGCAGGTCAAGGTCACGCAGGATCAGCGAGCCCTTGGTCACGATGGTCACCGGGTGGCGATAGCGCAGCAGCACTTCCAGGATCTGCCGGGTGATCGTGTATTCACGTTCGATGGGTTGGTAGGGGTCCGTGTTGGAACCCAGGTTGATCGGCGCGCACACATAGCCGGGCTTGGACAGTTGTTGCTCCAGCACCTGGGCGGCGTTGCTCTTGGCGATCAGTCTGGTTTCAAAGTCCAGGCCCGGGGACATGTCCCAATAGGCATGGCTGGGCCGCGCATAACAATAAATGCAACCGTGCTCACAGCCCCGGTAAGGGTTGATGGAGCGGTCGAATGGCAGGTCCGGCGAGGTGTTGCGGGTGATGATGGTCTTCGCCGTCTCGATACGCACTTCGGTGCCCTGGGTTGGCGGTACTTCCTGATACCAGCCGTCGTCCTCGGCCACACTGACCGTGGGCGCGAAACGATTGTGCAGGTTGGTGGCGGTGCCTCGCCCGCGTGGTGGCATGGTGATAGACATGAAGATAGCCCCAATACTGTATATAAAAACAGTATTCGAGATTTCGCAGTGTGTACAGGGCCAACAGACGATTGGCGTGCGACCTTGGATATATATCCACCTGTCATCTCTGACAGTAGAAGCCATTGGCTCGCCAACGTACGGTAATCACGTCAGCCCACATCCGAGGCGTGAAACCATCATGACCCCCCATGAAATAACCAAAAGCATCATGGTCACCATTAACAAAGATGCGGCCGTGATTGAGTTCATAACCACAACGATGAACCCAGAAACGTTCTTACCGCAAATCCAGAGCTCATATGCCGTGCGTGTCTCGAAGAACCCTGCAACAGGGGAGTTCACAAAAGTCTCTGCCCATGGCGATATTGATCAAGACAACGACGTTGATGCTCAAGACAAAGCGCTGCTTATCGAACTTGCTACTGCCGCCTCAAAAATCAAACTGGATATGAGCAACTGAAACAGGCCCTGCGGGACGGCATTGGCACTGCCTGGCACCAATGCCGCCACCTGACTATGGCGCCTGCTTGCGCAGGTCGGCCACATCACCGGCCTTCACCGGCGCGCCCTGGTTACCCCAACTGCCACGGATGAAACTGACCACATCCGCCACTTCCTGATCCGACAGCCGCCAGGCAAAGGCCGGCATGGTGAAGGTAGAGGGCGCGGCGTGAGTGGCCGGCAGGGTGCCGCCATTCAACACAATGTTGATCAACGATGTGGCATCCGCCGTCTGCACCACCGGGTTGCCCGCCAGCGCCGGGAACACCCGGGTGTAGCCATGGCCATCGGTACGATGGCAGGCCGCGCAGTTATCGATGTACACCGCCGCGCCCGGCTGGCGGTCATCGCCTTTCCACAGCGCCTCGGCCACTTGCTTGTCGTACTGGTGCGGCTGATCCTTGGGGTCCACCGCCGGCAGGCTCTTGAGGTAGCGGGCGATAGCGTTCAGGTCGTCTTCAGACATGTACTGCATGCTGTGTACGACAACATCGCTCATACCGCCAAACACTGCGCTGCGATCACTGCGACCGGTCTTGAGAAACTGCACCAGTTGCTCTTCGCTCCAACTGCCCAGGCCATCCTTGTGGTCGCCGCGCAGGCTTTTGGCGATCCAGCCTTCCAGGGGCGCACTGCCGGACAGGAACGCCGTACCTTGCGACGCGCTCAGGGCCTTTTCCTGCATGGTCAGGGCCCGCGGAGTGTGGCAGGCGCCACAGTGGCCGAGGCCTTCCACCAGGTAGGCACCCCGGCTGATCACCGGGTCGGCAACGGCCGGGGCCTGATAGCCCGCCACCTCGGGCGCAAACATCCAACGCCATGCCGCCAGGGGCCAGCGCATGCTCAAGGGCCAGGGAATATCACTGTCCTGGTTCGCCTGGGCGACCGGCTCCACGCCGTTCATAAAGTACGCATACAGCGCCTGCATATCGGTTTCGCTGACGCGTGCGTAAGACGGGTAGGGCATCGCCGGGTAAAGGGTACTACCGCTTTTGGCGACACCATGGCGCACGGCCTTATCGAAGTCTGCAAAGCTGTAGTCCCCCAGGCCGGTTTTGTCCGGGGTGATGTTGGTGGAGTAGATCACGCCAATCGGGGTTTCCATCGCCAGGCCACCGGCAAACGGCTTGCCGCCCTTGGCGGTGTGGCAGGCCACGCAGTCACCGGCGCGGGCCAGGTATTGGCCTTGTTTGATCAGATCCGTTTGCGCGGCGCTCACCGAGCAACTGCTGAACAGGGCCAGGGTTGCGATAACAAATGCTTTCATGGTCGTCGCTCCTTATGCCTGAACCAGCGGGCCGGGATTTTTCAGGTACTGCTCGCGAATCGCCCGGGCCGACCAATAGGTCAGTGCCGCCACCAGGCCCGTAGGGTTGTAACCCAGGCCTTGTGGGAAAGCAGACGCCCCTGGGACAAACACGTTGTGCACATCCCAGCACTGCAGGTAGCGGTTCAATGCGCTGGTCTTCGGGTCGGTGCCCATGATCGCGCCACCGTTGAGGTGGGTGGTCTGGTAGGACGCGGTGTTGAAGTGCTCGCCGACTTTTTTGCCGAGCACGGCAATCGCCTTGGGGTTCATCGCTTCGGCGATCTTGCCCATTTTCTCGACCATGAAGCGGTTCATCTTGATGTCGTTTTCCTGCCAGTCGAAGGTCATGCGCAGCAGCGGCAAGCCGTAGGCATCGCGGTAAACCGGGTCCAGGTCGAGGTAGTTGCCCCGGTAGGATTGATGGGCACCGTGGGCATCCATCGACACCTGGTGGGTGTAGTAATCGGCCGTGGCGCGCTTCCACGCACTGCCCCAGGCCGGCGTGCCCGGTGGGTTGGAGGTGCCGGCAATCGGCCGGCTGCCCGCCTGGTTGACCCACATCGGCGAGCCGCCAACGAAGCCATGAGGACCATGGTCGAAGTTATCGGCGTTGAAATCGTCCACCGCCACGCCATTGCCGCCGGCGCCGATAAAGTTGTTGGTGTGCACGTCTTTATCGAAGTAGGCCTTGATAGTGGCCATGTTCTGGTAGGCGAAGTTCTTGCCCACCACCCCTTCGCCGCTGATCGGGTCATAGGGTTTGCCGATGCCCGAGAGCAGCATCAGGCGCACGTTGTGGAACTGGAAGGCGCCGAGAATCACCAGGTCCGCCGGTTGCTCGATCTCGCGGCCCTGGGCGTCGATGTAGGTCACGCCGGTGGCTTTGCGCTTGCTGCTGTCGAGATTGACCTTGAGCACGTGGGAATTTGGCCGCAGCTCAAAGTTCGGCACCTGGCGCAGGGCCGGCAGGATGTTCACGTTGGGCGAGGCCTTGGAGTACATGTAGCAGACATACCCACTGCAAAACCCGCAGAAGTTGCACGGGCCCATCTGCGCGCCATAGGGGTTGGTGTAGGGCCCCGAGGTATTGGCCGAAGGTAGGTTGTAGGGTTTGTAGCCCACATCGGCGGCAGCTTTCTGGAACAGCTGCGCCGAGTAGGTATTTTTCTGCGACTCCAGTGGGAAATGGCTGGAGCGATCCGGCGCGTAAGGGTTGCCGCCCTTGCCTTCACCCACCAACTGACCCTTTACGGTCCAGGCCTGGCCGGAGGTGCCGAAGACTTTTTCGGCATAGTCAAAGAACGGTTCCAGTTCTTCGTAGCTGACGCCGAAGTCCTGGATGGTCATGTCCTTGGGAATGAAATGTTTGCCGTAGCGCTCTTCGTAGTGGCTGCGCATGCGCAATTCGATGGGGTCCACCCGAAAATGCACGCCCGACCAATGCAGGCCCGCGCCGCCCACGCCATTGCCCGGCAGGAAGGCACCCAACTGCCGGTTGGGCAAGGCAATGTCATTCATGCTATGGCGAATGGTCACGGTTTCTTTGGAAATGTCCTGGAACAGCTTTTTGCGCACGCTGTAGGTCAGTTCATCGATCACTTGTGGGTAATTGCCGTCCGGGTAGGTGTCCTGCATCGGGCCGCGCTCCAGCGCTACCACGTGCAAGCCCGCCTCCGTCAGCTCTTTGGCCATGATCGCGCCAGTCCAGCCAAAGCCAACGATGACTGCATCGACTTTCTTCATGATGGTCGCCACGTTTATGCCCTCTCGCCACGGATGGAAACAGCCGGGAAGGGGTATTGCTCGCTGCGTTCCACCCAATCCATAAAATCGGCGCGGGCGCCGGGGAAGCCGATCATGGTCCAGCCAACCATGCCTTTGTTGCCGCCGTGGATCGGGTCGCAGAAGAACCCTTCCTTGGTGTTTTGCAGCAACAGGTTGAAGAAAATCTTCGGCGGAACCGCCGCGAAATGCTCACCGGTTTCGGCACCGCCTGCCTCCAGGCGGCGCAGCAGATCATCCTGGGTAGCGCTGTCTTGCCCAGCAAATGCTTTACCGTTGAACGCTTTCGACCAGGCATCCGTGGCGGCAATACCCAGGCGATAGATCTCCTTGGGCACCAGTTTGCTCTGCCAGCCCATCTCGGGCGGAGCGTCGGCATTGAACGGGCCTTGCATAAACCACAGGGCGCCACTGGCGTAGGGGGTGTTCATCTGCCGGTCGATATATTCCGGCGCGCCGGCTTCCAGGGCGCCTGGGCCTTGGGCATCGGCGGGGATCAAGCGCGCGACGGCGGCGTTGATAAAAGCCCACTCCTCAGTGGTGAAGTAACTGGGCTCGTAGGCCTTTTCGCTAGCAGGCGCCTTGGCCGGGCTGGCCTGGGCAGGTTCGGGCGTGGCCATCAGCATTGAGCCGCCAAGGCCGGTGCTGGCAACCGTGACCACCGGGATCAAGGTCAAGGATTTGCGCAAAAAGTCACGCCGGGGGTTGTCTCGATCTTGATCAGACATGGTGGCACCTCATCATGTGGTCACGGGCTTGAGCAGTCGCTTCATGGAGCGGCTTGTCGTTGTGGATGTAATCAATGGTTACAAATGATAGCAGGCTAAGGAATGGGAGAATCGTTTCAGCCAGGAAATTCGAGAAATGCGCGCAAAAAAATGTAGGAGCGAACCTGTGTGGGAGCGGGCTTGCTCGCGAATGCGGTGTGTCAGCTAACAAAAATGTCGACTGATACAGCGCTATCGCGAGCAAGCCCGCTCCCACACAAGCTCGCTCCTACAGTGGTTGGCGTCGCTTCTTTAGTCTTTTTTCAGCTTCGGATTAGGGAAGAACTGCACCGCCTGCACCTTGGGGTCGGCCGGTGCTTTCAACGCCGAGGTATTAACCCGCGTGCCCAATTCCTTGGGCACCGACAACCCCTGGTCATTAAGCGTGTCGGTATAACCGCAGGCCACGCACTCGCGGTGCGGCACGCTGTCTTCGGTCCACATCTTCAGCTTGTCCGGCTCGCTGCACGCCGGGCACACGGCGCCGGCGATAAATTGTTTTTTGGTGATCACAGGCACGTCACTCATGCTGCCGCGTCCTCACTCAGGCCGCTGTGGCGCAAGAGTGCGTCAATCGACGGTGCGCGTCCGCGGAAGTCGACGAACAGCACCATCGGTGCCTGGGAACCGCCACGGGCCAGGATCGCCTCGCGGAAGGCCCGGCCAGTTTGGGCATTGAGCACGCCGTCTTCTTCAAACTTGGAGAAGGCATCCGCCGACAGTACTTCAGCCCACTTGTAGCTGTAGTACCCCGCCGCGTAACCCCCGGCGAAAATATGCGCGAAGCTGTTGGGGAAGCGGTTGTAGGCCGGCGGGCGCATCACCGAGACTTCGTCGCGCACGCCTTCGAGCACCTGCGCCACGCTGCGGCCATCGCCGTGGGTGGCGTGCAACTCAAAGTCGAACAGCGAGAATTCCAGCTGGCGCACCATCATCAGGCCGGACTGGAAGTTCTTCGCCGCGAGCATTTTTTCCAGCAGGTCCTGGGGCAGGGCTTCGCCACTTTCGTAGTGACCGGAAATCAGCGCCAGGCCTTCCGGCTCCCAGCACCAGTTCTCCATGAACTGGCTCGGCAACTCCACCGCATCCCAGGCCACGCCGTTGATGCCGGATACACCGGCGTGTTCGACGCGGGTCAGCAGGTGGTGCAGGCCGTGGCCGAACTCATGGAACAGGGTGGTGACTTCATCGTGGGTCAGCAGGGCAGGCTTGCCGCTGTCGGCCGGGGTGAAGTTGCACACCAGGTTGGCCACCGGGCTTTGCAGCACGCCTTCGGCGGTGCGCCGGCGGTCACGGGCACCGTCCATCCAGGCGCCGCCACGCTTGTTGGCGCGGGCATACAGGTCGAAGAAGAAGCGGCCGACGTGCTGGCCGTTTTCCTTGATTTCAAACAGGCGAACATCCGGGTGCCAGGTGTCGAAGCCTTTCTGCTCGGCGATCTCGATGCCGTACAGGCGCTGGACGATAGCAAACAGGCCGCCGAGCACTTTGTCGATTGGGAAGTAGGCGCGCAGGGCTTCCTGGGACACGCTGTAGCGCTGTTCGCGCAGCTTTTCGCCGTAGAAACCACTGTCCCAGCTTTGCAGGTCGGCACAGCCTTGTTCGGCGGCGTAGGCCTTGAGCTGTTGCAGGTCCTGGGCGGCAAACGGTTTGCTGCGCTTGGCCAGGTCACGTAGGAAACCAAGTACCTGGTCGCTGGATTCGGCCATTTTGGTGGCCAGGCTCAGTTCGGAGAAGGAGGCGAAACCGAGCAGTTGGGCCAATTCCTGGCGCAGGTCGAGGATCTGTTCCATCACCGGGCCGTTATCGTTCTGACCGGCATTCGGGCCCTGGTCCGACGCACGGGTGCAGTAGGCCGCGTAGACTTCTTCGCGCAGGGCACGGTCGTGGGCGTAGGTCATCACCGCGTAGTAGCTGGGGAATTCCAGGCTGATCAACCAGCCGTCGAGGCCTTTGGCCTGGGCCGCAGCGGCCATTTGCGCCTTGGCCGAGTCGGTCAGGCCGGCGAGGGCGGCTTCGTCGGTGACGTGCTTGGTCCAGGCCTGGGTGGCGTCGAGCAGTTGGTTGGAGAACTTGCTGCCCAATTCGGAGAGTTTGCTCTGCACTTCGGCATAGCGCTTCTGCTGCTCGGGCGGCAGGTCGATGCCCGACAGACGGAAATCGCGCAGTGCGTGCTCCAGAATGGTTTTTTGCGCCACGTCGAAACCGGCCGCTTGCGGGCTGTTGGCCAGGGCCTCGAAGGCCTGGAACAGCTCGCGGTTCTGGCCCATCTCGGTGGAATAGGCGCTCAATGCCGGCAGGCAGGCCTCGTAGGCTTCGCGCAGTTCAGCGCTGTTGCACACGGCATTGAGGTGGCTGACCGGGCTCCAGGCGGCGCCCAGGCGGTCGTTGAGCTCGTCCATGGCCAGGACCAGGCCGGCCCATGTCGGATTTTTTCCCTGGCTTTGCAGGATACCTTCGATGGCGACGCGGTTGTCGGCCAGGATCTGTTCGATGGCTGGTTGGACGTGCTCGGCACGGATCGCCGAGAACGGCGGCAGGTCGTAGGACTGCAAAAGAGGGTTGTTCGCGCTCACGGTTGGCACCTTGGCTGAAGAAACAGGTAAGACAAAGATGGGGCCATCTTAATTACAATCAACGTCCACCGCAGCTATCAACCAAACAGAGAGAGGCTATCGTGACCCTTCGCACCTATCAGAATCACACGCCAACCCTCGGCGCCGGGGCTTTCGTCGATGCTTCGGCGGTGGTGATCGGCGATGTTCAAATCGGCGCC
This sequence comes from Pseudomonas gessardii, assembly GCF_001983165.1. Lineage (GTDB taxonomy): Bacteria > Pseudomonadota > Gammaproteobacteria > Pseudomonadales > Pseudomonadaceae > Aquipseudomonas > Aquipseudomonas gessardii. The sequence goes on along the minus strand of NZ_MNPU01000020.1, from coordinate 25,762 downwards.
GACAGCTCGGTCTGGCCGCTGACGGTGATTCGCGGCGACATGCACCGTATCCGCATCGGTGCGCGCACCAGCGTGCAGGACGGCTGCGTGCTGCACATTACCCACGCCGGGCCGTTCAATCCTGACGGTTTCCCGCTGCTGATCGGCGACGATGTAACCATCGCCCATAAAGTCATGCTGCATGGCTGCACCGTGGGCAACCGCATCCTGATCGGCATGGGCAGCATTGTGATGGACGGCGCGGTGGTTGAGGACGATGTGATCATCGGTGCCGGCAGCCTGGTGCCGCCGGGCAAGAAACTTGAAAGCGGCTTTTTGTATGTGGGCAGCCCGGTTAAACAAATTCGTGCACTTTCTGACAAGGAACGCGCCTTTTTCACCTACAGCGCCGCGAACTACGTGAAGCTCAAGGACCTGCACCTGGCAGAGGGGTTCGCCCAATGACCCTGGATTACCAGACGGTCCTGTTTGACCTGGACGGCACCCTGACCGACCCACGGGAAGGCATCACCCGCTCGATCCAGTACGCCCTGGCCAAGCTGGGCATCGATGAGCCGGACCTGACCAAGCTTGAACACTTTATCGGCCCGCCGTTGCTACAGGCCTTTATGCAGTTCTACGACTTCGACGAGGCGCGGGCCTGGGAGGCGGTGAACTTCTATCGCGAGCGCTTCAAGGTCACCGGGCTCTATGAAAACCGGGTATTCGACGGGGTCATGCCCTTGCTGGAAGCGTTGAACGGCCAGGGTCGCCAGCTGTATGTGGCCACCTCCAAGCCGTGGGAATTTGCCCGGGAGATCGCCCGGCATTTCGATTTCGCCAAGCACTTCAAGGTGATCTACGGCAGCGAGCTGGACGGCACGCGCACCAACAAAGTCGAGTTGATCGCCCATTTGATACGTGAGGAAGGCCTGGACCCGGCCACCACCTTGATGATCGGCGACCGCAAGCACGACCTGATCGGCGCACGCAGCAATGGCCTGGATGCGGCGGCGGTTGGGTATGGGTTTGGCAGCTTTGCAGAGTTGAGTGCCGAAGCGCCGCGCTGGCATTTTGAGACACTGGAGGAGATGCATCAGGCGTTTTTGCGGCGGGCTTGAGATGGCTATCGCGGGCAAGCCCGCTCCCACATTTTGATGTGTAAACACCGACCAATGTGGGAGCTGGCTTGCCAGCGATGAGGCCCTAAAGGTCGCCACCGACCAACTGCCGCAACGCCAGTTTGCGCTGCTCCACAGGCAGCCTTCCCAATTGCTCCACGGCACCGTAGAACTTCAGCCAGTCCCCGCCCTCCCGGTGAAACAATGCCGCAAACGCCGGCACCCACTGGTCATACAAACCAAATGGCAGCAAGCGCGCATTGTTCATCGGCTGATTGATCCAGGCGTCATAACGCGGGTCACCGGCCCACTGGCTGTCACGCAAGTGCCGATAATCACGGCGCAAGCGCTCGAACTCGGCCGCCTTGGCCTGGCGCATGGCATCTGCGGCCAACGGCTGCGCATACAGGCGCTCCAGGCGGCTGCGGGTGTCGAGGATCAGTTGGATAAATTGGTCGCGCTGCTTTAAGGTCGACTCGCTCGCAGGCGCAAGACCGCGGACCGCGCGCCATTGTCGGGTGCCTTCCTGTTCGACAAAGGTGGCAAACGACTCATTGAACTCGGTGTCGTCCTTCACATAAAAACGCTGGTGCGCCAGCTCGTGAAAAATCACCGTGGCCAGGCGCTCTTCACCCCAGCGCATCATCGAACTCATGATCGGATCATTGAACCAGCCCAGGGTGGAATAAGCCTCGACCCCGCCAATCGACACATCCATGCCACGCCGTTGCAACAGCGCGGCCTCGCCCCGTGCCGCACCCTGAGTGTAATAACCGCGGTAGGCCACGCACCCGGCGATCGGAAAGCAATGGTTCTGGGGCAGCAAGGAAAATTCCGATGTAGCGAAGACATTCCAGACGACGTATGGCCGGCCAATATCGGCGTACAGGCGATAGCTCTGGTTGTCGGGCAGGTGCAGTTGTTGACTGGCGAAGGTGCGCGCTTTCTGGGATTGCGCCAGGTGATCGCGCAACACTTGCGGCCGCGCCGGATCGGCAATCACTGCGGCCACCGGTTCCCGCGCTCGCAGCAACTGCCATTGGCCGCTGGCCAGTTGGCTGTAATAGCTGACACTGGAGCAACCGCCGAGCAACAGGCACGTCAGCCCCGCCAATAAACGCCACATCATTTCAAACCGCTCCACCGTCATCGGCCTGCCAGACTAACTGCCTGGCAGGGGTTATGCTCATACCATTCCTACGGTTGAGTACCCGTTATGCGTCAGCTCCTGCTTCCCCTCGCGGCGATATTTCTCAGCGCCTGCGCCTCCACACCGATCCCGCCGGCAGACCCGCAACAGGCCTGGGTCGATTTCGCCACCCCGACGCCGGGCGCCAAACTGGTCATGGCGCAGCGCCTGGACGGTAAGGCCCTCGACGATGGGCGCTACTTCCAGGTGCCATCAGGCAGCCATGAGTTGATGGTGCGTTTTGACTTTGAAGTGTATGCCGGCGCCGGCCTGGGTGGCGGGCTGAACCAGCCCCAGGAGCGCACCTGTTTTATCACCCTGCAATACGACCAGTTCCAGGCCGGCCAGCGCTACCGCCTGGAAGGGCGCTCGCTGGGCTTCACCCCTAATATCCGCCTGTATAACGCCCAGCGTCAGTTGCTGGCCGAGGAACGCAGCGTCAACTGCATTCCCTGATCAGTCATCGTTGCGCTGGTAGATGATGCGCTTGGTGCCGTTTTCGCAAGAGCCGACGATCATGGCTTCGTCATGATTCTTGGCTTCTTCGGCGGTGATGATTTCCAGGGTGTAGGAGGGGATTGCCTTGGCCTGCAGGCCGACTTCAATCTCTTTCCTGAGCTCTTCACAGTCTTTCGGCGCGGCCAGGGCCGATGTGGCCAAAGCACTGCAAATAATCGCCAAGGCAAAACGTTTCATGGGTGACGCTCCCTAAATGCATCGCGCACGGGTGTGCGCTCACGTTGCAATCGACTATTCGACCACATTTGCACAAGGCGAGTTCTGATTTAATGCCCTTGGCTCACGACTTCCCTGTGCAGGCTCATTGGCCTTTCATACAACATTTTCGATTTTGTAGGCCGTACGCAAGGGTTCGCCCATCTCCTCACGAAGGCCGTTCTCCGTGAAAGGCTTTGGATTGGTGAATGTAGGCGGCGTAGATGGGTCTCTGTCGAAATCGAATGACTCGTTTGTCTGTAACCCGACGGCTTGACGCTCCATATTGTCCTCCAGGCCAGTGGCGCTATCATTTACCCTGGTTTGGCCTTCTAACTTACTTTTGTTTACCCAATTAAAACCGTGCGACAGTTCATGCTGTAAAACACTGATTGGAAATGACTGATGCACGGTATCTATAAAGGAAGGATTAAAGCCCAGTTCCCGGGAAAAGAAGTTCCCGTTATCCGTCTCTAGCTCCTTGATCTTAATGATCTGATTTTCCGGCTGCCGCCTGTTTTTCTCTTTTTTGGTTTCAACCCCCTCCGAATCGAGCTTGGGCATGGTGTTACGTTGGAAAGCCGCATCCAATTCCGCTAACAGTTGTTGCCCGGTCGGTGAAAGCCGGAGCAACTCAAGATCATCTTCGACCCGCTGTCTGAATTCAGGGCGCCCCGTAACCTTCAACCCCTCATGCCCTACATCGGAATAGCTGACGTCTACCAACTTAGACCCAGGGTCGCGCAGTACAACATCCTCTTTCTTGGCAAATATAGTATCTGCATCATTGAGTGAGACAACCCTATTATTGCCTTTGCCGGTATAAATATGGCTACCGCCATAACTTGTCATCGCATTATCACCCATACCGCCGTGCATGATAGTGCGCCCGCTTATTGCGTACATCTCATCATCACCACGGCCGCCATCCATGTAGGTTTTTTGAGTATTGGCAAAGTAGCCTGCAAACATTTTATCGTTGCCATTATTACCGTACATCGCACTCATACCGCTGCCGCCAATCAGTACGTCATCGCCTTCACCGCCCTCGACATAACCAAAACCGCTTCCCAGCGCCACGGTATCGTTGCCGGCACCAGCAAACACCCGCGTATTGCCGGCCCCAGCCCTCACATGGTCCGCACCGTCCCCGGTCTCAATCAGCATGTGCTCGCCGACATCAGGATCGACCCATACGCGGTCGTCACCGCCGAGGGTTTTAATATGGATCTGCGGAATTTTCTGCTCAGGTTGATGGCTGTCTATATGGTAAGCCCGATCATTGACGACAATATCAAGACCGCCATTTTTTGCGCGCTTAACATGAACAGTATCCGCCTGGCTTGTAGTTTCTATCACCAAGCTATCTTTTGCGACTTCAACCCCATCTTCCTTTTCGACCCACTTCAGCTCGCGGGAAACCGTTACATTGCAATCACTCAAAAGGGAGTACTTTTTTGACAACCCATCTTCGGCAGAAAGCAGTGAAGCGTCCGGCTTCTTTATTTCAGATACGGTTATCGTATTGGAAAAGTCCCGACGCTGCTTTCCAGGTTCATCAAACAAACCGTTAGCGGATGATTCCGAATATTGTGCAGCAGGAGAAAAACTGGCAGGCGATCTATCGGTTAATTTCATAATAATGCCTCTGACTCACTTTAATCTCATCACTACCAACCTGGCGCATTCGTTAATGCTTACGCAAAGTACGCAGTTATAGTTGACTTGATAATATACGTGGCGTCACCGGCAATACGGTTCCAAGACAATTGAGCAATTCAAATCTCGCAACCATTTTCAGTCTAAACAGCAGGGCATATAAGAAGAGGGTGATGAGAGTCCCCCCTCATCACCTCACCCGGAATCAAACAGACAGCAGCGTACCGTCCAGCGTGATGGTGGCATTCAGGACCTTGGATACCGGGCATCCTTCCTTGGCCTTTTTGCTCAGCTCATCGAACTGCGCCTGGCTCGCGCCGGGGATCTTGGCCTTGAGGATCAGGTGGACTGCGGTGATCGCAAAACCACCGTCCACCTGATCCAGGGTCACTTCGGCCTGGGTGTCGATGCTGTCGGCCTTGAGCCCGGCCTCGCCCAGGATCATCGAAAAGGCCATGGAGAAACAGCCGGCATGGGCCGCGCCGATCAGTTCTTCAGGGTTGGTGCCCTTGCCACCTTCAAAACGTGCCTTGAAGCCGTAGGGGGCTTCGCGCAGCACGCCGGTTTCGGTCGAGATAGAACCCAGGCCGGTTTTCAGGTCGCCTTCCCAGTGGGCGGAGGCTTTTTTCACGATACTCATGGCAATCTCCCAAGCAGTGGTGGTGCATCAGTAAGGTTCTGAGGATAGAAGCTCTGGCAAAGTTCATCCCCACTGGAAAAACCAAGCAACCAAGTAGGAAATTTCACAGCGGCTATTGAATCTCGGGTATATGCCCTCATTGCATAGGACATGCACATGCAGCGGCAGGTATTGGTTCGTCACAAGCCTGCGCCCCTATGGAGAAGCAGGCTTATGAAACCACTGTCCGATGTGAAGTTCTCGACCCTCGACCTGGTGCCGGTGCGCGCCAATGGCAGCCCCGCGCAGTCGCTGCGTAATTCCCTGGACCTGGCCCAGCATGTGGAAAAATTCGGCTACACCCGTTTCTGGGTGGCCGAGCACCACAATATGGATGGCATCGCCAGCTCCGCAACCTCGGTGCTGCTGGGCTACCTGGCCGGTGGCACCTCGAGCATCCGCGTCGGATCCGGCGGTGTGATGCTGCCCAACCACGCGCCACTGGTGATCGCCGAGCAGTTCGGCACCCTGGAAAGCCTGTACCCCGGCCGGATCGACCTGGGCCTGGGCCGTGCGCCCGGCTCCGACCAGATGACCGCCCGCGCCCTGCGCCGCGAGCGCTCCGGCAGTGCCGACGACTTCCCCGAGGATGTGGCCGAGTTGATGGCCTACCTGGGCCCACGCACGCCCGAGCAACGGGTGATCGCCGTCCCGGGCACCGACACCAACGTCCCGGTGTGGCTGCTGGGCTCCAGCCTGTTCAGCGCCCAATTGGCCGGTGAACGCGGGTTGCCCTACGCCTTCGCCTCTCATTTCGCACCGCGCATGATGCATGAGGCGATTCGCGTCTATCGCAATCACTTCAAGCCTTCAGCCGTGCTCGACAAGCCCTACGTGATGCTCGGCGTGCCGCTGGTGGCCGCGGATACCGATGAGCAGGCCGATTACCTGGCCACCTCGGTCTACCAACGAATCCTCGCGCTGATGCGCGGGCAGAGCCTGGTACAGCGCCCGCCGGTCGACAGCATGGACGGCTTGTGGCAGCCCCATGAAAAAGAAGCGGTCGGCAATTTCCTGGGCCTGGCGATGGTGGGGAGCCCGGCGAAGATTCGCGCCAAACTGGAGGTGTTGATCGAGCAGACCGGTGCCGATGAGCTGATCTTTACCTGCGACCTGTACGAGCATGCTGATCGGATTCATTCCTACGAGCTGCTGGCCCAGGTGATGAAGGGCTGACCCACACAAATAAAAAAACCGACGCCCTGGCGTCGGTTTTTACGTCTGCCGCACGGGATCACCCGCGGTTGTAGACGATTTCCTTGGTACTACCTTCGCAACTGCCGACGACGTCGCCATTGGTTGCGCTGCCTTTATCGACAATTTCCAGGGTGTACCCGGAAGCGCCATTGGCCTGGATCTTGGCGTCGATTTCGCTTTTCAGCTCGTCACACGGCTTGCCCGCCGCCAGGGCCGTACCCGCCAGGCTCAACAAACCTACCGCTAACAGAAACTTTTTCATCCGTTACTTTCCTTGCGCTGATCAAAAAGTGCGCGCCGACGCAGAGGGCATCGGCGCCCAAAGGGTGTCGCGCAGGTTATGGCAATCAGCCAGCGTGCAAAGTTCAACCAAGCCTATCAACTATTGGCAATACGAAAGCCCACCTTGAGCGTTACCTGGAAGTGCGCGGCCTTGCCGTCCTTGATGTGGCCACGGGTTTCGGTCACCTCGAACCACTCCAGATGCTTGATGCTCTTGCTGGCCTCGGCCAGGGCATTGTTGATGGCGTCCTCGATGCTGGTTGGGGACGAACCCACCAGTTCGACTTTCTTGTAGGTGTGATGATCAGACATGAGCGTTCTCCTGGGTCGTTGAATAAAGCCTAGCAGTGATTCTTCGTACTGCTTCTGGCGCCCCTTCTCACTTGAAAGTTCAGATTTACTGCACTTTCTGCACCCCCCGCAGTCGGAACCAACAATGCCACTCAATCACTCCAGGAGAGCCCACATGGCCAACACCTCTTTACGCAAAGCGTCATTGGAAAGCATGGAAGCCGAGATTTCGAGCCTGCTCAAATCCCTTGAGAGCCTCAAGGACGATGCGTCTGACGAGTCGCGCAAAACCCTCAAGGCCCTCAAAAGCAATGCCGAGAATGCCCTCAAGCACTCCCGCCACCTGATCAGCGACGCCTACGAAGAAGGCAAAGTGAAAATCCGCGAAACCGGGGCGGCCACCCGTGACTATGCCCAGGAGCACCCTTGGACCACCGCCGGCGTTGCCGTTGGCGCCCTGGGCCTGCTGGCGGCCTACCTGCTGTGCAAGCGCGGTGACTAAGCCGGCTGGCGCGCCAGCTCAGCCTTGAGCCACTGCGCCAGCTGCCGGGCGCGCCCATCTGCGGCGCGCTTGGGTAACCACAACGCCAGGTGCGCCGGGGTTTGGCTAAAGCCCCACGGCGCCACCAGGCGACCGGCGCGCACGTCCTCCGCCACCAGCGGTTGCGGGGCGATCGCCACCCCCAGGCCAGCCACGGCCGCCTCCAGCAAATAATACAAATGCTCAAAACCCTGGCCGTACTGCAACGCGCCGGCCTCGATGCCATGGTGCTGCGCCCAGTTGGGCCAGGCTTGCGGACGCGAGGTGGTGTGCAACAGGGCTTCGCCCAGCAGGGCCTGGGCGGGCGCCTCGCGCAGGGCCTGGTAGTGGGCAAAGTGCGGGCTCATCACCGGGCCGATCCGCTCGCCAGCCAGTTCGTACACCTGCATATCCGCAGGCCATGGCGGTTCGGCAAACACCAGTAGTGCATCCAGGCCCGGCCGCCTGGGGTCAAGGTCGCCTTCGCCCGCCGACAGATGCAGGCGCAAATCCGGCAAGTCGGCATTCAGGCGCCCCAGCCGTGGAATAAACCAGCGCGCCAGCAAACTTCCGGAACAGCCAAGCACAAAGGGCGCGTCGGCGCTGCTCTGGGTCAACGCCCCGCACACATCCCGCAGGCGCTCGAACGCCTCGACGCTGGCATCGCGCAGCCGCACGCCGGCATTTGTGAGTTTAATGCCGCGCCCATCCTTGACGAAAAGACTCACGCCAAGGTGTTCTTCCAACACTTTCAGTTGTCGGCTGACGGCACCGTGGGTCACGTGCAATTGTTCGGCAGCCTGGCTGACGCTGTTGAGGCGGGCGGTGGCTTCAAATGCGCGCAAGGCGTTAAGCGGGGGAAGGTCTCGGCTCATCTGTGAGTTTTCCTGACAGGTTGCGGCGATCTTATCGGTTTTCACCGTACCGCGTCAGGGGGTAGAGTGGCCGTCATTGCCTCTCCCCTCTCTTCTTCCTGGAGCGCACCATGACCCAGTCCCAGACCGATTTACGCAACGGCCCTGACGCCAACGGCCTGTTTGGCGCATTCGGTGGCCGCTACGTGGCGGAAACCCTGATGCCGTTGATCCTCGACCTGGCCCGCGAATACGAAGCGGCCAAGATCGATCCGGCCTTCAACGAAGAACTGGCCTACTTCCAGCGCGATTACGTCGGACGCCCAAGCCCGCTGTATTTCGCCGAACGCCTGACCGAGTTCTGCGGCGGCGCCAAGATCTACCTCAAGCGCGAAGAGCTGAACCACACCGGCGCACACAAAATCAACAACTGCATCGGCCAGATCCTGCTGGCGCGGCGCATGGGCAAGAAACGCATCATCGCCGAGACCGGCGCCGGCATGCACGGCGTGGCCACCGCCACCGTCGCCGCGCGGTTTGGCCTGCAATGTGTGATCTACATGGGCACCACCGATATCGAGCGCCAGCAGGCCAACGTGTTCCGCATGAAGCTTTTGGGCGCGGAAGTGATCCCGGTGGTGGCCGGCACCGGCACCCTCAAGGACGCGATGAACGAAGCCCTGCGCGACTGGGTGACCAACGTCGACAGCACCTTCTACCTGATCGGCACCGTGGCTGGCCCGCACCCGTACCCGGCAATGGTCCGCGACTTCCAGGCCGTGATCGGCAAGGAAACCCGCACCCAGTTGCAAGCCCAGGAAGGCCGCCTGCCGGACAGCCTGGTGGCGTGCATCGGCGGTGGCTCCAACGCCATGGGCCTGTTCCACCCGTTTCTCGATGACACCAGTGTCGAGATCATTGGCGTCGAAGCCGCAGGCTACGGCATCGAGACCGGCAAGCACGCGGCCAGCCTCAATGGCGGCGTACCAGGCGTGCTGCACGGTAACCGCACCTTCCTGTTACAGGACGACGACGGCCAGATCATCGACGCCCACTCGATTTCCGCGGGCCTCGACTACCCCGGCATCGGTCCTGAGCATGCGTGGTTGCACGATATCGGCCGCGTCCAATACACCTCGGTAACTGACGACGAAGCCCTCGACGCCTTTCACAAATGCTGCCGCCTGGAAGGGATTATTCCTGCACTGGAAAGCGCCCACGCCCTGGCCGAAGTGTTCAAGCGCGCACCGAGCCTGCCCAAGGATCACCTGATGGTGGTCAACCTGTCGGGCCGTGGCGACAAGGACATGCAGACCGTGATGCACCATATGGAACAGTCTCAGCAGGAGAAACACTAAATGAGCCGCCTGCAAACCCGCTTTGCGCAACTCAAGGAACAAAACCGCGCCGCCCTGGTGACCTTCATTACCGCCGGCGACCCGGGGTATGACACCTCCCTGGCGATCCTCAAGGGCTTGCCGGCAGCCGGTGCCGATGTGATCGAGTTGGGCATGCCCTTCACCGATCCGATGGCCGACGGCCCGGCGATCCAACTGGCCAATATCCGCGCGTTGGGCGCCAAGCAGAACCTGGCGAAAACCCTGCAGATGGTGCGCGAGTTCCGCCAGGGCAATAGCGACACGCCACTGGTGTTGATGGGCTACTTCAACCCGATCCATATGTACGGCGTGCCGCGCTTTATCAGTGATGCCAAAGAGGCCGGCGTCGATGGCCTGATCGTGGTCGATATGCCGCCGGAACATAACAGCGAACTGTGCGACCCGGCCCAGGCCGCCGGCATCGATTTTATCCGCCTGACCACGCCCACCACCGACGATGTGCGCCTGCCCACGGTGCTCAACGGCAGCTCCGGGTTTGTGTACTACGTGTCGGTGGCCGGTGTGACCGGTGCCGGTGCCGCCACCCTGGAACACGTGGAAGAAGCCGTCGGCCGCCTGCGCCGGCATACCGACCTGCCAATCAGCATCGGCTTCGGCATCCGCACCCCGGAACAGGCCGCCGCCATCGCCCGCCTGGCGGACGGTGTGGTGGTGGGGTCGGCGCTGATCGACCATATCGCCAATGCCAGCCACGACCAGCAAGCGATCGATGGGGTGTTGAGCCTGTGTGCCGCGCTGTCGGAAGGTGTACGTAACGCCCGTAAGTAACGGTGGGCGGGCTTGCTCGCGATGGTCGTTAACGATGACGCAGGATGCCTGACACCCTGCGGCTTTTTATCTGACACCATCGCAGGCAAGCCGGCACCTGCATTTTTGGACTAGGCTGAAGCGGGCAGGCTACCTGCCTTCACTCACCGTACTTCATGCCTATTGCCGTCTAACCGCCTCGGCACTCTGCAGTTCTTGCCTTCCCGGTCGTTAAGTTAGCCGCATCAGAAGTCATTCTGTCTCTTTGGAGCACAACATGGCATTTGATCTCGTCACCTCCTCGGACCGCCGTCATTCCACGCTGCAAAAGGGTTTCAACCTGCGTTGGCCGTTGGGCAATGTGCAGGGTGAGTCGTCGCCCAATGGCGCCAGCCGGATCTATATCTGCTACAGCGAACAAGACATTATCGACGCCGCCGCCCAGGCCCTGGCGCTCGCCGATGGGCGCATTACGGTACGCAGCGGCGGCCATTGCTATGAAGGTTTTGTCTCCAACCGAATGCCCGGCCACCCCAACGAAACCCTGTCGATCCTCGATATAGGCCGACTCAAGACCCTGGCGTATCAAGCCGACGGGCAACTGCGCTCGGTGCTGGTGCCCGAGGCGCCCTATGGCTACCAATTCCGCGTGGCGGCCGGCTGCCAGAACTGGGACACCTATGTGGCGCTGTACACGGCCGCCAGCAAGACCCTGCCCGGTGGCTCCTGTTATTCCGTGGGCGCCGGGGGGCATATCTGCGGTGGCGGCTATGGCTTGCTGTCACGCAAGTACGGCCTGACCTGCGACTGGTTGTCCGGCGTCGATATCCTGGTGCCCAACCCCCAGGGCACGGGGCTGCTGGCCACCCATGTGTCCCGTGAAAGCAGCGACGCCGATGAACTGGACCTGTTCGCCGCCTGCTGTGGCGGCGGGGGTGGGCAGTTCGGCATCATTACCAGCTATTACTTCAAGGCACTGCCACAAGCGCCAAAGGAGGTGTATTGGCTGGTGCTGGAATGGGATTGGGCCGACCTCACGCAACCGGCCCTGGAGCGTCTGCTTGAGACCTACCAGGCCTGGTTTGCGAACAATCAGGCGAATACCAACACCTGGGGCCTGGCGACAAAACTGGAAATGCGCCATCAGAACACCGGCAACGTGACCCTGGGTATTCATTACGTGGACAAGGATGGCTTGCTCGATGACCTGGCGCCTTTCGAGGATTTTGTCGCCACGATGCTCGCCGCCGTCGCCGTGCGCGCCACCGAGTCGATCCCGCCGTTTTATGTGGTCCACCTGCCGCGCGGCAGCCAGGCCGGGCGCACGATCGACTCACTGTCCAGCGCGCACCAGGCCGCCAGGCGCATGGATTGGCTACCGTTCAGTCAATCGGTCAACGGTTCCGGCGATAACCAGCGGGGTCGTTACAAGTCGGCCTATCAAAAGGGCGTGTTCACCCCCCAGGTGCTGTCGGCCATCTGGGCAACCCTCACCCGGCCAGACCCGGATAAATACCTGACCCAAAGCCTGATCCAGATCCAGTCGTTTGGCGGGTGTATCAATCAGCCCGATGGACCCACACGGGCACAAAGCTCGGTGGCCCAGCGCTCGTCGTATCTCAAGTGGCAGCCGCAATGCTACTGGCGCGATGCCAGTGCCGAGGCCGACCAGGCCCATGCCGACTGGATTCAAGGCCTGTATTTCCAGGCCTTCGCTGACAGCCAGGGCGTGCCGCTCAATGATCAGTTCGAGGGGTGCTACATCAACTACCCGGACCTGGACATGACCTACCTGGGCGGGAACCCGGCCAATGGGAAAAATACCCAGTGGTACCGGATCTTTTTCCCGAACACCATTATCGAAAGCCGCCTGCGCCGTACCAAAAAGCGCTGGGACCCGTTGAATATCTTCCGTAACGAGATGTCGGTGCCGACCACGCCGTAGCCGGGGTAGAACGGGCGACCCCGGGTCGCTCGTCACTCCTTGAGTTCGATGCGCTCGACCTTGCCCACCAGCAATATGTAGGACAGCGCACCGAGCAACGCCAGAACGGCAATATAGGTGATCGCCGGCGCAAACGAATCGCCGGTGGCCAGAAAGCCGATGACGATCGGCGTGGTGATCGCCGCCAAATTGCCGATGAAATTGAACACCCCGCCGGTCAGCCCCAACAGCCGGGCCGGGGCCAGGGTCGACACCAGCGACCAGGTGATCGAGGCCAGGCCGTTGCCGAAAAACGCCACGGCCAGGAACGCAATCACCCACGGCGTCGAGTCGACGAAGTTGGCGCCGATGATCGCCGTGGAGATCAGCAGGCCGCTGATGATCGGCAACTTACGGGCAAAGCCTACCGAGGCGCCACGGCGGATCAGCCAATCGGAAAACAGCCCGGAACACAACACCCCGACAAAGGCGGCGAGGAACGGCAGCGAGGCGAGCAGGCCGGACTTGATGAAGTCCATGCCGCGATATTTCACCAGGTAGGTCGGGAACCATGTCAGGAAAAACCACAGGGTCGAGTTCAGGCAGAACTGGCCCAGGTAGATGCCCCACAGCTTGCGTTTGCTCAAGACGATGCCCAGGTCGACCCAACTGAAGGGGGCCTTGCGCTTGGCGGTTTGCGCCTCCAGGTCTACCAGCCCGCCGCCGGCGCGGATCAGCTCGATTTCTGCGCTGTTGACCCCTTTGAAATCCCGTGGCTCGCGGTACACCGCGTACCAGACCACCGCCCAGAGAATGCCCACCGCACCGGTGCTGATAAACACCATGTGCCAGCCATAATGGTGCTGCAACCAGGCCAGCACCGGGGTCAGGAACGCCAGCCCGACGAACTGCCCGGACGTGTAGAAGCCAATGGCCGTGGCGCGCTCACGCTCGGGAAACCAACTGGTGACCACCCGGCTGTTGATCGGATAGGCCGGCGCTTCCAGGGCGCCTACGGCCATGCGCAACACGAACAGGGCAATAAAGCTTGCGGCAAACCCCAGCATTACCGTGGCAATCGACCACAGCAGCAGGGCCGCGGTGTACAGAATGCGCGGCGGCACCCGGTCCACCAGCCAGCCGCCGGGGATTTGCATGGCGGCGTAGGTCCAGCCGAACGCCGAGAAAATCAGCCCGACGTGCACCGGGTCGATCCCCAGGTCACTGGTCAGGGCCGGCGCGGCAATCGACAGGTTGCTGCGGTCCAGGTAGTTGATCACCACCGTGATAAACAGCAGGACCATGATGAAGTAACGCTTGCGGCTGGGCGTGACAAGGGACGCCTGCCCGGTGAGGGTTTCAGGATGCATGAGGGGGAGCCTCTTATTATGTTTATTGAGGTCGGTTAACGGCTATCTGACTGTGGAAACCGGGCTAACGGTGGGAGCTGGCTTGCCTGCGATGGCGGTGGAACATTCACTATCGCTATCGCAGGCAAGCCAGCTCCCACACTGACCGCGCTCCATCAGATGAAAATCACCACTCGGCAAAACTGCCATCGGCATGCCGCCAGATCGGGTTGCGCCAGCGGTGACCAATGGCCGCGCGCTCGATCACGTATTGCTCGTTGATCTCAATCCCCAGGCCCGGCCCGTTGGGGATCTTCACAAAGCCCTGGTCGTAGTCGAAAACACCCGGGTCGCGCACGTAATCGAGCAGGTCGTTGCTCTCGTTGTAGTGAATGCCCAGGCTTTGCTCCTGGATAAACGCGTTGTAGCAAACCGCGTCCAGTTGCAGGCACGCCGCCAGGGCGATCGGCCCCAGCGGGCAGTGCAGGGCCAGGGCCACGTCGTAGGCTTCGGCCATGTTGGCGATCTTGCGGGTTTCGGTGATGCCGCCGGCGTGGGACGCATCCGGCTGGATGATGTCGACATAGCCTTCACTGAGCACGCGCTTGAAATCCCAGCGCGAAAACAGCCGCTCGCCCAGGGCAATCGGGGTGCTGGTCAGGGGCGCCAGTTCCTTGAGCGCTTCGTAGTTTTCGCTCAGCACCGGCTCTTCGATAAACATCAGCTTGTACGGGTCCAGCTCTTTCATCAGCACCTTGGCCATGGGCTTGTGCACCCGGCCATGGAAGTCCACGCCGATACCGACATTCGGGCCGACCGCATCGCGCACGGCGGCGACATTGGCCAGGGCCTGGTCGACCTTGTCAAAGGTGTCGAGAAATTGCAGCTCCTCGGTGCCGTTCATCTTCACCGCCGTAAAGCCACGGGCCACAGCTTCCTTGGCCGCACGGGCGGTGTCGGCCGGGCGGTCGCCGCCGATCCACGAATACACGCGGATCTTGTCCCGCACCTGGCCGCCCAGCAGGTCGCTGACCGACACGCCGAGGGCCTTGCCCTTGATGTCCCACAACGCCTGGTCGATACCGGCCAGGGCGCTCATATGGATCGCGCCGCCCCGGTAGAAGCCGCCGCGATAGAGCACGGTCCAGATATCTTCGATATTGCGTGGGTCTTTGCCGATCAAGTAGTCGGACAGTTCTTCGACCGCCGCCGCCACGGTATGGGCGCGGCCTTCAACCACGGGCTCGCCCCAACCGGTTACGCCGGCGTCGGTTTCCACTTTGAGGAAGCACCAGCGCGGCGGCACGATAAAGGTGGTCAGTTTGGTGATTTTCATCTGCTTGTCTCTCTTGTCGGATGCAGCGCCGGGGCGCCAGGCACACTCAGTTCAAGGCGTTCCAGGCAGCGACATACGCCTGGGCACGGCCCGCCACCTGCTCGACACTCATACCGGGCTTGAACAGCCCGGAGCCCAGGCCAAAGCCCTTGACCCCCGCGTCGACGAACACCTGCATGTTGTCCGGGGTAATCCCGCCCACCGGCAGCAACACCGTGCCGGCCGGCAACACCGCCAGCCAGGCCTTGACCACCGCCGGGCCCATTTGCTCGGCCGGGAACAGCTTCAGCACATCAGCGCCTTCGGCCAGGGCGGCGAAGGCTTCGGTGGGCGTCGCGACCCCGGGCGACAGGTACAGGCCTGCGGCTTTGGCGGCGCGCAGCACCTTGGCATCGCTGTGGGGCATGACGATGACCTGGCCACCGGCCGCCTTCACCTGTTGCACCTGCGCCGCGGTCAACACCGTGCCGGCACCGATCAGGCAATCAGCCGGCAACGTCTCACGCAGGGTGCGGATGCTGGTGTAGGGATCGGGCGAGTTGAGCGGCACTTCGATCACCCGGAACCCGGCCTGGTACAACACCTGGCCGACAGCGGCGGCCTCGTCCGGGCGCAGGCCGCGCAGGATGGCGATCAAACCGTTTTGTGTGAGTGCTTGCTTGAGCATGTCAGGCCTCGATGGCAGGTTGAGTGAGCCCGGCGGCCAGCGCCAGTTGCCACAGGCCACGTTCGCTCGCTGCTTGCGCAAGGCTGACGTGGCTGAAACCACACCGGGCGAGGGCGCGTTGGTAGCGGGCACAGAGGGCAGCGGCACCCACCAGGATGATCGGCGTGGTGCGTGCACGGTCGGGCAAGCCGGCCAGTTCATGGCCGATCAGCAGGCCGGACAGGTAGTCCGGCTGCTGCTCGGCAGTCAACTCGGCGGTCAGTCCCAGGGTGCGCGCACTGAACAGCGTCGACAGCACACCGCGCCGGCCATCCCCTGAACGTGCCACTTGCACGCCCCGGTCAAAGGCCTCTGCCTGGAACTGCCCGGCGCTCTTTTGCGTACGCCCGAGCAGGCTGTGCTTGCTCAGCACTGCAAACAGTTCGCCGGTCATGAAGGTGTCGAAGTGGGTGATGCAGCCATCGACCACCTCGACCCATTTGGAATGGCTGCCAGGCAGGCCGATCAATAATTCACCGCCGGCAGGCAGGCTTTGCAGTACGCCGAGCACCTGGGTTTCTTCGCCGCGCATCACATTGGGCAAGCCGACCTGCTCGATCACCCCGGGCACGATATGCACCTCGACACCGCGCAGGCTGCGTACCTTGTGCAGCGCCTGGCCCAGGCCTGCGACATCGACCGGCGTATTGCGGTAAGGCGCCTGGCCCCAACCCTGGGCGCTGCCGACCATGCCGCAGGCGATCACCGGCAGATGGGGCTGGGCCTCCAGCCAGTCGCCACAGGCGCTATCAAACGCCAGTTCAAAACCATCGCTGCAGTGAACGCCGGCAATCAACCGCGGTTCGCTGGGCAAATGCATGATCCCCGACGCCAGCGAGCGCTGTTCGAGGACCTGGCCACCGGGGCCGAGTTTATAAGCACGAAGGGAACTGGTTCCCCAATCGAGCGCGATCAATTGCGCCGGCATCGCTTCACCTGGAATGTGGGTGCTGAAAAAGCAGATGGCCGAATATAAACCCAAGGTTTGAAACATCTCAATATATAAATATCAATCCCATATATTGGAACAATAAAAAGAAAATCCCTACGCAATCGTGCTTTTTATCGCACGCAAACGTAAGGATTCAGCTGACTGTAACCGGTTAAAAAATCGACAGATCCAACGGACGCATGGCCCCCATCCAGATCGCGTAGTCGGTGTGGTCCTTCAGGTCATCACCGGTCTCGGGATGCAAGAACACCACCAAGCCATTGCGATTGAGCGCCAGCCACGGCAGTGCCACACCAATGTACTGGGGGTCGAACGCCAATTGGCAGCTCCAGTCCGGGTGGGGCCCCACCGGCCGCTCATGCATGCGCCCCCTGTGCAGCGGGAAGATGGCCGCCGCGTCCTCACAGAGCTTGCGCGCCTGCTCGATCGTGCTGGCGTCGAAGTAGATATGGGCGTGATAGCCCTTGATACATGGCATGACAGGCTCCGGGCTCGTTGATCGGCCGATCCTAGACCGCAATCGACGGCAGGGCCAGCCCGGCCAGGGACTGCACACTGCCGGCCTGCTCGGCCATCAGCCACTCGACAAACCGCTCGATCAACGGCCCACGCCGTTTGCGCTGGGGCAGTACCACGTAATAGCCAAAGCGCGAGATCACCGTGCCGTCAATCGGCCGGCACAGCCACTGCTGCTCCAGCAGGTTATCCACCAGGTGACGCCAGCCAATGGCCACGCCCTGGCCGGCAATCGCCGCCTGGATCAGCAGGGTGTAGTTGTCAAACCGCAGCGGCCCCGGGGTCGGCGCGGCGGTGATCCCCAGTTCGCGAAACAGCCCGTTCCAATCGAACCACTGGCTGTGGCTTTCCTGGCGCAGGTGCAGCAACGGCAACGCCTGCAGGCTCTGCAGCGACAGTGGCGTGGTACGGCCCTTGAGCAGTTGCGGGCTGCACACCGGGAACACTTCCTCGTTGAACAACCACTGGCTGTGGCCCTGGCGAAAACGCCCATCGCCAAACAGCACGGCCACATCGATGTCACTGCGCAGGGTCGCGTGGTTACGCTCACTGGTGACCAGGCTCACATCCACCTGCGGGTTGGCTTCATGAAAGCGATGCAGGCGCGGCATCAGCCAGTAGGCGGCGAACGCGAAGTCGGTCGCCACTTGCAACACTTCGTGCTGGTCCTGTTGCGTGATCAGCCCCAGGCCAGCCTCCATGCTCTGCAACCCGGCCTGGACGTGCTCGAACAACAACCTACCGGCGTCAGTCAATTCGATGCCGCGGTAGATGCGATCGAACAGGCGTACGGCCAGCTGCTCTTCCAGGCGCTTGATCTGCTGGCTGACGGCCGGCTGGGTGGTGCCCAGCTCCATCGCCGCCGCCGTGAAGCTGCGATGACGGGCGGCGGCTTCAAAGGCGCGCAACAGGTCCAGCGACAGGTTACCCAGGGCTTTATACATAAGCAGTACTTATCCTAGACATTGCTCTCTATGGGCTTTACCACGTATTCCATGGCCCCCATGCTCAATCGCATAAATATTGACTATGGAATGCCGAGAGACCATGAAGCGCAAGAACATTCTTTTCATCATGGCCGATCAAATGGCCGCACCGTTGCTTCCGTTCTACGGTCCTTCGCCGATCAAACTGCCCAACCTCAGCCGCCTGGCCGCCCAAGGCGTGGTGTTCGACGCCGCGTACTGCAACAGCCCGCTGTGTGCGCCGTCGCGTTTCACCCTGGTTAGTGGCCAGTTGCCGAGCAAGATCGGCGCCTACGACAACGCGGCGGATTTCCCCGCCGATATACCGACCTACGCCCACTACCTGCGCCGCCTCGGCTACCGCACGGCGCTGTCGGGCAAAATGCATTTCTGCGGGCCGGACCAGTTGCACGGCTATGAAGAGCGCCTCACCAGCGATATCTACCCCGCCGACTATGGCTGGGCGGTGAACTGGGACGAGCCCGACGTGCGCCCCACCTGGTATCACAATATGTCGTCGGTGCTGCAAGCCGGCCCGTGTGTGCGCACCAACCAGCTGGATTTCGACGAAGAGGTGGTGTTCAAGGCCCAGCAGTACCTGTTCGACCATATTCGCGAGGACGGTGACCAGCCGTTCTGCCTCACGGTCTCCATGACCCACCCCCACGACCCGTACACCATTCCCAAGCCGTTCTGGGATCTGTACGACGATAATGACATCCCAATGCCTACAACCCCGCCCCAGGCCGACCTGGACCCCCATTCCCAGCGCCTGCTCAAGGTCTACGACCTGTGGGACAAGCCACTGCCTGTGGATAAGATCCGCGATGCACGGCGCGCCTACTTCGGGGCGTGCAGCTACATCGACAGCAATGTCGGCAAACTCCTGCAAACCCTGCAGGACACCGGCCTGGCCGAGGACACCATCATCGTGTTCTCCGGCGACCACGGCGACATGCTCGGCGAGCGTGGGCTCTGGTACAAAATGCACTGGTTTGAAATGGCCGCGCGGGTGCCGCTGCTGGTCAGCGCGCCGGGGCAATTCCAGGCTGGGCGGGTGAGTGCGGCGGTGTCCACCGCGGACCTGTTACCGACCCTGGTGGAGTTGGCCGGCGGCGAACCGGACCGCCGATTGCCCCTTGATGGCCGCTCACTGGTCCCTCACTTGCTGGGGCAGGGCGGGCATGACGAAGTGTTCGGCGAGTACATGGCCGAAGGCACCATTGGCCCGCTGATGATGATTCGCCGGGGCGCCTACAAATTCATCTACAGCGAGGATGATCCCTGCCTGCTGTTCGATGTGCATAACGACCCCCGTGAACAGCAAGAACTCAGCCAGTCGCCGGCCCACCGCACGCTGTTCGACGCGTTCCTGGCCGAGGCGCAGGGCAAATGGGACATGCCCGCGATCCACCAGCAAGTGCTCGCCAGCCAGCGCCGCCGGCGCCTGGTAGGTGCGGCGCTGGCGCTGGGCAAACTCAAGAGCTGGGATCACCAGCCGCTGGTAGACGCCAGCCAGCAGTACATGCGCAACCATATCGACCTCGACGATCTGGAGCGCAAGGCACGTTATCCACAACCCTGCCAAAACCAATAAATCCAGTAAGGGGAAGGCCATGCAAACGTTATCCACAGTCGTGAGTGCCGTGCTGTTGTTGAGTGCGACCCAGGTGTATGCCGACGCCCGTTGCGAGACGGTAAAGATGGCCGACCCCGGCTGGAGCGACATTGCCGCCACCAACGCCATTACCGGTTTTCTACTGAGCGGCATGGGTTACAAGGCCAAGGTCGATACCCTGGCGGTGCCGATCACCTTTGGCGGGCTCAAGGACGGCCAGGTGGATGTGTTTATGGGCAACTGGATGCCCGCGCAGCAGGGTTTCTATGACAAGTTCGTGGCCAATGGCGACGTGGTGCAACTGGCCAGGAACCTCGAAGGCACGCAGTTCACCCTCGCGGTGCCGGACTATGTGTGGGAGGCCGGTGTGCGTGACTTTGCCGACCTGGATAAATTTGCCGACAAGTTCGACAAGAAAATCTACGGCATCGGCTCCGGCGCGCCGGCCAACCTTTCGCTGCACGAGATCATCAAGAAGAACGACTTTAACCTCGGCCAGTGGAAGCTTATCGAGTCCAGCGAACAGGCGATGCTCGCCGAAGTGTCCAGGGCGGTGAAGCGCGAGCGTTTCGTCACCTTCCTCGGCTGGACACCGCACCCGATGAACGTGCAGTTGAAGATGCGTTACCTCAAGGGCGGCGAAAAATACTTCGGCGACACCGGCAGCGTGTACACCCTGACCCGCAAGGGTTATGCACAGGCCTGCCCGAATGTGGCCAGGCTGCTGACCAACCTTAAATTTACCCAGGACATGGAGAACAGCATCATGGCCGAGATGGTGAACAACAAGGTCAGCCATGCCGACGCGGCGAAGGCATGGATCAGGGCCAACCCAGCGGTGCTGGAGCAGTGGCTGGAGGAGGTCAAAACCCTGGATGGCCAGGAGGCGTTGGCGGCGGTCAAGGCCAGGCTTTAATAGTGCCACCCTGTGGGACCTGGCTTGTGTTTGTGCTGATACCCTGACTCAAACCTTTCGACCTGAGCTGCCCAATGCCCCGGCCCCATACACTCTTCCCATTCCTGCGCTGGCTGCCACGCCAGACCCGCGCCAGTGTCGGCCGGGATGCACTGGTGGGCCTCAGCGGCGCGGTGCTGGCGTTGCCACAATCCATCGCCTACGCCCTGATCGCCGGCCTGCCTCCCGAATACGGCCTGTATGCGGCGATCATCCCGGTGCTGATTGCCTGCCTGTGGGGTTCGTCCTGGCATTTGATCTGCGGCCCGACGGCGGCGATTTCCATCGTGCTCTACACCAGCATCAGCCCGCTGGCAGTGCCGGGCTCCCAGGACTACATCACCCTGATCCTGTTGCTGACCTTGCTCGCCGGCGTCTTCCAATGGCTGTTGGGCCTGCTGCGCTTTGGCGCGCTGGTCAATTTCGTCTCCCATTCCGTGGTCCTCGGCTTCACCCTCGGCGCAGCGGTGGTCATCGCCCTGGGCCAGTTGCCCAACCTGCTGGGGCTCGACC
Source organism: Pseudomonas gessardii (assembly GCF_001983165.1). GTDB lineage: Bacteria > Pseudomonadota > Gammaproteobacteria > Pseudomonadales > Pseudomonadaceae > Aquipseudomonas > Aquipseudomonas gessardii. The sequence continues at coordinate 4,296 of NZ_MNPU01000020.1, read as the reverse complement.
TGCCCAGCCAGGCCACCGCCATCAACAGCCTGCTGGCGCTGATCGACCACGGCGGCGAGTGGGATCGCCCGTCACTGGCCCTCGGGCTCGGCACTTTGCTGGTGGGCGCGCTGCTCAAATACTGGGTGCCGCGCTGGCCGAGCCTGTTGATTGCCCTGACCGTGGGCAGCCTGATGGCATGGGCATGGCCGGCGATATTCGGGCAAGTGGCGCGGGTCAGCTCGTTTATCGGCCAACTGCCGCCGTTCAGCCCGTTGCCGCTGGACCTGGACATGATCCTGCGCCTGCTGCCCAGCGCCGTGGCGGTGGGCATGTTGGGGCTGGTCACCAGCCTGTCGATTGCCCGCTCGCTGTCGGCACGCTCGCAACAACTGCTTGATGCCAACCAGGAAGTGCGCGCCCAGGGTTTATCCAACATCGTCGGCGGATTTTTCTCCGGCTACCTGTCGGCCGGTTCCTTCACCCGCTCGGGCCTGAGTTACGAGGCCGGTGCCTGTTCGCCGCTGGCGGGGGTGTTTTCTGCGCTGTGGGTCGCGCTATTTGCGCTGTTCGGCGCGGGGTTGATTGCGCACATCCCGATCCCGAGCATGGCCGCCAGCATCCTGCTGATCTGCTGGGGCCTGGTGGATCATCGCGGCATCCGCGCGCTGTGGCGGGTCAGCCGTGCAGAATTTGTGGTAATGGGCCTGACCTGCCTGGCTACCTTGCTGCTGGAGCTGCAGACGGCGATCTATGCCGGGGTGCTGGCGTCGCTGTTTTTCTACCTCAAGCGCACCTCGCAGCCACGGGTGCAGCAATGGCGCGATGGGGAAGACGATGTGTTGCGGGTCGGCGGGTCGATCTTCTTTGGCGCCAGCCACTACCTGCAGGTGCGCTTGCAACGCCTGCAAGGCCAGCGAGTGGTGATCGAGGCGCAGCAGATCAACTTTATCGACTATTCCGGGGTGGAGATGCTGCATCAGGAAGCGCGGCGGTTGCAGGGGTTGGGACGCAGCCTGACGTTACGCCGGGCGCGACCGCAGGTGGTCGAAGAATTGAAAAAACTGGAAGGGGCCGACAAGTGCCCGATCCTTTTTGAAGACTGAACACGCTCAAAAATTGTAGGCGCTGGCTTGCCTGCGAGAGCGGTGTATCAGTTGGCACATCCGGCGCTGACCCAGCGCTATCGCAGGCAAGCCAGCTCCCACATTAGAATTAGTTAGCCGCCAGTTGTTTACGCAGCTCGGCCAGCACCGGCGCCGAATCCGGCCGTACCCCGCGCCACAGGTAGAAGGCTTCCGCCGCCTGCTCCACCAGCATGCCCAAGCCATCCATTGCCAGTGCCGCGCCGTGTTCAGTGGCCCAGCGGCAGAAGGCGGTCGGTTCCTTGGCGTACATCATGTCGTAGCAAAAGGTCTTGCCCGGCTCGACCAGGCTGCCGGCAATCGGCGGTACATCGCCTGACAGGCTGGCGGAGGTGGCGTTGATGATCAGGTCCACCGGCTCACTCAGCCAATCGAAACCGCTGGCGGAGACCGGCCCCAGGTCATCGAACAGTTCGGCCAGCCGCTCGGCCTTTTCCACGGTGCGGTTGGCGATGATCAACGAGGCAGGTTGTTGCGCCAGCAGTGGCTCCAGTGCGCCGCGCACCGCGCCGCCGGCACCCAGCAGCAGGATGCGCTTGCCCGCCAGGCGCAAGCCGGCGTTGACAGTCAAGTCGCGCACCAGGCCGGCGCCGTCGGTGTTATCGCCCAGCAGGCTGCCATCGGCCAGCTTGCTCAGGGTGTTCACCGCGCCTGCGCGTTGCGCGCGCTCGGTCAGGGCGTTGGCCAGGCGATAGGCCTCTTCCTTGAACGGCACGGTGACATTGGCACCGCGCCCATGCAGGAAAAACTCCCGGGCGCAGCCGGTGAAATCCTCAAGTGGCGCCAGCAGAGTGCTGTAGTCCAGCGCCTCGCCCGTCTGCTCGGCAAACAGGCGATGAATCAGCGGCGACTTGCTGTGGCCGATGGGGTTGCCGAACACCACATAACGATCCATCAACTGGCCGCCTGGGGCGCAGCAAGGCCGAGCCAGTCACGGTCTTGCAGGAAATAGTCGGTCAGGCGCGCTTCTTCGCTGCCGGCGGCGGCCTTCCAGTCATAGCTCCAGCGCACTTGCGGGGGCAGCGACATCAGGATCGACTCGGTACGCCCGCCCGATTGCAGGCCGAACAGCGTGCCACGGTCGTAGACCAGGTTGAATTCCACGTAGCGCCCACGACGGAACTCCTGGAACTGCCGCTGCTGCTCGGTATAGGCCATGGCCTGGCGACGTTGCACGATCGGCAGGTAGGCGTCGATGTAGGCGTCGCCAATAGCGCGGATAAAGGCAAAGCAGGTGTCGAAGTCCCACTCGTTCAAATCATCGAAGAACAGACCGCCAATACCCCGGGGCTCGTTGCGATGCTTGATGTGGAAGTAGCTGTCGCACCAGGCCTTGTAGCGTGAGTAGACGTCCGCGCCAAACGGCGCGCAGGCCTGCTCGGCCACGCGGTGCCAGTGGATGCAATCTTCTTCGTTGGCGTAGTAGGGCGTCAGGTCAAAGCCGCCACCAAACCACCACACCGGCTCTTCGCCTTCTTTCTCGGCGATGAAAAATCGCACATTGGCGTGGGACGTCGGCACATGGGGGTTATGCGGGTGGATCACCAACGACACACCGAGGGCTTCAAAACCACGACCGGCGAGTTCCGGGCGGTGGGCACTGGCGGACGGTGGCAGGCCGCTGCCGAAGACGTGGGAAAAGTTGACGCCGCCTTTTTCGATCACGCTCCCGTTCTCGATCACCCGCGTGCGGCCACCGCCACCGGCTGGGCGGGTCCAGGCGTCTTCGATAAAGCGCGTGTCCGCCTCGAAGGTTTCCAGGGCGCTGCAAATGCGGTCTTGCAGGTCGAGCAGGTAGGCTTTTACAGCCTCGGTGCGGGTAGTCATGGCATCACCTTGAATCGGGCAAAGCTACGCGAGGCCATTGGGCGTCGGCGGCAAAGGGGCGCACAGGATACCACCGCACCGGGCGCTGCCACAGTTGACGAAGATCAAGCATAGGAGTCCGATAGGAGCCTTTCGCGAAACAGACTTGAGGACAGTGCAGATGGCCAAACGTATCCAGTTCAGCGCCCATGGCGGCCCCGAAGTACTTGAGTATGTGGACTACACACCAGCGCAGCCCGGCCCACAGCAGGTTCGGGTACGGAACAAGGCCATTGGCTTGAATTTTATCGACACGTATTTTCGCAGTGGCTTGTACGCACCACCGGCCCTGCCCTCGGGCCTGGGCGCGGAAGGGGCTGGCGTGGTCGATGCGGTGGGCAGCGAAGTCACTCAATTCAAGGTCGGCGACCGCGTGGCCTACGGCAGCGGCCCTCTGGGGGCCTACAGCGAGTTGCACGTGTTGCCGGCGGCCAACCTGGTGCATCTGCCGGACGCAATCAGCTTTGAACAAGCCGCTGGCGCCATGCTCAAGGGCCTGACCGTGCAGTACCTGCTGCGCCAGACCTATGAGTTGCAAGGCGGTGAAACCATCCTATTCCACGCCGCTGCCGGTGGCGTCGGTTCCCTGGCCTGTCAGTGGGCCAAGGCCCTGGGTGTGAAGCTGATCGGCACGGTCAGCTCGCCGGAAAAAGCCGCCCTGGCCAAATCCCTTGGCGCCTGGGAAACCATCGACTACAGCAGGGAAAATGTCCCACAGCGGGTGATGGAACTGACCGACGGCAAGAAATGCCCAGTGGTGTACGACGGCGTCGGCAAGGACACCTGGCTCGCCTCGCTGGACAGCGTCGCGCCCCGTGGCCTGCTGGTGAGTTTCGGCAATGCGTCGGGCGCGGTGGACGGGGTGAACCTGGGGATTCTGGCAGCGAAAGGCTCGCTGTACGTGACCCGGCCGACGCTGGCGACCTACGCCAACAATCCGCAGAACCTGCAGGCCATGGCCGATGACCTGTTTGGCATGATCGCAAGCGGCAAGGTGCACATTGATATCAACCAGCGCTTTTCGTTGGCGGATGCGGCGAAGGCGCAGGTGGAGTTGTCGGGGCGGCGGACCACTGGGTCGACCATTTTTTTGCCATAGGATCTCGGTTGTTTGGCAGACCGCTATCGCGGGCAAGCCGCTCCCACATTCGACCGATTTCCAGCATGGGAATGCGCTCGAATGTGGGAGCAACTGTCTTCAACATGCCATTCGTCACCTCCATTCGGTGCCGTCACGCAGCATGGCATTCAGTCTGATAAGCAGTATCCGCATGCAGGCAATGAGCGCGACTTTCGCGCTCTTGCC
>NZ_MNPU01000001.1 GCF_001983165.1 Pseudomonas gessardii | reverse complement strand
CACTCCGTTTCTGTCCGCTGGAAACGCCAGGTACGATTCCTAAGCGGCTGGCAGAGCTGCGCACTCAGGCTCAACACTTCATGTTACCTGCCAGGCGTCAACGAAGTTACCCCAGGGTGGTCAAGCCCAGGCCGGTCAAATACCCCAAAAAGAAAGCGGGAGGGCTTAACTGACTGGCATTAGGGCAAGCCCGCTCCCACACAAGCCCCACATTTGATCTGCGCTGTTTTGAGCATTACGTTCGCTTAACTGAACGGCGTCTTACAGGCTCCAGCCCCAAAACTGTAGCCACCAGCCATACCCCACCAGCCCATTGCCCACCAGCAGGCAGCTCCAGGCCGCGCAACGTCGCGCCAGCGATAGGTCGGCCAGCTGTTTCCAGGCCAGCCACACACACCAGCCCAGCGCTGCGATCAGCAAGGCGCCACGCGCCGGTTGTACCCATTCGAGCAAGAGTCCTTCATAGCGCAGCAACTTCACCGTGGTGGCCGACAGCCCCAGAAACAGCCCGGCACCCCCGATGGGCGTCAAGGTCAGGGCCAGGGCCCAAGAGCGTGCCCGATCCCCGCTCAATCTTGCGCCCAGGTGCACCAGCCCCAGCAAGGCGCCGCCGAGCAGCAGGCTGCTGGCGCCCAGGTACGCGACGATGCAAAACCCATCCAGCCAACTGAAGCTGTCGTTGACCTGGGGGTAATGGGTCAACAGCCACCAGGGCGCGCTGTCCTGCAATGGCCACAGCCAGTCATGTTCCACCAGCCATTGCGCCAGGCACTGCTTGAGCGTGATGAACCACGGGCTGACGGTCCACTGGAAGGCGCCCATTGCCAGGCCGATCACGCCGAACAACAACAGGCGCGTATCCCACACCAACGCGGGTTTACGCGGGGCCTGGAGGATTTCGCTATTGCATGAGCGGGCAATCAACTGCACCGCGCCCCGTTGCCCGCTGCAACGGCCGCAGGCGTGGCAATCGCTGGCACCTTGCAGGCGGCGGATGTCCAGCAGCGGTGCGCAGTTGGGCAAGGGCAGGCGCGGGCCGGCGTTGGCTTTCCAGCGTTGTTCGTCGACCTGGAAGTGCACCGGCGCCAGGCGTGCGAGCAGGGCGAATACGCCGCTGACTGGGCACAGGTAGCGGCACCACACCCGTTTGCCGCGCACAAACAGCAGGCCCACCAGCACTGCGGCCACCGTTGAGCCGCCGAGGATCAGCAAGGCAGCCTGGGCGTAGTCGTACACACTGATGAGCTGGCCGTAGAGGGTGGTCAGGCCAAAGCCCACGGTGGGCCAGCCGCCCCAGCGGATCCAGTTTGGAATACCCAGGCCGCGTCCATGGCGGCTGGCCCATTCGCTCAAGGAGCCTTCGGGGCAGAGCACGCCGCACCACACGCGACCGAACAACACGATGGACAGCACCACGAACGGCCACCACAGGCCCCAGAACAGGAACTGGGCCAGCAGCGTCAGGTTATCCAGCAGGCGTGCCTGGCTGGTGGGCAGCGCCAGCCACGCCGGCACTATCAGCAACCCTGCGTAGAACAGCACCACCGCCCATTGCACGCCACGAATCAGTCGCCCATGGCGGCGCATGCCATCCCCCAGGCGTTGCAGCCAGGGGCTGTTCACAACGGTGCTCGCCGGGCCCGGTACAACCCACGACCGACCAGCAACCAATAACCGATGAGTACCAGCAGGGTGATTGTGCTGGGGGTTGCGCGGTAGCCGGCAAACCCTGCGAGCACGGCGCCCAGGCCATGGCTGTCACTGAGCAGGGGGCTGCTGTCCCACCAGGCTTCGCCCACCAGGGTGTAGACCCAGTCGGGCATGTCCATGGCCAGCAGTTGCCCGCCGATGCGTTCCACGGCGGCCACCAGCAAGGCGGCCGCCAACAGCAGTAACAGCACCTCGCTGAGGGCGAAAAACCGCGGCCAGGAAATCAACCGCCGTGTGCTGCGCAGCAGCATTACCGTCAGCCCGGCCAGCACCAGGCCGAGCAGGCCGCCAATGGCGAACAGGCCCAGTGCCGGGCCGTGCAACTGGGCGCCGGCACCGTACAGGAAGACTACGGTTTCGCTGCCTTCGCGGCTGACTGCCAGCAACGCCAGCAACAGCAACCCCAGGCCACCCTGGCGTGCCGCACGCTGCTCGGCGTCGCGCAGCAGGGTCTGGCGCAGGCCCGGCCCGTGGCGGTGCATCCAGAACACCATCTGCACCATCAGCAGGCTTGCTACCAGGGTCATGCCGGCCTGGAACCATTCGCCGCCGGGGCCGCTCATGGCTTCGCCGGCCCAGAGCATCAGGCCGGCCAGCCCGGCGGAACACAGCAGGCCCAGCACCACGCCGGCCCACAGGAAACGCCCCAGGCGCGAGCCCTCGGGCTGCTGGCTGATCCAGGCCTGGAGGATGCCGATCACCAGCAGCGCCTCGACGCTTTCGCGCCAGACGATAAACATCGATTGATTCATCAAAGGCTCCCGGGCCGTTATTCGGCGAGGATGCTGCCTGCGGGCAGCTGTAAGTTGAATTCGTCGAAAAACCCATAGGTGCCCGGCTTGAGCGGGTGGATCACCACAAAGGTGGTGACCCCGGGCGACAGCACTTTTTCCACGCGCAGCGGCGTGCTCTCGAACTCGGCCGGGCCCTGGCCGATGTTTTTCAGCACGATCTTGAAGCGCTGGCCGGCCGCCACCTTGAGCTGCGCCGGGGTGAAGTGGCCGTCTTGCAGGGTCAATTCATAGGTGGGCAACGGCGCGGCCAGGGCCGTGCCAGCAGCCAGCAGGGCGCAGAGGGCGAGGGGCAGGCGCATTCAGTAGCCGCCTTTTTTGCCAATCCCCGCGTAGACGAATTCATAGTGCACTTCACAGCGCTCGAACCAGGGCGCGACCCCGGTTTCCTTGTCGGTATGCCGGCCCAGAGAGCCATGGCCGCTGGGTGGCATCACGGTAAAGGTCAACTGGTATTTGCCAGGGCCCAGCAGCTTGACGTTGTCACCGTAGTGCGGCCCGTCGTTGGCCACCATGGCGTGGAACTCACCGATGATCGGGCTGGCGCCGCCTTGCTTTTGCAGGCGGAACGACACGTTCAGGTAGGGCACAAAACTGCCTTCCTGGAAGCCCTGCTGGTTGTCGGCGGTGGCGCGGATATCGGCCTCCAGGTGCACATCCGAATCGGCGGTGGCGCGCATCATGCCCGGTGGCGCCATCTCGATCGGTTGCAGATAGACCGCGCCGACTTCCAGGCCGGGACACATTTGTGGCTCGCCGATCGGGTATTCCTTGGCGACGGCCACGCCAGTCGACAACAGCAGGGCCAGTGACAGGGTGAAGGGGATACGCATGGGGGTTTCCTGACAGGGCAAATGAGAAGCCGAGTCTAGAAAGCTTTGCTGTAAACAATAATGATTCTTGTCAAGTTTCCAGGGATATACACACAACCCTTCTTGACGTTGGTCAAGGCTGTGGGCCTGTAGCGACCGTAGGATCAAATCACTGCCCACCGCTGTGGAGCCTGCTCATGGCCAAGCCGTTCCCGCTCAACCCCAAACACCCCGAGCGCATTTGCTGGGGCTGTGATCGTTACTGCGCGACCACCGCCCTGGCCTGCGGCAATGGTGCCGATCGCACCATGCATCCGGCCGAGATGATCGGTGAGGACTGGTACCTGCATGGCGATTGGGGGATTGAAGTGCCGATTGCTACGGATAAGGTGCCAGAGGCCAACTGACCGGCCGTTTCGGCAAGCCCCTGGCCCAAAATACAAAAAGAGTTGTCCACGAAAACCGTGGGTATCTCTGTGGATAACCTTGCGCGGGCCCGGCAGCGCTGGCGATTTAACCTGCGGTCAATATTTGATCAGGATCGTTTGCAGGCCTTTTTGCGCGAGGCTTGCGCTTGACACGCCTCGCTGAAATCGGTGCCGGATCCGCCGTTTTACAGCAAACCCTGCAGTGCCTGGCGATAGGGGCGACCGCCCAGGCTCAGGCTGTTGTTGTGACTGGCCCCGGGTACCAGCAGCAAGTGCTTGGGCTCTTGGGCAGCATCAAACAATTGCTGGCTGAAACGCGGCGGCACATAGCGGTCGTCGAGGCCATGCACCACCAGCAAGGGCATGTGGATATCGGCGATCTTGTCGATGGAATCGAACTTCTGCGACAGCACCCAGCGCACCGGCAGCGAGGTGTTGACCACGGCTGCGGCGACATCGGCCAGTGAGGTAAAGGTAGATTCGATCACCAGCCCCCGCACCGGCGGCGGCCGCTGTTGGCTGGCCGCCTGCTGGCCCAGTTCCGCCGCCAGGTCGATGGCCACGGCACCGCCCAGGGAGTGGCCGTAGATCAGGCGTTTGCGCGGATCGGGTTGCAGCACCTGGAAGCGCTCCCAGGCAATCCGCGCATCCTCGTAGACGCTGCGCTCGGACGGCAGGTCGCCCCGGCTCTGGCCAAACCCTCGATAGTCGATGGCCAGCACCGAGTAGCCCTGGGCGTGCAGTTGCTCGATGCGAAACAGTTGGCCCGTGAGGTTCCAGCGCACGCCGTGCAGGTACAGGATCGCCGGCGCGTCTTTTTTCGCAGCTGGCCACCACCAGCCATGCAGGCTCTGCCCGGACTTGAAGCTGGCGGGCTTGAGCTCGAACTCCTGCACCGCGTTTGGCAGGCCACGATACCAGCTGGCAGTACCGGGCTCGATACGAAACACCAGCTCGCGCTCCTTGTGTTGCAGCACATGGCAGCCCACCGGCAGGCCGAGGACCAGCAGCGCCATGCATAGCAGGGGCAACCAACGCAAACGCAGGCGCGAGAGAAAACGTGAGGACATAAAGGTTCCAGGACCGGAGCGAAGCAGGATTTTTACCAGATGCCTTGCCCGTAAAGAAAATATTCAGACCATCGTCAGGGGGCGATTGCTTGCAAAGTGTTACAGGCCGTCTGCACACGGTTGCGCCCCTGATCCTTGGCGCGGTACAGCGCCTGGTCGGCCTGGGACAGCAGGCGTGACAGATCGTGGCATTGAGCGGTGGTGGTCACCACCCCGATGCTCACACTGAGAAACCCCGGCGCCAGCAGGTCCAGCGCGGCGAACTGCTGGCGAATGCGTTCGGCCACCTGTACGGCGCCTTGCTCATCGGTATTGGCCAGCAGGCAGGCAAACTCTTCGCCGCCAATGCGCGCAAACAAATCGTGCTTGCGCAAGATCGCCGAGGTCAGCCGGCTGAACGCGATCAGCGCCTGGTCGCCCATGGGGTGGCCGAAGCTGTCGTTCAGGCGCTTGAAGTAATCCAGGTCACACAGCAGCAGGGTCACCGGTTGCCGGCGTTGCGTGCTGTCGGCCAGCAGTTGCTCGCCGTGCAGCATGAAGGCGCGGCGGTTGCCGATGCCGGTCAATACATCGCTGAACGCGGCGGCCTTGAAGTTGAGTTCGGCGCGCTCCTTGACCATCGCCAGCGTGACGTAGGCGATACCGATGGCATACAGCATCGACTCGAACAGCATGAACGAGAAGAGCTGTACGCCTTCGCCCAGCAGCGTGTGCTGGTTCTTGAAGGGCATGCCGGGATCGATCACGGCGCGCACACAGTAGAACGTGGTGTGCAACAGCATCAGCCCCACCGCCGGCAGATAGGCCACTTGCAGGTGTTGGCGATGGCGCCATAACTCCAGCGCCGACAGCACACCGTAGCTCGCCGCTACCAGGGAATACAGCGACACCCGGCTGGACATCGAGCCGTAGAACTGCGGGATCAGGCACATCAAGACCCAGAGCACCGGGCCTGCGAGGATGCCCGGCAGGTGGGGCTTGCCTTGGACAAACACGCGCATGGCGGTCCAGTTCATTGCCGCGCCCAACAGCAACACCACATTGCCCAGCACCAACGCGACAAAATCCACGCCCACACCGCGCACTACCATCAAGGCGGTGCCGAGGGAGGCCAGCAATAGCATCACCCCCAGATAGCCCAGGGTCGGCTCACGCACGCGATGCCAGGCATGCACGGTGAGCAGGCCCATCAGGCAAAAAACGAAGACCGCGACCAGCAATAGCGTCGGTATGTGCAGCATCATGTCCTTGACCCCGCGGGATGCACTGCCGAGATAACCCATCAGCCACAGGCCCGCGGGGTCATCCGGTGCAGAAAAGGCGCAATTGTAGCTGGATAACGTTCCGCAATGCTGGCCTATGGACAGCTTGACGCTGGCAGGGTGTCACCGACATGCTGCTCGCCCCTCTTTTTGACCAAAGGACCTGTCATGGACAACAGTCCCGTACGCATCACTGCCGAAGAACTGCTCTCGGACAACTGGTACCTGTTGAAAAAGTACAGTTTCGACCTGCGCCGCCGCGACGGCAGCTGGCAAGCCCAGACCCGCGAGGTGTACGACCGTGGCAACGGTGCGACCATCCTGCTGTACAACACCTTGCAGCGCACGGTGCTGCTGATCCGCCAGTTCCGCATGCCGGCCTTCGTCAATGGCCATGACGGCTACCTGATCGAAACCGCCGCCGGCCTGCTGGACAACGCCAGCCCCGAGGAACGCATCCGCCTGGAAGCCGAGGAAGAAACCGGTTACCGCGTAGGGCATGTGGAAAAAGTCTACTCGGCGTTCATGAGCCCGGGCTCGGTGACCGAGCGCATTCATTTCTTTATCGGTGAGTATCAGCCCGGCGATCGTGTAGGCGAGGGCGGTGGCCTGGAGGAGGAGGGCGAGGATATCGATGTGCTGGAGTTGGGGTTTGACGAGGCCATTGCCATGGTTGCGCGCGGTGAGATTGTCGATGGCAAGACCATCATGCTCCTGCAATACCTGGAGCTGCGTTTGCTCAAGGCAGGGCTGACGCGGTCGCCCGGGAATGCCGACGAAACGATATAGTCGAAATTTGCCTAGGCTTTCGCGCTATACCTGATTATGTAAAAAAACAACCTGTCAGATTTGACAGTTGCGACTATCGCCTTCAGGTACTTTAATTATTTTTGTATTTAAAGTGCGTTAGTCGCAATAGTTGGTCAATTGGATAGGGTGCTGAACTGTAATTCGGTGGTGCTACCTTCGTCTTGAAGGCTTCTTTGCGAAGATAAATAAGACATGAGTGGATAAAGGAGGGCGTCTGAATGCTGAAAAATAATCAAAAAAAAGGCATTCAATTTGAATGTTATCTAAAGAATATAGTGTTTTCTGGTGGTGGGGCAATGATCTTTGTGCTGGCGTTTGGAGTGAGTTCCGCTATGGCAGTTCCTCTATTGAGCGGTGGCTTTACGGGCTACAGCTCTTCTAGGGGATGTAATGGTTATAAGGTTTCTACCGCCACTGGTTCGCCGACGTTGTTAAGAAGTAAATCAGGATCCGGCGGGGAAGAAAACCTCTATGAAGTATGCAAGGATAGAGAGACTCTTGATAGTTTGATCGAGTTTTCTGATCGATTGTTTAGTCCCCGCTCGGCTCCGGGTGATGCTGCCGTTATACGAAGCAATAACTGAAATACGCTGATTTACTGTTTGCGGAATATTTAAATAATCCTAATTTTTTGTTATCGGGAATCTCTTTCCCAACTCACTCTATAACCTGTCGTGTGTTCTCTATCGGGCGAGTTTCTGTTGCCTGAGTGACCATGGGATGGCGTATCTAGCAGTATCCTGGATTTATCGACAGCCTCACAGCCGGAGCGGCGATTTGGCTGCGCTGCCAAGGGGCATTTTCTTCAATACGCACTGGCTACAGGAACGTAGCGTACAGGCCTGTCCCCCTGTCATTACAAAAAAGGAAGTGCAATGAGTTTGCTCATGTCCATGGCCGCCTTCGCCCTGGCGACCTCCATTACCCCCGGCCCGGTCAATGTGGTCGCCCTCGGCTCGGGCGCGCGCTTTGGGTTTGCCGCCAGCCAGAAACACGTGGCCGGCGCGGCGCTGGGGTTTACGTTGCTGTTGGTGTTGATTGGCCTGGGCCTGCATGAGCTGCTGGTGCGTTGGCCGATCCTGACCCAGGGCATCCAGTGGGGTGGGGTCGTATTCCTGCTGTATATGGCCTACAAGCTGGCGATGGATGATGGCCAGCTGGAGGCGCAAGACGCGGCGGCTGCACCGTCGATGCTGTATGGCGCGGTGATGCAATGGCTCAACCCCAAGGCCTGGCTGGCGTGTGTGGCGGGCATGGGCCTGTTTGCCGCTGACGGTGAGGCTGCGCGTGTGTGGCAGCTGGCGGCGGTGTACCTGGTGATTTGCTACCTGTCGGTGGCGTGCTGGGCGTATGTGGGCACGTTCTTTCGCCGTTACCTTGGCAATGCCCGGGGCATGCGCCTGTTCAACCGGGCCATGGCGCTGTTGCTGGTGATCAGCGTGGCGTACCTGCTGCTGGCATGAGTCAGCCGCGATACTGCCCCGGCGTGGCTGCCAGGTGTTGTTTGAACGTGCGCTGCAGATGCGCCTGGTCGGCAAAACCGGCGGCCAGTGCCACATCGGCAATCAACTGGCCGCTACGCAGTTGGTTGCGCGCAAACTGCACGCGCTGGTTGATCAGGAACGCATGGGGCGTCATGCCATAAGCCTGTTTGAAGGCCCGGATCAGGTACGACGGCGACAGCTGCGCCGCCTGGCAGATCGTTTCCAGTTTCAGCGCTTCGGTGCAGTGCTCGCGGATGTACTCGGCGGCGCGTTCCAGCTTGTGATTGACCTCCCGCGCAGGCAACGCCGCCGGGTTCAGGCGCGTTTGCACCGCCGTGAAAAAGCGCACCACGGCGCTGTGTTTGTGCAGGGCGGCGGCGTGTTCGTCGATCAGCACGGCGTACAGTTCCAGCAGGCCGGCAAACAGCAGCGGGTCAGCAGTATGGGTGGCGTCGAAGCGGCGAAAACCCAAGTGGCTGGCAAACCCCAACTGGTGTTGCAGCTCGGTCAGCCAAGGCGTGTCGATGTAGAGCATGTGATACGACCAGGGCTGGTCGTCGAGAGGGTTGCAGGCGTGCACGTCGCCAGGGTTCATCAGCACCACGGTGCCGCTGTGGACCTGGAAAGTGTCCGTGCCATGGAGATACAGGCTCTGCCCGGCGGTGATCGCGCCAATCGAGAAATGGTCGTGGGCATGCCGGGTGTAGCAGACCTTGCGCCCATCATCGATGGTGCGCGCCTCGATAAACGGCAGGCGAGGATCCCGCCAGAAACGCGGGGCGGCCAGGTCGGGCAGCGACATGATGCAATCTCCGGGGAACCGTGTAGGGCCCCGATGATTGCACACAATACGCCGCCCATCCTATCCCTAGGGGGAGGTTAGAAGTCCCAGCGCGTGGCCAGTTGCAGGCTGCGTGGCTCGCCGTAGAAGCCGGTGCCGAAGTTGCCCAGGCCGGTGTAGTACTTTTTGTCGAAGGCGTTCTTCACGTTCAACGTGGTGCTCAAGTGCTCGTTGAAGCGATAACGCGCCATCAGGTCTACCAGGTAGTAGCTGTCCTGGGTGATGCGCGCGTATTGGCCGAAGTTGACCGTGTCATTCGGGTTGGGCTGGAACACATTGCCGAAGAACTCGCTCTGCCAGTTGACCCCGGCCCCGAGGGTCACCTTGTCCAGTGCGCCCGGCAGGCGGTAGGTGTTGAACAGGCGCACCACTTGCTGCGGCGTGGTGGTTTGCAGCACCGAGCCGTAGACGTAGTCGTCGTTGGCATCGCGGGTGTGCTGGTAGGTGTAGCCGGCCGAGACATTCCAGCCCTCCAGCACTTCGCCGGCCAGTTCCACTTCAAAGCCCTTGGTGGTGGCGCCGGCAATCGGGCGATAGATCGAGTCGCTTTCAAAGCCCGAGACGTATTGCGCGACATTGTCCTGTTCGATGCGGAACGCGGCGAAGCTGGCATTCAGGCGGCCATCGTAAAAGGCCGCCTTGAGCCCGGCTTCGTAGGTGTCGCCTTCAATTGCGTCGAGCAATTTGCGCTCGGCATCCTTGCTGTTCTGCGGCCGGTAGATCTTGGTGTAGCTGCCGTAGACCGACCAGATATCGTTGAGGTCGTAGACCACCCCGGCGTAGGGCGTCACCACACCGGTTTGTTTATAGCTTGTGCGGTTGTCGGTGGCGGTTGGCGCGTAGAAGTCGGTGTTATCGGTGTTGCTGAAATTGCTGACGCGGGTGCCGAGGATCACCGACAGGTCATCGGTGGGTTTGAGGCGGGTTGCCAGGTAGGCGCCGGTCTGGCGTTGCACAATATCGTTCTGGCCACTGCGCGGGATATCCGGCTTGGGGTATTCGCCGCGCCAGTCATAGATGCTGCCGCCCACCGGCGGGTAGATCGAGCCGTAGACCGGCACGTCCTGTTTCGAGCGGGTCGCCATAAAGCCCATGATCAACTCATGTTCGCGGCCAAACAGGCTGAACGGGCCGTTGAGGTTGACGTCGAGGGTGTTCTGCACCTGGTCGCCCTTGTACTTGCCCATGAACATGTACATGCCGTCGCCGCTGGCCTGGTCGGGGTTGCCGCCACTGGCCGAGGCGAGCAGGGTGTCGTGCTGGCTGCGCTTGCGGTCCAGGCTGACTTTGAGCGACCAGTCGTTGGCCAGTTGTTGTTGCACCGAGGCGAAAATCGTCTGGTTCTGGAAGTCGCGGCGGCTCCAGTCGGCGGCCGGGTTGAACGAGCGCGAGAAGTTCGTGCGATTGCCGTTGCTGAAGTACATCGGGAACCCGGCCCAGCTGGCGCCTCGGGAGCGGGTGTCCTGTTGGTCGATACCGAAGGTCAGCAGGGTGTCGGGGGTCAGATCGGCTTCGAGGATGCCGTAGGCAATGTCCTTGGTGTGCTGGTAGTGGTCCAGGTACGACGAACGATCCTGATAAACCCCGACAAAGCGTCCACGCACATTGCCCGATTCGGTCAGCGGCCCGGAGATATCGCCTTCGGTGCGGTAGTTGTCCCAGGAGCCCACGGTGCCGGTGACCGAGGCCTTGAAGTCGCGGGTGGGCTTTTTGCGGATCAGGTTGACCGTGGCCGAAGGGTCGCCCGAGCCGCTCATCAGGCCCGCTGAGCCCTTGATGATTTCCAGGCGGTCGTACACCGCCATGTCGGTGCTGGTGGTGCCGTAGTCATACACGCCGTCGTAGGTGGAGTTGACGCCGTCGTACTGGAAGTTGGTGATCGGCAGGCCGCGGCTGGAGAACTCCCAGCGCTCGCTGTCGTAGTTCTGCACGCTGATGCCCGGGGCGCGGCGCAGGGTGTCGGCGATGCTGTTGGAGCCCTGGTCATCCATCTGCTGGCGGGTGATCACGGTGACCGACTGCGGTGTCTCACGGATCGACAGCGGCAGGCCGGTGGCCGAGGCCATCGAGCCGGTGGTGTAGGCGTGGCTGTCTTCGGTGGTGGCCCCCAGGTTCACGCCGGAAATGGTGGTGGCGCCCAGTTCCAGTTCGCCGGTATTGAGCGGCGCCAGCTCCAGCACATAACCCTGGTTGCCCTGGGGCCGGGCCTGCAAACCGCTGCCTTGCAACAGCTGCTGCAAACCGCCGGTGGGGGAGAAGCTGCCGCTGAGGCCGGGGCTGTTTTTCCCGGCGGCCAGGCTGTTGTGGCCGGCGATAAAAATCCCCGATTGCTCGGCAAAGCGGTTCAGCACGCTGACCAGCGATCCGGCGCCGATATTGTAGCTGCGGGTGGTTTCCTGGGTCGCTGGCGTTTGCGCCGCCTGCACGTGGAGTGGGCCCAGGCAGAGCAGGGTCGCGGTGATGGCCAGCGCCAGGGGGCGCACAGTGAAAGCAGCGGGTTGCGGCATGGAAGGTTCCCTACGGGTTCGGCGAATATGAAAGCGTCTGCTGGGTTAACCGAACGAACGTCGAAAAGGGGAACTGGAGGGGCAAAAAAAATGTGCTCGCCCATTTGGGCCAAGGCATCAGGTCGCGTGTGTTTTCGGCCCCACGCTGACCCACCACGGCATCAGCCGGTCCACTTGGATCGGCAACGCCGCCTCCAGCAGCCGCAGCGCATGTTCGCTGTCCTTGAGCGGGAACGAGCCCATCACCGGCAAATGGGCCACTGCCGGATCGCACCCCAGGTGGCCGCGGCAGTAGCGGTTGAGTTCGCCGATCAATTGGCCCAGGGGCAGGTTGTCGGCCAACAGCACGCCACGGCTCCAGGCCTCGCGGGTGGCTGATGCCGCTAGCGGGCTGCGGATGCTGTGGCGATCGAACACCGCCTGTTGCCCGGACTCGATAATGCGCACCTGCTGCCCATCGGCGGTGCGCACTTCTACCCGACCGTCGAAGACATTCAGCGTGGTGCCGTCCTCGCCCTGCAACACACTGAAGCGCGTGCCCAGGGCACGCAGGCGGCCGTGCGCGGTGTCGACCAGGAGCGGGCGCTGGAGATCCTTGGCGGTGTCGATCAGCACTTCGCCAAAGCGCAGGTGCAACAGGCGCTGGTGCGCGTCGAAGCGTACATCCATGGCGCTTAGCGCGTTGAGCCAGATATGCGTGCCGTCGCCAAGCAAGGTGTCGCGGATTTCGCCACTGGCCGTGGCGTAGTCGGCGCTCCAGCCGCCGACCACCCGGGGCAGGGCAGTGCCGCGCCAGGTGCCCCAGGCCAAGGCTGAACCTGCGCCCAGCACCAACAGCGTCTTGAGGGTTTGCCGCCGGGTGCTGCGCAGGGCACGGCCGGCGCCGATGGGCTCGTCGGCCAGGGGCGCGAAGCGTTGGCTGACGCGCTCGACGTAACGCCAGGCGGCCTGGTGCTCGGGGTTCTGCCCCAGCCAGGCTTGCCAGTGCTGTTGCGCCTGGCTGTCGCCTTGCGGGTCTTGCAGGCGCACATACCAGTGGGCGGCCTGTTGCAGGCTGGCGTGGCTGAGTTTGCCGGCGGGGGTCATTCCACCAGCAACCCGTCGAGTTCGGCTTCCAGCACCGCGCAGTGCAACAGCGCCTGGGCCATGTATTTTTTCACCATGCGCTCACAGACTCCCAGCTGTAGGGCGATTTGCTTGTAGGTCATGCCATGCAGTTGCGCCAGCAGGAACGCATCGCTGACCTTGCGCGGTAGGCGCGCAAGCATGGCGTCTACCTCGTACAGGGTTTCGACGATAATCGCCCGCTGCTCCGGCGATGGCTGCACCGCTTGCGGACGGTCGGCGAGGCTTTGCAGCCAGGCCTGCTCCAGTTGGCGCCGGCGCCAGTGGTCGATGCACAGGCCACGGGCGATGGTGGCCAGGTACGAACGCTCGCGCATGGCGCAGGCCTGGTCGGGCGGGCGCTTGAGTACGCGGATAAAGGTGTCTTGCGCCAGGTCGGCGGCATCCCAGCGATTGCTCAGGCGCCGGCGCAACAGGCCGAGCAGCCAGGAATGGTGGCTGCCGTAGAGCTGGCTGAACGAAGTGGGGGAGGTCGACACAATATCCAACCGGCGCGGATGCCATGATGTGAATAGGAATTGGTCGCGATTAAAGCAAAGGCCTGCGAGCAGCGCAAATGATATTGGTTTGCTTTTGCGAAAGGCTTTGCCTGCAGAGCTGCACAAATCAAATGTGGGAGCTGGCTTGCCTGCGATAGCGGCGGTACAGGCAACATCCCAATTGGCTGGCCCACCGCTATCGCAGGCAAGCCAGCTCCCACAGGGGATCAGCGGTGGATCTTGACCCCTGGCATGACAGGTCAGATCCGGGAGGTCGGCACCAGGAAGGCAGCCTCCAGCAACTGTCGGGTATAGGCATGCTGCGGATTGGCGAAGATCGCCTTGGCATCCCCCTGTTCCACCACCTGGCCCTGTTTGACCACCATCAACTGATGGCTCAAGGCTTTGACCACCGCCAGGTCGTGGCTGATAAACAGGTAGGTCAGGTTGTACTTGGCCTGCAGGTTGCGCAGCAGTTCCACCACCTGGCGCTGCACCGTGCGGTCCAGGGCCGAGGTGGGTTCGTCCAGCAGGATCAGGCGTGGCTTGAGCACCAGGGCGCGGGCGATGGCGATGCGTTGGCGTTGGCCGCCGGAGAATTCGTGGGGGTAACGATGGCGGGTCTGCGGGTCCAGCCCGACCTCCTGGAGCGCCGCGATAATCGCCGCCTCCTGCTCGGCCGCCGTGCCGATCTTGTGGATACGCAAGCCTTCGCCAACGATCTCGCTGACGCACATGCGCGGGCTCAGGCTGCCGAACGGGTCCTGGAACACTACCTGCATTTCCCGGCGCAAGGGCCGCACCTGTTGCTGGGTCAGTGGGTCCAGTTGCTGGCCTTCAAAACGGATCCCGCCCTTGCTGCCGATCAACCGCAGGATCGCCAGGCCCAGGGTGGATTTGCCCGAGCCGCTTTCGCCGACAATGCCCAGAGTCTGGCCCTGGGGCAGGCTGAAGTTAATGCCGTCCACCGCCTTGACGTAATCGATGGTGTTGCGCAAAAAGCCTTTCTTGATCGGGAACCAGACCTTCAGGTCGTCGACTTCCAGCAGCGGCGGGCCAATCGCATTGGTCGCCGGCCCGCCACTGGGCTCGGCGGCCAGCAGTTCCTGGGTGTAGGGGTGCCGGGGCGCGCGGAACAGCTCCTCGCAGGACGCCTGCTCGACAATGCAACCGCGCTGCATCACACACACGCGGTGGGCAATGCGCCGCACCAGGTTCAAGTCATGGCTGATCAGCAGCAGCGCCATGCCCAGGCGCGCCTGCAACTCCTTGAGCAATTCGAGGATCTTCAACTGCACGGTCACGTCCAGGGCGGTGGTCGGTTCATCGGCGATCAACAGTTCCGGCTCGTTGGCCAGGGCCATGGCGATCATCACCCGCTGGCGCTGGCCGCCGGACAGTTCGTGGGGCAGGGCTTTGAGGCGCTTGCGCGGTTCGGGGATGCCCACCAGGTCCAGCAGTTCCAGGGTGCGCAGGGTCGCGGCCTTGCCGGTCAGGCCCTTGTGCAGGCCCAGTACCTCGTTGATCTGCTTCTCGATGCTGTGCAGCGGGTTTAGCGAGGTCATGGGCTCCTGGAAGATCATCGCAATGCGGTTGCCGCGAATCTGGCGCAAGGGCTTTTCTTTCAGGGTCAGCAGATCCTGCCCGGCATACTCGATGGTGCCGGATGGGTGCCGCGCCAGGGGGTAGGGCAGCAGGCGCAGGATCGAGTGGGCGGTCACCGATTTGCCGGAGCCGCTTTCGCCGACCAGGGCCAGGGTTTCACCACGGCGGATATCGAAACTGATGTTCTCCACCACGCGTTGATGCTGCTCGCCGGTGACGAACTCGACACTGAGGTCGCGGACTTCGATCAGATTGTCCTGATTCATCTCATTTCCTCGGGTCGAAGGCATCGCGAGCGGACTCGCCGATAAACACCAGCAAGCTCAACATGATCGCCAGCACCGCAAAGGCACTGATGCCCAGCCACGGCGCCTGCAGGTTGGATTTGCCCTGGGCCACCAGTTCGCCCAGGGACGGCGAACCGGCGGGCAGGCCGAAGCCCAGGAAGTCCAGGGCGGTCAGGGTGCCGATCGCGCCGGTCAGGATGAAGGGCATAAAGGTCATGGTCGAGATCATGGCGTTGGGCAGGATATGGCGGAACATGATCGCGCCGTTCTGCATGCCCAGGGCCCGGGCCGCGCGCACGTATTCCAGGTTGCGCCCGCGCAGGAACTCGGCGCGTACCACGTCCACCAGGCTCATCCAGGAAAACAGCAGCATGATCCCCAGCAGCCACCAGAAATTGGGCTGCACAAAGCTGGCGAGGATGATCAGCAGGTACAGCACCGGCAAGCCCGACCAGATTTCCAGGAAGCGCTGGCCGGCCAGGTCGACCCAGCCGCCATAGAAACCCTGCAAGGCCCCGGCCGCCACGCCGATGATCGAGCTCAAGACCGTGAGGGTCAGGGCAAACAGCACCGAGATCCGAAAGCCATAGATCACCCGCGCCAGTACATCCCGGCCCTGGTCATCGGTGCCCAGCAGGTTGTCGGCCGACGGCGGGGCCGGGGCCGGGACTTTCAGGTCGTAGTTGATGCTCTGGTAGCTGTAGGGGATCGGCGCCCAGAGCGTCCAGGCGTCCTTGGCCTTGAGCAGTTCGCGGATATACGGGCTTTTGTAGTTGGCTTCCAGGGGGAATTCGCCGCCGAAGGTGGTTTCCGGGTAGCGCTTGAGCGCTGGGAAGTACCAGTCACCGTCGTAATGCACCGCCAGCGGCTTGTCGTTGGCGATCAGCTCGGCGCCCAGGCTCAGGCCAAACAGGATCAGGAACAGCCACAGCGACCACCAGCCACGCTTGTTGGCCTTGAAACGTTCAAAACGGCGGCGATTGAGGGGGGATAGCGTCATCTCAATGCTCCCGGCTTTCAAAGTCGATACGGGGGTCGACCAGGGTGTAGGTCAAGTCACCGATCAGTTTCACCACCAGGCCCAGCAGGGTGAAGATAAACAGGGTGCCGAACACCACCGGGTAATCGCGGTTGATCGCCGCTTCAAAGCTCATCAGGCCCAGGCCGTCGAGGGAGAAGATCACCTCCACCAGCAGCGAGCCGGTAAAGAAGATGCCGATAAACGCCGAAGGGAACCCGGCGATCACCAACAGCATGGCATTGCGGAACACGTGGCCGTAGAGCACGCGGTGATGGGTCAGGCCCTTGGCCTTGGCGGTGATTACGTACTGCTTGTTGATTTCGTCGAGAAAGCTGTTCTTGGTCAGCAGGGTCATGGTGGCGAAGTTACCGATCACCAGGGCCGTGACCGGCAGCGCCAGGTGCCAGAAGTAGTCGAGGATCTTGGCGCCCCAGCTCAGCTCCTCGAAGTTGTTGGAGGTCAGCCCGCGCAAGGGGAACCAGTCAAAATAACTGCCGCCGGCGAATACCACGATCAACAGGATGGCAAACAGGAACGCCGGGATCGCATAGCCGACGATGATGGCCGAACTGGTCCACACGTCAAAGTGGCTGCCATGGCGGGTGGCCTTGGCGATCCCCAGAGGGATCGAGACCAGGTACATGATCAGGGTGCTCCATAACCCGAGGGAAATGGACACCGGCATCTTTTCCTTGATCAGGTCGATGACCTTGGCATCGCGAAAAAAGCTGTCGCCAAAATCCAGTCGGGCGTAGTTCTTGACCATGATCCACAAGCGTTCCGGCGCCGACTTGTCGAAGCCGTACATCTTCTCGATTTCCTTGATCAGCGTCGGGTCCAGGCCCTGGGCCCCCCGGTAGCTGGAGCCGGCCACCGAGACTTCGGCGCCGCCACCGGCGATACGGCTGGTGGCGCCTTCAAAGCCTTCGAGCTTGGCGATCATTTGCTCCACCGGGCCACCGGGAGCGGCCTGGATGATGACAAAGTTGATCAGCAAAATGCCGAACAACGTGGGAATGATCAGCAGCAACCTGCGGAAAATATAAGCCAGCATGTCAGTCGCCTCCGCTCGCCGGATCGGCGCTGGTGTCGGTGGGGGGCGTCACTGCAGGCGGTGTGTTGGGTTTGATCCACCAGGTATTGATGCCCACGTCATAGCGCGGCGGGACTTTGGGGTGGCCAAGGTGATTCCAGTAGGCCACGCGGTAGGTCTTGATATGCCAGTTGGGGATCACGTAGTAGCCAAATTGCAAGACCCGGTCTAGGGCCTTGGCGTGGGCCACCAGGCTGTTGCGTGAGTCGGCGTTGATCAACTGTTCCACCAATTCGTCGATGGCCGGATCCTTGAGGCCGATGTAGTTGCGGCTGCCGGGGTTGTCGGCACTGCCCGATTGCCAGAATTCACGCTGCTCGTTACCCGGGGAAGAGGACTGCGGGAAACTGCCGACCATCATGTCGAAATCCCGCGAGCGTATGCGGTTGACGTACTGCGAGATATCGACCCGGCGGATCACCAGTTCGATCCCCAGGTCTGCCAGGTTGCGCTTGAAGGGCAGCAGGATGCGCTCGAAGTCGGTCTGGGCCAGCATGAACTCGATGCTCACCGGCTTGCCGTTGGTGTCGACCATCTTGTCGTCGACGATGCGCCAGCCGGCTTCCTGCAACAGTTGATAGGCTTCGCGCTGCTGGGTGCGGATCATGCCGCTGGCGTCGGTTTTCGCTGGGGCGAAGGCCTGGGTGAAGGCTTCGGGCGGGATCCTGCCGCGCAGCGGTTCGAGAATCGCCAACTCGGCCGGGCCGGGCAGGCCGGTGGCGGCCATGTCCGAGTTCTCGAAATAGCTGCGGGTGCGGGTGTAGGCGCCGTTGAACAGTTGCTTGTTGGTCCATTCAAAGTCCATCAACAGGCTGATGGCCTTGCGCACCCGCACGTCCTGGAACATCGGCTTGCGGATATTGAACACAAAACCCTGCATCCCGGTGGGATTGCCGTTGGGCAGTTCTTCCTTGATCAGCCGGCCCTCGGCCACGGCCGGGACGTTGTAGGCATTGGCCCAGTTCTTGGCCGTCATTTCCTGCCAGTAATCGAACTGCCCGGCCTTGAGGGCCTCCAGGGCCACGGTGTTGTCACGGTAATAGTCACTGATGCGGTAATCGAAGTTGTACAGGCCCTTGTTGATCGGCAGGTCCTTGCCCCAGTAGTCCTTGACCCGCTCGTAGCGGATCGAGCGCCCCGGCTTGACCTCGGCCACTTTGTACGGGCCGCTGCCCAGAGGGATCTCCAGGCTGCTCTTGGCAAAGTCACGCCCGACCCACCAGTGCTTGGGCAATACCGGCAACTGGCCAAGGATCAGCGGCAGTTCGCGGTTGCTGGTGTGCTTGAACTTGAACAGCACGCGCAACGGGTCTTCGGCCACCACTTCGGCGACATCGGCATAGTAGGTGCGGTAAATGGGGCTGCCTTGCTTTATCAGGGTTTCAAAGGTGAACACCACATCTTCGGCGTGCACCGGATGGCCATCGTGAAAGCGTGCTTCGGGGCGCAGGTAAAAACGCACCCAGCTGTTATCCGGGGCTTTTTCGATCTTGCCGGCGATCAGGCCGTACTCGGTGATGGGTTCGTCCAGGCCCTGCTGGGCCAGGGTGTCGTAGACCAGGCCGATATTGTCGGCGGGCACGCCCTTGCTGATAAACGGGTTGAGGCTGTCGAAGCTGCCCATGGCCGCCTCGCGGAAGGTGCCGCCCTTGGGCGCGTCCGGGTTTACATAGTCGACATGCTTGAAGTCGGCGGGGTACTTGGGCGGCTCGTCATACAGGGTCAAGGCGTGTTGGGGGGCGGCCACGGCCTGGGTGCACAATAACAGGCCACTGATAATCGCAGTGCGCAAAGCCATCATTGGGGTTTCTCCGATGCTTTCAGCCACCACGCGCTCAGGCCCAGGCTGTAGGGCGGCGTGGTCACGAAGGCGAACCGGTTACGGTACGCCAGGCGATGATAGTTGAGATACCAATTGGGAATACTGTAGTGCTGCCACAGCAGGACCCGGTCCAGGGCCCGGCCGGCAGCGACTTGCTGGTCGCGGGTCTGGGCGGCGAGCAACTGCTCCAGCAGGTGGTCGACCACCGGGTTGGCGATGCCCGCGTAATTCTTGCTGCCCTTGATCTCGGCCTGGCTGGAATGGAAGTACTGCCACTGTTCAAGGCCGGGGCTGAGGGTTTGGTTGAGGGTCATCAGGATCATGTCGAAGTCAAACTGGTCGAGGCGCTGTTTGTACTGCGCGCGATCCACCGTACGCAAGCGGGCATCGACACCGATGCTGCGCAGATTTTCCACATAAGGTTGCAGGATCCGCTCCAGGTTCGGGTTGACCAGCAGGATTTCAAAGCGCAGCGGCTGCCCGTCGCGATTGAGCAGGCGCTGGCCGGAGAGTTTCCAGCCACCTTCGGCCAGCAGGCCGAGGGCGCGGCGCAGGGTGTCCCGGGGGATGCCGCGCCCGTCGGTCTGCGGCAGGCTGAAGGCCTGGGTAAACAGATTGGCCGGGAGTTGCTCGCGATAGGGCGAGAGCATCAACCATTCATGGCCCACCGGTAGGCCGCTGGCGGAGAACTCGCTGTTGGGGTAGTAGCTCAGGGTGCGTTTATAGGCGCCGCTGAACAGGGTGCGGTTGGTCCACTCGAAATCGAACATCAGCCCCAGCGCTTCGCGCACCTTGGCCTGGCTGAACGTGGCGCGCCGGCTGTTCATGAACAGGCCCTGGCTCTGGGTCGGGATCTGGTGGGGGATCTGCGCCTTGACCACCTCGCCACGGTTCACCGCCGGGAAGTTGTAGCCATTGGCCCAGTTCTTGGCCTGGTGTTCGATATAGATGTCGAATTCGCCGGCCTTGAATGCCTCGAAAGCCACGTCGCTGTCGCGGTAGAACTCCACCTCGACCTTGTCGTAGTTGTAGAGCCCGCGATTGACCGGCAAGTCCTTGCCCCAATAGTCCTTGACCCGCTCGAACACCAACTGCCGGCCCGGCTGGACCTGGCTGATCCGATAGGGCCCGCTGCCCAGCGGCGGCTCGAAGGTGGTGGCCTTGAAGTCACGGTTTTTCCAGTAGTGCTGGGGCAACACCGGCAGCTCACCCAGGCGCAGGATCAACAAGGGGTTGCCGGCGCGCTTGAACACGAAGCGGATGCGCAGGGGGCTCAGCACGTCCACCCGGGCCACTTCCTGCAGGTTGGTGCGGTATTGCGGGTGACCTTCGGTGAGCAACGTGCGATAGGAAAAGGCCACGTCGTCGGCGGTGATGGGTTTGCCGTCATGGAAACGCGCTTGTGGCCGCAGGTTGAACACCACCCAACTGCGGTCCTCGTTGTACTCCACGGATCGGGCGATCAGGCCATAACTGGAGGTGGGTTCGTCACCGGAAGGGGCGTACTGGCCAGTGCCGACCATCAGTGGCTCGTTGAGCTCATTGACCCCGTATTGCAGGAAGTTGGCGGTGGAGACCGGGCTTGAGCCCTTGAAGGTATAGGGGTTGAGGGTGTCAAACGTGCCAAAGGCCATGACCCGCAAGGTGCCACCCTTGGGCGCTGCGGGATTTACCCAATCGAAGTGGGTGAATTTGGCCGGGTACTTGAGTGTGCCGAACTGCGCATAACCGTGGTTTTCGGTAATGGTTGCATTCGCACAAAAGCTCAAGGCCAGACTTATTAGTAGAAGGAGGGGACGCTTCAAGTCAGAAATCCGATCCGGGCGGCTTGGGCTTTATGACCGGTACAGTAACAGCTTGTTCCACTTGGAAAAAGACTGTTGAAAAGGCCATTTCCAGGCCCGGAGGGATCATGTGGGAGCTGGCTTGTGTGGGAGCTGGCTCCACACAAGCCAGCTTGCACTCGGTTTATCTTGGCCCGGACACTACCAGCATCTGCCCCGGCTTCAACGCCTGGCCAGTGCGTGGGTTCCAACGCTTGAGGTGTTGCATCTCGACGTTGAAACGCTTGGCAACCATGTACAGCGAGTCACCTTTCTTGACCTTGTACTGCACCGGCTTCTTGGCCACGACTTTACGGGTGTCCTGCATCACTAGGGTCTGGCCGACCTTCAGCGCCTGGCCATTGAGCTTGTTCCAGCGCTGCAGGTCATGCACATCGACCTTGTTGGCCTTGGCAATCAGGGTCAGGTTGTCGCCGCTCTTGACCTTGTAGCTGCGCGAGCGGCCGGCCACGGCCTTGTGCTCGACTTCGTCAAACACCGGTTTTTTCGGACGCAGGCTCAACAGCTCCTCGGGATTCATCGAGGACAGGCTACTGGCCAGCAGTTGCGCCTTGGAGGTGGGCACCAGCAAGTGCTGGGGACCGTCCAGGGTGGTGCGTTGCTTGAAGGCCGGGTTGAGCTGGAACAGCTCGTCTTCGTCGATTTCGGCCAGCGCAGCGACCCGGGACAGGTCCATGCTTTGCTTGACTTCGACCATTTTGAAGTACGGCGTGTTGGCAATCGGGTTCAGGTTGACGCCGTAGGCCTCGGGGGCCAGCACCACCTGGGACAGCGCCAGGAACTTGGGCACGTAGTCCTTGGTTTCCTGGGGCAGTGGCAGGTTCCAGTAGTCGGTGGGCAGGCCGAGCTTCTCGTTGCGCTCGATGGCCCGGCTGACCGTGCCTTCACCAGCGTTATAGGCCGCCAGGGCCAGCAACCAGTCGCCGTTGAACATGTCATGCAGGCGTGTCAGATAGTCCAGGGCGGCGGTGGTGGAGGCGGTGATGTCGCGGCGGCCATCATAGGCGCGGGTCTGGCGCAGGTTGAAGTAGCGCCCGGTGGAGGGAATGAACTGCCACAGGCCGACCGCATCGCTGCGCGAATAGGCCATTGGGTTGTAGGCACTTTCAATCACTGGCAGCAGCGCCAGCTCCAGGGGCATGTTGCGCTCTTCAAGGCGTTCGACGATGTAGTGAATATAGAGGCTGCCACGTTCGCCGGCATTCTCCAGGAAGGAGGGATTGCTGGCGAACCACAGGCGTTGTTGCTCGATACGCGGGTTGACGCCCACGCCGTCCTGCAATTGGAACCCCTGGCGCATGCGTTCCCAGACATCCTGGGGCACCTGTGGGCTTGGCTTCTCTGAGAGCCAAAGGGGTTTTTGCTTGATCTTGGCCGCAAGATTGGGTTTGGGTTGCACGGTGGATTGTGCAGCGTAATGGGTCGTTTGGCAGCCCGCCAGAGTTGCGGATACGGCCACCGCAATGGCTTGAGCCAGGCGGGTCAATGCGTCTGAATGGTTGGATTTACGAATAGATGACGACATTGGCTGGAAGTGAGTTCCGGGCAAAAATGTCGGGCGATTCTAGAAAGCGCTTGGGTTCCGGTCAACCATTCAGAAATTTCGTATCAGAACCTGTCTGCTTAGAACGTATCTTTCCAAGCCCGCAAGCTAGCAAAAACCGCGCTCCCAGAGCGGTTATTGCAGTTCCCCCATTCGTCCGCTTTTTGTTTAACGGATGTTTCAGCGGTGCGCAAAAACGGGTTGGTGAGTTTTTCCAGGGCCAGGGTCGAGGGTAAGGTCATCTTGCCGTCTGCCCGGAGTTGGCTGACTTTGGCCACCCGTTCGGCGATATCGGTGTTGTGCGGCTCCACGGCCTGGGCAAAGCGCAGGTTGCTTTGTGTGTATTCGTGGGTGCAGTAGACCAGCGTGTCGGCCGGCAGCGCGGCCAGGCGCTCCAGGGAGGTGTGCATCTGTTGTGGCGTGCCCTCGAACAGACGCCCGCAACCGGCGGCGAACAGCGTGTCGCCGCAGAACAGCAAGCCATGATGATAAAAGGCTATATGTCCCAGGGTGTGTCCCGGCACGGCCAGGACCTTGAAGTCCCAACCCAGCACATGGATATCATCGTTATCGTTGAGCGCGACATCACGTGCCGGGATGTTTTCAGTGGCCGGGCCATAGACCCTGGCGCCTGACGCCTCCTTGAGCTGCACGACACCGCCCACGTGGTCGTGGTGATGGTGGGTGACCAGGATATCGCTGAGGGTCCAGCCGGGGTGTTGCGCCAGCCATGCCAGCACAGGCGCGGCATCGCCAGGGTCGACCACCGCGCAACGCAGGGTGCGATGGTCTTGTAACAACCAGATGTAGTTATCGGTGAAGGCGGGCAGGGCACTGATCTGTATCATTCTTCTATTCGCCAAGCTGGACACATTGGTGCATCTTAGAACGTCTTGGCGAGTTGGAGAATGCAATGACTGATAAAGCGTTCGCCCAGGCCGATCCCGAGTGGCTGGCCTTGATCAGCGCAGCCCGTGAGTGGCTGTCCGGGCCGATCGGGCAATTTTTGCTGGAACAGGAGCGACTGATGCTCGAAGAAGAGCTTGAGCGCTTCTTTGGCGGCTACCTGGTGCACTACGGCCCTTCGGCCCAGGCCCCGCCGTCTGCGCCCCAGGTGCAGCGCAATGTACGCCTGGGTGCGCCATTGCCGGGGGTCGAGATTGTCTGCGAAGAACAGGCCTGGCCCCTGAGCGAGCACGCCGCCGACGTGGTGGTGATGCAGCATGGCCTGGATTTCTGCCTGTCGCCCCATGGCTTGCTGCGGGAAGCGGCCAGCGCCGTGCGCCCGGGTGGCCATTTATTGATCGTTGGCATCAACCCCTGGAGTTCATGGGGGCTGCGGCACGTCTTTGCCCATGACGCATTGCGCCAGGCCCGCTGCATCTCGCCCTCGCGGGTCAGCGACTGGTTGAACCTGCTGGGCTTCGCGCTGGAGAAACGCCGCTTCGGGTGCTATCGTCCGCCGCTTGCCTCGCCCAAGTGGCAGGGCCGTTTGGCGGGCTGGGAGCGCCGGGCCGGGGCCTGGCAGTTGTCCGGTGGCGGTTTCTACCTGCTGGTGGCCCGCAAGATCGTGGTCGGGCTGCGGCCGGTGAGCCAGGTACGGCGCGAGCCCATGGGCAAACTGGTGCCGATGCCCCTGGCCAAGGTCAACCGTCGCTCCAGCGAGCCATAAATCACTTTTCTGGAATTCAGGTCGTCGTGTTCGACCTCGGGAGCTGCCGGTCGATTGCCGGCAACCCGCTTTGATGGATAGCGTAATGACCGATAGCGTAGAACTCTTTACCGACGGCGCCTGCAAGGGCAATCCGGGGCCGGGCGGCTGGGGCGCCTTGCTGGTGTGCAAGGGCGTGGAGAAGGAGTTGTGGGGCGGTGAAGCCAACACCACCAACAACCGTATGGAACTGATGGGCGCCATTCGTGGCCTGGAAGAGCTCAAGCGCCGTTGCGACGTGTTGCTGGTGACGGACTCGCAGTACGTCATGAAAGGCATCAACGAGTGGATGGTCAACTGGAAAAAACGCGGCTGGAAAACCGCGGCCAAGGAGCCGGTGAAAAACGCCGACCTGTGGCAGTTGCTGGATGAACAGTGCAACCGCCACAACATCACCTGGAAGTGGGTACGCGGGCATATCGGCCACCCCGGTAACGAGCGGGCCGATCAATTGGCCAATCGTGGCGTGGATGACGTGCGCGGCTACAAGCAGAGCTGACCGTCAGTCACACCGCAGCGGCCATTCGAGCCGCTGCTTCACGCCTCGCATCGTGCGGGGCGAGTCCACCAGCACCGCGTCGATGTTACGGCACGCTGCCGCCCGATAGTCCTCTTCGCTGTTAATGCCGATCGCCAGGATATGCACCTTGCCCTTGGACTGGAAACAGTCAATGGCCGGCGCTGTCCACAGCTTGGCATTCACCGGTGAGCGTGCTTCCCCAAGGGTGAAGGTTTCCACCAGTTCGACCTTGCGCTGATACTCGAATGCCACCCAGCTCCCTGCCTGGGGCGCCGGCTGGCAACTGTGGGCCAGGGCTACGTTGGCCAGGCGGTCACGTGTCCGGTCCCGGCTCTCGAACAACCGCGCCTGGGGGTATTGCGCGAAGGCTTGTTGGTAGCTGGCGTCGGTGGAATAGATCAGGACCCGGTCCCAGGCCTGGTTTTGCTCCAGGACCTGGGCCACGGCCTTGGCCTGGGGGGCGGCGGGTAGGGCTTTCATGTCGAGGATGATCGGGGTTGTCCGCGGAATCGCGGCCAAGGCTTGCTGCAGGGAGGGCAATCTCACGGGGTTTGTGCGATAGGGGAAGACCACCTGGCCATTGGCCGCGTCCTGCTTGAATTGCCACCCGGCGTTGAGCTGTTGCAGCTGGGCCAGGGTTTTCCCGGCCACGGGGCCCGAGCCGTCGGTATTGGCACTCAGGTCTGTCGGCCGGTACAGCACGGGGACCTGGTCACTGCTCAGTTGCACGGTGAGCCAAAGCATGTCCACCTTGTTTTGCAGGGCGTTATCGATGGCCAGCAGGGTATTTTCCGGGAAATCCGCCGTACCGCCACGGTGGGCGACGATCTGCGGCGGCTGCCCTGTCGTCGGGCTGGAGACAGGCTGGGACACACAGCCGCCGAGGGTCAGGCTGGCGACCAGTAGGGCAAGGGCATATCGCGTTTCAATCATCGGAATGCTCGCGTTCTCGGGTGGGCTTGGCATTTTACCAAGGCAGGGTAAACGGACAGCGATCGACTTGTTTGATAAACGAAGACGACCCTTATCAAATTAATACCTCAGCCAACTCCATAAGAAAACCTCGCGTGCAATCCATCGTTACAAGAGCAGGATCGCCCGGGTGAGTTGCTCGTCCGTTGCGTGCAGGCCGCAAGAGCCGTAATGGCAAACTGCGCAAGCTTTGCTAAATCTTGTAAAAAACTGTTGGACAAGGGGCTGCGGTTTTCCTCGGGGCGGCGTTTAGGTTATAGAGCGTGCTAATATCCCGCCCCTTGAAATACACACACCGTTGAGAGCTGAACCCTGATGGCCATCCGATCTGTTGTACTCGATACCGAAACCACCGGCATGCCGGTGACCGATGGCCACCGGATCATTGAAATCGGCTGTGTCGAGTTGATGGGCCGCCGCCTCACCGGTCGGCATTTCCATGTGTACCTGCAACCGGACCGGGAAAGTGACGAAGGCGCCATTGGCGTCCACGGCATCACCAATGAATTCCTGGTGGGCAAGCCGCGTTTTGCCGAAGTCGCCGATGAGTTTTTCGAGTTCATCAACGGCGCGCAGTTGATCATCCACAACGCGGCGTTCGACGTTGGCTTCATCAACAACGAATTCGCCTTGATGGGCCAGGCGGATCGGGCGGACATTACCCGTCACTGCTCGATCCTCGATACCTTGATGATGGCCCGTGAGCGCCACCCGGGCCAGCGCAACAGCCTCGATGCCTTGTGCAAACGCTACGGTGTCGATAACTCCGGCCGTGAGCTGCACGGCGCGTTGCTCGACTCCGAGATCCTGGCGGACGTCTACCTGACCATGACGGGCGGGCAGACCAGCCTGTCCCTGGCCGGCAACGCCTCCGATGGCAACGGTTCGGCCGAAGGCTCGGGCAACCGGCCTTCGGAAATCCGCCGCCTGCCGGCTGATCGCAAAGCCACCACAATCATCCGCGCCAGCGAGCAGGACATGGCCGAGCATGCGGCACGCCTGGAGGCCATTGCCAAGTCGGCGGGTGCGCCGGCGTTGTGGACTCAACTGACCCAACACTGACGCGGTCGAAAAATGTGGCAGCGGGTTTGTGTGGGAGCGGGCTTGCTCGCGATTGGGGTTTGACAGTCAGTACATCTGTTACTGATACACCGCCATCGCGGGCAAGCCCGCTCCCACACAAGCCCACTCCCACATAAACCCCCACATTTCATACCTGCAAAATCTTCATTCGCCACATTCACTCCCAGCTTCTACCCTGAGTACATCGCCCTCAGGACGCCAAGCCCCCATGTACAAAGACCTGAAGTTCCCGATCCTGATCGTGCACCGCGACATCAAGGCCGACACCGTCGCCGGTGATCGGGTCCGGGGCATCGCCCGGGAGTTGGAGCAAGAGGGTTTCAGCATCTTTTCCGCAGTGGACTATGCCGAAGGCCGGCTGGTGGCCTCGACCCATCATGGCCTGGCGTGCATGCTGATCGCGGCTGAAGGCGCCGGGGAAAATACCCATCTGCTGCAAAACATGGTGGAACTGATCCGACTGGCACGCCTGCGTGCACCCAACCTGCCGATCTTTGCCCTGGGCGAGCAAGTCACCCTGGAAAATGCCCCGGCCGATGCCATGAGCGAACTCAACCAGCTGCGTGGCATTCTTTACCTGTTTGAAGACACGGTGCCGTTTCTCGCCCGGCAAGTGGCCCGCGCCGCACGCACTTACCTTGATGGCCTGTTGCCGCCATTCTTCAAGGCCCTGGTGCAGCACACGGCCGATTCCAATTACTCCTGGCATACCCCCGGTCACGGCGGCGGCGTTGCCTATCGCAAAAGCCCGGTGGGGCAGGCGTTTCATCAGTTTTTCGGGGAAAACACCCTGCGCTCGGACTTGTCGGTGTCGGTGCCGGAACTGGGCTCGCTGCTGGATCACACCGGGCCTTTGGCCGAAGCCGAAGCCCGTGCCGCGCGCAACTTTGGCGCCGACCACACCTTCTTCGTGATCAATGGCACCTCCACGGCCAACAAGATCGTCTGGCACTCCATGGTCGGGCGCGACGACCTGGTGCTGGTGGACCGCAATTGCCATAAGTCGGTGCTGCACTCGATCATCATGACCGGCGCGATCCCCCTGTACTTGTGCCCAGAGCGCAACGAACTGGGGATCATCGGCCCGATTCCACTGACCGAGTTCAGCCGCGAATCGATTCGCGCCAAGATCGCGGCCAGCCCCTTGACCTGTGGCCGCGAGCCCAGGGTCAAGCTGGCGGTGGTGACCAACTCGACCTATGACGGCTTGTGTTACAACGCCGAGCTGATCAAGCAGCAATTGGGCAACAGTGTCGAAGTCCTGCACTTTGACGAGGCCTGGTACGCCTACGCAGCCTTCCACGAGTTTTTCGCCGGGCGCTATGGTATGGGCACCTCGCGTACGCCCGACAGCCCGTTGGTGTTTACCACGCACTCGACCCACAAGCTATTGGCGGCGTTCAGCCAGGCGTCGATGATCCATGTGCAGGATGGCGGGGCACGGCAACTGGACCGTGACCGGTTCAATGAAGCATTTATGATGCATATCTCCACCTCGCCGCAGTACAGCATCATCGCCTCGCTGGACGTAGCCTCGGCCATGATGGAGGGGCCGGCGGGGCGTTCGCTGCTCCAGGAAATGTTCGATGAGGCCTTGAGTTTTCGTCGGGCCCTGGCCAATTTGCGCCAGCATATCGCCGCCGACGATTGGTGGTTTTCTATCTGGCAGCCGCCTTCGGTGGCCGGCATTGACCGGGTGGCGACGGCCGACTGGTTGCTGCAGCCCGAGGCCGATTGGCACGGGTTTGGGGATATTGCCGAAGACTACGTGTTGCTCGACCCGATCAAGGTCACCCTGGTGATGCCCGGCCTCACGGCGGGTGGGGCCTTGAGTGATTGTGGGATTCCGGCGGCGGTGGTCAGTAAATTCCTCTGGGAACGTGGCCTGGTGGTGGAAAAGACCGGGCTGTATTCGTTCCTGGTGTTGTTCTCCATGGGCATCACCAAAGGCAAGTGGAGTACCCTGCTCACGGAACTGCTGGAGTTCAAGCGCAGTTACGACGCCAATACCAGCCTGGCCAGTTGCCTACCGTCGGTGTTCCAGCAAGGCCCGGCCCGTTACCAGGGCATGGGGTTGCAGGACTTGTGCGACCAGTTGCACGGCTGCTATCGCAGCAACGCCACGGCCAGGCACCTCAAGCGTATGTACACGGTGTTGCCGGAAATCGCCATGAAGCCGGCCGATGCCTATGACCAATTGGTGCGCGGTGAAGTCGAGGCGGTGTCCATCGATGCCTTGCCAGGGCGCATTGCAGCCGTGATGCTGGTGCCTTATCCGCCGGGCATTCCGCTGATCATGCCGGGGGAGCGCTTTACCGAGTTGACGCGTTCGATCATCGACTACCTGGCCTTTGCCCGGGAGTTCGATAGCAGTTTCCCGGGGTTTGTCGCCGATGTGCATGGCTTACAACACGAAGACGACGGCAACGGTCGTTGTTACACCGTCGATTGCATCAAGTGTTAAGGATGGTTATGCAAGCTGTAGTAAATCCGAAGTACCCGGGGCTCAGTGTACGAGTCGCCGACGAGGGATTTGACGCCTACGTATGGGGCAATGATTTCAGCTTTGAGGTAGACGTGTATGGCACGCCGGAGCTGGGCAAGCCGGTCGATCAGTGGGCGCTGGAGCAGGTGTTGCCCTACCGCAAGTGCTACGGCATCGATCCCGAGGAGTTCGCCAGCTATCGCGATGCCACCGACAGTGCGGTCTTCATGGCCTACCTGGACGATAGGCCAGTGGGCCATATCGTCGTCAGTACCAATTGGAACGGTTATGCCCATGTCGATGAGCTGGCGGTGGTGCTGGCGGCACGGCGCTATGGCGTGGCCAAGGCCTTGCTCGATGTGGCGCAGTTCTGGAGCCGCAAGAAAAACCTGCCGGGGATGATGCTGGAGACCCAGAACAACAACCTGGGGGCCTGCCGCTTGTATGAGCGTTGTGGTTATGTGCTGGGCGGCATCGACCACCTGCGTTATCGCGGGATTGATCCGCAGACGCGTGAGGTGGCGATTTTCTGGTATCGCTTGTTCAATTGACCGTCAGGACAACAGCGCCTGGGCCTTCTGCGTGACAATCTCCAGCAAGGCATTGAGCGCCGGGCTCGGGCTGCTGTCCTTGAGCGTCAACCCATACAGGCTCACCAGGATCGGCGGCGACAGTGGGCAGGTATCGAGCCCGGCCTCGCGCGCGCCGCTGGCGGTGAAGGGGTCGACCACCGCCAGCCCTTCGCCGGCCTCGACCATGCTGCGCATCATCTGGTAGGTCTGTACCCGCGTCTGGATCACCGGCAGCGGCCGCAGCGCCTGCAACTTGCTGTCCAGCAACTGGCTCAGCGGGTCCTGGCCCTCCAGGCCGATCATCGACTGGCCGGCCAGCTCCTGCAGGGCGATGTATTTCTGCCGGGGCTTGAGCCAGCCGTGGGGCGCCAACAACTGCAACTTGCCCTGGGCCAGCACGGTACGGGTGATTTGCGGGTGCTCGGGGTCATGCAGGCTCAGGCCCAGGTCGGCTTCATGCAGCAGCAGGCTCCTGACAATATCCCGGGTGGCTTGGCTGGACAGGTTGCAGGGTGTGTCCTGGAAGCGTCGGCGCAGCAGCGCAATGCTTTGCGGCAGCAACTGATTGGCCAGGGGCGGTGTGCACAGCGTGCGCAACGGCGGGGCGTGGTGGTGCTTGAGGCTACTGGCCAGGCGCTGCACCGGCTCCAGGGCTTCGTAAAGGTGGGCGATCTGCGTTTGCAGGGCCAGGGTTTCACGGGTTGCCTGCAACCGCCCGCGGACGCTGGCGAACAACATGAAACCCAACTGCTGTTCAGCGTCCTTGAGGGTAGCGTCCACGTCGGACACAGCCAATTGCAACCATTCGGCGGCGGTGCCGAGGTGTCCGGTCTGCAAAATGGCTTGAATCACTTCGATATGACGTAAACGCATGCATGAAGTCCATGTTCAGCAGGTAAGGGATTCAACGGGTGAATCCTAACCCAAGTCCGTTCATATGACTTCTGCCGGAGGGCACAGCCTTATCAAACAGGCGTGTTTTCGGGTTCGCGAGTCAGGGAGACCTGCGACTGAACCAGGACAAAGGTATTGTCGTCGACCTTGTTGACCCGGTCGCCAATCGCCAGTTTGTAGGAAATTGCAGGCTCTGAACCGTCGGCGGACGGGGTGGACTCCTGGAATTCATGCACGGAATAAACGCGGCCTTCCGCGTCGCGGGCATGGAATTGTCCGACAAGTACTGCTGCCATCTGTTTAGAACCTCTGGAGAAAAACACCGATTTGCGGTTCTGTAGACCGTCATTGAGCTGGGTAGTTTACCTACATAGAAAAAATACTATTCGCTGATGTTCCGCTTATTTTTCCTACAAGCAAGTCTCGGCGCAAAACCACCGCCGAAGGGGCAAAACCTGCTGGTGATAGGCCGGTGAAGGCTCTATAACTGTAGGTTCCTTTAGTCAGATGTAGGGAAAACCCCATGAGCAAGGTCTACACGATTG
This sequence comes from Pseudomonas gessardii, assembly GCF_001983165.1. Lineage (GTDB taxonomy): Bacteria > Pseudomonadota > Gammaproteobacteria > Pseudomonadales > Pseudomonadaceae > Aquipseudomonas > Aquipseudomonas gessardii. Next base: position 522,777 of record NZ_MNPU01000001.1, on the reverse strand, counting down.
CCGTACTGGTCGGCAGCTTGAGAAAAGAGTCGATCAATCGTAAGGTCGCCCTGGCATTGGCCCAGTTGGCACCGACCAATCTGGAGCTCAGGATTGTCGAGATCGGCGAATTGCCGCTGTACAACGAAGACCTTGAAAGCTCAACGCCACCTGCGGCCTACACCACCTTCCGCCAACAAGTGGCTGGCGCTGATGCCGTGCTGTTTGTGACCCCTGAATACAATCGCTCGGTCCCGGCGGCCCTGAAAAACGCTATTGATGTGGGGTCGCGGCCCTACGGCCAGAGCGTCTGGAGCGGCAAGCCGGGGGCGGTCATCAGTGTGTCGCCGGGGGCCATTGGTGGCTTCGGCGCCAACCACCATTTGCGTCAGTCCCTGGTGTTTCTGGATGTGCTCTGCATGCAGCAGCCGGAAGCGTACCTGAGTGGCGCGGGCAGCGCCTTCGATGAGTCGGGCAAGCTCGCGGAAAAAACCCGGTCGTTCCTGCAGGCGTTTATCGATGCCTATGGCCAGTGGGTCGCGAAACAGAAGGGCTGAGCGCACGCCGTACCTGCAAGATCCGCCCAGGCCAGTCGGCTTGCCAGTTGCACGGCCTGCTGATTGGCTGTTTAACCGGCCATCGCCGTGCGGTATTGCCGTGTGCGTCTGGCAATGAGCCACTGGTATTGAAGCAGTGCCAGCAGCGGTGCCACGCGCGGATTCGGCTGGCGGCCCTGGCTCAGCCGGCGCAGTTGATAGCGCACCATCGCCATGGCTGCCAGGAATGCCAGCGTCTTGCCTTTCCAGCGAACCGGGCGCAATTGGGGATGACTGTCGCGCCCCTCTCGCCACTGCTTGATCAGTTGCGGCTCCAGGCTCAGCGCCGTTGCAATACCTGCCATGGCGATGCCACTGTCCATGACCTGTTGCACCACCGGCAAACGGCGGATCCCACCCGTGACCATTACCGGCATATTGGCCTGTTTCGCCAGTTCACTGGCCATCTCCAGGAAGTAGGCTTCCCGGGCGAGGGTGCGCCCATCGCGAGCCTCACCTTGCATCGCGGGCGCCTCGTAGCTGCCACCGGACAGCTCAAGCAAGTCGATAGGCAGTGTGTTGAGCATTGCTACAACGTCTTGCGCGTCGTTGGCACCAAACCCGCCGTGCTGGAAGTCTGCCGAGTTGAGTTTTACCGCCACGCAAAAACCAGGGCTGACCACCGCCCGGACAGCCTTGACCACGTCGACCAACAAGCGGGCACGGTTTTCCAGCGAACCGCCCCAGCGATCATCGCGCAGGTTGCTCAGGGGCGAGAGGAACTGGCTGATCAGGTAGCCGTGGGCGGCATGGATTTGCACACCGCTGAACCCGGCTTTTTCGGCCAGGCGCGCGCTGGTGGCAAAGCGTGTGATTACGTTCTGGATAGCGTCTTCGCTCATCGCCCAGGGTTTGGCGAATATTTTCGAAAAACGACCCAGGTCAAGGGACACCGCCGACGGTGCCAGGGCTTGCTGACCAAGATTGGCCATGGTCTGGCGCCCAGGATGATTTAGCTGCATCCAGAAATGCCCGCCTTTGGCCCGGCCGATGGCCGCCCATTCGCGGAAGCTGTCCAGGTGTTGTTCGTCTTCCAGGACAACACCACCCGGACCGGTCATGGCATGACGATCAATCATGACATTGCCAGTCAACAGTAGGCCTGGCTCACCGTCCGCCCAGGTCTTGTACAGCTGTTTCAACTCATGGGAGGGGGCATGTTGACTGTCGGCCATATTTTCCTCGATCGCCGCCTTGGCGATACGATTCGCGATGACTTGGCCGTTGGGCAGTTGCAAGGGTTCGAAGGGTGACATGGATTGACTCCTGAGCAGGTGAGGCCTCAGGCTAAGATTAAAGTTAACTTTAATGTCAAGCAGGATCGGTTAATGAATATTGGCGAACTGGCAAAACAGAGTGGCCTGGCCGCGTCGCGCATCCGTTTTTATGAGGCTCAAGGGTTGATCAGCCAGGTGGGGCGTCAGGCCAACGGTTATCGGCGCTATGCACCCGAGGCGCTGCAAACGCTGCAACTGATCCAGAGCGCGCAACAGGCCGGGTTTACCTTGCAGGAACTCAAGGCGTTGATGCCCGCCGAAGGCGAGCACAAGCGTGATGAGTTGATCCAGGGGCTGGAACGCAAAGTGCTGCAGATCGAAGTGATGCAGGCGCAGTTGGCGCACAGCAAGGCGCAGTTGCTGGGCGTGATCGAGGCGGTGCGGGCGCAACCGGAAGGCGTGCCGTGTTCGATGGGGCAGCAGGCGGTACTGTCGTCAATCAAGAGCCGTTGACTTGGAAGCCTGTTCAAGAGCACCACTGTTTCACTGGTTAAAAAGAGGAGAGGCGGGGTTCCTCTGCCAGGAACTTAAAAGTGTTACAAAGATAATTCGGCATTAGGCATCGAAGTGTCCTACATGTATTCAAGCTTCAGATGAGTAAGATCCCATCGCTCGCCTATCCCTGGCTGAACGCTTGTTTTTGAGCACTTTGAGATAACTCGCAGGAGTTGGAATCCAATGAATTATGCCTTTGTCACAGGTGCTACTGGCCTGCTGGGAAACAATGTGGTTCGTGCACTTGTAAACCGAAAGGTCAAAGTCAAGGCACTGGTTCGCTCCGCAGAGAAAGCCAGGAGACAGTTTGGCGATTTGCCTGTTGAATTTGTTGTGGGCGATTTACTGGATGTCGAGGCTTTCAGTCATCACATGCAAGGGTGCGATGCCTTATTTCACACAGCGGCTTATTTTCGCGATAACTACAAAGGCGGAACGCACACAAAAGAATTACATCAAATAAATGTCGTTGGCACTGAGCGTCTATTGCAAGCCGCCTATGCCGCCGGTATTCGCCGGGCTGTTCATACTTCATCTATTGCCGTTTTGAAAGGCAATAGAGATCAATTGATTGACGAAACGATGTCGCGAAATGAACAGGACGCGGACAACTATTACTTGAGTAAAATTGTCTCGGAACAAAAAATCCAGGCCTTTCTGTTGCAGCACCCGGATATGTTTATCGCTATGGTATTGCCAGGCTGGATGTTTGGTCCCGGCGACCTTGGTCCGACCTCATCTGGGCAGTTCCTGCTCGACTTTGTCGGGCAAAGAATGCCCGGCATACCGCCCGGAACCTTTTCAGTGGTAGATGCCAGAGATGTGGCGGAGCATCTATTGGCTGCAATGACACAGGGTCGATCAGGTGAGCGCTACCTGGCCGCTGGCAACCACATGGACATGAAAGGTATTTTCCAGGTGCTCTCTCAGGTCAGTGGCATAAAGGCGCCGGAGCGCGAAGTGCCCTTGTTCATGCTACGAATAATTGCCTGTGCGCATGAAGTTTATTATCGACTCACTAAAAAGCCGGTACTCATCAGTACGTCGGCCGTCAAACTCATAGCGCAGGAACAAGGATGTACCCGTTTTAGTCATGAAAAAAGCCTGCGGGATCTTGGCTGCCAGTTTCGCCCGGTGAGTGAAACAATGGCCGATACACTGGATTGGTTACGTGAAAATAATACAAAAAGAGCATAAGCGAGCGCATCGCTGTACCTGTGCCTAAGGTGCTTTGGTCTCATTCGCTGGTTTGAAAAATCAGGAGTATTTATAAATGCAATCCTTGCCCTGTAAGGAAGGCTTTCTTCACCGACTTTTCGGGATTTCAGAGTCTTTCCCTGAACATATTGCTATCAAGGATCTGGATGTCGATGCCGGTGTTGTTACATATCGCGAGCTGCAAGTAAAAGCCGAAAAATGCAACGGCGCACTCCAGGAGTTGAATGTTGTTCCGGGCGACAAAGTTGCACTTGTACTGCCCAGTGGGGTTGAGTTTATCGCTTACTTTTTAGCGATCATTGGGCGCGGTGCAATTCCGGTTCTCCTCAACTACAAGTTGATGCCATTTGAAATGGCGAGTGTCGTGGGCAGCGCCAGGCCTGTGCTGGTGGTGACCACCGCAACGCTTTTTGAAAAACATCGCGAAACTTTCCAGCTCACCTACGGTGTGCGTCACTCCTTGTTAGTGGACACGGTCGGGGACTCATCGTCGCTGCCTGAAAATGCTACCTCAGAGGCCGGGCTTGCGCAGCGCAGCGAACCGCTGGTGTTGCCCGAAGGCAATCCAATCGTCTCGATCCAGTTCACTTATCGGGGCATGGGCAAACCGCTGGCAGTTCCTCATCGCTACCTCGACATGACACACGCAATCGATGGCATGCATGAGCAGATTCATCGACAAGGGGTCGGCTCCGTTCATCTGGTGACGCTACCTTTGCATGCGATCTTCGGGCTGACCGCGATGATGGTCTTTCCATTGAGCGTGGGCGCCACTTTGTTGATGACCAATACCCTGCTCAACAGGGACCTGGCAGAGGTCTTGTCCCAGCATGAGGTGTCTTTTACCTGCCTGGTGCCCGATGTCATTCGCTATTTCAATACGCGACTGGCCAAGCGCAAAGACGCGCGGTTGCCGATGCACCCTAAGCTGATGATTTATTCGGGGGGTAGCCATTTACCCGCGGACGAAGCCGAAAAACTGGGACGGTTGCTGGGCTGCAAGCCGGTAGTGCAAGGCTACGGATTGACCGAGACCATGCCCGTGCTTCTCCAGAGCACGTTGGGTGTGACGCAGCGCGGGGCCATGGGGCAGCCGATCAGGGGGGTGGAACTGCGTGTCGTCGATGCTCAAGGACAAGACGTCGCACCCGGGCGGATCGGCGAATTGCTGGTACGCGGCGCGATGGTGATTGATGGCTACGCCGATGCCGAAGAAGCCAACAAGCGGTTCTTCCGTGATGGCTGGCTGCACACGGGGGATCTGGTTTGGCGCGATGACGACGGGCACGTGTTTTTCTATCGCCAACGCTTACGCATCTCAAAGATCAAAGCGCAAATGGTCGACTTGATGGAGATCGAATCCGTCGCTATGCAACACCCCGATGTGCTGCGTGCAAAAGCCTACATCGTGCCTGACCACAAAGAGATCAACGCATTGCACCTGTGTGTTGAAGGGCACGCCGCGCTGACGCAAAGCGTACTCGCCACGCTGCTCTCGCAGCACCTCTCGGGGTTCAAGCTGCCCAAGACCATTGAGGTCAGCGTTCTCAAGGAGCCCAGCCATGCAAGCTGATGGCACGCAACCGGTGCTGGCGGTTTTTGACTTTGACGGCACGCTCACTGACCGGCATACGTTCTGGCGCTATATGCGTTACATCGCGGGAACAAACAGGTTCTGGCTCAAGCTGATCCCCCTGTTGCCCAAGGCGTTCAGCGTGATCCTGGGCGTGACGCCGTTGATGCAGGCTCGGCTGGCCTTCATTGCCTGTTACCTGGGCGGCGTGTCGGTTGAGCAAGAACGCGAGCATGCACGGCATTTCGTGACGCAGCACTTGCCGCGCATGCTCAGGCCCGAGGCACTGCGCCGGTTGCAATGGCATCAGTCCATGGGCCATGTCACTGCGCTGGTCAGCAATTCGCCAGAGAACTACCTGGCGCCCTGGGGGGCTGCCGTGGGGTTTGACTATGTGTGCGGTACACGCCTGGAAACCGAGAATGACAGGCTGACGGGGGGCGTTTCAGGCACCAACTGTGTCGGGATGGAAAAAGTCATGCGGCTCAGAGGCTGCCTGGGCAACCTGGATGATTTCTACATTTACGCCTACGGCGACTCACCCGGCGACGATGCCCTGCTCGGCATTGCCAACGCTCCCTTCTACAAAAACTGGTACTGACTTATGGACGTATCGAACACTTCAACCCCCAGGCAATCCGGTGGGCCAGCGACGGTCATGATCGTCGGCGCCGGGCCTGTTGGCCTGCTACTGGCAAACCTGCTGCAGAAATGGGGCGTTTCTTTTCGCATTATTGAAAAAAATACCGGCCCTTCGACCGAGACCAAAGCGATGGCCGTGCATTCGAGAACCCTGGAGATTCTTCGGGATCTGGGGCTCTCTGAGCAAGCTATCAGCAACGGTTTTACGGTCAACCAGTTTTCGCTGCAGTCGAATGCCAGGCGGGTGCTGAACTACAACTTCTCCTACCTAGATGCCGCCTACCCTTTGTTGCTGAGCTTGCCACAGCCGATGCTGGAAAAAATCCTGCTTGAGCGGCTTGAGGCATCAGGGGGGAGTGTCGAGTGGAATACCGAACTGGTCGACCTGCAGAACCAGCAGGGTTGCGTGCAGATGGGCCTTCGTCATGGCGATGGCAGCGACGAACGCTTGACCGTTCGCTGGGCAGTCGCCTGCGACGGTGCTCGAAGCACCGTGAGACAGTGCCTTGGGCTCTCCTTCGACGGGGCGTCCTACGAGCGGTTCTTCATGCTGGCCGATGCTGACATCGAGTGGTCCGGAAAACCGGACGAGGGGGCTTTTTTCCTGAGTGCGCGGGAAGGTTATGTGGCCGTCGCGCCGATCAACGCTCAATCGCGTTATCGACTGTTTATCGAGATGCCCTATGCACTGCCGGCGGAAGGTGAACGTCCTTCCTTGAGCCTGGAAAGCTTTCAGCAGCTGTGTGAAGGGCGTGGGCAAAAGATGACGCTGTCCAACATTACATCGACCACCCTTGCCGCATTCCAGCATCGTCGCGTGCAGTCACTGCATCACGGTGCGGTGTTCCTGGCAGGCGATTCGGCCCATATCGGCAGCCCTATCGGGGGCCAATGGATGAACCTGGGGATGAGTGAGGTGTATAACCTGGCGTGGAAAATCGCCTATGTCGATCAGGGCCTGGCAGCCCCCTCATTGCTGCAAAGCTATAACGAAGAGCGCTACCCGGTAGCCTTGCAAGCCGAGAGCATGGCACATCGACTGACCACACTGATTACCCTTGAGCACCGGGCGCTTGTTTGGCTGCGGGATAATGTCCTGCCGCTGTTGAGTCGTTGGCGTACGGTTCAGCGCAAGTTGCCCTCAATGGTTTCCGGTCATCATTACAGCTACGCTAAAAGTGATTATATTCAAGAGTCCCTGACAAAAAAGCAGCGCACGCATTGGCATAAAAAAGACAGAAAGTTGCGGTTCAAGACCGCGGTGCCTCGTGCCGGCCAACTGGCTCCCGATGTTGAATTATGGCAAGCGCCGGGTACGCCACCCAGACACTTGATCGACCTGTTCCACGGCACGTTCACGTTACTGATTTTTAGTGCGGCCGATCAGTTTTCCTCTTTATTGCCGGACTATTACGCACTGGCTGATACCGTGCAGCAGGATTATCCGGGCATCAAGGCCTATTGTGTTATCGATGCTCTCAGCAGTGCCGAGGCGCCGCTTGAGCATTCGACGTTATTGGACCCGGATTGGCGACTGCACAAGCGTTATCACGCGCGAGCGGGCACATTGATGCTGATTCGGCCTGATGGCTATATCGCTTTTCAGGGGCCGGATGCAACCACGCTCATGACGTATCTGCACTTGAGGTCCGGGCTGCTCAAGGGCGCCAAAAGAACAGCAGCCTGCGCGACTGATTCAGCGGTATTACAACTTTAAAGTTATTCACACTTAGTTCCGGGCGGCTTATTGGTTTGCACAAGGCCAGCGTTGGCCATGAACTAATACTCTGTTTGAAATAACGTAAAGCAATTTTGCTTAGGAGAGTTCCATGCGCTTTGAACTTGGCAATGTTATTCAGGAATTTATCGTGGCCAATGGAAAAATGGCCCAGAGTTATTTCTCTCTTTCAGAACGAATCATTGATTCGCTGTGCGACTCGGATTCTGCGAAAGAATCAATATTGATGCGTTTGCTGGCCCAGGCCGAAACCGTCACGGTGGAGTATTTCAATGCCCATAAACAAGTCCTTGAGGGCGTGTTTGCCCGTCGGGTTGAGGCGCCGCTCAACCCTGCGCTTGTGCAGCTTGAGACTTCGCCTGTGGACGCGGTCCCGCTCGCAACGGTAACCATTGACGAGGCAAGCCGTGCGCAGGTGCCGGCCATGGATGTCGAGGCCTTGGTGCTGGAGCAACTGGCGACGATCACCGGTTTTACCGTAGACCAGATCGACCAGGCGCTGCCCTATGAAAGCCTGGGCCTGGACTCCCTGGTGCAGATGGACTTCCTGGAGTCGCTCGTCGACCTGTGGCCGCAACTCAGAGCCAGCGGCACTGAACTGCTCAACGCCCAGTGCCCGCAACACACGATTGCCCTGATCAACGCGGCCCTGGCCGCGCCCGAGTCGGCCCCGGCCACCGAAGCGCAAGCGCCTGAGGCCAAGAGCGCCGAGCCAGCCTTGCGCCAACGGCTGTTCGACACCTTGATACCGCTGATCCCGGGCCAGCCCAAATCGTTCGATATCGATACGCCCTTTACCGAACTGGGCCTCAATGGTTTTGCCCGCGAAGCGTTTTGCCAGGCACTGGCACAGCAGTGCCCTGCCAGCCAGTTTGCCGGTGAAGCGTTGATGTCATGTCGTACGCCGCGGGACACCTTGTCGCTTTTGGAAAGACTGAGCTGAGACACGATCCGCTGCAAGAAAGGGGATCTGGATCTCTCGGTATTTTGGCAATCAGGAGGAAAGGACATGCAGAGCACGGTGACACCCGAGGGGGATTTTTGTTTCAGCGCCATGGCCGGTGAGTTTCCTGGCGCGCCATCAGTGGATGCGCTTTGGCACTTGTTGGCGCAAGGGCAGGTGGCCCCTCTGAATTCGATGCTGCCACGTTGGGAGCAAGATAAAGCCTCGGTCTATTCGGCCACGGTCGGGGAAAAGAATCGCACCTACCTGGACAGTGCTTATTGCCTGGCCGATAGCGCAACGACCCCTTCACGGTATGAAGGACGGCAGGTCGCCATCGGCCAGAAAGTGCTCCAGTCACTCCTGGCCCAGCTGGCAACCCAAGGTTCGGCGCCGATCAGGGAGCGCACCGCGTTGGTGGTGGCGACGTCCTGGAGCGACGAGAGTTTTTTCCTGCCGGCAATGTCGGCAGAGGCCCATGGGCCACACTATGGGCCAGCTGAACAAGTGGCGGAACTGGCGACTGCGCTGGGGTTGGGAGGGCCGGCATTGTCAGTCGACACCGCCTGCAGTTCGTTCCCCTACGCGCTCAACATGGCCCAGGCCCTGGTCAACAGCGGGCAGGCGGACAGCGCAATCGTCATGGCATTGAACACGGTACTGCCACTGCCACTGTTCCTTGGGTTTTCCCAGTTGACCGCCTTTTCGCCCAGGGCCCGGATGCAGGCGTTCGGGCGCGACGCGGACGGTATTGTGCCGGGGGAGTGCGCGGTGGCTTTCCTGGTCGAGCCAGTCTCCCAGGCCCTGCTGGCGCAGCGCCGCCCCCTGGGCATCCTGCGGGCCTTGGGGCTGTCGGCCGATGGCGCCGAGGGCTCGGTGTTTTCCCCTGGCAAACAAGCCCAATATGCGGCGTACCAACGGGCCTATATCGGCCTGGACCCCGGCACGGTGGACTACATCGAGACCCATGGCACGGGTACACCGCTAGGGGATGCGACCGAACTCGACTCGTTGAGCAGCTTCTTGCGTGCCTATTGCACTGACGGTAAGAAAATACCCATAGGCTCGATCAAATCGGTGATCGGGCACCCTCTGGCGGCGGCAGGCGGTGCCTCGCTGGCCAAGACGTTGATGATACTGCGACAAAAAACCATTCCCCCCCAGCCCGACTACTCACCCAGCGCAAAGCTCGATGAATCCTGCCTGCAACTGGCGACCGGGCAGGGGCAGCCTTTGGCCGACCGTCAGTCGGCGATTCGGATCGGCATCTCCAGCTTTGGTTTTGGCGGTGCCAACGCGCACCTGGTGGTGGATCAATACCTGCCCGACAACCGGCCCATTGCCCCCCGAGTCAGCCCCGGCGTGTTGAGGCTGGACCTGGGTATTGTCGAGGCGGAAGCGGCGATTGGCAGCCACTTCTCGCTACATTCACTTAAGCAACAACTTGATCAGCCGGCAGCTCCCCTGGTTGGTTTTCCCCATGGCCGCTTCGTTGAGGGCGCGGCCGCTTCGGCTCAGCCGTTGCCCGGGCGATTCCTGGCGCAGGATCATGTGATTGAGATCGATGGCTTCGGCATGGGGCCCAAACTACTGGCCAGTGTCGATCCGTTCAAACTGTTGATCACCGATCGCGTCAATCATTTACTGCGCCGCCTGCCCGGGGTGGCCGGTTCATCCGGCGCCGCGATGGTGATGTGCTGCAACCTGGGCGGAGAGCACTTCAGCAACGTCTACAGCCGTGTTCACAATGCCTTGGGCCCGGTACAAGGCATCCCTCCTGGGCAGGATACGCTGGACGTGGCAACCGGTTTGCCCAGTATGTTGTCTGGCTATCCGGCGAAAATTTTTGACTTCAAGGGGTTTCATCAGACGCTGGCCGGCACACCGGGGCTGTTCTGGCACGCCCTGCTGGCCGCGCAACAATGGTTCAAGGAAGGTATCACGACGCTCTTGCTCGGCGCGGGGCGCTTTGTCAGTGCGCCCGCCGAGCTCGAACGCATCCGGCAGTCATCGACGTCCCAGGGGGAAGGGGTGGGGGTGTTTGCCTTGCGGCCCTATCGACCGGACGCCAGTGACACACCGTTGTTGGTGATCCGCGCAGCGGTCCTGGGGCATGCCGCATCCTCGCTGGAAGAGGCGTGCGCACAGCTGGGCCAGGTGCGAAGCGATGTTCAGCATATTGAGGTGTGCGAGTTGCAGCCAACGGCAGCGTGTACCGACGGCTCATGGCAAGCGATAACCGGTTGCCTGGCTGAAGCCACGGGTGTCGAAACCCTGTTGGCCGTGATGATGAAGGCGGCGGTTCACTCGGTGATCGAGGTGCGCAAGGCCGGCGAGCCCGTGATGTGGTTATTCACTGAAAAACTGCGGGAGTGGGGCGCGACAGCCCCTGAATGCGCCCCAGCCATCAAGCGTCCCTTTGAATTGCGCTTCGCTCACCCGACGCCTCAGCCATTGCAGCCCTTCAGCGGGCCTGGCTGTCCTGTCAGCCCTGTGGCTGATTTGCCAAGCGATGACAGCGGTATGCTGGAACTCAGCGACCGGCTGACAGAGACACTGCTCGCGGCGCTACGCGTCAGGGGCCGGGCCATCGAAGAGCTGTTTGCCCTGCACCATGACGCTCATGCCAGGCCTGCCGAGCACTGGCAGCGCAGCCCGGAAAACATCGTGATTAGTCATGTCCGCCGCAGTACGCAGGCACTGCACGCTCAATTGGTGGTGAATGAAGCGCACCCCTACTTTTTTGATCACCCACTTGATCACGTCCCCGGCATTTTATTGATCGAGGGCGTGCTGCAATTGGCCGAGCTCGCCATGCCTCCACGCAGTGGCCGGGTTGCTTATGTCAACACCCTGGATATCAAGTTCCAGCGCTATGTCCAAAAAGAAGGGGCGATTGATCTGCAGCTGGAGCAAGACAAAGACCTGCCGGTATTCCGCGCCACGGTCCGCCAAGATGGCAAGCTCATGTGCACCTGCACCCTGGGCATGGCCTACCACTCGGTGCACGAGGCGTTGCCCGCCGCTCGGTTCACTGCGACCGCCTGCCGCGACAAGGCCTTGCTGCACAAGGCCAGGCAAGAAAACGTGCTGGTCAGTGACATGAGCGATATCGCCCAGGGCCTGAGCGTAGAAACCCTCAAGCCGGCTGACGAGCACTTTTTCCAGCAGGGCGGCCCCAAGCACTATTCGATGGTGTATTTCCTGGAAGTCGCCCGCCAGTGCTTCATGCAGATCGCCCACAGCCACCGGCGCATCCCTGTGGGCACCCCGATGAACCTGCTGGCCTTGAGTTTCACCCTGGATCGACCGATCCCGACGAACAGCCCGCTGTTACTGGCGCCACGCATCAACGTTGATGCACCTGAGCAGTCCTTCAAAACCTACCGTATCTGTATCGACCTGTTCAACCAGGGAGCAAAGATCGGTCAATCCGAAATTACCGCGCAATTGCTGAGTCGCGCTCACTCTGGCGCATGACAGCGCCTCCGCTTAACCCAGGTGAAACCGTGAACGATGTCACTGTGAAAATCCGCGTCAAATCCCCCCCGTGTGAAATATGGAAGATCTGGAGCAATTTTTCCGAGGCGCCATTGTGGGATACCGACGTCAGCCATTGTGAGCTTGCTGGTCTTTTCCAGCCTGGAACCCGAGGTCAATGCATCCTCAAAAATGGCCTGCGCATGCCACTGACCATTGAGGCGGTAACGCTGCATGAGAGCTATCGGAACACGGCAAAGCTGCTGTGGATCAACCTTGAGTTTGACCACCGGATGCACCGGCTCTCCCCGCAGGAAACCGAGGTCATCCACAGCGCGAAGATCTGCGGGCCCTTGAGTTTTTTGTACCGGGGGCCGTTACGCAAAATGCTTACTGCCGTAATGGCCACCGCACTGGACAACCTGCGGGCGTTGGCTGAGCAGCGGACAAATGCCCTGACTCATCCCGAGCATGAGCTATCGGCAACCTATTTGGAGCGAGTATGAACTTAAGAAAAAACACTCAGCGCCTGCTGATGGGCGTCATTGGCCTGGGACTCACCGTTCCAGCGTGCGCCGAAACGTTCGGTCCGTATGTCACGATAATGGGGGGGCTGAACTGGGTTGCTCCCCATGACCTCAACCAGAATAATGTCAATTTTGTCGAGGTGGAGCTGGACGAATCTTTGCACTCCGGCCTCGCGAGCGGGCTGGCGGTTGGCTGGCGATTTCCCGTCGGGCTCAGGCCCGAACTGGAGTTGAGTTATCGCAAAAACGCCCTGGTCCGCTTCAATAACCGGGTCTACGATGGCGGCGGGAGCATCGACGCCAAAGGTGAAGAGCGCGCTAGCAGTCTGATGGCCAACCTTTGGTATGAAGGTTTTAACCTCCCGGCGTCCTTCAGTCGGTTCAGCCCTTATATTGGCGGTGGGGTGGGCTACATTGACCTGAGCGTCAGCGGCCTGAAAGCCGGAGGTGTCTCATTTGGTGGCACCCATCGTGACACCGTAATGGCCTACCAGTTGGGCGCAGGGTTCGGTTATGAGCTGTCACAGCAATGGGCCATGCTCCTGGAATACCGCTACCTCAAGACTCGCACTGCGCATTTTGGTGACATTCAAGGCCTACCCCCAGGCGATGTGAGCATGACCTATGGCGCGCAGTCCTTGATGCTGGGTCTGCGTTATGGCTTCTGAGTGATGGCTGACGGCTGATGCCGCGAAGGAGGGGCACCCGCAGGCGCCTGACCGGCGCGGCGTACCACCCCAAAAAAAGCCCTGACATGTCAGGGCTTTTTATCGGCTGGCTTCAGCGCCGGCGAAACAGCGGCAACGGCTCATCCGTCGCCGCCTGGTACGTCACCGAAAAGTCCTTGAGACTCTCCAGCGCTTCGTACGGGTCTTTGTCCGCGCGCAAGGCGTAGGCATCGAAGCCGCAGCGGTGCAGGTAGAACAACTGGTCGCGCAGCACATCGCCAATCGCCCGCAGCTCGCCCTTGTAGCCATAGCGGTCACGCAGCAGGCGTGCGTTGGAGTAGTTGCGCCCGTCGGTGAAGGCCGGGAAGTTCAGGGCGATGACCTGGAAGTGGGCCACATCATCCCCGATTTCCTCGGCTTCTTCATCGGCGTCCAGCCACACGCCCAGGCCGCCATCGCGGGCCTTGAGGGCGTGGCCATGCTCGCGCCACAGGGCCAGCGGCACGATCAGGTCGTCGCAGTTGGAGATGCCATCGAAGCTCGCATCCTTGGGCAGCAGGTGCCAGGTTTCGTCGACGACTTGGTTGTTCTTAATGATTCGCTGCATAGACGCGCTCCTTGAACAGGTCAATGCCAATGCGCTGGTAGGTGTCGATGAAGCGCTCATCTTCGGTGCGCTGTTCGACGTAGACGTCGATCAGCTTGCCGATCACATCAGGCATGGCTTCCTGGGCGAAGGATGGGCCGAGGATCTTGCCCAGGCTCGCATCGCGGCTGGCGCTGCCGCCCAGGGACACTTGGTAGAATTCTTCGCCTTTCTTGTCCACCCCGAGGATGCCGATGTGGCCGACGTGGTGGTGACCACAGGCGTTCATGCAACCGGAGATGTTCAGGTCCAGCTCGCCAATGTCGAACAGGTAGTCCAGGTCGTCGAAACGGCGCTGGATCGATTCGGCAATGGGAATGGACTTGGCGTTGGCCAGGGAGCAGAAGTCGCCACCCGGGCAGCAGATGATATCGGTCAGCAGGCCGATGTTCGGCGTGGCAAAACCGCCTTCGCGCAGTTCGCCCCAGAGGGTGAACAGTTGGCTCTGCTCAACGTCCGCGAGGATGATGTTCTGCTCGTGGGACGTGCGCAGCTGGCCGAAGCTGTAGCGCTCGGCCAGGTCGGCAACGGCGTCCAGTTGCTTGTCGGTGATATCGCCTGGCGCCACGCCGGTGGGCTTGAGCGACAGGGTCACCGCCACATAGCCCGGCTGCTTGTGCGCCAGGGTGTTGCGGGTGCGCCAGCGGGCAAAGCCCGGATGTTGCTGGTCGAGTGCCGCCAGTTCGGCTTCCTGGTTGCCCAGGGCCTTGTAGTGCGGGTCGACAAAGTGCTTGGCCACACGATGCACTTCGGCTTCGGTCAGGGTGGTCTGGCCGCCGCGCAGGTGCTCCATCTCGGCGTCGACTTTCTGGGCAAACACCTCGGGGGTGAGGGCCTTGACCAGGATCTTGATGCGCGCCTTGTACTTGTTGTCGCGACGGCCATAGCGGTTGTACACACGCAGGATAGCGTCGAGATAGCTCAACAGGTCTTGCCAGGGCAGGAATTCATTGATGAACGCGCCCACCACCGGGGTACGCCCCAGACCGCCGCCCACCAGGACCCGGAAACCCAGGTCGCCGGCGGCGTTGTACACCGGCTCCAGGCCGATGTCGTGGACTTCGATCGCGGCACGGTCGGACGCCGAGCCATTGATGGCGATCTTGAATTTACGCGGCAGGTAGGCAAATTCCGGGTGGAACGTCGTCCACTGGCGAACAATCTCGCACCAGGGGCGCGGGTCGATCACTTCATCGGCGGCCACGCCGGCAAACTGGTCGGTGGTCACGTTGCGCAGGCAGTTACCGCTGGTCTGAATGGCGTGCATCTGCACGGTGGCCAATTCAGCCAGGATGTCCGGCACGTCTTCCAGGGCCGGCCAGTTGAACTGTACGTTCTGGCGGGTACTGATATGGGCATAGCCCTTGTCGAAGTCGCGGGCAATCTTGGCCATCATGCGCGTCTGGCGCGAAGTCAGTTGGCCGTAAGGCACGGCCACCCGCAGCATCGGCGCAAAGCGCTGAACATAAAGGCCATTTTGCAGGCGCAGAGGGCGGAACTCTTCTTCGCTCAGTTCGCCTGCCAGATAGCGTCGGGTCTGATCACGGAACTGCTTGACGCGGTCCTCGATGATGCGCTGATCGTATTCGTCGTATACGTACATATAGGTCCTGTTCTCGGCAAATCTGCGCGCACGGCCGCGCACTCGCAACGGAGCCGGCGCACGATACCAGCTTGCGTTTATGCGCAAAAGTGATGTTTTAGCATATGCAAATAACCAAATAGCCTAATGAGAACGGTTATCGCGATACCCACATTTGTCATGCGGGCAATCATCGACTTTACTGTGGTCGAGTCTTAATGCAATCAGCCATAAAACCGACAAGAGGCGATGCGATGAGCAATCCAACCAAAGCCCGTAAACCCGACAGTACCGTGGACGCCTGGGCGATTCTGTTTCTGATTATCCTGGTGGTGTGTACCGCCGTGTTCTGGGTCAGCCACCAATAGGGGGAACTGACCGCGACGAAGCTGTTCGCGCTGCTGACAAATAGCCAAGATCAAAAGGCTTATTGCCACTATCATGATCTGTCAATTTTCAGGGTTCGGGCAGCAATGTTGAAGGTTCTCTGCGGGTGCTTGTGGTGGGTGGGGATGATGTTCGGGACGATGGCCCATGCCACGTCGGTGGTGTTTCTCAACCCCGGTCTGTCCACGGAAACCTTCTGGGTCAGTTATGCGCAATTCATGCAGGCCGCGGCCAAGGACCTCGGCCTGGATTTGCGTGTGCGCTATTCCGAGCGCGACCGGCAAAACACCCTGCAACAGGCCCGCGAAGCGCTGCAAGGCCCGCAGCCCCCGGATTACCTGGTGCTGGTCAATGAGCAATATATCGCCCCGCAGATTTTACGGATGGCCCAGGGCAGCCAGGTCAAGCTGCTGATCGTCAATAACGCCCTGACCCCTGACCAGACGCAGTTGCTGGACGCGGGCAAATACCCCAATTGGCTGGGCAGTATCACGGCCAACGACGAGGAGGGCGGCTACCTGATGCTCAAGGAGTTGTTGCGCCAACGGGGGCCGGTCCCGGCGGGCGAGAGCCTGGACCTGCTGGCGTTTTCCGGGGCCAAGCACACCCCGACCGCCCAGGCGCGCGAGCAGGGCCTGCAACGGGCCTTGCGCGAGCACCCCGAAGTCCATCTGCGCCAGCTGGTCTACGGCGAATGGAGCCGCCAGCGCGCCTTTGAGCAGGCCACCCAGATGTTCAAGCGCTACCCGAAGACCGCGCTGGTCTGGTCGGCCAATGATGAAATGGCCCTGGGGGCCATGCAGGCCCTGGATGGCAGCGCACGCACACCCGGCAAGGAGGTGTTGTTCAGCGCTGTCAACAGCTCGCCCGACGTCCTGCAAGCGCGCCTGCAGGGACGGATCAGTGCGCTGGTGGCCGGGCATTTTACGGTGGGTGGTTGGGCCATGGTGCTGCTGCACGACGACGCAGCAGGCGTGGATATCCAGCGCCATGGCGGGCGCGAGCGCCAGGTGCGGTTATTTCAATTGATTGACGAGCCACAGGCCCAGCGTTTGTTGGACCTGCGCAACCATGAGGGTGACAGCGTGGATTTTCATGCGCTGTCGGCCCTGGATAAACCGGCGGCCTACCCGTATCCCTTCAGCCTGCAGATGCTGCTGAAATAAACGGGCCTAGACCCCAGCCACATGCAGCACCAGCTTGACGATGGCAAACAGCGTCAGGGCAAACACGGCGGTAAACAGGATCCCCAGCACCACAAAATGGCTGGGCTTGCCGTGGGTAAAGTCCCGCGCGCGGTTCTTGCCGCTCTGCACGCCAAAAGCGGCAGCCATCACGCTATGCAGCATCTGCCAGAAGGTTGGCGGTTTGTTGTCCGGTGTGTCCATGAGTCCTCCTGGGAGGTCTGGGGGAGGTTACAACTCCCAACAGAATAGACGTAGTTACCGTTGTCGGCCCTGGACCTTGTGATGTGCTGGGTTCCTTTTCCTGGAGCCGCATCATGACCGACTTGCCCGCGTTGCCGGCAACGCCCAGTATCCATCGACCGCTATTGATCAGCGCCATGCCGCAATGGCTGGTCCAGAGCACTGCGTCCCGCCGCATGGCGCTCAAACACGCCGATACCCCGTTGCCCCCGGCCTATTGGCAAGCGACCCCTGAGCAACGCCAGGCGCTGCACGACTGTTTTACCGCGAGTTTCATTGCCCAGACCGCCCTCGACAAGAGCCTGTCTGCCTTGCAGGGCATCGAGGCCTTTGCCCGGCCGCTGTTGCTCCAGGCGCTCAAGGATCAGTATGGCGTCACCCTTGCGCCTAACGTTGCCACCTGGTTGAACCTGCGAAAGGCCCTGCAAGTGAGTGATCTGAAGATCGGGGTCCGAACCTACGATTTTTTGCAGCTGGAGCTGTTGCAGGCCGCGCTGCATAACTTCGAGGCGTCCGAATGCGCGGAAGGGGCTTTTCACCCGTCGTCCGGCTTCCGCTGGCAGGTGGCAGGCAGCACCGACTCCATACTGCCCGTGCGCCTGGGCGGGCTCAAGGTCCATCAATTCCTGGGGTTGTGCCGCAGCCTGGACCTGGGCGGGCAGTACCAGGCCTACATCACGGGGTTTTTTGCCACCCACCAGGCCACCCTGCGCGCGCAATTTATTGCCAGCCAGAAGGCCGCGCTGCGGGCCGCCGCCGAGCTGGCCCTGTTGCGCCAGGATATTACCCAGGCTGACTACACCATGGTGTTGTCGGTGATCGACGGCGAACGCGCGCCGCAGATCGGCGGGCAACCGGTATGGCTCTGCGACCTCGGCCTGATGAAGCTGCGCATGACCGGCTGCGTACTGTTTTTGGCGTTCGATGACGAACATCTGGATTCCCCCATCCTGTACATCCCCCAGGACCCGCATCATCCCCTCAAACGCTATAGCGACCATGCCCAGCTGCTGGCGACCCTCAAGCAACGTTTCACCACGCCGGGCCCGGCCTCGGCCCGGGTGAGTCGGCCAACGGCGTACCAGGTGTTTTTCAGCCAGTTTGTCGAGTATGCCGATCGTCCTCATTACTTCAGCCAGTTCACCCAGGATGCGGCCGATGCCACCTTGCGCGAGAGAGTCGGCTCGAATTTCCCCGGCATAGGGCAGATGTATGAACTGATCAGCCAACTGACCCCCTTCAGGCTGAAGAACTTCCCGCCCTTGCCCCTTGCCCCCCAGGTGCCGAACCCGGACCCGTATCTGGCGCCCTTGGCGCTGGCGTTCCAAGGCCAGGTGTTTGGTAGCACTCAGGTCGATCTGTGGAGCTACCTGTATGAGCGACATCAGCACAAGTGCATCGCCGATGCGGCCGGCCATGCCGTGCCCACGGCGGCTGTCGATGCCCGGGTGCGCCAGCAGAAACTGGCCCTGTTGCTCAACCTCGAAATGTTCGCCCTCAGTGCCGTGGCGGGGTTCGTGCCGGTACTGGGGGAACTCATGATGGCGGTGATGGCCGAGCAATTGTTGACGGCGGTGATTGAAGCGACCCGGGAGTGGAGCGCGGGCGATCGCAAGGCTGCCCGGGCGCACTTGATCGACCTGGCGCAAAACCTTGCCTTGCTCGGCCTGACGGCGGGCGGCGGGAAGGCCTTGCGCCAACTCAGGCCGGAGCCGGTGATCGAAGGCTTGTCGGCGGTGAAGCTGCCAAATGGCCAGGTGCGCTTGTGGAGGCCTGACCTTGAGGCGTACAAAAAGCCAATCTCCCTTGCGCCTGGAAGCCAGCCCAATGCTCTGGGGCAATACGAGGTCGATGGCCAACTGCATATTGACCTCGATGGCGCGTTCTATGAAAAGCGCTTCGACCCGCACCTCAATCAATGGCGAATCAAGCACCCCCGCGACCCCGGGGCCTATCAACCGATCCTTGAGCACAACCGGGCCGGTGCCTGGCGTCATCGGCATGAACGCCCCTTGGCGTGGGATCGCCTGACCCTATTGCGTCGCTTGGGGCCCATCACCGAAGGGTTCTCGGATGAGACCTTGCGTATGATCGGCGAGGTGAGTGGCATTGATGACGATCGGTTGCGCAAAGTCCATGTGGATGGCTTGCCGGTGCCTGCGGTGCTGGCCGATACGCTGGAGCAGTTCAGGGCCGACCAGGACGTCGATGACCTACTGGGGCGGCTGCGCCGTGGCGCCGGCCTGGAGCGCCGCCACGAGTACGCCTTGCCCCTCACGGTGGAAATGCCGGGTTGGCCGCCCGGGCGGGGCGTGGAAGTGTTTGAGACGCTTGTCTTTGTGGGGCCTGTGCGCAGCCCGGCGGGGCTGGTCGAGGACGAGGCCCGGCGCCTGCTGGGCCCCCTTGGGCGTGGTGACCAGCCGGGGACCCCGCTGACCGACGAGTGGGCCGCTGGCCACTGGGAACCGGCTGGGCACTCTATTCGCTATGGCAGCCCGGTGCCTGCGCACGTTAGCCGCCCACCCCTGAAAATCAGCCGCGCCGACTTGCAGCAAGGCAAATTCGCCCAAGCGGTGCTGGGTGGCCTGACTGAGCAAGAAATCTCCCGTTTGCTGGGAAGCCCATCCAGTTGGGGCGAGACGCCCAGGGAGCAGGTGTTCAACGAGCGTCTGGCCGACTATGCGCGCCAAAGACAAGCGGCACTGTTCGCCGCCCGGTTACAGGCCAATGGCAAGCTGGCCCTCGACAGGGGGCCGCTGCAACGGCGGTTTCCCTCGCTGTCCAGGCGCGCCCACGACGAACTGTTGCAGACCGCCAGCCCCCATGAGCTCAGGCATTTGCGCGACCACGGGCGCGTCAGCGGGCGTCTGGACCACCAGGCCCGGATCAGCGTGCAGCAAGGGCGCCTGAGCCGGGCGATCAGTGGCCTGCACCGCGACCGGCTGGCCAATGCCGACAGCGACCGCCTCGCCTTGCACTGTCTGGAACACCTGCCCGGATGGCCTCAGGGCCTGCGCCTGGAGATCCGTATAGACAGCCTTCAAGGCCCCTTGGTCGATAGCCTGGGGGATGAGGGCGCGGCCATACGCCGATACCTGGTCAAGCGCGGCGATAGTTTCCAGGCCCAGGATGAGGCCGGCAACGCACTCAAGCGCATGTCGGGCCAGGGGCGCACCCTGTTCCAGGCAATTGGCGACGCCTTGCCCGAGCCGGCGCATCGAGCGCTGAGCGCACAAGGGGTGGGCTTGCAGCAAGCGGTGGCGGCCTATGCCAGGCGCCACCGCGACATGATCGCCCGTGACCTCTTGAAGCTGCGTGAACCTCGCTCCAGGCCGGCGTTTCGCCTGCCGGACGGGCGCCTGGGGTATGCGTTGTCGGGGCGAGGCGGACCGTTTGCAACGGACGGTCCCCTGGTCGCCCATGTGCGCAGCGTGTATCCGAATATCAGCGATGCCCAGGCACAAGCGCTCGTATCCGCCCGCCGGCGCGACGGTGAAAGCACCCAGCAGATCTGGCGGCTATTTGCCAACCGCCAACGTGAACGGCTGACATTACGGAGCACGCTTGAGCAATGGGCCGGCGCCGATGAGCAACGCTTGCATGTGGTCGATGATCTTATCGACTGTTGGCGCCAGGGTTTTGACCGGGACCGGGCACCCCATGCGACCCTGGTTTTGCGTGGCGAGCAGGCGCTTCCCAAGTTGGAGGCCGACTTTTCCCATGTGCGCTCCTTGAATGTGTCAGGCGCCCGATGGCTGGGCCAGGATGCCACGGAGCTGCTTCAGCCGTTTGCCAATGTGCAGCACCTGGAACTCTATGTGCACCCTGGGCAGTTGGGCGAGGCCACTGCACGGTTGGCCAATGCCCCGGGCATCACCCAGCTTTCGCTCACCGGCCCCGGGCTGATCTATTCGCCTGAGGTGCTGCGGCCTCTGAACCGCCTGGCCGCACTTGAGCAGTTGTCCCTGGCGGGCAGCCTGGAAACCCTCGATGTCAGCGGGCTGACAGCGTTGCGTCGGTTAACGGTGTCCGGGACACTCGCTACCTGGCCGCAGGGGATCCTGGCACTTGAACATCTTGAGTTTATCGACCTGGCCCAGACCCAGTTGCATGCCGTGCCCGCCGAGATGTTTGTGGGGCACCAGCGCTTGTGGCGCGGCCTGCAGATGAACTGGTCAGCGTATGAGCCGGAGGATTTCATGCCGGTCTATGCATACCTGCATGACCACCCGGCCCATCTGGTCGATGAGCTACGGCTGGTACAGGCCTACTGCGAAGGCGCCTTGGGCCGCTTGCAAACCGGCGACCGGGCCTTTGTCGATAACGTCCTGGCCAGCTTCAAAACCCGAGGGCTGAGCTCCCGCCAGCGCCTGGAGAGTGTCAACGCCGTGCAGCAAGAGTACCGCCGCTTGGTCGATGAACTGGAGCAATGGTCGGATCGCGATTCAAGCATTGGCCGGGTTGAGGTGGAGCGCCAGGTCGCCTCGGAAAAACTCCTGGATTGCTGGCGCCAGGGCCTTGCGCGGCGCTTTGTAGCGGAAGGCGGGGCGCTTCTTACAGGAGGGTTGGATCTGTCAGGCGCCCACCTGGTTGACTTGCCCCGGTTGCCGGCCAGCGGCTTTAGCCATGTGCGCCGCTTGAATCTGGATGATATTGGCGTGTCGCTTGACGGCATCAATGCTTGGCTTGGCCAGTTCCCCGAGGTCGATACGCTGAGCCTGGCCCGTAATAACCTGACCGCGCTTCCGGCGGTCCTGGATGGGCATCCGTCCCTTCGTCACCTGGACCTGTCGCACAATTGGCTGAACATCACCCCCGTGATACAGGCGCAGTTGAGCCGCATGACCGGCCTTTTATCCCTGCGCTTGCAGTACAACCCGATCGGGCGCCTGGACGTCAGCGGGCTCCATGGCCTGCGTATCCTGGACCTGAGCCACAGTGCGATCAGTGAATGGCCGCAAGGGGTGCTTGAGTTGGCGGCCTTGCAGCGCCTGGATCTGAGCCACAGCGCCGTGACCGCGATCCCCGAAGCGGCGCTGAGTGGGCATGACCGCTTGCTGTCCATCACCCACCTGCGCGGTTGTCGCCTGAGCGTGACGGCGCGTGCCGAGGCGCGGATTTTTGCCCGGCGCTATGCCCGTGAACACCCGGCGGTTGCCCTGGAAAGCCCCTTGGGCATACCCCGTGAACTGCTTGCCCAAGGCCTGACGGGCGGGGAGCCCGAGTATTTTGCCGAGGATGTGTTGCGCCGCCCTGATTTGCTGGTGGCGCTGCCCACGACAGTCGCCACCGACACCCCGACGGCCCGCCTGCAACGCCTGGCCCCGGCCCTGGACGACTTGCAGGCGGCGGCACGGATTGCCGAGTTGCACGCCAGTGGCCTCGACACGCGGCAGGTCCAGGCCCGGCTCGCTGAATGGGAAGGGCAATACGCGCAGTGGGTGCGCCCGCTCAATGACTGGATCGATGTGCACGGCTACCTGGACGGCGGCTGGATCAGTGCACTGGACCGGCGCCGTGCGGCGGACCGTTTGTTGGAAAGCTGGCGCCATACCCTGCGCGCCAGGCCCACCCCGGCTGGATTGGACGGCACCGGCCTGTTGGATCTTTCGGGGCTGGCGTTGGGGGATCTGCCGAGGCTGCCCCGGTATTTTGCGCACGTCACGGCGTTGAACCTGAGTGGCGTCAAGCTGACGGCCCAGGGCTCCAACGAGTTCCTGCGGGCCTTCACCCATGTGGACACGTTGACACTCAGCCATAACGGGCTAGGCGCTGTACCGCAGGCCATCGGTGAGTTTCATGGCTTGCGCCGGCTGGACCTTGGCGTCAATGAACTGCGCAACGCCGCCCAGTTGCAGGAATACCTGGGGCACATGCCGGAACTGGAATGGCTGGACCTCGGTGAGAACGTCCTCAGCGAGCTGGACCTCAGTGGCCTGGTCCGGCTTGAGACGCTGTCTCTGCACGGTAACCTGCTTGATGAATGGCCTACGGCAGTCTTTGAACTGCCCCGCTTGCACACCCTGGATCTACATGACAACTGGATCGAGACCCTGCCTGCAGCAGCCTTCGAGCCCCAACATCGCCAATTGATGGCGGGCACCAACCTGGCGGGCAACCGGCTTGAGCAACAAAGCTGTGAGCGCTTGCAGGTCTACCTGGCCCAGACCGGCAATGGCCTGGGGTTTTCCGACGAGCAGTTGGAGACCCTGCTTCGCGGGTATCGAGAGGACGATGAGAGGGGGGTTTTTGATTCCCCTGACTATTCGCTGAATCATCCCGATGTCGAAACGCCCCAGGAACAGAAGGCCCGTTGGTTTTACGAGGTGCCACCCTATTCGTCAAAACACCGGATTTGGGACCGGCTGCATGCCCTGGAGGGGAGCGGCGATTTCTTCTTTACCCTGTCGCAACTGCGCAATACCGAGGACTTCCTTGAGGCGCCCGCCGAACTGACCCGGCGCGTGTGGACGGTGCTGGAGGCAATCGACGGCAACCCGGCCATGCGGCGGGACCTGTTTGCCAGGGCGACGGCGCTGATGCCTGAGGTCACCTGTGGTGATGGGCGGATCCTGATGTTCAACGAGTTTGAAATGCGTGTCCTGGAGTTTGATGCGCTCAGAATGGCCGAGCGGGGAGAGGGCGGCGCCGGCTTATTGAAGTTCGCCCGCGGCATGATCCGCCTCGAAGCGGTAGAAGGCATTGCCCAGGCGACCATCAAGCACCGTCCAGACATCGATCCGGCGGAAATTCGCCTGGCCTTGCGCATTGGCCTGGCACAGCGCCTGGAACTGCCCAGACAGCCCTCTGGCATGCTGTACAGCCAATTGTCGGAGGTGACCCAGGCTGACCTCGACCGTGCGTACACCACGATTGTGCAAAGTGAAAGCACGCCGGGCTTCGAGGAAAAACTGGTGGGCCTTGAGTATTGGCTCAATTACCTGAAGATAAAATACGCCACGGACTTCGCGGCCCTGGCCCGCGAACTGGAGCACAAGACCGATGGCCTGGATGAACGCTATCCCGACAACGGTTCAGAGTACCTGCGCGACTATGCCGTGCTGGGGACCTGGAGCAAGGAGCAGCGCATGGCGCTGGCGATCCGCCTGACGCGCCAGGAACTGGCAGGGCTGGAGAGTTAAGGGGCCTGTAGAAACCAGGCCCCCCGCAGGCAACCCTCAGTTGTCGTAACCCAGGTTCGGCGCCAGCCAGCGCTCGGTCACGGCCAGGTCCTGGTCCTTGCGTGCGGTGTAGCTCGTCACCTGGTCCTTGTCGATCTTGCCCACGGCAAAGTACTGCGCCTGCGGGTGGGCGAAATACCAGCCGCTGACCGCCGCCGCCGGGAACATCGCGTAGTGCTCGGTGAGGAATACACCGCTGCGCCCGGCGTGCATTTCGCGGGCCTCGGGGTCCAGCAGTTGGAACAACTGGGCCTTCTCGGTGTGATCCGGGCACGCCGGGTAGCCGGGGGCAGGGCGGATACCGCTGTACTGCTCCTTGATCAGCGCCTCGTTGTCCAGCTGTTCGTCCCGGGCATAGCCCCAGTGTTCTTTACGCACTTGCTGGTGCAGCCATTCCGCGCAAGCCTCGGCCAGGCGGTCGGCCAGGGCCTTGACCATGATCGAATTGTAGTCGTCGCCGGCATCCTGGTAAGCCTTGGCCACTTCTTCGGCGCCGATGCCGGCGGTGGTGATAAAACCACCGATGTAGTCGGTCACGCCGCTGTCCTTGGGCGCCACGAAGTCGGCCAGGGAGAAGTTCGGCTTGCCATCGGTCTTGATAATCTGCTGGCGCAGGTGATGCAGCCTGGCAATCGGCTGGCCGTCGTCGCCGTAGACTTCCAGGTCATCGTCCTGCACCTGGTTGGTCGGCCAGAAGCCAAACACCGCACGGGCGCTGATGAGTTGTTCGTCGATCAGCTTGTTGAGCATTTCCTGGGCATCGGCGTACAGCGCGGTGGCCGCTTCACCCACCACCTCATCGCTGAGGATGCGCGGGAACTTGCCGGCCAGGTCCCAAGAGATAAAGAACGGCGTCCAGTCGATGTATTCGGCCAGCACCTTGAGGTCGATATTGTCCAGCACCCTGGCCCCGGTAAACGTCGGCTTGACCGGGGTGTAAGTGCTCCAGTCGAACTGTGGCTTCTTGGCGATGGCCGCCGCGTAGCTCAGGCGCTCGGTGCGGGCGCTGCGGTTGGAGGTGCGCTCACGCACGTCGATGTATTCCAGGCGGGTCTTCTCGACAAAGCCGGCCTTCAGCTCCTTGGACAGCAACTGCGTGGCCACGCCCACCGCGCGCGAGGCGTCGGTGACGTAGATCACTGCGTCGTTGCTGTACTTGGGCTCGATTTTCACCGCCGTGTGCGCCTTGGAGGTGGTGGCGCCACCGATCATCAGCGGCAGGTGGAAGTCCTGGCGCTGCATTTCGCGGGCCACGTGCACCATCTCATCCAGGGACGGCGTAATCAGCCCGGACAGACCGATGATGTCGCACTTCTGCTCCTTGGCCACCTGCAGGATCTTCTCCGCCGGCACCATCACCCCCAGGTCGACGATGTCGTAGCCGTTGCAACCCAGCACCACGCCGACAATGTTCTTGCCGATGTCGTGCACGTCACCCTTGACCGTGGCCATAAGGATCTTGCCCTTGGCTTCCGGTTTATCGCCTTTTTCCAGTTCGATAAAGGGAATCAGGTGGGCCACGGCCTGCTTCATCACCCGCGCCGATTTCACCACTTGCGGCAGGAACATTTTGCCGGCGCCAAACAGGTCGCCAACGATGTTCATGCCAGACATCAGCGGGCCCTCGATCACCTCGATCGGGCGGGCGAATGACTGCCGGGACTCTTCGGTGTCTTCGACGATATGGGTGGTGATGCCCTTGACCAGCGCGTGTTCCAGGCGCTTGTTTACCGGCCAGCCGCGCCATTCCTCGGTCTCGGCTTCCTTGACGCTGCCATCGCCCTTGTACTTGTCGGCGATGGCGAGGAGGGCGTCGGTGCCTTCCGGGGTGCGGTTGAGCACCACGTCTTCCACGGCATCGCGCAGCTCGGCCGGGATCTGGTCGTAGATCTCCAGTTGGCCGGCGTTGACGATCCCCATGGTCAGGCCGTTGCGGATCGCATACAGCAGGAACACCGAGTGGATCGCCTCGCGCACCGGGTTGTTGCCCCGGAACGAGAACGACACGTTGGACACGCCACCGGAGGTCAGCGCGTACGGCAGCTCATCGCGGATATAGGCGCAGGCGTTGATAAAGTCCACGGCGTAGTTGTTGTGCTCTTCGATACCGGTGGCCACGGCGAAGATATTCGGGTCGAAGATGATGTCTTGCGGCGGGAAGCCCACCTCATTGACCAGGATGTCGTAGGAGCGCTTGCAGATCTCTTTCTTGCGCGCCTCGGTGTCGGCCTGGCCGGCTTCGTCGAACGCCATCACCACCACGGCGGCGCCGTAGCGCTTGCACAGCTTGGCGTGATGGATGAACTGCTCGACCCCTTCCTTCATGCTGATGGAGTTGACGATGCCCTTGCCCTGGATGCACTTGAGGCCGGCTTCGATCACTTCCCACTTGGAGGAGTCGATCATGATCGGCACACGGGAGATATCCGGCTCGCCGGCAATCAGATTGAGGAAGGTCACCATGGCCTTCTTCGAGTCGAGCATGCCCTCGTCCATGTTGATATCGATCACCTGGGCGCCGGCTTCCACCTGCTGCAGGGCCACTTCCAGGGCTTCGGTGTAGTTGTCCTCGCGGATCAGCCGGGCGAACTTGGCGGAGCCGGTGATGTTGGTGCGTTCGCCGACGTTGACGAACAACGACTGGCGATCGATGGTGAACGGCTCCAGGCCCGACAGGCGGCAGGCCTTGGGGATGTCCGGGATCGGGCGCGGCGCGTAGCCGGCCACGGCCTTGGCGATGGCCTCGATATGCCCCGGCGTGGTGCCGCAGCAGCCGCCGACGATATTGAGGAAGCCGCTCTGGGCAAATTCTTCGATGACCTTGGCGGTTTGCGTCGGCAACTCGTCGTACTCGCCGAACTCGTTGGGCAGGCCGGCGTTGGGGTGTGCGGACACGTAGGTGTCGGCCTTGTTCGACAGCTCTTCGAGGTACGGCCGCAGTTCACGGGCGCCCAGGGCGCAGTTCAAGCCCACGGAAATCGGCTTGGCGTGGCTGATGGAGTTCCAGAACGCTTCGGTGGTCTGGCCCGACAGCGTGCGGCCGGAGGCGTCGGTGATGGTGCCGGAAATCATGATCGGCAACTCGACCCCCAGTGCTTCGTACACCCCTTGCACGGCAAAGATCGCGGCCTTGGCGTTGAGGGTATCGAAGATGGTTTCGATGAGGATCATGTCCGCACCGCCTTCGATCAGGCCTTGGGTGGCCTCGGTGTAGTTCTCCACCAGTTCATCGAAGGTGACGTTGCGGTAGCCGGGGTTGTTCACGTCGGGCGACAGCGAGCAGGTGCGGCTGGTGGGGCCCAGCACGCCGGCGACAAAACGCGGCTTGTCCGGGGTCTCCAGGGTCTTGGCATCGGCGACCCGGCGGGCCAGGCGTGCGCCTTCCAGGTTCAGCTCAAAGGCCAGCGCCTCCATGCCGTAGTCGGCCTGGGACACCTGGGTGGCGTTGAAGGTGTTGGTTTCGAGGATATCGGCACCGGCATCCAGGTACGCTTTCTCGATCCCGCCGATCACGTCCGGGCGGCTCAGGATCAACAGGTCGTTGTTGCCCTTGACGTCGCTGGGCCAGTCGGCGAAGCGTTTGCCACGGTAGTCTTCTTCCTCCAGCTTGTAGCTCTGGATCATCGTGCCCATGCCGCCATCGAGGATCAGGATGCGTTCCTTGAGGGCTTGATGGAGGGCTTGCAGGCGAGTGCTACGATCGGACATGGGACTACTCTAATCAGGCATTACGGAGGGCCTGGATCATAGCAAACCTGTGCGCTTTTGGAGCATGTTCGGGTTTTGCATGAATATCGCTCATGTTGAAGGGGCGTTGACACCGGTAGAATCGGCGCAATTTTTCAGCGCACGCATTGAATCGGGACCGGATCCATGTCACTTCGCCTCATTACCAGCGCCGCCCTGGCCCTGGTCGCCTGTATTGCACAGGCCAACGGACCCGCCCCGGCGCTTTCCTATACCCGCGACATCCAACCCATCTTCACCGAGAAATGCGTGGCCTGCCATGCCTGCTATGACTCGGCCTGCCAGCTCAACCTGGGCAGTGGCGAGGGGGCGGCACGCGGCGCGAGCAAGGTGGCGGTGTATGACGGCGAGCGCAGCCAGGCGGCGCAGCCGACCCGGCTGTTTTATGACGCCTTTGGCCAGGCCGCCTGGCAGCGCCAGGGGTTTGCCTCGGTCCTGGATGCCCAGGGCACCCAGGCCGGGCTGATGGCGCGCATGCTGGAACTGGGCCACACAACCCCCTTGGCGCCCAATGCCAAGCTGCCCGAGGAGATCGTGCTGGGCCTGAACCGCGAGAACATGTGCCCGCTGCCGGGGGAATTCGACGCCTACGCCGGCGCGCACCCCAAGGAAGGCATGCCCCTGGCCGTCACCGGCCTGACCGACCAGCAGTACCAGACCCTGCAACGCTGGCTGGCCTCCGGCGCGCCGATTGACCAGCAAGGCCTGGCGCCCAGCGCCCAGGAAGCCTTGCAGGTACAGCAATGGGAAAACCTGCTGAACCAGCCCGGCGCCCGGGAAAGCCTGGTGGCGCGCTGGTTGTTCGAGCATCTGTTCCTGGCCCATATCTATTTCGAGGGGGGTGAGCCGGGGCATTATTTCCAGTGGGTACGCTCGCGTACGCCCAGCGGCCAGCCCATCGACCTGATCAACACCCGGCGCCCCAATGATGACCCGGGCACCCAGGTGTACTACCGCCTGTGGCCGGTCCAAGGGGTGATCGTGCACAAGACCCATATCACGTACCCGTTCAGCGCGGCGAAGATGGCACGGATCAAGGCGCTGTTCTACAGCGGTGACTGGCAGGCCATGGCGCTGCCGGGCTACGGCCCTGGCCACCGGGCCAACCCGTTTGAAACCTTCGAGGCGATCCCGGCCAAGGCGCGCTACCAGTTCATGCTGGATAACGCCGAATACTTCGTGCGCACCTTTATCCGCGGGCCGGTGTGCCGGGGGCAGATTGCTACGGATGTGATCCGCGACAACTTCTGGACCCTGTTCCAGGACCCGGAGCACGACCTGTACATCACCGATGCGCGCTATCGCGGCCAGGCTACGCCGCTGCTGGCGATGCCGGGGCAGAACGATGATGTGGGCAGTGTGCTCGGCCTGTGGCTCAAATACCGCGACAAACGCAATGAATACGAGGCTCTGCGCCGCGACAGCTACGCTGACCTGCCGCCGCCGGGCTGGTCGAGCCTGTGGGCCGGCAATGACAATGCCTTGCTGAGCATCTTCCGCCATTTTGACAGCGCCTCGGTGAGCAAGGGCCTGATTGGCGAGGTGCCGCAAACCCTGTGGCTGTTCGATTACCCGTTGCTGGAGCGCACCTACTACCAACTGGCGGTCAACTTTGACGTGTTTGGCAATGTCTCGCACCAGGCCCAGACCCGCCTGTATTTCGACCTGATCCGCAATGGTGCCGAACAGAACTTCCTGCGCCTGATGCCGGCGGATTCGCGCGATGGATACCTCGATGACTGGTACCAGAACAGCGGCAAGGTCAAGCTGTGGCTGGACTATGAGGCCATTGACAATGACAAGCCCACTGGCCTGAAACTGGATGATAAGGACCCCAAACGCGATTTTGCTAACCAACTGCTGGCCCGTTATGGCGGCTTGAATGCCAGCCCGGACCCGATCAACCGGTGCATCAGCGCCTATTGCTCGCGTCCCGGTCTCGACCCGCAACTGCGCGACGCCGAACAGACCCTTAGCCGCCTGACCTCCAGGCCGGCGGCCGGGCTCAAGGTCATCGAACAATTGCCGGAAGCCACTATGCTGCGTATCCAGACCCGCAGCGGCCAGCGCGAGGTCTACAGCCTGCTGCGCAACCGCGCCCACAGTAACGTGGCGTTTATGCTGGGCGAGGCTTATCGCTATCAACCGGGCCTGGATACCCTGACCATCTACCCGGGCGTGCTCAGCAGCTACCCCAACTTTATCTTCAATGTGCCGGCCGAGGACGTGCCTGAGTTCGTCGAGGACATGGAGCTGGCCAGGGAGGCCAAGCGTTTTGAGCGGATTGTCGAGCGCTGGGGCATTCGCCGCAGTCACCCGCAGTTCTGGGTGTATTTCCACGATTTGTCGCAGTACCTGCGCGAAACCACGCCGGTGGAAGAGGGTGTGCTGGATATGAACCGCTACGAGAACCTGTAGCAGTGGATTTGCCTGACAAAAATACTAGGACTTTGTACCGCCGAGGCGATTGGCGTAAACTGCCGACAAGCCTGTGAGGAGTTCCCATGACTGCCATAACCATTACCGACGCCGCCCACGATTACCTGGCTGATCTGCTGTCCAAGCAGAACACCCCGGGCATCGGCATCCGCGTCTTCATTACCCAGCCTGGCACCCAGTACGCCGAGACGTGCATTGCCTACTGCAAGCCGGGGGAAGAGAAGCCTGAAGACACCGCCCTGGGGCTCAAGAGCTTCACCGCGTACATCGATGCCTTCAGCGAAGCCTTCCTTGACGACGCCGTGGTCGACTACGCCACCGATCGCATGGGCGGCCAACTGACCATCAAGGCGCCCAACGCCAAGGTGCCGAACGTCAATGCCGACAGCCCGGTCAACGAGCGCATCAACTACTACCTGCAGACCGAGATCAACCCGGGCCTGGCCAGCCATGGCGGCCAGGTCAGCCTGATCGACGTGGTGGACGATGGCATCGCCGTGCTCAAGTTCGGTGGCGGCTGCCAGGGCTGCGGCCAGGCTGACGTGACCCTGCGCGAAGGGATCGAGCGCACGTTGCTGGAGCGGATTCCCGAGCTCAAGGGCGTACGTGACGTGACTGACCATACGCAGAAAGAAAACGCCTACTACTAAGGTGTTCGCTGCAAACAAAAAACGGCGCCCCGTGAGCGCCGTTTTTTATTGATTTAAATTAATGAGTTACACGAACTATCTAACAAAAAAAATTAACTGTGGGAGCTGGCTTGCCTGCGATAGCGGTGTGCCAGGCGACTTAGCTATCGACTGTTTCACCGCTATCGCAGGCAAGCCAGCTCCCACAGGTTGTCCTGCGTAGGGTCAGGGGCGGTAGAGGTGGGCATGCCCCGCCCGATACAGCGAAGACTCGCTGAAGCTGTCACTGGCCAGCACCCGGCCCACCAGAATCAGCGCCGTACGCCTGAACCCCTTGGCTGCCACTTTCCCGGCAATATCCGCCAAAGTCCCCAGGGCCCAATCCTGATCCGGCCACGTCGCCCGGTGCACCACGGCAATCGGGCAATCGGCACCATAATGCGGCAGCAGTTCGGCGACGATTTTCTCCAGGTGATTGACCCCCAGGTGCACGGCCATGGTGGTGCCATGGCTGGCCAGGCTGGCGAATGCCTCACCGGCGGGCATCGTGGTTTTGTCCGCATAACGGGTCAGGATCACGCTTTGGGCGATATCCGGCAGGGTCAATTCAGTTTCCAGCAACGCGGCACAAGCGGCCACCGCCGTGACCCCGGGAATGATCTGGAAGGGGATCCCCAGCGCGCGCAAATGGCGGATTTGCTCGCCAATCGCCCCATACAGGCTCGGATCGCCGGAATGTACCCGCGCCACGTCCTGGCCTTTTGCATGGGCGACCTTGATCAAGCCAATGATCTGCTCCAGGTTCAGTTCGGCGCTGTTGACCACCTGTTCGGCCCGATGCCCTTCGAGTACGGCAGCCGGCACCAGGGAGCCTGCGTAGAGGATCACCGGGCAATGACGGATCAGCCGCTGGCCCTTGACGGTGATCAGTTCCGGGTCGCCGGGGCCGGCGCCGATGAAGAAGACGGTCATGGAAAAATCCTGTGCAAAAGCGGACGAGCATGAGCACGGCTCATGATCGAGAAGGGTAATTATCGGACTTTAGCCAGCGCTGGCCAACGCAAACGTGGCCCTGGCGCCTTTTTTGCGGGTGATCAGCAGTCGGGCAGGGGCATTGGCTAGCTGTTCTGCCAAGGCCAAAGCGGCACTTTCGGCAATGCCGTAGCACCCTGTATGGGCGAAGGCCACATTCGATCTGTGGCTCAAGCGCCCTTCGTAATCGAGCAGTTGTTGTGCATCAAAGCACTGCAATGGCAGATTCAGGGCCTTGGCCAGGGCGATCATGCCCGGTTCATCGCGCTTGTGGGCAATACTGGCCAAGGCGCTTACCTGGCCGGGGTCGATACCGGCCTCGGCCAGGGCGCTGCCGAACAGTTCCAGCAGAGCCTCAACCTGACAGCCACGCTGACAACCCAGGCCGACCGTCAGGATCATGCTGCGTATTGAACGTCGCGATTGCGGCGAAACAACCAAGCGCTGATCAGGCCCAACGCCAGCCAGAACGCAACGTTGGTCAGTTGCGAAGCGATCTTGAACTGCGCTTCCAGAGCTTGCGGGGCGAGCATCGAGTGCACTTCGGGCTGTGGCGCGCCAATCACATGGGGTACGGCCAGGATCGCGACGCCAAGGATCTTCAGCAACCAGTTGCGGCCAAACACAATCAGCGCAATGCCGGCAGCAGTGGAGGCTGCCGTGCCGATCCACCAGATCTGCCGTTGCGCCAGGTCCGCCGCCGCCGTGCCGGGCAGCTCAGGCGGCAACCCCAGGGTCGGCGCCAGCACAAACGTGGCGTAGCCGGCCAGGCCCCAGAGCAGGCCCTGGGCAGTACGGGTCGGCGCGCGCAGGGTGTAGAGGCCGGCGAGCATCAGGGCAAAACCTACGGCGACCACCAGGTTAGCGCCGGTGGTGGACAGCAGGCGCTGCCAGCCGTCTTCCGGCGCCCAGGCTTCGGCGTCGTGGCTGTGGGCCGCAGTGCCTGGAGCATGCTCATGCACCTCGGTCACCACCGGGGCGTTTTCAAAGGTTTCCGCCTGCAGAATCAGCGGGGCTACCCAGAAACTTTGCAGCAGGGTCAGCAACAGGGCGGCCAGCAGGCCGGTGAACCCTGCGGTTTGCGCAATACGCTTGATCATGGCAGCAGGCCTCAATGGCACGGGAAGGCGGCGCTGTGGCGCGTATCGTGAGCGGCGTTGTGCACCGCCTCGATATGGGAGAACCCGGCGAAATACACCAGGCACGCACCGAGGATCGACGCGCCGATGGCGACGGTCAGGCGTTGGCTCAAGGTGGCGCTAGTGCTGGCGGTGTGTGAGGTGCTGCTGATGATCGACATGGCACGTCCCTTTCGAGTGGCAGGGTGACACGGGCGCATGAAAACCCCGCGAGCCGGGCCCGCAGGGTTCTGAACAGCGCCCGCCCACCGCGGGTTTGTTATCTGATTTTTTCGGGCCGGTCTCCGGGCTTGCGAGGGGCTCTTCTAGGGCCTGAAAGCATCGCCTTCCCATGCCAAAAGCACAGTGGCTGTGACGCTTCGCTCGCTTACCGTTGCGGGGGCAGCACCGGACTGGTCATGTATGCATGATTTACCGGTTTCCCGTTTCACCCTGTAAAGGGCACCCGAAACAAGATGTGTAGGAGAGCATGGGCGCGGGATGGCCGTCAATCCAAGCCGCGACTGCTTTTCAATTGACCCATCCTCATGCACTGCGTAGCCTTGCACCTTCGAGGTTCTTCGGCCCCGGTCGAAGCTAAGAAGGGAACGCGGTCCAAGCCGCGGCTGCCCCCGCAACTGTAAAGGGTTTATCTGACTGCCACGCCACTGCCAATACGGTGGGAAGGCGCAGCCAGCGCCAGCCGCAAGGCCGGCAAGCCCCAAGCCAGGAGACCTGCCTCGTCACCGATTTTCCATTTCAACCGGGCGGGGTGATCCGGTGACGAATCCTGCACCTGCGCGCCGTCGCAGGGCCAGTCGTCCCGTATGCCCGCCCCACAGGGCATCCGATGAAAACACTGGCCAAACTCCCCGTTACTATCGTCACCGGCTTCCTCGGCTCGGGCAAAACCACCTTGCTGCGCCATATGCTGGACAACGCCCAGGGCCGCCGCATTGCGGTGATCGTCAACGAGTTCGGTGAGCTGGGTATCGACGGCGAGATCCTCAAGCAGTGCTCCATCGGTTGCTCCGAAGAAGAAGCCAGCGGCCGCGTGTATGAGCTGGCCAACGGCTGCCTGTGCTGCACCGTGCAGGAAGAGTTCTTCCCGGTGATGCGTGAACTGGTGGCGCGCCGTGGCGACCTTGACCATATCCTCATCGAAACCTCTGGCCTGGCCCTGCCCAAGCCGCTGGTCCAGGCCTTCCAGTGGCCGGAAATCCGTAGCGCCTGCACGGTTGACGCGGTGATCACCGTGGTCGACAGCCCGGCCGTGGCCGCTGGCACCTTCGCCGCGTTCCCGGACCAGGTCGACGCCCAGCGCAAGCTGGACCCGAACCTGGACCACGAATCGCCGCTGCACGAGCTGTTTGCCGATCAACTGGCCAGCGCCGACCTAGTGATCCTCAATAAAACCGACCTGATCAGCGCCGAAGACCTGGCCCGGGTGCGCCTGGAAGTCGCCGAAGAACTGCCGCCCGCAGTGAAAATCGTCGAAGCCAGCAGCGGCCGCCTGCCCCTGGATGTGTTGATTGGCCTGGGCGCCGGTTCCGAGGAGCATATCGACGGGCGCCACAGCCATCACGATCACCACCACGAAGGTGAGGACGATCACGATCACGATGCGTTTGATTCCATCTCCATCGACCTGCCACAGGCTGACGAAGCGCTGCTGCTCGACGCCTTGACCCAGTTGGTGGTGCAGCACGGCATCCTGCGGGTCAAAGGCTTCGCGGCGATCCCCAACAAGCCGATGCGCCTGCTGATCCAGGGCGTGGGCACGCGTTTTGACAAACACTTCGACCGTGCCTGGAGCGCTGACGAAGCACGCATCACGCGCCTGGTGCTGATCGGCCAGGACCTGGACGCAGCAGGCCTCGAAGCGCAATTGCGCGCTGCGCTCAGCGTTTAACCCGTGCATCTGCTCAGGACCCAGCCCGGAGGTTTTGTCTCCGATGACAATATCGCCGACCTTGGGCAAACCCCCGCCGAGCTGGTGATCCTGTGCAGCGGCGATTCGAGCCTGGCGTTGCTGGCCGAAGCGGCGCAGCAACTGCCCGACGACTACCCGAGCCTGCGCCTGGCCAACCCGATGCAGGTGCAGAACCATGCCTCGGTGGACCTGTATGTGGACGAGGTGCTGTGCCACGCCAAGGTCATCCTGATTTCCCTGCACGGCGGCATCGCTTATTGGCGTTATGGTATCCAGCGCCTGGTGGAGCTGGCCGGGCAGGGCGTGCAGTTGATCCTGGTGCCGGGGGACGATCGCCCCGATCCCGAACTCAGCAGCTTGAGCAGCGTCAGCGCCGCAGAGCGCGACCGCCTGTGGCACTTTCTGCGCCAGGGCGGGCTGGGGAATGCGCTGGATTTCTATCGCTGCCTGGCCAGTAGCTACCTGGGCCGCGATTACCCGTGGGCCGAGCCGCAAACCCTGCCGCGCACCGCGATTTATCACCCGCACAAGGCCAATGCGCGCCTCAATGACTGGCAGGCAGACTGGAACGTCGGGTGGCCGGTGGCGGCGGTGCTGTTCTACCGCTCGCACTTGCAGGCGGCCAATACCGCTTTTATCGACGTGTTCTGCCAGCGCTTGCAGGCGGCGGGCCTTAATCCGCTGCCAATGGCGGTGGCCAGTTTGAAGGAGCCCGGCTGCCTGACGGTGGTCGAGGACCTGCTGGATGAGGTGCAGGCGGCGGTGATTCTGAACACCACCGGCTTTGCCCAATCCAGCCCCGAAGCGCCCCATCTGCGGCCGTTTCGCCGCAATATCCCGGTGATCCAGGCCATCTGTGCCCAGGACAACCAGCCCGGCTGGGAAGCCAGCGAGCAGGGCCTGGGCCCGCGCGACCTGGCGATGCATATCGCCTTGCCGGAACTGGACGGGCGCATCATCAGCCGCCCGATCAGCTTCAAGGACCTGGCCTGGCGCAGCGAGCGCAGCCAGTCGGATGTGGTGTGCTACCGCGCAGCCCCCGAACGCATGGACTTCGTGGCCGAACTGGCGCGGCGCTGGGTCGAGCTGGCACGGGTGCCCAATGCTGACAAGCGCATCGCCCTGATCCTCGCCAACTACCCGACCCGCGATGGGCGCATCGGTAACGGCGTGGGCCTGGATACCCCGGCCGCCGCCTTGAATATCCTGCGCGCCCTGCAAGCCGAAGGTTATCCGCTGCCGCCAACACTGCCAGACAGCGGCACCGCCTTGATCCACGAACTGCTCGGCGGTGTGAGCAACGACCTCGACAGCCTCGACCTGCGCCCTTGTCACCAAAGCCTGGGCCTGGACGATTATCAGGCGATGTTCAATCGCCTGCCCGAAGCCAACCGCCAGGCGGTGCTGGAACGCTGGGGCACGCCCCATAACGATCCGATGTGCCGCGACGGGCGCATGATGATCGCCGGCCTGCGTCTGGGCCTGACCTTTGTCGGCATTCAGCCGGCACGGGGTTACCAGGTGGATGCCAGCGCGGTGTACCACGACCCGGACCTGGTGCCGCCCCATGCCTACCTGGCGTTCTATTTCTGGCTGCGCCATACCTACGGCGCCCATGGCGTGATTCATGTGGGCAAGCACGGCAACCTGGAATGGCTGCCGGGCAAAGGCGTCGGGCTGTCCGAAAATTGCTGGCCGGATGCGCTGCTGGGACCGCTGCCCAATATCTACCCGTTTATCGTCAACGACCCGGGCGAGGGGGCCCAGGCCAAGCGCCGCACCCAGGCGGTGATCATCGACCACTTGATGCCGCCGCTGACCCGCGCCGAGACCTATGGCCCGCTGCGTAACCTTGAGGTGTTGGCCGATGAGTATTACGAGGCGCAGTTGCTCGACCCGCGCCGCGCACTGGAGCTGCAAAAGGACATCCTCAAGCTGGTGCGCGAAACCCGTATCGACCAAGAGCTGGAACTGGATAGCGAGGCCGACGCTGCCGTGTGGCTGCCGCGCCTGGACACCTACCTGTGCGATTTGAAGGAATCGCAGATCCGTGACGGCCTGCATATCTTTGGCGAATCGCCCGAAGGCCGCCTGCGTATCGACACCTTGTTGGCCCTGCTGCGCATCCCGCGTGGCGACGGGCGCGGCCCGCAATCAAGCCTGCTGCGCGTGTTGGCCAAGGCCTTCGAGCTGGGCTTTGACCCGCTGGACTGCGCCCTGGCCGAACCCTGGACCGGGCGCCGTCCCGAGGTCTTGCAACAACTCGACGGGCAGTTGTGGCGCACCGCCGGCGATACCCGCGAGCGCCTGGAGCTGTATGCAGCACGGTTGATCGAGCAGGCGCTGGAAGGGCCGCTCGAACAGCTTGAAGAGCCCGGCTGGGAGGAGGTGAAAT
Organism: Pseudomonas gessardii; assembly: GCF_001983165.1. Lineage (GTDB taxonomy): Bacteria > Pseudomonadota > Gammaproteobacteria > Pseudomonadales > Pseudomonadaceae > Aquipseudomonas > Aquipseudomonas gessardii. The sequence continues at coordinate 485,125 of NZ_MNPU01000001.1, read as the reverse complement.
CAGTGATCGAAAGCCTGCGCATCGTCGTCGCGCCACGCCTGGATGCCTGCGGCCCGGCGGAAATGCGCGGCTTGCTGGATGCTCTGGACGGTCGTTTCGTACCGGCCGGCCCCAGCGGTGCGCCGAGCCGTGGGCGCCTTGATGTGCTGCCGACCGGGCGTAATTTCTTCAGCGTCGATGTGCGCAACCTGCCCACCACCACCGCCTGGCGGATCGGCTTCCAGTCCGCCAACCTGATGCTTGAGCGGCACTTGCAGGACCATGGTGACCATCTGCGCCAGCTCGGGCTTTCGGTGTGGGGCACCGCGACCATGCGCACCGGCGGTGACGATATCGCCCAGGCCATGGCGCTGATGGGCGTGCGCCCGGTGTGGGCCACGGGCAGCCAGCGGGTCGATGACTTTGAAATCCTGCCCATCAGCCTGCTGGACCGCCCACGGGTTGACGTCACGCTGCGGGTGTCGGGGTTCTTCCGCGATGCTTTTGCCAACCTGATCCGCCTGTTCGATGCCGCCGTGCAAGCGGTCGCGGCGCTGGATGAGCCGGACGACCTGAACCCGCTGGCGGCCAAGGTGCGTAGCGAGCGCGAGGCATTGCGCAAGGCTGGGCTGGATGAAGAGGCGGCGGCCAGGCAGGCCGGCTGGCGTATTTTCGGGGCCAAGCCCGGGGCCTATGGCGCGGGGGTGCAGGGCGCAATCGACGGTCGCCTGTGGCAAAGCCGCGCAGACCTGGCCGAGGTCTACCTCAATTGGGGCGGCTACGCCTATGGTGGCTCTGACGAAGGCACTGCGGCCCGTGAACAGTTCGCCCAGCGCCTGAGCCAGGTGCAGGCGGTGCTGCAGAACCAGGACAACCGTGAGCACGACCTGCTCGACTCCAATGACTACTACCAATTCCAGGGTGGCATGCTCGCCGCCGTGGAAACCCTCAGTGGTAGCAAGGCCGCCAGCTATCATGGCGATCATAGCCAGCCGGACTTGCCGAAGATCCGCACACTGAAGGAAGAGCTGAACCGGGTGATCCGTTCCCGGGCGGCCAACCCCAAGTGGATCGAGGGGGTCAAGCGCCACGGCTACAAAGGCGCGTTCGAGATGGCGGCAACCGTGGACAATCTGTTTGCCTTTGACGCTACTACTGCGCTGATCGACGATCACCAATATGCACTGCTGGCCGATGCCTACCTGCTCGACCCCGACACCCGGGCGTTTGTGCAACAGCACAACCCCGACGCCCTGCGCGACATGACCGAGCGCATGCTGGAAGCCCAGCAGCGTGGCATGTGGCAGGCGCCGGGGGCGTACCGCGAGGCCTTGGAGAACCTGTTGCTGGACATAGAAGAAGACAGTTGATGCTGATCGTTCCCACGCTCTGCGTGGTAACGCAGCCCGTGACGCTCGGCGTCACACGAGCGGACGCAGAGCGTCCAGTGAGGCGTTCCCACGCGGGAGCGTGGGAACGAGCCCTTTAGAGTTGACTATGACTGATACCCCCCATTTCCCACTGTCGGCCGTGGTCGGTGCCGACCACCTGAAACTCGCGCTGTGCCTGGCCGCCATCGACCCGAAGATCGGTGGCGTGCTGATCGAAGGCCCGCGCGGCATGGCCAAGTCCACCCTGGCCCGTGGCCTGGCGGACCTGTTGGCCAGCGGGCAGTTCGTCACCTTGCCCCTGGGCGCCACCGAAGAACGCCTGGTGGGCACCCTGGACCTGGACGCCGCCCTGGCCGAAGGCCGTGCGCAGTTCTCCCCGGGGGTGCTGGCCAAGGCTGACGGCGGCGTGTTGTACGTGGATGAAGTCAACCTGCTGCCCGATCACCTGGTGGACTTGTTGCTCGACGTCGCCGCCAGTGGCACCAACCTGATCGAGCGCGATGGCATCTCCCACCGGCACTCGGCGCGTTTTGTGCTGATCGGCACGATGAACCCGGAAGAGGGCGAGTTGCGCCCGCAGTTGCTGGATCGGTTTGGTTTCAACGTGGCATTGAGCGGGCAGACTTTGCCGACCGAGCGCGGGCAGATCATCCGTCGGCGCCTGGATTTCGATAGCAACCCTGGGGCGTTCTGCGCGCAGTGGGCTGACCAGCAAGCGGCGCTGCGTGCGCGTTGCACCGAGGCCCGTGCACGCCTGGAAAGCATCGCCCTGGATGACCAGGCCCTGGCGCAGATTACCGAGCGCTGCTTTGCCGCCGGTGTCGACGGCCTGCGTGCCGATCTGGTGTGGTTGCGCGGCGCGCGGGCCCATGCGGCGTGGCGTGGGGTTGCGGCCATCGCTGAAGAAGATATAGAGGCCGTTGCCGAATTTGCCCTGCGCCATCGTCGCCAGGAGCAAGCACCGCCTGCCAGCAGGCCCGATCAGGGCCAGGCGCCCCAGCCTTCAGATAGCGCGTCCGGCCAGGGCCAATGGGGCGACATGCCCGCACCCGCATTGCCCACGGGTGCTCGCCGAGAAGTGCCTAGCTGGCCAAAAAAGCCCTAGGCATCCGCCCCCAACCTGATACGGGGGCGGATGCCCGTCCCAAAGCAGGGCGACTGGACAGGGGCTGCCAGGGCAAGGCGCGCAGCGCGCAGCAGGGCTCGGTCAACTGGCCGGGCACCTTGCTGGGAGGGCGACCGCAAGCGCGTGAAGACTTGCGCTACCACCTGCGCAGCCGTTCGGCCCATGAGTTGTGGCTGGTGATTGTCGATGCGTCGGCGTCCACGCGGCGCCATCAGGCCTTGAGCGATGCCAAGGGCTTGCTCGCGCAGGTGTTCGACGACGCCTATCGGCAGCGGGCGCGCATGGCGCTGCTGACGGCCAGCGGGCAGGTGCCGAGTTGGCAGGTCCAAGGCTTGAAAGCGGCGAAAGGCCTGGGGCGTTGGTTGGATGGGTTGGGCGCGGGCGGTGGTACGCCACTGCTGGCGGCGTTGACCGAGGCTGGGCATTGGCTGGCGGCGCGGCGCAAGCGGTATCCGGCTGAGCAGCAGCGGTTGCTGGTGATTACCGATGGCCGGCTCAAAGATATCGGTCACTTGCCGGTGCTGGATTGCCTGGGGCTGTTGGTGGATATCGAACGTGGGCCGATCCGGCTGGGGCGGGCGCGGGAGCTGGCCGCCGGGTTGCAGGTGGATTATCGGCATATTGATAGCCTGTAGCGCTGCTTGCTACCGCTATCGCAGGCAAGCCAGCTCCCACAGTTGACCGAGTAGGTCCTTTGGAATGCGCTTGAATGTGGGAGCTGGCTTGCCTGCGATAAGGCCCTCAAACCCACCGCAAAACTATCAGCTAGCCCCCGGTACATTCGGCCAAAGATCCGCCACCAGAAACAGCCGCTCCGCTTCCTGCCAATCCCCACCGTTGTGCATCATGCGCACCAACAACTGCGCCGGCGCCATCGGATCAAGGTCGGCCAGCCAGCGCTGCATCTGCTCCTCACTCCAGATTTCCCCTGCCGAGTAATGCGCCGGCGCGAGCCAGGCATGGCGGGGCAGGGGTTGCCAGCGGCCCGGAGGGCTGGCATTGATAAAATCCAGCCAATCGCGCTGATGCAACCAGCTCCCACGCAAATGCTGTGGATGGGCGCCGAGGGGCGGTTCGGCCTCGCCGGGCCAGGGGTACAGCAGGTAGCCGCCGAGCCACAGATGGGCGGTGAAATCCCTAATATCCAGGGCCGCCAGCATCTGCCGGCTTTGCGCGCTCGCCGAGATGGGCAGTTGATGGTCCGCCAGATGGGCCAGCTTACGGTCCAGGCGGTCGTGACAACCCGGGCCCAGCCATTGCGCGGTATCACGGCCGTCGCCCTCTTGCGGGCCCAGGTAGAGCTTGATCGCCAGTTCCAGGTGATGCACGCCATCCCGGTCGCGCAGCAGCATATCCAGCTCACCCAGGGTGTGCCCGGCCTGGCGGATCGGCAGGTTGGCCGCCAGCAACTCCACCCCCGGGGCATGCTGCACGGCAAACTGCCACAGACGTTCGTAATACAGGCCCAGGCGCCGGGTGCGCGCCAGGCTCAGCCAATGCAGCAGGGCATGGCTGTCCTGGTCCAGCTGCCTGAGCCAGTGCTCCAGGGCTTCGGGTTGCTGCACCCAGTCGCTGCCGGCCAGGGGGTGGCGTTGCGGCCAAGGGGTGTGTTCCAGCATCGGCGGGGCGAGGATCACCCACGCCAGGTCCCGCACCTCGGGATGACGTAATTGACGGGGCAAATGGTGCAGGTCGGGAAACGGATTCATGGTCCGAGCATAGCTGTTTCCTACTCGCTGCGGGACCGTGGCGGGTGTTGAGAACCGTTGTTGTCTGGCCCTGCGGCGACAAAGGATTTTGTCTAATGCGGCCTTTCGCCCATAATCGTTCTTTTTTGCCAGACCCAAACCCTGCAGGAGCCCCATGGAGCAATTTCGCAATATCGGCATCATCGGTCGCCTGGGCAGTACCCAGGTTCTGGACACGGTCCGCCGGCTGAAAAAGTTTCTGCTTGAGCGCCACCTGCATGTGATCCTCGAAGACACCATCGCCGAGATTCTGCCGGGCCACGGCCTGCAAACCTCATCGCGCAAAATGCTCGGTGAAGTCTGCGACATGGTGATTGTGGTCGGCGGCGACGGCAGCCTGCTGGGTGCGGCCCGGGCCCTGGCGCGGCATAACGTGCCGGTGCTGGGGATCAACCGGGGCAGCCTGGGGTTCCTCACCGATATCCGCCCCGATGACCTGGAAGTCGAAGTGGCCAAGGTGCTGGACGGCCACTACCTGGTGGAAAACCGCTTCCTGCTGCAAGCCGAAGTGCGCCGCCATGGCGAAGCCATCGGCCAGGGCGATGCCCTCAACGATGTGGTGCTGCACCCCGGCAAGTCGACACGGATGATCGAGTTCGAGCTGTATATCGACGGCCAGTTCGTCTGTAGCCAGAAGGCCGACGGCCTGATCGTCGCCACCCCCACCGGCTCCACGGCCTATGCGCTGTCGGCTGGCGGGCCGATCATGCATCCCAAGCTCGATGCCATTGTGATCGTGCCGATGTACCCCCATATGTTGTCGAGCCGGCCGATTGTGGTCGATGGCAACAGTGAGCTGAAAATCGTGGTCTCCAAAGACATGCAGATCTACCCGCAAGTCTCCTGTGACGGGCAGAACCACTTTACCTGCGCCCCCGGTGACACCATCACCGTGAGCAAAAAGGCGCAGAAGCTGCGGTTGATCCACCCGCTGGATCACAACTACTACGAAGTGTGTCGCACCAAGCTGGGCTGGGGCAGCCGCTTGGGGGGTGGAGGCGACTGATGCTCGATCCCGCGCGTAGCTACGACCTGATTGGGGACGTGCACGGTTGCGCTCATACCCTTGAGCACCTGCTCGACCAGATGGGTTACCACAAGCAGGGCGGCACCTGGCGCCATCCTTCCCGCATAGCGGTGTTCCTTGGCGATATCATCGACCGGGGGCCACGGATCCGCGAGGCGCTGCATATCGTCCATGACATGGTCGAGGCCGGCCAGGCGCTGTGCATCATGGGCAACCATGAGTTCAACGCCCTGGGCTGGAGCACCCTGGCGCCGCCGGGCAGTGGCAAGCAGTACGTGCGCGAACATACGCCACGCCATGCGCGGTTGCTCCACGAGACCCTGACCCAGTTCGAGCACCATCCTGGCGACTGGCACGACTTCCTCGCCTGGTTCTACGACATGCCGTTGTTTGTCGATGCCGGGCGTTTCCGCGTGGTGCATGCCTGCTGGGATGGGGGGCTGATCGAGCCGTTGCGCGGGCAATTTCCCGACGGCTGTATCGACGAGCATTTTTTGCAGGCCGCCGCCGTGCCCGGCAGTTTTGCCTGCAACGCCTTCGACCGCCTGCTGCGCGGCACCGATATGCGCCTGCCGGATGGCCTGACCCTGACCGGTGGCGATGGCCTGACCCGTTCGTTCTTCCGCACCAAGTTCTGGGAAGACGACCCGAAAACCTACGGCGATATTGTGTTCCAGCCCGATGCCTTGCCCGATCCGGTGGCCCGCACGCCGTTGTCTTCAACCGAGAAAAACGCCCTGCTGCGCTATGGCGTCGATGAACCCTTGCTGTTTGTCGGCCATTACTGGCGCAGCGGCAAACCGGCGCCGATCCGCTCTAACCTGGCCTGCCTGGACTACAGCGCAGTGCTCTATGGCAAGCTGGTGGCCTATCGCTTGGACCAGGAAACCCGCCTCGACCCGAACAAGTTCGTGTGGGTCGATGTCGAGCGCCCCGAGGTGATTTCATGAGTAGCGTGGCCGTTTTACGCCTGCCGCTGAATGTGGACCTGGCGGGCTTCGTCAAACTGTTGCAGCGCATGCAAGTGCCCCATCGTGTCAGCGAGGAAGCCGGTGAGCAGGTGCTGTGGGCGCCCGAAGCCATCAGCGAGGACGTGCGCAGCCTGTATCAGCGTTTCCCGGCCGGTGACCCGGACCTACAACTGGAGATTCCCCAGGCGCAGGTCACCAAGCGGGCAGGTTTTCTCCAGCAATTGCGCCACAGCCCGCTGACCGCCGGTGTGTTGCTGCTGAGCCTGATCGTCGGTGCGGTTACGATGCTCGGCGACAACCTGCAAGCCATGAGCTGGCTGACGTTCCTCAATTTCCATGTGGCCGGTGAATACCTGTACTTCACGCCCCTGGCCGATAGTCTGGCGGCGGGGCAGTGGTGGCGGCTGGTGACGCCGATGCTGATCCACTTCGGCATTCTGCACCTGGCCATGAATGGCATGTGGTACTGGGAGCTGGGGCGGCGGATCGAGGCGCGCCAGGGCAGTATCAACCTGCTGGGCCTGACCCTGCTGTTCAGCCTGGCATCCAATTACGCGCAATACACCTTTGGCGGGCCGGGCCTGTTCGGTGGTTTGTCCGGCGTGCTGTACGGCCTGTTGGGCCATTGCTGGATCTACCAGATGCTCGCGCCCAACCCGGCATATCGCCTGCCGCGTGGCGTCTTGGTGATGATGCTGGTGTGGCTGGTGCTGTGCCTGTCGGGCCTGGTCTCGATGATCGGCTTCGGCGAAATCGCCAATGCGGCCCATGTCGGCGGCCTGGTGGCAGGTTGTATCACCGGTTTGCTCGGCGGGTTGTACAGCCGCCATAAACGTCATGCTTGAATCTCTGCCCATTATTGAAGGAAGAGTCTTATGTCCTCTTTTGCTGAAATGATCGAAAACATCACCCCGGATATCTACCAGAGCCTCAAGCTCGCTGTGGAAATCGGTAAATGGTCCGATGGCCGCAAGCTCACTGCCGAACAGCGCGAGCTGTCGTTGCAGGCGATGATCGCCTGGGAGCTGCAAAACCTACCGGAAGACCAGCGCACCGGCTACATGGGCCCGCAGGAATGCCAATCGAAGTCGACCCCGGTGGAAAACATCCTGTTCAAGTCGGATGCCATCCATTGATTGAGATTGGCCGTGGTGCAGTCAGCAAGATGTCGGCGCAACTGGGTTCGCCGACCGTCCAATACGCTTTTCGCCTGGGCGACAGCGAGGTGCCGGTCAACCCGTTGATTGGCACTCATATACGCCTGGAATACCTCGGTGCGATCCACTGCACCCATTGCGGACGCAAGACCAAGACCAGCTTCAGCCAGGGCTATTGCTACCCGTGCATGACCAAGCTGGCCCAGTGTGACCTGTGCATCATGAGCCCCGAGCGCTGCCATTTCGATGCCGGCACCTGCCGCGACCCGGCCTGGGGCGAAAAATTCTGCATGACCGACCATGTGGTGTACCTGGCGAACTCGTCGGGGATCAAGGTCGGCATCACCCGCGCCAGCCAGTTGCCCACGCGCTGGCTGGACCAGGGCGCGAGCCAGGCATTGCCGATCATGCGCGTGGCCACGCGCCAGCAATCGGGCTTTGTCGAAGATGTACTGCGCAGCCAGGTCGCCGACAAGACCAACTGGCGCGCCTTGCTCAAGGGCGATGCCGTGGCGGTGGACCTTGCGCAGGTGCGCGACGAGTTGTTCATCTCCTGCGCCGACGGCCTGTTGCAATTGCAGGAACGCTTTGGCTTGCAGGCCATCCAACCGGTAACCGATATCGAGCCCCTCGAAATCCGCTACCCGGTGGAGCATTATCCGGCCAAGATCGTCAGTTTCAACCTGGACAAGAACCCGATTGCCGAAGGCACGCTGCTGGGGGTCAAGGGTCAATACCTGATCTTCGATACCGGCGTTATCAATATTCGTAAATACACGGCTTACCAGCTCGCCGTGCATCAGTAGAAGGATTTCACGCATGCGCACCGAACAACCGAAGATGATTTACCTGAAGGACTATCAGGCGCCCGAGTACCTGATCGACGAGACCCACCTGACCTTCGAGTTGTTCGAGGACCATAGCCTGGTCCACGCGCAGCTGGTGATGCGCCGCAATCCCGAGCGCGGCGCCGGCTTGCCGCCATTGGTACTGGACGGCCAGCAACTGGAGCTGTTGAGCGTGACCCTGGGCGACCGGGAGCTGAGCGTCGCCGACTACCAGTTGACTGACAGCCACCTGACCCTGCACCCGACCAGTGACACCTTTACGGTCGATACCAGCGTGCGCATCCACCCGCAAACCAACACCGCCCTGGAAGGTCTGTACAAGTCCGGCGGCATGTTCTGCACCCAATGCGAGGCCGAGGGCTTTCGCAAGATCACCTACTACCTGGACCGCCCGGACGTGATGAGCACGTTCACCACCACGGTGATCGCCGAGCAGCACAGTTATCCGGTACTGCTGTCCAACGGCAACCCGATTGCCAGCGGCCCCGGCGAAGACGGCCGGCACTGGGCGACCTGGGAAGACCCGTTCAAGAAGCCGGCCTACCTGTTTGCCCTGGTGGCCGGTGACCTGTGGTGCGTCGAAGACACCTTCACCACCATGAGCCAGCGCACCGTGGCGCTGCGCATCTATGTCGAGCCGGAAAACATCGACAAGTGCCAGCACGCCATGAACAGCCTGAAGAAGTCCATGCGTTGGGATGAAGAGGTCTACGGTCGCGAATACGACCTGGATATCTTCATGATCGTCGCGGTCAACGACTTCAATATGGGCGCCATGGAAAACAAGGGCCTGAATATCTTCAACTCCAGCGCCGTGCTGGCTCGCGCCGAGACCGCGACCGACGCTGCGCACCAGCGGGTCGAGGCCATCGTCGCCCACGAGTACTTCCACAACTGGTCGGGCAACCGCGTGACCTGCCGCGACTGGTTCCAGCTGTCGCTCAAGGAAGGCTTTACGGTATTCCGTGACTCGCACTTCTCCGCCGACATGAACTCGGCCACCGTCAAGCGGATCCAGGATGTGGCCTACCTGCGCACCCACCAATTCGCCGAAGATGCCGGGCCCATGGCCCACGCGGTGCGCCCGGACAGCTTTATCGAGATTTCCAACTTCTACACCCTGACCGTGTACGAAAAGGGTTCGGAAGTAGTCGGCATGATCCACACCTTGCTCGGCGCCGAAGGTTTCCGCAAAGGCAGCGACCTGTACTTTGAGCGCCACGACGGCCAGGCCGTGACCTGTGACGACTTTATCAAGGCCATGGAAGATGCCAACGGCGCCGACCTGACCCAGTTCAAGCGCTGGTACAGCCAGGCCGGTACGCCACGGTTGGCCGTCACCGAGTCCTACGATGCCGCGGCCAAGACCTACAGCCTGACTTTCCGTCAGAGCTGCCCGCAAACCCCGGACAACGTAGAAAAGCTGCCGTTCGTGATTCCCGTGGCCCTGGGCCTGCTGGATGCCAATGGTGCCGACCTGCCGTTGCGCCTGGCCGGTGAAGCGGCGGCGCAGGGCACCTCGCGGGTGTTGTCGGTGACGGAAGCCGAGCAGACGTTCACCTTCGTTGATATTGCCGAACAGCCATTGCCATCGCTGCTGCGGGGTTTCTCGGCGCCGGTGAAGCTGAGCTTCCCCTACAGCCGTGACCAGTTGATGTTCCTGATGCAGCACGACAGCGATGGTTTCAATCGCTGGGAGGCGGGCCAGCAACTGGCGGTGCAGGTGTTGCAGGACCTGACCGGCCAACACCAGCAGGGCCAGGCCCTGGTGCTGGATCAACGGCTGGTCAATGCATTGCGCAGCGTGTTGAGCGACGACAGCCTGGACCAGGCCATGGTCGCGGAAATGTTGTCGTTGCCGGGCGAAGCCTACCTCACCGAAATCAGCGAAGTGGCGGATGTCGATGCGATCCACGCCGCCCGCGAGTTTGCGCGCAAGCAGTTGGCCGACCTGTTGTTCGAGGCCCTGTGGCTGCGCTACCAGGCCAACCGCGACCTGTCGCGCCGCACACCTTACGTGGCCACGGCCGAGCACTTCGCCCGTCGCGCCCTGCAGAACATCGCGCTGTCGTACTTGATGCTCAGCGGCAAGCCAGAAGTGCTGGCCGCCACCCTGGAACAGTTCGACGCGTGCGACAACATGACCGAACGCCTGACGGCACTGGCGGTGCTGGTCAACTCGCCGTTCGACGCCGAGAAGGCCAAGGCCCTGCAAGTGTTTGCCGAGAACTTCAAGGACAACCCGCTGGTCATGGACCAATGGTTCAGCGTCCAGGCCGCCAGCGTGTTGCCGGGCGGGCTGGCGCGGGTCAAGGCGCTGATGCAGCACCCGGCGTTCACTATCAAGAACCCGAACAAGGTGCGTGCGTTGGTGGGGGCCTTCGCCGGGCAGAACCTGATCAACTTCCACGCCGCCGATGGCTCGGGTTATCGCTTCCTGGCGGACCTGGTCATCGAGCTGAATGCCTTCAACCCGCAGATTGCCTCGCGGCAGTTGGCGCCACTGACCCGCTGGCGCAAATACGACAGCGCCCGCCAGGCATTGATGAAGGCTGAACTGGAACGCATCCGCGGTTCGGGCGAGCTGTCCAGCGATGTGTTCGAGGTGGTCAGCAAAAGCCTCGCATGACGACGGACTCACCACTGGTCGCCTACCAACAGGCCCTGGCCAATGGTTTTGTGGCCGACGCTGCGCAACGCCAGGCGGTAAACGCTTTGCAGGTGTGCCATGAGGCGTTGCATCGAGCTGCCAGCGCGCCGGTCACCGGGGTTTATCTCTGGGGGCCGGTGGGCCGTGGCAAGACCTGGCTGATGGACCAGTTCTACCAGAGCCTGCGGGTACCTGCGCGACGCCAGCACTTTCATCACTTCATGGGCTGGGTCCACCAGCGCTCGTTCCAGCTGACCGGCACTCCCGACCCGTTGCGAGCCCTGGCCCGTGAATTGGCCAGGGAGGTGCGGGTGCTGTGTTTCGACGAACTGTTCGTCAATGATATTGGCGATGCGATCATCCTCGGGCGCCTGTTCCAGGTGATGTTCGACGAAGGGGTGGTGATGGTCTGCACGTCCAACCAGCCGCCAGGGCAGTTGTACGCCGATGGTTTCAACCGCGAGCGCTTTATGCCGGCCATCGCGGCGATCCAGGCGCATATGCAGGTGGTGGCGGTCGACGGCCAGGAGGATCACCGTTTGCACCCGGGCACCGCCGTGCAGCGCTATTGGGTGGACCAGCCCGAGGCGCTGGCCAGAGTCTTTGAGGAGTTGAGCCAGGGCCAGGCCCGCAGCAGTGAACCGGTGATCGTCGGCTCGCGGGCGATTGTCACAGTGCAGTCCAGCGAAACCATCCTGTGGTGCCGCTACGCCGACCTGTGCGAGCAACCGCTGGCGGCCATGGATTTCATGCAGCTATGTGATCGCTATCGCGCCATTTTACTCGGCGAAGTGCCCGGCTTGAGTGCTTCGACACGTCCCGGACGGATTGCCCGCGGCACCGAGGATGGTGCTCGGCGCGTGGAGGCGGGCGACCGTGAGTTGCCGGCGTTGTCCGTGCACGATGACAGTGTGCGGCGCTTTATCGCCCTGGTCGATGAGTGTTACGACCGTAAGGTGCCATTATCCATCGAAGCCAAGGTGCCTCTGGCCGCGCTCTACACCGAGGGTTACCTGGCGTTTGCGTTCCGCCGCACCTTCAGTCGTCTGCAGGAGATGCAGTTGCAACGTTTTGACCAACGATGACTGGCGGGTCATGGGCGCAACCGGCGGCCTGTTGACCTTTTCCCGCGCCAACTTGTAGCTAATCTCCTTCATCTAACGCCTACACCGCGCTTACAATCGAGCTTTTGCGGGGAGCTCATCCCTGCCGGGCCGTTATCGAGGAAGGAAATGGAAGCCGCAGAAATATTGGTGCTGCAAGCCAGCTACAGCAACCCTGTACATGCCGAGGCCATTGGCCTGTTGCTCAATCACTATGCACAAGACCCCATGGGCGGCGGCCACGGCTTGTCCGCCGACCTGCTGCAACAATTGCCGGCAGAGCTGGCCAAGCGCGCCCATGCCTTCAGTGTGCTGGCCTTTGTCGGCGGGGAGCCGGCCGGGCTGGTGAACTGTTTCGAGGGGTTTTCGACCTTCGCCTGCCGGCCGCTGGTCAATGTGCATGATGTGGTGGTCAAGGAGCCGTTCCGCGGTCTGGGCCTGAGCCAGAAAATGCTGCAGAAGGTCGAGGAAATCGCCCGCCAGCGGGGTTGCTGCAAGATCACCCTGGAAGTGCTGGAAGGTAATCCAGTGGCACAGGCGTCGTATCGCAAGTTCGGGTTTGATGACTCGATCTTCGACCCGGCCCATGGCCGCATGTTGTTCTGGAGCAAAGCCCTCTAATTACGTCTGCCTGATCGTTCCCACGCTCCGTGTGGGAATGCTGCCCTGGACGCTCTGCGTTTGCCCTTGAGAGCGGGACGCGGAGCGTCCCAGGAGCCATTCCCACGCGGAGCGTGGGAACGATCAGTAGGGCATCAGCTCTTGGGTTGTTCAGTGTCCTGCGCCTGTTCGACAGAACCGGATTTGGCATCCTTGGTATCGACCGACGCCGTGTGTTCGGCATCGTCGTGGATTTGCTTCTGGCTGAAACTGAAGTCGTTGAAATACTCCTTCACGCGATCCGAGCCACCTTCGGCGAAGGCGGCCACGGAAGTCAGGCTCATCAGGCCGGCAAGCATCAAGGTTGAAAGTTTCATTGCATAGATTCCCATTAAAAGTGATCGGTATCTGCACCATCTCTGATCAGATTTAAGGGAAGAGTCTGTAGGAAGCTTATTAAATGGGCGTTAACGGGGTGCTTGCAGGGTTGAAGCGGCTATTGAGCTCGGATTCCAGCGCGTTGCACGCCTGAAATCCGAGCCTTCAAACACTACTGCACGACGACGTTGGCCGGCACAGTGCTGGCCTTGGGCTTGATCAGGCTGAAGTCGATCAGGGCCTTTTGTGGACGCTGGTAGGGATCGCCAATCAGCAGCGGCCGTGGCTTGAAGCTGTCGCTGACCAGGCTGCGGCTGCGGTCCAGCTCGTCGAAGCTCAAGCCGGCGAGGTCAGCCCAGGTGTGAATCAACTGCGAGCTGCTGTAAGGCCGTTGCACATCGCCCTGCATATTCCAGTCGTGGGTGGCGCGCCACTTCGGCGAGGCCCAGGTCATGAAGGGGATGGTGTACATCGGCGCCGTCGGCTTGCCCTCGTTACGACCCAGGGTGCCGTGGCCGGCCGAGTCGAACACATCCTCGCCGTGGTCGGAGAGGTACAGCAGGAAACCGTTGGGGTCGGTCTTGGCGTAGTCCTTGATCAGGCTCGACACCACGAAGTCGTTGTACAGCACCGCATTGTCATAGCTGTTGTAGGTGGGCAACTGGTCGTCGTTCACGCCGTCCGGGACACCCTGGCGGTCGGTAAAGGTGTCGAAGCTTGGTGGATAACGGTACTGATAGCTCATGTGGGTACCCAGCAGGTGCACCACGATCAGCTTGCGCTCGGCCTTGTCGGCGAGGGCCTTGGTGAACGGCTCCAGCACGTCGCCATCGTACTGGCGGGCGTTCTGGTTGCGGTTGTTGTTGAGGTACACCTGCTCGTCGGCCTGTTCGGAGAACGTGGTGAGCATGGTGTTGCGCTTGGTCATGGTCTGCTGGTTGGTGATCCAGAAGGTCTTGTAGCCGGCCTGTTTCATCATGCTGACGATGGACGGGGTCTTGAGATACAGGTCCGGGTGCTCTTCGTCGGCAAAGGTCAGCACCTGTTGCAGCGCCTCGATGGTGTAGGGGCGCGGGGTGATGACGTTGTCGAACACGTCCAGTTGGTCACGCAGCTTGTCCAGCTCCGGGGTGGTCTTGCGCGGGTAGCCGTAGAGGCTCATGCGCTGGCGGTTGGTAGACTCGCCGATCACCAGCACCAGGGTCGACGGCTGGCCGGCCATGCTGTCCTTGAAGTTGCTCAGGGGCGGGATCTTGCTGACGTTGTCGAGCATGCCCTGCATATTGTTCAACTGTTGGGTGTAGCGGCGATAGGCGACGATCATCTGCCACGGCACGGCAGGTTCGACACGGGTTTCAAACCCATCGATGGCCCGCTCCAGGGTGTCGTTGGTGGCGATCTGCTTGACCAGCGGGTAGCCGACAATCGCCAGCACAATGACCGTCGCCGCGACCATCGCCCGGGCCTTGGGCAGATAGACCGGGCGCACGCGGGTCCAGAGGAAAATGGCCAGGGCGGTGTGGGCAATGAAGGCCAGCACGATCCACCAGGCAAAGTATTGGGTGGCGTATTCGCCGGCTTCAGAGATGTTCGACTCGAACATGATGAAGATGACGCTCTGGGAAAACTCCTGCTGGTAGATAAAGAAATAGCCCAGGCTGGCCATGGAACAGGCCCACAGCACCACACCGATCAACGCGGCGAGCAGCCGGGCGCGGCGCGGGAACAGGAGCATCGGCGCCAACCACAGCGCGCTCATGAAGAACGCCTGGCGGAACCCACTGAAGCCGGAGGTGCCGGTCAGTTGGATCAGCAGTTGAGTAATGCCGGAGAAATACCAGAAAAACAGGAACATCCAGCCAAGGCCGGCCCAATCAAACCCTTTTGCAGACTTCGTGCTGCGTTTGAACATCGCCATGCAGCGCTCCAACCCAATAATTGTCCCGGTCACCAACGCCCATGCGTGAGGCGGCGTTCTGGCGGGGGATTATCGGGAAGGGCTGGTGAAAAGTTTGTGAGTTGGACCAGGGGCTTAGCAGGTGATGGCTTGATTCGTGAGCTGGGCCTGCAATTGCGCGCGCAGGCGGATGACTTCCTGCTGCAACTGCTCACGCTCGTCTTTCAACTGGCGCAGCTCGTCGCGGCGGACGGTGACGTAAAGGGTCTGTGGCGGGCGTGTCATCTGTGCAGTGCGCATTGCTTACCTCGCAAATAGCCGGTGTATCGCGGTACCAGAGCGCTTGAATCGAGGCCCTCGGCAGGAGTCAGGGGCAATTCTGATTTCTTTTTCTGTGCAAGGGAACTTTTTTATTTTTCAAGGTCGCTGTGACTTTTCAGCCAGTAATGGTGAAACGATGGCCATTTTTGTGATGAAACTTGTGCGATTGGCGCCGGACTAATGGGTCATTGCGCTATAAACTGTGTCACACATTTTTTATTTTGTAGTTGGGAGCATCAATACATGCAACTGGGGATTATCGGACTAGGCCGCATGGGCGGGAATATTGCGCGCCGCTTGATGCTCAATGGGCATACCACCGTGGTCTACGACCGCAATGAAGCATTCGTCAAAGGCTTGAGCGACGAGGGCGCGACCGGTGTTACCGATCTGGCCGCCCTGGTCGCCGGCCTGCAAAAACCACGGGCCGTCTGGGTCATGTTGCCGGCGGGCGAGCCCACCGAAACCACGATCAACGACCTGAGCGAACTGATGGAACCCGGCGATGTGATCATCGACGGCGGCAACACCTTCTATAAGGATGACGTGCGTCGCGGCAAGGCCCTGGCGGAAAAAGGCCTGCACTACATCGATGTCGGCACCTCCGGTGGCGTGTGGGGCCTGGAACGCGGTTACTGCATGATGATTGGCGGCGACGCCGAGACCGTCAGGCACCTGGACCCGATCTTCGCCACCCTGGCCCCGGGCCTGGGCGATATCCCGCGCACCAAGGACCGCACCGCCACCGACGACCGTGCCGAGCGTGGCTACATCCACGCGGGCCCGGCTGGTTCCGGGCATTTTGTGAAGATGATCCACAACGGCATCGAATACGGCATGATGCAGGCCTTTGCCGAAGGCTTTGACATCCTCAAGACCAAGAATTCGGAAAACCTGCCGCCAGAACAGCGCTTCGACCTGAACGTGGCGGATATCGCCGAAGTTTGGCGTCGCGGCAGCGTCGTCTCTTCCTGGCTGCTGGACCTCACCGCCGATGCTCTGGCGACCGACCCCAAGCTCGACGGTTACTCAGGCTCCGTGGCTGACAGCGGCGAAGGGCGCTGGACCATCGAAGCGGCCATGGAGCAATCGGTGCCGGTGCCGGTGCTGTCCAACTCGTTGTTCGCCCGCTTCCGCTCGCGCCAGCAAAGCACTTACGGTGACAAACTGCTGTCGGCCATGCGCTTTGGCTTCGGCGGCCATGTGGAGACTTCCAAAAAATGACGGTCAACGGCAAGAAACCCAAGGCCGAACCCGCTCCACCCACTACCTTGTTCCTGTTTGGCGCCCATGGCGACCTGGTCAAGCGCCTGCTGATGCCGGCGCTGTACAACCTCAGTCGCGATGGCCTGCTGGGCGAGGGCCTGCGGATTGTCGGGGTGGATCACAACGCTATCAGCGATGCCGACTTCGCCAAGAAACTCGAAGACTTCATCCGCAGCGAAGCGGCGAGCAAGGTCAAGGGCAATGCCGAACATGCACTGGACCCACACTTGTGGGCCCAGTTGGCCAAGGGCATCAGCTACGTGCAGGGCGACTTTCTGGATGACGGCACTTATGCCGACATCGCCCGCAAAATCGCCGACAGCGGCACGGGCAACGCAGTGTTCTACCTGGCTACCGCGCCGCGCTTCTTCAGTGAAGTGGTGCAGCGCCTGGGGCGGGCCAACCTGCTGGAGGAAAGCCCCGAGGCTTTCCGCCGCGTGGTGATCGAAAAGCCATTTGGCTCCGACCTGGCCACGGCCGAGGCCCTGAACGCCTGCCTGCTCAAGGTCATGAGCGAGAAGCAGATCTACCGGATCGACCATTACCTGGGCAAGGAAACGGTGCAGAACATTCTGATCAGCCGTTTCTCCAACGTGTTGTTCGAGGCGTTCTGGAACAACCACTACATCGACCACGTGCAGATCACCGCTGCGGAAACGGTCGGTGTGGAAACCCGGGGCAGTTTCTTTGAAAACACCGGCACCCTGCGCGATATGGTGCCCAACCACCTGTTCCAGTTGCTGGCGATGATTGCCATGGAGCCGCCGGCGGCCTTTGGCGCCGACGCGGTGCGTGGCGAGAAGGCCAAGGTGATCGGGGCCGTGCGCCCCTGGTCGCCGGAAGATGCGCGGGCCAACTCGGTGCGTGGCCAGTACACCGCCGGCGAGATCGGCGGCAAGGCGCTGCCGGGCTACCGGGAAGAAGCCAATGTGGCCCCGGACAGCAGCACCGAGACCTTTGTGGCACTGAAGGTGATGATCGATAACTGGCGCTGGGTCGGCGTGCCGTTCTACCTGCGCACCGGCAAGCGCATGAGCGTGCGCGACACCGAAATCGTCATCTGCTTCAAGCCGGCGCCCTATGCGCAGTTCCGCGACACCGAGGTCGATGAAGTCAAGCCGACGTACCTGAAGATCCAGATCCAGCCCAATGAGGGCATGTGGTTCGACCTGCTGGCGAAAAAGCCCGGGCCGACCCTGGACATGGCCAACATCCAGCTGGGGTTTGCCTACAAGGACTTCTTCGAGATGCAGCCTTCCACCGGCTACGAAACCCTGATCTACGACTGCCTGACCGGTGACCAGACGCTGTTCCAGCGCGCGGACAACATCGAAAACGGCTGGCGTGCGGTGCAGCCGTTTCTCGATGCCTGGCAGGCAGACGACGGGATCCAGGCCTACAAGGCCGGCGAAGACGGCCCGGCGGCGGCCGATGAGCTACTGGCCCGCGATGGCCGCGCCTGGCATCGCCTCGGATGAGTGAAGACGCGATCCAACCCATCCGTTTTGTATTGAGTGATATGGACGGCACCTTGCTGTTGCCCGATCACAGTTTGAGCCAGCGCACTATTGATGCGGTGCGGGCATTGCGCGAGGCCGGGGTGTTTTTCAGCCTGGCCACCGGGCGGCCGCCCAGGGCCATGCTGCAGCAGATCGAAGCCCTGGGCGTCGATGTGCCCACGGCAGGGTTCAATGGCGGCACCTTGGTCAACCCCGATGGCAGCATCCTGGTTGCGCACCATTTGCCCGCAGAGGCGGCGTTGATCGCCTTGGCGCTGTTAAGCGATCAGCCAGAGGTGGAAATCTGGGTGTTTGCCGATGGCGACTGGCTGCTGCAAGACCCCACGGGTCCCATGGTGCCCCGGGAGCAGCACGGCTTGGGATATGCACCGGTGGTGGTGGAGAGTTTCGAGCCGGTCCTGGGGCGGATCGACAAGATCGTCGCGGCCAGCACCAATGCGGCGTTGCTGGTTGAGCTGGAGGCACAGTTGCAGCCCAAGGTCACGGGCCTGGCCCAGGTGTCGCGGTCGCAGCCGGTCTATCTCGATATCACGGCAATGCAGGCCAACAAGGGCGATGCCCTGAAAACCCTGGCCGCTCACCTTGGGGTGGCGCTGGAGCAGACGGCGGCTATCGGCGATGGCGGCAATGACCCGGCGATGTTCCAGGTGGCCGGGTTATCGATTGCCATGGGCCAGGCCGAAGAGGTGGTCAAGCGTCAGGCCGATGTGGTTACCGCCAGCAATGTCGAGGACGGCGCAGCCCAAGCGATTGAGCGGTTTATCCTTCACAGCCAGTAACTGACCGCGTACCAGCCCAGTACGCCCATCACCACGGTGTACGGCAGCGCCATCCACACCATGCGCCCGTAGGACAGGCGGATCAGCGGCGCAATCGCCGATGTCAGCAAAAACAGGAACGCCGCCTGGCCATTGGGCGTCGCCACGCTGGGCAGGTTGGTCCCGGTGTTGATCGCAATGGCCAGGGTCTCGAAATGCTCGCGGCTCATATGGCCGGATACAAACGCCTGCTTGACCTCGGTGATATAGATCGTTGCCACGAACACGTTATCGCTGATGGCTGACAGCAGGCCGTTGGCAATAAACAGCATGCCCGGTTGCTGTTCGGCGGGCAGGGCCAGCACCCATTGGATCAACGGGGTAAACAGCTGTTGGTCATGAATCACCGCGACCACCGCAAAAAACACCACCAGCAAGGCGGTAAAGGGCAGAGCGTCCTTGAAGGCGTTGCCGATGCGGTGCTCTTCGGTAATCCCGGTGAAGGCGGTGATCAGCACGATCACCAGCAGGCCGATCAAGCCCACCTCGGCGATATGAAAGGCCAGGCCGGCGATCAGGATCAGTGCGGCCAGGCCTTGGACAAGCAGCGCCGCCCGCTGGCGCGGGGTACGCTCGGCGTTGTCCTCACGGGCGTAGTTGGCCAGTACCTGGCGCACGTTGTCCGGCAGCAGGGTGCCGTAGCCAAACCAGCGCAGCTTTTCCAGCAGCACGCAGGTAACCAGGCCCGCCGCCAGCACTGGCAGCGAGACCGGGGCAATCTGTTGGAAAAACTGGCTGAAATTCCAGCCCATTTCGTGGCCGATCAACAAATTCTGCGGTTCGCCCACCAGGGTACACACGCCCCCCAGGGCAGTGCCAACGGCGCCGTGCATCAACAGGCTGCGCAGGAAGGCACGGAACTGCTCCAGGTCGGCGTGGTGCAAGGTGGGCAGGTGATGGTCGTCGCTGTACGCGCTGTCCTGGCGTGGATCATTGCCTGAAGCCACCCGGTGATACACCGAATAGAAGCCCACGGCGGCGCTGATAATCACCGCAGTCACGGTCAAGGCATCGAGAAAGGCCGACAGGAAAGCCGACAAGAAGCAGAACATCAACCCCAGCAGCGCCTTGGAGCGTACGCCCAGCAGCAGGCGTGAAAACAGAAATAGCAGCAAGTCCTTCATAAAGTAGATGCCGGCCACCATAAACATCAGCAACAGGATCACCGGGAAGTTATGCAGCAGCTCGTCGTACAGTGCCTGGGGCGTGGTCATGCGCAGCAACAGCGCCTCGACCATCAACAGGCCGCCGGGCATCAGTGGGTAGCAGTGCAGCGCCATGGCCAGGGTGAAAATAAATTGCGCCACCAGCAACCAGCCGGCCGCGACCGGGCCGAAAGCCCAGAGCACCAGGGGGTTGAGGATCAGGAACGCGAGGATGCTGGCCTTGTACCAACGGGGCGAGTGCCCAAGGAAGTTATGGGCGAAGGCCTGGGCCATTGAACCGGACATGGGGTGCTCCTGGGGGCGAGAAGCGCGCAAAGTGCCCGATGCCCACCGGAAGATCAAGTGAACATGGCCTGGCGGCTATATAAAGAAGAGCGAAACCAAAGTGTCAGGCATGCAAAACCCGTGGCGAGGATCGAACTCACGCGCCACGGGTTTAGTCGTCTTAACAAGTTGCAGCCAATATTAAGAAGCGACGGTATGTCGCAGTGGCTGCATTAACTTACTTGGGCATTGCCCAGGATTGAAGTTGATAACCTTCGCCATTGAGTTCGGCGCGGGCTTGCAGCAGCAGGGTTTCCAATTGTTTTGGGTCGGAATAAGTGCTGCAAGGAATCTGTTTGCGCCCGATGCGCTTTTCGGTGCGGTCAATCACGGTCAGGCTCAGTTCGCCAGTCCCGTCTTGTGGGGCCCAGGCCACGCAGTGAAAGGGTTGGAAAGCACGGTCTGCGATCAAAAGAGCTTCGTTGATACGGAGCGGGGCGTTCATGGGGTCTTCTCTCTAAGTGCCCAATCAAAAGATGTGCCGTCGGTTGGGCTTACCGTTCGGCTAGTACCTGTACTGATGCACGATGACAGGGTACGGGTCACATGTTAGAGCAAGAAAATTCAACTTTTCGTGATTAACGTCATGTAAGGCGTGATTTTGAAAGGTCAATGAAAGATTGAAGTCGCATGTATTGAGGGGGGCTGATCGCCAAATGCTGTATCGGTGATGGTTTTATCGCGAAACGATACAAGGGGAGTGTCAAGATCTTGCTAGGGTTATGAGCAGCTCGTCCAAACTGTTGTTTCTTAATAACTTTAATGATTTTGACGCCAAGGAACAGTCATGGTTGTTACACCAACCCTGCGTCGCTTGCTTGTGGTCGACCCTTGTGATGATTGCCACCAGTTATTGCCTGGTTTGCGGGCGGCTGGCTGGGATACCGACAGCTGTGCCCTGGAGGCCCTGGGCGAGCGGACCTGTGACGTCGGCTTGTTGCGCCTGCAGCCTTTTCACCTGCAGCGCCCCGAAGCGGTCAAGGAGCTGATCAGTCGCAGCGGCACGGAGTGGATTGCTGTGCTCAGCCCCGAGATGTTGCGCCTGCAGAATGTCGGCGACTTTGTGTGTGAATGGTTTTTTGACTTCCATACCTTGCCGTTCGACGTGTCGCGGGTCCAGGTCACCCTGGGGCGTGCCTTTGGCATGGCGAGGCTGCGAGGCAAAGGCGCGGCCCAGGTGAATGCGCCGGAACATGAGCTGTTGGGTGACAGCCGGCCGATCCGCGAGCTGCGCAAACTGCTGGCGAAACTGGCACCTACCGAGTCGCCGATTTTGATCCGTGGCGACAGCGGCACTGGCAAGGAGTTGGTGGCCAAGACCCTGCACCGCCAGTCCCAGCGCCACGCCAAGCCTTTTGTGGCGATCAACTGCGGGGCTATTCCAGAACACTTGATCCAGTCCGAACTGTTTGGCCATGAAAAGGGCGCCTTTACCGGCGCCCATCAACGCAAGATCGGGCGCATCGAGGCGGCCAATGGCGGCACCTTGTTCCTCGATGAAATCGGCGACCTGCCGCTGGAGTTGCAAGCCAACCTGTTGCGCTTTCTCCAGGAAAAACACATCGAGCGCGTCGGTGGTAGCCAGCCGATCCCTGTGGATGTGCGGGTATTGGCCGCGACCCACGTCGACCTGGAAGCCGCCATCGAGAAGGGCGCCTTCCGCGAAGACTTGTACTACCGGCTCAATGTCCTGCAAGTGATGACCGCGCCGCTGCGTGAGCGCCATGGCGATGTGGGCATGTTGGCCAATCATTTTTCCAGGTTCTACAGCCATGAGACCGGCCGCCGCCCGCGCAGCTTCAGCGAGGATGCCCTGATCGCCATGGGCAAGCATGCCTGGCCGGGTAATGTGCGCGAGCTGGCCAACCGGGTACGGCGCGGCCTGGTACTGGCCGAAGGGCGACAGATCGAAGCGGCCGACCTGGGCTTGCAAAGCCGGCAGGCCATCGTGCTGCCCATGGCGACACTGGAAGACTACAAGCACCGCGCCGAACGCCAGGCGCTGTGCGATGTGCTGAACCGGCATAGCGACAACCTGAGTGTCGCCGCCCGGGTGCTGGGGGTGTCCCGGCCCACCTTCTACCGGTTGCTGCACAAACACCAGATCCGCTAGGGCGGGTAAAAAAGCCCCGTCGCGACCCTTATCGCGGCGGGGCTTTTCCTTCTCTTGCGTTTAGAAGTAGTACGGGAATTTCAGGCTGAAGGTAAAGTCCGGCGCGTCATCCGTCATGCCGATGGCCAGGTTGGGCACAATCGTCAGGTTTTCGCTGGCGGCGATGGTCATGCCGACGTTGAAATAGCCGGCATTGGCGTCACTGGACACAATCGACTGCCAATCGCCATTGTCGGGCTTGAGCTTGCTCTTGCGCTGGATCAAGTCAGACACCGAGAACGACATACTCATACGCTCGTTCAAGGCAAACGCCACGCCAACCCCGAACTGGAAGCTGTCGCCCAGGCGGACCTTGCCGCCGACTTTTTCGTTGACCGTCGAGCTGATGTCGTCAAACGAGTCCTCGAAGTTGTGGGTGTAGGAGAGTGAGCCGAACAGCACCGCCGGATCGAAAGTCTTGACCAGGGAGATCCCCGGGGTAATCGACCAGACGCCGTTGCCGGTCGGCAAGTTCTCCGGCACATAGAGATTGGTATTGGAGGGCGAGCGCACCAGTTTGATCCCGAACGGTTCCTTGCCGGTTGGCGCCTTGACCCGTACCGACACCACGGCATCGGGCATCGTTGCCGACTCGTCGAGGAACTTGTAGGCAATCCCGAAGTTGACATCGCCGATGGTGGGATCGCGGCTGACCGATTCCTCGGAAGTTGCCGTGCCCGAGCCGCCATTTGCGCCACCGGACTGATAGGTCGATTCGCGGTACACCACCGGCACGTTGACATCGAACTGCCAACGGTTATCGACGTTATAGCGGCCCGTCAGGTCCAGGGTCCAGTTATCGGCCTTGATGCGGTCCAGGTTGATATTGCCCAGGAAGATCGAGTCCAGCGCCAGGAAGCCATTGAGGGTCAATTGCCGGGCATCGTAGCGGGCGTAAGTAATGCCCGTCTCAACGCTGAACTTGCCATTGCCGAAGAAGCCGCTGGCCTCGTTATAGAGGTTGCTGACACTTTGTGCCGGGGCCGAATCATCCTTGAGCGCCTGCCCATAGGAGCTGCCGCCGGCGGCCACGGTACTGCCACTTTGCTTGAAGTCGGCTGGCGACTTGGCCAGGCGCTTGGGCGCAGGTGTCGCGGGCTGGTCTTCTACCTGGCGTACCCGTTGTTCCAGGACCGCCAGGGCTTTTTGCTGTACTTCATAGCGTTGCTTGAGTTCCAGAAGTTCCTGTTTGAGGGTTTCGATATCGGCGTCTGGCGCTGCGTACAACAAACTCGCTGGCAAGATCGTACTTAAACAAACAGCGGCGCGTAGCGATAACGTTCGATGCATGAAATAAGCCGTCCTTTTCTAATGCGTAAGTGTCGAGGGTCAGCGTAGTTCAATAACCGAGCGTGCGTAGGCCCTTGAGTTGATCCAGATTACAGTTCAAAGCCACGTTGTTTAGACCGTTATTACCCAGCACAACATTGAGTTGGGTCATGTTGTTTACGAAGTTACTGTTGCCTTGCAAAATCGTGCCTTGCAGAACATTACCGCCGCCGATTTGCTGTACGGCGCTGCCCTGATTATGGTTGGCCTGGATCGCCATCTGCAGGCCGCCGTTATTGGCCGAGACACTGACCTTGCCGGCGGCGCTATTGCCGGAGATAGAACCACCGGCGACCAGTACCTGGCCCGACTGCACCAGATTGGCGGGCGCCAGGCCGTTTTCACTGACATTGATCCCGACGTTGTTATAGGCGGTATTGCCATCGCCAGCGGCGCGGACAGTTTGTGTCACGCCGCTGCCGGTACCCAGCCCGGAGCCGCCGATGACCGTGCCGGTGCCCGTGGGACGGTCGCCGCCCTTGCCGGTTTCCCCGGTGGTCTGCACGTAGAACTGCGGCGTGATGGTGGAGGCGTCGATCTGCATGTTGGCCTTGACGGTGCTGGTATCACCGGCGGCGTTGGTCCAGGTGGTGCTCATCACGATGCCGAAGCTGACAATCCGCCCCGGCATCACGAAACGGCCGCGCAGTTGGGCCAGTTCCGCGTCATTCATTTCAATCGGCTTGAACGCCGAGGCTGCATAAGCGGGCATTGAGGCTGCCAGGCACAGGACCGTCAGCCAACGGTAAGTGTTCATCATCTGCTCCTGGAGCTTCCTGCTCCTGATGGCGCTTCTAGAAGAAGTCGCTCTGGATGAAACCGAAGTCCATCAGCTCGGCATCGCCCACGGGCCGGAACTCGTTCATTTTGCTCTTGGCGGTCAACGGTATCGGCGGGTCGAGCAGGGCGTTGGCCTTGTCGTAGCCTTCACCGAGCACGGCGAACACGATGCCATTCCATCCGGCGAGGAAATCGTCCCGCGAGTAACGCTTGTTGCCCAGTACCGGGTCGCCGATATAGATCCAGTCTTTCTCGGCACGTTGCATCACCACAAAGTGCTTGTAGCCACGGATATCCAAGAGCACCACCACCGGGATCTTCACCGTGGTCAGGGTGTCCGGCCCGATCTTGTAGCCCCGGGCCCGCATGCCGATGCTTTCGAGGTAGCGCTTCATATCCAGCATGGAAAAGCCCTGGGTGCGTACCAGGTCCTGGTCGGCGTTGACCAGCATGCCCTTGATGACGTGTTCTTCATCGACATCCAGCCAATAGCCCTGGCGCAGGATGGTGGCCAGTGCTGCGGCCCCGCAGCTGAAATCGGTTTTTTGTTCCACCAGGTTGGCGAACCGCCGCTCGCGGATGCTCTCGACCTTCTTGAAGACCAGCGCACCGCCAGGCATGGCGGAAATCGCCATTTGCCCTGCCCAGGACGGGCCGGTGAGCATTAACAGCAGGCACAAGGTCGCGAGGCGCATGATCGAATGACCTGTTGGACACGGGAATAAAAAAGGGCCTTGTTGCCAAGGCCCTCTGCGTCAGATCAGAAGCGTACGCCGCTGCCCGCTGCGCACTGGGTGCAACCGCTGCCCAGGGACAGGGAGTTGGATTGCTGGTTGCCAGAGCCCGCAGACACGTTGATGCCGAGGTTGCCGGAAGCTTTGTTGCCCGAGTTGTTCAAAGAAGCATCGTTGGTAACATAGGTCTTGCCCCAGTTGCCGTAGCCTTTGCCGGCCGATGCGGTGTTGAGGAAGGTGTTGTTCAGCGATTCCTGGCTGGTGGCGGCCACAGCGACAATGTTTTTGCCGTCAGCGGTCACGATAGCCGTGCTGTTGGCCTGTTGGTTGCCTTGACCTGCGGTGACACTGACACCCACGTTACCGGAGCTGTCGTTGACCGAGTCGTTGGCCGACGCGTCGTTTTGCGTGCCTTTGTTGGTAAATTTGTTGCTCTTGGAGGTTTGATCTGCGATGGCCACTGCAAAGACCTCAAGAGCGTCTTTAGCAGCACTGCTGGCGATGCTAGCGCTATTGGCTTGTTGGTTACCGCTGCCTGCCGCGACGTTGCCACCCAGGTTACCGTCGCTGCCGTTCAGCGATTTGTTGACGGAGGCATCGTTCTTGGTTTTGGTGTCGTCGAACTTGTTGTCTTTGCTCAGTTGAGTACTGTCCACGACCGCAGCGACGGTGCCTGTGGGTTTAGGAGTTGGTTTCCACTTATCACTATCGGCTTGTGCAGCAACAGCCATGAGCGCAGCCAGAGCAAAAACCAGTGGTTTGAGAGCCATTGTAGGTTTCATGGTGTATCTCCTTGCTTCTAATTGGTTGGTTAAGTGTTGGTACGGTCTTGCAAACACCGATCAAGCGCTTACTTGATCGTGATACCCAGGGTGTTAGCCACACGGTTCCCCACCCCTGCACTCTGATTCACCTGGACCACTCCACGGCTGCCGGTGAAGGCCTGGTCGCTGGTCACGACCTGGCGGCTGCCAGTGGTAGAGGCGGATCGGGAGTCTGGTAGCAGCGTCATGTTCTGTTGCGACAGGACGCTGTCATCGATGCTTTGCGGGCCAGGGTTGATACTGATCCGCACGGCATTGATTGCCTGGTTGTTGGCCCCGGCCGACTGGTTGACACCCAGTACACCGTTGCCGTTGCTGAACGATGAGCCCTGGATCGCTGCACTGGCATTCAGGGCCGGGTCGACCTTGCCGGCGAGCCGCTGCACCAGTGCGTCAGTGGCTTGGCCACCCACCGCGATTGCGCGGCTATTGATCTGTTGTTGCTGGTTGCCGGCGGCCTGATTGACAGAGGCGACGCCGCTGTACTGCTGGCCGGAACTGTCGATCAGCGCATGATTGTTACTGTCGGCCAGCGCGCTGGTGCAGCCGAGGAGGGCGAGGATCAGCCATGCGTGCTTCATTTCTGGCCTCCCATCAGGCTACCGAGGTTGTTCAGCGGGGCCATGCCACGCTGGATCGTCCCGCTGATCTGTCCGCCCAGGCTGCTGCCGCCGCTATGGCCCGCCGCCGCGCCGGCACCCAAACCGGAGGCGCTACTGCCATGGGGGGTGCCCAAGCCGGGGAGGGTGCCATTGGGCAGGATGGAGCGTGTGATGCTTGACCCGCTGCTGACCCCGGCGAAGTCGTTATCGTTGAGTTCGCCGTTAGCCGTGGCGCGCAGAATCTGCGTGCCAGGATTGGCATTGGCCGTAGAGGGATAAGGGTCCGGGCCGAAGGAGGAACGCCCGGCCATATGGCCTTGGACGTTGCGCCCGGTGACGATCACGCCGTTTTCGGCCAGGGCCGGCACGCTCACACTGGCGCTGAGTACACAGCTGATCAGCAGCAGGCTCAGCGAGCCTTGATTGAGAGTTGCCACGGCATCATTCCTTGTTTTGTAGCGCTGACCCTAAACAGCGCTGCAAGGCATAGAGCAGAAGCTGTGCCGCTTTTTATATTGTGTTCTTTTTCAAGGAGTTGGGATTGTTGGCAGGGCGGACGTAGGCCCCGGTGTATCAGGCATGAAACAGGGCGCTACCCAATGACCAGCGCCTGGCCTGTTTCAGCCATGCAACACTCTTGATGACGAACCGATGAATCCGCCGCCACAGGGGCGTTGCGCAGGGAGGGGTGTTTCAAAAGTGGACATTGCGACGCGCACAGAGGTCGCGCCCGGTACTGCCCAAGGCGCTGTCTTTGCGTCGCTCAGGTCTTGGGCGTTTTACGCGGTATCGCGTTGAGCACGGTGTTGCCATCCTGGTTCTGGGTCAGGTAGACCGGCAGGACCTTGGGCAGGGAGGACACCAGGTGGGTGACTTCATGGATATCGTAGATCCCGCCAATACGGATGTTGCCGGTACCGGTATCGGCCAGCATCACTGGTTTGCTCAGGTAGCGGTTGATCAGCGGCAAGGCATCCACCAGCGCCAGGTTGTCGAGGATCAACTTGCCCCGACGCCAGGCCAGTGCCGGGTCATGGGGGGAGAACGCCTGCAACTGCGGTTGCGCATCACCCCGGTTGTAACTGGCCTGCATGCCGGGTGTCAGGCTCAGGCCGCTGTGGCTGGCATCGCTGCTGATCTTCACCGAGCCTTCCAGCAACATGACCCGCACCTGATCGTCGTACTTCCAGACGTTGAACTGGGTGCCGGTCACCCGGATCTGCCCTGCGCCGACGTGGAGCACGAACGGGTGTTCACGGTCATGGCTGACGTTGAAGAACGCCTCACCTTTTTTCAGGGTGGCCCGGCGTTCATGCTTATAGTTGCTGTAGACCAGCTCGGTGCCCAGGTTCAGCTCCACTTCGCTGCCATCGGCCAGTGTCACTTGGCGCAGGCCACTGGTGGCGTCGTAATGCTCATAGGAACTGGGCAGCCAACCCGCTTCCCAGCCAGTGAAGGCGGCCAGAGGCAGAGCCAGCAACGAGATGGCGGCGGCCACGGCATAGGTGCGCCAGCGGCGGGTCGGTGTGACTTGCGCTAGCGGCGGGGCCGTTTCGCTGCTGCGCGGCAAATGGTCGGCCACCTCCCAGACTTCCAGCATGGCCGCATATTCAAAGGCATGCAGGGGATGCGCATCGTGCCACTGTTCAAACGCCTGGCGCTCGGCCGCCGTGCAATCAAAAGCGTGCAGGCGCATACACCAGTGCGCAGCGGCATCGGTGATTGCGTCATAGTCGGCTTCTGAAAGGGGCTGTTCGGTCATTGGTGCTTCCTGATTTCCTACATTCTAACCTTCCCGGCAGGGTGCCGAGAACCGCCATCATGGCGTATGAGCATCAATGTGGAACTAATTCAGCCTGCAAACACCCTAAAAATCTGGATCTGTAAGTCATTCTCGCTAACGGAGTAAGAACATGCTGAAGAAAACCCTCACCACCCTGCTTGCCACTGCCACCTTGCTCGGCGCCGGAGCCGCCCTGGCCGACAAGCCAGGAGCCGGCTGGATCACCATCGAAAAAGCCATCGAAACCGCCAAGACCAAGGCCGGTTACATTGAGGTCTACCAGGCCGAAGCGGACGACAATGGCTACTGGGAAGTCAAAGGCCGCAAGGCTGACGGTGTGGTCTATGAAGTACGCATCGACGGCGCCTCGGGCAATGTGCTGCGCGACCAGAAGGACTGACCCCGGCGATCAGTTTATCGACTCCCTTCGACTGGAGGGCACTGGGTCCAACTGGCGGCCCAGGTGACTGATCAGGAACGCCACCGAGTCGGCATTGTCCAGCATCGTGTCGACTCGCCTGGCCAGGTTGCTCATGAAAATCCCCCGCGCGTTGCTCAAATCCACGCCCCCGGTGGTGCGCAGTATCTGATTTTTGATGTGCCCGGTTTCAGGGGTCGCTCCAAGGTCACGCCAGAAGGTGCCACTGATATCGGGGAACTTGAACAGTTGGGTGATGGGGGTTTTGCGCGAGTAGCTCTGGTCCTGGTAGCTTTTCTGGGAATCCGACAGGGTGCGCCCGGCCTGTGTCAGTGTCTCGATCAGATCGGAAAACGGCATCACCGAGTTCAGGTAGGCGGCATCGGTTGTCATCGCCACCACATGGCTCATCTCATGGATCAACATCGTCGCTCGCGCATGAGCCGCCCGGTCGAAATAATCCGGCAGGCGATTGTCATAGTCGCTCAACGGCGGCGTAAAGAAGTGTTCGGTCAGGTAAAACCGTCGCTGCGGATCATTGTCGATGACAAACCCCCAATTCTGTTGTGGGTCCGATCGATGGGAGCCCACGACGAAGCGCTTTGAATCGATTGTAGACAGCGTCGGATCCAGCAGGCCGGCGAGGATCAGGTCGACAATGCGGTGTAGCTTTTGCACCAGAATGGGATCTATTTCTTGCGGGCCATGATCCGGCTCGATGTCAATGCCAAAAAACTCATTGATGAAGCGATGGATCCGCGTCACAGGGGCTATTCCCGGCTCCAGCAATCCCAGGTTCAACTTGCAGTTCTGCACATAAAACGTCGCCAGGTCGATCGCTTCCACGATCATTCGCGCCCGTTGTGGATACAGCGCACGAATCGCCTGCATGCCAACCGCCTCGATGTTCATCATCTGGCGTGCCACAGTGCGAACTTCTGAGCGGTCCTGCAGGCGGCCATAAGCCTGGCCAAAGCGCGCGATGTGGTTGCGCGTATCGACCACCCATTGCCCCAGGGTATTGCGCCACACAAACGGGCCGTTTTGCTGCTCCGTCGCAATGCGCCAGAACGCGCCAAGGGGGTTGACCTGATACACCTTGCCAGCCATGGGAATGTAGGACGCAGCGTTATGCTGGTATATCCCCTTCAGGGCGTTGTGCTTGAGGTTGACCAGCGCCACATCGTGCACTTCGCTGGGCGACAGCACGGTGCGTTCAGGGGTGGTGATGTCCAACGGCCAGTTCATAGAGGGCAACGGTGCAGGGGGTGTTTCTTCTATCGGCTCCAGGATGAGCGACTTTGCTTGCTGCAAGGCCTGGCCAACTGCGGCCATTTGCGCAACGCCGTCGATAAACGCCTGCAAGGCCCGGCGCCAATGATGGTCTTGCAAGGCCTCGGCGGACTCGGTGAACAGGGAAATGCTCTGCCAGATCGCCCAGGGCAACGCCAGCTTGCCAGGCAAAAAGCCGATCACCCGGCCAACCGAACCACTGAATACCTGCTTGATGGTTTCCCATTCCTCTTCAGCCCCGCTGATCGATTGGGTGCCCAGCAACTTCAGAAGCAACTGCCGGTTGTCGTCGAACAGTTGGCTGAACAGGTTGCCCTGGATCGGATTGAATCCCAGGGTGCTGGCCAGCAAGTTCCGATCCGTAGCGTCCTGGGGCGCGGGCAGGCGCTTGAGCACACAGTCTTGCAGGGCACCGGGCCGGTTCAGGGCCTCCAGGAACTGCGCTTCGCTCTCGAACTCGGTAAAGATCAAGGTCGGATGATAAGGCGCATACAACACCTGCACCCCCTGGCGCCCGGCGCCAATGAGGTACAAGCCCAGGGCAGTTGCTGGCGTAGCGCCGGCCGTGGCAATCAACTCCAGGGGCCTGACCCTGGCCGTCGTGCCCATGACCGCTGCGCGGGCAATGGCGTCTGGCATATCGACCGCCTGCTGGATCAGGTCAAAGCCCCGTTCTGACAGGCGCTCCTGTAGCTTGAGGGCGTGGGCGTGCTGTAACAGCTGCCAGGGCACTTGCTGGCTGAAGTCCTTCAGGCGTCGCTCGAAACCGGGGTGGGTGGCAGACAAGTGCTCAGCCAGATAGGCCTGATAATCATCGTGGGTTTTCAACTGCAACAGCATCTGGCGCACCACGTTCTCGGTCAGGCTGGGGGCCGTGCAGACCACATCAAACCCGGCGGCTTGCAGGCTGGCGGGGTTCATGGCGAAGTCCAGCAGGCCCTGGCGCTGACTGGCCAGGGTCAGCCTGGGCACAATCGCCACATCCGCAGCAAAGACTGAATAATCGACGAGCATAGCGTTGAGGCGGTCCGCCACGTGCTGACGCAGTGGCTGAAGTTCATCCAGATAATCCCGGCCATGCAGGGTATTGATGCGGTATTGCTCGAGGATTTCCGCCTGGCGTTGCTGCTCCCGGGGAGGCGCCGCTCCCAGCCCGTCCGGTAGGGAGTGCCGCAGTTCTGCCAGCCGGGCAATAGCCGCCGCACGCTGGAGGTTATTGACCGGGAGCTTTTTGCGCACCTGCCCCAGTACCTGGAGCAATGACTGCGCTTTGGCCTTGAGCCCCAGGGTGTGTTGGCGCTGGGCGATGTACTGATTGATCCACGACTGCTGGCACTCCTGCAGGGCGGGTTCTTTTATCAACTGCAACGGCCCCGGCTCATAGCATTGATGGGGCAGGCGCGCAGGGGCGGCCAGGTTTTCCAGCAGGCTCAAGCGTCGGGTTGGGCTGCGTAGCCGATGCGCCAGGGTATTGTTCAGGGCACTGACCGAGGCGAAGACTTCCACGCCAGCGGCCGGCGTCCATAACACGGCGTGTCCAGAATGATGCGGGTCGAGACCTCCGCGCTCGGTGAGCACAAAACAGTTGGCCAGGCGATGCAGGGTGGTTTGGCCATTCACCCGCACCGACAGGGTGAATGCATCCGGCGTAAAGCCTTTCAATGTACGGCGCCGCTCAGGCGTGGCGTTATCCGGGCTCAACACTGTCTGCAGGATCTGGATATCACGCTCGTCGAGGGTTTTATCCAGCCCCCTGAGGCGCGCTTCCTCCAGAATCCCTACAGACATGCTGTGTATCAACTTGGGCAGCGCAGCTTCCAGGCCGGCGCGGGGGATCTGTGCGATCGTCTGGAGGTTCAGGCCAAGCAGCCAGTGCTCCACCATGGCATTGAGTCGGTCAATGCTCAGCTCCAGCCGTTTACTCGCCTGGCCGCGGATCCGTGGCCCGTACACCGCGTACTCCGGTGTGACCGGGATGGCCTGTGCCTGGCCGATCAGGCGGGCGATGCAATGCTCCAGCACGCTCTGGCTGGCCCGTGGCGTGCGTCGCTCCTGATCGTCGGCATGGCCTGCATAGCGGTTGATGTAAAGGTCTTGCGGGTTCAGCGGCAGCACGGTAGAGGTGCTGAACGTTGCACGCAGTTGGTCGGCAATTACCGTCTCAAGGCTGGGGATCAGCGCCAGCAGGCTAGCCAGCGCATTCTCCACGCTGTGCAGTTGGCGGAGGGTCAGGCGCGCCTTTTCTGCGGGCACCGACGGGGCGGCCGGGTGCGTGCTCCAGCGTCCCTTGGCGTCCAATGCCAGCAACCGATGGTCAAGCAGGGCACGGATATCCAGGCCGTGATCGAGCAGGGCATAGGCATCCATCGTCCCTTGATGGCGTCGGTAAACATCCAGGCAGTATTCGAGGTTCTGCTGCTGCTTGGCGATGATGTCTTCAAGCAAGCGCTTGAACACCGGGCCACTGAAGGGGGCCGGACTGAACTGCGGCTGTTGAAAACCGACAAACCGCGCGCGTTCCTCCAGGGCCAGGAAACCGAAGAAGTCATCTTCATGCCCGCGTGCCCCCACCATGGCCCTGAGTGTTGCCTGCAGGTCGCTGTAGTCCTTGAGTACCTGCAAACCCTTGGACTGGGTATAGAGAAAGGCCGCGCTGTTGGTGATGACCAGCGTACTGGCCAGTTCGACGTAATGGGGGTAGTGCTCCCACAGGCGGACTTTTTCGATAGCGAGTGTGGCGCGACGCTCGGCGGGCAGGTAGAGGGCGTCCAACTGTTGCCACTGTTCAGCCGAAATCACCTCTTCCTGGCGTTTGAACAACAAATCGACCCGGGATTTATCACTCATGGCCTGGGCAAAGTACTCACGCCTTGAGCCGCCGGCTGCCAGATGGCTGTTCCAGTAGGTCTCAAGTGAGTTGCGCAGGAACAGAGGCAACTGCTGGGCGGCTTGTTTGATGCCGTCCTCCCAGTGGGTTTGCGCTTGCGTCTGGGTGGCGGCCACCTGTGGGTTCAGAAAAACTCGGCGCAGGCCAACCGGCCAGGACTGTTGCCGGTAATACAGCAACAAGGCATCGCGCAACAACAGCGCATTCACCCACCGGTCCTGGTCCGTGGGGGAGGTGGCCAGGGCGTAGAAAAACACATGGGTCTTGCGCTGGTCGATGTTCGCCAGGGATGTGCGCAAGGTACTGGCCAGCAGTTGATCCAGCAGGGTTTCCATCAACGGCAACTTGCCCAGTTCATCAAGCATGACCTGGACATTCAGGTGCTGGTAACGCTCGATACAGGCCTTTTGTTCGTCGAAGACATTGCCCTCGATCAGTTGCCGCGTGAGGCTTGAACCTGCCGCAAAGGTAAAGCCGGCCCGCTGGTCAATGGCCAGGAAATGCAGGAGTTCGCGCTGTTTCTGAGCGTCGCGCAGGCGGCTTTCCAGCGTGTGTATCAACTGTTCATAGTCACTGAATTTTTCCAGGCCGGTCACTGGGCCATAGAAAAAAACCGAACTGTAGCTGCCCTGCGAACCCATCACGAATGCCCCCGCCAGCTCAAGCGGTTGCTGCTCGGGGCGGTTGATCAGCAAGCGTTCGGCGATCATCGGCGGCGACTGCGCCTTGCGCCCGGCCGCGTTGGCAAAGAACAGGTTGCGCAAGAAACTCCGGTCAAGGTCGGTGATACCGCGATGGCGCTCGCGGGCACTCAAGTGTTTGGCCAGGCGCATGGCCTCGGGGAAGAAATAGGGGGGTTGCAGGTCGTCCATCGCAAAGGCTCGGTGCAGGCTATAGATGCAGCGAGCCTAGGAGCGGGGGGCATTGCCCAGGCATTAAATAAATAGCGCGCAACCGCTGCCGGTGGTTGACAGCTCACTGGTCACACGTTGTTAATCAATGCGCTGGATTCCGCAGGCTGTTGCCCCTCCCAATAACAATTCTGGAGCTTCAGATGTCAGCCACATCCCTTGGCTTCACTGAACTTGTGACACTGCTCACGAGCATCTTCATCCGGCATGGCGCCTCGCCCGAGGTTGCCTGCGTGCTGGCCGACAACTGCGCCCGCGCCGAGCAGGATGGGGCGCATAGCCATGGGGTGTTTCGCATACCCGGCTATGTCTCGACCCTGGACAGCGGCTGGGTCAATGGCCAGGCGGTGCCGGTGGTTGAGGATGTCGCCTCGGGGTTCGTGCGGGTGGACGCCGCCAATGGCTTTGCCCAACCCGCCCTGGCGGCCGCCCGCCCGTTACTGGTGGCCAAGGCCCGCAGCGCCGGGATCGCGGTACTCGCGATTCGTAACTCTCATCACTTTGCCGCCCTGTGGCCGGATGTGGAGCCGTTTGCCGAAGAAGGCCTGGTGGCCCTGAGCGTGGTCAATAGCATGACGTGCGTAGTGCCCCACGGTGCGGATCGGCCCCTGTTCGGTACCAATCCC
Organism: Pseudomonas gessardii; assembly: GCF_001983165.1. Taxonomy (GTDB): domain Bacteria; phylum Pseudomonadota; class Gammaproteobacteria; order Pseudomonadales; family Pseudomonadaceae; genus Aquipseudomonas; species Aquipseudomonas gessardii. The sequence continues at coordinate 450,496 of NZ_MNPU01000001.1, read as the reverse complement.
ATCGCGTTCGCCGCACCACGGGCCGATGGGCCGCCGATAGTGTTTGACCTGGCCACCAGCGCCATTGCCCATGGCGATGTACAGATTGCTGCGCGCAAGGGCGAGCGGGTGCCGCCGGGCGCTGGGGTCGACAGCTTGGGCCAGCCAACCCAGGACCCCAAGGCGATTCTCGAAGGCGGTGCGCTGTTGCCGTTTGGCGGGCACAAGGGCTCGGCGCTGTCGATGATGGTGGAGTTGCTGGCCGCCGCCCTGACCGGGGGCAACTTCTCATTTGAGTTCGATTGGTCCAACCACCCTGGCGCCAAGACGCCCTGGACCGGCCAGTTGCTGATCGTGATCGACCCCAGCAAAACCGCCGGGCAAGACTTTGCCCAACGCAGCCAGGAATTGGTGCGGCAGATGCATGCGGTGGGGTTGCGCCGCTTGCCCGGCGACCGGCGTCATCGCACCCGGGCCAAGGCCGCGCAAGAAGGCATTCTGTTGGATGGGGATGAACTGGCGCGGCTGCGCGCATTGGCGCAGGGCTGATGGCCGGCGCGGGCTGAGCCGCGCCGGCCGTGGCATCGATCAGTTGCGACGGCCCAGCAGCAGGCCTACCACCAGGCCCAAGCCGGCGGAAATCGCGACGGTTTGCCAAGGGTGGCCACCGATATAGGTTTCGGTGGCCTCTACCACCGGCTTGCTGCGCTCACGCACGTTGGACACCGACTCCAGGGCCTGCTTGAGCTTGATCGCCACCTGCTCGCGCAGGGTTTCACCTTCTTCTCCCACCAGCGATGCGCTGCTTTTGAGCAGTTTGTCCGATTCTTCGATCAGGGCCTGGAGTTCGCTGAACGCCTGGTCCTTGATTTGCTCTTCGACAGCTTGAGCGGCAGTTTTACGGGCCATTGAGTAGCTCCTTGCGGGGTAAGTGGGCAGTGAACAATGGAGTCTTCGCGCGGTGCAAAAGTTGCAGTTTTTTTCGCCGGGCCTCTACACGATGCAAAATCCGAATTCGGACCTTTCGACCTACAGTGTAAGATGTCACCTATTTGTGCAGCAGGTAATTCCACATGAGCTTCAATCTGGCCAACAAGCCCCTTGCCGAGCGCGCGGCGCTTGAAGATGAAAAGTCCCGTCTGTACGACTTGTGGCAAAGCAACCTGGGCAAGGCCAAGGGCGAGGGTGCACGGCTGTTTGGCGAGCGCGCCAAGCGCAAGGGTAAATGGGCCGAATGGGTGCGTTCGGAGCTGGACGGCATGTCGCCACCGGAATTTGCCAACATGGTACGCAGCGAAGTCAACCGCCTGATGGCTGCCAAGTAGGCGCAAGCTCGCTCCTACAGGTGGTCTACCAGGTCACGCTGTTGGGCAGGTCCAGGGTGCCGCGATCGACAAAGCGCATCGTGCCAAACAACCCATCCGCCAGTTTGCCGCGCAGTACATAGGGCAGGTTGTTCAAGCGCTGGGTCTGGCTCAGGCCCAGGGTCTGACGCAACACCGAAAACGCCGAAACGCTGACCGGTACTGTCAGAACCGTCTCGGAAAAGCGCGGGATGGAGCCCTGCTGATCACTCACCCCAGCCGCCAGCGGCCGGCCATTGACCTCCAGGTCCAGGGCCACGCCGTTGTAGTCGATGGCCGTGTCATTGGGGTTCTGCACCCGCAGCTTGACCGCAAAGCGTACCTCCAGGTCCTGGCTTTGCAGCGGCTCGATGCCCACCACATTGATATGCAGCGGGTCACGGTTGGGGAACAGGGCGCAGGCGCTCAGGCTGAGCAATATCAAAGACAGGGTCAGGCCGATCAATCTGCGCATAAGGGTTCCTATTTCGTCGGTTCCGGGTCCTGCATCACCTTGAGGGTCGAGGCTTCCGGGTCAAATTCATCTTCTTGCAGCTCTATGAACTCTTCAGGCAGGAAAATGTTCAGCAGGATCGCACAGAACGCTCCGACGGTAATCGGCGACTCGAAGATGTTATGCAAGGCCTTGGGCAGCTCGCGCAGCACTTCCGGCACCGCCGCCACGCCCAGGCCCATGCCCAGGGAAATCGCCACGATCAGCACATTGCGCCGATGCAGCCCGGCCTCGGCGAGGATCTTGATCCCGGCCACCGCCACCGTGCCGAACATAATCAGGGTCGCGCCCCCCAGTACCGGCTTGGGCATCAGTTGCAGCACCGCGCCAATCATCGGGAACAGGCCCAGCAACACCAGCAGCCCGGCAATGAAATACGCCACATAGCGGCTGGCCACGCCGGTCAACTGGATCACCCCGTTGTTCTGGGCGAAGGTCACCATCGGCAGGCTATTGAAGGTGGCGGCCATTACCGAGTTCAGGCCATCGGCCAGCAGGCCGGACTTGATGCGCTTGATATACAGCGGGCCCTTGACCGGCTGCTGGGAAATCATCGAGTTGGCGGTCAGGTCGCCGGCCGCCTCCAGGGGCGAAATCAGGAAGATCACCGCCACCGGGATAAACGCCACCCAGTCGAACGAAAACCCGTACTTGAACGGCACCGGCACGCTGACCAGCGGCACCTGGGGCAATGCCGCCAGGTCAACGCGCCCCAGCCACCAGGCCACCACAAAGCCCAGGGTCAGGCCGATGACAATCGAGCCCAAGCGCAGGAACGGGTTATTGAAGCGGTTGAGCACCACGATGGTCAGCAGCACCAGGGCCGCCAGCCCCATATTGCTGGCGGCACCCAGGTCGGCGGCGCCATAGCCGCCGGCCATGTCGGTAACCGCGACCTTGATCAGCGACAAGCCCATCAAGGTGATGATGGTGCCGGTAACCACCGGGGTGATCAGCTTGCGCAATTTGCCGATGAACTGGCTGAGCACCACCTCGATAAACGCGGCGAAGAAGCAGATGCCGAAGATCGTCGAGAGAATCTCATCGGTGCCGCCGCCCCGGGCCTTGACCATGAAGCCGGCACTGAGGATCACGCTGATAAACGAAAAACTGGTGCCTTGCAGGCACAGCAAGCCCGAGCCCACGGGGCCAAAGCGCCGCGCCTGGACAAACGTGCCCAGGCCGGAGACAAACAGCGCCATGCTGACCAGGTACGGCACTTCGCTTTCCAGGCCCAGCACGCCACCGACGATCAGGGTCGGGGTAATGATCCCGACGAAGCTGGCAAGCACATGCTGTAGGGCGGCAAAGATCGCGGCGGTGAAGTGCGGGCGGTCTTCCAGGCCATAGATCAGGTCGGATTTATAACGGGGGCGGGGGGCTTGAGCGTCAGACAAAATACGTGCTCGGGTCAGAAAATGGACGCGCAGGATGCCAGAAAGTACCCGTTGTCAAAAGTGTGAAAATATATTTCTCCGGCCCCTGCAAAAAAACCTCAAGCCGGCCGATAACACGGATAGGCCCGTTAATGCTGACGTCGCAGCAAGGCCCCACAAAAAACAGGTGTCCCGTGTCGCGGCAAGGATGCTCGCAGCCATCCCCTCTTGAGAGCTTTCCTATGTCCCTCCGTAATTTGAATATCGCACCTCGGGCGTTTCTCGGTTTTGCGTTTATTGCGTTGCTTGTGATTGTTCTGGGGGTGTTTGCCGTCAACCGCATGACGCTGATTCGCCAGGCCGCGCTGGATATGGGCGCCAACCAACTGCCGAGTGTCGGCTACCTGGCCAATATGACCGAGAACGTGTTGCGCCTGCGCATTCTGTCGTTCCGGGTGCTGGTCAACCGCGAACCGGCAGCTCTGCAGGAAGCCCAAGTGCGCATCGGGGTACTGGTCGACAAGGCGCGCCAAGCCCAGGCCGGGTATGCCGCGATGCCGGCGGGGGCCGAAGAGGCCGCGCTCTACAAGACGTTTGCAGCCACGTTGGACAACTACCTCAAAGCCCAGGCTGAAATGCTGACGCTGTCCCAGCAGAACAAGGTCGAGGAGATGCGGGCCCTGATCAACAGCCGGATCAAGGACGGCACCGATCAGATGGGTGAACAGCTCAATAAGATGATTGCGATCAACGCCGCCGATGCCAAGCAGGCCGGGGAAGACGCTGGGCGCAGCTATAGCGATGCGATCAGCGGGATCATCGGGGTGTCGGTGGTTGCAGCGCTGATGACCGTCTTGCTCGCCTGGTTGCTGACCCGCAGCATCGTCACGCCGCTGCGCAAGGCGGTGGCGGCGGCGCAAACCATCTCCAGCGGCGACCTGAGCAAGGTTATCGAGGATGATGGCCAGGATGAACCCGCGCGCCTGATCGGCGCCCTGGCCACCATGCAGGGCAACCTGCGCCAGACGATCCAGCATATCGCCGGCTCGGCTACACAGCTGGCTTCCGCTGCCGAAGAACTGAGCGCGGTGACCGAGGAAGCCTCCAAGGGCTTGCAGCAGCAGAACAACGAAATCGACCAGGCCGCCACCGCCGTCAATGAAATGACCGCCGCCGTGGAAGAAGTGGCGCGCAATGCCGTGTCCACCTCCGAGGCCTCGACCCAGTCGAACCAGGCCGCACGGGAAGGGCGCGACCGCGTGGTGCAAACCGTGGAGGCGATCCAGACCATGACCCAGGACGTGCAGAACACCTCGGTATTGATCGAAGGCCTGGCGACCCAGGGCCGCGATATCGGCAAGGTGCTGGATGTGATTCGGGCGATTGCCGAACAAACCAACCTGTTGGCCCTCAACGCCGCCATCGAAGCCGCACGCGCCGGTGAAGCCGGGCGCGGGTTTGCCGTGGTGGCCGATGAAGTGCGCGCCCTGGCCCATCGCACCCAGCAATCGACCCAGGAAATCGAAAAAATGGTCGCCGGCATCCAGAACGGCACCGGGGACGCGGTGCAGTCCATGCAGCAGAGTAACCAGCGCACCCACAGCACCCTGGAAATGGCCCGCGCCGCCGGGGTGGCGCTGGAACAGATCACCCAGTCCATCAGCCTGATCAATGAGCGCAACCTGGTGATTGCCAGCGCGTCCGAAGAGCAGGCCCAAGTGTCCCGCGAGGTGGACCGCAACCTGGTGAACATCCGCGACCTGGCGACCCAATCGGCGGCCGGCGCCAACCAGACCAGCGCCGCCAGCCATGAACTGTCGCGCCTGGCGGTGGACTTGAATGCCATGGTGGCGCGGTTTGTGATCTAAGCAGGGAGGGCTTGGGTGGCTGGCATACCGCTATCGCAGGCAAGCCAGCTCCCACATTTAAATTGTGGCGTGGCCGAAATTCAGTGCCCGACCAAGCCCCCCCTGTGGGAGCGGGCTTGCCCGCGATAGCGCTGTATCAGTCACTATTTCTAGTGGCTGATGCACCGCCTGTCAGGCTCCCCACACAGTGGGATTGACCAGATTTTTCGGCCGCTCCCCCGCCAACGCCGCCAGCAGATTATCCACCGCGCACCGCGCCATCGCTTCCCGGGTCTCATGGGTAGCCGAGCCGATATGCGGCGTCGCCACCACATTGTTCAAGCGCAGCAACGGCGAATCATGGTTTAACGGCTCGCGCTCAAACACATCCAGCCCCGCCGCGCGGATTGTGCGCTGTTGCAAGGCATCGATCAGGGCCGCTTCGTCCACCACCTTGCCCCGGGAGATATTGATGAAAATCGTCTCCGGGCCCATCTGGGCGAACTCCTTGGCGCCAATCAACCCCTGAGTCTCGGTAGTCAACGGCAATGTCAGGCACACAAAATCGGCTTGTTGCAGCAACTCCGGCAAGCTGCGGTAGTGCGCGCCGAAACGTTGCTCGACCAAAGGCTTGGGCGAATGGCTGTGGTAGATCACCGGCATGCCAAAGCCAAAGTGCCCGCGCTGCGCCAGGGCTTCACCAATGCGCCCCATGCCGATGATGCCCAGGGTCTTGCCGTGTACATCGCTGCCAAAGTGCAAGGGGCCGATGTTCTGGTTCCAGTTACCGGCGCGCACCAGGTTGGCCAGCTCCACCACGCGCCGGGCGGTGGCGAGGATCAGGGCAAACCCGGTGTCGGCGGTGGTTTCGGTGAGCACATCCGGGGTGTTGCTGAGCAAAATACCGCGCCGGGTCAGGTAGCCGATGTCGTAGTTATCGACGCCTACCGAAACACTGGCCACCGCTTCCAGGCGCGGTGCCAGGTCCAGCAGTTGGGCATCCAGGCGCAGGCTGGCCCCCAGCAGGCCATGGGCCGTGTGCAAGGCCTCGCGCAGTTGCGCCAGGCCGCTGGCGTCGAGGCTGTCAATCAGCGTCACCTCGGCGGCCTTATGCAGGCGGGCCATCAGCGGCGCGGAGAGTTTTTTGTAGAGCACGACATGTTTTTTCATCAGGTTCTGACCTTCAATTCAAGCGAGTGCAGGGCTCGCGCCCCGGGCTGTTCGGGTTTGAGCAGGATCGTCAGCACCACTGACAACAGCAGCGCGCCGCTCATCAACAGGTAGGACGCCCCCGGCGAGCCGGTGCTGCTGTTGAGGTAACCCACCAGGTACGAGCCGCCAAACGAGCCCAGGGCGCCCATGCTGTTGATCAAGGCCATGGCGCCCCCGGCGACGTTGGCCGGGAGGATCTCCGGGACGATGGCAAAAAACGGCCCATAGGGCGCATACATGCAGGCGCCGGCGATCACCAGCAGGGTGTACGACCACCAGAAATGTTCGGCGCCCAACAGGTAGGAGCCATAAAACGCCACGGAGGCGATCAGCAGCGGGGGCCACACAAAACGTTTGCGTTTTTGCAGCTTGTCCGAGCCCCAGGACACAACAAGCATGCCAATCACCGCCGCCAGGTAAGGCAGCGCCGACAGCCAGCCGGCTTCGACCATATCCATCTGCAAGCCGGCCTTGAGGATCGACGGCAGCCACAGCACAAAGCCGTAGACGCCGATGCTCCAGCAAAAGAACTGCAGCGCGAGGATGATCACCTTGGGCGAGCGGAAGGCTTCGGCATAGTTTTTCACCGCCTTGAGCCCGACCTGCTCGGCGGCCAGGGCGGTTTCCAGGTCGTGTTTCTCGCCGGCGCTCAGCCATTTGGCATCGGCCGGGCGCTCATCGGCCAGGCGCCACCAGATAAAGGCCCAGAACACCGCAGGCAGGCCTTCGATGATAAACATCCAGCGCCAGCTGTAATGCTGTACCAGGTAGCCGGACACCACCGACATCCACAGCATAGTCACCGGGTTGCCGAGGATCAGGAAGGTATTGGCCCGCGAGCGTTCGGCGCGGGTGAACCAGTGGCACAGGTACACCAGCATCGCCGGCATCACCGCCGCTTCGACCACCCCGAGCATAAAGCGGATGGCAATCAGCATATAGGCGTTGGAGACCACGCCGGTCAGGGTGGCCAGGCCGCCCCACAGGATCAGGCTGACAAAAATCAGCTTCTTCACACTGCGGCGCTGGGCATAGATCGCCCCCGGCACCTGGAAGAAGAAGTAACCGAGGAAGAACAACGCGCCGAGCAGCGAGGACATGCCCGGGGTGATCATCAGGTCTTCGGCCATCCCGGAGGCGGCGGCGAAGCCGTAGTTGGCGCGGTCCAGGTACGCCAGGCTGTAGGTGATAAACACAATCGGCATGATGTACCACCAACGGCGGGTGGCGAGTTTCAAGTGATTCATGGGGGGCTCCTGAGCTTGTTGTAGTTGTGGCAACAGGTAACGGGTTGAGGCCTGGGGTCAGCCGGTTTTTTGCCAGGCGGGCAGGTCGGCGCGTAGCGGCAGGCCTTCCATATCGCCACGGCTCTGTACGGCGCGGCTGCCGATCCAGTTGGCGCGCTGTACCGCCTGGGCCAGGCTGAGGTTTTCCAGCAGGGCACTGATCAGGCCCACGGCAAAGCCATCGCCAGCGCCGACGGTGTCCACCACCTTGGCCACCGGCACGGCGGCGACAAAACCCTGGTCCAGATGGCTGCGGTAGTAGGCGCCGTGGGGCCCGAGCTTGATGGCCACGGCCTCCACGCCCTGGTCGAGGTAAAAGGCGGCAATATCCGCCGGGTCCTCGAAGCCGGTCAGCAGGCGACCTTCGCTCAAGCCCGGCAAGACCCAGTGCGCCAGGCAGGCCAGGGCGTTGATGTCGCGGATCATCTTGTGCGTGCTGGGCCATAGCGACGGGCGCAGGTTGGGGTCGAAGGACACGCTGCGGCCGGCCGCGCGCATCTCGCTCATCAACTGGCGCGACAGCTCGGCGGTGGCCTGCGACAGCGCGGGTGGAATCCCGGTGGCATGCAGGTGCCGGGCCCGCAGCAGCTCGGGGACGATGGCGGCGCAGGACAAGTGACTGGCCGCCGAACCGCGCCGGAAGTACTCGACGACCGGATCGTTGCCGGTGTCTTCCCGGGACTTGAGCTGAAAGCCGGTAGGCTGCGCAGGATCCACCGCCACATGCCGGCAATCCAGGCCTTCGCGTTCCAGGGTAGCGACCACAAAACGCCCCAGTGAATCGTCCCCGACCCGGCTCAACCAGGCCACGTTGAAGCCCAGGCGCGACAAGCCGATCGCCACGTTGCTGTCGGCGCCGGCGATGCGTTTTTCAAAGTGGCCGGCCTGGGCCAGGTCGCCGGTTTGCTCGGCGACAAACATTGCCATGGTCTCGCCAAACGAGAGGATATCTATGTCAGACATGGGCATTCTCCACAGGGGCTTGGCCAAGATGGGCGAGGGCGGCGACCTGGGCGGCGGTGACCGCCAGCAGGTCCGCGCCTTGCAGCGGGAACTCCACGGCCCGGCTGATCCCCCGGGGCATCAGGCGCAGCAATTGTTCCCACAGATGCAGGTCGGCGGCGCCCGGCGGCAGGGCTATCAGCTTGCCGTCGGCCCGCCGGGCCACGGCCTTGCAGTGCAGGTAATCGACATGCCGGCCGAGCAAGCGCGCGGCGGTGAGGGCGCTCTGGTCTTGCCAGTGCCAGTTGCCGATATCGAAGGTCATCTTCACCGGGACGCCCAGGCGCTCGGCGGTATCGAAAAAGCGCTGCAGCGGCTCGATACGCCCGCCGTGCAGGGTCTGGTCGTTTTCCACCAGCAAGCGCACCGGGTGGCGGTTGAGCAGGGCGCCGAGGCTGTGCAGGTCGTGGGTGTCGGTGAAGTAACCCAGCGAAACCTTTAACCAGCGTGCACCGAACGCCTGGGCCCGGTCGAGGGTGGCGGCCAGCTCCGAATGGGCTTGGGCACGCCCGGCGACCCACAGCTCCAGGGGCGACGAAAACACACACTCCAGATCTTGCGCGGCGGCGGCCTGGGCCAGTTCGCCGGGTTGTTCGCTGGTCAGCAGTTCTTCACGCCATTCAATGCGCCGGGCACCGGCAGCGGCCAGCAGTGCGACGAAACTCAACTGACCACGCTGGCGGACCAGGTCGGCACCGTAGCTGGAGAGGCTGATGGAAACGGGGTATTTATGCATTTTTATTGATCTCTGAAACCGGTTTCATCTTTAAGTAAAAAACGCCCCTGCAGGCGGCGATGCCTACAGGGGGTGGGTTGAACCTCGGACGATCAGTTGCGGGGCAAAATCCAGGGAGCGGGTGGGCGAGGTATCGCCGCGCAAGCGCTTGAGCAAACACTCAAAGGCGCTGGCGCCTATGGCTTCGGTCGGCTGGGCCAGGGCGGTGATGCCGTTGCCTACCAGCGGGTACCATTCCAGGTCATCCAGGGCAATCAGGCCCACGTCCTCGAACAACCGACACCCCAACGCGCGCAGGGCTGTGGTACAGGCCAGTGCGGCGACGCCGTTGGCACAGAACAGGGCTTTGGGGCCGGCCTGGGGTGAGGCAATAAATGCCTGCAAACGGGCGGGCAAATCAGCGCCAATTTCCAGCACGGCGCCATGCAGTCGGTTGCGGCGACGGATTTGGGCATGGAAGCCTTCCATGCGTTCAACCCGCGAACTGGTGCCGTCAGCGGCCTCGCTGACCAGCAGGATCTCCCGGTAGCCCTGTTGCTCCAGGTGGTCCAGGGCCATGCCCACGGCTCGCGGGTTATCCAGGCCCACCAGGTCGCTGTGCAATGCGTCGACCTTGCGGTCCACCAGCACCAGGGGCATTTCCCGTTGCAGTTCCAGCAGTTGTTCGAGGTGATGCCCCAGGGTGTTCACGATCAAACCTTCGATGTTATAGGCGCGCAGGGCGGCCAGGTGCTGGCGCTCCTGCTCGTCATCGCGGTCGGTGTTGCACACCACCAGGCTGTAGCCGTGGCGGCGGCAAGCGGTTTCCACGCCATGCATCACCGCAATGGAATAGGGGTTGCGGATATCGGCCACCAGCATGCCGATCAGGCGTGTGCGCCCGCGTTTCAGGCCACGGGCCATCTGGTTGGGGCGGTAGCCCAACTCATCGATGGCTTGCTCGATACGCAGGGCGATGGCATCGGACAGCAGGGCGCGGTCATCGCCGATAAAGCGCGACACGCTGGCCTTGGATACGCCAGCGCGTTGGGCCACATCAAGCATGGTCACGCGGCTGCGCTGGGCGGCGGAGAATGAAGTCACGGCAGGGCCTTTTTTATTAGTGTGAGGTGGCAGTGCATGAGACATTGAAACCGGTTTCAGAAAACACCAGCCAGCTCGTCTCGTCAAGAAATCTTTGTTCGGGCAAGCGTGAAATTGGGCTGCTCAAACCGACGAGCGGCGAACGTACCTGTTAGTTCTGACAGTATCCGCAGCACCACAGGCGGTGTTCAATTGCCCCAACAGAGCCGTAAGCGCCGTGATCAGTTGATGCATAGGCGTGTACAAGGGACGGGAGGTTTAAATGAGCACCCACAATGCTGGCCCCCAAGGTCCAGGAGGTATCCTGGCGATTGACGCGCCCATCGTCGTCGACGCGCTGCCTGACGGGTTGTTGCCGGCACAGTATTACTTCTCTGACTTACAGCTTTTGATTCCGACGCCCTGGGCGTTTCTACCGGGCCCAGGCAGGGACCAATATATTGTGTTCGAGTGGAGCGTGCGCGGCGCCCGCCCCGTCGATACGCCACCAGTTTTGCTGCCTAACCCGATGACTGCCGCCGACTTTCCCTACCCCATGCAGATACCCCAGGCATTCCTGCTGAACAGTGCAATTGTTGATCTGACGTTTCGCATCCATAACGGCACGCCGAACAGCCCCAGCGTCGATACCTCTGAGGTGGTGACGCTCAGGATCGACCGCGATGCGCCCGGCGGTGGCGCGTTGCTGGCACCGGCCATTTTTCCCATTGATCCGATTACCGAGGCCTACCTGGTCGCCAACCCCCTGGTGCGCATGGAAATCCCCAAGGGATATCTGGGGCGTGAGATCGGTGATGAGGTACTGCTGTATTTTTCAGACATGAATACCTTGCCAACCGGCGCGCCCACCCTGATTTCCGCGCCGTTGACCAGCGCCACCGGCCGCATATTCGTGGAGGTGCCCAGCGACGTATTCCGTCGTTTTCCCGGGGCGCTCTGGATCTTCTGCTTCTATCGCCTGAAGGACCGTGCTGGCAACATCAACCCGCTGTTTTCACTGGTGGCGCAAGCCGGGCTGCAAACCGGCCTTCCGCCGTCCAGATACCCTCGGCCCAGTTTCCCGCAATCAGAGTCGCATCCTAACCGCTACTTGACCTGCAGCACCCAGCCTGCGATCTGGTTCGGTGTCGAGGTGTTCATTGCCCCTCACGTGGACATACTTTCTGGCGATCTGATTACGCTGCGGTTCCAGGGATATGGCCTGTACCCGGATGTCAATCCAGACCCCTATATCGTGGAAACCCTCACACATTATTGGGATGGGGTCACCGATGCGTCGGGCTATGCCTTCTTGATGACCGATGTCGAGCGATTGATCCGGCCCCTGAAAGAAAACGCCGGAGGAGAGGCCAGTTACACGGTGTCCAGGGGGGGCGTGATCATTGGCCGGTCTGCTGCCAGGTATGTGGCGTTCGATCGGGTAGTCAATACCTCGCCACCGCCGCCAAACCCGATCTATTGCTGGATTGATGGCAATGGCCCCGAACCCTGATTCCGAGGGCTTCGCGTCATGAGTGTTGGAACATCGCGCACGTTTCATTGAACTTCTGACGGGTAAATCCAAAGTCGGTTTGTTTGGCCGCATGTCATACGGCTGGGAGGAGTGTTTGTGCGCTGTCTACATTAAGTACTAAAGGAGAGACTGATATGAGCAGCAACCCTGACGTCACCATTACACCAGAACCTTTGGTTATTGATGCACCCACGATTGCAGAAGCACTGGATAATGCAACGGGTCTTATTCCAGCGGTCGTTGCCCGTGCGGGTATAACCGTGGAGTGTAGAACCGGGCTAATTTCGATACCGAGCGACTGGCTGGGTATTCAAATTCGCACAACCACAGATCCGCTGCCTACCTGGAGGACCTTTTTGGCCCCATTCCAGATCAACGAGACCCCAGTGCCTGGAATCATTGATAGATTTATTCCTGCTCCGCCTCCCGAGCTTGAGTTCCAGCATGGTTTTTATGAACTCAAAGTCGTGCAATACCGCAATGCCGGTGGTGTCCCAGGCGCTGCGCGGGATGAGTCCAACCCTGCCGCGTTCCGGGTCGATCTCATTGCGCCTTACGCGGTAGCGTCGTCACGTGAGCAACCGACCGTTCCGACGTTAGTCAATGCGCCGGCGGGGACGGTTATCGACAATGCATTCCTGATAAACCAGGGCGGCCTGGAGATCAGTATTCCCCCAAACACCTTTAGTTCGCAGCCTGGGCGATTTGAAGCGGGAGACATGATTAACGTTTACTTCAGCCCGGTAATGGACCCACGACCAGAGTATCTGGTCACTGGTGCGGGTGTGCCGATGCTGCCGCCACCCGCCCAGAGCAGCTACTTCCTGCCAGCCAGCCAGATCATCTTGAGTGGGCTGTATTATATTTTCTACACCATCACGGACCGGGCAGGGAATGTCAGTCGCCCATCGTTCAATGAGTTCCGCACGGTTTCGTTACTGACGGACCCCGTACCATTGGAACCTTTCCTACCGCTCGCGCCGGCCCCACGTGACGGTAGCACGGATGATTTGCTCAGCATTGCGGACTATGTGCAGGGAATTAAACTCCATATCGAACAGTATCTTAATTTCGCTACAGGGCTGGACAAGTTCGAGACACAATGGGAAAGCGAACCCTTTGGTCCGCAAAGCCCTGAGCTCAGTGGCTTCCCGGTAGTTTTCAGTAATATGAATGACGCGATCAAGGCCGCCTATACCGCGACACTAGGCCCTCAGACAGTAAGCGTGCGATACCGGATTGATCGCAACGGTGTGTTCTTCCTCTCGCCAACTAAAACCGTCCGGCTCGACTTGTCAGTAGAAGGCCCTGTATTGCCGGGCACACTGGAACCAGGTGAGGTGAACCCTGGGCTGAACCCGGCACAAGTGTTTGGCGAGGTTTCAGACGAATTGAACACCCTGCGCATTGGCGATGCGAACCGACCTGTGACTATTGTGATTCCACTCTGGAATATCGCGGCACTGCCTCACCCAGACAATCAGTTTTACCTATATTGGGGCGCCTCCAAAGAGCGTGTCGGGCCTTTCCCTTTAAGCACTACGGTTCCCGGCGCCGATGCGACGTTCACCATTCCCTGGGAGGTGGTTGCCCGCCACGGGAACAATATGCAGCCTGTCAGCTATTCGGTCATTGGTCCCGGCACTATCAATGAAAACCCGTCGCCCGTTACCACCGTCAATGTGATCGATGCCGTGACGGTGGAACTGGCGCCGGCAGAATATGAGCGTCTCGAGTTTGGCGACTGGACCTGTCTGTCGCTGGCACAACGGATGCCTGGCTCGCCCCCGGTACTGGCCGCCATACTTCACATTCCGGGCGATGTAAGGCTGGTAGTGGGCAACACCGTGACGGTTACGGTCACTATCACTAACGAATACCCTGAGCTTCCACCGGGCCCCTTTGTACTGGATATTACAACCCCGCCCTTGACCACTGACGATGTCGCCAACGGTTTTAATGTCGACATCATTTACCGTCCATTCCTGGCTCAAGTACCGTTTGGGCCTTGCGAGGTCACCTACACCACGAACGTGGCGGGTGGAGGAATCGGTCGCGGCCGGCCGGCCGACGTCTACACAATATTCTCAAACCCTGACTCTTTCTGTGATGGCATCCCTGCTTAACCTACGAAACCACTGCTTCAAGTCCATAAACCGCTGAAAGTACAAAAGGGAAGCATGGCTTCCCTTTTGTGCATCGGGTAGCAATGGATGACTGCTTTGTGAACGGATCAGTTTGCCAGTTGTGCCGTTTTCCATGCCACTGCGGTGCCTATGCCCATTCTTTGATCGGATTAGTCCTACAGTCATCAGTATGTTCACTACGTAACCTCTGCGCCTTACAGAGGTGAGGCTTCATTCCGCGGGAACGAGCCAAGCCGTTTTTAGAGGCGCTACCCCAGAGAGTGAACCCCGATGTCATTACCTACCCGATTCGAGCTCAAGCCCTTGAGCAAGATGATGCATGTTCCAGCCATTAGCGTGCTTTTGCTTGCAGCAGTGCACACAAACGTTCAAGCCGGTCAACTGATCGGTGAGTCAAAGACCATTGGCCCCCATGAGATGAAAAATGATTGGCAGCTGGATCGTAAGTCCGAGCTGACCGTCAATGGCGCTCATGCCGGACATATCCTGGCCAACGACTCGACGTTGAATGTCAATGCCGGCAGCCGGATCGAAGATATCCGTGCGACGCAGGGCTCCACCGTCAACGTTGACGGTGCCACTGTTGAATCCAACCACTCGATATGGGGGGCGGTGCGCCTGGATGACAGCACGGCCATCATTCGCAACAGTGCCATCACCAGCAACACAACTTTCGGTCTGCAGGCGTTCCAGAGTTTCAATTCCGGCAAGGGCGGCATCGCCCAGGTGTTCAATAGCATCATTCGGGGGGAAAAGAGCGGGGCAATAGCCAGCGGCAATGCTGAGTTGCACTTCAACCAGAACACCGTGGTTGAAGGCACCGGCACCGATAGTTATGGCGTGTGGCTCGACGGTGCAACGGCGACGGCCAGCCAGAGCAGCATCATTGGCGCAAAGAGTGGCGTGTTGTTTACCAACGACGTTGGCAACAGCAGTGCCGGCAAACTGGTGCTGAATAACTCCAGCGTCGAAGGGCGCAGCGGCTCGGCCATTGTCGTCGAAGGTTACCCTGGCGAGGAGATGGAAGTTGAAATCGACGTGCGCAATGGCTCAACCCTGACCGGTGGCAATGGCGTGCTGCTGGAAGTCAACGGCGGTGCCCAGGCGAACATGAATGTCGATAGCAGCCAGTTGAAAGGCGACGTCATTGTCGAAGATGGCAGCACGGCGCGTTTGAACCTGGAAAACAGCTCCGGGCTCAAAGGCCAACTGCAGAATGTCACCAGCTTGAACGTAGGCAACGGGTCGTACTGGGAGTTGACCGCCGACAGCCAGGTGGGTGCCTTGAACCTGGTGGACGGTACGGTGATATTCGGTCATACCGATGCGTTCTATCAGTTGGACCTGGACAGCCTCGACGGCAACGGCACCTTCGTCATGGGCACCGATTTTGCCAACGGCATGACGGACTTCCTGAATATCAGCGGCGAGGCCAACGGTAATCACAGCCTGTTGCTCGAAGCCAGCGGTGTGGAGCCGGTTAGCCCCGAAGAGATTCGTATCGTGCATACCGGCGGGGGCGACGCGCAGTTCTCACTGGTGGGCGATGTTGTCGACGTGGGTGCCTATTCCTATGGTCTGAAAAAGGAGGGCACCGACTGGTTTCTCGACCCGAACAATCGCGTGATCAGCCCGGCGACTCGCTCGGTCATGGCACTGTTCAATACCGCCCCCACTGTTTGGTACGGCGAGGCGACCTCTCTGCGTACGCGCATGGGCGAGTTGCGTTTCGAGCCTGGCCAGGCAGGTGTGTGGATGCGTGGTTATGGCAACAAGTACAAGGTGGCCGAGAGCACCGGGGTTGGCTACAACCAGAGCCAGCAGGGCTTTACCCTGGGGGCTGATACACCGTTGGCCGACAGCCAGTGGCTGGTGGGTGTGATGGCCGGCCATAGTACGTCGGACCTGAACCTCAAGCGCGGTACGTCAGGCACGGTGAAGAGCTACTACGTGGGTGCTTATGCAACCTGGCTGGATGAAGAGAGCGGTCTGTATTTCGACGCCGTGGCCAAGCTCAACCGTTTCCATAACGAGTCCAAGGTCGGCTTGAGTGACGGCACCAAATCCAAGGGCAAGTACGCCAACACGGGTGGCGGTCTGTCGGCGGAGTTCGGCCGCAATATCAAGCTGGACGACGGTTTTTTTGTCGAGCCATATGCGCAACTGTCCACCGTGGTGATCCAGGGCGCCAACTACAACCTGGACAATGGCCTGCACGCCGATGGCGAGCGCACCCGTTCGATCATGGCCAAGGCCGGTGCGACGGTGGGGCGTGACATCCAGCTCGACAGTGGCAGCGTGGTCCAGCCCTACCTGCGGGCGGCGATGGTGCATGAGTTTGCCAATAACAATAAGGTCAAGGTCAACAACAATGTGTTCAACAACGACCTGTCGGGTTCACGCGCTGAGTTTGGTGCGGGCGTTGCGGTTAAATTGTCGCAAAACCTGCAACTGCACGCCGACCTTGAGCACAGCAGCGGCGGCAAGGTCGAGCAGCCATGGGGCGCCAACGTAGGTGTGCGCTACAGTTGGTAAAGACTTGACGCTTATGAACGCCCGTATCGAAAGATACGGGCGTTTTTTTTGCTCTTGCATAAGCGATCAACTGGTTACGTCGAAATTGACTTCTAGTGTGTGGGTGTTCCCGTTGACATCTTCATCGGTGGTGCCATCCAGCGTGCCGCTGATTTTGATGATGCCGCCCTCCAAGCCAGTAATGATCAAAGTACCCGTGGAGCATCGCACGACGTAATGAATCGTAGGGGACTTGACGGCATACCAGACATTGACCTTATTGGACTGCCACTTACTCAGGTCTATGACCTGCGCCTCGCGAATGATATCGGGCAGTTCAATCGTGATTTTTTTCACCGTGACTGCGTGATCAGCATGTCGTGCTACAAGGCGGTAGATGGCCGCTTCACGGTCATGCACCAGGGTCAAGGTCTGAAAGTGGACCGGTATTGCATCGATAGTTGCGTTGAATGTGCCTGTTGCAGTAAGGGGCTTGGGGTACAGCAACTTTTTTTGCTCAGGGGACAACTGTTGCGCGGGTACGGTCATGATCGCTTCTCCATCGCTGATGATTGTGCGAGTCACAGAGGTTTCGACGGCTCTGTTCGAGTCATGAAATAGCAGTAGGCCTGGGCTGTAAACTGTCAAAACTAACAGGGGACGAAGGGAGTGACTTATGAATGTCCTGGAACCGGCCCCCAAACCTGGCTCGATATCATTAGACGCCTTTTCAAAGGTTTTTCTACTGTCAGGAATGACAGTCTAAGCTGACTGGTTTTAAGACTTTTTGGCACTTAGGCTAACCGAACAACCCCGCTGCAATATTGATCGAGAACCCCAGTATCGCCGTATTGAACAGAAACCCGATCAACGACTGCCCCAACACCACCTTGCGCATGGCCCGGGTAGCCACACCGACATCCGAGGTCTGCACGGCGACGCCGATGGTGAAGGAGAAGTACAGGAAGTCCCAGTAGTTGGGGGTCAGCAACCCTTCGGCAAAGCGCAATGCCGGCTCCTTGCCCTCCCAGGTGTAATAGAGGCGGGCATAATGCACGCTGAAAATCACCCCGATCAGCAGCCACGAACCCATCACGGTCACCCCGGTAAAACCGTAATGCAGCAAGCGCTCGGCAGTGCCCAGGTCCTTGTTGCCGGCTAGGCCAACGGCAATAGCCACCAGGCTGGCAATCGCGGCAATGCACACCATGAACAACACCAGGCCGGCGTTTTCATCCTCGACCTCGGCGATGCGCTTGACGTCCTCGGCCTTGGCCCGGATGGTCAGGCGCAGCATTAGCACCAGGTAGGTCCAGACCCCGGCGTTCCAGCCGATCAGGACTTGGGTGAGGAGGGCGTCGAAGGGGGCGAGGATGCCTATCGCCAGGCCAAGGACGGCAGCGGCGGACAGGCGAGGGTGGGTGCGGGCGAGAAAGGGCATGGGGGCTCACAAACACAGGATAAGTGAGCACCATAGCCTATTTCTGTAGGCGCCGGCTTGCCGGCGCCTACAGGGGGCTGATCAACCTTTGCGTTTGCGCACCAGCTTCATGACGACCACGAAGAACACCGGTACAAACACCACTGCCAGGGTCGCGGTGATCATCCCGCCGATCACCCCGGTCCCAATCGCCTGCTGGCTCGCCGAGCTGGCACCGGTGGCGATCGCCAAGGGCACCACACCGAGGATAAACGCCAGCGAGGTCATGATGATCGGTCGCAGGCGCAGGCGTGCGGCCTTCAGCGTCGCGTCGAGCAGGTCTTCGCCCTGGTCATACAGGTCCTTGGCAAACTCGATGATCAGGATCGCGTTTTTCGCCGACAGCCCGATGATCGTGATCAGGCCGACCTTGAAAAACACATCGTTGGGCATGCCGCGCAGCGACACCGCCATGACCGCGCCCAGTACGCCCAATGGCACCACCAGCAACACCGAAGTGGGGATCGACCAGCTTTCATACAAGGCCGCCAGGCACAGGAACACCACCAACAGCGACAGCATCAACAACAGCGGCGCCTGGGAGCCAGACAAACGCTCCTGCAAGGACAGGCCGGTCCATTCCTGACCCAGGCCCGCCGGCAGTTGGCTGACCAGGCGCTGGATTTCTTCCATGGCCTCGCCGGTGCTGTGCCCTGGCGTCGATTCACCGGAAATGGCAATGGCCGGGTAGCCGTTGTAACGGGTCAACTGCGCCGGGCCCTGGACCCAACGCGCTTCGACAAACGCCGACAACGGCACCATCTTGCCGACGTTGTTGCGCACATGGATCTTCATCAAGTCTTCAACCTGGCTGCGCTGGTCGCCTTCGGCCTGTACCACCACGCGCTGCATGCGCCCCTGGTTGGGGAAGTCGTTGATATAGGCCGAGCCAATGGCCGAGGACAGAAGGTTGCCCACATCGGCAAACGACACGCCCAAGGCATTGGCGCGCTTGCGGTCCACCTCAAGCTGCACTTGTGGCGCCTCGGCCAGGGCGCTTTCGCGCACATTGGCCAGGATCGGGCTTTTTTCCGCCGCCGCCAGCAGCTCGGTGCGCGCCGCCATCAACGCGGCATGCCCCACGCCACCGCGGTCCTGCAAGCGGAACTCAAAGCCGCTGGAGGTGCCCAGGCCATCCACTGGCGGCGGTAGCACGGCATAGGCCATCGCATCCTTGAGCTCGGTAAAGGCCATGTTGGCGCGATCGGCAATCGAGGCCGCCGAATCGTCGCTGCTGCGTTCTGACCAATCCTTGAGCGTGGTAAACGCCAGCGCCGCGTTCTGCCCGGAGCCGGAGAAGCTGAAACCCATGATCATCGTCGTATCACCAACGCCCGGCTCGCTGGCGTTGTGCGCCTCGATCTGCTCGGCCACCCGCACCGTGCGGTTCTTGCTCGCGCCCGGTGGCAACTGGATATCGGTGATGGTGTAGCCCTGGTCTTCCACCGGCAGGAACGAGGCGGGCAGGCGGCTGAACAGGAACCCCAGGCCCACCAGCAAGACCAGGTAGATCAGCAGGTAACGGCCGCTGCGCTTGAGGGCATAGGCGACCCAGCCTTCATAGCGGTCAGTCAGTTGTTCAAAGCGGCGGTTGAACCCACCAAAGAACCCGCCCTTGGCATGGTGCTCGCCCTTGGCAATCGGCTTGAGCAGGGTGGCGCACAGGGCCGGGGTCAAGCTCAGGGCGAGAAACGCCGAGAACAGGATCGAGGTCGCCATCGACAGGGAGAACTGCTGGTAGATCACCCCCACCGAGCCTGGCATAAAGGCCATTGGCAGGAACACCGCCACCAGCACCAGGGTAATCCCGATGATTGCCCCGGTAATCTGGCCCATGGCCTTACGCGTGGCCTCCTTGGGCGACAGGCCTTCGGTGACCATGATCCGCTCGACGTTCTCCACCACCACAATCGCATCGTCCACCAGGATGCCGATGGCCAGCACCATGCCAAACATGGTCAGCACGTTGATCGAGAAGCCCAGCAACAGCATGGTGGCAAAGGTGCCCATCAGCGCAATCGGCACCACCAGCGTCGGGATCAGGGTGTAGCGGATGTTCTGCAGGAACAGGAACATCACCGCAAACACCAGCAGCATCGCCTCGCCCAGGGTGTAGATCACCTTGGTGATCGAGACCTTGACGAACGGCGAGGTGTCGTAAGGGATCTTGTACTCGACATTGGCCGGGAAGTAGCGCGACAGCTCGTCCATCTTCGCCCGCACCAGGGTTGCGGTGTTCAAGGCATTGGCGCCGGGCGTCAACTGGACGCCGATGGCAGTGGACGGCTTGCCGTTCAAGCGCGTGGAGAACTGGTACTCCTGGCTGCCGATCTCGACGCGCGCCACATCGCCAATGCGCACGGTGGAGCCGTCCGGGTTGGCCTTGAGCACGATGTCGGCAAACTCGGCCGGGGTCGAGAGCTGGCCCTTGACCAGGATCGACGCGGTGATTTCCTGGGTGTGGGTGCCAGGCAAATCACCAATGCTGCCGGCCGAGACCTGGGCGTTCTGTGCCGCAATCGCGGCGTTGACATCGGCCGGGGTCAGGTTGAAGCCGATCAGCTTCTGTGGGTTGATCCAGATGCGCATCGCCCGCTCGGCGCCATACAACTGCGCCTTGCCCACGCCGTCCAGACGCTTGAGCTCGTTCATCACGTTGCGCGCCAGGTAATCGCTGAGCGCTACGTCATCGAGCTTGCCGTCATTGGAGGTCAGGGTCACCAGCAACAGGAAACCGGCGGACACTTTCTCCACCTGCAGGCCTTGCTGGGTCACGGCTTGCGGCAGGCGCGGCTCCACCGCCTTGAGGCGGTTCTGCACGTCGACCTGGGCCATTTCCGGGTTGGTGCCCGGCTGGAAGGTCGCGGTAATGGTGGCCGAACCGAGGCTGCTCTGGGATTCAAAATACAGCAGGTGATCAGCGCCGTTGAGCTCCTGCTCGATCAGGCTGACCACGCTTTCGTCCAGGGTCTGCGCCGACGCGCCTGGGTACACCGCATAGATTTCCACTTTCGGCGGTGCGACGTTGGGGTACTGCGCCACGGGCAACTGCGGGATGGCGAGGGCGCCGGCCAGCAGGATAAACAAGGCGACCACCCAGGCGAAGATCGGGCGGTCAATAAAGAACTGCGGCATTGTCTCTGATCCCTTTGATTACTGGCCAGCTGCCTGGGCGACAGGCTCGGGGCTGGCATCGACTTCGACTTTTTCACCCGGGCGCGCATGTTGCAGGCCTTCGACGATGATGCGGTCTCCGGCCTTCAGGCCGCGGTTGACCACCCAGCGATCATTGATCGCCGCGCCCAACTCCACCGGCTGCTGGCTGACGTTCTGCTCGGCGTCCACCCGCAACACCATGGGGATACCGGCGCTGTCGCGGGTGATTGCGCGCTGCGGCACACTCAGGCCTTGCTGGTCGACGGCCTGTTCCAGGCGCACGCGGATAAAGCTGCCAGGCAGCAGGTCGAGGTCCGGGTTGGGGAATTCGCTGCGCAGGATGATCTGCCCGGTGCCGGGGTCCACGGAGATCTCCGCGAACAGCAACTTGCCCGGCAACGGGTAGAGGCTGCCGTCATCCTGGATCAACGTGGCCTTGGCCTGGTCCTGGCCCACCTGCTTCAAGTGCCCGGCGCGGAAGGCGCGGCGCAGGTCATTGAGTTCGCGGGTCGATTGGGTCAGGTCGGCGTGGATCGGGTCCAGTTGCTGGATCAGCGCCATGGGCGTGGCTTCGTTCTGGCCCACCAGGGCGCCTTCGGTCACCAGCGCGCGGCCGATACGCCCGGAGATCGGTGCAGTGACGGTGGCATAACCGAGGTTGAGCTTGGCGCGCTGCACCGCCGCCTGGTTGGCCGCGACATCGGCGGCGGTTTGCCGGGCGGCGGCGCGGGCGTTGTCGTAGTCCTGGGCGCTGATGGCATTGCCTTCGACCAACTGGCTGTAGCGCTGCTCTTGCAGGCGCGCCTGGAAGGCATTGGCCTGGGCCTTGCGCAGGCTGGCCTGGGCGCTGTCGAGGTCGGCCTTGAACGGCGCCGGATCAATACGGAACAGCACCTCGCCCTGTTTGACGTCGTGACCTTCCTTGAACACCCGCTGCAAGACCACGCCGGCGACCCGTGCGCGCACCTCGGCAATGCGCGGCGCGGCAATGCGCCCGCTCAGCTCGCTGCTGATGGACAGGGGCTTGGCTTCGAGGGTTTCGATGCGTACCTTGGCCAGGGGCATTTGCGGGGCGTCGCCTGCGGAGTTGTCACACGCGCTCAGGGCCAACGTCAGTGCCAACAGGCAAAACGGCGCAAACAGATTCTTTGACATGCTCTTATCCCAATATTGACTGGCGCATCCTACGGGCGCCCCCGGCTTGGTGCTGTGAAGCTGTGTAGGTGGTGTGTGAAGAAATGTAAGGTGCGAGCGCGCTCGATCACCCGTGCGTATATCCTTCACGGCTGTGGATCCTAACAAGCTCCTCTGATCAATGACGATCTAATGTGAAACTGTATTAATTGGAAGCACCATGCCCAACATCCTCCTGGTCGAAGACGACGCCGCGCTCTCCGAGCTGATTGCCAGTTACCTTGAACGCAATGGCTATCACGTCAACGTGCTCTGCCGTGGCGACCATGTGCGCGAGCGGGCCAGGCTCAACCCGCCGGACCTGGTGATCCTCGACCTGATGCTACCGGGCCTGGATGGCCTGCAAGTGTGCCGCCTGCTGCGCGCCGACTCGGCCGGCCTGCCAATCCTGATGCTCACCGCCCGCGATGACAGCCACGACCAGGTACTGGGCCTGGAAATGGGCGCCGATGACTACGTGACCAAGCCCTGCGAGCCACGGGTGTTGCTGGCCCGGGTGCGCACCTTGTTGCGCCGCAGCAGCCTCAGCGAGCCACAGGCGGCCAATGACCAGATCCTGATGGGCAACCTGTGCATCGACCTGTCGGAACGTTCCGTAACCTGGCGCGACCAGGCGGTGGAGCTGTCCAGTGGCGAATACAACCTGTTGGTGGTGCTGGCACGGCATGCTGGCGAAGTGCTTAGCCGCGACCAGATCCTGCAACGCTTAAGGGGCATCGAGTTCAACGGCACCGACCGCTCGGTGGACGTGGCCATTTCCAAGCTGCGGCGCAAGTTCGACGACCATGCCGGCGAGGCGCGCAAGATCAAGACGGTATGGGGCAAGGGCTACCTGTTCAGCCGTTCCGAGTGGGAATGCTGACAGCATGTTCAGGGTCCTGATCCGTCTCTACCTGTTGACCATCGTGACGTACAGCGCGGCGATCTACCTGATCCCCATGGGCATCATCGAGGTCTTCCATCATCGCTACATGAACTACACCATCGAACAGTCCCGGGGCTTGCAGAGCCTGATCGTGCGCCAGTACCACAGCCGGCCGGTGGAGCGCTGGTCGGAGGTCACCGCCCAGTTGGCCCGGGATTTTGCGCCGCTGAAAGTGCAATTGCTGCATCGCCAGGATGCCCGCTACACACCGGCCGAGGAACAGTTGCTGGAGCAGGGTAAGCCGGTGATCCGCCTGGGGGAGTGGGGTTGGATGGAGGAAATCAGCTCGCCGCTCAACGGGCAACTGGCGGTCAAGCTGACCATCCCGCCCGACCCGCTGGACATGAACCTGCTGTACTGGACCATGAACGTGCTGATTGGCGCGGCGTTGCTGGGGGGCCTGTTGCTGTGGCTGCGCCCACACTGGCGCGACCTTGAACGCCTCAAGGCCACCGCCGCGCAACTGGGCCGTGGCCATCTGGAAGAGCGCACGCACATCCCCCCCAGCTCCAACATCGGCAGCCTGGCGGCGGTGTTCGACACCATGGCCAATGACATCGAGCACCTGCTCAACCAGCAGCGTGACCTGCTCAACGCCGTGTCCCATGAACTGCGTACCCCGCTGACCCGCCTGGACTTCGGCCTGGCCCTGGCGTTGTCCGAAGACCAGCCGGCGGCCAGCCGCGAACGCCTGCAAGGCCTGGTGGCGCACATCCGCGAACTGGATGAACTGGTGCTGGAGTTGCTGTCCTACAGCCGCCTGCAAAACCCGGCGCAACTGCCCGAGCAGGTGGAGGTGGTGCTCGATGAGTTTATCGACAGCATTCTGGGCAGCATCGACGATGAGCTGGAGAACCCCGAGATCGTGATTGATGTGGTGCTGGACTGCGCCGTGGAGCGTTTTACCCTCGACCCACGCCTGACCGCCCGCGCCCTGCAAAACCTGCTGCGCAATGCCATGCGCTATTGCGAACGACGTATCCAGATCGGCGTCAAGGTTTGCGCCAAGGGCTGCGAGATCTGGGTGGATGACGACGGCATTGGCATCCCCGAGGAACAGCGCGCGCGGATCTTCGAGCCGTTCTACCGCCTGGACCGCAGCCGCGACCGCGCCACCGGCGGCTTCGGCCTGGGCCTGGCGATCAGCCGCCGGGCCGTCGAAGCACAAGGCGGCACACTCACCGCCCAGGCCTCGCCCTTGGGTGGCGCACGCCTGCGCCTGTGGCTGCCCACCTAACTGTCTGTCTAGAGCTCCCACATTGATGGGGGTTTTTATGCAGTCCTGCTTTTGGCACATGCGCAGCCTTACCGCCCCTGACGCACCCTTGCTATAGTTCGGGCCTTATCAGCCGCCAGTCAAGGATCACTGCCATGTCCGAATACCAAGCCTTTGTCGTCGAGCTCCACGGCAACGTCGCCCATGTGCAGATCAATCGCCCGGAAAAAATCAACGCCATGAACGCGGCGTTCTGGAGCGAAATCGTCGAGATCTTCCAATGGATCGACGATACCGACGCCGTGCGCGCCGTGGTATTGAGTGGTGCCGGCAAGCATTTTTCCTCGGGCATCGACCTGATGATGCTGGCCTCGGTGGCCAATGAGTTCGGCAAGGACGTGGGGCGCAATGCGCGCTTGCTGCGGCGCAAAATCCTACAGTTGCAAGCCTCGTTCAACGCCGTGGATAACTGCCGCAAGCCGGTGCTGGCGGCGATCCAGGGCTACTGCATCGGCGGCGCCATCGACCTGATCAGCGCCTGCGACATGCGCTACGCCGCTGACGACGCGCAATTCTCGATCAAGGAAATCGACATCGGCATGGCCGCCGACGTCGGCACCCTGCAACGCCTGCCGCGCATCATCGGCGACGGCATGCTGCGCGAACTGGCCTACACCGGCCGTACCTTCGGCGCCGAAGAAGCGCGCAGCATCGGCCTGGTCAACCGGATCTTTGCTGACCATGAAAGCCTGCTGGCCGGGGTGCTGGAGCTGGCTGCGCAAATTGCCGCCAAATCGCCGATTGCCGTAACCGGCACCAAGGCCATGATCAGCTACATGCGTGACCACAGCATCAACGACGGCCTGGAATACGTTGCCACCTGGAACGCGGCTATGTTGCAATCCAACGACCTGCGCGTGGCCATTGCGGCCCATATGAGCAAGCAGAAACCCGAATTCGTGGATTGACTGAACATGACCCCAGGCTGGATCACTACAACGCTACTGGACAACGAGGCCCCGGGCGGCTGGGCTGTGGCCCGGAGTCGCGAAGGTTTTTTACGCGACGATAACGGGCCGCTGTTTCCCAGGGCCTGGCTCAAGCGCCAGGACCTGTCGGTGATGGCCGAACATGGCATTGGTCATCTGGACGGCGAGCCGGTGTACCTGCTGGAACTCAACAGCCCTGGCGAGGTGCCGGGTTGCCGCTGGCAAGGCCTGCGCGCCTTTATGCTGCAAGACGATCACCGCCTGTACAACGTCCTGGGCTATGCCGCGCAAATCGGCACCTGGGCCCGCGAGCACCGTTTTTGTGGCAGTTGCGGCCAGGCGATGGTGCAGGTGCCGCGCGAGCGCGCGATGTTCTGCAAGGCCTGCGACCTGCGCAGTTACCCGCGCATCTCGCCGAGCATGATTGTGCTGATCACCCGTGGTGATGAGATTCTGCTGGCGCGTTCGCCGCGTTTTGTCAGCGGGGTCTACAGCACCCTGGCCGGGTTTGCCGAGCCTGGGGAGTCTGCCGAAGACTGCCTGATCCGCGAAGTGCGCGAGGAAGTGCAGGTCAAGGTGCAGAACATCCAGTACGTGGGCAGCCAGTGCTGGCCGTTCCCCCATTCCATGATGCTGGGCTTTCACGCCGAGTATGCCGGGGGCGAGATCGTGCCCCAGGCCGATGAGATTGAAGATGCGCAGTGGTTCAACATCCACCAGTTGCCGCCGCTGCCGGCCTCGCGCTCGATTGCCCGCTACCTTATCGACCTGTATGTGGCGCGCCGTCTAGGCCACGCTGAACCAGTGCTGCCAGGCTAGGCGCACGGTCAGGCCGAGGACCACGGTGATAAACACCGGGCGAATGAACTTGGCGCCGCCGCTGATGGCACTGCGGGCGCCAAAGAATGCGCCCACCATCACCGACAGGCCCATGCTCAGGCCGACAATCCAGTCCACCGAACCGTTGAAGATAAACACCGACAGCGCCGCCGCGTTGCTGACGAAGTTCATGCTGCGTGCCACGCCGCTGGCCTTGACCAGGTCCACGGGGTACATCAACAGGGTGCTGACGGTCCAGAACGCGCCGGTGCCGGGACCGGCCACGCCATCGTAGAACCCCAGGCCGAAGCCCTGGGTCGATTGCCATTTCTTCTTGATTGGCGCATCGGCATCCAGCGGCGCCTTGGGCGTGCCGCCAAACAACAGGTAGATCCCGCAGGCGAAGACGATCACCGGCAGCATCTTGTTCAGCCACTCGGCGGGCAGGTAATGGGCAACGATGGCTCCCAGCAGCGCACCGACCAGGGTGCCGACGATGGCGTGCATCCACTGGCGCGGATGGAACAGCTTGCGCCGGTAGAAGGTAAAGCTGGCGGTGGCCGAGCCGAAGGTCGAACTCAATTTATTGGTGCCCAGCACCAGATGGGGCGGCATACCGGCGGTGAGCAAGGCCGGGGTGGTGAGCAAGCCACCGCCGCCGGCAATGGCATCGATAAAACCGGCAATAAAGGCCACCACGGCGAGGATGGCCAAGGTGGTGAGGTCAACGCTGAGTTCAAAAGGCATGGAGGCGACTTATTTTCGGCGAGGCGCAGAAAGGGGCTGCGCGAAAGTCCGATAGCTTACCGATAACCGCTTGCCAGGGCGACTGTTGCAACACACTCTCATCGAGAGGAGCCAGGTGTTGTGCCAGCAACAGTGATCCAACAAACCACCCGCCAGGGCAACATTGCCCCGCCCGGGCCCGGAGCGGCCGAACGCCCCAGCCACGGGGCTTTGCCCGCGCTGGCATGCTTACTGCTCCACACCCTGCACATCCCCTGTGTGCGAGGTACCGAGCCATGACTCAGCAAGCCGTGAAATTTGCCTATTGGGTGCCCAATGTCAGTGGTGGCCTGGTGGTCAGCAACGTCGAGCAACGCACCGACTGGGGCATCGACTACAACCGCAAACTGGCCCAACTGGCCGAGGCGGCGGGGTTTGAGTACGCCTTGACGCAAATCCGCTTCACCGCCGGCTACGGCGCCGAATACCAGCATGAATCCGTGGCCTTCAGCCATGCATTGCTGGCCGCTACCCGCACGCTCAAGGTGATCGCCGCGATCCTGCCGGGCCCCTGGCAGCCGGCGTTGGCGGCCAAGCAACTGGCGACCATCGATCAACTGACCCATGGCCGGGTCGCGGTGAATATCGTCAGTGGTTGGTTCAAGGGCGAGTTCCAGGCCATCGGCGAACATTGGTTGGAGCACGACGAGCGCTACCGGCGTTCCGAGGAGTTCATCCGTGCCTTGAAGGGCATCTGGACCCAGGATGACTTCACCTTCAAGGGCGATTTCTATCGCTTCAACAATTACACCCTCAAGCCCAAGCCCCTGGGGCAACCGCACCCGGAGATTTTCCAGGGGGGCAGCTCCCGGGCCGCGCGGGATATGGCGGCGCGGGTGTCGGATTGGTATTTCACCAATGGCAACACGCCAGAAGGGATCAAGGCCCAGGTCGATGATATCCGCGCCAAGGCCGCCGCCAATCACCACTCGGTCAAAGTCGGGGTCAACGCGTTTGTGATCGCCCGCGACACCGAGGAAGAGGCCCTGGCGGTGTTGGCCGAGATCATCGACAAGGCCGACCCGCAAGCAGTCAATGCCTTTGGCGATGCCGCCAGGCAGGCGGGCCAGGCCTCGCCGGAAGGCGAGGGCAATTGGGCCAAGTCCAGCTTCGCTGACCTTGTGCAGTACAACGACGGCTTCAAGACCAACCTGATCGGCACGCCCCGGCAAATTGCCGAGCGCATCGTCGCGCTCAAGGCGGTGGGGGTGGACCTGGTGCTGGCGGGCTTCCTGCACTTTCAGGAAGAGGTGGCGTATTTTGGCCAGCGCGTGCTGCCCCTGGTGCGCGAACTGGAGGCCAAGGCCGCGGCGACCGGCAGCGCCAGGGCGACGGCGTTACCCGTATAGCACCACCGCCGCACGCAGTTGGTTATTGCCAAAGCGGCACATCCGCGCGAATTCCCCGTGGCTGACCGGCAAATGCTGGCAGTCCATGGGCTGGCGATGCTGGCTATGGTCCACATCGGGGTCATGCAGGTAGACAAACTCCTGATCGCAGTCGGTCACGATCACCCAGTGCGGTGACTTGGAGCGCGTCAGCCGGTAGCTGCTGATCAGCACCAGCGGCTGACCGCCTTCGCCCAGGACCTGCGCCAGGTCCAACGCACCGCCGAACACCTGCTGCACCTCGCTGTTGGCCAACTCTTGCTCGAACCCCTCATGCACCAGGCGCATGACCTCTTTTTTATGCAGGTTACGCACCCCATCGAGAAACAGCGGCCCGCGCACGTTGACCTGCATGCGCACGCGAAAGCCCCGACGCCAGGCGGCCAGGGCCAAACCCTGGGGGCTGCAGCCGCCGTGGCCGGCGGTCATGAACACAGTGGTTGCTTCGCGCCAGATCTGCAGTTCTTCGCGGCGCAGGGCCTCACGCCCCGGCACCAGGGCGCCCATGGCCATCAGCAGGCACGCGGCGCCGCAGGTGAAATCGGTGGTCTGCGGGTAGTAGGGCACGCTCAAGGCCCGGGCGTCAGCGTGCTGGAGGATGCGTTTCTCCAGGCGCAGGGCGTCGGTATGGTCGGCGTAATAGTCGTTGATCAGGGCAAAGCGCCGGTAGCCACTGCGCTCATACAGGGCGATGGCGCCAGGGTTGTCGGTGCGCACTTCAAGGCGCAGGTAGGCACAGTCGTGTTCCACGGCACAGGCCTCGATGCGCGCCAGCAGTTGCTTGCCCAGGCCCATGCCCCGGGCAGGCGCGGCAATGGCGATGGAGTACAGGCGCGCCAGCGAGGTGCCGCGATGGAACAATACCAGGGCATAACCGAGCAAGTGGCCGGTGTCTTCGGCCACCAGCAACTGCCCATGGGCACGGCTGATCATCCACTGGAAACTGCGGGTGGACAGACGCTCGGTGGTGAAACAGTGCTGTTCCAGTGCCACCAGCGCCGGCACGTCATCAAGGGTTGCAATGCGAAAACAAAGAGTCATATAACCGCCGTAAAAGTTGCGTAACTAAACGAGACTTCCGTGAAAGATCGTGCTTAATAGAAAAGGTCAAGTTCTCTAGCGGATCAATCAATATGTCAGCGGTACAAAGTCATTGGCGAGAAGTATCCGAGCAAAGCGTCGCGGCGACAATCACTTCCAGCGGATATTTTTCCACACAGCCCAAGAGTCCAAGCCAAGTCGTGATTATTGTTGAGCGCAAGGAAGACTGGGCCTCGTACTTCCCCAGCGAAGATATAGTCACCGCCCAGGAATACCTCGAACACTCCCGGGAGAACGAGGCAGGCAAACGGGTGCAGGTGATCAACCTGTGCCGCAGCTACAAGTACCTGGGGCATGGCTACTACTGCTCGCTGCTGGCCGAAGCGCGGGGGCACAAGGTGATTCCGTCGGTGCGTACCATCAGCGAATTGACGAAAAAATCCCTGTACGGCCTGGCCCTGGATGACCTGGATAAAACCCTCGATAAAGCATTGAGTCATCATCTTTACAGCAATACCGAAGGGTTTACCCTGACACTTTATTTTGGCCGGACCAATATTGAACCACTGCAAGATTTAGCCCGGCAGTTATTTGAAGCCTTCCCATCCCCCATCCTGTTAGTTGAGTTCCGCAAGCATAACGGCTGGCATATCGAAGGCATCAAGTCCGGGGTCTTACATAAGTTGCGTGATGATCAGGAAGATCAATTCGCCCATGCCCTGGACAACTTCAGCCGCCGGATCTGGCGCCAACCGCGCTCCAAGCGCCTGGCCCGTTATGACCTGGCCATCCTGCATGATCCCCAGGAGCAGTTGCCGCCGTCCAATGCCAAGGCCCTGGATAATTTCGTGCGGGTGGGCAAGGGCTTGGGCATCGATGTCGAGCTGATCGAGCGCAAGGACTACGCACGGCTGGCCGAATACGACGCGCTGTTGATCCGCGAAACCACCAGTGTCGACAACCACACCTATCGTTTCGCCAAGAAAGCCGAGAGTGAAGGGCTGGTGGTGATGGACGACCCGGCGTCGATCCTGCGCTGTACCAATAAGGTCTACCTCACGGACCTGCTCAACAGTCATCAGTTGGGCATGCCCGCCACCGAGATTCTGTACAAGGAACGACCGCAAGATTTCGAGCGGGTGGGGGAGCGATTGGGCTTCCCCCTGGTGCTGAAAATCCCCGACGGCTGTTTCTCCCGGGGGGTGATCAAGGTAGAAAGCCAGGAGGCGCTGCTGACCGCCACGGCCGAGCTGTTCGAGCACTCGGTGTTGCTGCTGGCCCAGGAGTTTTTCTATACCGAGTACGACTGGCGCATTGGCGTACTCAACCGCAAGCCGATCTTTGCCTGCCAATATTTCATGTCCAAGGGCCATTGGCAGATCTACAACCACAAGGCTATCGGCCAGGATATCAACGGCGAGTGCCGGACCCTGGCGGTGCACGAGGCGCCCAAGGCCGTGGTGGAGCTGGCGGTCAAGACCGCCAACCTGATCGGCGATGGCTTGTACGGTGTGGACTTGAAGCAGTCCGGCGACAAGGTGGTGGTGATCGAGGTCAACGACAACCCGAACATGGATGCCGGGATCGAAGATGCCTACTTGCAGGACGACCTGTATTCCCTGGTGCTGGAAGAGTTCGTGCGCCGCCTGGAGCTCAAGCGCCAGGGCCAGGGCTGGTGATCGGCTTTGAACTGCGCGAAGGCGCGCTGCGCCGCAGCGAGCGCGAAAATGCCGAGATCCTGCTGTTCAACAACCCCGACAGCCATGAGCGTGAATTACTGCGCGAGCGCTACAAGGTCGATGAACATGCGCTGGCATCGGCCCTGGACCCGGACGAGGTGTCGCGTATCGAGTTCCATCCAGACAACCTGTTTTTGATCTGGAAGCGCCCGCAAAACTATTCCGGGGGCAGCAACCTGGTGTTTGAAGTGTCGTCCTGTGGCTTGCTGTTTTCCCCGGACCGCCTGCTGGTGATTGCCACCGACGACAGCCAACTGTCCGGCCTGGGCGCGCGGCGGCCGTTGCATACGCCGCTGGACGTGTTGCTGGACCTGCTGCTGAACAACCTCCACCACTACCTGGGCCACCTCAAGGTGATCAAGCTGGTCGCCCGGGAATTGCAGCAGCAGTTCAACGCCTCCATGAGCAACCGCCACCTGATGCAAATGTTCAGCCTCAGCGAGAGCCTGATCTATTACATCAACGCGCTGCACAGCAACGGCGCGGTCTTGACGCGCTTGCGCAACCACGCCGAGAAGGAGCATTTCAGCCCGCAGACCCTGGGCTTGATCGATGACCTGATCATCGAGAACCACCAGTGCTACAAGCAGGCGGAGATCTATTCCAACGTGTTCTCGGGGCTGATCGACGCCCGGGGCAACCTGATGAACAACAGCATGAACAACCTGTTGCGCAAGCTGACGCTGATCAACGTGGTGTTCCTGCCGCTGAACCTGATCGCCAGCATTGGCGGCATGTCCGAGTTCAGCATGATGACGGCGGGTACACCGTGGTGGGTGGCGTACCCGCTGTTTCTGCTGGCGATGGCGTTGGGCGCCGCAGGGATGGTGTTGGGGCTCAGGCGGGTGGCCAGGGGCGGCGGGAAAGCGGGGTAACCTAGGCTCCCGCCTGTAGCGTCAGCACTTCAAACCCCTCAGCGGTCACGGCCACCGTATGTTCCCACTGGGCTGACAGGCTGTTGTCGCGGGTCACCACGGTCCAGCCGTCCTTGAGGCTGCGCACCTTGGCGCTGCCCTGGTTGAGCATTGGCTCGATGGTGAACACCATGCCTTCGCGCAGGATCAAGCCGGTGCCCGGGCGACCGAAGTGCAGGATTTGCGGTTCTTCGTGCATTTGCCGGCCAATCCCGTGGCCGCAATACTCGCGCACCACGCTGTAGCCATTGGCCTGGGCGTGGCTTTGGATCGCATGGCCGATATCCCCCAGGCGTGCGCCGGGCTTGACCTGGCGGATACCGGCCCACATCGCCTCGAAGGTCTGCTCTACCAGGCGCCGTGCCTTGGGCGCGACGGCGCCGATCATGTACATCTTGCTGGCGTCGGCAATAAACCCGCCTTTTTCCAGAGTGATGTCGATATTGAGGATGTCGCCGTCCTTCAACACGTCCCGGGCACTTGGCATGCCGTGGCACACCACTTCGTTGAGGGAGGTGTTGCTGCTGAAGGGGTAGTCATACTGCCCAAGGCTGGCGGGGCGCGCTTGCAGGTCCTGGCGGATAAACGCCTCGATTGCCGCATCCAGCTCCAGGGTGGTCAGGCCAGCGTGCACCCGGTTGTCGAGCATGCTGAAGACCTGGCCCAGCAGGCGGCCGGCTTCGCGCATCACGGCGATCTGTGCAGGGGTCTTGATCATCGGCTGCGCCCTCGGATCAGGTCGGGCTTGTCGAGCAACAGCTTGTTGATCAGGTCGTTGTAGGCCAGGTGCGGATTGAGTTCGGCCAACAGGCCGATCTTGATCCAGAACTCCGCCTGGGCGTTGATCGAACGGTCCATGGCAGCGCTGGCCAGACGGATTTGTTCATGCAGTTGATCGGTGATCTTGACGATGCCCATGAGCTTCACTGTGTAGGGTGGATATACAAATCGTATACGTTTCGTATATCGCTCGTAAACCCCCAGAGTTGACTTGCCACAGAGCGCCGGTTAGTTTTGCGGCATGACCTTGCAAACCTATCGTTCCCAGCCAAGCATTATTATTACCGCCATTCCTTATTTGGCGGGATAGCGTTCGGCTGTACCCAAACCCGCCCTAGAGGCGGGTTTTGTTTTTCCGTCTCTTGGGCTTTGTCAAACGCCAGGAGTCCCCCCATGAGTAGCCCCTTGCTGCTTGAGCAATACGTAAAAAAAATCCTCGCCGCGCCGGTCTACGACCTGGCGATACGCACGCCCTTGCAGGCGGCCCCGGCGCTGTCGGCGCTGCTCGGCAATCAGGTCCTGCTCAAGCGCGAAGATTTGCAGCCGACGTTCTCCTTCAAGATCCGTGGCGCCTACAACAAGCTGGTGCAACTGACCGCAGCGCAAAAGGCCTGCGGGGTGATTACAGCTTCGGCGGGCAACCATGCCCAGGGCGTGGCCCTGGCGGCACGTGAGTTGGGGATCAGGGCGACGATCGTGATGCCCAGCACCACGCCCGAATTGAAAGTGCTGGGCGTGCGCTCGCGAGGCGCCGAGGCGGTGTTGCAGGGCGCAAGTTTCCCATTTGCCCTGGCCCATGCGTTGCAGTTGGCCGAGCAGTCGGGGGCCACCTTTGTCTCGCCTTTCGATGATCCCGATGTGATCGCCGGGCAGGGCACCGTCGCCATGGAAATCCTGCGCCAGCAACAAGGCGCGCTGGACGCGATCTTTGTCCCGGTCGGTGGCGGCGGGCTGATCGCCGGGATCGCCGCCTATATCAAATACCTGCGGCCAACAGTACGGGTGATTGGCGTGGAGCCTGAAGGTTCCAGTTGCCTGCTGGCGGCCCTGGGTGCAGGCGAGCGGGTGATCTTGCCCAGTGTGGACAACTTCGCCGATGGCACCGCCGTGGCGCAGATCGGCGCCTATGGCTTTGAAATCTGTCGTCACCATGTCGATGAAGTCATCACCGTCAGCAACGATGAACTGTGCAGCGCGATCAAGCTGATCTACGACGACACCCGCGCCATCACTGAGCCCTCCGGCGCCCTGGCGGTGGCTGGTATCCGCCGCTATGTGAAACGCAGCGGGGCCCTGGGGCAGACGCTGGTGGCGATCAACTCCGGGGCCAATATCAACTTCGATAGTTTGCGCCACGTGGCCGAGCGGGTGGCGGCACAACAGCACAGCTCCCCCATTTGATCTATGGCGCTACTGCACGCTGGCCTTCTCGACGGTGGGCGAGGCCGACCAGATGCGGTAACGCACTTCGACATCTTTTGGAACATATATCACGATGGGCAATTTACTGTTGTAGCGCAGCAAAAAACCGTCACCGACCACCGGTACAAACGCCTTGCGGGTCTTGCCGTCGGGGCAGGCCATCAGGGTGCTCATGGGGCCAATAACGTTCTCCATCCGGTAAAACGGGTAGCCCCAACCTTCGAGATTCTTTTCTTCCAACACCCCACCCAGGCGTTGCTGGTTACAGTCCACGGACAGGGTTTTGCCGGCCAGGATCTCGACCTGGAGGTCCTGTTCCCGGGGCTGTGCAGGCAAGTGGATAACCTGGCGCACGTGCCCGGCATCGGCCTTGGGGTAGGGCGCGATATCTTCAAGTTTGGCAGCGTTGGCCTGTGCGGCCAGCACGCTCATTGCCAGTACCGAAAGGAGAGTGAAGGGAGAAGCCGTCATGGGACGTCCTTATCTTGAGGTCAGTTGAACAGTGGTTGCCAACGATGCACGCCAACGCTCGGCAGTGCAAACCGGGAGCAACTTATATAAGAGTGGCGGTTGCTTATGAGGAAAGGATCCTACGCCGTTGGACACAAGGAGTAGGCTCAGCAGTTGAACGTACCTGCCAGGGTTGGCAAGGCGTGAAGTCAACCGTCGACGCGACGGTCAGACTATCGATAGCGATAATAATTCATTGGCGGTCTCAACAAAGGAGAGGTTTAGCCATGCTTTCGGAACTGGAATTGCGCAGCATTATTGAAGGAGGTTTCCTGCCTCGACGTTGTGAATGCATCAAGGCCCAGGATGCGACGCTGACGATCAAAGTCTACGACGATGCTGAGGGGACGGGCATCACCGTCACCGGTATCCAGGCCGATAAGCTCGACAGCAGTCGAGCCATCTGCAACCTGATCACCGAGTTGCGTGAAGACCTCAAGCATGCCCATGCTCCGGCGCCACGTCGGGCGGGGGCGAGGCTTTACTGATCGGGGCAACTGGGGTATTGCGGATTGCCGGGCCTGGGTAAACGCCAGGCCCGGAAGTGTTTGTTTGCATGATTCCAGGCTGGTGTAGCATCTGAAGTACTTATCAATAACTATAAGTAAATTTATTGTTATAGTGATGCATGAGAAAGTTCTTATTAAACATCTTGAGCATCTTATTAAGGCGCTCTTCGTCTGCCTTGTCTCTCGCGTTGATTAAATCCCAATTCCTTTCTATATCGGGGCCGACATAGCCGTTAGCGGCGCTGTAATACAAATTAACTTGCTCGTTTTTTGTCAGGCCGCCATAGGGGTGTCCATCAAAAACTTTTGCCATGACCGTATTGCTGCTCATTTCAAGTCCTAAGATAACCATCAATGTTATGGTTTTGAGAAATACGCTTTTTTTGGTTGTAAAAAAATTCAAATTTAATATTGGTACTAACATAATGACTCCGTAAGTTTTGTAGTGAGCATTTAGTTAAGTTGGAGTATTATTTATTGAGTCATAACTGCCGTATAGGTTTGTGCGCTGTCTTCTACAGTTCCGGCGATCTTAGTACCGTCCTGGGAAATCACCCCAATCATCGCGTTCTTGCCGCCGCTATAGAATCCAAAACTCTGCAACCCGTTTGAAATATCCCAAGTGGCACTTTCTGTAAACGTGCCAGAGTTGGCGCCCTGGACTAATAAATTTCCGTTATCCGCCAGTGCTACACCTGAACTGCCAACCCCCACTGTAAAGGCCGGAACCAGGTTGACGGTGCCTGCCGTAATATTCCATACGGCGGTGCTGCCGTTCCCATCGGTATCGGTGTAATCCACCACGGCTTGTGCAGCGTTATTCAACTGGCTGGCAATACTCACGCTATTGCCACTCAAGGTTGGTACGAGTGTTGGCGTCGAGGTTGGCGTTGCCCAGAATGCCGCACGGGAGAACGGTGCGGTTGAGTACTTGCACCCCCCCACCACCTGCAACGCATCATTGATGCTCGTGGCGATACAGGTCAGTGCCCCGGCAGGTTTGGGTAATGGGGTGGAGACATATAACAGGCCATTGTGCTGGGCAATTTTACCGATCATGGTGCCGTTGGCATCAGGGCAGCTGGTGGCGACTACGGGGCGGGAGTTGACCAATGTATAAGTGAGATCGACCCCTCTGCAATTGTCACCGGGGCTCGATACATCTCGAGCATTGCTTTGCCCCGCGCCCCACAGGACAACCGTGGAAACCCCGGACCGGTTGATACTGGAGCCCAGCACACCGCCGCGCTGATTGATTGCAGAGGGAACGGTGCTGACATCGGGAAACAGGCCAATCAGCCCTGGGCGCGGGAACAGTTTAAGAATACCGGACGGCAGATCGTTGGCGTCCCACACAACGGCGTAGTCGGCCCCATCCGGGGCACCGCATTTACCGACAATCCACCCGGCATTGCTGATGGCCCCCACTGAGCAAGGTTGTGAAGGCGCCAGGCGCGGTAACAAGACAGGCGTTGCCGGGGTAAGGGCGACCCAGGGGGAATTGGGGATTGTTATACTGCCGGTACTGCAGTTTCCAACCACAACACCGCCATTATTGATGCCTGAAACACTGCACTGTTTTCCGCCAGGTGGGGTGATCGCGACATAAGCGGCCATTGTAGTATGTGCACCGCCGAGCCCCATCAGTAGCGTGGCGATTATTGCGTTGTTTTTTATAAAAGAGTTCATGTTATTCCTTCCTGGAAATCACTGATAAGTAATTGACGGCAGGCTTGATAAGCGTGAGCGGTTCGAGAGTCCCGCTCCTAGCTCAACTCTATTTCTGCAGTATTACTTGTCCTTTGTTTGCGCCAAACAGCTGCCTCTATGCTGAAAACATTAAAGGCTGCGCTGGGCCTTCGTACAACTGTCAAAATTGACAGTTGTACCGACTTCAAAATAGGCGTAGCCACATTGGCACTCTCTGTCCAGGACTTATATAACCGCCACAAGCCCGAATGCCAGCCGTTGATGCTGCGCATTAACCAGAAAACTCTGATACGGATTTGGCCCTGCTGTTGCTAACGTCAGCGCTTGCCCCTTGAAGGAAGTGAGGGTTTCAGTGCAACAAAAAATCGCAGCAGAGTTTCTCGGTACCTTCTGGTTGACCTTCGGCGGTTGCGGCAGTGCGATCCTGTCGGCCGCGTTTCCAGGGTTGGGGATTGGTTTTGCGGGGGTGGCCCTGGCGTTTGGCCTGAGTGTGCTGACCATGTCCTATGCGGTGGGCAGTATCAGTGGCGCGCATTTCAACCCGGCGGTGACGGTGGGGTTGTGGGTCGGAGGGCGGTTTGCAGGGCTGGAGGTGCTGCCCTATATCATCGCCCAGGTCGCCGGCGCGACGGTTGCGGCGGCGATCCTCGCACTGGTCGCCAGTGGCCGGCCAGGGTTTGAGATCGGCGAGTTCGCCGCCAATGGCTATGGTGCATTGAGCCCGGGGCAATACAGCCTGCTGGCCGCCGTGGTCGTGGAAACGGTGGGCACGTTCTTCCTGGTGTTTATTGTCATGCGGGTAACGGCGCCGGGTAACGCATCAGGCTTTGCGCCGATAGCCGTCGGCCTGACCCTAACCCTGATCCACCTGGTGTCGATCCCGGTCACCAATACCTCGGTCAACCCGGCCCGCAGTACCGGGCCGGCGCTGTTTGCCGGTACTGATTACCTGATGCAGCTCTGGCTGTTCTGGCTCGCGCCCCTGGCCGGCGGCGTGGTCGGCGCGCTGGTGGCCCGGGCGATACGGGAAAAGCCCTGAGTATGGTTAGCCGTGCAATTGCTGGCGATAAGGCAGGTCGGGCCCGGTCTTGCTACAGGTCAGCGCGGCGGCGCGAATGGCAAACCTGAGCATCGCGTCGATCTGCTCCCGGGCCAGGCCCTGCACGCCGTCTACCGAATCCAGCTGTTGCTCGGTCAGCCAGGCAATCAAGGCCGCCTGGAAGGTATCGCCGGCGCCGACCGTATCGGCCATCACCACTGGCACCGCCGGGGCCGACCAACTGCCATGCTGGCGGCTGAACACCGTCGCCCCTTGACCGCCACGGGTCAGGAAAATCAGC
This sequence comes from Pseudomonas gessardii, assembly GCF_001983165.1. Classification (GTDB taxonomy): domain Bacteria; phylum Pseudomonadota; class Gammaproteobacteria; order Pseudomonadales; family Pseudomonadaceae; genus Aquipseudomonas; species Aquipseudomonas gessardii. The sequence goes on along the minus strand of NZ_MNPU01000001.1, from coordinate 412,026 downwards.
TGGCAGCGGTACTGCAACCAGCCGTGCAGCACGCTTTCCGGCGCCTGGCCAGGGTAGAGCAGGTGCAGGTCTTCATCGCTGACCTTGATCAGGTCGGCATGCTGCACCAGCTCGGCCACGCGCTGGCGCCAGACCTCGATATCCGGCTCGGGGTTCAGGCGCACATTCGGATCGAGGCTGATCAGGCGCTGGCCGCTTTCCCGGCGCAGCAAGGCCAACAGGCTGTCGGCCACCGGCTGCACCACCAGGGAAAACGAGCCGAAATGCAGGCCGCGCACCTGCGCATCGAGGACCGGCAGATGCCCGAGCTGCAACTGCCGGTCCGCACAGCCTTCCCCCCGGAAACTGTAGTGCGGCGAGCCATTGGCCCCCAGGGCGACCATCGCCAGGGTAGTCGGTGCGGCAAACTCCACCAGGTAGTCGTCGCGCACCCCTTCATCCCTGAGCACCTGGCGCAGGCGTTGGCCCAGGTAGTCGCTGGACAACCCGGCCAACAGCCCCACCTCAATCCCCAGGCGGCGCAACCCCACGGCCACGTTGAACGGCGAGCCGCCGGCAATCGCCTTGAAATTGACTTTCGAGGCCTGCCCGCTGGCATCCTCCTGGCTGAAAAAATCAAACAGCGCTTCGCCACACACCAGATACATATTATTCGCTCTTAAAGGGTTGCCACATGCTGTTGATAGCGTGCATAGGCCTGTTGATAGGCCGCAACACTGGCGGCGACGGGCTGGGTACGGCTGGCCGGGTCGACGCTGACGCAGCGGGCGCACAGTGCTTGCAGGCTTTCGCCGGACTGGCACCACGCAGCCTGGATCGCCGCGCCCAGGGCCGCCGCTTCACTTTGTTCGGTACACACCACTTCGGTGTCCATGATATCGGCGACCATCTGCCGCCACACCGGGCTTTTCGAGCCGCCGCCGATCAGGCGGATACTGTGGCTTTGCAGGCCGGTCTGGCGCAGCAGGTCCAGGCCCTGGCGCAAGCCAAAGGTGGTGCCTTCGACCACCGCGCGGCACAGGTTGCCACGGGTCAGGTTGGTCATGGTCAGGCCGTGCAGGCTGCCGGTGGCGTGGGGCAGGGCGGGCACGCGCTCGCCGTTGAGGAACGGCAGCATGCTGACGCCCTCGGCGCCAATCGGTGCCTGGGCCACCAGGGCGTTGAACGCCACCAGGTCCAGCTCGAACAATTCGCGGATCACCCCGGTGGCATTGGTCAGGTTCATGGTGCAGATCAACGGCAGCCAACCGCCGCTGGAGGAACAGAATGTTGCCACTGCGGCCTGGGCGCTGACCGTCGGCTGGTCGGCAAACCCATACACGGTGCCTGATGAGCCCAGGCTCATGGTGATCACCCCCGGCACAATATTGCCGGTGCCGATGGCTCCCATCATATTGTCGCCACCGCCACTGGACACAATGGCCCCGGGGTTGATCCCCAGGCGTTCGGCGATCCCCGGCAGCACAGTGCCCAGCGCCTGATCGGCTTCGATCAGCGCTGGCAACGCCGCTTCCAGGCGCCCGCTGGGGTCGATATGCCGCAGCAATGGCAAGTCCCATTGGCGGGTGCGCACATTGAAATAGCCGCTGCCCGAGGCGTCGCCATATTCGGCGCAGGCGCGGCCGGTGAGCCAGTAATTGAGATAGTCGTGGGGCAACAGGACATGGGCGATGCGCGCAAACACATCCGGGTGTTGCTCCAGGGTCCACAGCAGCTTGGACACGGTGTAGCCCGGCGCAATGGCCACGCCCAGGCGCTCCAGGGCGCCGCGTTCACCGCCCAGGTGCTGCAGCAGCCGGGCATTTTCCGCGCTGGTTTCGGTGTCGCACCACAGTTTGGCCGGGCGCAACACCTGGCCCTGGGCATCGAGCAGGACCAGGCCATGTTGCTGGCCGGAAACCCCAATGCCGAGGATATCCTGGCCGTCCACGCCGGCTTGTTGCAAGGCGCGGTGGGTGGCTTCGGTCAAGGCGTCCAGCCATTGCGTGGTGTCCTGCTCGCGCCGGCCATTGGCGCCGCTGATCAGGCTGTGCGCGGCGGCGCCCAGGCCCAGCACCTGGCCGTTGGCGGCGTCGAGGACGATGGCTTTGGTGCCTTGGGTGCCGCAGTCGATGCCAAGAAACAAAGATTGCCGGGTCATGGTGGTTACTCAGCAGACAGTAGGGTGAAAACCCGATCAATGTGGGAGCTGGCTTGCCTGCGATGGCGACCGTCCAGGCAACCATGATGTGACTGATACACCGCCATCGCAGGCAAGCCAGCTCCCACAGGTTGATCGAGTTTCTTCAGGAGGTAAGTTGTTTCAGGGTTTCTGTTACACCGTTATCGCGCAAACTGGCAAAACACCGCTCGAACGCGGCCACAAACTCCGGTGAGTTGGGAATCGCCGGGCCAAAAATCTCTTCCACCGTCAACAACCGTTGGCTGATCAACCCGTCATCCGCCACCAGTGCCCGACAGAAGTCGGCGCGGGGGTCGGGGATGCGGTAGCGCACGCCATTTTCATCCACACCCTGCAAGTACAAGGCCCAGGCCGCCACCACCAGGGCCGCGCGCTCGGTGTCACGGCCCTCGGCAATCAAGCGGTTGATGGTCGGTACGGTGAACTTGGGAAACTTCGACGAACCATCGGAACACACGCGCTCCAACTGATCGGCAATCGCCTGGTTGGAGAAGCGCTCCACCAGGGTCTGCTTGTACTGCGTCAGGTCAATGCCCGGCACCGGCGCCAGGTGGGGGGTCACGTCCAGGTCCATATAGGCACGCATATACGCGACAAACAGCGGATCGTTCATGGTCTCGTGGACAAACCGATAACCCTTGAGAAACCCCAGGTAGGTCAGGGCCAGGTGGCTGCCGTTGAGCAGGCCGATCTTCATGGCTTCATAGGGGGTGACGTCATCGGTGAACTGCACGCCCACCTGTTCCCAGGCCGGGCGACCGTTGACGAATTTGTCTTCCAGCACCCATTGCACAAAGGGTTCGCACACCACTGGCCAGGCATCATCAATGCCGTGTTCATCATGCAGTTGCAGGCGGTGGGTGCTGCTGGTCATCGGTGTGATGCGGTCGACCATCGCATTGGGGAAGCTCACGTTGTCCTTGATCCAGTCATGCAGGTCGGCATCGCGCAACGCCGCGAATGCCAGCAGCGCCTTGCGGGTCACGGCGCCATTGTGTGGCAGGTTATCGCAGGACATCACAGTAAAGGCCGCAACACCCGCCGCACGGCGCTGGGCCAGGGCGGCGCAGATAAAGCCGAACACGGTCCTGGGGGCCGCAGGGTGGGCCAGGTCATGCTGGATCTGCGGCAGGTGGGCCATGAATTCGCCGTTGCTGTCGTCGATGCAGTAGCCGCCTTCGGTGATGGTCAGCGAGACGATGCGGATGGCAGGGCTGGCCAGCTTGTCGATCAGGGCCTGGGCGCCGTCTTGTGCCAGCAGCATGTCGCTGATGGCGCCGATCACCCGCACTTCGGTGTCATCGGTGTCGCCCAGCTCATACAAGGTGAACAGATAGTCCTGGCCGGCCAGGTCATCCCGCGCTTTGCGGTCTTCGGCCCGCAGGCCAATGCCGCAGATGCTCCAGTCCAGGCCGACGCCAGTGTTCATCAAGGCATCGGTGTAATACGCCTGGTGCGCACGGTGGAAACCGCCGACGCCGATATGGGCGATGCCCTGGCGCGTATCGGCAATGGTGTAGGCCGGCAGGCGCACTTCGGGCGCCAGCAGCGTGAGGTTCTGCTTATTGAGTTTCATCAAGAGTTCTCGAAATCAGGCGGCAGCGCGCAGTGGACGAGCCACCGCCACACCGTCGCTGTCAAATAGATGGCAGTGCGCCGGGTCCAGGTGCAGTTGCAGGGTCTCGCCATACTGGCTGGCCATGTCGCCGCGGATCCGCATGGTCAGCGGCTCGCCGCTGGTGGTGAGCACATGGCAGAAGGTGTCGCTGCCCAGGCGTTCGCCCACGTCGGCGGTGACGGTCAGGGGGGTATCGCCCGGCGCGGCCAGCTCCAGGTGCTCGGGGCGGATGCCCAGGGTCACCGCGCTGCCCACGCTTAAGCTGGCGCTGCTCAAGGGCAGGCTGACCAGGGTGCCGGCGTCCAGTTGCACGTCGCAGCCCTGGCCGTCGAGCCGGGTGACCTGGCCCTTGAGAAAGCCCATTTTCGGTGTGCCCAAAAAGCCCGCGACAAACAGGTTGGCCGGCTGGTGGTACAGCTCCAGGGGCGAGCCGACCTGTTCGATGCGCCCGCTGTTAAGCACCACCACCTTGTCGGCCAGGGTCATGGCTTCGACCTGGTCATGGGTCACGTAAATCATGGTGGCCTGCAGTTCTTTATGCAGGCGCGCCAGCTCCAGGCGCATTTGCACGCGCAGGGCGGCGTCGAGGTTGGACAGCGGCTCGTCGAACAGGAAGATTTTCGGGTTGCGCACAATCGCCCGGCCAATCGCCACGCGCTGGCGCTGGCCGCCAGACAACTGCTTGGGCTTGCGCTCCAGCAACGGGCCCAGCTCCAGGATGCGCGCCGCCTCGCTGACTTTGCTGTCGACAATCTTTTTGTCCACGCCGGCCAGGTCCAGGGCAAACGACATGTTCTTGCGCACGCTCATATGCGGGTACAGGGCGTAGGTCTGGAACACCATGGCCAGGTCGCGCTTGGCCGGGGTCACTTCGGTGATATCGCGGCCATCGAGCTCGATGGTGCCTTCGCTGACTTCCTCAAGGCCGGCAATCAGGCGCAGCAGGGTCGACTTGCCACAGCCGGAGGGGCCGACGAATACCACGAACTCCTTGTCGTGCACCTCCAGGTCGATGCCCTTGATGATGGAGAAACCCTCGAAGCCTTTTTGCAGATTCTTGATTTTCAGGTTGGCCATGATGGGCCTCCTTTTTATAAGGGGTCGTTATTTCACTGCGCCAAAGGACAGGCCGCGCACCAGTTGCTTCTGGCTGATCCAGCCAAAGATCAGGATCGGTGCGCAGGCCAGGGTCGAGACGGCGGACAATTTGGCCCAGAACAAACCTTCGGGGCTGGAGTAGGAGGCGATCAACGCGGTCAACGGCGCGGCATTCGACGAGGTCAGGTTCAGTGACCAGAACGCCTCGTTCCAGCACAGAATCAGCGACAGCAACACCGTGGAGGCCAGGCCGCCCTTGGCGATGGGCAGCAGCACCCGCAGCATTTCCTGCCACAGGCTGGCGCCGTCCAGGCGCGCGGCTTCGAGGATGTCCTTGGGGATGTCCTTGAAGTAGGTGTACACCATCCACACCACAATCGGCAGGTTGATCAGGGTGTAGATGATGATCAGTGCGATGCGCGTATCCAGCAGGCCCATGCTCTTGGCCAGCAGGTAAATGGGCATCAGCACGCCCACCGGGGGCAGCATCTTGGTCGACAGCATCCACAGCAACGTGCCCTTGGTGCGCTGGGTTTCGTAGAACGCCATGGAGTAGGCCGCCGGCACCGCAATCAGCAGGCACAGGGCGGTGGCGCTGAAGGAAATCACCACCGAGTTCCAGGCAAAACTGGCGTAATTGCTGCGCTCATTGATGTGCAGGTAGTTCTCCAGGGTGGGCGTGAAGATGAACTGCGGCGGCGTGGCAAACGCGTCGATTTCGGTCTTGAAACTGGTGAGCACCATCCAGAAGATCGGGAAGAAAATCACGATGGCGATGGCCCAGGCCAGGGTGCCGAGCAGCAGGCTTTGCAGGCGGCGGGATTGTTGAAGCGTCATGGCGCGGCCCTCAAGGTTTGTCAGTCAGGTTTTTGCCGAGCATCCGCACCAGGATGATCGCCGCAATATTGGCAATGACCACGGCAATCAAGCCGCCAGCCGAGGCCATGCCCACGTCGAACTGCACCAGCGCCTGGTTGTAGATCAGGTAGGCGAGGTTGGTCGAGGCGTAGCCGGGGCCGCCGTTGGTGGTGGTGAAGATCTCGGCGAATACCGAGAGCAGGAAAATCGTCTCGATCATCACCACCACGGCAATGGGCCGGGCCAGGTGCGGCAGGGTCAGGTGCCAGAAAATTGCAATCGGCCCGGCACCGTCCAGGCGCGCGGCTTCTTTCTGTTCCTGGTCCAGGGACTGCATGGCGGTCATCAGGATCAGGATCGCGAAGGGCAGCCATTGCCAGGACACAATGATGATGATCGACAGCAGCGGGTAGTGCGCCAGCCAGTCCACCGGCTGCGCGCCAAACAGCTTCCACACCGCCGCCAGTACGCCGGACACCGGGTGGAAAATCAGGTTCTTCCAGATCAGCGCACCGACCGTGGGCATGATAAAGAACGGCGAGATCAGCAACACCCGCACCAGCCCGCGGCCGAAAAACTCGCTGGCCTCCAGCAAGGCACTGATCAACACCCCCAGCACCACGCTGATCAGCAGCACGCTGCCCACCAGCAACAGGGTGTTGCTGGCACCGGGCAAAAAGCCTGAATCGGTGATGAAGTAGGTGAAGTTCTCCAGGCCCACGAACTGGTTTTCGCCGGGGTAGAGCAGGTTGTAGCGGATCAGCGAAAAATACAGGGTCATGCCCAGGGGCACGATCATCCACAGCAGCAACAGGGCCACCGAGGGGCTGACGAGGAACCAGCCGGGGTTGCGCAGGCGGCTTTTAGACGTATTCATGACAATCAAAACCCATTGGAGGCAAATAGCATCTGCCTTGGAATGCGGTCAATGTAGGCGCTGGCTTGCCTGCGATAGCGGTCGATCAGTTAACTGATTTATCCACTGACAGGCCGCCATCGCAGGCAAGCCAGCTCCCACATCGACTGTGGTGAGCCTGGGCTATTTGGGGTAGCCGGCCCGCTTCATTTCCCGCTCGGTGGTGGTTTGCGCGGCAGCCAGGGCCTGGTCCACCGTCTGCTGGTCGGTCAAGGCGCCGGAGAAGAACTTGCCCACTTGGGTGCCAATGGCCTGGAACTCAGGGATGGTCACCAACTGGATGCCGATATAGGGCACCGGCTTGAGGGTCGGTTTGGTCGGGTCCGCGACTTTCAGCGACTCCAGCGTCACCTTGGCAAATGGCGCAGCCTGCATGTACTCCTCGCTGTAAGTCGAGGCGCGGGTGCCTGGCGGGACATTGGCAATGCCATCGGTCTTGGCCACCAGCGCGCCGTATTCCTTGGAGGTTGCCCAGGCACTGAAGACCTTGGCTGCGTCCTTGGCTTTGGAACTGGTCGGGATCGCCAGGGACCAGGAGTACAGCCACGAGCTGCCCTTGTCGGTGACCTGTTGCGGGGCAAAGGTAAAGCCGACGTGATCGGCGACCTTGCTCTGGGTCTTGTCGGTAACGAACGAACCGGCGACGCTGGCATCCACCCAGATCGCGCACTTGCCGCTGTTGAACAGCGCCAGGTTCTCGTTGAAGCCGTTGCTGGACGCGCCGGGTGGGCCGGACTTCTTCATATTGTCGACGTAGAAGTTCAGCGCGTCCTTCCACTCGGGGCCGTTGAATTCGGGTTGCCACTGCTCATTGAACCAGCGCGCGCCATAGCCATTGGCCAGGGTGGTGATCAGCGCCATGTTCTCGCCCCAACCGGCCTTGCCGCGCAGGCACAGGCCGTATTGCTCCTTGTTCTTGTCGGTGAGCTTTTGCGCAAACTCGCCAATCTGCACCCAGGTTGGATGTTCAGGCATGGTCAGTCCAGCAGCCTTGAACAGGTCGGTGCGGTAGTAGGTGATGGAGCTTTCGGCGTAGAACGGCAGGGCGTACAGCGAGCCCTTGACCGAAAGGCCGTCGCGCACCGAAGGGAACACATCGTCCAGGTCGTAGGACGCCGGCAGGTCCTTCATCGGTTCCAGCCAGCCCTTGGCACCCCAGAGTGCGGCTTCGTACATGCCGATGGTCAGCACATCGAACTGCCCGCCCTGGGTTGCAATGTCAGTGGTCAGGCGTTGGCGCAGCACATTTTCTTCGAGCACCACCCAGTTCAACGTGATGTCCGGGTGCTCGGCCTCGAAGGTTTTCGAGAGCTTTTGCATGCGGATCATGTCGCTGTTGTTGACGGTGGCAATGGTCAGGGTTTGCGCACCCAGGCTGGCGGCGCTGAGGGTCATGCAGGTACAGGCAAGCAGGGCTTTTGCAGTGGAATTCATCGCGCACTCCGTTTCTGTGCCCGGGGGCTGCAGAAGGACAGTTATTGTTGTTGTGTCTTCCCAAGGTGGCAGGAAGAGTGTGCGTTGATTACAGCCTTGCGCAGCCGTGATGACAAATCCTTGGGAGCACTTGGACTGATACTTTTTTGCACTGAGCCCTGCTGGAAGCTGCCTCAGGGAAGTCTATGCACAAGGGATTGGCATTGATGCCACCTGTTACTTTTGACAGTAGACGATATAAAAAAATAGCCGGTTAATGATGGAGCACAATCCAATCAGGAGATGGCTATGGATCTTTCCAAGGTAAGACCCACGATTAACCCGTTGTACAAAGCGGTTCTAGGCCTGGGCGTGGCACTGTTTATCAGTGCCTGCACAACACAATCACCCAATGCTGAAGAACCCCGTTGCACGAGAGAAGGTTATTTTAAAAGTACGGTTATCGTGGGCGGGTATTACAGGTGCGTCTGGAATCCTCGAACTCAAAAGTACACTAGATATGACTACCACTGCCCTAGTGGGCAGGAGTTTGATGAGGGCATTGGAAAGTGCCAGTGATACCCTGCAGTTACACCGAGGCCCCAGCATTTTCGCTGGGGCCTCGGTCTTTTAACACCGCAGAAATTACTCCTCCAGATCGGTCCCCGATGGATAAGGACGCTGTTGTACTTTGATGTCATCAAAATCGTAGATGCCACCGTCTGCCGGGTTGACTACAGAGATTGAAAGTTCAAAGGATTGACCCGGCACAAAGCCCGTCTGCACATCGGCATTGAGCCATGTATTGATGCTGGGGATGACAACATTGTTTTGCCAGTTTCTGGTATGCACCAAGATACTGGTCGGCCCACCAATATTGGCAAACTTGCTGATCTTGTATCTAAATCTAATTCGATAGTATCCCGCTGCATAAGGGAAATAGACCTTGTAGATCCTGACACCACTGCCCGTATAGGGAACGGATTGCAGGTAATAGTTGGCATTTGTCTCGCGGCGGATGCCCACATTGGGCCATTGGCTGAGCCAGTGATTGAAGTAGTATTCGTCGAACGTGGTCTCGTCGTTAATCATCCGGCTGCGTATGCTGTACACCACCGGCGGGAACTCAATGGCCTTCGATTCATCGGTACTGCTCGTTAACGCCGCCTTGAGTTGCATGGTCAGTTGGGTCGCATTGCCCAGATCAATCAGGTACGTATTCAGTATCGCTTTCTGCTGATACCCAAGGTTCAACCAGGCATCGGTCACCCGATCACCGTCGGCACCGTTGAGCAGGGTCAGGTTATGGGCCGCACCGTTGGGTTTGTTACCGAACAAACGTAGCCACACGGGCTGGTTCCTGGCAATGAACGGCCAGGTTCCCACCGTTGCCGTTGCATTACCGACCAATTCACCCACATCGAGTACACCGCCGATCGCTTCATCAATACGCAGCAGGGTTCTTTTCAGCTCTGCCTGGGGGATTGCCTTGAGCGTTACGGTCAACACTGCTGACGGCTGGAAGGTGCCATTGCGCAGGACGGTATATTTCACGGTGAAGAGGGTGTCTTTATTGCCTATGTTTGCGGCAATAAGCGCTTCCGACAAGTTGAAGGTGACCGTGCCGTCGGCTTCTCCGTTGATTGGCCCCTGTTGCCCCGAACCCGCTCCCGGGGCCCCCATCACCTCCAGGGTAATGAAGTCGGTGACATACATCGGGCTGTAGGACACGTCTACCGTTGCACCGAATCGCGCATCCAGCGGGGCTAAGGTCACTGAAGAGCCAGAGCCCGTGGCCTGTCGCAACGTCGGCACCGGGAACTGGGCCGGGATGGCCTGAATGGTGTACCGGCGTTCCGGGAACCACAGGGCATTGGACTCAATGGCCGTTTGGTCAAAGGTCACCCCGAAGCGCATCAGCAATTGCGAGCCATCCTTGAGTTGACGCATCTCGCTCACTGGCGCCGTTGGGCGGATACCGTTCTGCTCGCCGTTAAAGGTCACCGGGTCGCCGTTGTAGAAGGTTGCGTAGAAATCTGTGCCATTGGCATAGGTGCCACGCAATTCAAACCACATCCGTTGATTGCGGTTGATAAAGCTCCAGCGATCGACCATGGCGCGCTCGCTACCGAGCAATGCGTTGATGTTCAGCACGCTGCCGGTATGGCCTTCGATGTAGGGCAGCAGGAGGACGGGAGGCAGCAGGTTCAGGCTCAGCACGGGCGAAGGTGTTTGATGGACCCCCAAGAGCACGAAGTACTGCACCTCGATATAGCGTCCATATCCATTGAGGCTGGCGCCAATGACCTCTGCGGGCACCTCGAAGTGCAAGGTTTTGGACGTATTGCCATCCTTCGTTTCGCAATGGGTACCTATCCCGGGAATACCGGTCCAGCAGGCCTGGATGCGATGACTGGGCAGCATCTGTAGATAGGAGACGGCGATGGTCGCCCCGGACAGCGCGGCTTCGGGGACCAGTTGGTCGGGGTAACGCTGGGCTTGCAATACCTCTGGCCGCAACAGGTCCAGGGCCTCCCCCACAGTGACGATCAATACTTGCGAATAGCGTGTGCCACCACCACTTGCAGGCACCAGCGAATAACTGAGGCGAATTTCGCCATTCTTGCTGGCAACAATCAGCGCCTCCTCCAGGTAGAACTGTACGGGCCTGCCTGCCGTTCCAGTGTTGAGGCGGATCTCGTCACTGGCGGATCCGTTGCTGTTAGCCCCCAGCAAGGTCCACCTGAGAACATCGCCTGGCACCGTCCGCGTATACGGCAGGGTCACCTGGAGCTGGCCGCCCTTTATGCGCGCCGGGTCCAGATTATTGAACTCGTCCACATATTGCAGCTGCGGCTCTGGCAGTTCGGCATCGCGCTGGCCAAAGGTCACTTCCAGCACATCGGACTTGCGGATGGTCTGGATGCCGGGGCTCATGATCCGCACCTTGCCATCATCTACCAGGTAAAACACCTGGACGGTGCCAATCCCGACAAAACGCGCGAAGTCTTCCTGGTCGACAATACGGTAACGCTCCGGCGGTGGCTCCTGGCCTGCCAATGCGCTCTCTTCATAAAACACCAGGCCGCCCCCTGGCCGTACCGCCTCCATCCGCAACGTCACATTGTAGTGGCGATCATAAGGGGTGTAGCGCGGAAAGAAGACTTTGATAAAGGGATGCGCAGGGTCAATGTTGCCACCTTCGTTCTGCTCGATGATCATCGCCGGCATCGTGCTTTTGGTGCCGAAGACCGTGATATTCCGGCGCCGGGATTTGCCCAGGGGCACGTGGTTGGCTGTGGTCAGCGTGTATTCAAACTGCATATGGCCGTTGAGCACCGCCACCAGGTGTTTGCGGTCCACTGGGGCCGTGGCCGACAGCCCAATACGTGCCGGAAACGCTGGCAATGTGGTTTCAAAGGGCAAGCCCTCGGCATCGGCGCCTTTCAAGGTCATGATGATCAAGGCACCAGCAGGGGTCAATGTTCCACTTGGCAGCCTTCTGGGAATAACCACTTCGACCTCGAAGAAGGCATCGCCATGGGTGTCGAGGTTCAGCTTCATGACGGACTCCCCATCCACCACAAAGTGTGGAATAGGGAGCAGGAGGGGGTCCAGATCGCTGTCCACCGTGACGTGATCCGACCACTGTTGGACCTCTCCGGAAAAGTTGAACACCTTGTCATACAGCCGGAAGCGAATAATGACGTCGCCGCTGCCACCATCAATGATGGTCGACTCAGGGATCAATACCGTAATGGGTTTGATGCCGGCGACATGCTCGTCATCAATCCGAAGGATCGTCAGATGGCCGTTCCAATACACCTCGGCGGTGTCGCCTTCCGTGATATTAGGGTAGCGGTCGATCGTCAACTCTACTCCCTCCTTGGCGCGTTCGGGGTCCAGCACGTTGCCCACCAGGTCCGGCGGCAGGTGTATCACCAGTTCGGTGTGATAGGGCAATGCCGGGTCTTTACTGACCCCACCCGGGCGAGTGCGTTTGACATACCAGGTTTCACGGGGGGAAGTACTGGGGGTGCCACTGCCTCTGCGGATAACCTCGCAAAACGTAGGGTAGGTAAACCCCTCCGGAATATGCTCGGGCAGGATGACCAACCGCAAAACAGCCTTGTCCAGATCCTCTGCCCTGATCTCATCCGAAGCAATGGCAAAGCGATCATTGCCCATATAGAACTTATAGGTATCGCCTGGACTGAGACTGGTCCAGCGTGGAAAATTTACCGTCATCCAGGGCATCGTATGGCGAATACCCAGCCCACGTGCGGCTCCCGGCAGCGGGATCACCTCGTCGCTGACGAAGGGGGGGAGCAGTTCGTCTGCATCACTCGGTTGTCCGGGGGCCGGGTGATGAGGCAGGCAAGGTAACGAGGGCGGGGTGGATGGCGCAGGCTTCTTCATCGTGGATGCTCCTTGGGCGGGCAACTGAACAAGGACATCACACACCCAAGGCGGGGGCGCATATAACTGTCAAGATTGACAGTGGCGACGAATGGTTACCCATCCACGGCGGCTCAGGCCAGGTTCTGCTCCGTCAGGCGCTGGACCGCCAGGCGCCGGTAGTGCGAGGGCGTCATGCCTTTGAGCTGTTGGAAGCGCCGGTTGAAGTTGGAGATATTGTTGAACCCCGACTCAAAGCACACCTCGGTCACGGCCTTGTCGCCATCGGCCAGCAACTCGCAGGATTTGCTGATGCGCAGGCGGTTGACGAACTCGATGAAGGTGCGTCCGGTGGCCTGCTTGAACACCCGGGAGAAGTAGGTGGGTTTCATCCCCAGGTACTGCGCGACCTCTTCCAGCGGCAGCTCCCGGGCGTAATGGGCAAAGATGTAGTCCACGGCACGGTTGGTCCGGTCGATGCTGTGCTCATCGGCCAACTGCGCCGTGGTCCCTCCTGACAGCAACTGGTAGTCCTCACACGCGCTGAGGGCCTCCAGCAAGATAAAGAAGTGCCCCAGTCGCGCCATGCCTCGGGCGTCCTCGATGTGTTGCATCAGGGTCATGGCCTGGGCGATGGTCTTTTTGCAGCGGAATTCGATGCCGTACTGCGCCCGTTCCAGCAGCGGTGCCAGGCTCTTGAGCTCAGTGAAGATCTGGCTGGCGCCCTCCAGCAATTCATCGGTGAAATTCACCAGCATGTCGCGCTTGGGCACCACTTCGTCTTCCGCCACCTGGCTGATCCAGTTGTGGGGCAGGTTGGGGCCGGTGAGGAACAGGCTTTCCGGGTGGAAATTGCCGATATAGTCGCCGATAAACACCTTGCCGGCGCTGGCGATAATCAAGTGCAGCTCGTATTCCTTGTGAAAGTGCCAGCGCACCAGCGGGCAGGGGAAGCCATGCTGGCGATAGATGATGGACAGGCCGTTGTGGTCGTCCATCAGCTCGTAGGAAGGGTCGGTGATTCGCGCTGCCCGGGTCATGCTGCCGTCGCTTTTAGTGGAGGTGCGCAACCGATAATGCCCCGTTGCACGCCACCTCGCCAGCGCCGCTGCCTACAGCGCGCGGTTTTTTGCTTCGATCCACTGCGCCATGTACTGGGTACTTTTGTGCAGATGGTGGCGCAGCATGCTGCCGGTAAAGTTGTTGCGTCGATGTTGCGCCAGTGTCGCGCGGCAATGTTGCAGGCGCTCCACCAGCGCCGGGCCGTGGATCTGTGAGGCATAGCGACGGGCCAGTAGCGCACGCCCCTGTTCCTGGGCCTGGGTCCAGGCGTGCCGGTCTTCGTACAGGGCCACGGCGACAGCGGCCAGGGCCGTGGTGCTGTGGGCGACCGCCCCGGGCCAGGGCTGCCCGTCGCCCATGCCTTCGGCGCCGATGGGCGTGGTGATGCTCGGTGTACCACAGAGCATGCCATCGGCCAGCTTGCCCTTGATCCCGGCGCCAAAGCGCAGCGGCGCCAGGCAGATACGCGCGGCCGACATCACTTGCAGGGCGTCCTCGGCCCAGTTCATCACATGAAAGCCCTGGGCCGGGTTGTGCAAGGCCGTGGCCTTGGGCGGCGTGTAGGCACCATAGATATGCAGTTGGGCGCCAGGCAGTTGCTGGCGAATCAACGGCCAGAGGCTGTTTTTCATCCACAACACGGCGTCCCAGTTGGGGGCATGGCGGAAGTTGCCGATGCTCAAGAAATGCGCGCGATCCTCATAAGGGGTAAAGGTCTCGCTGGGCGCATCGACCATCAAGGGGCACCAGTGGAGCAGGGCGGCGGGCACCTTGAAGTGTTCGGTGAGCAACTGGATCTCCACATCGGAAATCATCAGGCTGATATCACAGCGGTAGATCGCCGCGATCTCGCGCTTGGCCAGGTCGGTGTCGGCCATCATCTGGAACGCTTCGTCCAGGGCGGGGGCGAATAACGGGCTGAAGTCGTCAGCATCCGGCTGATGCTTGAGGTAATCCTTGAGGCGCTGCTGGCGGGCATCGCGCAGGCTCTGCAAGTCCGAGGTTTCCAGCACGCGCAGGGCCTGGGGGCAATGCTTTTCCACGCGCCAGCCGAATTGTTCCTCCATCATGAAACGGTCGAACAGCACAATGTCCGGGGCCAGTTCGCGGATAAAGTCGTCGAAACTGCTGCTATTGAGCTCGATGGCGCATTCGCCGATGCCCAGTGCCGCGAGGTCGGCCTTGTGCTCGCCGATAGCGGCCGGGCTGCTGAAGGTGATCTTCCAGCCTTGGGCCAGAAAACTTTCCAGGATCTGCATCATATGCCCGCCGGCAGCCGAGGAGCGGGGCTCCGGCCAGACATAACCGATGACCAGGACGTGGGTGGCAGGCGGAGTGTTCAACGATGGATTCCTTCAAGGGCAGGGCGACAGCGGCGCAATTAAACCACAGCGGCCCGGCGCGGGCGCAGTCATGACATTTTGTGTTAGGGCATAGGTGTCAATCGCACTTTGTGGTTAACTTCGGCCTCTCGAATTCGTTTCATCCAACTCAGCATAAGGATTCCGTTCATGGCTCAAGTCACCCTCAAAGGCAACCCGGTCCAGGTTGAAGGCCAGTTGCCGCAAGTTGGCACCCAGGCCCTCGACTTTTCCCTGACGGCAGGCGATCTGTCGGACGTCACCCTGGCGACTTTCACCGGCAAGCGCAAAGTACTGAACATCTTCCCAAGCGTTGACACCCCGACCTGCGCCACATCGGTGCGCAAGTTCAATGCCCAGGCCAACGCGCTGGATAACACCGTTGTACTGTGCATCTCCACCGACCTGCCATTCGCCCAGGCCCGCTTCTGCGGCGCCGAAGGCCTGGAAAACGTGAAGAACCTGTCGGACTTCCGCAGCGCCGACTTTGCCGTTGACTACGGTGTCTCCATTGCCGATGGCGTCCTCAAGGGCCTGACCGCTCGCGCCGTGGTGGTCCTGGACGAAAACGACAAGGTGCTGCACAGCGAGTTGGTGGGCGAAATCGCCGAAGAGCCAAACTACGACGCGGCCCTGGCTGTACTGAAGTAATTGCGGCTGCGCATTACTGTCGCTTTGCAGTAACACGTATGATGCATGCTTGCGGCCTGGCCTAGTCCAGGCCGTTTTTATTTGTGCTTCAGCGGTTTAGGTCAAATAGCTGATGTTTCACCGCGAAAAGTAAATGTTTGTAAGCCCGAAGGTAAATAGCCGGTAAAGGCGCTTTTCTAAACGCGCCCCAGTGCTTATCTTTCAGCCTCCCACAGTAGAAGCCCTCGCCTCCAATGGTTGATCAATCCATGCAATCGTCCCCCCGTAGTTCCCGCCGCTGGCTGTTTGGCTTGCTCGTGCTGTTGGTTGTTGCCTTCCTGTGCTGGAAATTCTGGCCGACCGGCACCGCCCAAAAGGACGCGCCAGCCGCCAGGACCAGCAAGACCGGGATGATGCGTCCCGGCTTCGGTGGCTCCGGTGCGGCAGTGCCGGTGCGTGTCGCGCCGGCGGTCACGGGGGACTTCCCGCTGTACTACAAGGCGCTGGGGACCGTGACGGCCTTGAACACCATCAACGTGCGCAGCCGGGTCGGGGGAGAGCTGGTCAAGATCGCCTTTGAAGAAGGGCAGATGGTCAAGGCTGGCGACCTGTTGGCGCAAATCGACCCGCGCAGCTACCAGAACGCCTTGCTCCAGGCCCAGGGCACGCTCCTGCAAAACCAGGCCCAACTGAAGAACGCCCAGGTTGACCTGGAGCGCTATCGCGGCCTGTATGAACAAGACAGTATCGCCAAGCAGACCCTGGACACCGCCGCCGCGCTGGTCCTGCAATACCAGGGCACGGTCAAGACCAACCAGGGCGCGGTGGATGACGCCAAGCTCAACCTCGAATTCACCCGCATCCGCGCGCCGATTTCCGGGCGTGTCGGCCTGCGCCAGTTGGATGTCGGCAACCTGGTGGCGGCCAATGACACCACCGCCCTGGCGATCATCACCCAGACCCAGCCGATCAGCGTGGCCTTTACCTTGCCGGAGAACAGCCTGCAAACCGTATTGGCCCGCTACCGCAGCGGCAACAAGTTGCCGGTACAGGCCTGGGATCGTGGCGATGTGCAATTGCAAGCCACCGGGGTGTTGCAGAGCCTGGACAACCAGATCGACGTCACCACCGGCACCCTGAAATTCAAGGCACGCTTCGATAACCAGGACCAGGTGCTGTTCCCCAACCAGTTCGTCAACGTGCGCCTGTTGGCCGACACCCTGAAAAACGTGGTGCTGGTGCCTTCGGCGGCGATCCAGTTCGGCACCAATGGCACCTTTGTCTACGCCCTGGACGGTGACAAGAAGGTCAAGATCCGCACCCTGGTCATCGGTGATACCGATGGCCAGAACACCGTGGTCAAGGAAGGCCTGGCGGCAGGCGATCGCGTGGTACTGGAAGGCACCGACCGTCTGAAGGACGGCACCGATGTGGAAGTGGTCAACGACGGCAACCAGGTCCCCACCACCCCGACCGAACACTTGCAGGGCAAGCCCGCGGCACCAGGCGACAGCAGCCCGGCGGCGGATGCCGGCAAGGCGCCAAAGGCCGGCGCATGAACCTGTCACGCCTGTTTATCCTCAGGCCCGTCGCCACCACCCTGAGCATGCTGGCCATTGTCCTGGCCGGCCTGATTGCCTATCGCCTGATGCCGGTGTCGGCCTTGCCCCAGGTGGATTACCCGACCATCCGCGTCATGACCCTGTACCCCGGCGCCAGCCCGGACGTCATGACCAGCGCGGTCACCGCCCCCCTGGAGCGCCAGTTCGGGCAAATGCCCGGCCTCACGCAGATGGCGTCCACCAGTTCCGGTGGCGCCTCGGTGCTGACCCTGCGCTTCAGCCTGGACGTCAATATGGACGTGGCCGAGCAACAGGTGCAGGCGGCGATCAACGCGGCCAGCAACCTGCTGCCCTCGGACCTGCCGGCGCCACCGGTGTACAACAAGGTCAACCCGGCCGACACCCCGGTGCTGACCCTGGCCATCACCTCCAAGACCATGCTGCTGCCCAAGCTCAATGACCTGGTCGATACGCGCATGGCGCAAAAGATCGCGCAGATCAGCGGCGTGGGCATGGTCAGCATCGCCGGCGGCCAGCGCCAGGCGGTGCGGATCAAGGTCAACCCCGAGGCCCTGGCCGCCAATGGCTTGAACCTGGCGGACGTGCGCAGCCTGATCGCCGCCTCCAACGTTAACCAGCCCAAGGGTAACTTCGACGGCCCGACCCGGGTGTCGATGCTCGATGCCAACGACCAGTTGGTCTCGCCCGAGCAGTACGCCGAACTGATCCTGGCCTACAGCAACGGCGCGCCGCTGCGCCTCAAAGATGTCGCACAGATTGTCGATGGTGCCGAAAACGAACGCCTTGCCGCCTGGGCCAATGAAAACCAGGCCGTGCTGCTCAATATCCAGCGCCAGCCGGGGGCCAACGTGATCGAGGTGGTGGACCGCATCAAGGCGCTGCTGCCGAGCATCACCGATAACCTGCCGGCCGGCCTCGATGTGACGGTACTCACCGACCGCACCCAGACCATCCGCGCCTCGGTCACCGATGTGCAGCATGAATTGCTGATCGCCATTGCCCTGGTGGTGATGGTCACGTTCCTGTTCCTGCGCCGTTTCAGCGCCACCCTCATCCCCTCGATTGCCGTGCCGTTGTCCCTGATCGGCACCTTTGGCGTGATGTACCTGGCCGGGTTCTCCATCAACAACCTGACCCTGATGGCCCTGACCATCGCCACCGGGTTTGTGGTGGACGATGCCATCGTGATGCTGGAGAACATTTCCCGCTATATCGAGGAAGGCGAGACGCCGCTGGCGGCCGCGCTCAAGGGCGCCAAGCAGATTGGCTTTACCCTGGTGTCCCTGACCCTGTCGCTGATCGCGGTATTGATCCCGCTGCTGTTTATGGCCGATGTGGTCGGGCGGCTGTTCCGCGAATTTGCCATCACCCTGGCGGTGGCAATCCTGATTTCCCTGGTGGTGTCCCTGACCCTGACGCCAATGATGTGCGCGCGCCTGCTCAAGCGCGAACCCAAGGAAGAAGAACAGGGCCGCTTCTACAAGGCCAGCGGCGCCTGGATCGACTGGCTGGTCGCCGCCTACGGCCGCAAGCTGCAGTGGGTGCTCAAGCACCAGCCGCTGACCCTGCTGGTGGCCATCGCCACCCTGGGCCTGACAGTGGTGCTGTACCTGGTAGTGCCCAAGGGTTTCTTCCCGGTGCAGGACACCGGGGTGATCCAGGGTATTTCCGAGGCGCCGCAGTCGATTTCCTTCGCGGCCATGAGCCAGCGCCAGCAGGAACTGGCGAAGATCATCCTCGAAGATCCTGCGGTGGAAAGCCTGTCTTCCTACATTGGGGTCGATGGCGATAACGCCACCCTCAACAGTGGCCGCCTGCTGATCAACCTCAAGCCCCATAAAGAGCGGGACTTGAGCGCCGTCGAGGTGATCGCACGCCTGCAACCGACGCTGGACAAACTGGTAGGCATCCGCCTGTTCATGCAGCCGGTGCAGGACCTGACCATCGAAGATCGCGTCAGCCGCACCCAGTACCAGTTCAGCATGTCCTCCCCGGATGCCGACCTGCTGGCCCTGTGGAGCGGCAAACTGGTACAGGCCCTGAGCCAGCACCCGGAACTCACCGACGTGGCCAGCGACCTGCAGGACAAAGGCCTGCAGGTGTACATGGTGATCGACCGCGATGCCGCCTCGCGCCTGGGCGTGTCGGTGGCCAATATCACCGACGCCCTGTACGACGCCTTCGGCCAGCGGCAGATTTCCACGATCTACACCCAGGCCAGCCAGTACCGCGTGGTGCTGCAGGCCCAGTCCGGCGAAAGCCTGGGGCCGGACGCGCTGAACCAGATCCACGTAAAGACCACCGACGGCGGCCAGGTGCGCCTGTCGAGCCTGGCCCGCCTCGAACAGCGCCAGGCGCAGTTGGCGATTACCCATATCGGCCAGTTCCCGGCGGTGATGATGTCGTTCAACCTGGCGCCCGGTGTGGCCCTGGGCAAGGGTGTGGAGCTGATCAACCAGGTGCAGAAGGAGATCGGCATGCCGATCGGCGTGCAGACCCAGTTCCAGGGCGCCGCCCAGGCGTTCGAGGCGTCGCTGTCGAGCACCTTGCTGCTGATCCTGGCGGCGGTGGTGACCATGTACATCGTGCTCGGCGTGCTGTACGAGAGCTATATCCACCCGATCACCATCCTCTCGACCTTGCCGTCGGCCGCGGTGGGGGCGTTGCTGGCGTTGCTGTTCACGGGCAATGACCTGGGGATGATCGCGATCATCGGTATCATCCTGCTGATCGGCATCGTGAAGAAGAACGCGATCATGATGATCGACTTCGCCCTCGACGCCGAACGCAACCAGGGCCTGGACCCGCAGACCGCGATCTACCAGGCGGCGCTGCTGCGCTTCCGGCCGATCCTGATGACCACCCTGGCGGCGCTGTTCGGGGCCGTGCCGTTGATGCTGGCCACGGGCTCCGGCGCCGAGTTGCGCCAGCCCCTGGGCCTGGTGATGGTGGGTGGCTTGCTGTTGAGCCAGATCCTTACGCTGTTTACCACGCCGGTGATCTACCTGTACTTCGACCGCCTTGGCCGTCGCTGGCGCAAGAGCCCCGAAGCGCTGGAGCCGGTTGAGCCATGAACCTGTCCGGACCTTTTATTCGCCGGCCGGTAGCCACCATGCTGCTGAGCCTGGCGATCATGTTGCTGGGCGGTGTCAGTTTCAACCTGTTGCCGGTGTCGCCGTTGCCGCAGATCGACTTCCCGGTGATCGTGGTGTCTGCCAGCCTGCCTGGTGCGAGCCCGGAAGTGATGGCGTCTACCGTGGCCACGCCCCTGGAGCGTTCCTTTGGCGCGATTGCCGGGGTCACCACCCTGAGCAGCTCGTCCAGCCAGGGCTCGACCCGGGTGATCCTGGCCTTTGACTCCGACCGCGATATCAACGGCGCGGCGCGGGAAGTGCAAGCGGCGATCAATGCCTCGCGCAACCTGCTGCCCAGCGGCATGCGCAGCATGCCCACCTACCGCAAGATCAACCCGTCCCAGGCGCCGATCATGGTGTTGTCGCTGACCTCGGACGTATTGCCCAAGGGGCAGCTGTACGACCTGGCCTCGACCATCCTCTCGCAAAGCCTGTCCCAGGTGCAGGGGGTGGGCGAAGTGCAGATCGGCGGCAGCTCCCTGCCAGCGGTGCGCATCGAGCTGGAACCCAAGGCCCTGGACCAGTACGGCGTGTCCCTGGATGAAGTGCGCGACACCATTGCCAATGCCAACGTGCGCCGGCCCAAGGGCTCGGTGGAAGATGGCGAGCGCAACTGGCAGATCCAGGCCAACGACCAGCTGGAAAAAGCCAAGGACTATGAGCCGCTGCTGATCCGCTACCAGGACGGCGCCGCCTTGCGCCTGAGTGACGTGGCGAAGATCAGCGATGGCGTCGAAGACCGCTACAACAGTGGTTTCTTCAACAATGATGCGGCGGTGTTGCTGGTGATCAACCGCCAGTCCGGCGCCAACATCATCGAGACCGTCAAGCAGATCAAGGCCCAGTTGCCGGCGTTGCAGGCGGTGCTGCCGTCCAGCGTCAAGCTCAACCTGGCCATGGACCGTTCGCCGGTGATCACCGCCACCCTGCATGAAGCGGAAATGACCCTGCTGATTGCCGTGGCCCTGGTGATCCTGGTGGTGTACCTGTTCCTCGGTAACTTCCGCGCCTCGCTAATCCCGACCCTCGCGGTGCCGGTGTCGCTGGTGGGCACCTTTGCCATCATGTACCTGTATGGGTTTTCCCTGAACAACCTGTCGCTGATGGCCCTGATCCTCGCCACCGGCCTGGTGGTGGACGACGCCATTGTGGTGCTGGAGAACATCTCCCGGCATATCGACGACGGTATCGCGCCGATGAAGGCGGCGTACCTGGGGGCCAAGGAGGTCGGTTTTACCCTGCTGTCGATGAACGTGTCGCTGGTGGCGGTGTTCCTGTCGATCCTGTTTATGGGCGGGATTGTCACCAGCCTGTTCCGTGAGTTCTCCATCACCCTGGCGGCGGCGATCATCGTGTCGCTGGTGGTTTCCCTGACCCTGACCCCGATGCTCTGCGCGCGCTGGCTCAAGCCCCATGTCAAAGGGCAGCAGACTGGCTTGCAGCGCTGGAGCCAGAAGGTCAACGACCAGATGGTCGCAGGTTATGCCCGCAGCCTCGACTGGGTGCTGCGACACAAGCGCCTGACCCTGCTCAGCCTGCTGCTGACCATCGGCGTGAATATTGCGCTGTATGTGGTGGTGCCCAAAACCTTTATGCCGCAGCAGGACACCGGGCAACTGATCGGTTTTGTGCGCGGCGATGACGGCCTGTCATTCAGTGTCATGCAGCCGAAGATGGAGATCTTCCGCAAGGCCGTGCTGCAAGACCCGGCTGTGGAAAGCGTGGCCGGCTTTATCGGTGGCAGCAACGGCACCAACAACGCGGTGATGTTGGTACGCCTCAAGCCGATCAAGGAACGCAAGCTGTCGGCCCAGGCGGTGATCGAGCGCCTGCGCAAAAACGTGCCCCCGGTGCCCGGTGGCCGCTTGATGCTGATGGCCGACCAGGACCTGCAATTTGGCGGTAGCCGCGACCAGACGTCCTCGCAGTATTCCTACATCCTGCAAAGTGGCGACCTGGCCGCCTTGCGCCTGTGGTACCCGAAAGTGGTCGCCGCCTTGCGCGCCTTGCCGGAGCTGACCGCCATCGACGCCCGCGAAGGCCGGGGCGCGCAGCAGGTGACGCTGATTGTCGATCGCGACCAGGCCAAGCGCCTGGGCGTAGACATGAACATGGTCACCTCGGTGCTGAACAACGCCTACAGCCAGCGGCAGATTTCCACCATTTATGACAGCCTCAACCAGTACCGGGTGGTGATGGAGGTCAACCCCAAATACGCCCAGGACCCGATTACCCTCAATCAGGTGCAGGTGATTACCGCTGACGGCGCGCGGATTCCGCTGTCGACCATCGCCCACTACGAAAACAGCCTGGCCGACGACCGCGTCAGCCACGAAGGGCAGTTTGCCTCTGAAGACATTGCCTTCGACATGGCGCCCGGGGTCACGGTGGAGCAGGGCACGGCCGCTATCGAGCGGGCGATTGCCAAGGTCGGCTTGCCCGAAGATGTGATCGCCAAGATGGCCGGCACCGCCGACGCCTTCGCCGCCACCCAGAAAAGCCAGCCGTTCATGATCCTCGGCGCGTTGGTGGCGGTGTACCTGGTGCTGGGGATTCTCTATGAAAGCTACATTCACCCGCTGACCATCCTCTCGACCTTGCCCTCGGCCGGGGTCGGCGCACTGCTGTCGATCTACGTGCTGGGCGGCGAGTTCAGCCTGATCTCGCTGCTGGGCCTGTTCCTGCTGATCGGCGTGGTGAAGAAAAACGCGATCCTGATGATCGACCTGGCCCTGCAACTGGAACGCAAGGAAGGCATGCAGCCCCTGGAATCGATTCGCAGTGCCTGCCTGCTGCGCCTGCGGCCGATCCTGATGACCACCCTGGCGGCGATCCTCGGTGCCTTGCCTTTGCTGCTGAGCAGCGCCGAAGGCGCGGAAATGCGCCAGCCCCTGGGCCTGACCATTATCGGCGGCCTGGTCTTCAGCCAGATCCTGACCCTTTACACCACCCCGGTGGTTTACCTCTATCTCGACCGCCTGCGCCATCGTTTCAACGACTGGCGCGGGGTGCGTACCGACGCTGCCCTGGACACTCCGTTATGACCGAATCAACTGTTTTCCGGGCCCCTGCATTGGCGGTGATTGTGTGCGGCGCGCTCCTCAGCGCCTGCGCCGTAGGCCCCGATTACCAGCGCCCGCCAGTCGCAGAGCCTGCGCAGTACAAACAAGCCCAGGGCTGGCGCCAGGCCGCCCCCAGCGATGCCCTGGCCCGTGGCGCCTGGTGGGAGTTGTATGGCGACCGGCAACTCAACAGCCTGGTGGACACACTCAACACGGCCAACCAGACCGTGGCCCAGGCCGAAGCCCGCTACCGCCAGGCCCAGGCCACCGCACGCAGCGCCCGTGGCGCGTTCTTCCCGACCGTTGACCTGAGCGCCGGGAAAACCCGCGCCAGCCAGGGCACCGGCAGCAGTAATGCGAGCTTGAGCAGCTCCAGCAGCGGTATCCGCAACACCCTCAACACCCAGCTGGGGGTGAGCTGGGAGGCCGATATCTGGGGCAAGTTGCGCCGTGGCCTGGAGGCCAGCAATGCCAGTGAGCAAGCCAGCGCCGCCGACCTGGCCGCCATGCGCCTGAGCCAGCAGTCGGAGTTGGTGCAGAACTACTTGCAGCTGCGGGTCATGGACGAACAGACGCGCTTGCTGCAAGCCACCGTCGAGACCTACCAGCGCTCGCTGCAAATGACCCAGAACCAGTACCGCGCCGGCGTGTCCGGCAAGGACGCCGTGGCCCAGGCCCAGACCCAGCTCAAGAGCACCCAGGCCAGCCTGATCGACCTGATCTGGCAGCGTGCGCAGCTGGAAAACGCCATCGCGGTGCTGATCGGCGAGCCCCCGGCCACGTTCAACCTGGCGGTGAGCCAGGACATTCCCGCCTTGCCGCAGATTCCTGCCAACCTGCCATCGCAACTGCTGGAGCGCCGCCCGGACATCGCCTCGGCCGAGCGTGCGGTGATCGCTGCCAACGCCAATATCGGCGTGGCGAAAACCGCCTACTACCCGGACCTGACCCTGAGCCTGGCCGGCGGTTATTCCAGCAGTACCTATGCCGACTGGATCAGCCTGCCCAACCGTTTCTGGTCGGTGGGCCCCAAACTGGCGATGACCTTGTTCGACGGTGGGCAACGCTCGGCGGAAGTCGACCGTGCCGAAGCGTCCTACGACGAAACCGTGGCCAAATACCGCCAGACCGTGCTCGACGGTTTCCGCGAAGTAGAAAACTATATGGTTCAGCTCAAGGTCCTGGAGGACGAGGCGGGCGTGAGCAACGAGGCCCTGGAGTCCGCGCGCGAATCCCTGCGCCTGACCCAGAACCAGTACAAGGCGGGCCTGATTGCCTATCTGGATGTGGTTAACGTGCAGGCCACGGCCTTGAGCAACGAACGCACGGTCTTGACCTTGCTGCAAACCCGGCTGGTGGCCAGTGTGCAACTGATCGCGGCGTTGGGTGGCGGTTGGGATGGCCAGCTGGAGCCGCAAGAAAAACCCTGACCCCTGCGGGAGCCAGCGCCCACAGGGAGATCGGCCACACCGCCGTTACCGCAACCACGGATATGTACTGTTGGGCCCCGTTACGCGATACATTGCCAGTAATGGCGTTATGGCAATATTCCAACTGCCCAAGAATTATTCTCGCTACAATCTCCAGCTTTTCCACGGCATGGACGCCGTTCGCATTATCAGCCTCGAGAAGACCCATGCTGACCGGCAGTTATTCCCCCGCACTGGTGCTGATCTCCCTGTTTGTGGCGATCCTGGCTTCCTATACCGCCCTGGACATGACCGGGCGTATCGCCACCGCCAAGGGCCGGGCGGCGCAATTGTGGATGGCCGGTGGCGCCCTGGCCATGGGGATTGGCGTCTGGTCGATGCACTTTATCGGAATGTTGGCGTTTCGCCTGCCCATCACCCTGGGCTATGACATCGGCATAACAGCGCTGTCGCTGCTGATCGCCGTGTTGTCCAGCGGGTTCGCCCTGTGGCTGGTCAACCAATCGCGCCTGCCGGCCTGGCAACTGGGCTTTGGGGCCTTGATCATGGGCGCGGGCATCAGTGCCATGCACTACACCGGTATGGCCGCCATGCGCATGATGCCGGGCATCGACTACGACCCCACGTTATTTGGCGCCTCGCTGCTGATTGCCGTGGGCGCCTCGGCCGCCGCGTTGTGGATTGCCTTTAAGCTGCGGCGCAATACCCCCTATGTGCGCCTGGCACGGGGCGGCGCGGCGGTGGTGATGGGCGTGGCCATCGTCGGCATGCATTACACCGGCATGGCGGCGGCGCGCTTTGCCGATGGCAGCTTTTGCGGGGCCTCGGTGGATGGCCTGAGCGGCAGCGGCCTGGATAACCTGGTCTTGGTGACCACCCTGGCGGTCTTGGCCATCGCCCTGTTGACCTCGTTGCTCGACGCCCGGCTGGAAGCGCGCACCGCCGTGCTGGCCGACTCCCTGACCCAGGCCAACCAGGAGCTGACCCACCTGGCCCTGCACGACACCCTGACCGGCCTGCCCAACCGCACGCTGCTAGCCGATCGTATCCAGCAGGCAACACAGCTGGTGGCGGAGCAGGGTGGCTGTTTTGCCTTGATGTTTATCGACCTGGACGGCTTCAAACCGGTCAACGATGCCTTTGGCCATCATCTGGGCGACCAGTTGTTGCGCGAGGTCGGCCTGCGCCTGCGCGAAGACCTGCGCAGCCAGGATACCCTGGCGCGGATCGGCGGCGATGAGTTTGTGCTGCTGGTGCAACTGAGCCAGCCCGACGATGCACTGCGCCTGGCCGAACGCCAGGTGGGGCTGATCAACAAGTCGTTCCGGGTGGCCGAGCATGACTTGAACATCTCCGCCAGCGTCGGCATTGCGATGTTCCCCGGCAATGGTGCCACGCCCCAGGAACTGCTGATGAATGCCGATGCGGCGATGTATCACGCCAAGAGCATGGGCAAAAACGGCTACAGCTTTTTCGATGTGTCGATGAACACCAACGCACGCAAACAATTGCAACTGCTCCAGGATTTGCGCATTGCGGTGGAGCAACAGCAGTTCCGCCTGTATTACCAGCCCAAGTTCGATGCCCTCAGCGGCCGCGCCATCGGCGCCGAAGCCCTGTTGCGCTGGGAGCATCCACAACACGGCCTGTTGTTGCCGGACAAGTTTATCGAGCTTGCGGAAAAGACCGGCCTGATCATCGCCATCGGCGACTGGGTGCTCAACGAAGCCTGCCGGCAAATGCAGCTGTGGTTTGCCCTGGGCTACCGTGACTGGCGCATTGCGGTCAACCTGTCGGCCCTGCAGTTCTGCCATGCCGGGCTGGTCACCAGCGTTGCCAAGGCCCTGCAACGCCACCAGCTACCGGCCAATAGCCTGACCCTGGAAATCACCGAAACCACGGCCATGAGCGATGCCGATGCCAGCATGACGGTGCTGCAAAAACTCTCGGAAATGGGCGTGGACCTGTCTATCGACGACTTTGGCACCGGTTACTCCAGCCTGATGTACCTCAAGCGCCTGCCCGCCAATGAGCTGAAGATTGACCGCGGGTTTGTCCGTGACCTCGAACATGACAGCGACGATGCGGCTATCGTCTCGGCGATTGTTGCCCTGGGCCAGGCCCTTGGCCTGCGCATCGTGGCCGAAGGGGTGGAGACCGACATGCAGCAGAACTTCCTCACCCGCCTGGGGTGCGACTCGCTGCAAGGCTACCTGCTGGGCCATCCGTTGCCGCCAGACACTTTTATGAGCGCCATCGTCGCCAAGGAACAACAGGCGCCGCCGCCGGCCGCCCCCTGACCGGCATTGACCCCGGTCCATGCAAAACCTGGCAGGCACAGGTATTCTTGGGCCCAACAGCTGAAGTTGAATGGGGAGTCAGTACAGATGGACAAAGTTGTCGTCATCACCGGTGCCAGCCGTGGGATCGGAGCCGCCACGGCCTTGCTGGCGGCCCGGCAGGGCTATCGCATCTGCATCAATTTCCAGTCCGATGAAGACGCCGCGCTACGGGTACTGGAACAGGTACGCGCCCTGGGCGCCCAGGCCATTGCGGTGCGCGCCGACGTCAGCATCGAAGACGAAGTGATTGGCCTGTTCCACCGGGTCGACGCCGAATTGGGCCGCGTCACTGCGCTGGTCAACAATGCCGGCACTGTCGGGCACAAGTCCCGCGTCGATGAGATGTCCGAATTCCGTATCCTGAAAACCCTCAAGACCAATGTGCTGGGCCCGATCCTGTGTGCCAAGCACGCCTTGTTGCGCATGTCGCCCCGGCATGGCGGGCAGGGCGGCAGCATCGTCAACGTCTCCTCGGTGGCCGCACGCCTGGGCTCGCCGGGCGAGTACGTGGACTATGCGTCGTCCAAGGGCGCACTGGACACCTTCACCATCGGCCTGGCCAAGGAAGTGGCGGGCGAGGGGATTCGGGTAAATGCCGTGCGCCCCGGGTACATCTTCACTGATTTCCATGCCTTGAGCGGCGATCCTGAGCGGGTCAGCAAGCTCGAATCGGGGATTCCCATGGCCCGTGGCGGGCGGCCGGATGAAGTGGCGGAGGCGATTGTCTGGCTGCTGTCGGACAAGGCGTCCTATGCCACGGGGACGTTTGTTGACCTGGGGGGCGGGCGATAACACGGGCCAAACTCCTTGCCACCGCTCGAACCTCAAAAAGCGCGCAACGCCGCGTAGCCTTCGCGGGCGAACTGGTCCAGGCAGCCCGCCTCCGAGTTGTGCTGGATGATGACCCCCCTCTCGGCAAAACCGTCTATGTTACCGTTGCGCTCATCGCTACCGTCGAGCTTGCGCTCGTCCAGGTTATCGATAAAACGCAACACTCTTTCCAGGTCATAGGCCGCATTGGCGCGTGATTCCGGGTCTGGATTGGCTTGCGTCCAGTCACCCACATGCTGCTTGAGATCATGCTCCAACTGCCAGCGGTGATGCCCGTCGAGGAAGTGCTTCAAGACCGTGCTCTGTTCGATAATTTTTTGCGCCGAACGGTGATCCCCGACAGGACGTCCCATTGGCCCAGCCAGTTGGCGCACTTCGTGCTGTTCTGCGACACGCATGTAGTTGGGCGGGATGGGCAATGGAAAATAAAAAAATGGCGGCAGGAGATTATTCATGGCGTCTCGCTCTGTTTTAATGAGAACGCGCTGATCCTAAACCGCTAAATGGCACCTTCCAACGGGATTATTTGGCCGGTTTATTTCAAGCCTACCCTCAAAACGAACGCACAATCCGCCCCAGCGTTTCCATGGCCTTTTCCGCCGCCTCATCCCAGGGGCTGCCGTAGTTCAGACGGATGCAGTTACGAAAGCGCTGGGTCGGCGAGAAAATCGGCCCCGGCGCGATGCTGATACCCTGGGCCAGGGCCATCTGGAACAGTTTCAGCGAATCGGTCTGCTCCGGCAGCTCCAGCCACAAGAAGTAGCCGCCGGCGGGCTGGCTGACCCGGGTCTGCGCCGGGAAATAGCGGGCAATGGCGGCGAGCATCGCGCTTTGCTGCTCTTCCAGGGCATAGCGCAGTTTGCGCAGGTGCCGATCGTAGCCACCGTGTTGCAAATAGTCGGCAATCGCTGCCTGGGCCGGCATCGAGGCGCAGAGCGAGGTCATCAGCTTCAGGCGCTCGATTTTTTGCGCATAGCGGCCGGCCGCCACCCAACCGACGCGATAGCCAGGGGCCAGGCTCTTGGCAAAGGAGCCGCAGTGCATCACCAGGCCTTCGGTGTCAAAAGCCTTGGCCGGCTTGGGCGCCTGCTGGCCGTAGTACAGTTCGGCGTACACATCGTCTTCGATCAGCGGCACCTGATGCCCGCGCAACAACTCGACCAACTCCTGTTTCTTGACCTCGGGCATGGTGGCGCCCATGGGGTTCTGGAAACTGCTCATGCACCAGCAGGCCTTGATCGGGTAACGCTCCAGGGTCTGGGCCAGCACCTTGAGGTCAAGGCCGTCACGCGGGTGCACCGGGATTTCCACGGCCTTGAGTTTCAAGCGCTCCAGCACCTGCAGGCAGGCATAAAACGCAGGGGCTTCGATGGCCACCAGGTCGCCGGGCTCGGTCACCGCTTGCAGGCACAGGTTCAGTGCTTCGAGGGCGCCGTTGGTGATCAGCAGTTCTTCCATGGGCAACATCAAGCCGCCGACCATGTAGCGCAGGGCGATTTGCCGGCGCAGTTGCGGGTTGCCCGGCGACATATCGGTGACCACCATGCGCGGGTCCATTTCGCGGCTGGCGCTGGCCAGGGAGCGGGCCAGGCGTTGCAGGGGGAACAGCGTCGGGCTGGGAAAGGCCGAGCCAAAGGGCACGGTCTGCGGGTCCTTGATCGAATCGAGCACGGAAAACACCAGTTCACTGACGTCCACCTCGGTGGACTCGTGCACATGGGCGCTGACCGCCGGTTCCGAGAACGGGCTGGGGGCATGGGTATTGACGAAATACCCGGAGCGCGGCCGCGCCCGGATCAAGCCACGGCGCTCCAGCAGGTAATAGGCCTGGAACACCGTGGACGGGCTGACGCCATAGGTCTGGCTGGCATAGCGCACTGACGGCACCCGCTGGCCCGGTCCGAGGACGCCGGAGCGGATCAGTTCAGCGATGTCGTCGGCAAATTTCTCGTAGCGTTTCATCGTGATCCTAGGGTCTACACAGGTAAAAATGTGGGAGCGGGCAAGCCCACTCCCACATGTCTCAGCGGTTCAGCGGCGCCACAAAACGGCTCTCGGCGACACTATAAACACTTGGCTCATCCCTATCCGTCACCTTGAAACGGATGGTTTGCGAGCTGCTGCTCGGTTTGTCACGGGTCAAGGCTACAGACACCGGCACATCGGTGATTTCCCCGGGGGCCAGGCTGATCTGGGTCTTGCCTTGCAGTTGGAAGCCTTCGCCATCCACCAGCTCTACGTGGTAATCCTGGCGCAGTTGGGTCTTGTTGATGATCTTCAGGCTGTAGATGTTCTCGATCAGCCCCTGGCTGTTTTCGCGGAACATACCACGGTCCTTGGTCACGTCCAGCGACACCATTGGCCGCTGCACCAACGCCATTACCAACGCAGCGATCATCACCAGCAACACCGCACTGTAGCCGATCAACCGTGGCCGCAGCAGGTGGGTCTTGCCACCTTGCAACTGATGCTCGGAGGTGTAGCCCACCAAACCTCGTGCATAGCCCATCTTGTCCATGATTGAATCACAGGCATCGATGCACGCCGCACAGCCGATACATTCCATTTGCAGGCCGTCGCGGATGTCGATGCCGGTGGGGCAGACCTGCACGCACAAGTGGCAGTCGATACAGTCGCCCAGGCCGACCTCGGCCGGGTTTACATCACGTTTGCGCGGGCCACGGCTTTCGCCACGGGCGGCGTCGTAGGAAATGGTCAGGGTGTCCTTGTCGAACATCACGCTCTGGAACCGCGCATACGGGCACATATGCATGCACACCGCTTCGCGCAGCCAGCCGGCATTGATGTAGGTGGCGCCGGTAAAGAACAGCACCCAGAACAGGCTGACACCGCCCATCTGCCAGGTCAGCAGCTCTTCGGCCAGGGGGCGGATCGGCGTGAAGTAGCCGACAAAGGTCAGGCCGGTCAGCACGCTGATGGCCAGCCACAGGGTGTGCTTGGCGGCCCGGCGCGCCAGCTTGTTCACGCCCCAGGGCGCGGCCTGTAGCTTGATCCTTTGGTTACGCTCGCCTTCGGTGATCTTTTCGCACCACATAAACAGCCAGGTAAACGAACTTTGCGGGCAGGTGTAGCCACACCACACACGGCCGGCAAACACGGTGATCGCAAACAGGCCGAAAGCACAGATGATCAACAGCGCCGACAACAGGATGAAGTCCTGGGGCCAGAAGGTCGCGCCAAAGATATGGAACTTGCTTTCAGCCAAGTCCCACAGTACCGCCTGGCGTGAATCCCAGTTCAGCCACACGGTGCCAAAAAACGCCAGGAACAAAAAGCCCGCACCGCTTATGCGCAAGGTACGGAACAGGCCGGTGAAACTACGGGTATGGATCTGGTTGTCGCTGGACTTGGCCTTCATCTTCTTTGGATGTGCAGGCTCGAAGTTTTCTACTAATCGGACGGGGATTCTATCGCTCATGGTCTTTCGCTCATCAGCCTCCATCAGGCCGACAAACTATGGGCCGCGATCTGTTTGCATAACAGACTCAGGTAAAACGATAAAAAGCGGATCAGATGGGTTTTTAAGGCGCGCCTGCGACAATGTGCAGCACCCCGCAAGCCGTGGGGCTCGTGCCTGGATCAACAGCGCTGGGGGCATGCTGATCCAGGTCAATCAAATCACCGAATCACCGGTGCTGGCCTTCAACCGTCGGCGTTCTTACTGATTCTGCTCTTGCTCAAGCGAGAGCCGACTTCTAAAAAGATGCCTGCTGTCTTATCACTTTGCTGGAAACCTCGCTGCAGACTGTCCATCGTATGCTGCCATTCGGTTATGAGATTCAGGACGCCATTGTCACCGTCAGTGCCGACAGAGATCAGTTGGTAATACATGTTGTATCTTCTTTCTTCGTTTTCATCCTTCATCCTCTTGAGCACTTCCTCCCCAATAGTGAGAAGATCGTTATTGATTTTGTCTGTAAATAGAGAGGCTAATTCTGTGAGGATTTTGCCATTTTCTTTGGCATAGGGGCCCCGTAGCAATGAGTTGATACTCTGCGCAGTCAATAGATCATTAATCTTCTTCAAGACTTCAGCGTTCTTTTTAGAGCTGGGGTTACGCAGTAACTCAATGACATTCTCGGGTGTTATAAAGGCGTGCAGTTCTCTGAGACTTTTCTCGCGTATAAATTCACTTATCGCGGTGCGCGTGGGTGAAGTGCCGTCTGGCCCTCGGTCCCGCCCTGCGCTCTGGGCGTCGGATGGGGGCTCAGTTGTGTGGATTGGATGAGGGGCTCTGGGTTGGTTACTGATGATCGACATGGTCAGTCCTCTAGACGTAGCACCTACTACGGATATGAAGTTGCAGGTATGTGTGAAATCAGCCTAGAGCACCGAGGCAAAGCAAACGTTAATCCTTGTCTACGCTGTTGGTGGGAATGTTCTCCTTAATGTGTTGGAGGATTCTGTGCCAGAGGAGTGGACACACCGCGGTACTGAGCACCGTACTGGCGCCAGTGGTATTCAGCAGTGAAGCGACTGGACAAGCCTTAGCTTCGGGCTCCTATACGATAACCGGCGGCAGAGTCGTCGGTGGTTCTTCCTTTGCCGGTGGCACGCTTTCCAGAGGCTCCTGCTCAGGGATCGGCTCTGGCTCGGTCTGTGGCAAGGTGGGGTGATCAATATTCGGGTCTGGGGTTTGGGCAGGAATCGGGATATTCATCGCGGTGGCCTCGTTTGTGCTTTGCTCAATCGGTGGACAACCGCCATGGCCGATTGATTCCCGCCCAGTGGCGGCACATCCATCTGAACTTTGCGCCGGCCACCGGGCTCGGACCTTATGTGGCCGGCTCAGCAAGAGCCCGCCTGCAGCAATCAAGCACAAGAGCGTCCATGGGGCGTAAGGGGAGATGCTCGATGACGGCTGAAATATCCGCATTACCGCTGTCCCAGGCACTGTTGCTGCCCAGGATCGCCATTGAAGACACGATGCCGGTGATTGATGCCGGCGCATTCGCGGTCAAGGCCGTGCAAGGGCAAGCCATCCACGTTACCAGCAAGGTATTCGCTGACGGGCATGACCAGTTGGCCGTGTTGATTCGCTGGCGGTCGCTGAGTGAAGACAACTGGCAGCGCGAAGTCATGGCAGACAAGGGCAACAACACCTGGGAAGGCACTTTCGACGTCACCCAACAGGGCCCGCACCAATATTGCATCGAGGCCTGGATCGATCATTTCGCCAGCTTTTGCTACGAACTGGGCAAGAAACACACGGCCGGCGTGCCGGTCAGCCTGGAGCTGCAGGAAGGCCGCCTGCAGGTGCTGCAAGCGGCCGAACGCAGCGAAGGCGAATTGCAGGCGCAATTGCAGCAGTTGCATCAACAACTGTCCGCGCTGCTGGAAACCGAGCAGGTTGCGTTGTTTCTGCACGCTGACAGTGCACAGCTGATGGCCCAGGCCGATCTGCGTCCCTACCTGAGTATCAGCCCGGTGTATCCACTGGATGTGGAGCGCCCCCAGGCGCTGTTTGCCAGTTGGTACGAGCTGTTCCCACGCTCGATCACCGACGATCCGGCGCGCCATGGCACCTTCAATGACGTGCATGGGCGCCTGGCGATGATCCACGACATGGGTTTTGACGTGCTGTACTTCCCGCCGATCCACCCCATCGGCCGCAGCCATCGCAAGGGCAGGAACAACGCACTGAGCGCCGGCCCCGACGATCCCGGCAGCCCCTATGCCATCGGCAGCGAGGAGGGCGGCCACGATGCGATCCATTCGCAACTGGGCACCCGCGAGGATTTCCGCCGCCTGGTGGCGGCTGCCGCCGAGCATGGCCTGGAGATCGCCCTGGACTTTGCCATCCAGTGTTCCCAGGACCACCCATGGCTCAAGCAGCACCCCGGCTGGTTCAACTGGCGCCCGGACGGCACGATCAAATACGCGGAGAACCCGCCGAAAAAATACCAGGATATCGTCAACGTCGATTTCTATGCCGCCGATGCGATCCCCAGCCTGTGGCTGGAGTTGCGCGATATCGTGCTGGGCTGGGTCGAGGAGGGCGTGAAGACCTTCCGCGTCGACAACCCCCACACCAAGCCGCTGCCATTTTGGCAGTGGCTGATCAGCGACGTACGGGCCCGGCACCCCGAGGTGATCTTCCTCGCCGAAGCCTTTACCACCCCGGCGATGATGGCGCGCCTGGGCAAGGTCGGCTACTCCCAGAGCTACACCTATTTCACCTGGCGCAACACCAAGGCCGAACTCAGCGAGTACTTCACCCAACTGAACCAGTCGCCCTGGCGTGAATGCTACCGGCCGAACTTTTTCGTCAATACCCCGGATATCAACCCAGGCTTCCTGCATGAGTCCGGCCGCCCTGGGTTCTTGATCCGCGCGGCGCTGGCCACCATGGGCTCGGGCCTGTGGGGCATGTATTCGGGCTTTGAACTGTGTGAAAGCGCGCCGGTGCCGGGCAAGGAAGAGTACCTGGACTCGGAAAAGTACGAGATCCGCCCTCGGGACTTCAGCGCCCCCGGCAACATCATTGCCGAGATCGCCCAGCTCAACCGCATCCGCCGGCAAAACCCGGCGCTGCAGACACACCTGGGGCTGACGCTCTACAACGCCTTCAACGACAACATCCTGTACTTCGGCAAGCGCAGCGAGGATGGCAGCAACTTCATCCTGATCGCCGTCAGCCTCGACCCGTTCAACCCCCAGGAGGCGCATTTCGAGCTGCCGCTGTGGGACATGGGCCTGCCGGACGACGCCCAGGTCCAGGGCGAAGACCTGATGAATGGCCATCGCTGGACCTGGTACGGCAAGACCCAATGGATGCGCATCGAGCCCCACCTGCCGTTTGGCATCTGGCGCGTCACCCGCTCTTGAGTCGGATGCAGATCAAATGTGGGAGCGGGCTTGCCCACTCCCACATTGACCAAGTCCAGTCTGTAAGTTTTTTTGAATTATCCAGGAGTTTCCAATGGCGAAGAAACCCAAGGCTGCCACCTTTATCAAGGACCCGCTCTGGTACAAGGACGCGGTGATTTACCAGGTTCACGTCAAATCCTATTTCGACGCCAACAACGACGGCATCGGTGATTTCCCCGGGCTGATCGCCAAACTCGACTACATCGCCGACCTGGGCGTGAACACCATCTGGCTGTTGCCGTTCTACCCCTCGCCACGCCGCGACGACGGCTATGACATCGCCGAATACCGTGGCGTGCACAGCGACTACGGGACCCTGGCCGACGCCAAGCGCTTTATCGCCGAGGCGCACAAGCGCGGCCTGCGGGTGATCACGGAGCTGGTGATCAACCACACCTCCGACCAGCACCCGTGGTTCCAGCGGGCGCGCAAGGCCAAGCCCGGCTCTAGCGCCCGGGACTTCTACGTGTGGTCCGACGACGACCAGAAATACGACGGCACCCGCATCATTTTCCTCGACACCGAAAAGTCCAACTGGACCTGGGACCCGGTCGCCGGCCAGTACTTCTGGCACC
This sequence comes from Pseudomonas gessardii, assembly GCF_001983165.1. GTDB lineage: Bacteria > Pseudomonadota > Gammaproteobacteria > Pseudomonadales > Pseudomonadaceae > Aquipseudomonas > Aquipseudomonas gessardii. The sequence continues at coordinate 376,642 of NZ_MNPU01000001.1, read as the reverse complement.
GCTTCTATTCCCACCAGCCGGACCTCAACTTCGACAACCCGCAAGTCATGAAAGCCGTGTTGTCGGTGATGCGCTACTGGCTGGACATGGGCATCGATGGCTTGCGCCTGGACGCGATCCCGTACCTGATCGAGCGCGACGGCACCCACAACGAAAACCTCCCCGAAACCCACGATGTGCTCAAGCAGATCCGTGCCGAGATCGACGCCAACTACCCCGACCGCATGCTGCTGGCCGAAGCCAACCAGTGGCCAGAAGACACCCAGTTGTACTTCGGCGAGCAGAAGGGCGACGACGGCGATGAATGCCATATGGCCTTCCACTTCCCGCTGATGCCGCGCATGTACATGGCCCTGGCCCAGGAGGATCGCTTCCCGATCACCGATATCCTGCGCCAGACCCCGGAGATTCCGGCCAACTGCCAATGGGCGATTTTCCTGCGCAACCACGACGAGCTGACCCTGGAAATGGTCACCGACAAAGAGCGCGATTACCTGTGGAACTACTATGCCGCCGACCGCCGCGCGCGCATCAACCTGGGCATCCGCCGGCGCCTGGCGCCCTTGATGGAGCGTGACCGTCGACGCATCGAGCTGCTCAACAGCCTGCTGCTGTCGATGCCCGGCACGCCGACCCTGTATTACGGCGATGAAATCGGCATGGGCGACAACATCTACCTGGGCGACCGCGACGGCGTGCGTACGCCGATGCAATGGTCCATCGACCGCAACGGCGGGTTTTCCCGCGCCGATCCGGCCAGCCTGGTGCTGCCGCCGATCATGGACCCGCTTTACGGCTACCAGTCGGTCAACGTCGAAACCCAGGCCCAGGACCCGCATTCGCTGCTGAACTGGACCCGACGCATGCTGGCGATCCGCAAGCAGTCCAAGGCCTTCGGGCGCGGCAGCCTGAAAATGCTCTCGCCCAGCAATCGCCGGATCCTGGCCTACACCCGCGAATACACCGGCGTCGACGGCAAGCCTGAAATCATCCTGTGCGTGGCCAACGTCTCGCGCACGGCCCAGGCGGCGGAATTGGACCTGTCAGCGTTTGCCGGCATGGTCCCGGTGGAAATGCTCGGCGGCAACGCATTCCCCCCCATTGGCCAGCTCAATTTCCTGCTGACCCTGGCCCCTTATGGCTTCTACTGGTTCGTGCTCGCCGCCGAAAACCAGATGCCCAGCTGGCATGTGGAACCGGCCCAGAGCCTGCCGGACTTCACCACCCTGGTGTTGAAAAAACGCCTCGAAGAATTGCTCGAAGCGCCGTGCCGCACCACCCTGGAGCAGACCTCGTTGCCTAGCTGGCTGCCCAAGCGGCGCTGGTTTGCCAACAAGGACTCAGCCATCGAGCGCGTGCATATCGCCTATGGCGTACGTTTTGGTGATGCCCAGCATCCGGTGCTGCTCAGTGAGATTGAAGTGACCAGCGGCGGGCAGACCAGCCGTTACCAACTGCCATTCGGCTTGTTGGGCGAAGACCAGTTCAGCGGCGCCTTGGCGCAACAACTGGCCCTGGCGCGGGTGCGCCGGGTACGCCAGGTGGGCTTGATCACCGATGCCTTCAGCCTCGACAGCTATATCCGTGCGGTGCTCGAGGGCCTGCGCGCCCAGACCGTGCTCAGCAGCAGCGACGGTGAGATCCGTTTCCAAGCCACCCCACAACTGGCCGACCTGCCGCTGGGGGATGAATTGCCAGTACGTTACCTGGCGGCTGAACAGTCCAACAGTTCGGTGGTGGTCGGCGAAAGCCTGGTGCTCAAGTTGATCCGCAAGGTCAGCGCCGGGGTTCACCCGGAACTGGAAATGGGCGCCTACCTGACTGCCGCCGGCTATGGGCATATCTCGCCGCTGCTGGGGTCGGTGATCCGTCGCGATGCCGAGGGCCAGGACACTCTGTTGATGATTGCCCAGGGCTATCTCAGTAACCAGGGCGACGCCTGGGGCTGGACCCAGAACAACCTGGAACGGGCCATCCGCGATGAGCTGGCCGAGGCCATGTCCGAGCAGGAGCAGCACTACAACGCCCTGGGTGAACTGGCGGATTTCGCCGGGCTGCTCGGGCAGCGGCTGGGGGAAATGCACCAGGTCCTGGCTGCGCCAACGGCCAACCCGGACTTCCAGCCGCAAGTCACCTCGGTCAAGGACAGCCAGGGTTGGGCCAAACAGGTGGGGGCGCAGATCGCGCGTGCCCTGCAGTTGCTCAAACAGCACCAACCTGAATTGAACCCGGCCGACCAGGCCCTGGTCACTCAACTACTGACCCAGGAAAAGGCGATTGCCAGCCATGTACAGGCCCTGGCGAAAGCCACGGTAGGCGGTTTGCGCATCCGCGTGCATGGTGATTTGCACCTGGGCCAAGTGCTGGTGGTCAAGGGCGATGCCTACCTGATCGACTTTGAAGGCGAGCCCGCACGGCCGCTGCACGAGCGCCGGGGCAAACACAGCCCATACAAAGACGTCAGCGGCGTGTTGCGTTCGTTCGACTATGCCGCCGCCATGGCCCTGAATGTGCAAGGCCAAGGCCTGGAGCACTCGGCCGCCGCCGATGCGGCATGCCAGCGCGTGGCGGAGCGTTACCTGCATCAAGCGCGCCAGGCGTTTATCCAGGCGTATCAACAGGCTACGTCTACACTGGCGCATGACTGGCAGGATGCCAAGGGCGCGCAGGCGGCACTGGCGTTGTTCAGCCTGGAGAAGGCGGCGTACGAAGTGGCCTACGAGGCAGAGAATCGTCCGACCTGGTTGGCGGTGCCATTACGCGGATTGCACGGGTTGTTGGAAGGTTATTAATGACGGTCAGCCCAAGCGCGCGAACCTCAAGGTGGGAGAAACCATGAGCTTTACACATAAAGAACCGCTGCAATCGAAGTTCGCTGTCATGCCTGTGCCCAAGGACATTGAAGCCCTGGTGCGCGCCGAACATCCAGATCCTTTTGCGATCCTCGGCCCCCACGACGATGAGCAGGGCGGCCAGGTTATCCGCGCATTCCTGCCGGAGGCCTTGAGTGTACAGGTGCTGGCCCGGGACAGCGGCGAAGTGCTTGGCAGCCTGGATACCACCCCGGTGCCGGGCTTGTTTATCGGGCATTTCGCCACGCGCCAGGGCTACCTGTTGCAGATCCAGTGGGCCGGTGGCGAGCAGATCACCGAAGACCCCTACAGTTTCGGCCCGTTGCTCGGCGAGATGGACCTGTACCTGTTTGCCGAAGGCAATCACCGCAACTTGAGCGGTTGCCTGGGGGCCCAGGTGATGAGCGTCGATGGCATCCAGGGCGTGCGCTTTGCGGTGTGGGCGCCGAATGCGCGGCGGGTGTCGGTGGTAGGCGACTTCAATATCTGGGACGGGCGCCGCCACCCGATGCGCCTGCGGCATCCCGCCGGGGTCTGGGAGATCTTTATCCCGCGCCTGCAAGCCGGCGCCGCCTACAAATACGAAATCCTCGGCGCTGCCGGCATCCTGCCGCTTAAGGCCGACCCCATGGCCCTGGCCACGCAACTGCCACCTGACACCGCGTCGAAAGTCGCCGCGCCGTTACAGGTGGACTGGGCCGATGAGGCCTGGATGCAGGCCCGTGGCGCACGCCAGGCGGCCAGTGCGCCGTTGTCGATCTATGAACTGCACGTCGGCTCCTGGCAATGCGAGCTCGATGAGTTGGGCGAAGTGGCGCGCCAATATAGCTGGCGCGAACTGGGGGAGCGGCTGATTCCCTATGTGCAACAACTGGGCTTTACCCATATCGAGCTGATGCCGATCATGGAGCACCCCTTCGGTGGCTCCTGGGGCTACCAGCCGCTGTCGCAATTCGCGCCCAGTGCGCGTTTTGGCTCGCCCGATGAGTTCGGCGCCTTCGTCAATGCCTGCCATCTGGCGGGTATCGGCATCATTCTCGACTGGGTGCCGGCGCATTTCCCCACCGATGCCCACGGCCTGGCCCAGTTTGACGGCACCGCGCTGTACGAATACGGCAACCCGCTGGAAGGCTTCCACCAGGATTGGGACACGCTGATCTACAACCTGGGGCGCACCGAAGTCCACGGCTTTATGCTGGCCTCGGCGCTGCACTGGCTCAAGCATTTCCATATCGATGGGCTGCGGGTGGATGCGGTGGCGTCGATGCTGTATCGCGACTATTCACGCAAGGCCGGCGAGTGGGTGCCCAACCGCCACGGTGGGCGCGAGAACCTCGAAGCCATCGACTTCCTGCGGCATTTGAATGACGTGGTCGCCCTGGAAGCCCCCGGGGCCCTGGTGATCGCCGAAGAGTCCACTGCTTGGCCGGGCGTCAGCCAGCCGACCCAGCAGGGTGGCCTGGGCTTCAACTACAAATGGAACATGGGCTGGATGCACGATTCGCTGCATTACATCCAACAGGACCCGGTGTACCGCGCCCATCATCACAATGAGCTGAGTTTCGGCCTGGTGTACGCCTGGTCGGAACGCTTTGTGCTGCCGATTTCCCACGATGAAGTGGTGCATGGCAAACACTCGCTGATCGACAAGATGCCCGGCGACCGCTGGCAGAAATTCGCCAACCTGCGGGCCTACCTGAGCTTTATGTGGATGCACCCCGGCAAAAAGCTATTGTTCATGGGCTGTGAATTCGGCCAGTGGCGCGAGTGGAACCACGACCAGCAACTGGACTGGTACCTGCTGCAATACCCGGAACACCGCGGCGTGCAGAAACTGGTGGGCGACCTTAACCGCCTGTACCGCCAAGAGCCGGCGCTGCATGAACAAGACGCCGCGCCCCAGGGCTTCCAGTGGTTGATTGGCGACGATGCGATCAACAGCGTCTATGCCTGGCTGCGCTGGAGCAAGGACGGCAAGGCGGTGCTGGTGGTGGCCAACTTCACTCCGGTGCCCCGTGAGGCCTACCAGGTGGGCGTGCCCTTTGCCGGCAGTTGGAAAGAGCTGATCAATAGTGATGCCGACACCTATTGCGGCTCCAATTACGGCAATGGCGGCGAAGTGTTCACCCAGGATGAGCCTCACCATGGGCAGCCGGTGTCGCTGGCGTTGAACTTGCCGCCATTGGCGGTGCTGATACTGAGCCAGGCGTGAAGGGGGGCGGCTAGGCCATCGTGGTTTAACCACAATGGCCTGACGAACGCGGTTACCAATCCGTCTGGAACATTTTCTTACGTGTGCGCCACATAAGAATGACCAGCGATCAGGCGTAGTTCCCCAGTCCTAATCGTTTTGTCGCTGGGCCGGTGTATCACTGCCAGAGACGAATAATCATGACACCTGTCCACCTGAATACACGATTTTTGCCTGCTGCTCCCACCTTGCAACGCTCCGACACGCCACCCGCTTCCGAAGGCAATGCCAGCCTGACGTTGGTGCAACCGCCTGCGCCAGCGGCCACCTCACACCAGGCGCAAGTGCGGGGAAAACTCGGTGATCTGGATGAAATACTGCGGGTGCTGCACACGCTGAACACCCCCAATGCCGTGGTCAATAAAAGTTTGTTTCTCAACAAAGACTCGCCGCTGATACCCGCCAATGGCTCCACCCAACCGGGTACCAATCGGCTGGATAACATGCTCGCGTTTTACGCGATAGTGCCCTCCAACCCCAAGACATCGGAGCAGGTGCAAGCGGCGATTAACGCCGTGGAAGACGCCCGCAGCGAAATTGCCCTGGGCCTGGATGATGCTTCCAGTGATGTGGATGGCTTGTTGCGCAAGAGCAATGATCCAGCGATCCAGGCCTGGGTCGCCGAGCAAGAGGCCAAGTACAAAAAACCTTTGCTCAGCCAGTTGACCGAAGAACTCTCGCCACAGGCCCTGAAAAAAGCCCAGGGCACGCCGGCCGCCGTGCTGGAGCTGATACTCAAATCGCCCAAGGCCAATGAACGGGTTCAGCAGTTGTTAGGAACCCTGGGTGGGGCCGATTTCCCCCTGGATGGCGTGATTACGCCCGGCGTCAAGGTCAAGCTGTTGCTCAAGGCCCTGACCTTGAGCCTGGACCCGCTGCAGGCGCGTAAACCCGGGGAGATTGCCGGCTTTAATCTGGCCTCAAGTGCCCATTGGGGCCAAAGCTACCCGTCGATAAAGTCCGCGTTCAGGCAACACTTGGTCGATTCTTCAAAGCAGTTTTCCAGCGATCAGGCGTCTCTGGCGGCCTATATTCTACAACCCCAGTTCCCGGCCGACTTTGCCGTGCGTGATATGCCGGCGGATCTGCCTTACCGGGGTTCGGCGGTATGGGTGAACTTCCAGCACGGCGTCAATCTGGCTGAAACGATCGAACCGGGCTCGTCGCGGGGCATGGGTTTTCAGCAACTGGTCGATCTGCCTGGCAAGCTCAGCGAGCAAGCGATCACGGACAACGACTGGGCACTTATAACGTCGACCCGGACCCAGGCGACCTTGGAGTGGGCGGTGGCACAAGGTGTGCTCGCGCAAAAGGAAAGTTATTCACCGGAGGATATCAATAAGGCGGCCACTGCATTTGATGAGCACAGTGACGGTGTGGTCGCGGCAACCGAGCAGATGATGGCCGATGTGCCGATGCGCAAGGACTATTTTGAGCGTATGGAGAAGGGCACTTCCCGTACCGAATTACTGAGTCTGATCAGCCCTGTGTTTGCGCTGTACAGGCATGCCAGCGGCGAGAAAATCACCCCCTCGGACATTCTCTATCAATACCCTGTTTATGATGAAGGACAGTTCCAGGGGGCGTTTGACAAATACCTGGCCGATACCAAGCTCGCCTACGGAACGCTTATCCACAGCCAATTGAGCCAGTTGCCGCTAAAGGACCGCGAGGCGATTGAACGGGGTGACGTAACGCTGTATGCCCTGCGGACAAAACCCGGCACGTCTGAGACAGACGAGGAGAAAAAGGCAGCAATCACACGTCCGGCGTTTATTCTCAAGGCGGTATACGAGAATGAGACAAACTATTACGAAATGAACCCGGTCAAGGGCATCGCCCGCCGGCGCGACGACTTGAAGCCGATCCTGGAGTCCTACAATCCCACCGATAAAAGCTATGAAAAAGATTTTATTTCAATTGACCATACCGCTGATGGTGCGCCTTCTGAAGAGTTGGTAGTGCGTCATACCCGCCCCGACAGCAAGGTCGAATTCAAGCAACAGTGGGCAGACTACAGGGCCGGCAAGGGCCCCAAACCCAAGAGCTTTTCCATCGTGGTACCGCAACAGCTCGCGCACTTTCCAGCGGCGAGCAATCCGTCTCAAGATGCGGTGCCGCACACCCTGGCGTCCGAACGTTCAGTGGCGATCACCAAGGCCATTACCACGGATCTGTTTTATGTCGATGAGGACACGCTGAAAAAATGGGCCGAGTCCGACCCTGCCCGGGAAAGCGCGGCACATAAAAACGATGACGCATTTTGGGAGCGGGTCAAAGGCGTCGGCCAGATGGTTATTCCGTTCTGGAGTGGCATCGAGAACCTGATCAAGGGTGATACCAAGCAAGGCATCAAAGACCTGATCACCGATGGGCTGCTGACGTTCGCCGGCCCGGCGGGCAAGTTTGCCGCAGGCTCAGTGCGCCTCGTGTCCACGGCAGGCAAGATTGGCGTGCGGGCCCTGCTGCCAAAATTTGCACCGTTGGTGAAAAAGTTCGCAGGTTCCGTTGCGCGCAACCTCAACCCTCTCGACCCGTTGATGCCCGTGTTGAGTAGCAGTGGGCGTCGTGTGCTGAAATATCAGGGCGAGGGCCTGAAAAATCTCCAGGCCAGCCTCGGCAAGTTCAAACAGTCTGCGGCCCTTAAACTGCCTGGCCGAGGCCGTTACGACGTTACCCCACAAATTCCCCTGACGCCCAGGCCCATTGGGCAAGGGAAGACGTTGCGGGTGCCCGAAGGGATCTCCAGTGACCAGGCCCGGGTTCTGCAGAGGCACAACCACAGCGACGTGATAATTGGTGACGATGTCTATCGCTATGACCCGAAAAAACCCGAGAGCCTGATCAAACTCGGCGGCCCCGACGATAGCGGGCTATTTGAAGGGTTTGTGCTGACGTGTGGCGGCGGCGGCCGGCGCTTGAAACGCGACCTCAACGACCTGTGCTACACCAAACAGATCGAGCCAGGAGGAACGTCGGTCTTCCAGGACGCCCAGGCCCTTGAACATCGGCGACTGATTCCGGGGGCCGGGCCTGGAAAAGGGCCGCGCACGGTGATCCACGAGCACCGTCGTTACCGCGTCAATGAAGCGGGAAACCAGGAACTGCTGCCGATGGCGAGTGTAGAACCCGTGACCTACAAGCCTCGCACAAGCGGCACGCTGGTCAACGAGCCGGATTTTGGCTATGACGATTTCGGTGTGCCCCGGGCGATCAACCAGGATACGGTGGTGGTCAAGATGGATGCGATCAGCGATATGAGTAACGATCAGCGTGTCATCCGGGGGATCAAGATCAACCATGGCGGCCACCAGTACGTAGTGGTCGAAGCGGATACCGGTGTTCACTATTACGCCGAGCTGACAGGCAACGGGCAACTCGATTTTCACCGGATGACCCGCAATGATGCGCTGGATGTTCAATTCATCAAGCAGTATGACCAATACAAGGATGTCTACGGTTTCGTGGCGCAGGGGCTTCCGGACAATCCGTTGGTGGTGCTGCCCAGCCTTGAGAGCCTGATCAAGAAAATCGTGGCTGACGAACCCATGTCGCCCGCGGAAATCACCCATCTTGCCAGTGTCTTGCAGGGGCTTTCCCCCGAGAAACAGCGCGAAGTCCTGATGGGGGTGTACGCGGCGGGCAACAACCCCGGGCATGTGGTGATCGCGGCCAAACCGATTCGCCTGGCGCCGGTCAAGAAGCCGGCTGACTTTGCCCAACTGTCGGCCGAACAACAGAACCGTGTGTATGCACAAGGGGCGAGAAAAGCGGTTGACGAGCAGTTCCAGGCCACAGGCATCCGCTCAGCCAACCAACAGGTCCCTGGGCTGGCCGGTGAGGCCGCGCGCAGCGAGACGGCGACGGAAATGGTGGGTTGGCTTTATACACGCACGGGCGCGCCGAACTATTCCGAAATGGTCCTGAAGACCGGTGCCGGCAATTGTGACCAGATGGCCAAGGTCGCCGTTGATACGATCAATGCCAGTGGCGGCAGTGCGCGGATCGCCCAGGTCAAGGGCCATACCTTCGCGATTGTCGGCGGGCCGCCGGGGCAACCGCGCAGCAAAGGCTTTGTGGGGCCGGAGTGGGACGACGCCTGGGTCGTCGACCCCTGGGCCGGTATCACCTGCCGGGCAGCCGATTACCCGGCTGCGTTCAAGGCGCGGATGCAGGAGTGGAGCCAGTCGGGCAGGCGCATCCTGATCAGCGATGGCGGGACGCCACCCCGTTCGGTATGGAGCGATCCCATGGAGCCACGCTGGATCAGTGCAACCGTCGATGGCGAAGCCCAAGTGTTCCAATAGTCCATCGTGCTAGAACGCCATCCTGACGCCAACAGTGCCCTGGTGCCCATCCAGGGCATTGCTGTCCAGGTTGCCTTCATAACCCAACTCGCCATACAGGCTGAACTGCCTGGAAACCTGCAACGTGGCACCGGCACTCAGGCCCAGGGTGGTGGATTTCTGCTCGGTATCGATATCCGTGACGTCATTGAAGCGCACCCGGTTGGTCCCGGAGGACGCGTGCCAGACATTGGCGCGGACATAGGGCTGGATCGGCATTGAAGCCAGCAGATAGCTGCCCCGCAGCCTGACCCCGAGCCGGGTGGTGAGGGCCGTGTCGGCTGAAAACGCCACCTCGGAGACCCCATCATGCTCGCGATCGAACCGGGTTTTATTGGCGATCAGTTGCAGTTGCGGCTCCAACTCCCAGTTTTGCGTGATGTGCAGCGGCATGCCCACTTCCACCGAACCCAGTACATCGTGGCCCTTGGTCTTGAGCTTGAGCCCCCGATCAGACTCGCTGCTGCCTTTGAGGCGGGTGCCCATCAGCACCACATCGACGTACCAGCCATTCGGATCAATCAAGGTCCAGTACAGGCCCAGGCTGTCACCGCGCAAGGTCGTCTTGCCGGCATCCAGGTGCTGCCAGCCCCGGTTGAAGCCATCCACATTGCCCCGCAGGCGGCTATGGCCGACGAAGAACCCCAGGCGCTGCACCTGGTCATTGGCGGTGGTCCAGGCATGCAGATCGCTGCCCACCTGGAAACCGCTGACCGAGCTGTCCAACCGTGGGCTGACCGTGCCGGCATAGGCCTGGCGGCGGCTGTTGCCATAGACCCGGCCCCAGCCCGCCGGGAATGAGCCGGTGCCGGTCTGGCGGCTTTGGTCGCCCATGCGCTCGTGGTAGGTCCCGAGCATGGCCCGTACCGTCTGCTGGGCTGCCGGAAACAGTGTCGAATACACCGGCACTTCGGGGCGATAGAGCGGGATCGGCTCGGCACCGGGCACGGACGTTGGCAAGTCCACCGGTGTGCCCACGGCGGGAACCGGCGGCGGCACCACCGGGTCCTCCGGGTCGGGCAGCGGTGGCGCGACAACGGCAGAGCGCAGGTACCACTGCTGTTCGGAGCCTGCGGTGACGCCGCCCTTGAACAGGAAGTACTCAAACGCCCCGGCGGACACCGAGCCGCCCGCCAGGCTGAAAGCCCGGTCGCTGCCCGTCGCACCGTTGAGGGCCTCGACCAGCTGGATGCCATTGCTCAGGGTCTGGGCCCCAGGCCCGCCCAGGTTGCTGACGTCAAGGCGGGTGGTGCCCTGTAGCGTGCCCTGGTTCACCACCAGCTTGTCACTGGCCGAGCCGTCGCTGCCCAGCACGCTTTGCAGCGCAATCTGGCCATTGTTGCCGGTGTAGTTGCCATTGACCGTCAGGCTGTCGGTGGCGCTGGTACTGGCGCTGGTCATATCGATCAGGCCGCTGTTGTTAAGGGTGGCCAACTGGCCAGCGGTGAATGGCGTGATGGCTCCCTGGCTGACCAGCAGTACACTGCTGGCGTCGATATTCAAGGCGCCTGTGGCGCTGGCGCTATCGCCAAGCTTGAAAGCGCCGGCCAGGGTAAAGCGCGAGCCGTTGTTGAGATTGACCGTTTCCCAGTTGACGTAGCGTTCTGCGGTGGCCGATTGGGTGCTGTCAAAGGTCAGGGTATCGCTGCCCAGGCCGCCATCGATCAAGGGCGTAGGGGCAAGGATGGCTTGCGTCAGGTTCTGCAGCAGCGCCGTATCATTGTCCGCGCCCATATTGACCGTGGAATTGATCGTGCCGGCGCCAATCCAGTTGAACTGGTCGTTGCCGAAACTCATGAGGATCTGGCCATTGATCACGCCGCCACTGAGGGTCAGCAAGTCGTTGCCCCCGCTGACACTGACGTTGCCGCCAATGTAGCCCCCGGAAACGGTGATGGTGTCCAGACCGAAGCCGGTTACCAGGTTGCCGTTGATCAGCCCGTTCAGCAGGGTGTAGAAGTTATTGTCGAGCTTCATATCGACACGGCCGATGGTGCCCCCGGACTGGGTGGCCACATCGCCATCTTCAAAGGCGCCAACAATCTCGCCACCACTCATCATGAACGTATCCCGGCCATCGCCCTGGGCCACGCTGGCCACGCGGCCGCCGCTTTGCGTGTAGGTGTCGATGCCAGCGCCCTGGCTGATTGCGCCGACGGTGCCGCCGCTGATTTGTACGCTATCGGCCCCATCGCCCTGGGTTACCGGGCCCACCACGGCATTCAGTTCCACGCGCAAAGTATTCGCCCCGTTGCCCATGTTCAGGGCACCCATGCTGCCCGAATGGGCCTCCACCCGATCGTTGCCATCGCCAAAGGTCACTGCGCTGGTGATGGCGCCATTGCCACCGACGGGCAGGTTGAGGGTGTTATGGCCATTGAGGTCGGTAAAGCCTGGCGTGGTGCCACTGTCGCAGGTGGTGGTGTCGTCGCCGGCGGTGACTGCCGGCGTACACGCTGCGTCGGCCGGTGGCGCGAGGGGGAACATCAGTGTCGCGCTGGCCATCCAGATGCCCAGGTACAGCAGGGAATATCGCCGTGTGCTCATGATCCACCCTCGTTCGATGGGAGATGACGTCTTGCCGCCTGCAAGGGCAGGCACGCTCAGGGCCATGGCAACGTGAAGCACGATAACGAGAAGGGACAGCAGGTTTCCTGATCGTAAAACATCGCCAGTGCAAGGAGTTGGCATGGCTTTCTCGACTGCACCTGAACCTGTGCAGCGCTTGTTTCACGTTAGCAACCGGCGGGAAGGCCCGCTACTGTCAGAATTAACAGGTATAGACTAGTTACAGGAACACAATCTCATAGGGTTCGCGCATGCGCTCCAGCAGCACCGGCGGTAGCATCGGCGCCAGGCCGATCAGCGGGTCGCCAAGCAACTGGCTGGCATAAGCGTGGGCTGCGTGGCGTTTGCGCGCCACGCTCCAGGTGTCGAGGCGCACCTTGCGCGCGCACTGCCAGGGCATGCGGCCGGCGTCGCGGGCGGGCCAGTGCCAGGCCCAGATCGGCAACTCCAGCAGGCGCGCGCCGGTCTGCGCACAGGCGATGGCGGTAGCCCGGCCGACGGCATCATGGTCGTCATTGCCATCATTGCGCCAGGTAGTAAACACCACATCACCGGGTTGCAGGTAGCGTGCAATAAATTGGCTCAAGGCGGGTTCACGGGCGGCCAGGGCGTTGTCGCAAAAGCCGCCGCGAATCCACTTCAGGCTGTGCAGGGGCAAGCCAAGGCGGCGCAGGGCCTCGACACTTTCCTGGGGGCGAAACACGCTCAGGCGCTGCGCCGACCACTGGTTGGAACCCGGATGGCTGGCACTGCCGTCGGTGATCGAGATCAGCTTCAAGGGGTAATCGAGGGTGCTGAGCAGTTGCAGCAAACCGCCGCAGGCCAGCACTTCATCACCGGGGTGGGGGGCAACGACAACAACGCGTGAGCCAGGAGGCACCAATAGGGAAGGGCTGATGGTGGGGATTTGCGCCAGCTGCGGCGCACTGTTCCAGATTTGCGCCGGCAGGCGGCGACTGTCGTGCAGAGGGGCGGGTTTGATCAATGTCACGTCCTTGTCCTGATGATGCAGGTCGTACCCCGTTGACGGGTCGACTCTCCTTTTTGTCGCTATGGCGCAAGGCCATTACGGCACGCTGGCGCTCCGAATCCTGGATTGCCGTGTATGAGTATTGTTCATAGCCGGGGATTCGTCGCGCCTTCGCCGGGCAAAATCGTATTTTTTTCAGGATGAGTGCATCAGGCCCTTGGTAGAAACACGTAGAGCCCTTTTCACGCCGCTGGCTCATGCTGCAGTTCAAACAGCAGCAGCGAACGCCCGGTCACGGCGTATTCGTGGTCAAAATCGAAGCGCTCCTGGCCGCTTACGGCCGGCTGGTGGGTGTCGACCATGCAGGTCCAGAAGCCGCCATCCGGCACCTGGGGCAAGCGGAAATTCACCAGGTCGTGGTGCGCGTTGACCACCAGCAGCAGCGTGGCATCGGCGCCTGGCCGGCGAATCCCGGTTTCCTGGGCGCGGCCATCCATCAGCATCCCCAGGCAACGGCCCTGGCTGTCTTGCCACTGTTCAATGGTCATTTCGTTGCCGTCGGGGGCCAGCCACGTCACGTCCTTGACCCCAATGTCTTCGTTATAGTCGCCCACCAGGAAGCGCCCGCGCCGCAGGATGGGGTAAGCCAGGCGCAGCTTGATCAGGCGCTTGACGAACGTGAGCAGCGACTTGCCGTCTTCATCCAGGTCCCAGTTGACCCAGCCGATTTCACTGTCCTGGCAGTAGGCGTTGTTGTTGCCGTGCTGGGTGCGCGCGAATTCGTCACCGGCCACCAGCATCGGCGTGCCCTGGGCCAGCAGCAGGGTGGCGAAGAAGTTGCGCATCTGGCGCAGGCGCAGCGCGTTGATCGCGGGGTCGTCGGTCGGGCCTTCGACGCCGTGGTTCCACGACAGGTTGTTATTGCTGCCGTCCTGGTTGTTTTCGTCGTTGGCTTCGTTGTGCTTGTCGTTGTAGGACACCAGGTCGTGCAGGGTGAAGCCGTCATGGGCAGTGATGAAGTTCACCGAGCTGTAGGGCCGGCGCCCGCGCTGGTTGAACATCTCGCCGGAGGCGGTCATGCGCCCGGCAAAGTCCGCCAGTTGGCCGTCATCGCCTTTCCAGAACGCGCGCACGGTGTCGCGGAAACGATCATTCCATTCCACCCAGCCTGGCGGGAAGTTGCCCACCTGATAGCCGCCGGGGCCCACATCCCAGGGCTCGGCGATCATTTTTACCTGGCGCAGCACCGGGTCCTGGCGGCAGGCGACGAGGAAGCTGTGGCGCTCGTCAAAACCGTCGTGATAACGCCCCAGGATAGTCGCCAGGTCAAAGCGGAAACCATCCACATGCATCTCCGTGGCCCAGTAACGCAGGGAGTCGGTGACCATTTGCAGCACGCAGGGGTGGCTCAGGTCCAGGGTATTGCCGGTGCCGGAATCGTTGATATAGAAGCGTTTGTCATCGGGCATCAAGCGGTAGTAGGAGGCATTGTCGATACCGCGCATCGACAGGGTCGGGCCCTGCTCGTTGCCTTCGGCGGTGTGGTTGTAGACCACATCGAGGATCACCTCCAGCCTGGCTTCGTGCAGGTGCGCGACCATTTCCTTGAACTCGGCGATCTTGCCGCTGGCCAGGTAGCGCGGGTCGGGGGCAAAGAAGGCGATGCTGTTGTAGCCCCAGTAGTTGGTCATGCCTTTTTGCAGCAGGTGCTGGTCATTGACGAAGGCGTGGACCGGCAGCAACTCCACCGACGACACGCCCAGTTGGCGGATGTGCTTGAGCACATCGTCGACCATCAACCCGGCGCAGGTGCCACGCACCGCCTCCGGGACCGAAGGATGACGCATGCTGATGCCGCGCAGATGGGTTTCATAGAGGATGGTGCGGTCCCACGGCGTGCGCACCGGCTGGTCGTTGCCCCAGGTATGGGCCGGGTCGATGACTTTGCATTTGGGCACGAAGGGCGCGCTGTCGCGTTCATCAAAGCTCAGGTCGGCATCCGGGTGGCCGATGGTGTAGCCAAACAGCGCTTCGGACCACTTGAGCTCGCCCACCAGTTGCTTGGCATAGGGGTCGATCAGCAATTTATGGTGGTTGAAGCGATGGCCATTGGCCGGGTCATAGGCCCCGTACACGCGGTAGCCATAGATCAGCCCCGGGTGGGCGTCGGGCAAGTAGCCGTGGAAGGTCTCGTCGGTGTATTCCGGCAGTTCGATACGCTCCAGCTCGACTTCGCCGGTGTCGTCGAACAGGCACAGCTCGACCTTGGTGGCGTTGGCCGAGAACAGCGCGAAATTGACCCCCAGACCGTCCCAGGTCGCGCCGAGGGGGAAGGGTAAACCTTCACGAATCCGCGACGGCTCGGTATCGGGTGTCTTGCTCATGGTGGTGCTCCTGCAAGGTTTTTTCAGGCCAAACGGGGCCCGTGCTGACATCAGGTCAGGTCAATCATTGCGTTGTGTACCGGCGCCTGAGGTGGGTCAGCCGGCGGGCTTGCGCGGGGCCCGGGGTTTCTTGGCCACGGCGGGTTTTTCCGCAGGCGGTTTGGCCTTGGGCTTTGTGCTGGCCTTGGGTTTGCTGGGGGTCTGGGCCTCGGCTTCGGCCAACTTGCGGGCCATTTCCCAATGGCGGGCTTCCTGGCCTTCGGGCTTACCTTCAGACTCCCAGATCTGATACGCGAATTCACGAATGCGTTTGTCTTCGGTGCTCATCGCAATGCTCCTCACAGAGAGTTTCAGCTTTCTTGATCGTCAGAATGGATAAAGACATTCACCGGTATATCCCTCAGGGCAGCGCTGATCAGTAGCTCCTTGTTGGGTGTGACTGCACCGGTTTGCAAAAGTCCCTTCCAGTTTTGCAACGTGACGTCGAACGGTAATGTGATCCGGGTATCGCCCCACACTTGCGCATCCACCTGGGGGCACGCGCTGTTTTCAAGCAGGGTGTGGGTCCAGCGTGGCACCACCACCAACAGCCACTGGCCCTGATACTCGCGGCTGAAGGTGACAATCCGTTGGGCATGCCTGCCCAGCACGGGCAGCGGCACATAGCGCCCCCTGGCAAACAGCAGCGGGTGGGCTTTGCGCAGGTTCAACACCTGGGCGATCAGCGCCTGCTTCAAGTGCCCGTCACGCCAGCGCTCAAGCAAAGCGTGCGGGGCTGTCGCCAGTGCCCGTTGCCGGGCATTGAAATCCACGGCCCGCCGGTTGTCGGGGTCCACCAGGCTCAAGTCCCAGAACTCGTCGCCCTGATACAGGTCCGGCACGCCTGGCACGGTGTTGCGCAGCAAGGATTGCGCCAGCCCGTTCAAGGCGCCAGCGGGGGCGATGGCCTCGGCGGCCGCGTGGATCGCCGTGCGCAAGGGCAAGCCGCTGGGCTCGAGCAGCAAACGGCTGAGGAAGGCGTCGACACCCTGCTCGTAGCTATCGTTGGGCGCACTCCAGCTGCTGTGCAGCTTGGCTTCGCGCAGGGCTTTTTGTTGCCACTGCCAGAGGCGCCGCTGATAGTCACCGGTGTCCTGCAGATCCAGGTCCAGGGGCCAACTGCCCAGCAGCACCTGATAGAGAATCAGCTCATCAGCGGCCGACGGAATGGCTGGGTCATCGCGCAAGGGCATGGCCAGAGTGCGCCAGTGCTGCACCTGCTCGGCATACCACGGCGCGCACTCGCTGAGCACCGCCAGGCGCGCGCGGCTGTCTTCGCCGCGCTTGTGGTCGTGGCTGGCCGTGGCCAGCAGATTGTCGGGGAAGGTCTGCAGGCGCTGCTGGTTGGTGGCATGGAAGTCGGCCAGGGGCGCGCTGAACTGTTCGGTATTGAACCCTACATCATTGCGCGCGAGCAGCACCGCCGAGCGATAGAGCGCAGTGTCTTCCACGGCCTTGGCGGCTGTCGGCGAGGTCAGTTGCTGGAAGCGCACGCAGGCATGCTTGAGGCGCTTGCGCGGTTGCCCCCAGGCGCGCTCGCGCCAGGGTTGGCCGCCGAGCCATTGTTGCAGGTAGTCGAGCACCGGCCAGTCAGCCTCGCTCAAGGTTTCACGGGCACCGGCCAGGGCCTGTTGGAACACCACCTCGTCAGCCGCACTGCGGCCACAGGCGCTGATATAGGTGCGGTACACCGGGAAGTGCACAACCAGCGCCTGCAAGGCGCGACGGATCGCACCCAGGGTCAGGTCACGGCTCATCACATCGGCACGGGCCACTTGCAGCAGGGCCTGGGCCACGCTTTCAAAATCCCCGGCCAGGGAGCCGTTGAGGATCTGTTGCCGAGCCAGGTACGCTTCCTCGATAAATGCCGAGGGCCGCTCGCTGGTGGCGCTCCACAGCCGGGCCAATGCCTCGACCCCCTGGGGATCGTGCTGCATCAGCGACACCTGGTTCATGAACTCATAGCCGGTGGTGCCGTCGACCCGCCAGTCTTCGCGCAGGGTTTCGCCGCTGCCGAGGATCTTCTCGACAAAGATCGGCAAGTGCCGGGTTGGCGACAACCCGTCCACGCGCCGGCGCAACTTGCGGCAGTAGCCACGGGGATCGGCCAGGCCGTCGATATGGTCGATACGCAAGCCATCCACCAGGCCCTCGCTGATCAGCTGGAAAATCTTGCGGTGGGTGGCCTCGAACACCATGGCCCGTTCGACCCGCAGGCCGCCCAGCTCGTTGACATCGAAAAAGCGCCGCCAATTGATGTCATCCGCCGCCGTGCGCCAACTGGCCAGGCGATAGGCTTGCTGTTCCAGCAACTGATGCAGGCGCGCGAAACCTTCGGCCTGGCGCCCATCAAACAGGCCCAGGGCGTGTTCGATGGCGGCCAGGTTCAAGGGGCTGCGGGCCTGTGCGGCCAGCTCCTGTTTCAGGCTGGCGGCCAGGGGCCAGGCATCGGCCTGATAGGCCAGGGCGCTGAAGCGGTCGGCGAGGTCTTTGAGGGGAGGGTGGCTGCGCAGGATAGCGCCATAGTCACGGGGGCAGATCGGAAAATGGTGCTCGTAGTGCTCGACAAAAAAACGGCCCTGGCCCGGATCGAAGCGCAGGGGCAGCGTGCCGCTTTGCAAGGCTTCGCCGTAGTCGTTGCCGAGAAAGGGCAGCAACAGTTGGCCCTTGAGCAGCGGGTCCGGCGAGTGCCACTGGATATCGAAGAATTCGCTGTAGGGGCTCAGGCGCCCCCATTCCAGGAGGTCCAGCCACCAGGGGTTGTCGCTGCCGCCAACCGCCATATGGTTGGACACGATGTCCAGAATCAGCCCCATGTCGTGCGCGCGCAGGGCCGCCACCAGGCGGCGTAGCGCCGGCTCGCCGCCCAGCTGCGGGTTGAGCGTGGTCGGGTCCACCACGTCGTAGCCATGCATCGAGCCGGCGCGGGCCTTGAGCAGGGGCGAGGCGTACAAGTGGCTGATGCCCAGGCGGGCAAAGTACGGCACCAGCGGCACCGCGTCGTCAAGGGTAAAGCCCTGGTGGAATTGCAGGCGTTGGGTGGCCCGTAGCACAGGGGCGTTCATCGGTCACGCTCCAGGGCCTGCTGGCGCGCCACCGCCAGCAGCTCCAGGCGGCGTGCGGCGTTGTCATCGTCGAGCAGGTGCGTGGCATCCCCCGGCAGGCGGCGGCGCCAGTTGGGATGGGTGTCGAGGGTGCCGGGCAGGTTGGCTTGCTCCAGGGTGCCCAGGGCATCTTCCAGGGGCAGCAAGACCAGGGGCGCCCGGGTATGGCCGAGGTAGCGCACGCTGGCATCGAGCAGGGCGTCGGTTTCGTTGCGCAGCGCAGCGCCAAAGTTTTGCGGATCCTGGCTCAAGGCCTGGCGCAGTGCCGTGCGTTCACGCTGGCGGTGTTCGCTCCATTGCTCCACCGTGGGCGTATCGATCAGCCCCAGCTGTACATTCCACTCGATATCGCGGTGGTGCCACCAGCCATTGAGTGTCGGCAGGTCATGGGTGCTGGTGGTGGCCAGGGCGTTGTCCGGCCAGTCGAGGATCGGCGTGAAGCGCCCGCCATGGTCCTGCTCGAATAACAGCACGCGCATGCCGAGCATGGCGCGGGCGCTGAGTTTTTCCCGCAGGCCCTCGGGCACCGTACCCAAATCCTCGCCCAGCACAATCGCCCGGTGGCGGCTGGACTCCAGGGCCAGCAGGCGCAGCAGGTCGTCCACCGGGTAATACAGGTACGCGCCTTGTCTGGGCGAGGCGCCCCTGGGGATGACCCACAGCCGTTGCAGGCCCATCACATGGTCGATCCGCAAACCGCCGGCATGGGCGAAGTTGGCCCGCAGCATTTCGATAAACGCACGGAACCCGTTGCGTTTCAGGCCTTCGGGGGAAAACGCAGAGATGCCCCAGCCCTGGCCGGCGCGGTTGAGGATATCCGGTGGCGCGCCCACGGTGAGGTCGGCCAGCAGTTCATCCTGGCGGCTCCAGGCCTGGCTGCCGGCGCCATCGGCCCCCACCGCCAGGTCGGCAATCAGGCCGATACCCATGCCACTGCCGCGAGCGGCTTGTTGGACGCGCTCCAGGCAGCGGGCGATCAGCCATTGGGTGAAGGCGTAGAAGCCAATCGCTTCGCCTTGCTCGGCCGCAAAGTGCGTGAGCGTGGCGCTGCCCGGGTCGCGCCAGTCTTCGGGCCATTGGCGCCAGTCGAGGCTTTCGCCCTTGGCGGCGCGCTCGGCCTGCACGGCCTCGAAACGGCAGTGGTTTTCCAGGGCCTCACCGCCGGCCTGGCGAAAGCTCAGGAAGTCGGCCTGTTGCGGGTGCTCGCCCTGGCGGAAGTCGTCGTACAGGGCACGCAGCAGGCGCTGCTTGGTCTTGGCGGCGGCGGGCCAGTCGATCAGGCTTTGTTGTTCCAGCTCTTGCAACTCATCGGCCAGCCCCGTGGCCTCAATGGCGCTGCGCCACGCCCGTTCACCGAGGATGCACGCCGGCGAGGCATACAGGCTGTTGAGGAACAAGCGACTGGAAGGCGAATACGGGCTATAGCGCTGGGTATCGGCACTGAACATGGCGTGCAGGGGGCTGATGGCCAGGGCATCGACACCGCGCTCAGCGGCTGCGCGGGCCAGTTGCTCCAGGGCCTGGGTATCGCCAAAGCCACCATCGCCACTGCGGCGCAAGGCATACAGCTGCACGCTCAGGCCCCAGGCGCGGGCGGGCTGGCAGCCCACCGCCTCGGCGACGCTGAAGCAACGCTGGGGGGCAACGGCCAGGGTGAAGGATTGCCCGGCGACCTGCACCCGCTGGTAGCCCACGGGCAGGATGCCGGGCAGCCTGGCCTGGGCATCCAACTCAAGGTCCAGGGTGCTGCCGTCCTCCAGATAAACCTGGCACGGCGTGCCGGGGGCAAAGTGAGCGGCCAGGTCGAGGCTGCTGCCCACGTCTACGGTCAACAGTGGTGCAAGATGGCGGTCTTGCTGCGCGCGTTCCAGGGCTTGCAGGCTGGCGGCGATGGCTTCGTCGGTGTCGGCGGGGTGGCCAAGGCCATTGAGCACGGCGCGCAGCGCGTCGGCGCTGACCTGCTGCGCTCGGCCATTGGCGTCGATCCAATCCACCGCCAGGCCTGCACGGCTGGCGAGGCGTTGCAATTGCGCGTCGCTCAAGGGTGTTCTCCAACAGAGGATGAGGGGGCGCCCGGCGTCAGGCTGGCGTGGGCAGAGAAGGGCGTGAGCACCCCAGGGGCGCCGCTGGTGCTGAACAGCGCGATAGGGCCGGCCGGGTGGTGCAGGGTGGCCGGGCTCAGGTTGAGGTCGATCTGCAACACGCGGCCATTGCCCAGGCGCCAGCGTGCCGACAGCGCGCCCGGGCCCAGGACCTGCGCGCCGAGGGCCATGCTGCCGGGCAGATGGGGCACGATATGTTGCCGGCGCAGGCCCAGCAATTGCCGATACAACGCCGCAGGCGCCTGGGTAAACCGTGGAATGGAGCGCTCAAAGGTCGGCAGCGCGTTGGGGTCGGGGATCTGCGCGCGGCGCTGGGGGTCGCTGAAGGCCGCGAAGTCGGCAAACTCATTGCGCCGGCCTTCGCGCACGGCCTCGGCCAACGCACCGTGGTAGTCGGTAAAAAACAGGAAAGGCTGTGCGGCGTTGACTTCCTCGCCCATAAACAGCAACGGGATCATCGGCGACAGCAACAGCAAGGTCGTGGCCGCCTGCAACGCCTGGGGCGAGCACAGTTGGTGCAGGCGCTCGCCCAGGGCGCGGTTGCCGACCTGGTCGTGGTTCTGCAAAAACAATACGAAGGCGCTGGGCGGCAAATGCCCGCTGGGCTCGCCGCGCCGGGTGCCGTGGCGTGTGGTCTGGCCCTGGTAGATAAAACCTTCGCCCAGGCAGCGGGCCAGTTTGGCGGTGGGGTCATCGGCAAAGTCGGCGTAGTAGGCGTCGGTCTCGCCGGTCAACAGCACGTGCAGGGCGTTATGCCCGTCGTCGTTCCATTGCCCATCGAAGCCCTGCTGCAACAGGCTGGCCTGGTTGAATTCATTTTCCAGCACCAGCCACACATGGCGGCACGGGTCCACCTGTTCGCGCACCCGTCGGGCCAGTTCCTGGAGGAATGGCGGGTCGTTGATGGCATGCACCGCATCCAGGCGCAGGCCGTCGAAACGGTATTCGAGCAACCACATCAGGGCGTTTTCGATAAAGAAATCGCGCACTTCGCGGCGACGAAAGTCGATCCCGGCGCCCCAGGGGGTGTGGGTGCCTTCGCGGAAAAAACCTTTGGCATACTGGCCCAGGTCGTTACCCTCGGGGCCGAAGTGGTTGTAGACCACATCGAGGATCACCGCCAGGCCATGCTCATGGGCGCTGTCGATCAGGTGCTTCAACTGGTCCGGCGTGCCCAGGGACGCTTGCGGCGCGTAGGGCAGGACCCCGTCGTAGCCCCAATTGCGCTCACCGGGGCATTGCGCCAGTGGCATCAGCTCAATGGCGGTGACACCCAGTTCGGCCAGGCGTGGCAGGTGCTGCTCCACTGCGGCATAACCACCAAGGAGCCCCACATGCAGCTCATAGATCACCGCTTCATGCCAGGGCCGCCCTTGCCAGGTGCCGTGGCGCCAGGAGTAGGCCAGCGGGTCGAC
Organism: Pseudomonas gessardii; assembly: GCF_001983165.1. Classification (GTDB taxonomy): domain Bacteria; phylum Pseudomonadota; class Gammaproteobacteria; order Pseudomonadales; family Pseudomonadaceae; genus Aquipseudomonas; species Aquipseudomonas gessardii. Next base: position 354,611 of record NZ_MNPU01000001.1, on the reverse strand, counting down.
CACCACGCTGTCGCCATGCACACCCGCGTACTGGAGGCGTGAGGCCGGGTCCGGCACATCGCGCTCACCCTCGATGTTGAAGTGGTAGCGGGTGCCGGCCGGGCAGGGCAAGGTGACAACAAACCACCCCTCGGCCTGGGGCAGCATGGGCACCGACTGGCCACCTTGCAGCTCGACGCTGACGTAAAAGGCATCCGGCGCCCACAGGGCGAAGCGGGTGTGTTGCGCATCCTGCAGGATCGCGCCGTGGGGCCATGTTTCCAGAGTCCGTGACGGCATCTATCCCAACCTCTTTAGACTTTCCCCGATTTTCCCAGCCCTTTCGCTACCAGTTGCTCGTAAAGTTCGGCATAGGGTGCAACGGCCTGGCCCCAGTTGAAGGGGGCGGCCATGGCCCGGCAGCGCATGGCGTTGAGCAGGCCGGGGAAGGCGAATACCTTGAAGGCGCGCTTGAGGGCCGCTTCATAGCTTGGCACGCTGGACTCATCGAACAGGAACCCGGTCACGCCGTCTTCGATGGTGTCGGCCAGGCCGCCGGTATTGCGCGCCACCGGCAGCGAGCCGAAGCGCTGGGCGTACATCTGGCTCAAGCCGCACGGCTCGTAGCGCGAGGGCATCAGCAAAAAGTCGCTGCCGGCGAACATGCGGCGGGCGTCGGTTTCGTTAAAGCCGATGCGCACGCCGATACGGCCGGGGAAACGCAGGGCCAGGGCGCGCATGGCCTGTTCTTCTTCCGGCTCGCCACGCCCGATGATCGCAATCTGCCCGCCATGCTCGACGATAAAACCGGCCACGGCTTCGGTCAGGTCCAGGCCTTTCTGGTACACCAGGCGCGACACCACGGCAAACAAGGGGCCGGTGGATTCATCCAGGCCGAATAGCTGGCGCACATGGCTGGCGTTGACCGCCTTGCCTTGCCAATCGCCGATATTGAAGGGGTGATCCAGGTGCGGGTCGGTGGACGACTCCCAGCTCTCATCGATGCCATTGGGGATGCCACTGAGCAGGCCTTGCTGGGTCTTGCTGGCGAGGAAACCGTCCAGGCCGCAGCCGAACTCGGGGGTGGTGATCTCCCGGGCGTAGGTGGCGCTGACCGTGGTGATATGGCTGGAATAGGCCATGCCCGCCTTGAGGAACGACATCTTGCCGTAGAACTCCATGCCTTCCTGTTGCAAGGCATGGTCGGGAATCCCCAGTTCCGGGCACGAAGCCAGGCTGACCACGCCCTGGTAGGCCAGGTTATGGATGGTAAACAGGGTGGGCGTGCGTGACCCACGCCAGTGCATATAGGCCGGGGCCAGGCCCGCCGGCCAGTCATGGGCGTGCACCAGGTCCGGGCACCAGTGGATTTGCGCGAGGTTGGCGGCAATATCGGCAGCGGCCAGGCCCAGGCGGGCGAAGCGGATATGGTTGTCGGGCCAGTCGCGACCGTTGTTGGCGCCGTAGGGCGTGCCTTCACGCTCGTACAGCTCGGGGCAGATCAGCACATAGATGACCAGGCCGTCCTTGAGGTCCATGCGCCCGATCTTGCACGGCGGCAGCGCAGCATGGCCCCCCAGCTCGCCGATGATATGGATCGGGTTGTCGCTGTCGAGCACTTGGCGGTAGCCCGGAATCAACACCCGCACATCATGCAGATGGGCCATGGCCCGGGGCAGGGCGGCGGACACATCGCCCAGGCCACCGGTTTTCACCAGGTCAGCCAGTTCCGAGGTCACAAACAGGACTTTCTTGCGATTGGGGTTTTGAGACGAGACCGGCCGCACTGTGCCGGGAAGGTCAACCAGAGTGGTTGGCCCATCGACCGGCTGACTGAAACGCTGTCCCTGAATTCCCGAAGCGGCACTGATCATCGTTATCTCCCATGTGTTGGTCAGCCGAGAGCCTGGCGCCCTCGGCGAAAGTCAACCGCGTCCTGCGGTCACGCGCACTAGCACTGCACAGACTGGCAAGGCTTATGCCAATTGCACCGAACTGATAGATAGATTGGATGGGCGGACGTCCGGCTGGTGCCGGTGGCGTGCGCCCTACCTTAAACCTGACCTGCGGCAGAGTTGGAAAGTTTCGATTTTTTGCGGGGGCTTTTATTCTGATCGATGACCCATCGTTCTTCAGTCTAGGACAGAGCCCAGGGCCTGCAAGTGTTGTAGGACAATTTAATTTGCAACACCCGTGTCGGCGGGGGTTGCCTCTTGATGGGGCGTCGGGGGCGGGCTGCTCGATAGCAGTGCAGCAGGCTACTTAAAGTGATTTATCAAGATATAATTTATATATAAATCATGAAGTTAAATTATATTCATGAAGTCAAATATCAAAATTTTTCATGCAAGCACCGCCCGCCCGCCATGCCTGGATACCCTTAAGAAGCTCAGAGCGCCTGCAACCCTTGCAACAGCGCCTGATGAAAGCGCACAGGCTCTTCCATCTGTGGTGCATGGCCCAGGCCCGGGAACTCCACCAAGGTCGAGCGGGGGATCAGCTTGGCCACCTGCTTGCCCAGTTTGTCGTAGTGACCGAGCCTGGCCTTGACCTCGGGCGGTGCGTTATCGCTGCCAATGGCGGTAATGTCCGATGTCCCAATCAACAGCAGGGTTGGCACCTGCAGGTCCTTGAATTCGTAGTACACCGGCTGGGTGAAGATCATGTCGTAAATCAACGCCGAGTTCCACGCCACCCGCTTATGGCCAGGCCCCTGGTTCAGGCCGACGAGCATGTCCACCCAGCGTTCGTATTCAGGCTTCCAGCGGCCATCGTAGTAGGTCTTGCGCTCGTACTCGCGCACGCCATCGGCGCTCAGTTGCAACTCGCGCGCATACCATTGGTCGACGCTACGATAGGGCACGCCCAGGGCCTTCCAGTCTTCCAGGCCGATCGGGTTGACCAGTGCCAGTTGCTCGGTCTGTTTGGGGTAGAGCAGGGCGTAGCGGGTAGCCAGCATGCCACCGGTGGAGTGGCCGACAAGGGTGGCCTTGGGAATGCCGAGCTTTTGCAGGAGCTGATGAGTGTTGATTGCCAACTGCTGGAAGCTGTACTGATAGTGCTCAGGCTTGCTGGAGGTGCAGAAGCCGATCTGATCCGGGGCGATCACCCGGTAGCCGGCCTCGCTCAGGGCCTTGATCGAGGCCTCCCAGGTCGCACCGCAGAAGTTCTTGCCATGCATCAACACCACGCTGCGGCCATTGGCGGGGCTTTTGGCGGGCACATCCATATAACCCATTTGCACGGCCTGGCCCTGGGACTGGAAGTCGAAGTGTTCGAGCGGATACGGGTATGGGAAGCCTTGCAACTGCGGGCCATAGCTTGGGTTTTGTATGGCTGCCAAGGCAGGCAGGGCGCAAGTGGCCAGCAGGCCGGTAAAGAGAAACGAGCGTGTCAGCGGCATGGGAAGGCTCCTGGGGCGATGCTCCCGGATGCTGTGGCGGGTGGATTAAGCGGGGATTAACCTGTTACAGCAAGCTACAGGCTCTGTCCGTTTGGATCGACCAGGAAGAAGAGCGTAGCCGCCTGACACGCGAAGCCTTGGATGATGTTGACGCTGGGCGCGTCATTGACCACCAAGCGGTCCAGGCCTGGGCAGATAGCCTCAGCACAGACACCCCGTTGCCGGTACCGCGCTAACTTGAAGCCCTCGCGACTGGCGGTGTTACATCCAGTGCAGCGTGACCATTGCCACCATGGCATAACGGGCCGCCTTGGCCAGGCTGACGATCAGCACAAAACGCCACAGCGGTTCCTTCATCACCCCGGCCACCAGGGTCAGGGGGTCGCCGATGATCGGCAGCCAACTGAGCAGCAGTGACCAATGGCCCCAGCGTCGATAATGGCGGCGGGATTTTTCCAGCTGCGTGGCGCTGACGGGGAACCAGCGGCGGTCCTTGAACAGCTCGACCGAACGCCCCAGCAACCAGTTGACCAAAGAACCCAGCACATTGCCCAGGGTCGCGATGCCGAGCAGCAACCACAGTGAGTAGCTGCCATTGAGCAGCAGCGCCACCAGCACCGCTTCCGATTGCAGGGGTAACAGGGTGGCGGCGCCAAACGCGCTGAAAAACAGCCCGGCATAGCCCGCAAGCATTGCTCAGCGGGCCGGGTATTGGGCTACCACCACGTCTTTGCCTTCGCGGGTCAGGCCAATGACTTGATACGCGTCGCTCATGCCCTCGGTTTCCATCCCCGGCGAGCCCATGGGCATGCCCGGGGCCGCGATGCCCAGCAGGTCGTTGCGCTTGCGCAGGGCCAATACCTGGTCGGCAGGCACATGGCCTTCGACAAACTTACCGTCGATCACGGCGGTATGGCACGAAGCCAGGCGCGGAACCACGCCCAGGCGCTGCTTGACCGCGCTCATATCGGCTTCGACATGGTCATTGACCTTGAACCCATTGCTTTCCAGATGGCTGATCCATTGCTTGCAGCAGCCGCAATTGGCGTCGCGGTGCACATCAATCGGGATCAACTCGGCCGCCTGGGCCAGGGTGGTGATGAACAGGGCGGACAGTAGAGTCAGGCGCAGGGTGGTTTTCATAGACAGGTCCCATAAGTTACGGAGTGCGCAAAGAGGGCGCATTGTCCGCGCTTTTGCGCATCAGGTGAGGTGGTTGTGTTTCTAAATTATACGGGCACGCGACAAGCACGCAGCTTAGCGTCCGTGGCTGTCGGCAAACTGAGACAAAGATGACAATTTTGTCAGCTCAGGTTCCTTCCAGACGCTGCTTGAGTTGATCCATGGCCTGATTCGACAGCTCGACCATGCGCACTTGCAAGGCCTGCAGTTGCAGTTCGGTCTCATAGCTCAGCACCCGGGTGAACAAGGTGCCGCTGCCGCGAGCCTGGAGAAAGTAGTGAATGCTGCCATCGACGGCAAGTGAGGTAAAAACGGTCTTGAACTCCCGGGGCGGCACGGCGATCTGCACCCGGTAGCTCATGGGCACGCGCACGCCCATCAGGTCGATTATCTCGGTAAAGCGCTGACCGGCGGGCAGTGAACCACGGGTGCCGGTGTCTGCGCTCAATGAGGTGGGGTGCCACTCGTGCCAGCGATCCGGCTGGGTCACGTAGTCGTAGACGGCTTCGATGGGGGCTTGGATGTAGCGCTCCTGGCTGATCCGCTCGGCGTGGATCCGGTGATCGACGGCACTCATGGCACACCTCCTGTGTGGCGGGAACGGGCACTGGGCGCTAGTCAGAATAGTCGGCGTTACGGGCATTGCACGGTGTGATCGTCGGGCACCACTGGCAGAGGGGCCATCAACTGCGATGAAAAGAAATAAAAAACAACTTTTTAGACTGTCAGATTTGACAGTTTTTAATATTCACCACTCGTTATCTAATGGGCGCACACCCTGCTAATCAGTCACTTGGATGGTGAGAATATGTATATCGATACGCGTAGAAACAACCCAAACGACAGTGTCTGTTTAAAAGGAAAAATGACGGCAAAAATAACAATAGGAAGTACTCCTGAACCGGATTTCGTTGCGGAATTTGTTTGGTATGGCAACCTCATGGATCCAATTTACATATACGGTGACCAAGGGGTAGCACCCAGGCTTACGGCTATCCAAGCGGCTTTGGATGCTGGCACTCCCACTGGCAAGTATGAGTACCGTGACAAAAATCTCCGCTCCTTGGACTATTATTCGTTGGATTCATTAGAACCCTGGCCGACAAAAAGCGGCCACATTGACGTTACGTTTTCTTCAGACAGAAAGCATGCTCACGGAACGATGCTGATTGAGGCCGAACGGGAAAACAAGAAGTTGACGGCGAATGTGGAGTTCGACATACAAAACTTATAAAAGTCTCTTATTTGCCAATGGCTCCCTTACAAAGGGAGCAATCCTTTCCGATCAGAGCTGATAGTGCTTCAGCTCCCGGGCAATCACCATGCGCTGGATCTCGCTGGTGCCCTCATAAATCTGGGTGATCCGCGCATCCCGGTAGTAACGCTCCACCGGGTAGTCTTCGAGGTAGCCATAGCCGCCATGGATCTGCATCGCCGAAGAGCAGACCTTTTCGGCCATTTCCGACGCGAACAGCTTGGCCTGGGAGGCCTCGGACAGGCACGGCTTGCCGGCACTGCGCAAACGCGCGGCATGCAGGATCAGCAGCCGGGCGGCATTGAGGCGGGTCTGCATGTCGGCCAGCAGGTTGGCCACGCTCTGGTGCTCGATAATGGCCTTGTCGAACTGCACCCGATCCCGGGCGTAGGCCAGGGCCGCTTCAAAGGCAGCGCGGGCGATGCCCAGGGCCTGGGCGGCGATGCCGATACGCCCACCTTCAAGGTTGGACAGGGCAATGGCCAGGCCCTTGCCGCGTTCGCCCAGCAGGTTGGCCACAGGCACGCTGCACTGGCTGAGGGTCACGGCGCAGGTGTCCGAGGCGCGGATGCCCATCTTGTGTTCGGTACGGTCCACGGTAAAGCCTGGGGTGTCGGTGGGCACCAGGAACGCCGAAATGCCTTTCTTGCCCAGCTCCGGGTCGGTCACCGCAAACACGATCGCCAACTTGGCCCGCTTGCCATTGCTGACAAACTGCTTGGCGCCGTTGATGACCCACTGGCCATCGCGCAGTTCGGCGCGGGTGCGCAGGTTGTGGGCTTCGGAGCCGGCCTGGGGTTCGGTCAGGCAGAAGCAGCCGATGGCCTGGCCACTGGCCAACTCGGCCAGCCAGGTCTCTTTCTGCGCGGGTGTGCCGTAGTTGAGGATCGGGCCGCAACCCACTGAATTATGGATACTCATCAGCGCGCCGACCGCACCGTCGCCCGCCGAGATTTCCTCGACGGCCAGGGCGTAGGCCGCGTAGTCCACATAAGTGCCGCCCCATTCTTCCGGCACCACCATGCCCAATAGGCCCAGTTCGCCCATCTTCGCCACCAGGCCGTCATCGATCCAGCCGGCTTTTTCCCAGGCCTGGGCATGGGGGGCGATTTCGCCACGGGCAAAGTCGCGCGCCATGTCGCGAATCATGATTTGTTCTTCTGTAAATTCAATATCTTGCATGATTTAGTTCCCGTTCTTCACGAAGTCTTGGAAGAAGCTGTCGACGTGTTTTTGGTCCAATGCCGATAACGTGGGCGGGTTCCAGTGCGGGGCTTTGTCCTTGTCGATCAATAGCGCGCGCACGCCTTCGATCAAGTCGCCGCGGGCGAACCACTGGCGGTCCAGGTGCAGCTCCAGGGCAAAACAGTCTTCCAGTGCCAGGTGGCGTCCGCGTCGCAGCATTTGCAGGGTGACGGCCATGGCCAGCGGCGAACGGGTGTGCATGAGTTGGGCGGTACTCACGGCCCATTCATGGCTGTCGGCCACGGTCACTTGCTGCAGTTGCTCGACAATGCTCGGCACATCCGGCTGGGCAAAGAAGTGGTCGATGGCCGGGCGCAGGGCCGCCAGCGGCGCATCCGGCAATTGTTGCAGCGCAAGCTTGGCCAGCAGGCCTTGCAGGTCTTTGAGCGGCGAGTCGTGCCATTGCAGGTGGTCGAGCTTCTGGTCCAGTTCGGCCAGCCTGGCGCTGTCGAGATACCAGTCGGCCAGGCCGCAATACAAGGCGTCGGCAGCGCGGATCTGCACCCCGGTCACCCCCAGGTAAATCCCCAGTTCGCCGGGAATGCGCGGCAGGAAGTAGCTGCCACCCACGTCCGGGAAATAACCGATGGCCACTTCCGGCATGGCCAGGCGGCTGCGCTCGGTGACTACCCGCAGGTCGGCACCCTGGACCAGGCCCATGCCGCCGCCCAGGACAAAGCCGTCCATCAGGGCGAGGACCGGCTTGCGGTAATGATGAATGGCCAGGTCGAGGGCGTATTCCTCGACGAAGAAGTCTTCGTGCAGGGTGTCGCCGCGCTTGAAGCTGTCGTACAGCGAGCGGATATCGCCACCGGCGCAGAAGGCCTTTTCACCGGCGCCGCGCAAGACCACGGCGTGCACCTGCGGCTCATCGGCCCAGGCGCGCAGGTGCGCCGAGAGGCTGCGGACCATATCCAGGGTGATGGCGTTGAGGCCGGCGGGGCGGTTGAGGGTCAGGTGGCCGATGTGGTTGCGTACTTCGGCCAGGACGCTGTCCTGGGAGGACTCGGTGCTGCATGTCGCCTGGGACTGAGCCTGAGCGGTCATCTGTAACTCCCTGCTTTTATTGTTCTTTATCAAAATGATTCGGGGGCGAACCCTCGCTCGATCGTACCAGTGCAAATTTGCCCAGTACAACCTGGAATCCTGCAGGTCATCTTTGCATTTATGCAGCAGGTCATGGATAAAAAACCAGGGCGTGTACGCCTAGACCCGACTGGCCAGCACCTGGCCAATACTGCGGCGGCGGGCATGGTCTTCGGCGATATGGATCAGCTCTTCCAGTTCGCTGGGGGTGACATCGAAAAACTGCTCCATTTGCGCCAACGCCTGCTCCAGGTCCACGGCGGTGATTTTTGCGTCCACCTCCTGGGGCCGCAACGGCACCATCAGCGGCGCCTCGCTGGGGCCCTTGGGGTAACGGGTGCGGGTCAGGTTGTTGTAGGCCAGGGCCGAGAGCAGCAAAGTGCCAGCGCCGAGCATTACCGGCCCGACTTCCTGCCAGCCCAGGGCGATGGTTGCCGGGTCCGCGAGGACCAGGGTCATGGCCAGGCCGCCCGAGGGCGGATGCAGGCAACGCAGCCAACACATCAGGATCACCGCCAGGCCCGCCGCAAGGCAGGCGCTGCCCAGGGTACGTCCCAGGACACGGACCACCAGCAAGGCCACCACACTGGCACACAGGTAGCTGCCGACGATCGACCATGGCTGGGCGAGGGCCCCCGATGACACCGCAAACAACAGCACGGCGGAAGCCCCCAGCGGGCCCAGCAGGTGCATGGCCACTTCCAGGCCAAATACCTGGGCGCAGAGCCATACGGTCAACAGGGTGCCCAGGGCCATGCCGATGGCGGCACGGCTCCATTCGGCGGGACGGGTATTGATAGTAGCGGGTAACCAGCGAGCGAGCATTGCGGGGCAATCCAATCTAAATATAAGGAGGGGGGTAAGAAGAGGGGGCCAGACAAGGGCCCACCCAGTGGCGAGCGGGCCTCAGGCAAAAAGAAGGGCTTTGCGGTTTCCCGTAAAGCCCTTCAAAAGTTCCCACATCAGGGGGAGGAACCGGCGCAGTGTGCCGATCAAACAAAACGGCCGCCAATGCATATTAATGCAGGTTAAGTGCAGTAATTTTGCATCAATACGGCTCCCGCCCCGGGCTGATCTTGCCCAGCACCCGGTCGTGGTTCTCTGCGTTGATCAGTAGCTTGTGTACGCTTTCCCGCAGGTGCGGGTTGTTGGCCAGCGGCCCCTTGAGCGCCACGAGGGCGTCGCGCAGCTCCATCAGCCGGTCGAGGGTGACCGGGATATAGCCGACATGTACAGGCTCGATGGCAGCGGCAACAGGCGATAGCTCGTCAGGCACGGCAGCGGTCCTCTGAGGCGTCTTGTGAACGCATGGCGGTAACTATGTAGCGCAGATGTAAAATGAGTTTACCGTCGGGGTCATGGGGCCGGTAGGGGAGTCGCTACCGGCATTTACGGATACAAACGTAGGAGCTTTCTTGATAGTGCCCACTCAGGGCGCCACTTTGTCCAAGCGCAGTAGCACATAGGTGTTTTTATCGAAGGACCCCGTAAGGACCGGCGTCAATCCGCGCCAGCGCGGCGCGTCGAGGCGCTCGAAGTCGGCCTTGTCCATCACCAGCCACGCCGGCGCCGGCAGCGCTGCCAGGTCGGCCGGCGCCTGGGTGAACAGCGGCACCCGGTCACACGTCACGTTGACCATGAACTTGATGGCCTTGGCATCTTTACCCAGGCCATGCAACACCAGCGGCGCCGGGTGCTGCTGGATCAGCGCATGGGCCTCGCGACTAAAGGTGCGGGTATCGTACAGGCGGCGCTCCAGGGGTTCGACCACCAGGATATAGACGCCCCACACCGCCAGCACCGCGCAAAACGCCGGGCCTACAGGGCGCCAGCGCCACTTGAGGAGGAGCCCGGCGCTGAGGACCTGCAAGCCGATCAGCAAACCCAGCACACCCTGGAAGTGCTCCAACTGCGCCCCAAAACGCTGGCGAGCGACCAGCAGCGCCCCGATCAACAGGCCCGGTGTCAGCGCCCACACCCCCAGCATCAAGCCCCGCAGCCCTTGGAACAGGCGCCCATCGGCCCGCTGGAACGGGTACGCGGCGATGATCGCCATCATGGGCAACATCGGCAACACATAGCGCGCTTTCTTCGCTTCGGGGATCGACAGGCCCACCATCACCATCAACCCTGCGGCCATGCAACCGAGCAACAACGGCCAGCCGCTCTGCTCAGTGCGCCGGCCACTGAGCAGCAGCGCAAGCAGGGTCAGCAGGGCCAACGGGTACGCCAGGGCATAATTGCCCAGGGAGCTGGTGAAGTAATACCACCCGCTGCTGGACCCTTCGCGGCCGTCCAGGCGCCCGAGGAACTGCATACGGATCACGTCTTGCATAAAGGTTTCGCCACCACTGAGCTTGGCCAGCAGCAACAGCAGGCCGACGCAGGCCCCCAGTAACGCCAGGGCCAGCAGGCCGACGCTGAACAACCGGCGCCACTGGCGGTTGAGCAGGTAATAGCTGCACAGCACCCCCGTGGGGATCACCAGGCCGATGGGTCCACGAATCGCAAAGCCGAGCAATAACAGGAGCAATAGCCAGGGCAGGCGCCGCGCGCTGGCGAAATGATCGTGGGCATAGCCCAGGTAAAAGACGCCCAGGGTCACCGCCGCCAGCATCTGGTCCAGGGACACCGCGCGGGTTTCGCTGATAAACGTGCTGCTGAGCAACAACAACGCGATGCTCAGCAGCGCCCAGCGCTGGGAGTAAGGCGCGGTCAGGCGGTAGACCAGCACGACAATGAACGCCGATGCAACGGCGGTCGGCAGCCAGGCACTGAGGCTGGTGACGCGCCCCAGGGGCAGCGATAGCAGCCAGGTCAGCAGGGTCGAGGTCGACAGGTAATCGGCATACGGCTGGCCATAGGTGGTGGGGAAAAACCCCGGGCCGTGGCGCAGCATCTCCTGGGCAAACAGCACAAAACGCGAGTCGAAACCAATGATCGCCTGGTCCCAGTTGCCGGCGATAAACAGCAACAGCGCCAGCAGGCCGAGGCCCCAGGACTGGCGACGCAGGGCAGGGTCGAGCCTCTTGTCCACGCCTCAGGCCTCCAGCAACCGTGGCACCCACTGTTGTTGGGGGATCGGTAAGTCACAGGACTGCCCACGCCCCATCGGGAAGTAATCGAAGCCCTTGCGCGCCAGGCGCTCGGCGTCATACAGGTTGCGCCCGTCAAAGATCACCGGCGCCTTGAGGCGCGCGTGCAGCAGGTCGAAGTCCGGGGCCTTGAATTGCTGCCACTCGGTGCAGATGATCAAGGCATCGGCGCCGCCCAGGGTCGATTCCGGGGTGCCCATCAGCATCAGGCGCGGATCATCGCCGTACAGTTTCTGGGTTTCCTGCATGGCCTCGGGGTCGAAGGCCCGCACGTTGGCCCCGGCGGCCCACAGCGACTCCATCAGCACGCGGCTGGGCGCATCGCGCATGTCGTCGGTGTTGGGCTTGAACGCCAGGCCCCACAAGGCGAAGGTCTTGCCGCGCAGTTCGCCTTTGTAGAACGCCCGGATCCGCTCGAACAGTTTGCTTTTCTGGCGCTGGTTGATGGCTTCCACCGCTTCGAGCAGGTCACTGGAGCAATTGGCCTGCTGGGCGCTGTGGATCAAGGCGCGCATATCCTTGGGGAAGCACGAGCCGCCGTAGCCGCAGCCCGGGTAGATAAAGTGGTAGCCAATCCGCGAATCGGCACCGATGCCCAGGCGCACCGACTCGATATCGGCCCCCAGGTGCTCGGCCAGTTCGGCGATCTGGTTGATAAAGCTGATCTTGGTGGCCAGCATGCAGTTGGCGGCGTACTTGGTCAGCTCGGCGCTGCGCACGTCCATGAAGATGATGCGGTCGTGGTTGCGGTTGAAGGGCGCGTACAGGTCGCGCATCACCTCGCGTACTTCCTCGCGCTCGCAGCCGATGATGATCCGGTCGGGGCGCCGGCAGTCGGCCACGGCAGAGCCTTCCTTGAGAAATTCCGGGTTAGAGACAATATCGAACACCAGGCCGCGCCCGGCCAGGGCCTTGTCGATATGGGCGCGCAGGGTGTCGCCGGTGCCCACCGGGACCGTGGATTTTTCCACCAGGATCACCGGCTCGACACGGTGGCGGGCCACCGCATCGCCCACCGACAACACGTATTTCAAGTCCGCCGAGCCGTCTTCGTCCGACGGTGTACCGACCGCGATAAACAGCACTTCGCCATGCTCGACCGCGAGCTTTTCCTGGCTGGTGAAGGTCAGCCGGCCGTTCTCCAGGTTTTCCCGCACCAGGCTGGCCAGCCCCGGCTCGAAAATACTCACATGGCCCTGTTGCAACAGGCGCACCTTGTTTTCGTCAACGTCCATGCAGATCACATCGTGACCGACTTCGGCCAATACGGTGGCCTGTACCAGGCCAACGTAACCACTACCAAATACGCTGATTTTCATGGGGTATTCCTGGGGCTTATAGGGCCGATACGACGGGAGTTGATGGTCAGGACGCCAAGGATGACCAGGGCCACCCCCAAGGTCCGCGACAGGGAAAAAGGTTCGTTGAAGCCCGGCAGGCTGGCCGCCAGCAGGTACACCAGGACGTAGCTGATACTCAGCAACGAATAGGCGCGGCCCAAGGGCAGGTGCTGCAATGCACCGAGCCAGCAGAGCATCGACAGGGCGTAGGCCACGATAGCCAGGGCCACCACGCTCAGCGCCAGGGGATCAACCAGCGGAGCGTTGAGCCACTCGGCCGGCAAGGGCAGGCGCGTCATGCTCCAGCGCATGCCCAACTGGGCCGCACTGACCAGCGCCACGCTGGATAACGCCAGGGTGAAACCGCGTAACCGGCTCATACCTGGCCTCCCAGCAGCAGCACGCCGCCCATCACCAGGGCCACGCCGATCCAGTGGCGGCGATCCACCGGCTCATGGAACACAAAGCGCGCCACCAGGGTGATCAATACAAAATTCAAGCTGAGCATCGGGTAGGCAATCCCCACCTCCAGGCGTTGCAGCACCAACAGCCACACCAGCAGGCCCAGGCCCAGGCACAGCAGCGCCAGCCACAGCCACGGCGAGCGCAGTTTCAAGGCCCAGCCCGCCGGCTGCCCACGCCAGCCTTCCACGGCATACTTTTGCGCGATCTGGCCCAGGCAGGTCAGCAGGCACGCGGCCAGGAGCAGCAGCAGGGTGATCAAGGCGCCACCTGTGGGAACACCAGGATCACCATGTTGCCTTGCTCATAGCGCTGGCCGTCCTTGGGCAATAACTCGACTTCGCGCACTTCGCTCTCGCCCTTGACCCGCATCACCACGCCCACCGAGCCCTGTTTACGGGCCTCGGTCATCCATTGTTGGACTTGTGTGGTGTCGACCCGGCGCGCAGCGCTGTCGGGGTAGGCCAGGCCGTATTTGACTTCGCCCTGGGTGTCGTACAGCGTCACGTCCGGGCGCTTGAGCCGCCACGCCAGGGCCGAGGCCGCGCCCAGGTCGTTACTCAGCAAACGCTGGGTGCCGGCCAGTGCTTGGGCGTGGTCGGCAATGAAGCGGTCCGGGGTCTTGTTGTAAACCACCGACTGCGGCAACGCTGCCGGCACCAGGGCCACCAGCAACCAACTGCCCACGGCGGGCGCCGCCCACAGGCGCAGCGGGCGGGCGGCCTGCAACAGGTTGGCGATAATCCAGCCCAGCAACACGATAAACACCAGCACCAGGCTCGACAGCTCCTGTTGCGGGGTATAAATCGGCTTCTTCAATTGGAAATACACGATGGCCAGCAGGCCCACTACCCCGAGGATCAGGTTGAGCCAGCCGTTGACCTGCAACACCCGGCCACGGGCCTGGGCCAGCTTGTCGGCCAGGGTATGGCCCATCAGCAATGCCAAAGGCAGCAGGCACGGCAGGATATAAGCCGGCAGCTTGCCCTTGCTCAAGCTGAAAAACGCCAGGGGCATCAACAGCCACAACACCAGGAAGCCGGTCTTGTGCGTGCGTTTTTCCTGCCACGCCTGCTTCAGGGTGGAGGGCAGCAGGGCCAGCCACGGCAAGCTGAAGGCGGCCAGCAAGGGCAGGTAGTACCACCAGGCCTCTTCATGCTGGGCATCCTCACCGGCAAACCGCTGGATGTGTTCGTGCCAGAAGAAGAAGTTCCAGTAGTCCGGTTCCTGGGCATGCACCATCAGCGCCCAGGGCAGGCTGACCACAATCGCCACGGCCACCGCCACCAGGCCATGGCTCAGCAGTTCGCCAAAGCGCTTTTGCCAGACCATGTAGGGCAGGGCGATCAACACCGGCAGCAGCCACGCCAGAAAGCCCTTGGTCATGAACCCCATGGCGCAGGCAAACCCCAGCAAGGCCCAGGCGCCCAGGCGGGCGTGCCGGCTGTGGCTGTCGATACACAGCCACAAGGCCACCCCCGTCAGGTTCATCCAAAAGCTGAACTGCGGATCGAGGTTGGCGTAGCCACCGGACATCGCCACGCTGACAAAACTCATGTACAGCACGGCGCTGACCAGGCTCTTGCGCGGGTCGTTCCACAGGCGCCGGGCCATGAAGTACACCAAAAGGATGCTCAAGCCCGTGGCCAGCGCAGAGGCCACGCGCACGCCAAACAGGTTCTGCCCGAACAGGGCCTGGCCCAGGGCGATCATCCAGTAGCCGGCCGCCGGTTTTTCAAAATAACGGATGCCCATAAAGTGTGGCGACGCCCATTTGCCGGTCAGCAGCATTTCCTGGCTGATCTGCGCGTAGCGGGTTTCGTCCGGGATCCACAGGCCATGGGTGACCATCGGCAGCAGGTAACACAGGCCGAAGACCAACAGGAGCAGGGGCAGGGCCCAACGTCGGATCATGCCTTTTGCACTCCCAGCCAGCCTTCGCGGCCGTCGAGTACGCCGCGTGTCAGATGCGCCAGAGGCAGGCTCGCCAGGTCGGCCGGCAACAAGTCGCCCAAGGGCTGGAATTGGATGCCGCGCTGCCCGGCCTGGGCGAGCAACTGGCGAAATTCATTGGCCATCAGAATCCCTTCTACTTCTGCGTGGATCGTATAGACGTTGAGTGTCGATTCGGTGAACCGATCAAGAATGAAGCCGTTGAAGTCCTTGGCCGCGACCTGTGGCCCGACCACTTCGTCGAAGGTCGGCAGGTCCACCGGGATCTGCGGCGTGCCGGCGCGGCCATCGGCGAGGAGCGGGCGGAACAGGCCGCTGCCGCGACAATCGCTGTTGTAGCGCAAGCCAAAGCCTTGCTTGGCCTGCACCACACGCTCATCGGCCCGCCAGCCGGCGGCGGCGGAACATTGCACCGGGGCGCCGAGGATATCGCCCAGGGTGTCGAGCCCACGGCGTACCTGCTCCACCAACTGCGCCTCGCTCCAGCGCCCGGCATTGGCCTGCCAGCCATGGTGATCCCAGGCATGCAGGCCCACTTCGTGCCCGGCCGCCCTGGCCTGGCGCATCAGGTGCCCCAGGTCGCGACCAATCGGTTTGCCCGGCCAGGCGGTGCCGGCCAGCAGGATGTCCCAGCCATACAGCCCGGCCGCGTTGGAGCGCAGCATCTTCCACAGGAACTGCGGGCGGATCAGGCGCCACAAATGCCGGCCCATATTGTCCGGGCCGACACTGAAGAAGAACGTCGCCTTGATGCCGGCCTCATCCAGCAACTCCAGCAACCGTGGCACCCCATCACGGGTGCCGCGGTAGGTGTCGACGTCGATGCGCAAACCTGCCTTCATTATTTGCCCGCTTCGCGGGTCTGGGCGACTTCCAGCATCGCTTCACGCAGGAAGAAGTCCAGGGTGTTGCCGATGGTCTCGCTCATGGCCACGCTCGGTGCCCAGTTCAGCAGGCGCTTGGCGTTGGCAATGCTCGGTTTGCGGTGCGCCACATCCTGATAACCGGCGCCGTAGAAGGCTTTGCTTTCCACTTCGCGAAAGCCGGCGAACGGTGGGAAGTTGCCACGCAGCGGATGGGCCTCGAACTGGCGCAGCAGCTCTTCGCCCAACTGGCGGATGCTGGCTTCGTTGTCCGGGTTGCCGATGTTGATGATCTGGCCGTTGCACGCGTCGTTATCGTTGTCGATGATCCGCGCCAGGGCTTCGATGCCGTCGGCAATGTCGGTGAAGCAGCGTTTCTGCTCGCCGCCGTCAAACAGGCGGATTGGCGTGCCTTCCACCAGGTTGAGGATCAACTGGGTAATGGCGCGGGAGCTGCCGATACGCGCCGAGTCCAGGCGGTCGAGGCGCGGGCCCATCCAGTTGAACGGGCGGAACAGGGTGAAATTCAGGCCCTTGGCACCGTAGGCCCAGATCACCCGGTCCAGCAGTTGCTTGGAGACCGAGTAGATCCAGCGCTGCTTGTTGATCGGGCCGACCACCAGGTTGGAGGTGTCTTCGTCGAAGTTCTGGTCCTGGCACATGCCATAGACTTCAGAAGTCGAGGGGAAGATCACGCGCTTGTTGTACTTGACGCAATAGCGCACCAGCTTGAGATTTTCTTCAAAATCCAGCTCGAACACGCGCAACGGGTTGCGGGTGTATTCGATGGGCGTGGCAATGGCCACCAGCGGCAGGACCACGTCGCACTTCTTGATGTGGTACTCGATCCACTCGGAGTGAATGCTGATATCGCCTTCCACATAATGGAAGTTGGGGTGGCTGCGCAGGCGCTCGATGGCGTCGGAGCCGATATCCAGACCATAGACCTCGTAGCGATCGTCACGCAGCAGGCGCTCGGACAGGTGGTTGCCGATAAAGCCGTTGACCCCCAGGATCAGCACCCGGGTGCGCCGTGGTTTAGCGCCCGACTCGGCGCCGCGCAGGATCGAGCCGTCCACCAGGCCCAGTTCATCAGCCAGGGCCGGGCCGGTCAGGTACAGGCCATGGTCATTGCGCTGGCCGAAGTGGATGACCAGGGAGTCTTCACCGCAGGCAATGCGCAGCGGGTTGACGCTGATCACGCGCCCCGGCGCCTGGCCTTCATTGCCCTTAAGCACTTCGGCTTGCCACACGATCAACTTGTGCTCGCCCACCGCACAGAACGCGCCGGGGTACGGCTGGGTCACGGCACGTACCAGGTTGAACAGCGTTTCTGCGGGTTTGCTCCACACAAGCTTGCCGTCCGCCGGGGTGCGGCGGCCAAAGCAGCTGGCCTGGCTTTCGTCCTGGGCGGTTTCGCGCAATTTGCCCTGGGCCAGTTGCGGCAGCGCGTCACGCAGCAACTGGGTGGCGGCCTCGCGCAGTTTGGCGTGGAGTGTCAGGCCGGTGTCGCTGCGTTCGATCATGACTGTTTGCTGGGCGAGAATCGCACCGGCGTCGGCACGCTTGACCATGCGGTGCAAGGTCACGCCGGTTTCGGTTTCGCCGTTGACCAGCACCCAGTTGGCCGGGGCGCGGCCACGGTATTTGGGCAGCAGCGAACCGTGCAGGTTGAACCCGCCCTGGCGCGCGGTGGCCAGCAGCGCCTCGCCCAGCAGGTTGCGGTAGTAGAACGAAAAGATGAAGTCCGGGTTCAGCTTGGCCACACGCTCGACCCACAGCGGGTGGTTGGCGTCTTCCGGGGCATGCACCGGGATGCCACGGCGTGCGCACAACTGGGCGACGGAACCGTAGAAGGTGTTTTCCTTGGGATCATCGGCATGGGTGAACACGGCAGCAATTTCGTAACCCGAATTGAGCAGGGCTTCGATGCCTGCACAGCCAATATCGTGGTAAGCGAAGACAACAGCTTTTGAACTCATGACTGAACCTGACTGGAAGAGGAAGGGGAAGACTGGGAGGAGGGCAGGCCATCGACGATGACCGTCGGGGCCGGCGTGGTGGGCGCGTTGCGCAGCACCTTTTCAATAAAGAAGCGTGGGCGGGCGCGCACATCGCTGTACATGCGGCCCAGGTATTCGCCCAACAGGCCCATGCCGATGAACTGGCCACCGGTAAACACAAACAGCACGGCGAACAGCACGAACAGGCCATCGCCGGCCCAATCGGCACCGAAGGCCAGGCGCATGATGATCAGGGAAAACGCAAACAGCATGCCCAGGGCCGCCAGGCTGAAGCCGACAATGGACAACAGGCGCAAGGGCGTGGTGGTCATGCAGGTCAGCAGGTCGAACATCAGGCTGATCAGGCGCATGGCGCTGTATTTGGACTCGCCATGTTCGCGCTCGGCGTGGTGCACCAGGATCTCGGTGGTATGGCGCGCAAAGCCGTTGGCCAGGATCGGAATAAAGGTGCTGCGTTCACGGCAGGCCAGCATGGCATCGACGATGGTGCGTCGGTAGGCGCGCAGCATGCAGCCATAGTCGGTCATGGCCACGCCGGTGGAGCGCTGCACCGCCAGGTTGATCAGGCGCGAAGGCCAGCGGCGAAAGGCCGAATCCTGGCGATTGTTGCGCACGGTGGCGACTACGTCGTAGCCCAGGGCCGCTTGCTCGACCAGGCGCGGAATCTCTTCCGGTGGGTTTTGCAGGTCGGCATCGAGGGTAATCACCACCTCGCCCCGGCATTGCTCGAAACCGGCCATGATTGCCGCATGCTGGCCGTAGTTGCGGTTGAGGATCACTGCCACCACATGGCTGCCGGGCTCTCCAGCCGCGTCTTCCAGCAGTTGGGCGGAGGTGTCGCGGCTGCCGTCGTCCACCAGGATGATTTCATACTCATAGGCCAACTGCGCGCACGCAGCCCGGGTACGGCGCAACAGTTCGGGCAGGCTCTGTTCTTCGTTGTACACCGGGATAACGATCGACACGCAATGAATAGGGTAGGGTTTCAAAGATTCATGACCTCGGGTTAGAGCAACTTTGAGCGTAGAGATGACAACAAACAATGGATGAAAGTGCAGACGGCTGAATAAAAAATAGCCGCTAGCAGCACCATCCTGAGTAAAGCCCACAACGGCCAAAGATAAAGCATTATCAAGGGGTTAGTCAGCAAAGCAGGGTATTCCCTCAAGTATTACGCTCAAGATTAAGCGCAAATTTGTCCAGCGAATATGAAACGCAGATGAAAAACTCGTTTATTTGGTGGGCAGACAGCTAGTGTTCAGCTGGACAATAACGAGCGCAGACAAACGATAACGGTTTGCACTGTAATCCTTATCTGTAAGTGTTTTAGTGCGTACTCACCATGAATTAACCGGTTTTTTAATCCGTGGCGCCTGAAGAATCTTCTCTGCATCCCCCTGCAAGTCCCGGTAAAGTAAGCGATCTCTTGCCTGGATAGTCGGATGAATAGCGTGCAGTTACGGCCTGTCTTGATGATGTTGTGGATGACGCTGGGAACGGCCCATGCCGTCGGGGCGCGTGCGGGGGAGAGCCTGACGCCGGTGACTCAGGTTCCCGCCGGGGTCGAAGTCCGGGGCCGGCAGGTGGCCGCCTATAGCTGGGATGACCGGCAAGGCCACAACCTGCTGGTACTCGCCGAGCAGGAAGCGGGCGAGCGCGATGACGACGGCACGCAATCGGCCTCGATCTATGCCGCCCAGTACCTGCTGGAGGGCGACCGCCCCAAGCGCCTGTGGATGCTGCATGACGATGTGCAGCGCTGCGAATTCGACGCTGGCCTGCATTTCGATAACGCCGCGACCCGCGTCACTGATCTGCTGGGTGACGGTCTGAGCCAGGTGACCGTGGGCTATTCGCGCACCTGCACCAGTGATGTCAGCCCCCGTGAATTCAAACTGATCATGCATATCGGCAAGGCGCACAAATACGGGCTGCGCGGTATCGACCGCCATGGCGCCAGTTGGTGGGACGAGGAAGCCGGCGCCCTGCGGGGTATGCCGCTGCCCACCGATTGCAGCGTTGCCGGGCAGCAGGCGTTGCTCAGCCAGTACCAGGAGCAGGGCACCGACCTGCCATTGCCCGGCTGCTACAACGACGAGCATGACTTCGCCAAGGCACCCGCCAAGCTGCTGGTGTTTATGCGCCAGCAGTGGTTTGCGCTGATGCAAAAACAGGATGCCGACTGGAGCCAGCAACAAAGCCCGGCGCCCGCCGAGGATGAGCCCTAGTTTGGTAGGGTGCGCCGACCTGCGTTAGACTCGGCGCTCGCCAAACCACTAAATACCGAGATTAAACATAGGCTTAGTCTCGATATTTAATCTCAAGGCTGATCTATTTTGACCGAGATTTCCCGCAACCCCCTGACCCTGTATCTCGCGCGCCTGGCGCCCTCCAGCCAATTGACCATGCGCTACGTGCTGCAAGATGCCGCCGACCGCCTGGGTTTTGAAGAGCTCAACCTCGAAGATATCGACTGGCACCTGCTGCAACCCGAACACGTGATGGCCCTGGTCGCCGTATTGCGCGAAGACGGGTACGCGCCCAATACCTCATCGCTGTACGTCAACGCCGTGCGCGGGGTGATGAACGAAGCCTGGCGCATCAGCTTGATCAGCCAGGAGCACCTGCTGAAAATGCGCTCGGTCAAGGCCACCGCCGGCACCCGCTTGAGCCATGGGCGTAACCTGCGCCGCACCTTGATCCGCGAACTGATGGATGCCTGCGCCGCCGACCCCAGGCCACAGGGTTTGCGGGATGCGGCGGTGATCGGGATCCTGTATGGCTCGGGGATGCGCAAATCAGAGTCGGTCAACCTCGACCTGGCCCAGGTGGACTTTGCAGAGCGCAGCCTGCGGGTGATCGGCAAGGGCAACAAAGAGCTGGTCAAGTACGCCCCGGCCTGGGCGTTTGCCAAGTTGCAGGCATGGCTGGAATATCGCCGTGAACATTTGAAGGAAGGGGAGCAAGACGATAGCTTCCTGTTCAACCGCATCCGCCGGGGCAGCCACATCACCCGCGAACGCATCACCAAACATGCGATTTACTACATCGCCCGCCAGCGCGGCGAACAGGTGGGGGTAAAGATCATGCCCCATGACTTCCGGCGGTCGTTTATCACCCGGGTGATCGAGGAGCATGACCTGTCGATTGCACAGAAACTGGCGCACCACACCAATATCCAGACCACCGCCAGCTACGACGTGCGCGATGACAACGAGCGGCGGCGGGCGATTGATCGGTTTGATCTTTGACGTGTGCCTGGCTTTAAGATCAGCCGTGATAGCGGTGCTTGGGGCTCATTTTGAGAATCCTCTGATACTTACATCAGATTACTCCGACTAAATTGGCATCGTTGTCCACGAGGACACGATTCCTTTCAAGCGGAGCACATCATGAACACCTCAAACAGCCTTATCGCGTCGATTTTTGCCGTCAGCGCCATGGCCTCCCAGTTCGCATCGGCGACGCCAACCACAGGTACCATTACCTTCACGGGTGCACTCGTTGCGGATACCTGCCTCATCGGCGGTGGCAGCAATGACCTCAGCGTGTCCCTGCCATCAGTCCAGACAACCAGTTTGGCCGCAGCGGGCCAGACCGCCGGCGATACGCCTTTCAGCATTGTACTGAGCGGTTGCTCGCCTTCGGTTCCCGTGCGCGCTTTTTTCAGCTCTGCCAGCAGCGGCATTGATGGTGCCACCGGACGCCTGAAAAATACTGGCCTGGCTACCAACGTACAAGTCCAATTGCTCAACAGCGCGAGCGCGCCAATTGCACTCAATAATGCAACTGCCGCGGCCCAGGGCGACACGCTGAAAACCACCAATGCAACGGGTGCTGCCACGCTGACCTACACCGCTCGTTACTTCGCAAGCGATGCCACAGGTGCAGGCTCGGTGAACTCCAGTGTGATGTACGAGATTGTCTACAACTAAGGCTAAGGCCCCAACCAGACCGCGTTGTATCGACACGGATGATCGCGATTGTTGTCGCCGCGCTCATCCAGCTTTCTCAGGCGACATCAGTGACAGGTCATGAACATCAAAAGCAAATTTTACGTCGTTCTGGGTGCCAGCCTGCTAGCGCTGGGGCTGGTGGCCGGTTCTTCTGCGAATGCATCGGTGGTGATTGCTGGAACCCGGGTTATCTATAACGCACCAGAGCACGAAACCACGTTGAAAATCAGCAACAAAGGCCAGGAGCCAGCACTGATTCAGGCGTGGGTGGACAACGGCGAGGCGAATGCAGAACCGTCTGAAATCGATGTTCCCTTTACCGTGACGCCTCCACTGGCACGCCTTGATCCGCAAAAGAGCCAGACGTTACGCATTTTCTACACCGGTGAGGCACTGCCCAAGAATAAAGAGTCGGTCTTCTGGCTTAACGTTCTGGAGGTTCCACCCAGGCCGGCTGCAGATAAAGAGGATAAAAACCACCTTCAGCTTGCTATCCGTTCTCGGATCAAACTGTTTTTCCGGCCTGCCGACCTCAAGGGTGATGCCGCACACACTCCGGGCAGCATCACCTGGCGCTTGATTCGGGATGCCGGAGGCAGCGCCCTGGAAGCGCATAACCCCAGCGTATTTCACGCCTCGTTCGCCAGTCTTGAGGTCGGCAGTGGAGGCAAGACGGCCACGTTTGAGGAGGGTGGCATGCTCGCCCCCGGCGAAACGCGCAGCTTCCCGTTGAAAGGGCAGGTTAGCTCGGGTATCGACGCCAAGGTCCACTACCGCGCGATCAATGATTACGGCGGTATCACCGAGGGGGATGCCAGCTTGATCAGTACTCCCAGCCAGGCCAAGTGACAAGGGCCTCTTACCGTCACTGACTGCTGACTGACCCTTCCCAAGAACTCCAGGAATTGCTGAACGATAGCTGCGTGTAGCGCTGCGACGGCTTTGCTGTTCCTGTCATTTCGGTAGTACTGCGATGCAAATCCGCGTGAGTCCTCGTTTGTCCCTTCGCCAAGGCTCGATCAGTCTTTTGATACTGCTTTGTGTCAGTGTCCTGGTGGCCGCCGAACCGGCAAATACAGCGAAAGAAGTCCAGTTCAGCAATGACTTTCTGCGCGCCGGGAAACAGGCGATCGATACCCGCCGTTTTAGCAAGGGCAATGTGGCTCCGCCGGGACAGTATCGGGTCGATTTGTACGTCAACAAGAGTTGGCTGGCGAAGACCGACATTACCCTGCGGGCAGTGGGCGAGGACAAGGGCGATGCACAACCGTGCTTCGACCGTGATTTGCTTGAGCGTATCCATGTCGATCTTGGCAAGCTCAGCCCACAAGCCAGCGCGCTTCTGGCCCAAGGGAGCACATGCGCCTGGTTACCGATGTTGATTCCAGATGCCACGGCAGTGTTTGACTTCGGTGAGCAAAGGCTCGATATCAGCGTGCCCCAGATCGCCATGAGTCGCAGTGCTCGCGGTTATGTCGACCCGCAGTTCTGGGATGAGGGTGTGACGGCAGCGCGCCTTGGTTACAACGCGAACCTGTATCGCAGTGATTCGGCGGGCACGTCATCGACACAAAGCTATGTGGGATTGAATAGCGGCGTGAACATGGGGGCCTGGCGTCTTCGTCATGATGGCAACTATAGCCAGAGCCCTTATCTGGGGGGCAAGTATCAAAGTATCCAGACCAATCTGCAGCGCTCGGTGGCACCGCTCGACAGCCAGTTGGTGATCGGTCAGGCCTATACCGATGGGTCCATGTTCGAGAGTGTGGGATTGCGGGGGGTGCAACTGGCGACCGATGATCGTATGCGTCCCGACTCTCAGCGTGGGTACGCACCGATCATTCACGGTATTGCCCGCAGCAACGCAGTGGTACAGATCCGCCAGAACGGCAATCTCATCTACGAAACCAACGTGGCCCCCGGCGCTTTTGAAATCAACGACCTATATCCCACCGGTTACGGGGGGGATCTTGAGGTCGTGGTGACTGAAGCCGACGGTAGCGTCCATCTATCCAAAGTACCGTATGCCGCCCCGGTAAACTCGGTTCGCGAGGGCGTCACACGCTACAGCTTGAGCAGTGGCAAGTATGACAATCCGGGCGTTGACGAGTCGCCTTGGCTGGTGCAAGGCACGCTTCAACACGGGTTTACCAACATGCTCACGGGCTATGGCGGTGTCAGGGCCGCAGAGGGCTATTCGGCGACGCTGGGCGGCATGGCGCTCAACACCCGTCTCGGTGCGTTCGGCGTGGACATCACACATGCCGTTGCCCAACTGTACAACCAACCTGGGCAGACAGGCCAAAGCGTGCGTTTGAGCTACAGCAAGCTCCTGGCACCGACCAATACCAATATTGCTGTCGCCGCCTACCGCTATTCAAGCAGCGGTTACCTCGATTTTCAGGACGCCGTGATGCTCAACGATGCGCAACGCAAGGGTACGCCCCAGACCTGGGACTCGCTGATGCGCCGTCGCGGCCAAATGCAAGTCACTGTCAACCAGAGTCTGCCTGAGGGCTATGGCAACTTTTATGCTTCGGGTTCCAGCCAGGACTACTGGGATCGTAGCGGTCGCGATGTGCAATATCAGTTCGGCTACAACAACAACTACAAACAAGTGAGTTATAGCGTTTCGGCCTCCCGGCAGTTGGATATCACCCAGGATCGATGGGACAACACGCTGATGTTGACGATCGGTTTTACCCTTGGCTCCGGTGGGCACCCACTCTACTCGACAACGACCGTACAGAAGAGCTCTAGCGGTCATAGCAGCCTCCAGGAGGGGGTCAGTGGCACCTTGGGCAAGGACAACAATTTCAGTTACGGGATGAACGCCAGCCGTAGCGACAACCAGGGCGCCTCCGGCAGTACCAATATGGGAGGCAATGCCAGCTACATCTCTTCAATGGCTCGTGTCAGCGGCAGTGTCAGCCATAGCAGCGGCTACAGCCAGATGGGGGCCAGCCTGTCGGGAGGTGTGGTGGCTTATGACGGCGGAGTGGTGTTTACGCCAAGCCTGGGTGAGACCAGCGCCATCGTGGAAGCCGATGATGCCGTTGGTGCGCGCATCACCAACGCCAGCGGTTTACGCGTCGATCCATGGGGACATGCGGTGGTATCGGGCCTGACGCCTTATGCGCGAAACCAGGTGGAGATCGATCCGAAAGGCTTGCCCGTTAACGTAGAGATGAAGTCAACCATGGAGCAAGTGGCGCCGACCGCAGGGGCGGTGGTCAAGCTGAAATTTGAAACCGTCAATAGCGGTCGTGCGGTGTTCCTGCGCTTGACCACCGCGCAAGGCCAGTCGCTACCGTTCGGGGCGCAAGTGTTCGCGGCAGATGGCAGCACTATCGGGACGGTTGCGCAAGGCGGCCGCCTCATTGCACGAGGCCTGAAAACCGACAGCGGCGTGTTGAACGTCAAGTGGAGTGACGCGAGTCCGCACGCCTGTCGAGTGGATTACCAATTGCCAGCACGGGTCAAGGGCGACGAGCCGAGCACTGTCGCCATCAGCGCGGTTTGCCAACCCATTGCCGCAGACAGCGGCACTGCGACGCTGGCTAGCCAATCGAATGAGTAACGGGAGAGTCATGCTTGTGCAAACCATCAATATGAACCAGACCGCTGTCAGCTTGCCAAGCCCGGCACTGGCTATTCGCGCCCATCTTCAACGCTGGATCCTCGCGGTGTCGTTGATCCTCTGTTGCGGTATCGCACAGGCTTATCAGTGTGGAGGCGGCTATGCGCTGGACCCGACTGTTCCCGTCACGATCGGTGGCAATGCCATCACCTCGTCGGCGGATACGCCAGTCAACGGCTGGATCGGTGACTGGTCGGGGTACAACAAAACATTCCGAAACTGGTGGTGCTATGCCTCTACGGGCGATGTGTTACGACCACAGCTCAGGGGCACCGGGCAACTGGCTTCACCGTCCTCGCTGACCCTTGACGGGGTCACTTACAGCGTGTTCAAGACCGGGGTCAGCGGGCTTGGCATCGTATTTCAATGGCATCCGATCTACGGGACTGCCGATAGCTCGGGAAATTACACCGGTACGGTCTATGAGCCAGCCACTGATGTGCCGTTGACCAACACGTATAACAATTCAGCACCGGCCTGGAACTTCTCACTGGCGTACCAACAAACGGATATCGGCATTGCAATCAGTGCACGCTACGTCAAGATCGGCCCCATTGCCGCAGGAAGCACCCTCGTTGCGCAAAGTGCTGTGACCATTGGTACTACTACGATTCAATACAACGGGGCTGTATTCGGTACGAACAACATCACCTTGACCCAGCTCAAATCCACATTTCCAGTTCTTGGTTGTACACCCACGACCAACGTATCCGTGAATATGGGGGTCCATTCGGCATCAGAGTTTAAAGGCGTCGGCACGACTGTCGGAAAACGTAGCTTCACTCTCCCATTGAACGATTGCCCGGCGGGTATTGGCACGATCAGGTTCACTTTGCACCCGGTCAGTGGCAGCGTCGGGGACATCGCAAACGGTGTCGCACAGTTGACACCGGGGGCAGGGGCGGCCAGTGGGATCGGCTTGCAAATCACGACGACGCAAGCAGGGACCGTGGTCGGGTTTGAGATGAACTATCGCTTTTCCGGTTACACCGGGATGGCGGGTAATTATCAGATCGGACTGGACGCGGCCTATTACCAGACACAGGCCAATGTCACTGCGGGCACGGCCAACTCACTGATCGAGTTCACCATTGACTATCAGTAAAAGGCATATTGCGAACTGTCTCATTTTTACCCGTCAGACCAGCGCTTAGGCTAAGGGCATGTCGATCGTGCATGCAGGACACAAGCAGGGCGCATGCAGGAATACTTAACCTGTAACGGGTAACCCACCGAGGGCAATGTATGAGTCAGTACGATGCATCGAACAGACACAGAGCAGAGTCAACCTCTGTACTTTTGGTCGAAGATCATGTTTTTCAGCGCGAATACGTGGCGCAACAATTGCGTACAGACATCGGCGTTGAGGTGGAGTGTGCTTCAAATGGCATTCAGGCCCTGGAGATGCTGAGGGTCAAGCGCTACGACTTGATTATCTGCGATCTGGCCATGCCCGACATGGACGGGATTGTATTTATCAAGCGCCTGGCGGAGCTGAACGAAAAGCCAGATCTTGTCGTGCTTTCGTCACAACCCGTCGCGCTTATTCAGTTGGTAGAGCGCCTGGCCAGCTCATTGGGTTTCAGGCAGTTGAGTGCATTGAGCAAACCGCTTGATACGGGCGAGCTCAGCGCTGCCATGCGTGGTTTCGATAGCACACGTAGCCTGTTGGCCGTGGCGTCGCCCGGCGCAGTCTCATCACCGATGCCCACTGACTCTGTGGACGTGCTGGAAGGGTTGATCGGCAAACAGTTTACCGCGTGGTATCAGCCGCAACATGATCTTGAGACCTCCAGGATCGTTGGGGTCGAGGTGCTGGCGCGCTGGAATCATCCTTCAAGAGGCATTCTGTTGCCCTCGGTATTCTTGAACACCATCATCTCGTCGGGCTGGATCAACCACCTTAACTCGATGCTGTTGGAAAAAGCCCTGAGGGCCCAGAGTGCTTGGCGCAAGATGGGCTGGCCGCTCACCTTGTCGTTTAACATTCCTGTTTCATTGCTCGCGGAGGAGTCGCTTCCCGAGCGTTTACTGGCGATTGTCGAACAGTGTGGAGGCGACCCGGCGACACTGATGCTGGAGTTGACCGAGACGACCGAGACCGACGACTACAGTGACTACCTTGCAGGGGCGGCACGCCTCAAATTAAAGGGCTTCAAGTTGTCCATTGATGATTATGGGACAGGGTACTCGTCGCTGTTGAATTTGATGTCGGTACCCTTCGACGAAATCAAGATAGATCGTGTATTTGTTCACGGTGCACATAAGAACCCTGTCACTCAGGCCGCCCTTGAAAGCAGCCTTTCCCTGGCTGAACGGTTAAATATAAAAGTGGTTGCAGAGGGCGTTGAAGACCCTCAGGACTTGGCGCTGCTTAAAAAACTGGGCTGCCGTACTGTGCAAGGTTATCTGTTTAGCAAACCCATGACGGCGTCGGCGCTGGAGCAGCGGTTGCTTGGTTGAATGGGGGAGGGGCGAAGCCTGCGGCCTCCTGTTTTTTGCTTGAGTTTAAGAATCCTCTCATTCTAGAGGTTTGGTTCGGCGAATAGTATTTCGTCATGATGAAGCATACTGAACGCCTTCCAGATAATTGGGTTTTACATCCGAAATTTGCTTATAAGCTGATTGGTTGCCTGGCGATTGCATTTATACTCGGGGTACTGGGCGCTGTCGTCATGTATTTTTATGTCTCGGTGATATCCGAAGCCTCGGAGTACCGTAAGAATTTTAATAACGGTTACACTCAAAGCCGAGACTTCTTTGAAAAAAATGAGCTTCTGCTTGCTGGGATGATCAAAAGCGTCAACTTTGTAAGCGGCTTGGCTGCTCCCTCTTCAAACCAGGGAAAAGAGCGCTTTTATTTGCAGCCCATACCGGCGCCAGATAGCCATAATGGAATATTAAATCTGTCTGCGCAAATGCGTAAGGAACTTCGCGAGTCGAATGTCAATATCATTTGCGTTGACATGGCCGCGGGCGTTGCACGCTATGTATTCAAATCTGATACAAGTAACAGCAATAAGCTAAAACAGATTTCTGAGCAACTTCAGGATGTTGACGGATCCAAACAATTGGAGAATGGGCTGCACGTATTTCAATTGGGGACCGGCAACGAGAAAAAGTCATATATCTTTGAACCGATTTCATCGCGACTGATGCCGCATGCCTGGCTCGGAATAGAGGTGCCTCATGCGCGCGTTCAAAAATCAATAATGAGCGAAATGAACGCGGCGCCGCAGTTGGGTATCAAGTACATGATTCTTGATAAGAACGGGCGAATAATAAGTAGCGTTCCAGAGCTGGACTTGAACGACCATCGTACTATTGAGTTTTTGAATGCGATGAACAATAAGGGGGACGGTTTTGAAAGCTATGGCGCCCCTGTATTCAACGTATCATTGAAAAAAGAATTGGGCGGCGGGCGGCGCTGGGTTGTTTATTATGCAAGTTATAGTGACGTGTTGTGGCAGGTGCGTTATTCGGTGGTTTTCGGCTGTTTGGTTTTTATTGCTTCGCTGGGGTCGGCTTATATTGTCATGCGCTACATGCGCCGCGCAGTATTTCTTCCAGCACAAGAGCAGGCTGTGCAACTTATGGAGCGAGAGGCGTTCAACCGTACGATGTTGGAACTGGCCCCCGTCGGGATCTGCGTATTCAGCCGGGAAAGTGGAAAGTTATTGCTTCAGAGTGAAAAAGCCAAGGCAATGCTCGCATCGTATGTCGAAATGGGCGGGTGCCGTGCAAGCCTGCGTGAGTTCTTTATGAGTGTCCCGCTGAAAGGCGGTGAAACGTCCTATCGCACGGGTGTGACAACATTTACCCCTCATGAAAGTACCCAACGCTACATTCATGTTTCGTTGGCAGAGTTGCAATACAACGATCAGCCTGTTCTTTTCTGTTCATTTGTCGATGACAGCGAACGCAGACGTGCGGAATTGATGATGGCTGCCGCCAAAGAAGCCGCCGACGAGGCCAATGCGGCCAAATCTACGTTTCTGGCGATGATGAGTCATGAAATTCGTACTCCGTTGTATGGCGTGTTGGGCACACTGGAGTTGCTGGGAAACACGACGTTGCTACCGCAGCAGCGGGGTTATCTGGGCACCATCGAACACTCCTCCAGTAACCTGCGGCACATCATCGATGACATTCTGGACTTCTCCAAGATTGAGGCAAATCAGCTCGCCTTGGAGTTGGGGCAATTCAACCTGATTGAACTTGCACAGCATGTGGCCAGAAGTTTCGTATCGCTGGCACAAAAAAAAGGCGTGGAACTGTACTGCTGCTTGCAACCGGATTTACCGCTACTTGTTGGGGACCGCAACCGTCTGCAGCAAGTGCTGAGTAATCTGTTGAGTAACGCGGTGAAGTTCACCGACAGCGGCAAGATCGTCATTCGTATCGGTGGCGTTAAAAATGCGGCAGGCAGGTTCGATGTGCGGATACAGGTTTCGGACTCGGGCATTGGCATCGCAAAAGCGTCGCAGGCCAAGCTGTTTGAACCGTTTATCCAGGCCGACCATTCGACGGCCCGGCGTTTTGGGGGGACGGGGCTGGGGTTATCAATTTGTCGAAAACTCGTGGAGTTGATGGGGGGAGAAGTCAATCTGGTCAGCGAGTTGGGCCTGGGGAGCAGCTTTAGCTTGTTGCTTGATCTACCGATTGCCGGGACGCTGCAGCCGATCAGCCTGGCGGGACTGTCTACCGTCCAGGTATTGGCGGGTGCCAACGAACAACGTGAAACATTGCTCGCGCTCATCGAGCATGCCGGCGGCCGGGCGTACCCCCTGACGGGAGTCTTGCCCGCGTCAGCACACAACGACGTGTTGCTCGTGACCTGGCCGCACCGGCCTGAAATGACCTTCGCAAACAGATTTGCAGGTGTCGTCTGGCTTGACCCGCAAGGTGCGTCGATACCTGAATGGCGTGAAGACGGTTGGCATGTGAGCAGTCTGTGCCAGCAGGGAATTGTGCAAGCCCTGCAACGGGCGGGCGGAAATGAACTCGGCGGGGTCCGGGCATCACCGGTCTTAGTGCCTGCGGTGCCCAAGACGTTGCACGTGCTGGCGGTTGAAGATCACCCCATCAACCAGCGGGTTCTGACCGAACAACTGCAGCAATTGGGCTGCCAGGTAACGATGACCTCGGATGGTCGTGAAGCTTTGCAGCGCTGGCAACGTGGTGAATCCTTCGATGTGGTCTTAACTGACGTGAACATGCCAGAACTGGATGGTTACCAGTTGACCCGGCGATTACGGGCAGAGGGAATAAAAGTGCCGATCGTCGGCGTGACGGCCAATGCCCAGACCGACGAAACAGAACGCTGCTTGCAGGCAGGTATGGACGGCTATCTGGCCAAGCCTGTTTCCCTGGCGGGGCTCAAGCAGGAACTCCTGCGAATTGGAGGGTTGCGCTAGCAGGTGACTCACCGACGACACCAGAGAAAGGTGGTCTACGCCAAGAGTTTGAGCAATGTTTGATCAGGTCACACTCATTGAGGAGGGCGCAGTGAATTGGCTAGCCATTATTTTCTCGTCATGCGCGCTGGCGTTGGGGCTGGCGAGTGCCGTGTGGGCAGCAAGAAGAGCTCGGCGTCGAATACCTGTTTTGGAACAGCCAGACTCAATGAACATGCTTGAAGTGCGTGACCTGGTCCAGGTAGTGATGGATCGATCGCTGGTGGGGTTGTGCCTGCTGCGCAAGAGCGATGGTGAAGTACTGATTCAGAACGAGCTGTCTGGCGAGCTGATAACCGTTGATGTCGAGTACGAAGGGCGGCGCTGGGGGTTGCGCGACTATTTTTTGATGCTGTTTGACAAGGAGGTAACTGCAACCGATCTCCTTGAAATTGATGCCAAAAGGCCGGGCACCGGGTGCTCAGTGCGTATTCTGGCTCACCTGGTCGAGGTTAAGTATCACCACGAGCCGGCACTGTTTTGTTCGTTTGGCGATGACAATAAGCGCAGGAATGCGGAGTTGATGCTGGCCTCGGCCAAAGACGCCGCCGATGAGGCAAGCTTGGCTAAATCAACCTTCCTGGCGATGATGAGTCATGAAATTCGCACCCCTTTGTACGGCGTCTTGGGCACGCTGGAGCTACTGGCAAACACTACGCTGCTACCACAGCAGCGAGGCTACCTCAGCACCATTGAACATTCCTCCAGTAACCTGCTGAATATCATCGATGACATTCTGGACTTCTCCAGGATTGAAGCGAATCAGCTGACTCTGGAGTTTGCACCGTTCAATCTTGTTGAGTTGGCTGAGGGTGTGGCGAGGAGCTTCGTCTCTTTGGCGCAAAAAAAAGGGGTGGCGTTATATTGCTGTCTACAACCGGATCTACCGCTGCTCACAGGGGATCGTAACCGTCTGCAGCAAGTGCTGAGTAATCTGTTGAGTAACGCGGTGAAGTTCACTGACAGCGGCAAGATCGTCATACGGATCGAAGGCACTGAAAATACGGCTGGCCAACTCGATGTGCGGATCCAGGTCTCGGATTCGGGTATTGGCATCCGTAATACCTTGCAGGCCAAGCTGTTTGAACCGTTTATCCAGGCTGATAATTCCACGGCCCGGCGTTTTGGGGGGACGGGGCTGGGGTTGTCGATTTGCCGCAAGCTGATGGAGTTGATGGGCGGAAAAATAGAACTGGTCAGCGAGCTGGGCCTGGGCAGCAGCTTTACCTTATTGCTTGAGCTTGCGATTGCCGAAAAGCTGCAACCGACCAGCCTGGCAGGGCTGCCTATCGTCCACGTGTCTGCGGGCGCCAACGAGCAACTTGAAACATTGCTTGCGCTAGTCAAGCATGCCGACGGCCAGGCGCAGCTCCTTACCGAAACCCTACCGGACTCAGCACACCACGACCTGTTGTTGGTGACCTGGCCGCACCGACCAGAAACAGCTTTGGACAACCGGTTTGCAGGCATTGTCTGGCTTGAACCGCAAGGTGCGCCAACACCGGAATGGCATGAAGACGGTTGGCATGTGAGCAGTATGTGCCAGCACGGAATTCTGCAAGCCTTGCAACGGGCGGCCAGAAAGGAGCCCGGCGGGGTCCGGGCATCACCGGTCTTAGTGCCTGCGGTGCTCAAGACGTTGCACGTGTTGGCGGTTGAAGATCATCCCATCAACCAATTGGTACTGACCGAACAACTGCAGCAACTGGGCTACCAGGTCACGATGGTCTCGGATGGTCGTGAAGCCTTGCAACGCTGGCACCGTGGTGAGCACTTCGACATCGTGGTGACTGACGTGAACATGCCAGAACTGGATGGCTACCAGTTGACCCGGCGGCTACGGGCAGAAGGGGTCAACGTGCCTATTGTCGGGGTGACCGCCAATGCCCAGACCGAGGAAGGAGAGCGCTGCTTACAGGCGGGCATGGATGATTATCTGGTCAAACCGGTTTCACTCGCGGCACTACGAGAGGCATTGCAAGCCGTTGGCGTTTCAATTGCAGGGGGCTCAAAGGCCAATGTGATGGCAAAACTGGACGAGATCAAACCGGCCATGCGCGATTTGTTTGTTTCAACAACCAGGCACGATTGGGCGGCTATGATGAACTCACTGTCAGAGGGTAATGCCACGGCAGTCACTCAGTATGCCCATCGCATCAAGGGCGCCCTGGTGACGATCGGCGCTATGGACGCGGCAGAGTTTTGTTCGCACCTTGAAGAGATCGCCGCTTCTGGTCACCTGTCCCGGGTTGACCCGTGCCTGGGTCGTTTGAAGGAGTACTTGGATCCTATATTGGAGGCGTCATCATGACCCTTAAAGTGGTTCTGGCAGACGATCATCCAATTGTTTTGTTCGGGGTTCGTATGGCCCTTGAAAATGAACCCGGCATTGAAGTCTCAGGGGAGGCGCAAGACTCGACTGCATTGGTCGAGTTGATGGACAAAGTAAAGCCCGATGTTTTGATCAGTGATTTTTACATGCCTGGCGGTAAACATGGAGACGGGTTGACGTTAGTTTCGTTTGTCAAGCGGCGCTATCCAGATGTCAAGTTGATCATTCTTACCATGATGACCAATCCATCAATACTGGACAATATCGTTACTGCCGGGGCAGAGGGTGTACTGCTCAAGAGTAGCGGACACGATAACCTTGTTGATGCGATTCGGGCTGTTGTCCAAGGCAGAAAGTACATAGGTGCTGCGGTCCAGGCCCTGCTAAATGAAGTCAAGGTCAACAACTTGAATTCGCGTGGGGACGGGGGGCAAAAGGTACTGTCGAGTAAAGAGTCGGAGGTCATGCGGCTATTCGTGAACGGGCACACGGTTTCTGAAATCGCCAATATGCTCAATCGAAGTGTGAAAACCATCAGCCATCAAAAAATATCAGCTCAGCAAAAGCTGGGGGTTGCCAATGACAAGGAGTTATACGAGTACGCGTTACGAAACGGCCTGCTTTGATAGCCATCTGGATGATCGATGAAATTAAAAGCAGGGTGGGAAGTATTTAAGGTTTAGAGTTAACTCATCTAAATGACTATTTAGTTTAGTTATATTTAATAGTTATTAAGGGAGGAGGGTAGGTCATCCTTATATTCACTATAAAGGGCAATGAATTATGGATTATGAGCGTTTGCCGAGTACCTGGGTTATCGAGGAAGCGCGTGCTTTTTTGAGGGCCGCACAGATCCTCGAACAAGGTGCCTCAAACGGTGATTTCCATCTCTACTGGCCAGCCGTGATGAATTCGGCGCTCGTGTCTGAGCTGCTTCTAAAGTCATTCCTTGTTGAGGCTGACCCTCGATTTCCAAGGTCTGAATATGATCCTGAAGGACATTTGCGTTTGGTCGCCGGCTTGCCAGGAAACAGGCATGGCCTGATGGATCTGTACAACGCTATTCCTATTGAGCTGGCTAACCAACTGCGTGAAACGTCGGAGAGATTGGCTCCAGGCTTTCAACTGGAAAAATGGATCACGGCTAGCTCGAAGCTTTTCGTTGGCACCCGGTATCCATATGAAGCCAACTCGGTTCAAGCCGTTGACCTGGATGTGTTGAAGCTCGCGCCGCACTTGGATCAGGTGCTGGAGGAAATGACTCGTCAACCAGTCAGTGCCAGGCTTTAAATCTGACCACCAGAGCCCGCCAGCTCCGTATATGATACTTCGCATAATGTATATTATGTTAAATAAAGGATTATGTCAGAGATGCTCCTGAGCCGCCTAAACCACTGATTCTACAAACCTGCCTCTGACGCCCACCGCCAATTCGTACTCAACTCGTGAGACACCAGCGCAGAAGCTGCAACACAACTGCGGGCTCAGCAGACGCATCCGATTAGCTGTCACACGCCACTTCCGACTCGGGAACCTTGACTCGCTGAGCCTTGAGTTGGCACCCTTTAAGGAGAAGTAGCTCATCGAGTCGAGTCACGAATTCGCTGCTAGCATCTTCTGGTATAAGAACGGCTGCTAGCAATTGGGTGAATGGTGCGCTGAGAATAAAACCAGACTCGTCGACATATCGGAATAGCTTCTCGGAGGCCACGCCACCATTACGATAGTTTTTGCCATCCTTAGAAACATCGAGCCCTTCATGCCGTTTAATCCACTTGAAGTCTGGAAGAATTTTCTGATTAAAAAATATCAACTGCCGGACATCAAGAGCTACGCGATACTCTCTCTCAACACCGAACTTAGGATCTTTTGTAAAAAAGGCTTCTCTCTGACCTTGTTTATTCACAACATACCTAACGGGTTCAAATCTATATCCGATGGGCAGTACGTGATCCAAATAATCTCCAAGCTTGAGTCTATCAGCCACAAACAGGACGCAATCGGCTGATTTTGCGTAGCCCCCATAACTATCCCACATGAATCGAGACATATGCTTATCCCAATACCAACTCTGGATAAACTGGTCTTTTTTCTCACTGACCATCTGACCGTGAGTGAGGTTCGCAGCCTCTTGCTGAGACAGCCGCAACGCCTCAGGCACCTTCATATTCAAAATTTCCAGAATACGCTTTTCGTTGTGCCCAAAGTGCTCACGATCACCTTCGGTGGGGTCGTCGGGATATTCGTCTGTCCTCCGGAGATACAACCCCTCGTCCCTTAGAACTTTTAGTGCTCGCTCTCCGGGCATGTAACGCTGCAGGTGAGTTTGATGAAACATGTCTTCTAATGTCCTTATCCGCGTAGCGACGCATATTAGCCATGATCACTGACAGGTTCCAACCACTACACTGGTCGGAACCCACACGACATCACCAACACTGAGGTTTCGCCTGGGCCCTCCTTGTTCTAGCTCCCTCCTCCCTGACGGTGACGCGTACGCGTCAACGATCAGATTGCCTATAAGGCCGTCTCGCTTTAGCCCTTCAACCCCCAAATTGCATAGGGTGCAGCCAACCCAGCCCCATTCAGCAGGAGCGGTTCTATAGGGTTCGTTATAAATATCACCTAACGGTCACATAAAAATTGTTTACTTACGTTTGGGAATAATTATTATTAGCAACCTCATCCGAGCCGACAGGACCTGTGCCAGTGATACGAACCTCCCAGGTATTTTCCCGATTAAACGAAGGAAAAAGCGTCTACGGAGTACTCAACTCTCTGCCCTCGCCCATGCTCTGCGAGATGCTCGCGTTTGCGGGCTATGACTTCGTCATTCTCGACCTTGAACACTTGCTGCGCTCCGAAGAAGACATCATGCATTGCATCCGCGCATGTGAGGCTGCTGGCATTTCGCCTTGGTTGCGCCTGCCGCAAGTGGACGAAAAACTGATTGGCCGGGCACTGGATGCTGGCATTGAAGCCATTGTTCTTTCACGTATCGAAAGTGCTGCGCAAGTTCAGCGCGCCATCGAAGCGGCCTTCTTCCCCCCCTTGGGAAAACGCGGAATAACCGGTGGGCGTATCACCGGATTCGGCCGCCTGCCTTTACCTGAATACATTGATCTGGCTAATCGCCAGGCCCCAATTATTCCCATGATCGAAAGCCGCGCCGGGGTCGAGGCGCTCAGCGAGATTCTGCAACTGCCAGGGGTCGGCATGATCATGGAAGGAGCACTGGATCTGTCGCTCGATCTCGACCTAGGGCCCGCCCCGCTCCACCCCCAAGTCTGGCAAGCGCTGCAAGGCATGGCCGATGCCTGTCTTGGCGCTGGAATACCGTTTTGCGCCAATCCCCGCACCCCCGAACAAAACGCGCTGTGGCGCGCTCGTGGGGTCCGCAGCTTTCTGGCCGGTGAAGACAGGGGCTTGTTGCATAACGCATTGAAAGCCCGCCTACATTCTCTCCAGCAGTAAAATGAGAAAAATAGTCCAATGAAAACAACAACCTCACTGCACTTTTCCCTCAGCCTTATCACGTTGGGCATTTGTCACAGCGCCATGGCTGCGGATCAACCGGCCGACTTGCCCGCCGCCCCCACGGGCAGCGTGATCCTGGCGCCGATGACGATTCAGGGAGACGTTCTCGGCACGGCCAGCGATCAGGAAGTGCGCACTTATGCCGGCAGCCGTAGCGTTATCGACTCCAGCGCCCTGGAAAAGGCCAGTGCCCGCGGTCTGGACGATGCGCTGCAACGGGTACCGGGCGTCAAGATCTTTGATGAAACCGGCACCGGCGCCTTGCCACAGATCTCGGTACGCGGGCTGTACGAGAGCCGTAGCGGCCGGATTCAAGCCTTGTCGGATGGCATTCCACTGGCACTGGCACCCTACGGCCAGACCGGTTTGTCACTGTTCCCAATGACCATGGCCACCGTCGACCGCATTGATATCGTGCGCGGGGGCGCCGCCGTGCAATATGGTCCAAACAACGTTGGCGGTGTGATCAACTTCATCAGTAAGCCGATTCCCCGCGAGTGGGAAACCACGTTGCAAGAGAAATTGACCCTCAACGCCGGCGGGCGCCAGTTGTGGGATAGCTACATGGGCACCGGCGGCTACCTGACCGACAACTTCGGCCTGCAACTGGACATCAACACCCTGAGTGGCGAATACGGTCGCGAGCACTCTGACACCGATGTGCAGAACTACCGTCTGCGCGGCCAATGGAACATTGATGACGATCGCGACCTGAGCTTCGGTATCCAGCGCTACAAAGCCGATATGGACCTGGCCGGCGCCCTCAGCGTGAAGGATTACAAGCATGACCCCCGGCAATCGACGCGTCCGCTGGACCGCTTCGAGGGCGACACCAATCGCGTCTGGGGTACTTACACCCAGCGTCTGGGCGCCATGGGGCCATTCGATACGGTAGAGTTCAGCTGGACCAACTTCGCCCACGACAGCTACCGCAACTTCGTGGTCGGCCTGCCGTTCACCCCAAACGGTACGGCGGTTACCAAACAAGACGGCCCCCGCAACTTTAAGGTCTGGGGCACGGAGCCACGCATCAGTGCCACCATCGATGGCGACACCGTTGGCCAAACCTGGTTGCTGGGCGCCCGTTATGTCAGCGAAGACATCGATTACAAAGTCAATCGCCAGAACGTTGCCAGCAGCGTGACGACGCCGTTCCGGGACTGGAAGTTCAATGACGATGCCCGTGCGTTCTACCTCAGTAACGCCATCAGCCTGCTCGATCGTCGTCTGACCATCACCCCCGGTGTGCGCTATGAAAATGCTCGTATGGATTACGGCGATGGCATCACCGGGTTCTCGCGCGAGAACAAATCCGAAGAGTGGCTGCCGGGCTTGACGGTCGGTTATCAGGCGACCGACGCCTGGTACGTCTATGCCAATGCCCAGAAGTCCCTGCGCCCACCGCAAGTCACACAGATCGTCAAGGAAGGCGATGTCGCCGCCGAGTTGGCGTGGAACTACGAGACCGGAGTGCGCTATACGCCGTGGGACGGCATGCGCGTCGACTTCAATCTGTATCGCATCGATTTCGATGACCAGATCGCCTACAACGCCACGACCGACCGCTTCAACAACCTTGGAAGTACACGTCACCAGGGATTTGAAACCGAGATTTTCTGGACGCCAGAAGCCCTGCCCGATCTGGACCTGCATGCCAGCTATGCCTACCTCGATGCCAAGCAACGCAATGGCACCTACAGTGACAACGAAGTCCCGTACTCCTCGCGCAATCAGTTCACGGTTGACGGCCGTTACCGTTTTGCCGAGCACTGGACTTACAACCTTGACGGCCTGTACGTCAGCAGCGCTTACACCGATGCAGCCAACTCGCGCAATGAAGATGCCACTGCCAGTGTAGGCAAACTGCCAGCCTACTGGGTCTGGAACACCGCCATTGCCCGTGAGTTCAAACTGGGCAACAAGAGCGTCCTGACCGCGTCTGCCGGCGTCAGCAACCTGTTCAACCGCGAATACTATTTCCGCGGCATCGATACCAGTCCATGGGGGCGTCAGCCCGCGCCAGAACGCTCGCTTACTTTAGGCGTCAACTATCGCTTCTAAACGTCGATCCCAGGAAAACTGTTATGCAACGGCCATTTGTCATTCTTGCCCATGTCGCCCACCCTGCCATTCTCGAGGGTTTCCTGCCGGCCGCGCACAAACGCGGGTTGCCGATCGTGATCATTACTGACCATGCTCAGGAACACCGATGCCTGCTCGCCACGTCACCGATCGCAGCACAAGTGCACGTTATCGAATGTGATGTGTTCAACCCGCTGGCGGTCATCGAGACGCTCAACAGTCAGGGCTTGCAACCGGTTGCCGTGTTTTCCAACAGCGATCACCTGCAGACCGCCACAGCGATAGTGGCCGAGGCATTCGAGTGCCCTGGCAAGGACTGGCGCTTATGCTATGCGGCCAAGAACAAAGCGGTCATGCGCGAGCGCATGCAACGTCTGGGCTTGCCTGGCCCTTGGTTTCAGGTGCTCACACCGCACGCCAAACTGCCGAGCGATGCGCCTTGGCCAGTAGTTGCCAAGCCTCGTGAAGGGGTTGCCAGCCTGGATGTCCGGTTGTGTCACAACGCCGCCGAACTGAGCCTTTACTGCGAGCAGTTCTGGCAACAACAACCGGGCCGGGCACTGTTGCTGGAAGCGTACATGGAAGGCCCCCTGTTCACCCTCGAAACCCTGGGTGACAGGCACAGCCTGCACGTGATTGGCGGCTTTGACGTCACCCTCTCGCCACCGCCGCATTTCGTAGAACTTGCCGCTCGTTGGGATGGGCCACTGAGCCGCGCCCAACGTACCGCCGCGCTGGCTCAGGTCGCCGCGTTCGGGGTCGGTTTTGGTGTGTGCCACAGCGAATTCATTCTGACCGCCCAAGGCCCGGTGCTGGTTGAAATCAACTACCGCAGCATCGGCGATGGTCGCGAGTTCCTGCTGGATCGGCTGCTGCCACAGGGCTGGTTCGAGCGCATTGTCGCGCTGCACCTGGGAGGCGAGCTGGCCGACCCACAGCCGGCCCAGGCCGCAGCAACCGTTCACTACCTGGTAGCCGACCGTTCGGGGCGCCTGGGTCAGGCCAGCGCCAGCTTCAACATCGAGGGTGAGGGCCATTGGTGCGATTATCGTGCACTGCACACTACCGGCGACACCATCACCCTCAGCCACTCCAACAAGGACTACATTGGCGTACTGAGACTGATCGCACCCAATGACGTGGGTCTCGAAGCGCAGTTGAATGCAACCCTGCACGACCTGAAGTGGGTGGTGGTATGAGCCTGCAGGACCAGGCGTTCATGACTCGACGCATCATCGATTGCTGCCTGCGCGAAGATATCCGCGGGATTGTCAGCCAAGGGCAGATTTGTCCGCTTGCGCCAGACCTGAGACAACACGTGCCGCAGCAACCCGATACCCACTGGTTGCGAATCGCCCATCTGGGCGGCGACGAACTCTGGTTGCCGGTGGCCAAGGCGTATCCGCTACAGGACTGGATCGGTACGGGCGAGGCCTGGATCAAGGTGTCGCCGCAGCGTCACATCGAGGTGCAACACGGCTACCGGCTCTGGCTGGGCCACCTGAGCCACGGCCTGGATGACGATAGCCTGAACCTGTTCGCGGCGTATCGGCAAGAAGCCGATTGCGCGGCTGAACACCGAGCCCTGTGCAACCAGGCGTTTCACCAGCATGCGCCGATGCTGAGCGCCGCGATTGATTTGCAGGACTGGTCGCAGAGGCTGCTGAAGATCGATCAATTGGCCAGTTACCTGGATCACCCGTTTTATCCAACGGCACGGGCCAAAAGCGGCTTTGATGCCGCCGCACTCAAAGGCTACGCGCCAGAGTTTGCGCCGCGCTTTGAACTCAACTGGCTGGCGATTCCCAGCCATGCGCTGACCCTGACCGGCTCACAGCCGCCGCACTGGCCGGATTTCGCGGCGGTCGGCTTGCCATCGAGCTTGAAAAACAGCCATTTATTACTGCCAGTACACCCGTTGACCTGGGGCGAACTGGAGCAATTCGGCCTGCCTGAAGGCACATTCAAGGCGCCACGTACTGCCATGCAGGTCGAGCCTACGCTGTCCGTGCGCACAGTGGTCTGCGTCCATCAACCTCAGTGGCACATCAAATTGCCGTTGCTGGTCAGCACGCTCGGCGCGCGTAATCTGCGCCTGATAAAACCCAGCACCCTCTACGACGGCCACTGGTTCCAGACCACCCTGATGACCTTAGCCCAGCGCGATCCCGCCCTGGCCTCACGTTATCTGCATGTCGATGAAAAACACGGTGGCCATGCCGCCGAAAGTCGCCATCTGGCCTATATCGTGCGCCGTTACCCGACGGGGCTGGAGAACACCACCCTGGTCCCTGTCGCCGCACTGGCCAGCCCGCTTGCCGACGGGCGCCTGTTTCTCGAACAACTGGTCGAGCGCTTCCATGGCGGTTCGCTGCAACACTGGCTGGAGGAATATCTCGATCTGTTGCTACAGGTCCATTTGCGACTGTGGCTGCAGTACGGCATCGCACTAGAAGCCAACCAGCAGAACGCCGTCTTGATGTTCGAGCAAGGTCAGCCATTACGCCTGCTGATGAAGGACAACGACGCCGCTCGCCTGTGGCCGCAGCGTTTTTCGACGGCGTGCCCGGATCTTGCTGACCTACCGGCAGCCTTGCAGGACGAGCGTATTCGCGTCGACAGCAGCCAGCCCCTGGCCGAGATGTTCTGCACCATTACCTTGCAGTTGAACATCATTGCGATCCTGGAAGCGATAGCCGCTGCGGGCCTGGCCTCCCGGTCCAGCCTGTACGGCACGCTGCGTCAGCGTCTCATGGGATGCCTGCAACAACTCCAAGCGCAAGGCATCGATTGTCACGATGCACACCTCTGGCTGCTCGAGCGCCCGAAATTGCCGGTCAAATACTTGCTCAGCGCCGGCAGCCTGTTCAGCAAGGCGCATTCCGGGGCCAGCGACATCAATAAGTTCTATGGCTACAGCGCAGCCAACTTCCTGCTGGAGGGGCCGGCATGCAACGGCGCCTGATCACCAGCGTCTTGCTGGGGCATTACCTGTCGGCCTTTACGGCACTGGGGATTCCGTTGTACCTGCCGCGCATCCTCACCGACCTTGCACCTGGTACACCCGGCTGGGCCATCGGTGTGCTGTTCGTGCTGCCGACCCTCTGCACCGCGCTGGCGGCGCCGATGTGGGGGCGCTGGGCCGATCGCAACGGTTGTCGCCTGTCGTTGCTGCGTGCGCATGCCGGACTGTTTGCGGGTTTTCTGCTGGCCGGCTTCAGCCCTAATTTGACGGTATTTGTCCTGGCGTTGATCATCCAGGGCACCTTTGGCGGTGCAATGGCGGCGTCCAACGCCTACCTGTCGACCCAGTTCAAGGGTGGCGATTTGTCTCGCGCCCTGAACTGGACACAGTATTCAGCACGCCTGGCGATGATCAGTGGCCCGATCCTGTTGGGGCTGTTGACCGCGCAGGGTCTGGGATTAGGCCTGTATCGCTACCTGGCCTGGTTACCCCTGCTGGCTTTCGTACTCATCCTGCCGCTGCCCAAGGACGCCCCCAGACACGCCTTGGCTAACAAAAAAGCAGACCCTTTGGGCGAGCTACCGCAAGACATGCCGCGATTACTGGCCGTGCAATTTCTGTTCAGTTTCGCGATGGTCGTTACCTTCCCTTACTTCGTGCCCTTCGGCGAGCAACTGAACATTGGCAACGATGCCTTGATCGGCATGCTCTACAGCCTGCCGCACCTGGTTTACCTGCTGGCCCTGCCCTGGGTTCAGAAACATCGGGGCAACCTGCTGTTGCCGGGGCTGGCGTTGCTGGCCATCAGTAACGCCCTGCAATTCTGGAGCGTGCAGGCAGAGCCGTTGTTCGCCCTGCGTCTGCTCAACGGCGCCGGCATGCTGCTCAGTTTTGTCGGGCTGCACCGCTGCCTGAGCCAGCGCAGCCAAAAAGGCAGCGCCGGTCGCCTGTTTGGCTGGTTCGACTCCAGCGGCAAATGGGCCGGCACCGCGGCCGGGATCACTGCGGCGCTGGTCAGTCAGGCCTGCGGCATCGCCTCCCCCTTTCTCGTTGCATGCCTGGCGGCCATAACCGCCATGGTACTTGCCCGTCCGCTCTTGATCGCCTCCCGGGAGATTCCAGCATGACGCTTGCTCTGAATACCACCTCACTGAACACTGTCTCCCTGCATGACCATGTACTCGATGGTGAAGCCGAACGACATGCCATCGAATGCCTGCTCAATTGCTATTTGCGCGAATACGCCTTGCCGCGCAACGAAGCGAACCTGAACTATCAGGCACAGGATCTGCCGATGAGCCTGCGCCAGGCCAACGCTCGCTGCATCAGTATTCGCCTGCCCAGCGGCCGGCTGATCGTACGCATCGACCGCTGCAGCCTACTGGGCCGTTGCCATTACCTCAGCGGCCCTTATTTCAAAGGCAACCACCAGAGCTGGCGACCGCTGAGTGCCGCCGAACTGGCCCGCCTGCTCTGCACCCCACTGAGTGGCGCCGAGCGCGTTGGCGAGCTGCTGCAACAGATCGCTAACAGCTTGCAGATCACCCGCACCTTTTTGCGCCACTCACGCCCAACCGAAGCCACCGACAGCCTGCTGGCCTCCGAACAACACCAGCTGTGGGGCCACGCTCTGCATCCGACGCCAAAAAGTCGCGAGGGCATTTCCCATGATGATTTGCTGGCCTGCTCGCCGGAAGTCGGAGCCCGCTTTCAATTGCACTGGTTCAAGGTCGCC
This sequence comes from Pseudomonas gessardii, assembly GCF_001983165.1. Lineage (GTDB taxonomy): Bacteria > Pseudomonadota > Gammaproteobacteria > Pseudomonadales > Pseudomonadaceae > Aquipseudomonas > Aquipseudomonas gessardii. The sequence goes on along the minus strand of NZ_MNPU01000001.1, from coordinate 311,021 downwards.
CCGAGGCTGATTCGTCATCAGGGCGAGGACCCGCGCAGCACGCTGCAGCAACTGTCGGGGCGCGACGATGCCTATCCGTGCCACCCCTGGGAAGTCGCCCGCGTGCTGGCCGACCCGCTGGTACAGCGTGCGCAACAACAGGGTTTGATCGAATACCTCGGCCCCCTGGGGCAGGCCATGTACCCGACGTCATCGGTACGCACGCTCTACCATCCGCAAATGGCCTATTTCATGAAGTTCTCGATGCACGTGCGCCTGACCAACTGCGTGCGCAAGAACGCCTGGTATGAACTGGACAGCGCCGTCGCCCTCACCCGCCTGCTCCGCCCGGTCATGGACGCGCTGGCGACGCAACAACCCGGCTTCAGGCTGATGCCCGAGCCCAGCGCCACCAGCCTGGACCTCAGTGCTCTGGGTACGCTGGAGCAGGCCCGAGAAGTCACCGAGTGCTTCGGTATCGTTTACCGGGAAAACCTTCCCCACGCTGACCGCCAGCGATATCAACCGCAAGTGGCCATGGCGCTGTTTACCTGGGATCGGCAAGGTCGCAGTATTTGCCGCCCACAGCTGCAGCGCTATGCCGACAACACCGGCTTGAGCATTGAGCAAGCCACGCTGGACTGGCTGCAAGCCTATGCCGGCCTGATGCTCGGCGGCGTGCTGTATTGCCTGTTCCGTCAGGGCGTGGCGCTGGAGCCGCACTTGCAGAACACCGTCATCGGTTTCGCTGAAAACGGGCTACCCAGCCAGGTCTGGATTCGCGATCTGGAAGGCACCAAGCTGGTGCCTGAAATCTGGCCCACCGAACGACTGAGCGCACTGGATGAGCGTACCCGCAGTTCTGTGTACTACAGCGCGCAAAAGGCCTGGCAACGAGTGGGCTACTGCGCACTGGTGAACAATCTCGGCGAAGCGATCTTCCATCTGGCCAATGGCAGCGGCTCGCTGGAGCAGCAGCTGTGGGCGCAGGTCGGCGACCTGCTGCACGTACAATCCGCACGCCTGGACCACCCGACAGAACTGCGTGAGCTATGCGCCGGCGCACCTTTCCCCAGCAAGGAAAACTTCATGACCCGCCTGATGATGCGTGCCGACCGCGAAGCGGGTTACACCTGGTTACCCAGCCCGCTGGCGATGCTTGAAAAGAGGAAACGCGCATGAGCCTTCCTGTTGCCGTTACCCAACGCATCCAGCAGCTCAGGGCTGAGCACGACGCGCCTTTATGCGCCTATGTCTACGACCTGCCGGCCCTTGAACGTCACATAAAGGCGATGCGCCAGGTATTGCCGGAAAACTGCGAATTGTTCTACGCAGCCAAGGCCAACCCGGAAGCCCAGGTGCTGAAAACCCTCGCGCCGTGGGTGGACGGCTTCGAGGCGGCCTCCGGTGGCGAACTGACGTGGCTGCATGAACAGTGCCCCGACCAGCCGCTGATCTTTGGCGGCCCTGGCAAACTCGATCACGAACTGGATATCGCCCTGCAATACCGGACCTCAGCCTTTCATGTCGAGAGCGTGACCGAACTGCGCAGCCTGGCACGCATCGCCCGCGAACGCGGTACGCAGGCTCCGGTCATGCTGCGGCTGAACCTGAAGCTGGCCCAGGCCCCGCAAAGCCGCTTGGTCATGGGCGGCAAACCCACACCGTTCGGCCTGGATGAGGACGGTCTGGCAAGCGCCCTGCAGTTGTTGCGCGAAGAACCGTCTCTGGCACTCAAGGGCCTGCACTTTCATCTGCTGTCGCACCAGTTGGATGTCGACGCCCATCTTGAATTGATCCGCAGCTACTTCTTGACCTTCCGCCAACTGTGCGCAGATCACAACCTGCAACTGCCGCTCTTGAATGTCGGCGGAGGAATGGGCATCAATTATCAGGACGCAACGCAGTCCTTCGACTGGCCACGCTTCTGTCAGGGCTTGCAGACGCTGATCAATCAGTACGACATGGGGGCGACCCGCGTACGTTTCGAGATTGGCCGCTTCGTCAGCGCCGCCTGTGGCTACTACGTGATGCAGGTGCTAGACATCAAAAGCAGCCACGGCGAACTTTTTGCCATCGGCCGCGGCGGCACTCACCACTTTCGCACACCTGCGGCTCAAGGCCATGACCATCCATTCACGGTACTGCGGGGGCCTCGGCCGGCCCAGATCAGCAATCAAACCATCACCCTGGTGGGGCAACTGTGCACGCCAAAAGACGTTCTTGCCAGGCAGCAGCCGGTGGCACAACTGGCGATTGGCGACTTGTTGGTGTTCACCCTCGCGGGAGCCTATGCCTGGAACATCTCGCACCAGAACTTTCTGATGCACGAACCGCCGTTGAAAGTCTTTATCGAGGGCTGATGGTTTGTCAGCCCCCGAACTTTCGCCCCTTCCCCGTTAAACTACCGCTGCGAGGACATCAGTCAAATGACCCCACGTGCCTGCAGCACGCTTTTCGCCAGACACCGGGTCGCCGATAACACCGCCTCCACTTGTCGATCCATCTGCACAGTTGAGGAAGCGATTGCTCCAAGTTCGACAACGCGCAACGGGTGACCGCAGACGGATCCCAGCCAAGTCATACCGGGGTCCGTGCCCATTTCGACATCCAGTAAAAAGCTTCCGTGGGAGACCGAGCGCAACAGTTGGCTGGCATGGCACACGTAGCCCCCAGCAGAGGGCTGCGGGCTGGACCCGTCCCGCAACCAGTCGGCCCTCAACGCCGCGGCTTGCTTGACGGCCAAATAAGCTACCTGGTCCCACTCATCGATAGCCACGTGCAGCCTGTCGATCATGTATTGGGGCAATGTGGCGCTGGTCACGATCACCACTGCGACATCCGCCGAAGGCGCCTTGATCCAGACTGCAAATTGCGTGATCCCATGCATGGCGATACTCCCGGCGGTTTGGTAGGAGCAGCTTGGTCATCAGCCGTTGCGAAACAGGAAGCTGTAGGCATTCAGCGCAGGCGCCCCGCCCAAGTGCGCATAAAGCACCTTCGAGCCTTCGGGGAACTCACCCTGGCGGACCATTTCAATCATCCCGTGCATAGACTTCCCTTCGTACACCGGATCAGTCAGCACGCCTTCCAGGCTCCCGCACAGACGAATGGCTTCCAGCGTGCCTTCGTTGGGCAACCCGTACTCCGGGTAGGCGAAGCGTGTATCGAGCACGACGTCGTCTTCGGTGATCTCACGCCCCAGTTCCACCAGCTCGGCGGTGTGCCGGGCGATACGCAGGATCTGTGCCTTGGTTTTCTCTGGCTTGGCCGAGGCATCAATACCGATAACGTTCTTCGAGCGGCCGTCTGCGGCGAAACCGACGATCATGCCGGCCTGGGTACTGCCGGTCACGGAGCAGACCACGATGTAGTCGAACGTGAACCCCAGTTGTTTTTCCTGCTCGCGCACTTCCTCGGCAAAGCCGACGAACCCAAGGCCGCCGTAGGGGTGTTCGGAACAACCCGCCGGTATCGGGAATGGCTTGCCACCCCGCTCCAGCACATCGTTCATGGCCTTCTCCCAACTGGGCCGAATACCGATGTCGAACCCGGCGGCGTCCAGTCGGACGTCCGCCCCCATGATGCGGGACATCTCGATATTGCCGACCCGGTCATACACGGCATCGCTGTAGTTCACCCAGTTTTCCTGCACCAACACACACTTCATGCCCAGGTGAGCGGCAACGGCGGCCACTTGGCGGGTCTGGTTCGACTGGATGCCGCCGATGGAAACCAGGGTATCGCAGCCCTGCTCGATCGCTTCGGGAATCAAATATTCGAGCTTGCGCGTTTTGTTTCCGCCGAAGGCCAGGCCACTGTTGCAGTCTTCACGCTTGGCATACAGCTCGACCTTGCCCCCCAGGTGTTGACTGAGGCGCTTCAAAGGCGTGATGGGCGAAGGACCGAAGGTCAACGGATAACGTTCAAAACGATTCAAGTTCATGACTCTGCTCCTTGATTATTGGATATCCAAGCGCCAGGCCGAACGGCAAAGGTTGTATTCCAGGTTCTTTCAGGCAGGCTTCGATGAGTTCAATAGTAAGAAGATTTCTAAAAACATGTGTTGCAATCTTTTATTATTTAAAGAAACATAATTTCTTATTATAAAAATCAAACCTACTTTAATTGCGAATTAATCACCATGGACGCAATAAAAGCTTCAACGCCACAGCCACTGGATCGAACCGACCGCGCTATTCTCAAGGCTCTGCAGCGAGATGCCTCCATCTCCAACGTGGCGCTGGCAGAGAAGGTGAAATTGAGTGCGCCGGCTTGCCTCAGGCGCGTCGAACGGCTCAAGCAAGCCGGCCTGATCAAGGGCATCGTCGCACTGCTGGACACTGTAGCGCTGGATGCGGGGATGGTGGTCTTGATCGGCGTGGTGCTGGATCGCTCTACACCGCAATCTTTCGCGGCATTCGAGGCGGCCGCACAAAAAGTGTCCGGCTGCATGGAGTGCCATGTGGTGACCGGGGAGTTCGACTACTTCATGTTGTTGCGCACCAAGGACAGTAACAGTTTCAACCGGCTCCACGCGGAGCAACTGCTTTACCTGCCTGGGGTGCGCCAGATCCGATCGTTCATGGGGCTGCGCCAGGTCTTGTCGACCACCCACATTCCTCTTTGACGCTCCAACACAGGTTACGCCCGGTTAAACTGCCGGCCTGATCCACTTTTTGCATAAGAGAACCGCCATGTCCCACCTCGACTACACCCCCGACCTCGACCCCGATTCCATCTCCTCTGACGTTATCGGTTTCAACGGCATCCTGGTCTCCACACAGATCCCGGTGCGCGCTGATGGCAGCCTGGAACTGGGCGATATCACCGCGCAAAGCGAATGCACCCTGCAAGCCCTGAAGGTGGCCCTTGAGCGTGCCGGCAGCACCATGGACCGGGTCATGCACCTGACGATCTACCTCACCGACATGGCCGACCGCGCCGCGTTCAACGAGGTGTACAAGCGTTTCTTCGCCAAACCCTGGCCGGTCCGCGCGGCGGTTGGCGTGGCGGCGCTGGCGGTCGAAGGCATGCGGGTTGAAGTCACGGCGATGGCGGCCCAGGGATAAGTCCGGCGCACTATCAGACAAATCGCAGCTACAATGCGCACCTCAACCGTGACAAGCCTGACTAAAAAAACTATGTCCTTGCCCAAACATCATCTGGAATTGCTCAGCCCTGCCCGCGATGTCGCCATCGCACGCGCGGCTATCCTGCACGGCGCCGACGCCGTGTACATCGGTGGCCCGAGCTTCGGTGCGCGCCACAACGCCTGCAACGACGTGAGCGAGATCGCCCAACTGGTGGAATTCGCCCGTCGTTACCACGCCCGCGTGTTCACCACCCTCAACACCATCCTGCATGACGATGAACTGGAACCGGCGCGCAAGCTGATTCACCAGTTGTACGATGCCGGCGTAGATGCGCTGATCGTCCAGGACCTGGGGGTGATGGAGCTGGATATCCCGCCCATCGAGCTGCATGCCAGCACCCAGACCGACATCCGCACCCTGAACCGGGCCAAGTTCCTCGACCAGGCCGGCTTCTCCCAACTGGTGCTGGCCCGCGAGCTGAACCTTCAGGAAATCCGCGCGATTGCCGATGAGACCGATGCCGCCATCGAGTTCTTCATCCACGGCGCGTTGTGCGTGGCGTTTTCCGGGCAGTGCAATATTTCCCACGCGCAAAATGGCCGCAGTGCCAACCGTGGCGATTGCTCCCAGGCCTGCCGCCTGCCCTACACCCTCAAGGATGACCAGGGCCGCGTGGTGGCCTTTGAAAAACACCTGTTGTCGATGAAAGACAACAACCAGAGCGCCAACCTGCGCGCCTTGGTGGACGCGGGCGTGCGCTCGTTCAAGATCGAGGGCCGCTACAAGGACATGGGCTATGTGAAGAACATCACTGCCTATTACCGCCAGCGCCTGGACGAGATCCTCGAAGACCGCCCGGACCTGGCCCGCGCCTCCAGCGGGCGTACCGCGCATTTCTTCCTGCCGGACCCAGAAAAGACCTTCCACCGCGGCAGCACCGACTACTTCGTCAGTGACCGCAAGATCGATATCGGCGCCTTCGACACCCCGACCTTTACCGGCCTGCCGGTAGGCGTGGTGGAAAAAGCCGGCAAGCGCGACTTGCAAGTGATCACCCACGAGCCGCTGTCCAACGGTGACGGCCTCAACGTGCTGATCAAGCGTGAAGTCGTGGGGTTTCGCGCCAATATCGCCGAGCCCAAGGGTGAGTTTGAAGAGGACGGCGAAAAGCGCTATCGCTACCGGGTCGAGCCCAACGAAATGCCGGCGGGCCTGCACCCGCTACGGCCCAATCACCCGCTCAACCGCAACCTGGACCATAACTGGCAGCAAGCATTGCTCAAGACCTCGGCCGAGCGCCGGGTTGGCGTGTCCTGGCAGGCCAGCCTGCGCGAAGACCAGCTGCAACTGACCGCCACCAGTGAAGAAGGCGTGAGCGCCAGCACCACCCTGCCCGGCCCGTTCGGCGTGGCCAAAAAGCCGGAACAGGCACTGGACACCCTGCGAGACCTGCTTGGCCAACTGGGCACTACCCAGTATCACGCCACGGCGATCGAGCTGGATGCGCCGCAGGCGTACTTTATCCCCAACTCGCAACTCAAGGCCTTGCGCCGTGATGTGATCGAGGCGCTGACGGTGGCCCGTGTCGAGGCCCACCCCCGGGGTGGCCGCAAAGCCGAAACTTCGCCGCCGCCGGTGTACCCGGAATCGCACCTGTCGTTCCTGGCCAACGTCTACAACCAGAAGGCCCGCGACTTCTACCATCGCCATGGTGTGAAGTTGATCGACGCGGCCTACGAGGCCCACGAAGAAACCGGTGAAGTGCCGGTGATGATCACCAAGCACTGCCTGCGTTTCTCCTTCAACCTGTGCCCCAAGCAGGCCAAGGGCGTGACCGGCGTGCGCACCAAGGTCGCGCCGATGCAACTGATTCACGGCGATGAAGTACTGACCCTGAAATTCGACTGCAAGCCGTGCGAAATGCATGTGGTGGGCAAGATCAAGGGGCATATCCTCGACCTGCCGTTGCCGGGCAGCGGTGTGCAGCAGCAGGTTGTGGGGCATATCAGCCCGGCGGACTTGCTCAAGACCATTCCCCGCGCGCCGCACTAAGGCCTTGACGATAGAGCGCGGAGATACTTGCCGCGCTCTTCGGTGAGTAATCATCAATATCGCTATAGCCATATCAACGCCTGATCATGCGTTTTAATGCAACAATCACCTGCCAAATCAAAACCGCGAAAACCACATAAAATATCAGGCTAATAAACTCCATTCCTGTTCGCAAAAACTGTTTGAACGGAATCACGCTAGAAGCGATTTCATTCAAAACCTCTGTAAATGCAGCAATAAATTCGTTAGCTGGCGGGTATATCTTATAAAGCATATTGCTTTGCTGGCCTTTACACAGGGCATAGAACGATAATGCAAAAACAAAAATCCACATTACCGGCAACAAATAGCTTTGCCCAAAATCGGAGGCCCGATGATTTATGGCATAAATCAATCTATCTGCCGTAAACCGACTGCGTAAAAATTCATGCTTACGACGCTTCATTTCCAATGCAAAGAATTTATTTGCTTCAATGTGTGCCCCATGACTGTCCAAGGCATGTTTTATCATCCTGAAAGTCTCTCTTGGAGTCTCCGCAAAGCTAACAAAAACGCGATGAAAATTCGGCTGCTCAATTGTATTTATTTTTTCAAGGTCCAGTCCTTCGTTAAACCTTGCACCTCTAAAGCTCGCAAACTCCAAAAAAGTCACATAAATGAAACACGCCAATCCAATGCCTATTTCAGGCGTTATGCTGCGCCGCCGAGGACCAGGCAACACACCGAAATGACACTCTTCAAAACCGACAAACGTATCAAATATACTTTTCCTTAATGTAAACCTACGAATGGACGAAGCATAAAAATCAGAGATTTTCTTAAAATTGCAGTTATCAAATATTAGTCGATCTACAGAATTCTGTTTAAATTCAAACTTTCCTTGAAATACACATGACGTCAAGTACGCGTACGCCATTTTTTGACTATTTATATAAAAACCATTCTGAAAAATGCAGTTTTCGACCTTTAGCCTGGAAAGACTTGATGGGTATCTAGGGTCACCATCAACAAAGTAGCCTTGCAGCTCAGCGTTCTCAAACCTCACCCTCCCGAAGAACTTACAATCTGAAAAAAGCGAATGCCGGATGATCAGCCTTTCCTTCCTTTCATCACTACCACAGCTGACATTCCCACGAAAAACACATCTTTGATAAAGACAATCGTCATAGGCCTTATCCTTTCTCAAATTCATATCCAATACATCATAATTGCTAATAAATTCGCAATCAAAAAAGGATACCTTGGGTTTTTTTAACTCAATGCGCCCAACCAGAAATGAGCATTGGGTAAAGCGTAAACGCCCTACACACTCAAGGATAGAGAATATTTTTTCGCCCTCCTCACCCGGAGGAAAGACAATGTAAAACAGATGAAGCTCTTTTTTGCTCAATAGACGCAACACTTCAATACTGGCTTTTACTTTTCCTCGTACATCCAGTGCGAGCGAGTCAGGCTCCAGATTAAAAAAATCTTCAATATATAAAAGCAGCAGCTTGGCAAAATCATTATGCCGAGAGAACTCGGTATTTTTTACCTCAGATAAAACCCTTTCAGAATCAAAAAGATGATACATAATTCAACATCCTGTAACGTTCAAAATAACGCTCCATATTTCAAGTTTAAAAAGGTGCTCATAGCGCACCGGTGCAGGTGCAGTTGAACAGCTTGCTCTATCATTAAGGCAAAATGCTATTAGACCGCCACCACCAACCCCGCTGCAACCCCGCCGCGGCCAGCAGAATCGCCGCAACCCCCAGCCACTGTACCCAGCCCAAGCGATGCCCGTAGGCCATCCAGTCAACCAGGATCGCCGCAATCGGGTAGATAAAGGACAGCGCCCCGGTCAAGGCCGTCGGCAGCTTTTGAATCGCGCCATAGAGCAGCACATACATCAATCCCGTATGCACCACGCCCAGTGTCAACAGCACCGCCCAGGCATCGACGGGCGCCGACAGGCTGTGCCATGACACCAACGGCACCAGCAGCACCGCACCGGTACTTACTTGGATCAGCGCCAGCAGATGGGGCGGCACGGCCTTCAGGCGCTTGATAATCAACGCAGCGACGGCATACAACAAGGCTGCGCCTGATGCCTGCGCCACACCCCATAGGTACTGAGCCCCGCCGGCCTGCTGCTCGCCATGGGCGGTGACAATCGCGAGCATGCCGACGAAGGCCACGCTCAACCAGGCCAGCTTCTGCACGGTGATTTTCTCGCCCAGAAACAGCGCCGCGAGCAGCACCAGCATAAAGGGTTGAACGTTATAGACGGCGGTGCTGATCGCAATCGACGCCTTGGCATAGGAGGCAAACAGCAACAGCCAGTTACCGACGATCGCCACGCCACTCAACATGGCCCAGCCAAGTGTCGAGCCGTTCAACCAAGTGCTACGCAAATACCCTAGCCACCAGCACACTAGCAACAGGGTCAAGGCGCCGATGACGCAACGCCAGAACACCACTTCGATGACCGGCACGCCAGACACCAGTACAAACCAGCCAATGGTGCCGGAGATCAGCATGGCGCCGACCATTTCCCACGACCCGCGACGTATGGATGTGTCCATGATTAAGCTCCTCGAATGAGGCTAAATTATGGCAATCTGCATCAATCCGCCTCCAGCGCCTGAAAAAGGCCGAAGGTGGTTACTGCCTATTCTTTTTAGGCAAAACAGCAGGTTTCCCTAAGGAGCCAAGGATGATTGACATTATCGACCAACAACTGATCGCCGCCCTGATGGACGACTCGCGCTGCTCGCTCAAGACCCTGGCGGGTATTACTGGTCTGTCCTCGCCCAGCGTTGGCGAACGCTTGAGGCGCCTGGAGGAGCGCGGGGTGCTCAAGGGCTATACCGTGGACATCGACCCGAAACACTTTGGCTATTTGCTGCAAGCCATCGTGCGCATCCGCCCCCTGCCCGGCCAATTGCAGGAAGTGGAGCGGCAGATCCAGGCGATCCCGGAGTTTACCGAGTGCGACAAGGTCACCGGCGACGACTGCTTTATCGCACGGCTGCACGTACGCACCATGGACCAGCTGGACACCTTGCTTGACCGTCTCAACGCCTATGCCGAGACCAACACCGCCATCGTCAAGAAAACCCCGCTCAAGCGTCGGTTACCGCCATTGGATGGCGCTTAGATCCGGGGGGCTTCGTTGCCCGAAGTCTCTGCTGATCAAGGCTCACGCCCCGGGGTTGTCCACCTGGATATAAAATGCAAACACCGCCAGCAGCATCCAGAACACCGTGAACAACCACGGTGTGCGCACCGAGAACAGCAATGACTTGCGATAGCCCTTGTGCGACGACTCGGTCTCGCAGAACAGCGGCGATTCATCGTAGGCCAGGCCCATCACCGGCTCACTGCGCAACAATTCGCTCTGCTTGAAGTGCCAGTGATCAATGATGTCGTAGGCCGCCCGGATGCCCGGCCAGGCATTGAGCGAACTGAACACGCCCAGCATCGCCAGCAGCAGTGGCACCACCAGGGTAAACAGCTTGCCCCACTCGGGGTTGAGGTTGCCCATACACGACACAAAGGCGATCACCAAAAACGACTGCGCCGTCAGGTAGGCATCGGTGCGGTTGGCGAGGATGGTGGTTTCGTACTGGATTTCCCGGCGGTAGAAATCCAGCCGGTCCTTGGGTGAGCCGAAGATCTTGGCATTGTGTTCGCTGTGGTCGGTCAGCGCCGACTCCGGGCTTTGCGGGGAGATGATCCTGGGCACAATCGGTGATCCTTACGGTGCGTAATCCCGTTAGAAGAGCCGGTGGTGCGCGAAGTTCAGGCCAATCACCCGCACCGTTATGGCGCCAATACTGCACCGTTCGCGCACCGCACTTGTGCAGGCCGGCCCAGTAACAGGCTGACATACCGTGTAACCCCTATAAACGCGGTTCCGGCACAGCCATTGCTTTACTCCTGTAACCGCCTGCCTGCCCAGGTGAACACAGGAGCAACTGTTACCCCCCGACTCAGAGCCGACTCCAAAAGAAAGTAAGGACCCGGTCCGTTGGCGCCAAAAGCCACGGGCTTATAACAATGCGTTTTCTAAAGCGGCAGTGCCTGTCGCGTTTGCCCAGGCATTGACAAGGTAATTGGAATGGCTCGATCTTTCTTTGATGAAATGCATGACGCACAGGGTGTATGCCGTGCGCACTACCAGGAATTTTCCCGCTGGCTGGCCAACACCCCGCCGGAGCTGCTGGCCCAGCGCCGCCGTGAGGCCGACCTGCTGTTCCATCGCGCCGGGATCACCTTCACCCTGTACGGTGACGAGCAAGACACCGAGCGCCTGATCCCTTTCGATATCATCCCGCGCAGCATCCCCGCCAGTGAGTGGAGCCTGATCGAACGCGGCTGTATCCAGCGGGTCAATGCGCTGAACATGTTCCTCGCCGATATCTACCACGACCAGCGCATTATCAAGGCCGGGATCATTCCCGCCGATCAAGTCCTCGGCAATGAAGGCTATCAGAAGGCCATGGTCGGCCTGGACCTGCACCGCCACATCTACTCCCACATTTCCGGCGTCGACCTGGTGCGCGATGGCGATGGCACCTACTACGTCCTCGAAGACAACCTACGCACACCCAGCGGCGTGAGCTACATGCTCGAAGACCGCAAGATGATGATGCGCCTGTTCCCGGAGGTGTTTGCCAAGCAGCGCATCGCGCCGGTGGATCACTACCCCAACCTGCTGCTCAAGACCCTGAAAAGCGCCAGCCGCCTGGACAACCCCAATGTGGTGGTGCTGACCCCGGGGCGTTTTAACAGCGCGTTTTTCGAGCACGCGTTCCTGGCCCGGGAAATGGGGGTGGAACTGGTCGAAGGGGCCGACCTGTTCGTGCACGACCTCAAGGTGTTCATGCGCACCACCGATGGCCCGAAAGCCGTGGATGTGATCTACCGGCGCATCGACGACGCCTTTCTCGACCCCCAGGCCTTCAACCCCGAATCCATGCTCGGCGTACCGGGCCTGGTGGCCGCCTACTGCGCCGGCAACGTGGTACTGGCCAATGCCATCGGCACCGGCGTGGCCGACGACAAATCCATCTACCCCTATGTGCCGCAGATGATCCGTTTCTACCTGGATGAAGAACCGGTGTTGCAAAACGTGCCGACATTCCAGTGCCGCAAGCCGGACGAACTGTCCCACGTACTGGCGCACTTGCCCGATCTGGTGGTCAAGGAAACCCAGGGCTCTGGCGGCTACGGCATGCTGGTGGGCCCGGCCGCTTCGGCGGCGCAGATCGAGGACTTCCGCCAACGCATCAAGGCCCGGCCCCATGCCTATATCGCCCAGCCGACCCTGAGCCTGTCCACCTGCCCGACCTTTGTCGAAAACGGCATTGCCCCACGGCATATCGACCTGCGCCCGTTCGTGCTGTCGGGCAAGGAGACGCGCCTGGTGCCGGGTGGCCTGACCCGGGTGGCGCTGCGTGAAGGCTCATTGATCGTCAACTCGTCGCAAGGCGGCGGAACCAAGGACACCTGGGTGGTGGAGGGCTGAGTATGCTGAGTAGAACCGCCGCAGATCTGTATTGGATGTCGCGCTACCTGGAGCGCGCGGAAAACCTGGCGCGCATGCTGGAGGTCAGCTATTCGCTGTCGCTGATGCCACACGCCGGGCGCAGCGATGGCCTGGACGAACTGGCGATGTCGCTGCTCAGCAGTGGCACCCTGGACAGCTATCTGGAGCGCCATCAACAACTGGACGCCGAGCGCATGCTGCATTTTTTTGCCCTCGACGAAGAAAACCCCGCCAGTATCTACAACTGCCTGCGCGCCGCCCGAGGCAATGCCCATGCCGTGCGTGGGCGGATCACCGCCGACATGTGGGAAAACCTCAACGCCACCTGGCTGGAAATGCGCAGCATCGCCGCCGGCGGCCTGGCGCGCCATGGCATCAGCCACTTCTGTGACTGGGTCAAGCAGCGCTCCCACCTGTTCCGTGGCGCCACGTCCGGCACCATCATGCGCAACGATGCCTATCGTTTTATCCGCCTGGGCACCTTTGTCGAGCGTGCCGACAACACCTTGCGCCTGCTGGATGCGCGTTATGAAATGTTTGGTGAAGAGTCCGAAGAAGTCAGCGACCTGTCCGCCCGTGGCTACTACCAGTGGAGCGCCCTGCTGCGGGCCTTGTCGTCATTCGAGGCCTACACCGAGCTGTACCCCAATGCGCTGAATGCACGTTCGGTGTCGGAGCTGCTGCTGTTGCGCAGCGATGTGCCGCGTTCGTTGCATGCGTGTGTCGAGGAGTTGAGCCATATTCTCGCCGACCTGCCGGGCAGCTACGGCCGCACGGCCCAGCGCCTGGCGGCGGAGTTTGAAGCGCGGCTGCGCTACACCGGTATCGACGAGATCCTCGAAGAAGGCCTGCACAGCCGGCTGACCGAGTTTATCGACACCGTGCGCGAACTGGCACGGGCGATCCACAGCTCGTACCTGGAGGTGGTGTAAGCCCCCATCCCCTCTGTGGGAGCGGGCATAGGTATCTACACAACTTTCTTTTGGGGATGAGTACATATCCATTGCTGCGGTAACGGCCACTTAGGGTTCCGCCCTGACGGCGGCTCACTTTTGAAAAGCGCAAAAGTAAGCAAAACGCTCTTGCCCCACCACTCGGCACCTCGCCTAGGCTCGGTGTGCCCGTCATCCGACATTGATTTGGGGGGCCGCCGCGATGGGCCATCCATGGCCCAGCGCGGCTAAACCGGCGTCCTGCCGGTTTACCCCCCAAATCAATATCGGATGACGGCCAGCGTGGTTTAACGGGGCGCCTAAGATCAAAATCACAAGCAAAGCGAGGCGGCCTAACAGCCGACCTGATCCTTGAAGCGTGCGCGTACCCCTGTGGGAGCGGGCTTGCCCGCGATGGCGGTGTATCAGTCAATAAATACGTTGGCTGACCGGCCGCCATTGCAGCAATGGATATGTACACAGACCGAGAAGATAGTTGTGTAGATACCTATGGCTATCGCGGGCAACCCGCTCCCACAGAAATGCCAACAACCGGGCAAGGGGCAAATACCTCAGGTCACCGACCACCAGCGCGGCAGCAACGGCCGCACGTTGGGTTCGGCAAAGCGGTCATCGATCAGCATCACCACCCCCTGGTCCTGCTGGGTGCGAATCACCCGGCCGGCCGCCTGCACCACTTTCTGGATCCCGGGATACAGGTAGGTGTAGTCATACCCCGCACCGAAGATCGCGCCCATGCGCAGCTTCATCTGCTCGTTGACCGGATTGAGCTGCGCCAGGCCCAGGGTGGCGATAAAGGCCCCGATCAGGCGCGCGCCGGGCAAATCGATACCCTCGCCGAACGCCCCGCCCAGCACCGCAAACCCCACGCCCTGGCTGTGCTGGGTGAACTGCTCAAGGAAGGCCTGGCGCTCGGCCTCGGTCATGCCCCGTGATTGATGCCAGGTGGCAATCGACGGATGCCGTTCGGCCAGCAGTTGGGCCACTTGTTGCTGGTAATCGAAGCTGCTGAAAAACGCCAGGTAGTTGCCCGGCGCACGCTCAAACTGCTCGGCGATCAACGCGACGATAGGCGCCAGGGACGCCTGGCGATGCACAAAGCGCGTGGAGATGCGGTTGATGATGCGCACCTGCAACTGCGCGGCCGCAAAGGGCGATTCCACGTCGACCCACGCGGTGTCCGCCGGCAGGCCCAGCAGGTCGGCATAGTAATGCCGGGGGCTCAGGGTCGCGGAAAACAGCACGCTGCTGCGGGCCGCCGTCAAGCGGGGGCGGATAAATTCGGCCGGCACCACATTGCGCAGGCTCAAGCGGGAGAAGCGGCGCTTGGCCAGCGGGTCGCGCTGGCTGATATCAAAAATAAACTGTTCGTTGAACAGCTCCGCCACCTTGGCAAACTGCAAGGCCTCGAAGTAAAAGCCTTGCAGCTCGCCCGTAAGTGCCTGCGGGTGGTCGTTGAAATACTCGCCCATGGCGCGGGTGCACAGGGCCAGGGCCTGCAACAGCTTGTCCGGTTTGCTGGCATAGGCCTGGTATGCCGTGACCTGCTCCTTGTGCAGCGCATTCCACTCGCGGTTGAGCCGCTGCAACGGTTTTTGCAACGGTTCGGGGGCGGTGTCGCGCAAGGTCTTCAGGGCAAATTGATCAAGGTCAGCGCTGTACATTGCCCGGCCCCGCTCCACCAGGTTATGGGCTTCGTCCACCAGCACCGCGACCCGCCACTGGTTGAGTTGGGCCAGGCCAAACAGCAGCGCGCCAAAGTCGAAGTAATAGTTGTAGTCGGCGACCACCATGTCGCACCAGCGCGCCATTTCCTGGCTCAGGTAATAGGGGCACACCCCATGGGCCAGCGCCACTTCGCGCAAGTTGCGCTGGTCCAGCAGGCGGACCTTGGCCGCCGCTTCGCGCGCAGCCGGCAGGCGATCATAAAAGCCTTTGGCCAATGGGCACGAATCACCGTGACAGGCTTTGTCCAGGTGCTCGCAGGCCTTGTCCCGCGCCACCAGCTCCAGCACGCGCAATGGCAGGTCGGCGCTGGCGTGCAGCACCTGCACCGCATCCAGCGCCAGTTGGCGGCCAGGGGTCTTGGCCGTCAGAAAGTACAGCTTGTCCAACTGCTGCGGCGCCAGGGCCTTGAGCATCGGGAACACCGTGCCAATGGTTTTACCGATCCCCGTGGGCGCCTGCGCCATCAGGCAGCGCCCGGTACTGACGGCCTTGTACACCGATTCGGCGAGGCTGCGCTGGCCCAGGCGAAAGCCCGCGTGGGGAAAGGCCAGGGCCGTGGCGGCGGCATCGCGGGCCTGGCGCTGTTGCGCCTGCTGCTCGGCCCAGCCGAGAAACAACGCACATTGCCGCTTGAAGAACCGCTCCAGCTCATCTGCGGGGCACACCTGGCTGATCACGGTTTCGCGCTCGCTGACAATATCGAAATACACCAGCGCCAGGTCTATTTGCGACAGGCCCAGCTGGCTGCACATCAGCCAGCCGTAGACCTTGGCCTGGGCCCAGTGCAGTTGCCGGTGGTTGGCCGGTTGGGCATCCAGGTCGCCACGGTAGGTCTTGACCTCTTCCAGCACCGTGCGATCCGGGTCATAACCATCGGCACGGCCGCGCACGGTCAGTTGTTGGTAGTGCCCTTCCAGGGCTACTTCGCTCTGGTAGTTCGTGCTGCGGCGGGAGACCACGGTACGATGGCCGAGCATGCCTTCCTGGGCACTGGGCGACGGCGTAAACCGCAGGTCGAGATCACCGACCTTGGCCGTGAACTCGCACAAGGCCCGTACGGCGACGGTGTAGCTCAAGCGCCCTGCTCCGCCCAGCGCACATAACAGACGGTGACCGGCATCTGGTGCTCTGCACAGAACGCCAGCCAGCGCAGTTGGTTGTCCTGCAGGCGATCACCGGGGCCTTTGACTTCGATCATGCGGTAGGTTTTTTGCGCCGGCCAGAACTGGATCAGGTCCGGCATCCCGGCACGATTGGCGCGGATATCCAGCAACAGCCGGTCGAACCAGTGCCGCAGGTGCGCGGCGGGCAGGCAATCGAGGGCCTGGTCCAGCAGTGCTTCGCTCAACCCATTCCAGAACACAAAGGGCGACTGGATCCCCCATTTTTCGGCGTAGCGCTGGCGGATCGTGGTTTTGTAGCGCTGGTCGTGCAATTGCTCCAGGCAGGCGGCAAACAACTCGGCACGGCGCTGCGGGAAGTCCTCGCTGTGCAAATCCACCGGCCCGCGCTGGAACGGGTGGAAGAACGAACCGGGCAACGGCGCGAAGATCGCCGGCCAGCACAACAGCCCGAACAGCGAGTTGATCAGGGTGTTCTCGACGTAGTGCACCGGCCCATCGTCATCCCCCAGGTGCGCCTGCACGCACAGCTCCACAGCGGTCACGGGCTGCGGGAATGGCAGCTCCAGGTCCAGGCGCTGGATCAGCGGGGGCTTGGCCTTGGGCTGCACCGGCTCGCCCAGCTTGCGCCGCAACCGGGGCAAAACCCGTAACAGGTGCTGCTGCTCAGCCGCGCTTTGCGGGGCGGCCTGGGCCTCCAGGGCCAGGCCCAGTGCCTGGGCGAAATCCTCCTGGCGTTCCAGCACCCGAATCAGCCGTGCGCGAGCGCCGGGGTAGGCGCAATCGCGGTAGATCACCTCGGCCAGGTCCAGTTCGGCAAGCCGTTCACAGTGCAGGCCGACCTGGAACAGCAGCTTGGCCCGGCGCTTTTCCAGCCAGGGGTTATCGGTGTTCAACGTGGCAATCTGCGCCAGCACCTCCTCCAGCGGTTCACCGGCCTCGAAGGCCTGCTGGCATTGGTGCAGGAACAGCAGGCCATGCACATCGTCACGATGGCGCAGGCCACGGGACTCGGTGCAAAACTCGACCTTCTCGTAGGTGTAGATCCCCAGGTCCGCCAACACAAACTCCGACCAGTCCTGGTGCAGATTGCCGAAGAACATCAGGCGCAGGCGATCACACAGGTCCATTACCGTGAGGCTGTACAGCCGGTCCTCCAGGTGCGGGCACCACTGGGCAAATGTCTGCGGCTCGGTAAATTGGCTCGATAAACCGGGCAGCCAATCGGATTTCTTGCCCCTGGGCTGCTCGATCCAGGGCTTGAACGCCTGCAGCACCTCGCCTTTTTGCAACTGCCCCCACACCTCGTCCAGCGACAACAGGCCCTGCTCGCTGACCCAACCCTGTTCCAGCAGTGGCCGCACGGCAGCCTCGGCCGCGCCGATCTCGACGTAGTTGAGCTTGCTGGCCCGAAAATGTACGCCCTTGCGCATGACCATGCGCACCAGCAGCGCCTGGGCCGGCTGCGGCACCTGGGCGAACTGCGTCATAAAACGCTGCTCTTGCGCATCGAGCACATCGGCATAGCGCTGCCCCAGCCAGTCGAGCACTTGCTGGAAGTTATGCAGGTAGTAAAACGGGTCTTCGAGGGGATTGGACATGACAGGCACTTGGATAACTACTGGTTATGCATACAGATTGCCGTTGCCAGGCCCACGTTGCAATCGCTAATAGATCAGTGGCGCACGCAACTTTTTGCATAAAAATGATCAGATGGGGGTGGATCCGCGTAACATTTGATGCCCCCAGCCGTTGAGCACGGGGTTTTCGCAGAATGAGAGTAAGGGTTATGAACATGAAGAACTGGGGCCTGCCGCTGGCTGTATTGACGTTTCTGGCATTGGCCGGCTGCTCGACGCCGACCGTCGTGACCTTGCAGAACGGTACTCAGTACCTGACCACTGACACGCCGAATGCCAAGACGCCGGATGGTTTCTACGAATTCACCGATATCGCCGGCAAGCGCGTGCGGGTCAAGGCGGCGGATGTCGCGACCGTACGCAAGGAAGATTGACCGATGACCTGCAGGAGCCGGCCTGGCGGCTCCTGCAGATTATTTCAGGCGATAACCAGCGCCTCCGCCGACAGGCTGCCAAGCCCTACCCCCACCAACGTCACCGAATTATCGCCGAACGTCAGCAGCGTATCGCTGCCCACCGCCTTGGCATGGTCGAGGTAGTTGTACTGCCCGTTCACCCCCGCTACCCCCATGAACACCAGCTTGTCCGTCGACTGGAAGCCCAGGATCCGGTCCTGGCCAAAGTCGCCGTCGAACAGGAAGGTATTGCGCCCGCCGCCCGCTTCCAGCAGATCATTGCCGGCCCCGCCCACCAGGACATCGTTGCCTTTGCCGCCGATCAGGTGGTCATTACCGTCCAGGCCAAACAACCACTGCCCGCCATCGCCGGCCTTGAGCGCATTGGCGCCGGCATCGCCCTTGAGCGACGCGGCGTAGGCCGTCAGGTCGCGGCCCGCCAGCAGGCCCTGGTCGGTCACGCTGTGGGTCACGTCCTTGCTAAACAGCAACAGATAGCTTTCCTTGCTCACTATCGCGCCCATATCGCGGGTCATGCTGATGCCGCCTTGGCCGTCGCGGATGTACAGGGTGCCTGCGCCATCGTTGGCCACCTCAACGTTTTTCAGCGACTGCTGCAAGTCCAGGGTATTGAACCCCTTGCCGCCCAGCAGGATGTTGTAGCCACCGCCATCACGGAAGGTATCGTTGCCGGCCCGGCCTTCCAGGTAGTCATTGCCCCGCCCGCCCTGGATCAGGTCATTGCCGTCGCTGCCGATAATAAACGTGCTGCCCTTGTGGGCTTCGGCGTTGCGGTTGAGGTCCTGGACCCAGGTAGTGGCGCGAGCCGGGTCGGACAGGTTGGCGACGATGATCGTCGAATCACGGCTGGTCAGGTCATAGAACGACGATTCAAGGATGCGGCCCATGCCATCGCCATAGCCCGTGGGTAAATGGGAGATCCACGTCGGCAGGTTGAGGATGGAAAACGGCAGGATGTTCCACAGCGTCGAGGCGTAGTGGTCGTTGAAGCTGACGATATTATCGGCGCTGGAGGCATGGGGTTGGTCGTGTACCCCAAGGGACGACAGGTTGAACGAGGAACCATCGAGGGCTCGATAAACCGGGTCGTTTTCATAGCCGATGTTCAACACCTTGTCGCCGCTGCTCTGGGTCGGCGAGGCATAGGCCACGTAGTTGGCGTCCTGGTAGAAGCCCGCCCAGGTGGTGTTGCTCAAGTCCGCCATGCTGTTGACTGCCAGGCCACCGAGGCTATGGCCGCTGACCAGCACATCCTGGCCGCTCAGCCCCTGTGCGCTGGCATACGCGGCGACTTTGCCCAGCAGGGTGCCAAACGCTTGGCCCGCGTAGTTTTTTGCATAGTCCGCAGGGCCGAAAGCAGCCAGCAGGTCGTTGACCACATCGCCAATGGAGTCGAGGATCAGGTTCTCCCTGGGCCCTGAAGTGCCACGGAAGGCGATGCCGATTTCCTGCAGTTTGCCGGCGTCGTCATATTTACCCAGGACTTCCACCTGGGCACTGGTATAGCCAGCCTTCTCACCAAAAAATGTACCCCGCGCATCGACCTTGCCACCGTAGTCGAGGGTGCTGGCGCTGATGGGGGTCCAGCCGGCCTTTTGCACGGCGTCGAGGGCGGCCTTTTCCGAGTCGGGGTTCCACGGGATGCCGGGAATCACGCCTTGGGCGTCGGTGCTGCCAATCAATGCCTGTACCAGGGTGGCCGGCAAGCCCAGGCCGAAGCCGTTTTGCTGATAACCCACGGCAAAGCCGTTATCCAGGTTGTGGTAGGAATACAACGTGATCGCCATGGCATCGGCGAACAGTGCCTTGGAGTCCTCGGTGGTGAGGTTTTTGTAGTCATAGACACCCATGGTATTGCCTCTCTTTTGTTGGAATTGTCGAGAAAGCCAAAACAGTTGGAATGCTGTTGCTGTGGGAGCGACCCGACAGGCCCGCTCCCACACATTTGGAGCTTCAGCGTTTAAAAGGCCCAGTCGAGGTTCAAGCCCACGCCGTGGATTTTCTCCTTGCTGGCCAGCAGGCCGTTGTAGTCAAAGTTCACCCGCGCGTCCTTGGTCAGCGCCAGGCTGGCCCGTGCGCCCACCAGGGCGGCATCGCGCACCATCGGCGAGCTTTCCACGGCAAACGCGGTGCCGCCCGAGGCAAACGCCAGGTGGCGCTCGGAATCGGTGGCGCTGAGGTTGTGCTGCCAGCCCAGGGTGCCGGAAACGTCCAGGGCTTGATGGTCGGTGAGGTTGAAGGTCTTCAAGGCGCGCACGCCGAGGGTGCTGAGCACCAGGTCGCGGGTGTCATCGCCGCCCTTGAGCGCTGCGGCGTCGCCTTTCTCGCTGAACCCATCGCTGTCCAGGTGCACATAGGCCAGGTTGGCGAACGGCTCCAGCGCCAGCGCTTGCAGGTTCAGGCGGTAAGCCGCTTCGCTGAAGAGCTGGGTGCTGCGGGCATCGACCTTGGCTTTCTGCTTGCCGGCGACTTCGCCGTATTGCAGATCGCGCTTCACATCGGCGCGATGCCAGCTGTAGGTCGCGCCGCCGCTCAAACGCCAGGCGCCGATTTCGTGGCCGGCATAGGCGCCAAAGTGGTAGCTGTCCACCGAGGCCCGCGAATGGGTGCCATCGCCCATGTTCAGCGAGGTATCGCTGTAGCCGGCGACCAGGCCCAGGCGCGTGTCTTCGTCCAGTGCACCGTCCACACCCGCCAGCAGGCCGCCGATGGAGGTGGTGTAGCCCGCCGTATCGCTGGCGCTGTCGGTTTTACCCCAGGCGCCAAGGGCCTTGACCCAGACGTTGCCGCGCGTGTCGATGGTTTGTGGCGAGGTGCCCATTTCACCCTGTTGCAGGCGCTCGCCCACCGCTTCACGCAGGTAGCGGTTGTCATTGACCAACGCGGTTTCCAGGGCCGGGTAGATTTCCCCCGACAACTGTTGGAACGCCCCTTGCGCCGAGGCCGCACTCGGTGCCAGCAGCAGGCTCTCATACACCCCGTTACCCGCGCCCAATTGCTCGGCGGCGGCCGCCACGGCGCGCTGGTTATCGGTCGCGGCGACGCTGGCGAAGCTGTTGGCCGTGCGCGCCACATCCAGCTGCACGCCGTTGGCGCCATAGTTCAGGTTGCCACCGACAAACAGGTAATTGGGCAGGACCGAGGCGAAACTGCCTGTAATGCCCCCGGCCGCCTGCAGGATGTTGTACTGGCGGCCGATCAGGCTTTGCGCTTCAGGCTGGCTGAGCAAGGTCGGGCTGTTTTCCAGGGCCAGGGTCACGGTGCCGCCGTTGAGGGTCGCCTTGCCACCGGCGACGATGCGGTCGCTGCTGGTGTTGGACAGCTCTACCGCATAGGTGGAACCGGCGTCGAAGTTGACATCCCCGGCCACATTCAAGGTGCCGATGGAGTTGCCTGGCGCCACCGTACCGCCGCTTTGCGCGGTCAGCGCACCGATGCTGCCGGAACCGCCCAATACCCCGCGATTACTTACCGTGACCGCCGAGGTCAATGAACCATTGACCGCCAACAGGCCTTGATTGACCAGGGTTGGCCCGCTGTAGGTGTTATTGCCGGTGAGCACCAGCGTCCCGATGCCCTGCTTGGTCAGGCCGCCGTGACCGGCGATATCGTTGCTCCACACATCCCGCCCGCAGTGCACATCGGTGCACAGGCGCTGGGTGGGTTTGCCCGCGTCGACCACCGCCCCAACCCCCGGCAAGTCCGCGACAAACTGGCCGCTGCCATAGCCACCGTCGATGCGAAACTCGGCCGGGATATCCTCGGCGGTGATAAACATCCCAGGCCCGTTGACGGCCTTGCCCAGGTTGATCATGCCCCAGCCGTACAGCGAGTCGATACCCGCAGCGCCCAGGTCGGTGGCGGTGGTCTTGAGCAGTGTGGAGATCTGCTCGCCGTTCATATACGCGAAACGCTCCATCAACACAGCAGCGGCGCCTGCCACATGGGGCGCGGCCATGGACGTGCCGTTCTTGTTGTTCCAGCCCAGGGTCATGTCTTCGACGGTGGTGCCGACCATCACCGCACTGTAAATCGCGGTGCCCGGTGCCGACACGCAGAGGCTCGCGGCATAACCGCAGCGCGAGGAAAAGGTACTGATCACATAGGGGTTGGGGCTATTGGCGTCCGGGTTGCGCTGCAACGCCGCCACCGACAGCCAATTGGGCGCGATCTCGGGCACAAAGTACGCCAGGCCGGAAATCGCATCGGGGTTGTTCAGGTTGTAGTCGTTGCCAGCGGCAAAGATCGTCAGCACCCCGCTGCGCGCTGCATTGATCGCACCCGAATAGGCACCGCCTGCGGCCGTGCCCAACAACGGTTTGATCTGGTCGAACTGGGCTTGCGCTTGACTGAGGCCAAAATGCGGGAACGCCGGATCCTTGCCGCCCTTGGCATACTGGTCGCCAATGCCGATGCCCCAGCTGTTGTTGATGATGCGCGCACCATTGGCTACCAGGCTGTCCCAGCCGGCCTGGTACACCGCGCCGTCGTTGCCGAGGATGATCCCGTCTTCCGGGCCCGGGTCGCCGTTCTCGGCGCTGAGGATCTGGGCGTCATAGGCCACGCCATGCATCGGCCCGCCGTTGCGATCGCCTGCGGCAGTGCCGCCGACATGGGTGCCGTGATCGCCGATCTTGCCGTTGGAGCCCTTGGACGGTGTACCGTCATAGCGAAACGCATCGCCGGCCTTCACCGGGATATACGGGTCGGTGTATTGGCGGATCCCTTCGGTGACCAGGGTCTGCACCTTGCCGGGGCTGGAGAACTCCGGGTGCAGGGCGTACACCGGCTGGTCGAAGATCCCCAGCTTCACCCCCTTGCCGCTGTAGCCGGCGGCATAGGCCACATCGGCGTTGATCGCCCCCAGGCCCCAGTCGGCCTTGAATTCAGTGCTGCGCCAACTGGCAACATCCCCCAACTTGCCGGTTTCCACGTAGGGTGCGGCCTGGGCGGTTCCCAGGCTGGCCAGGCAACACAGCAACGCGCCGTATGGCACGCGGCTCAGGGCCTTGAGCGGGTAGCCCGGGCCTGTTGGGATGGCGGAGTGAAACCCTCGTTGTTTTACGTTCACGGTGACCTTCCTTAGTTTTGTTGCGTTTGTTGTTCTTTTTGTTGGCGCCGACTCAGAACTGCCAGTCGAGGCTCAGGCCCACGCCTTGGTTCTTTTCCTTTGAACCCAGTTGCCCGTTGTAATCGAGGTTGACCCGTGTGGCCTGGCTCAGCGCCAGGCTGGCCTTCAAGCCCAGCAACGCCGCATCGCGCTGCAACGGGGTGCTGCGCACGGCAAACGACGGGCCGCCCGCGACAAAGGCCAGGTGTTCCTCGGACTCCACTGGCGACAGGCTGTGCTGCCAGCCCAGGGAACCGGAAAGCTCCAGTTGCTGGTGCTCATTGAGAGGCAGGTTTTTCAGGGCGCGCAGGCCCAGGGTGCCGAGGGTGGCGTCACGGCGATCGCTGCCACGCTGCAACGCCGCGCCATCGCCTGTTTCGTGGAAGCGTTCGCTGTCCAGGTGCACATAGGCCAGGTTGGCGAAAGGCTCCAGGGCCACGGCTTGCAGGTTCAGGCGGTAGGCGGCCTCGGTGAACACCTGCACGCTGCGGGCATCCAGCTTGGCTTTTTGCTTGGCGCTGACTTGGCCGTATTGCAGGTCGCGCTGCACATCGCCGCGATGCCAGCTGTAGGCGCCGCCCGCGCTGATGCGCCAGTGGCCCAATTCACGCCCGGCATAAGTGCCCAGGTGGTAGCTGTCGACATCCGCCGACGAGTGCGTGCCATCGCCCATGTTCAGCGAGCTGTTGCTGTAGCCCGCCAGCACGCCGACGCGGGTCTGGTCGTCCCACTGGCCATCGACACCGGCCAGCATGCCGCCGACGGAACGGGTGGAACCGGCATATTCGCTGCGGCTGTCGGCCTTGCCCCAGGCACCGAGGGCCTTGACCCAGAGGTTGCTTTCGCCCGTGGCGGGCACATGGCGCAGGCGCTCACCGACGGCATCGCGCACATGCCGGCTGTCATTGATCAACAGCGCACCAACCGCCGGGTAGATCTCGCCAGACAGCTGCTGGAAGGCCTGGCGGGCCACCCCTGCAGAGTCGCTACCCAGCACGCTTTCATACACCGGGTTGCCGGCGCCCAGTTGCTCGGCCGCGGCGGCCACGGCGCGCTGATTGCGCGTTGCCGCGACGCTGGCAAAGCTCGCGTCATTGCGCGCGATAGCCAGTTGCACGCCGTTGGCCGCGTAGTCGAGGTTGCCGCCAAGGAACAGGTAGTTGGGCAGTACCGCGCCAAAGCTGCCGGTGATCCCGCCCGCCGCTTGCAGGATGTTGTACTGGCGGCCAAGCAGGCTTTGCGCCTGGGGCTGGCTGAGCAGGCTCGGGCTGTTTTCCAGGGCCAGGGTCACCGTGCCGCCGTTGAGGGTGGCCTTGCCGCCCGCGACGATACGGTCGCTGCTGGCGTTCGACAGCTCCACCGCATAGGTGGAACCAGCGTCAAAGCGCACATCCCCGGCCACGTTCAAGGTGCCGATGGAATTGCCCGGCGCGACCAGGCTGCCGCTATTGGCCTGCAATGCGCCGATGCGCCCGGAGCCGCCCAAGGTGCCACCGGCATTCACCGTGACCGCCGAGGTCAGCGAGCCATCGACCTTCAACACGCCGCCATTGACTGTGGTCGGGCCGCGATAAGTGCTGTCGCCGCTGAGCACCAGGCTGCCGGCGCCGGACTTGATCAGGCTGCCCTGGTAAATACGCTGGGCCGCCGCCGCATCCCGGGCCATGCCCACCGCATAGTCGGTCTGCTCCTGCTGGCTGGCACCGGCGCGAAGCCCCTGTTCCCAGCCCTTGTCCTTGAGGGTCTGCTGCCAGGCCAGGTGCTCGGCAGTGTCTTCGGCCTGGCGCTGCAGCAGCGCCTGGTCGGAGATGCCATTGCTCCACACATCGCCCTGCCCGGCCGCCAGGTTGACGTCCATGGCCCCCAGCAACTGCCCCGGGCCATGCATCGCCCGGCCGAGATCCGGCACGCCCCAGCCAACCTTGGCGGTCGGCGCGACGGTCAGTGAACCGTCCAGCTGCGTGGCCGTCGTCAGCAACACCTGCAAGGCCTGCTCGTTGTTCAAGTATGGGTAGCGCTCCATCACCAGCGCCAGGGCGCCCGTGGCATGGGGCGCCGACATCGAGGTGCCGGACTTGACCCCATAGCCGCCGCCGGGAATGGTGCTGTCAATCAGCGCACCAGGGGTGGAAATGCACCAGTACTTGGCGATGCCGCACTGGTTGTATCTCTGGTTATTGGCCTTGTCCAGGCCCGACACCGCCAGCCAGTGGCCTTCCAACTCAGGTTCAAAGTACGGCAAGGCCGAACGGACGCTGGCATTGGCATAACCGCTGTTGCCGGCGCTGAACACATTGATCACCCCGGCCCGGGCCACATCGGCGGCCGCGTCCAGCCAGGTGCCCTGGTTGAAGTGTTGCGCGTAGGCCGCGTGCAGGCCGGCCAGGGTCTGGTAGCTGACATCCTTGGGCTGGCTGCCCCAACTGTTATTGATCGCACGCACCCCGGAATCGACCATGGCGTTGTACACCGCCTTGAAATACCTGGGGTCGGGCGTCGGGCCAAACAGGAAGCTGTCGTTGGCGTTGGTGTTGCCTACATACAGTTGCGCGTTATACGCCACGCCATGCATCCCCGCGCCGTCACGCGCAGCGGCCATGGTGCCGGTGACGTGGGTGCCGTGGGAATCGTTGTTAGGGTTCAGCGCACCAGTGGTGGAAAACGGGCTGCCATCCCCATAAGTGCCGCTGGCGGTCACCGGGTGGAAGCGCTGCGGGGAGGCCTCCGGGTGGCTGGCATCGAAGCCCGAGTCCAGCGCGCCGATCTTCACCCCGGCCCCGCTGATCCCCGCGGCATAGGCCTGATCGGCTTGCATGCGCCCCAGGCCCCAATCCCTTTGATACTCCGCCGAGCGCCAACTGGCGGGGTCGCCCAGCTTGCCGGTTTCCACATAGGGCGCAGCCTGGACGGTGCCCAGGCTGGCCAGCCCACACAACATGGCGCAGTGATAGCCTCGGTGTTTTGCGTTCACGGATCCTTCCTCTTTTTATTGTGTTTGTTACCCCCCTGTAGGCGCTGGCGCCTACAGGGTCAGCGTTGGGCCGGGCCGAAGGCTTCATCGACCTTGGCCAGGTCGGTGTCACGCAAGTTGCCCGCGTAGTAATGCAATTTGGTCCAGGCCATCAGGTAGTCGTAACGGGCCTGGGCCAGGTCGCGACGGGTGCTGTACAGCTGCTGTTCGGCGTTGAGAGCGTCGAGGTTGACGCGCTCGCCGCCGAGGATGCTTTGCTTGGTCGACACCACCAGCGCTTCGGCGGAGGCCAGGGCCTTTTGATAGGCGCGCAGCTTGCTCACCCCCGACAGGCAGGCGCTGAACTGGCGCCGCAGTTCGATCAGGGTCTCGCGGGTCTTGCCCTCCAGTTCATACTCGGCCTGTTCCATGGAACGACTGGCCTGGCGGGTAGAGGCCGATACGCCGCCCCCGGCATACAGCGGCACACTGACTTCAATGCCGATGGTGTTGGTGTCGTAGCGCTGGTTGTAGGTGTTGCCGCTCTCAGATTCCTGCTTGCGCGAACTGGCGTACGCGCTGATGCGCGGCAAGTGCCCGGCACGGTTGCGCTCCACCTCGTAGCGCGCCACTTCCACGGCCTGGCGCTGGGAGGCCAGGCTCGGGTTGTTGGTCAACGCCAGTTCATGCCAGCTGTCGTAGTTGGCCGGTGTCAGGGTGAAGGCGGCAAAGTCCTGGTTCAGGGGGGCCAGGTCAGCGATATTGACGCTCTGCACACCGAGCAACGCCCCCAGTTCGCGCAGGGACGCATCCTGCTCGTCGAGGGCCTGGATCTCTTCGGCGGTGGCCAGCTCATAGCGGGATTCGGCCTCCAGAATGTCGGTGCGGGTGCCCTCGCCTCGCTGGAACAAATGCTGGTTCTGCTGGAACTGTTGCTCGAAGGCCTTCTTCTTCGCCCGGGCGATATCGATCTGGTCCTGGGCGAACAGGGCCTGGGTGTAATAGGTCAGCACCCGGACCAACAACGCCTGGCTCTTGTCGCGAAAGTTCTCGTCGGCAAACAGCGCCTGGGCCACGCCCTTGCGGTAGTTGGCATAGGCTTCGTAGTCGAACAGCGGCTGTTGCAGGGTGAAGGTCGAGCCGTAGCTGTTGTAGTTGCGGTCGTCGCGGTAGGTCCCGCCACGGTTGTCGGGCAAGGTGGCCTGGGAGTTGTTGCGGCCCTTGTTGTAGTTGTAGGACAGCCGGGGCAGCAGGCCGGCGCGGCCGATGGTGCGGTTTTCCAGGCCGGCGTCACGTTCCTTGATTGCGCCAAGGAACACCGGATCGTTACGCAGGGCCTGTTCATACACATCGAACGGGCCCATGGCGGCCTGGGCACTGCTGCAGGCGAGGAACAAGGCGATGAACACAGGCTTCATGCTCATTCCTCGGTCAACGCCGAGCCGGCACGGTCGAGCAGCGGCTTGAACAGGTAGTTGAGCAACGAGCGCTCGCCGGTACGCACAAACATCTCGGCGGGCATGCCCGGCTTGATCACCAGGCCCTGGAGTTGCTCCAGGGCGGCGTCGCTGACCGTGGTGCGCAGCACGTAGTACGGTGCCCCGGTTTTTTCATCGAGCAACTGGTCGGCAGAGATCAGGCTCACCTCCCCCGGCACCCGAGGCGTACGGCTCTGGTTGAAGGCGGTGAACAGAATATCGACCGGCAGATGGCTGCCCACCTTGTCCACCAGGTTGACCGGCAGGCGCCCTTCGACTTCCAGGCGCGTGTCCTGGGGCACGATTTCCAGCAGGGTTTCCCCGGCCCGCACCACGGCACCCTCGGTATGCACCCCGAGGTTGACCGCGATGCCATCGGCCGGCGCGTTGATTTCACTGTGTTGCAGGTCGAAGCCGGCGGAAGTCAGTTGCTGCTCCAGGGTCAGGCTGCGCAGTTGTGCGTCGGCCAACTGGCTGCGCACTTCCTTCTGGTATTCCTCGCTGTGCTGCTGCAACTTGAGGCGCGATTCGAGAATACCTTGCTCGATCCGCCCGCTTTCGCCGCTGTTCTGCGCCAGGTCCTGTTGCACCTGGGACAACTGGCGCTGGTACTCCAGCAGGCGGTTGCGCGGGATATAGCCGTTGTCGGCCAAGGGTTGCAGGTTGCTCAACTGGTCACGCAGGGATTGGGCCTGGGCGCTGAGGTCGGTGCGGGCGCGGCGCATGCCGTTGAGCTGGGCGCTGGCGCCTTCGATACTGGCGCGGATCCCGGATTGCTCGCGGGCAAAGGCATCGCGCCGGCTGCTGAACAGCTGGCGCTGGCCTTCAAGCACCAGGGCCAGGGCCGGATCGGGGGAGGTACTCAGCTCGGCGGGAAAGATCACCGCGGGCAAGCTGTCGCGCTCGCTCTGCCAGCGGGCGACGCTGGCCCAGGCCATGCGGTACTGGGCTTGCAGGGAGTGCACGTCGGCCTGGCTTTGGGTCTGGTCGAGGCGAAACAACGGCTGGCCCTGTTTCACCACCTCGCCTTCGCGCACCAGAATCCGGCTGACCACGCCAGGGCTTAAGGTTTGCACGGCCTTGCGCTTGCCGGACACCACCACCGTCCCCTGCACCGCAATGCCCTGGTCCAGCGGCGCCAGGCTGGCCCACAGGAAAAAGCCACCGGCACCGAGCACGGTCATCAACCAGCCCAGACGGGCAAAAAAGCGCGCATCGCGCTCGGGAAAGGTCTGCTCAAGAGGCAGGCTGTCATCGGTACTCATTGGCCTGGATTCCTTGCCGCAGGATATTGACGGTTCAAACTGACGCCGGCCTTTTCACGGGGTGGCTCCTGCGGGCCGGACAGTGCCCGCAGTACCTCCTGGCTGGGGCCAAACGCTTGCAGGCGGCCTTCGTTGAGCACCAGCAGCTTGTCGGCCTGGGCCAGGGCGGAAGAACGGTGGGTCACCAGGATCACGCTGGCGCCCTGGGCTTTCATCTGCATGATGGCACTGGCCAGGGCGGCCTCGCCCACGGTGTCGAGGTTGGAATTGGGTTCGTCGAGCACAATCAGGCGCGGCCCGCCATACAAGGCCCGGGCCAGGGCCACCCGTTGCTTCTGCCCGCCGGACAGGCCGCTGCCGTCATCGCCCAGGACCGTGTCGTAGCCGTGGGGCAAGCGCAGGATCAGGTCATGTACGCCGGCTTGCTGGGCGGCCTGCACGACCTGCTCGGGATCCGCCTGGCGAAAACGCGCAATGTTGTCGGCGATGCTGCCGCTGAACAGTTCGATGTCCTGGGGCAAGTAGCCGATATGGGGGCCGAGGTCGTCACGGTCCCAGCGATGGATATCGGCACCGTCCAGGCGCACCGTGCCGGCCAGGGTTGGCCAGACGCCCACCAGTACCCGCGCCAGGGTCGACTTGCCGGAGCCGGAGGCCCCCAATACCCCCAGCACTTCGCCGGCCGCCAGGTTGAAGCTGACCTGATGCAAGGTCGCCACCCGCCGCCCCGGTGGGCCGGCACTGACCTGCTCGAAACTCACCTGGCCCTTGGGCGCCGGCAATGCCATGGCCTGGGCCCCGGGCGGGAATTCCTGCAACAGCTCATCCAGGCGTTGATAGGCCAGCTTGGCCGAGCTCCATTGTTTCCACACCGCGATCAACTGGTCGATCGGGCTCAACACCCGGCCCATCAGGATGGTGCCGGCGATCATCATCCCGGCCGTCATCTGGCCCTTGATCACCAGCAAGGCGCCCAGCCCCAGCACCAGGGACTGCAGGAGCAGGCGCAGGGATTTGCTCAGGGAGCTGATCACCGAGCCGGTGTCACTGGCCTGGTTCTGCAAGCCGAGAAAGCGCGAATGCACCTGGAACCAGCGACTGCGCAGCGCCCCCAACATGCCCATGGCCTGGATGGTCTCGGCATTATGCAAGTGGCTGGTGGCCAATTGGGTGGACTGCTGGGAATAGCCACTGGCTTCGCGCAGCGGTTTTTTGGTCAGGTATTCGTTGAGGCATGCCAGGGCGATCAACAGCACCGCACCGGCCGTGGCCAACACCCCCAGCCACACGTTGAACAGGAAGATCACCAGCAGATAGATCGGAAACCACGGCGCATCAAAGAACGCAAACAGCGCCGGCCCCGTGAGGAACTGGCGGATATGGGTCAAATCCCCCAGGGATTGCCCGGCGTGGCCCTCGCCCCGTTGCAGGTTGCGCTCGAAGGCGGCCTTGTACACCTGCAGGTTGAAGCGCCGCTCCAACTGGCTGCCGATGCGGATCACAATAAAACTGCGCACCACTTCCAGGGTGCCGATAAAGGCAAAGAACCCCACCACCATCAGGGTTAGCATCACCAGGGTGGTTTCGTTCTGCGATGACAGGACCCGGTCATAGACTTGCAGCATATAAATGGATGGCACCAGCATCAGCAGGTTGATCAGCGCGGTGAAAAAACCGACGCTGATCAAGATACTTTTATAATCGCCAAGGGCTTTAAACAGCGGTGCAGCGGGAGTGGTCTTCGCCATGTTTCTTGATCTTCCCAGGGTTGGAATACGCACAACAGTCTGCCCGGCGCTCCATAATGGGGCAGGCAACTATTTCAATCGTGATAAGTGCACCCAAAGTGACAGGCAAATAACTGTCACTTTCAACAAATAACGCCAGGTGCAACGGTTATAACGATATAGCCGTTATATTCAGTTACTGCGTACGTTGCAATACCAGGGTTAATCCAGACTTGGAAGTGGCAGTATACTCACCATCTTTCTGCCGGTTTAAATGGGTAATCCCTGTGCCCTCGGCATTCATCAACCATATGCCATCCGGGGTGGGCAGCCAGGTCACGGGGGTTTGCTCCAGCCACTGTTGCGCACAGCCAATGTCACCGGCCACCGCGTTGGGTTGGGCGATCAGATCCAGCTTGCAGACCTGCCCTTGCTGGCGTAATTGCCAGTGCCCGGCCAGTTGCGCGGGGCTGGGTAAAACAAGACTGCTTGCCATTGCGTTGGCTCCTGCCGACACGAGCAATGCCGGGATCAACCAGGCGATTGCGTTGCGAAAAATAGTCATCACCATTACCTGTTTACGGGGCTTTCGCAAGGAAAGAGCAGCGCCAGGGCGCCGCCCTTCGTTACGCCTTGATCACGCCACGATGTCGCTGTACGCCGCCTGGCCCACGGTGGTGACGAGGAAATCCGCCACGCCGTGCCCGGAGAAGTCCACCGCCAACGTGCCCAGGTTGGTGCCCGAGGCATACGTCAGCACCGCATCGCCGGCAGCGCCCGTGAAGGCGTTGACGAAATGCAGGCCGCTGCCATTGGTGATGCCGGTCAGGTCGATCTTGTCCGAACCCGAGGTAAAGTCGAGGATCTGATCGGCCGCGCCCGGCTTGGAGTCGGAGCTGGCCCCGAACACAAAGGTGTCCGAACCCGCGCCGCCCCACAGTTTGTCGGCCCCGCCCCCGCCATAGATCAGGTCATTGCCGGCCCCACCCTTGAGGGTGTTGGCCACCGCATTGCCGATCAGCAGATCGTTGCCCGAACCACCCAAGGCGTTTTCCACGGTCACGCCCTGGGCGATCGACACGTTACCCACCAGGCCACCCACATCAGAGAACGAGGTCTCGTTGAGGTTGATTTTCTGGTTCTGGGTAAAGCCGGAGAAGTCCAGGGTGTCGTTGCCGCCGCCGTCCCACACCGAGAACACCAGCTTGTCGGCATTGGAAGTGGCGCTGAGGTGGTCGCGCCCGGTGTTGGAGTTGAAGCCGTAGGTGGTGTCACCGGCACGGGTGTTGTAGTTGGCGCCGTAGAGCTTCTGGATCGCCGCGATATCGTCGATCAGCGGGCCGGATGCATAAGCCTCTACCCCGCCCTTGGTGAAGTTCTGGTTGGTGTTGAACTCACTCCAGTAGCTCATGACGCTGTAGCCACGGGTGTCCTGGCCGTAATCCGCGTCTCGGTAAGACGGGTTGCCGGTCCCGGCGTTGTAGTCGCCAGGGTGGTCCAGGCCCAGGGTATGGCCGATCTCGTGGGTCAGGGTCTGGCGTCCGTAGTTGTTCAGGCCCGGGTTGATGTTGGCGGTGTAGCTGTTGTTGATCAGGTACCACGAGGTGCCATCCGTGCCACTCGTGTGGTACTTGTCATTGGTGCCGGGCAGGTAGGCAAAGGCTGCGGCGCCATCCTGGCCCCCGCTGTAGTTGCCGAAGGTCATGTGGAAGTCACCGCCCGAGGCTTTCTCGGTGAAAGTAACCTTGGCCACATCGGCCCAGGATTGCATGGCCAGTACGGCCTGGCCTTTTTGCAGGTTGCTGAACTGGCTGAACCCGGTGATGCCATGCTTGTTCATGGTCGCCTGGGAGGCCGACGTCAGGAAGGTGTAGGTCAGATCGATGATGCCGTTACCGTCAACGTCCCGGTAGGCTGCGTTTTCGCGCAGCAAATGGTCGGCTGCCTGGTCGACAGAGAATGAAGGTTTGCCATTGACCGTGAGGTTGCCGCCACGGTCATACAAGTGGCTAAAGCTATCGATTTGCGAATAGGCACTACTTGTTTGAGCTGCCGAGACAATAGCTTTCTCTTTTACTTTCGACATAAACGTACTTCCTTGTTTGCAAGTGGAACAGTTTTTGTCCGATATGACGCTCTCTGGCGAGATCGTCCTATCACTCGCCTCTTATGAAGGCGAAAGAAAACTGACACAATTTTAAATCACACGTCCAGTATTTTTTTTGTTGGAAAAGTACGTGCAAGGAATAACGCCTGCAAACATTGGGAATTAAGTGTTTATATTCTTTTTTATGGGCTGGGTGACGGGAAGCCGGCTATTTAAATATTAAATAGTGCTAAACACTTAAATGCCAGACAGGTCACACTTTAATGCGGAATGGATCCAATACATTGATAGGGGCGCACTTATAAAGTGCCACCGTGTCATTGGGATATATTAAATAGCAGCTGCTTTATTGTCGGCCGCTATCACCGGCAAGCCGGCGATAGCGATCTCAAGACTAGCCACGCCACCCCGTCTGGCGCAGGGCCTCTAGCAGCGTCTGCCCCTCCAGCCCCGGCACCCGTACGCCATCGGCGGTGGTCATGTCCTCCCCGGCGAGGATTGCATTGATAATGGCCTCTTCCACCGCCTCTGCTGCCGCACTGAACAAGGGCGAAATATGATCGTTATTGACCATGCTCAGCGCCGTACTGAGGGGCAGGTCCTTGCGCCCATAATCTGCCGGTGGCAGATCATGGTTGCCGGTGGCAAACGCCAGGAACAGATCGCCACTGGAATCCTCGGTCCCGCCGCCGGTGCGGGCGATGCCGATGGAGGCACGTTGCGCCAGGCGCTGGCACTGGTGCGGCAGTAACGGTGCGTCGGTGGCGATAATCACCACGATGGAGCCCATGCCCGGCGTGCCCCGCCCGGCAAACGGCGAGGCAATGTCCATCAAGTGGCGCCCCACCGGATAGCCATCCACCCGCAGTTCCTGGCGCTTGCCGTGGTTGGCCTGCACCAGCACGCCAACGGTCCAACCGCCCTGCTCCGCCGGTAACTTGCGTGAAGCGCTGCCGATGCCGCCCTTGAACTCATGGCAGATCATCCCGGTGCCGCCGCCCACGGCGCCCTCCTGCACCGGGCCGGATTCAGCGCTGGCCATGGCCTGGAGCACATGCTCCGGGCCAACGTGCTGGCCCCAGATATCGTTGAGCAGGCCGTCATAGGTCTCCATCACCACCGGCATGCACCAATACACCGCAGGATCGTCCAGGCTGTCGCGCTCCAGGGCTATCAGGGTGTCGCGCACAATCCCGATACTGTGGGTATTGGTGATCGCCAGGGGCGTGGTCAGCAACCCGGCTTCGCCGATCCATTCCAGGCCGGTGGCGTCGCCGTTGCCATTGAGCACGTGATACCCGGCAAAACACGGCTGTAGCCGCGCCGCGCCGGCCCGCGGCTGGATCAGCGTGACCCCGGTACGCACTTGCTTGCCGTCGATCTGCGCCTTGAGCGTGCTGTGGCCGACCCGAACCCCGGGGACGTCGGTAATCGCATTCAATTCGCCGGGCGTGCCCAGCCCCAACGTAATGCCCAATTGACGTGCGCGCATAACCACTCCTTACAGTTTCTGAAACGCCGGACTCGACCGGCCGCTGATGCAATACAGGATCACCGACATTGCCAGCAGGCCGATGATAATCATGATGTCGCGCAGGGAGGCTGCGATAAACAAGGTGAACAATAGATAACCCGCGCCCGCCACGGCCAGCAACGCCGGCACCGGCCACAGGGGCATGCGGTACGGGTGCTCGCGGTCGCGCAACAGCACCCGGCTCATCAGCGCACTCAGGGCGACGATCAGGTACACCAGCATGATCAACAGCACACTGAAGGACGTCAGGTCCGCCAGGTTAGAGCTGAAGCTGAGCAGCGCCGAAGGGATCGCCAGGAACAGCGTGGCCAGCCATGGCGAATCCCAACGCGGGTGGATGCGGGTGAACAGTTTGTTGATGGTCGGCGTCCACAGGGCATCGCGGCCACTGCTGAACACCACCCGGCCGATCTGGATCACGATGGCGACAATGGCGTTGAACACCGAGAGGAAGATCCCGGCGCTGACCAGGCGTGACAGGGTTTCATTGCCATGGCTGGTCAGCAGGTAGCCGATGGGGTCCGGGCTGCTGATCATCGCACTCAGGGACGGGGCGCCGATCAACAGCGCAGTGATCGGCACCAGCTCGATCACCACCACCAGGCCCAGGGACCACAGCACCGCCTTGTGCACGCCCTTGCCGCCGCATTTCATGTCTTCGGCCAGCAACACTGCCGGGCCGTAGCCGTTGAACGAGAACAGGCCGATGCCCACCGCACCGATCACCAGGGCCCAGGGCGCCAGGTGCAGCACGCCGTTTTCGACGATCTGCGGTTGGAACAGCACACTGGCGGGCTGCACCGGGTTGCCGAAGCCGATAAACACGATCACCAGCAACGCCGCCACTTCCAACAGCAGGCAAGTGCCGGTGATCCAGGCATTGAGCTTGATATTGAGGATGCCCAGGGCGTAACTGCACACCACGATCATCAGGGCCACGGTTTGTGAATCGAATGTCGTGCCCAGGGCATTGTTGAGGTAGGTTGCCGCGCCGGTGGCCAGTACTGGCGGGATAAACAGCAGCATCACCAGCACGGTGAGGAAGGTCGCGTAGCCGGCCATGCCACCAAACACGCGCTTGGCGTACACATACTCCCCGCCGGCACTGTTATGGGCGCGCCCCAGTTCCGCGTAGCAAAAGGCGAACATCAGCGCGAGCAACCCGGCCATGACAAACGCCAGGAACACCCCGCTGCCGGCTTGCTGGATCGCAAACGGCGCAATGACAAAGACGGAACTGGCCGGGGTCACCGCCGAAACGGTAATGGCCACCACATCGAACACACTCAAGGTAGGTTTCAGCACACCGTCAGGCGTGGGGGTTGCGCTCATATCGTTATCCTCTTGTTTATTCTTTTTATTGGAAAGCTGGTTTGAGGCAGAAACGAAAGAAAAAGCCGGCCCGGGATATGTTTCCCGTTGAATGCCAGGGAATCTAGGCGCTGTGCCGGCGCCCGCCAATTCCCCTATTGGAGTACTCCCCTTGACGGGATCGGGCAAAAGCCGAACCCTTGGCCGATCTTTCAGCCATCGGAACCCATCACATGAGCCTGTTCAGGGAAATCGGCATGCATGCGGGCCTGGGGCGTACCGTGTCGCAAATTGGCACCGAGCGTTTCTGGAAGCAACTGGTGTTGCTGCTGCACCAGAACCTGGCCTTCGACAACGCCCTGGCGATCTTCTACCCCATGGACGGCCCGCCCCAGGCGCTGGAGGAGTACGACGCGCAGCCCACCAGCAAACCGGCGTCGATGCTGGTGTACCTCAATGGCTTGTACCTGCTCGATCCATTCTTCCAGGCGTGCCGCGAAGGCTACGCCAGTGGCGTGTATCGCCTGGAAGAGGTGGCGCCGGATCATTTCCGCCAGAGTGAGTACTTCCTCAATTACTTTCACGACAATGTGCTGGAGGATGAAGTGCAATTCATCCTCCAGCTACCCGGGGTTGGTACTTTGTCGTTGTCTTTGGGGATGCAGCGCGTGTTTACCGCCACAGAAACCGGGCTACTGACGCTGCTGGCGGCGTGGGTGCTGCCCTTGATGCAGCAGCATTGGCAGCAGAGCACCCGGCGCGCACCGGCTGGCGCGGCCATGGCCAGCCAGATTCGCGATGCGTTGAGCCATTTTGGCAGTGGGGTGCTGTCCGAACGCGAACTGGAAATCGCCCGCCTGGTACTGCGCGGGTTCTCATCCAAGGCCATGGCCGAACGCCTGAGCATCTCGCCGGACACGGTCAAGGTGCATCGGCGCCACCTGTACGCCAAGCTGGATATCTCGTCGCAGCCGGAGTTGTTTTCGTTGTTTATCCAGTCGTTGGGGCATGACCTGGATAACCCATAGGGAGGTCGAGGGTGACTGGCCTGCCGCCATCGCGGCGATGGCGGTAGATCAGTCACACGTATCTAACGCCCGGTACGGATGGTGTTCCAGGTCCGCGTGCGAATGCGGTCGATCTTCATCGGCATGGCTTCGAGGGCGAACAGCTTGCCCATCATTTCCTCGCTCGGGTACACCTTGGTGTCACCCTTGATCTGCGGGTCCACCAGGCTGTCGGCGGCGCTGTTGCCGTTGGCGTAGTGCACGAAGTTGGTGATGCCGGCCATCACGTCCGGGCGCAGCAGGTAATTCATAAAGGCATAGCCGGCCTTCTCATCCGGGGCGTCGGCGGGCATGGCGACCATGTCGAACCAGATCGCAGCGCCTTCCTTGGGGATGTTGTAGCCGATCTTCACGCCATTCTTGGCTTCCTTGGCGCGGCTTTCGGCCTGTAGCACGTCACCGGAGAAGCCCACTGCCACGCAGATATCGCCGTTGGCCAGGTCGCCGGTGTATTTCGAGGAGTGGAAGTAGGCGATATACGGCCGCACCTTGATCAGCAGCGCCTCGGCCTTTTTATAGTCCTCGGGGTTCTTGCTGTGGTGCGGCAAGCCCAGGTAATTCAGGGCAATGGGCAGCAGTTCCGGGCCGTTGTCGAGGATCGCCACCCCGCATTTGCTGAGTTTTTCCATGTACTCGGGCTTGAAGATCAAGTCCCAGGAATCGACCGGCGCATCCTCGCCCAACACTGCCTTGACCTTGTCGATGTTGTAGCCGATACCGGTACTGCCCCACAGGTACGGGAAGCCGTGCTCATTCCCCGGATCGTTGGTTTGCAGGGCCTTGAGCAGCACCGGGTTGAGGTTTTTCCAGTTCGGCAACTGGCGCTTGTCGAGCTTTTTCAGGGCCCCGCCCTGGATCTGCCGGGCCATGAAGTGGTTGGACGGAAAGACCACATCATAGCCCGAGTTACCGGTCATCAACTTGCCGTCCAGGGTCTCGTTGCTGTCGTATACGTCATAGCTGAAACCGATCCCGGTTTCCTTCTGGAAGTTCTTGGTGGTGTCCGGCGCGATGTAGCTCGACCAGTTGTAGATTTTCACCGTTTCGGCGGCCTGGGTCAGGGACGCCACCAACATCAAGGGCAACAGGGCAATGGGTCTCATGGTTCGATTTCCTGGCGGTTATAGGGCTGTTTTTATGGCAGGCGATCAAGGATCAAAAGATTAGAGGATCAACACATAGGTCTTGCGCACGGTCTCCTGGATATCCCAGATACCCGTGCTATTGGCCGGCAACATCAGTGCATCGCCGGCTTCGATATGCAGGGTTTGGCCGTTATCGGGGGTGAAGGTGCAGCGGCCCTGGATAAAGTGGCAGAACTCCTGCGCCACGATCTGGCGCCGCCAGCGGCCCGGGGTGCATGCCCAGATGCCGGTTTCGACGCCATCGTTGCGCACCACACTGAGGGTGGACGCCACCGCGACCGGAGTGCCCAGGGGCACGGCAACCGGGCTTGAGTCTGGCAAGTGGCAGTCAAGGGTGTCTTTGAACTGGGTAATACTCATGGTCATACCTGTGGTGATTGAAACGACTTAGTGCATGAACCCTTCCATGAAGCCGGCCATCCCGCTGGCCAGCTTGCGCCGCCAGGGCGCGGTGTTCGGGTCGGCCAGGGTCTGGTCCTCGTGGACGAAACTGCGGATGATCGCGTTGTAGCCCAGCCAGCGGCACGGCTCCGGCTCCCAGCCCCGGAGGGCATTCAGGCCGCCATCACGCAGGACCCACGGTTGCTGGACCAGCGGCGTGTCACGCCCCAGGATCAGGTCGGCCAGGGTCCGGCCACCCAGGTTGCTGGCGCCCACGCCCTCCCCGCCATACCCGCCGGACAAGGCGATGCCGCTCTGTTGGTCGCACAGCATGTGCGGCCGAAAGCGCCGCGACATACCGAGGTTGCCGCCCCAGGAGTGAGTCACGCGCACCTGCTTGAGTTGCGGAAACAGCTCGCAGAACAGGTAGCGGCGCAATTGCACTTCGCTGTCGGTGAGGTCGAAGTTGTGGCGCAGCTTGCCGGCAAACTGATAGCCGCCACGGGCGCCAAATACCAGGCGATTGTCGGCAGTACGCTGGCCGTAGGTGACCTGGCGGCTGCTTTCCCCGAAGGCTTGGCCCTGGTTCAGGCCGATTTCTTCCCAGGTACTGGCCGGCAGCGGTTCGGTGGCGACGATCAGGCTCTGCACCGGCAGTTGATAGCGGCCCAGGGGCTTGAGCGTCGGCGCATAGCCCTCTACCGCCGGCACCACCCATGAGGCGCGGACCTGGGCCTGGTCGGTGCGCAGGCTGCCGGATTGCCAGTGGGTGACCGGGCTGTTTTCGTAGATCGCCACACCCATGGCTTCGACCACCCGCGCCAACCCGCGCACCAGCTTGGCCGGGTGGATCGTCGCCACATGCGGGGTGTAGACCGCGCCATAGGCCGAGGCGATGCGGACCTGCCCGGCCAGTTGCTCGGGGCTGAGCCAGCGGTAGTCATCGTCGGTCAGGCCCTGGCCGTGGAGCTTGGCCAGGTATGCGCGCAGGCTGGCTTCCTGCTCGGGGTAACGGGCGGCGCAGTGCAGCGCCCCGCCCTTGCGGTAGTCACAATCGATACCTTCGCGCTGCAGGACCTGCCCGACTTCATCGGGGATGCCGTGCAGCAGGTCAAACGAGGCCCGGCGCTGCTCGGCGGGCAGCCCGGCAAGCAAACGATCTTCGCCCAGCAGATTGCCCATCAACCAGCCGCCGTTGCGCCCGGAAGCGCCAAAGCCGGCGGTCTGCGCCTCGATGATCACCACCTTGAGCTGCGGCGCGTGGCGCTTGAGGTAATAGGCGGTCCACAACCCGGTGTAGCCGGCGCCAATAATGGCCACGTCGACATCCAGGTCGTGCCCCAGGGCCGCACGCGCCTTGAGCGGCTCTTGCAACTGATCCATCCATAAACTGATCTTGCGCCATGCCGGCATACCAGAACTCCACCACCCAACGTCGATGGCGTGATCCTAGTGCCTGGCTTCAGTCGTCGTCTTGCGCGCGTGCACGCAGGGAAATTTGTTTGACGTAGGCCTTGGGCGACAGGCCGGTATGCTGGCGGAAACAGCTGTAGAACGCCGACAACGAATTGAAACCGGCGGCAAACGCCCGTTCATCGATACGGATCGGCGGCGTGGCGCCCTCCAGTGCCGCCAGCAAATGCTGCAGGCGGGCCTGGTTGACGTAGCGATAGAAACTCTGCCCCAGCACCTGGTTGAGCAGGTAGGAAATCTGGTTGCGGCTGTAGCCACACGCCTTGGCCACCTGTTGCAGGTCCAATTCCGGGTCGAGATAGGGTTGCTGACGCTGGAAGTACTGCTGCAAATCGTTGGCCAGGTAGCTCAGTTGCTGTGGCGACAAGCCCAGGCGGCTGACGGTCGGGCGCGTGGCCAGGGACTGCAAGCGGCTGGTGGCGGGCTCGTGCACCAGGGACGCGTACTCGTTGACGCGCCAGATCAGCCCGTCACGCACGGTGATCGCCTCGCTGGTGCGAAACGACACCAGGCCCTGGCCACCGCGCAACGTCACGCGGTACTGGATAAAGGCGGTATCGCCGTCGGTGCGGATGCGATCGGTGTGTTCAATGGCCTCGTCGGGGTCCCGGGGCATGCTGGCTTGCAGGTACTCGCGCAACTGGTCAAAGCACACCACGCGGTTCTGGAAGAAGTCGTGGTACTGGATATCCGGGTGGTAGTGCGCCATCACCCCGTCCAGGTCGCGGAGTTTCCAGCACAGGTGATGGCGCAATACCACCTCGGCAGTCGCTGGCGTCTGTTGCGGGCTGTCGGCCGGGACGGTCTGTGGCATACAACACTCGAAAACGGCTAAAGCGCGGAGCTTGCACAACTTTACCGAGCGCTTCAATGGCCAAGTGAGGGTTTTCGATAATGGCCTTTTGCCTAAGCATTTGTAAGACATGACCCACGTCATACTTCTTGCAAGCAACTGCCGAACGGACAGAAAAAACCCCGGTGCCCATGGCGAGTGAGTGCTATTTTTTAAGCTTCACGGTCAGGACCATTGATGGGCCTGGCGCCCTTGCCGCGAGCTAAAGGAAGCGCTCAATGAACAAGGTGGGCCACATGAACAAAGTGACATTTCCCAATGCATGCCAACTGATGCGCTGGCATTTTCACCCGGTGGGCTTTGAAGGCAGCATGGACGCGCCTGGCAGCATGATCGCGCGATTGTTTGACCGCGCAAGTGGCGAAACCCTGATTGCCATCGCCGGCCTTCCCTGTGCCACGGTGATGAATGCCACGGATGTGGAGCGGATTATCGAGGCGATTGAGGCTGAGCTGGAATCGTTTGTGCGACCGCAGTTGCTGCAGGCCTGAAGGGTGGGAGCGGTCTCGCCCCGCGCGGCAGCTCCCACATTTGATCTATCGCGCCTTGGTAGCACGGCGATCATCAAAGAACGATTTGCCCCCCGCCACCCGATCCGACGCCCTGGGTGCATTCGCCCCCTGGCCTTCCTGCCCTTCGACATACCAATAGCAATGGCTGACCGCCCGGGTAATCCCGACATAGGCCAGGCGCAGCACCTCGTCTCTTTGCGCATTGTCGTAGGGCTCGGCATCCCCGTCCTTGCCCAGCCCGGCCATGCGGTACACCTGGTTCTTGTAGGGCGAGCGGGTCAGGTGCTGGCAATCGCCGAGCAAAAACACCGCATCGGCCTGCAGCCCCTTGGCGCTGTGGTAGGTCAGTTGCTTGAGGCGGCGCATGGCCGGCGGCAAGCTGGAATCAAGATTAACTAAAGATTGAATATGCTCCTGAATCAATAACTTATCGCTACTTTTTCGATACAACATTAACACCGATTCGCCGCGCTGATAGTGCGCCAGCAATTGCTGCGCCAGGGCCGCCTCGTCCCGATCCAGCACCTGTACCGGCACCAGTGCCTTGGCCGTACCGCTGGCCTTGGCCTTTTTGCCGCTGATCGCGGGGGAGGCCTTAACGATATGTTCGGCCGCATCGATGATGTGCTGGTGGCTACGAAAGTTCTCCCCCAGCATCACCCGGGTGGTGCTGGGGGACGGGAACTCCTTGTTGAACTCCATAAAGTACTTGGGCGAACTGCCGCGCCAGCCATAGATCGACTGCCAGTCATCCCCGACACATAACAGCGAGGAATGCTGGGCCCCGCGCCCCACGTGCATGGCCG
Source organism: Pseudomonas gessardii (assembly GCF_001983165.1). Classification (GTDB taxonomy): domain Bacteria; phylum Pseudomonadota; class Gammaproteobacteria; order Pseudomonadales; family Pseudomonadaceae; genus Aquipseudomonas; species Aquipseudomonas gessardii. Next base: position 268,781 of record NZ_MNPU01000001.1, on the reverse strand, counting down.
GCCCGCGTCGGCGGATCTCGTGCAGGCTGGCGCGGATCCACGCCACGATCTGTGGCGAGACATCCTGGAACTCATCGATCATCAAGTGCGACAACGGGCGCAACAGCCCATCGCTGAGCAACTTGAGGTTTTCCGGGGTGTTCTCGCCAAACAGCGAGAACATGCGGTTGTAGGTCATGATCGGCGGCGACTGGTCGAGCAGGTGATCTTCCAGGGCTTTCCAGAAAAGACTCAGGGCCTCGAAGAAACCACGGTCCGGGTCATCCTTGGCAAAGCTCATCTGGCCTACCGCCGTGGGCACATCCAGGCCAAGGTTCTCGATAAACCCGGCCGCGGTGACAAAGCAGTCGAGCAGCGGTGCCGAAGCCAGCTCACCCTTGACCTTGTAATCAAACCCCGGACCGGAGGTGGTCTCGCCCGCCAGGCTGCTCAACAGACGCTTGGATGACTCGTAGTTATCCAGCCATATCAATGGCTTGTGACAGAAAGCTTGAAACAGTGTGCGTTTGACCGCCCATTCGGCCCGCACCGACAGCTTGGCCCCGGGCCGGGCGAGCTGTGGGCTTTCCCGGGCGTCGAAGCCCAGCACCACCCAGGCCTCCAGTTCGGCGCTATAGCCATGGCAGTGGAACGACGCGCCATTGATTTCAACGCGCTGGCGGCTGGGCTCGATCCCCTTGATCGGCCACGCGCCGGCGCGCAACCACAGGTCCTCGATCACATCGCACAGCTCTTCATCACGCTTGGCCGCCAACTCGGTGACCGCCACGCGTTTTTGCACATCCGGGTGGTCGCGCTCCAACTCCTTGAGCTGCAGGGCGTGGCGTGCCATCGGCGCGATCAGTTCGCGAAAACACGCATGCCGGCCATAGAGCCCGTGATAACAGGCATTGAGCTGCTGGCGTTGGGCCTCGTTGATGCGCAGGTCAAACGGGTTGCTATCGGCCTCGTCATCATAGGTGCCGTGGTGCAGGTTCTCGAAGGCCTGCAACCGCTCGAAACCCGGCAGGCTGCGGACCATGGGCAAGATGCGTGAGTGGAAGGTGCGCACCACGGCCTGGGCCTCTTTCAAACCAAGGGGTTGGCCCCACAGGCTGAGGATCTCCATGAGCTTGCTGATAAAGTCCTTGCGCGACTCGCGGGTGAAGGTCACCACGGTCATGGAGCTCAGCTCGAAGCCCAGGTAATGGCTCAACAGCAGGATGCGCAGGACCAGCGACGTGGATTTGCCAGCCCCGGCCCCGGCAACCACCGAGGTCGACGGGGTGTCGCTGAAGATCATCTTCCACTGCGCCGCGCTGGGCTGCGCATGGGCCGGTAGCAGGCGTGCCACATCGGCCTTGATGCGTTTTTTCAGGTCGGGTGTCAGTGGCAGGCGCCAATCGTCGAACAGGCGGTCGTCCACCCCCGGGGCACGGTGCTCATCACTACGCAAGTCGCGAATCAACAGGACCTGACGGCCCTCCTCGATACCATCGCGCTTGCCTTCGCGGTAGCCATACTCCACCCCCGCCTCATGCCCGCTGCGAAAGCCATCGGCCTGGCCATGCAGCCACGAAAAACGATGCTGGGCCCGCAGACGTGTCAAACCGTGGCCAAACAGCCGGGCAGCCAGGCGCTTGAACAGCGGCATTTGCGCCAGGGGACGCAGTTCGGGGGGCAGATCAGGGGTGTGTTGCAGCACGCGGACTCCTGCGGGGGCTTGGGCGAACAGAAGCCCTATGGTCGCCGGAATCCCCTGACAGTTCCAGCCAATTGCTTTGGCTTCATGCAGTTAGGCGATGAACTGAAGCTGGGGTCTAGTTGTGGAACACAGGAAGCAATCGAATTACCTGATGGGAATCAGGCATTTTTTACGCTTTTTATCGATTATGTGCTGCTGGATGATAGGCCCATCAACAGGAGACGATCATGCTTGAACTTCGACCTTTCACTTCCCTGGGCGGTGCCAATCACGGTTGGCTGGATGCCCATCACCACTTCTCGTTTGCCGAGTACCATGACCCTAAGCGTATGCACTGGGGCAACCTGCGGGTGTGGAACGACGATATCATCGCGCCGGGCACCGGCTTCCCACAGCACCCGCACCGCGACATGGAAATCATCACCTATGTGCGCGAAGGCGCCATCAGCCATGCCGACAACCTGGGCAACAAGGGCCGCACCGAGGCCGGCGACGTGCAGGTGATGAGCGCGGGCACCGGGATTGCCCACAGCGAATACAACCTGGAAGCCACGGCGACCAAGATTTTCCAGATCTGGATCATTCCCAATGAAGCGGGCCTGCCCCCTTCCTGGGGCGCCAAGCCCTTTCCCAAGGGCGAGCGCGAAGGCTTCGTGACCCTGGCCAGCGGCAAACACGGCGACCATGAAAGCCTGCGTATTCGTGCCGATGCACGCTTGGTAGCGGCCAACCTGAAGGCCGGGGAAAGTACCGAGTACCACCTGGATGCAGGGCGCCGGGCGTATCTGGTGCCGGCGACCGGGGTGATCGAAGTCAATGGCCTGCGAGCGCAGGCGCGGGATGGCGTTGCGGTGCAAGATGAGCGGGTGTTACGGGTGACGGCAGTCGAAGACAGCGAAGTGGTGCTGGTAGACCTGGCCTGATCTCAAGCCTGGCACCAAACCAACTGTGGCAGCGGGTTTGTGTAGGAGCTGGCTTGTGTGGGAGCTGGCTTGCCTGCGATGCAGACACCTCGGTGTATCAGTTAGACCGAGGCGATGCGATCGCAGGCAAGCCAGCCACACAAGCCAGCCCCCACACGTTAGGAAATGGCGCCATCCACCAACACCTGCGCCTCTTCCACCAGGCGCTTGAGGTGATCTTCGCCAATAAAGCTCTCGGCATAGATCTTGTAGATATCCTCGGTGCCTGACGGTCGTGCGGCAAACCAGCCGTTTTCGGTCATGACTTTCAGCCCGCCAATCGGCTGGTCGTTCCCCGGTGCATGGCTGAGGATTTGCTGGATGCTTTCCCCGGCCAATTGCGTGGAGGTGACCTGCTGCGGCGCCAGCTTGCCCAGCAGCGCCTTCTGTGCCGGCGTGGCCTTGGCATCCACACGGATGGCGAACGGCTCACCCAGGGCGTCGGTCAGGCCGCGGTAGATCTGGCTTGGGTCCTGGCCTTTGCGCGAGGTCATTTCGGCGGCCAGCAAGGCCGGGATCAGGCCGTCCTTGTCTGTGCTCCACACGCGGCCATCCTTGCGCAGGAAGGACGCGCCTGCGCTTTCTTCACCGCCAAAGCCCAGGGAACCCTCGAACAGGCCGTCGGCAAACCACTTGAAGCCCACCGGCACTTCGTACAGGCGTCGGCCGATGCGTGCGGCGACGCGGTCGATCAAGCCACTGCTGACCACGGTTTTACCCACCCCAGCATCCGCACGCCACTGGGGACGGTTCTGGAACAGGTAGTCGATGGACACCGCCAGGTAGTTGTTCGGCGCCAACAACCCGCCAGACGGGGTGACGATGCCGTGCCGGTCGTGGTCGGGGTCGCAGGCAAATGCCACGTCAAAGCGTTCCTTGAGGCCGATCAGGCCTTGCATCGCATAGCTGGAGGATGGGTCCATGCGAATCTGCCCGTCCCAATCCACACTCATAAAGCGGAAGGTCGGGTCGACCTCGGTATTCACCACCTCCAGGTTCAAGCGGTAATGTTCGGCAATGGCCGACCAGTAGCGCACCCCGGCGCCCCCCAGCGGGTCCACGCCCAGGCGCAGATCAGCGCTGCGGATGGCGTCCATGTCGATCACATTGATCAGGTCGGCCACGTAGGTGTTGAGGTAGTCATGGCGATGGGTGGTGTCGGCTTTCAAGGCCTGGGCATGGGAGATGCGTTTGACCCCGGCCAGCTTGGCGGCCAGCAGTTCGTTGGCCTTGGCTTCGATCCATTTGGTGACATGGGTATCGGCCGGGCCGCCGTTGGGCGGGTTGTATTTATACCCGCCGCTCTGGGGCGGGTTATGGGACGGGGTGATGACAATGCCATCCGCCAGCCCACGGGTGCGGCCACGGTTGTAGCAGATGATGGCGTGGGAAATCGCCGGGGTCGGCGTGTATTCATCGCCTTCGGCGAGCATCACCTGCACGCCATTGGCCGCCAGCACTTCCAGGGCACTGGCGCCGGCCGGCGTGGACAGCGCGTGGGTGTCGAGGCCGACAAACAGTGGGCCATCAATGCCTTGCGCCTCGCGGTACAGGCAAATGGCCTGGCTGATGGCCAGTACGTGCCATTCATTGAAACTCAAGTCAAAAGAGCTGCCACGGTGCCCGGAGGTACCAAAAGCGACACGTTGCGTGGAGATTGCTGCATCGGGCTGGCCGGTGTAATAGGCCGTTACCAGTCGCGGGATGTCCACCAGCAATTGAGCTGGCGCCGGTTTGCCCGCAAAAGGACTGAGAGTCATGCAAAAACCTCTGAAAAGAAGGATTCGGAAAAGGAATGCAGTTTACTGGGTGTTCGACCGCCATGCGACGGTATCTATCCCACAATAATCAGTGATATTTCCGACAGAACCCACTCATCTGTTCTGCCCCTGCTTAAGCGCCTGTGCCAACGCCTCCAACACCAGGTCCAGGCGGTGATGTGTGCTGAGCACATGGCTCAGGCGAAAGTGCTGCTGGTACAGGCCACTCACGCTGAACAACTCGCCGGGGGCAATCACCACCTGGCGTGCCAACATGTCCTGGAATACCCGGCGCATGTCCACGGCCTCGGTCGAGCGCAACCAGTAGGTGGCACCCGCCTGCGGCACCCGGTATGTCACCCGCTCGCCCAGATGCTGCGCCAGGTGCACCTGCATCGCGCAGGCGTGTGCCTTGAGCTGTGCGCGCAAGTCCTGCAGGTGCAGGTCAAGGCGGCCCGTGTAGTACAGCCGGGCTATTGCCCGCTGGCGAAGGGACGACAAACAAAATGCGCGCAACAGGAACTGGCGCTGCAATTGCGCGCTCAAGTGCCGCGAAAGCAGAAAACCATAGGGCGCTTCCGGCCCCATGACTTTCTCAAACGTGGAAAATACGATCAGCCGTGCGGGGTTCACCACATCCCGCAGGTAGCGGGTAGATGCCTCGAACTCCAGCCCACCGTGGACATCATTCTCCAACAGCCAGCAGCCATAGAGCTCCAGCAACCTTGCCACTTGCGTCTGCTCCGCCAGGCTCAAGGCTTTGCCCGTGGCAAGGCCGGGGGTCGAGGATAACAAGGCCAGTTGCACCCCCTCGGCCCGCAGTTGCTGCTCCAGATAGGCCAGGTCGAGCCGGCCCTGCTCGTTGCACGGCCATTCAATCACGCGCACCCCGGCGTCTTGCAGCAGGCGCAGGATGAGCCAGTCACACGGTGACTCCACCAGCACCGCCGCCCCGTTGAGCGCCAGCACTTCGATCAGGATCGCCAGCACACCCCGTAGGTCAGCGCCGATATAGACGTCATCCGCCTGCCAGCAACGTGTGGGCGAACGGGTATAACGCGCCGCCAGTGCCGCCCGCAGTTCCCAGATGCCACACGGCTGGGAATAAGGTTGCAACTGGCGCGGATACTGGCGCACCAGTTCACGCTCCAATTGCAGCAACGGCCCGTCCAGGGACAACAGTTGCGCCGGTTCATCGGCACTGAGCACCAACATCCCCGGCCTGCGCGCGCCGGTATACAGGCGTTCGAGCAAATCACCGGCGCTGCAGCACGGGGTATTGGCGGCAATGGGCAAGGCGTAGTAGCCGGACTTGGCCACCGAGTACACCCTGCCCTCCTTTTCCAGCAGTGAGTAAGCGTATTGAATAGTGGAAATCGACACATTCAAACGCTCTGCCAAGTGTCGCAAGGACGGCAGCTTGACCCTGGCCTCGGTGCCCACTTCATTGATCAGGTTGATCATGTAGCGATAGACCGCCTGATAGGCGAAGTCGGCCTGCTTATCCTCCCTCATGACGTTCTCTGCCCGGGCAACGGCTGCCGTAGCGCATCCACCCTCAGCGCCCTGGCGCGCCGTGTGGCCCGGTGGTTGGCTCCTCGCTATTGATACAGGCGGCATTGGCCGCGACATGGGTGCGGTACAGATGCTGCAAGAGTGCCAGGGGTAAACCGCTGGTATCGACCACCCAATGCTGGATCAACTCGGCCGACGACTTGCCCTCAAGGGCTTTGTGCAGCTCGGGCAACGCCACCAGCATGCCGGGATGGCAGCGGCGCAAGAAGGCTTCCAGGCGCTGCCCTTGCTGGATAAACGGTGAGAACAACAGGCACACCAGTTGGCTTTCTTCCAGGCCAAAGAACTCACGGGCGTAGGTGGCCGCGAGCATGCGCCCGTCCCGGGTGCCGGCCTGGGCAATCAGCAGTTCGGGGATTTGTTTGCGCCGCATAAAACCGATGGCTTGCTCGATAAACCCCGTGACCCCCTGTTGATAGTCAAGGCCCAGCAGCACCTCTGCTTGCAGGCCATGCATATGCGCCATCAGCAACGGGTTGGCGTAGTCCGGGTTGCTGAACTGAAAGGCGAACTCATCCTGCTTGTAGCCCATGAAGTCGTTGAGCAATGCCGTGGGGTCCTGCTCCGCGGCACGTAGCAGATCGGCCACGCCGATATAGGCCAGGTGCCTATGCACCTCCTTGTGGGTGGAGGCATCCTGTGTCGCGTAATGTTCCCCATAGACGTCGCGGTAATAGTCGGCGCTGCAATCATCCATACGGGTAAACAGGGCGTTGAGCGCCAGCGGTCGGCCGGCGTGGCCTTTCATGCCGGCAGCGCGGGTGGTTCTGACCAGCCACGCCAGGTATTGATTCTGCTTGCGCGGCGAATCACTGCTGACCAAGGCATGCACCCCGGCGTCCCAGGCGGTAATGCGGCGGTAGAAATCCCCCAGGGACAAGTAACCGTCGTTGCACAAACTGGCACGGATATCCCCCGAACTCATATGCCCAACCATCAACATGTTGCGCCGGCCAATATCCTGGCCCGCCGTGGAGGCCGGACGCAGGTGGTTGAAGGGCAAGACTTCCTGATTTTCCACCATCAATAACTCGACCCGGGGGTCGTCATGGAAAAACAACGCACTGTAGCCACGGTGAATGCTGTCCAGTGCGGCTTGCGTCATCCCCGTATGGCGCAGGGTGGCGACGCGCAACTGAAAACTCCTCGGCGCACGGCCGGCGATGGTCAATTGGGCGGCACGCAGGAAGGCCAATGCATAGCTGCTGCCTTTACCGCCTCCATGGGCGACCAGTACTTTGTAGTCACCGATCTGTTCGATGCCCCCTGCCGCCACAATCAGCCGCTGAATCAATAACTGAAGTGCGGTGCGCTCCGCTCGCGAGAAGTAGCCCTGCAACCGCTGCAACACTTGCTGGTACACATAGTTCATGGCTTGTTCGTGAATAGCGCTCATAGCTTTACTACCTGAGGTTAACTGTCAGTTCCGGGCAAGCAGTTAGGCGTGCCTGTCCGACCTGCTGTTTACTTGGAGTTGACGCCTGTTGCGGCAAAGCTGATAGCTAAATGTTAGCACCGCACAACAAAGCGCCTGTTGGAACATCCCGGCGAAGATGCCATCACCTGCTGAAGAAAGCCCCTACGCTGGCCTGTCGGCCAGCCTAGGAAAGGTCTTACAACTTCCTACTAGCCTTTAACTCAAATATTAAAGAGTTATCTGACATATGCAGCGCAGGGCAAAAGCCGGGTTTAGTTCGCGCACACTTAATCGCTCTCTGTGCAGGCCAATATCCCTGGGCCGACATACAAGACGACTTGTTAGTTACCGCGAACCGGTGTGTTGAGTTGTTTTCTGCAATCATTGCTCAGTCCTTGAGATGAAAGTGACCGGGCAATTATCAGCGCTTGCTTGATGATTAAAAGATACAGACCCGGCGCAAAAACCAGTGCAGTTTGGCGAGCCGGGACTGAGCGCAGCCCCCATGTAAAACGCCGCTGCTCTGGGATTCAGGGCAGCGGCGGCATCAACGGCAGGTTTTGTAGGGAAAGAATCCCGGCGGGCGACTCAGCCAGGACGTAGATCCTGTCCTTCTAAATGGCGTATTTGCCCCATGGCAAGCACGGGCGGAATGTCCGATTACGAACATTCCCACAGATCAAACAGCTTCAACCTGCAACGCCACCCGCTCGCGGCATGGGCATTCGTCCATATAACGATGGGCATCGACAAACTCGCTGAACGGGAACACCCGGGTCTTGAGCGGCACCAGCACACCGTCTGCGGTCAACTGGTTGATCTCACGCAGGGCCCGCTGCAGTGCCGCCTGGTCCTGGATAATGCCCAGCTCCGGCTTGCCCGTGAAGTTACCGATACAGTGCACAAAGAACTGGATGTTCTTCTGGAACGCGGCGCAGGCCGGGAACGGTGTCTGGTTGCCGCCCTGCAGGCCATACAACACCAGGCTGCCACGGGGCGCGAGCACATCGCCCAACAGCGACATCTGCGGGCCACCCAGGCCGTCGAATACCACATCCACGCCCCGCCCGTCGGTGAACTTGTTGATTTGCATCAGCAAGTCCTGCTCTTCGGTGACGATGACCTTTTCGGCACCCAGGGACAGCAGGTATTCGCGCTCTTCAGCCTTCTTGGTCGCGGCAATCACCCGCACCCCCAGCGCCTTGCCCAATTGCACGAACGAAGGCCCGGCACAATGGCTGGCATCCGTGACCAGCGCAAACTGCCCGGGCTTGACCCGCGCCAGGTCGATATAGGCAAAGTAGGCAATCAACAACGGTGTGTAATGCACGCTGGCCTGCACCGGGCTCAAGACGTCCGGGTAACGGGTCAGGGCCGAACGCGGCAAAATAATCTGTTCGCCATACACCGGGTAATCATTGGGGCTCTCGGCCGGGAAGCTGGCGACCTTGTCGCCAACGGCCAGGTCATCAACACCCTCGCCCAGCGCCATTACCACACCGGCCATTTCATGGCCCAGACCGGAAGGCAAACGGGCATGGGACGACGCCAGGTTCTGCCGCCAGAGAATGTCGTACCAGCTGATGCCAATCGCTTCGACACGCACCTGCACTTCGCCCGGTGCGGGCAACGTGGCTTCATGCTCTTCGCACTTGAGCACCTCGGCCGGACCAAACTTGTGAAAACGGATCGTGCGGGACATCGCAAACCTCGCCAAAGTGACCTCTAATGCCATGAACTTTATCTGGGCTTTCGGGGCAAGGCCACCGGTCGCCATTAATAGTCGTCATGTCTGTCATTGATTCCACCGCCTAGGAAAATACCCTAGGCGGCGTAGGAAAACTGAATTAGCCGGTGCAGAGTACCAGCCTTTCCCCGTAAGATTCATGCCGGCCATTGTTGTCATGTGGCCGCTCACGTCAAGCTCGCTGAATCTGCCAGGACACAAGATGAACCGTAACGACCTGCGTCGTGTCGACCTGAACCTGTTGATCGTATTCGAAACCTTGATGCATGAGCGCAGTGTGACCCGCGCCGCCGAGAAATTGTTCCTCGGCCAGCCGGCCATCAGCGCCGCCTTGTCGCGCCTGCGCGGGCTGTTCGATGATCCGCTGTTCGTGCGCACCGGGCGCAGCATGGAACCCTCGGCCCGGGCCGTGGAAATTTTCGCCCTGCTCTCGCCGGCCCTGGATTCGATTTCCACCGCCGTCAGCCGCGCCGCCGAATTCGATCCGGCCACCAGTACCGCAGTGTTTCGCATTGGCCTGTCGGACGATGTCGAGTTTGCCTTGCTGCCGCAACTGCTCAAGCGCCTGCGCGCCGAAGCGCCGGGCATTGTGCTGGTGATCCGCCGCGTCAACTACATCCTGATGCCGGGCCTGCTGGCCTCCGGGGAAATCTCCATTGGCGTCAGCTACACCGCCGACCTGCCGGCCAATGCCAAGCGCAAACTGTTGCGCCGCAGCCTACCCAAGCTACTGCGCGCCGACAGCGTGCCCGGCGCCCTGAGCCTGGACGACTTCTGCGCCCGCCCTCACGCCCTGGTCTCGTTTGCCGGCGACCTCAGCGGGTTTATTGATGAAGAATTGGAAAAACTCGGCCGCCAACGCCATGTGGTACTGGCGGTTCCGCAGTTCAACGGCCTGGGCACCCTGCTGGCCGGCACCGATATCCTCGCCACCGTCCCCGACTACACCGCCGAAGCCCTGACCGCCACCGGTGGCCTGCGCGCCGAAGACCCGCCGTTGCCGGTACGCAGTTTTGAATTGCATATGGCCTGGCGTGGCTCACAGGACAACGATCCGGGGGAACGGTGGTTGCGGTCGCGGATTCAGATGTTTTTTGGGGACCCCGAGAGTTTGTAACAAAATTCTACTATGTTCTATAAATGCTTATAAAACATTAGCTTAAAGCATCTCGAGTCCATGGGCGTCCGTCCAATTCCAAGGAGTTCTGAGGCTTTTGGGGGCATAATTGGGGGCACATTTTTTATTTTTTAAAAAACGATGCCCCCAATTATGCAAGCCCGAGAAGGCGCTCTGTTCAAGCGAAAACTGACCGACGCTTTCGTACGCGCAGTGATTACCCCTGGCAAACATGCCGATGGCGAAGTCCCCGGTCTTTACTTGGAGGTGAGCGCGTCACGCAAAATCGGAAACCCTCCTTCCAAGTTCTGGCGCTTGAAATATCGCCTGCATGGCAAGGAAAACCGGTTTTCGATCGGTACGTACCCTGATATCGGCCTTAAGGAGGCGCGCGACATTGCCCGCAGCGCACGCCGCGACGTGGCGAACAGCATCGCGCCGCTCAAGGCTAAAACCGCCAAGATCGAGGCACAGCGGCTCAATGAGCAGCGCACCTTCGCCTACGTAGCCGAGCAGTGGATGGCTTTCAAATCTGCCCAACTGGTGAGCAAATCCATCGCGGGTTTTCGCGGAGCCTTGAGAAACCACATTCTGCCTGCAGTCGGCAGTAAACCGGTCAGCGAGATCAAGCTTGAGCACATCACCACCATCATCACGGAACTGCGCCAGCAACGTCTCATGGCGATGGCCCGACGTGTACGCACAATCATCCGTTCCATCCTCGGCTTCGCTGAAGGTCGCGGCTGGGTGGAGCGCAACGTGGCGCTCAGTAATGTCGAGGAGTTGAGGATTCGCCACGTCGTAACCAGCAATCCGGCGATTGAAAGGCCAGCCGATCTGGGCAGGTTTCTTTTACGTCTGGATGAGTGCGACGACGGCAGTGTTGCCAACGCGATGCGTCTGCTGGTCATGTTGCCAGTGCGCCCTGGCGAACTCGTGCGGATGCGCTGGGAAGATGTCGACCTGGTCGGCGCCGATTGGCGCTACGTAGTGAGCAAAACCAGGCATCTGGACAAAAGCAAACACATCGTGCCTTTACCTGAACAAGCATTGGCCCTGTTGCGCAAGCTAAGACAAACCCGCGTAGTGGATGACGAAGGTAAAGGTTGGGTGTTCGTCTCGCCGGTCTATCCAGGCCGCCCGATCAACCCGACGTCAATGCTCAAGTCGTTTCAGCATATCTGGCCAGAGTACGGCATCACTGCCCACGGCTTTCGTGCCACCTACCGGACTATTGCCCACGAACACTTGGGAATTGATCCCATCGTGCTCGAATTGTCGCTATCCCACCGGATGCCAGGTGCGCTGGGGGCTGTGTATGCACGTGCGCAACTACTAGCGCAACGCCGGGAAGCGGCTCAACAATGGGCTGACTATCTGGACCTGTTGAGGCAGAACGCCGCGCGAGTGACGACAGATTGACGATGCAGGTTAAAAATCAAGATAGTGGAGCGGGGAACGAGTTTCTTACTAAACGTCTACCCCTTTGAAAACATTGAGCTTTTAAGTTCGGCAACGTTCACGTAGGGCTAATCCTCTTGGGTTAGTGATTGCTCACACACCATCAACCCCGGTCCCGTTCTTTTTAAAGAGGGTTGTCAGATCAAGTCGAGACGTTTACAGCTTTACGCCATTGCGTCGTGAAATCCACCACGCTGCCGTCCGCGTAACACACGACAATCACATCGCCACCGGCATGTATGCCCCCTTGAAAACTCCTTTCTCAAGCGATTTATCCACTTGCTTAACAACCTTCCAAAAAATGCTAAATATGTTTCTGACAGAACACCACCGCTGGATAGAACTTATCTAGCCCAGTTCTGCTCTATTCCATTTTACGGCGGAAGAGCCAACAGTAAAAGTAAGCTCCTCTCACGACTTATCGCTCAGGAAACGTCTTTATAGTTTGCTCAACAGCAAAAATCAGATCAGCTATTTCTTTATCATTAACTCTGAAATATAGTGAGCACTCCCTATCAACTAAATAATCATACTCTGCGCCTTTAGGATGAAAGCTAAAGTCAAGCTTGATCCCAAGCAGCATATCGTCCGTATAATCAAACGCTAACTCTCCCTCCATAAAATCCATCCTTGAAGGGGTAGCTTTAACTGTCAAATTTTGCAGCCAGCGCAATAGCTTTACTAACTCACGGGTGCGTAGATAAGGTCCATGCGCTCGCCACCCCACCCCATCTTCTTGCTCTATTTCTATACCAACGACTAACCAATTAGCATCTAGCTCATCGTTCGCCTCGGGAAACTCGTATGCTTGTATACTGAGCGCAAACTTATTCCCTCGATCAAACAAAAAAATCATATTTAGCCTCTGCTTTTTGTCGACCTAAAGATAATAATCTTGTTAGTTACAGGATTGAAAATCGCCGCAAGCCCTTTGTATCCATACCCAACGGTATCATCACCACAATCGAACTTAGTCCATTTATTGCAATTTTTTTCGATATCACTAGGTGTTTTGAAGCCTATACTTTTCGTTCTTGGATCCTTAAGCCTGGTAATATCATGGTTTGAAAGGCCTATCCAGATTTACCGAAAACCCCAAGCACCTCCTGATGAGTAAGCCCCAGCCGAGGTGCTAAGATCTCGTCATCTTTGAACAGCGATAATGTGATCAATTGAATTTAACCTAACCGTTGCGACCGAAAAATCGGCAACTATCAAATAACGTCCGAGCCTCTAAAAACTGTTAAGTCTAGACTTCGGCTTTGTGCCGAAGCTCTGCCTCAGGAGTGGTAAAACCAGAATCGGGAGGGTAGTCGCTGTTGAACGTCGCTTGGTACTCACCGTCCCACTTACTGATTTTCGCCATCAACTCTTGAGAGAGGGGTAAATCTTCGATATCAACGTGCCCCATTCTATCCGGATCTGGGCAGAATATTGGCCCAGCCAAATATTCACTCGTTAGTCTTAACCTAATCATGGCAATGGCTTCCAAGAACTGACCGGATTAGCTCGAACCACGAAGCCGTTTGAGCCAACCCCAACTGTAATATTTTGTTCAACACCATTGTACGTGATGCGGTAAACATTAGCAGAACCGTTGGTCCCGATAACCTGTCCACGTTCAAGAGCGTTCATTACTACAGTGGAAATGTCATTACGTGAGATGTCTTTATTGACAAAGTCGACTTCGTGTCGTTTGTAGATATGTTGCAATCCGGCAGCATCAGTACCCTTTTTCAACCAGACGGTTCGGCCATCTGGCAACCTACGGATATCAACCACATTTCCTGGCGTAATCTTAGTTCCTCCAGGCAAGCCCTAATGCCAGTCAGTTAAGCGGATTCTGCTTTCTGTAGGAGCGAGCTTGCTCGCGAAGGACGTCAACGATAACGCGTGTTTGCTAGGTAAACGCGGCGCTCTCAAGTTCTTCGCGAGCAAGCTCGCTCCTACAAAAAGGCTTAACTGACTGGCATTAAGGCAAGCCCGAGATCAATTCGTCCCTCGTCAGAGTCGAACCTGACACTCCTTTTGCACCTTCAATCTGGACGGAGCAATGTAAATAACTACTCCAACACCGACCTATTAATCCTTGTTGAAAACCTCATACACCCATTTGGCCAGCACTTCCGGCGATGTTGTTTCTTTCCTTAGACACTCTTCGCCTCGATCCTTCGCAACAATGGCCAGCTTCCCTGAACCAGAAATTTCAATGTATGGGGCACCAAACTCATCCACCTCCGTCCCCAAGGGGAATTTATCATATGGATTTCCCTGTTCATTTGCGTATTTGAAAAAACATTCAGCTATTTGTTCAATTTTCACTGCTATCCCCCTAGCTTATTTTATTGGCTTGATGAAGCCTTCCTTCAGCAACTCATCAATACTCATAGGTAATTGATACTGCGTTCCCCCGCCTGGCTTTCCAAACCACGGTGCTGCATTTCCGGAGTTTACCTCTGGAATAGGCTTTATAACTTCATATTGTTGATATGGTGATTTCAGGCTCGAGTCAGGCAAAGCGCGCTGATCAAACGGCACATCCTTCGGTGCCACAAATTTACCTTGATCAGTAAAATTACCCTTCTCATCAAATCGGCCACCGTACCTATCAAACGTCTGGCCTGGTTGAAGCTCAGCAACCCTCGGCGGCCCATCGAATCCGCCATCGAAACCATTATTTGCTTTCGTTGGCCAATCGGGACTTCCGTCAGATTTTACCCACCGTGGATCAACACCCAACTTCTCAGCAGTGGCCACTTGCGCTGGTGTCGGATTAACTACGGGAGCACGCACTCCTTTTGCACCCAAGGCCACCTCAGGGGACTTTTCAGTGCCCCCTCCGGTGGGCTTATCCTTGACGGTAACAGATACACGCTCGTTCCTTTTCGCTCCCCCCGGTACCGCACCAATCAATACACTGATCAGCAATTCCCCGCCGCCGATGAGCCTCTGGTCGTCTGGCTTCGCCGCATTAAGCTGATCTTCCGGCTCGGAGACACCAAGCATTTGGTCCGCCAGCGCCTTGCCCATCCTAGTCTGAAGCTCATCCACCTTCTGAGCCAGCTTCTCGCCATAGGACGTATTTTCGATGGCTTTTGACACAACCATCTGCATCATGCCCTTTGGCCCCTGGGCGACTGCGAGGACGTAACCGACCGTTTCAGCCTTGTCCGGATTGGCTTGAATGTACTGATTTATATTGGATACAAAGTCTAAAGTTTCCTGCTGGGCAGTTCTCCTCTCCGTGACGTTTGTAGGTGGTAACTCATTTGCCTGACGGATGTACTTGTCCAACCCTGGCTTGATCTGTGCTTCCACCGCTTTCAGATCAGCATCATTAACATGCATGATTTCATTAAGCTGCTTCAGGACCCCATCTTGAAAGCCAGGGTCTTTCATCATATCCATGGCAGCGTTGCGGCTTTTGCCGGATAGGATAAGCGCTTCGAGGGTGTTCTCGGCCAAGTCTTTGCCGCCGATAGCAAGCACACCCGCATCCATCTTACGACCGAGCGCGGCCTCAACCTTATTGATGACGGCGCTCATCCCGTTACTCGCCGCATCCCAGTTTTTTTGGGCCTGTTTATCGTAGTTATACAGCTCAACAGCACGTTGCTTGATCGTTTTTATGGGATGGCGCACATCATCGATCGACGAACTCGTGACATACAGGTCTGTTCGAGACTCATCGTCGCGGGTGATTTCATATCCTTTACTGGTATCACGATTCAGTCCGGCAGTGGCATCCGTACCGGCTTTGGTATCGTCGCGGACGACAACCTCACCCGGCCCCACCGTGGCACGAACAGTTTGTTCACGATCCTTGTCGTACTCCCAACCGGTAGCACTCCAGCCATTTGCTTGGTCCTTGCCTTTACTGACCTGACTGGAGTCTTGAGTAGCACGACCGCTCTGGCTGTAAGTCCCACCCAGGTTCAGATAGTACCCATGCTCTTTATCTTCTCCAGCAATATCGGAGAAGCCGAGGGTTGCCGTATCCAGTTTGAGTTTGCCGGTATCGGCAGCAATCAGGGCACCATCAAGTTGGGTATGTTTCTCCGTACGGATATCCACGGTGTCCTTGGCCGTGATACGCGTCTGATCTTCAATCCAATTCGTTTTACCACTGGTCTGACCGTAGCCCACTGAGCCGCTTGCGCTAAAACCAAACCCGACGGTAACCGTCGCACTGACATCAAATTCCTTACCTTTGACCTTACCGGTATCCGCTACAGACGATACATTCAGGTCCCTACCAACCCGGCCCACAACATTGTCGCCCCGCAGTTGAGCACCTGCGATGTTAGTATCTCGGGCACTGTCAAAGCCCAAACGATCACCGGCATACAGATAGGCTTCCTGCTGGCTCACGCCTTCACGTTCAAGGTCGCCCTTGCCCAAACTCACACTGGCATAAACACCGATTGCACCGTCTTGCGCAGCAAATCCGACCTCGCCCCCACCGCTACTCCTGGTGTCCTCTTTCACATAGCTGTTATGAGAGGCACCAATGTTCAAGTCATTGCCGGCCTTCAGATCAATATCGCGACCAGCTTTAACTTGCGTGCCGACCAGACTCAGATCGTTGCTCGCGTTGAGATTGACATTACGCCCCGCATCCAACGCTGTTGCACCGGAAGACTCGCGATTGTGATCTTGACTGGCTACGCCGTGGCTACCACCGACCCCCACCTTGAATCCACCGCTGACACCGCCATGAAGCCCACTCCAACTCTGACGCTCATTGTTTTCAAC
The DNA here is from genome assembly GCF_001983165.1 of Pseudomonas gessardii. Classification (GTDB taxonomy): domain Bacteria; phylum Pseudomonadota; class Gammaproteobacteria; order Pseudomonadales; family Pseudomonadaceae; genus Aquipseudomonas; species Aquipseudomonas gessardii. The sequence goes on along the minus strand of NZ_MNPU01000001.1, from coordinate 252,303 downwards.
AGTTACTCCGCCTTTAGCCACATCGAGGGTGACATCACGTCCTTGAATGTTGATGTCACGCCCTGCGCCTAACTCGCTTCCTTTGATCGTGACATCGTTACCTGCGGACAGATTGATATCATTGCCTGCACTGAGCGTTGAGGAACGGTTGGTTTGTTCGACAACTTGTTGGGTTGTGCCCTGTGAACTATTACCGAACTTACCATCGGGGGTAGCGCCGCTCGTAAATTGAGCAACTCCATCGATAGCCTTTAGCGTGCTGGAACTCTTGCTGACACTGTCCTCTCCTTTCCCGGCACCTTGTACTGCATCCTTGGTGTCGCCATAGTTATGGTTGATCGCAAGACTCAACCCATTACGCTCCTTTTCCCGCTGCTGCTCCATCAACAAACGCTCACGCGCCGCATCAATATTGATATCCCGCCCGGCTCTCAGATCAACGTCATTGGCTGCCGATAGATCAGACCCACGCTGATTGATATCCCGCTTGGCATTGATCGCCAGGTCCTGCCCAGCACTGATCTGGCTGGCTGCCGCTGTTTGCTGCTCAAGGCGATTTTTCTCTGCGCTTTTATCTGCCCCCACGAACAAGGTCACGCCATTAGCATCGCTCGACACGCCGATACCGGTCTGCTTGGTTTTCTGCCAGTCGCGCTCGCTGGTTCTGTTTTGCGCAGCAAGTACATTGACATCGCGCCCCGCATTGAGGCTAACGTCACGCCCGGCACTGATCCCGCTGCCCACCAGGTTGATATCGCGCTCAGCCTGCAAGTTTGCATCGCGATCCGCCGCGACCTGGCTACCGACACTGGTGCTGCTCTGGGCTTCGCGCCCGGCCTTCTTGGCCGAGGTAATCGCCAGGAACCCTCCAGAAATAGAGCCCGTCTTTTTCTCGTATTTTTCGCTGCGGCTATACGCTGTGTCATTGGCAGAGATCAGGTTGATATCGCCGCTGTTATTCACCAACCCAGCCCTCAACTCGGCATCGTTGTCAGCACTGATCTCACTGGCCCGCACGCGTACATCGTTGCCTGCGGCGACAACCAGATCGTTGCCGGCATCCAGCTCACTGCCCACCTGGCTTGCTGTCGTTTGCAACTGGCTCTTACCGCTCTTGGATAAGCCGAGGAATCCGGACTTGGTCTTCTTGCTGTACGAGCCATGCTCCTCTACACCCGACAACACTGCGATATCGCCAGTGGCACCGAGCAACATATCGCCGCCGGCCTTCAACTGACTACCGATCACAGTCACGTCACGCCCGCCTTCGATGTTCATACCACCGTCGGTTTTCTTGCTGGCATTGAGGGTGAGGTCTTTGCCGGCTTCGACCACGGAGGCGACGTTGGTGCTGTCGTAGCTTTCACGTTGTTCGCTTTTGCTGCGACCGAACGAGCCTTTGCTCTTTTTCGAGTAGAACGATGCATCTTCGTCGAGTGCCGAGAGGATGCTGAGGTCGCGCTGTGCTTCGAGCGCGACGTTGCCGCCACCGGCAATTCGGCTGGCGGTCAGTTCCAGGTCTTTGCCGGCCTTCAACGACACGTCGCCACCGGCCGTTAGCACGCTGGACACCTGGCGGATGTGGTCTTGGGACTGAGTGACCTTTTTGGATTTGCTGGAGGAATGCTGTTCGTCGGCCGCAGACGAAACACTCAGGTTTTTGGTGGCCGAAATATTCAGGTCGCGCTGGACGTCGATGCGGCTGGCGATGGCAGAGAAGTCGCGCCCTGCCGACACCGAAAGATCACGACCGGCCTCCACGCTGGCGCCGTTTTGTGTCACGGTTTCTGTGCGCAGGCGGCTGCCCATGTCGATGCCATTGCGCTGCTCAACAGCATCAATACGCACATCGCGCCCGGCAGTGATCAGGGCGTCGCGCCCACTTTGCAGCACACCACCCGTATTGGCCACGTCGCGACCGGCCTTGAGGGTCAGGTCATTGGCAGCCTCGATACGTGACACGCTGTCGAGGTAATCACGCCGTGCCGCTGTGCCGTCGCCGGTACGGGTGACGGCGCGCTCGTTGAGCACATCACCATGGACGGCCGTCAGCGTGACATCGCGCCCGGCAATGATGCCGCCGGACTTGTTGACAATATTGTTGCCCGCCAGCAGGTCCAGACGGTTGCCGGCTTCGATCACGCCGCTGTTCGTTAGGTCGTTGCCGGCTTTGGCTGACAGATTGTTGCTGGCTCGCAGGGTGCCGGCGTTCTCCAGGTTTTCACCGGCAATCAGGTTCAGGTCATTACCGGCGATCAATGCACCGCTCGGTGCGAGACGGTTATCGACCTGTGCCATGTAAAGCACCGGCACCAGCACTTTTTCGCCGTTCACTTCATGTTGTTCAAGCCACACTATGTCGTGAGTCAGGGCCGCCACCTGCTGGGAAGTCAACGACACGCCTACTGCCAGGTTCAGTTGCTGCTTGCTGCTGATGGCATTGTCCATCAGGTACTTGAACAGCTTCTCGTCAGTGTTCTGACCGTCGATAAAACGCTGCCCGGTGCGCGCCTGCACGGCTTGTTGGATCAGGCGCTGTTCGTAGAGCCCGTCGCCCAGGCGTTTGGCGCTGTCATCCGGGTTATAGCCCAAGCCTGCAAGCAGGTAGTCCGAGCTCATGAACTGCTTGAGGTCGGTGAGTACCGGGTTGGTTTCGACCAAATATTTGTGCGGTTGGGACACCGGCCCAGTCGGCATGAAGCCCTGCGCACGGTTGACGGTCTGGGTGGCGACCGCTGTGGTTTGTGCACCTGCGTCAAGCGGTTGGGCGATCACCGCAGGCCCTTGAGTCGGACGACTGCCCGGGCTCTGGGTAGCTGGTGTGCTGGCCAACAGTTGCACAGGGGTCACACCCGGAATATTCAAGGTCGGGCGGGCGATATCGCCAGGTGTGGTGACCTGGATGCGTGTATCGCGCTCAGTCAGGGCCAGGTCGCCGGTCAACTTGGCAACCGGCAGGGTCGAACCTGCAGACGGATTCTGGGTGTTTATGCCATCGCCACGGGCAATATTGCCGATGGTAATCTGGCCGGGTGTCCAGGCGAAGCCGGTGCCGACCTCAGCGCCCCCGGAAACATCCAACGCCTTGATGTTGGCCGTGACATTATCGACCTGGCGTGTCGTCGGGTCCAACTGGCGCGTTGCAGCGCCCTGTTGAGCAACGTTGCTCACCGCAAAACTGCGAGCCTCCAGCGCAGGCTGTGCGTCCTGGCGTTGAGCCAGGCCGAGGCTCGCGCCGCCCATGCTCCAACTTTGTGGGCCGCCAGTGGTCTGTGCCGCCTGAGTCGAATTGACCGACTGGCTGCTGAGGTGAAAAAGGCCGTGGGTACCGGTCGGCAGGCTAAACCCGCGCAAGGTCAGCGGATTGACTTGCTGCTGTGCCAGGTCGGGGGGCAACTGCGAGGCAAGTTGCACCACCACAGTGGCCGGAGCGCTGCCGACACGGGTGTCTTCATTGCGCAAGGTGCGCGGGGTAAGGGCTGTGAAAGGTGTCTCGCTGCTGTTGACCAAAGTCTTGGCGGCAGTGATGCTCAGTGCGCCGCCCGCCTGGATAATCGCGGGCGCCAGTGATGCGCCAGCGGTCGACACCAGAGTGTCGCCAATCAGTGAAAACGCCGACAACGCCTCGACCGGCAAGCTTTTAGGGCCTGATTGGGCGTTGTAGGGGTCCATGACGCCCCGTTTGAAACGCCAGTACACTTTGTTGGACGACACCATTTGCCAGGTGCGGGTACGTACCCCGGAACCTGATGTAGCACCTTTGTTCGTTAGCTGATCCGCGGTGATATTCATATCCGCGCCGGAGGCGATGACGCTGTATTCATTGAGCACGCTGTTGGCGGCAATATCCATCCGACCACTCGATTGAATCGTGGAGGCCGCCGAGGTTTTCAACAGCTCACTTTGAAAGTTCTCAGTGCCGACAAAGTCGACAACGAAATCGCCGCCGCTACAATCCCAACAAATGTTGGTAAGTGAGCCGCCAGTGCCTGCTTTGTCCTGAGTCTGAAATAAGTCCCGACGGTTCGTCAGGATGGCTACCTTCAGCGACATGTCACCACTGGACTCAATACTGCCAGATACGTTCTGCAGACTGCTGGCTTTGCTCACCCCATCAAGACCGACGACGTCCAGGCGTCCCAGACTGTAGATGTCGCCGTACTGGTTGGTGAGGGTGTTGCTATGCAGGGTCATGTCGTTGCCGCTGAACAGCAGGCCACGGTCATTCAGCAGGGTCGCACTGGTCACTGTCACATTCTGTGCCGCTCCCAAGGTCCCGTAATTGTTCAGGCCGCCAGCAGAAAGGTTGAGGTTTGTCGCGGAGGTCAGGCGGCCATGGTTGTTGAGTTGGCCATCAACCCTGACCAGGGTGTCGCCACCGCCGGTAATCCTGGCGCTGTTGCTCACGTCCAACTGGCCCACGTGCAGGTCAAGCCCGCCCTGGCTGGTGAACTGGCCATTGCCGCTGTAGGCGCCGACAAGATCCAGCTTCAAGCTGCCATCACTGGCAATCAGTCCATGGTTGACCCAATTGCCGCCCTTGCCGTCCAGGCGTGTGGTTGCCAGCAGTTGACCGGTTTCGGTCTGGGTGAATTGGTTGACGTTGACATTCAAGCGCCCGGCCTGGATCACGCTGGTGTTGGTCCAGGTATCGGCGTTGAGGGTCAGGCCACCACGGGTAACGATTTCACCGCCTGCGCCGGTCACGTTTGACAGCGAGATGTCGAAGATGCCCTCGCCCATATGCAGTAGCTTACCGCCGCTGTTCTGAAAGCTGGCAGCCGCCAGCGCCAGATCCTGATTGGCCGTTTCCACGGCGCCGTTACGGTTGTCGAACACGTTGCCGATCTGTAATTGCGTGCTGCCCGAACGCCCCAGGGCGAGCAACTTGCCGTCCTGGTTATCGACGGCATTGGCCGTCAGTGCCAGGTTTTGAGTGCTTTCGATCAAGCCGCTTTGGTTAGTCAGCTGGCCAGTGAGCCCCAATGCAATCTGGTCACCGGCAATCTGTCCGGCGCTGTTATCGAGGTTGCCTCCATTGACCCGCATCAACCCCTTGGCATACAGCGCGCCTTGCTGGTTATTGAGGGCTGCGACGTTCAGCAGCGCGTCACCGGTTTGCGCGGCAAGGTGGCCGCCCTGGTTGTCGAGCTGGCTGGCAGTGAGCAGCAGCGCCTGACCTTGAATCAGGCCGGCCTTACGGTTGGCACTCAGGTCAAAACCGTTGCGCAGCATACCGACAATGCCTGCGTCGATATCGCCCTTGAGCGCGGCGAGCACACCGCCACGGTTGTCGAGACTACCCGCCTTAAGGTGTACATCACCGGTCTGGCTGATGAGGTTGCCGCCTTGGTTGTTCAGGTCGCCATTGACCTCCACGCGCAGGCCATTTTGCCCCTGCAACTTGCCTTGCACGTTGTTCAGGCCGAAGGCCTTGATCTGCAGGTCGCCCTCTTGGCTGTAGATCAAGCCATCAGCGTTGTTTTGCACGATCGCGCTGGCGTCGATCGCCAGCGGTCCCTTGGCGGCGACGGTGCCACTTTGGCTGTTGTTCAAGCCGCCCATGGCCAGGGCCAAACGCCCCTGGCTGGCCAGTTGGCCGCCGCGGTTATCAATTTCGATCGCTTGCTTGACCACCACAGACTCGGTGCCGGCAATCTTGCCGTTGACGTTGCCGAGGTTTCCACGCAGGTCGAGCAGCAGGTGGCCGTTGCCCATCAACGAGCCAGCGTTGTTGATCAGATTGCCACCTAGCAGGTTCAGGTTGCCTTGAGTGGTGATGCTGCCGGCGCTGTTATCGAGATCCGTGGCACTCAGGTCCAGGGTTGCACCGCTGTCGATCAACCCACCTTGGGTGTTGTTCAGCCCGCCAGTGACCGTCAAGACCTGCTGCGCACCGCTGGAGATGACCCCTTTGTCGCTGTTATCCAAGAGCGCAGTACTGACATTCAAGCGTCCCAGGCTGGCCAGTGCGCCAGCGCCGCTGTTCAGCAAGCCACCAGTGAGGTTCACGTCGAGGTTGCCGTTGCGGCTGGACAGCGTCCCGCTGCCACGGTTGTCCAGACTGTTGCCGATGAGGTTCACCCCCTGCCAGCCAGACATCAGGCCGCCGCGATTGACCATGTCGCCAGCATTCACCGTCAGCCGTTGCTGACTGATAAGCGCGCCTGCGCTGTTATCAAGGTGACGCGCCGCCAGGCTCAGGGCGCCCTGGCTGGACAGCTCGCCGCTCTGGTTCTGCAGGTCGCGCAGGTTCTTCAGGATCAATAGACCCTTGGCGAGGATCAAGCCTTTACGGTTGTCGAGGTCACCGCCGGCCAGGTCCAGAGTCACGCCCTGGTCACCGATCAACTTGCCGCCGCGAAGTGCCAAGGCCGAGAGCTTGAGGTCCATGTCACCTTTGGCCGATACCTCACCACCGTCGCCGGCATCCAGCGACTGGGCATTCAGGTCGAGACGACCCTGGCTGTTGATCAACCCATTGGCGCTGTTGTCCAGGACCATGGCATTCAGCGTCAAGGCACTGTTACCGAGCAGAGTGCCGCCTTGGTTGGCGAGGTTGCCCGTATTGACGGTCAGCCCTTGTGCGGCGTTGATGAGGCCCTGTTGCTGATTGTTCAGCAGGCCGGTGCTGGTCAGCGCCAGGTTGCCGCGACTGGTGAGCGTACCGCCACTGTTATCGACGGAGGCTGCACTCGCACTCAGGCTCGCCCCGGCGACCAGCCCCTTGACGTTGCTCAATACCTGGTCGATCCGCAGCGCCAATCCTTGATTGCTGAGCAGTCGACCGTTGCTGTTATCCAGATTGCGCGCCACGACCTTGAAGGCCTGGCCGCTGGAGATTTCACCGCCTTGGTTGTTCACGTCATTGAGGCGTTCGAGCACTAGCGGTCCGGCCGCGTTGATCAGCCCCTGCTGGTTGTTCAACTGGCCATTGTTCAGGTCCAGCGTCAGGCCCGTATTGCTGAACAACTTGCCGCCCTGCTGATCCAGGCCATCGACACTGGCCTTCAGCGTCTGGGCACTGCCGATGCTGCCGACGTTGTTAGTCAGCAGCGCGGCTTTCAGGTCCAGGCTGTCACCGCTGTTGAGGCGACCACCGCTATTGTCCAGCGCACCGGTAGTGACGGAAACCGCCCCTTTGCCGCTGAGCACGCCTCGCTGATTGCCCATGCTCGCGCTACGCAGGTGCAACGTGCTGTCGGTCACCAACTGACCGTCTGCGCTATCTACCGCCCCTGTCAGCTCCAGCGCCAACGCCTGCGCGCTGGACACTCGGCCCTGGCGGTTGATCAGGCTTGCGGCGTTAACATCCAACCGCCCTTCGCTACTGATGACACCCTGGGTGTTGTTCAGCTCGCCCTTGAAGTCCAGTTGCAGCAACTGCTGAGCGAACAACTTGCCGGTGCTGTTATCCAGGTGCTGGCCACTGAGCACCAACCGTTGCGCATTGATCTGGCCCAAGTTGCGATTGAGCAGCTTGGCAACCGTGATGCTCAGCGCTTGCCCTGCCAGTACGCGACCACTGTCGCTGTTATCCAGGCTTTCCCCGGTCATGCTCAGGTCGGCATTGCTCGACAGTTCGCCGCCACGGTTGTCGACACTGCCTACCTGCAACGTCAGCGCCTTTTCCGCGCCTACCAGGCCTTTGCGGTTGTCCAGCGAGGTCGCGCGCAGATCCAGCGCCGTGGTGCTGATCAACTGGCCGCCACGGTTATCGACCTGATCGACCTTGGCGCTCACCAAAGCCTTGCCCGCAACCTTGCCGTCTCGGTTGTCGAGCCGAGCGGAAGCCAACAGCAATTCGCCATCAGCCATCAGGCTACCGCGCTGGTTATCCAGTCGCTGGCTGACAGAGACCTCCAGTGCGTCGCGGCTGTTAAGCAGGCCGTCACTATTGTCCAATTGAGCGCTGTGGAGATTGAGCGAAGCGGCGTTGATCACGCCTTTGGCGTTTGCCAGCAGGTTTTCCACGTGCAGGGTTAGCCCCTGATTGCTGATCAGCTTGCCAGCGCTGCTGTCCAGATTGCGGGCGGCCAGGGTGAATGCTTGCTGGCTGGAGATCTCACCGCGCTGGTTGTTCACATCCGCCAGGTTCTTTAGCATCAGCAACGGGCTATTGATCAGGCCACCGACGTTGTTCAACTGGCCGTGATTGAGGTCCAGCTCAAGCTGAGTGTTGCTGAACAGCTCACCACCAGTCTGATTCAGGCCGGTCACGTTGGCCGTCAACTGCTGGCTGCTGGCAATACGCCCGGTGTTGTCCACTTGGCTGGCCGAGAGCTCCAGGCGATCGGCACTGGTAATGCGCCCGTTATTGTTCAAGACGCCAGTGGTCAGGCTCAGCGCACCGCGGCTGTTGAGCAAGCCGCTTGGACCGTTGTCCAGGCTCGCACTTGTAAGAACGAGGCCGGCGTCGGTTTCGATGATGCCGCCCTGGTTGGCGATAGCGCTGACAGCAGCAAGCCGCAGGTTGCCCGCAGAAGAGATGGCGCCAGCCTTGTTGTCGAGGCTGTTGCTGGTCAGTTGCAGTGTGCCGGCGCTGCTGATCTGTCCCTGTTGGTTATCCAGCAGCGCGTCCAGTTCGGTCTCGGGATTGGCGGCCAACGTAATGCTGAGTGACTGCTGGCCAGCGAACGTACCTTGGCTGTTTTCCAGGCGGACGCCGTTGAAACGATTGTCTTGGGCAAACACCAGTCCTTTGGCCTGATTGATGATATGAGCCACGGCCAATTCCAGTGCCGTGCCGGCGACTAGCTTGCCACCGCTGTTATCCAAACGCTGGCCCTTGAAGTCGACGCGACTTTGGCTGGAGATTTCTCCTGCGCGGTTATCAACGGTGTCGACCGACAGTTTCAGCGCTTTTTTCGCACCTACCAGGCCTCTGTCACGGTTGTCCAAAGACGCCGCGCTCAAACTCAGTTCACCCTGTGCAACCAACTCACCGCCCTGCTGGGCCAGTACGCCAAGGGCTGCCGAGAGGTCGCCATGGCTGGCGATTCGGCCACCTGCGTTTTGCAAGTTATCGGCCGTCAGTTGCAGTGGGCCCACAGCACTGATCAGGCCCTTCTGATTAGTCAATTGATGGCCGGTATACACCAGGTCGGCCATACTTTTGAGCACGCCCTGCTGGTTGCCCAGTTCGCCGACATTGAGCTGCAGGCCCTTCTGCGCGAGGATCATGCCTGCGAGGTTATCGACGCTCGCACTGTGCAGGGTCAGCATGTCCTGGCCCGTCACTTGCCCTTCGCGGTTATCCAGGCGCCCGGTGCGCAGGTCCATCGCACCTTTGGCCAGCACCCCCCCCTTGGCATGGTTGTCGAGGAGCCCATCAATCGTTGCGTTGAGCTGGCCATTACTGACCAGTTGCCCGGCCTGGCGGTTATCCAGGCTGCCGGCGTGCAAATCCAACAGTGTGCCAGCGCCGAGGGTGCCGCCCTGGTTATCCACCGCGCCCTTGACCTTCAAGTCCAGGCTGACATCACCCAGCACTTGGCCCTGGTTGTTGGTCAGGCTGGACGCGCTCAGTTGGGTTTTGCCCGCACTGGTGATTTCGCCCTGGTCGTTAAGTACGTCTGCCTTGACGGCAAGGCGTGCGTCCAGCGAGCTGCTGATACTGCCTTCGCGGTTGTCTAGGTGCGTAGCTTCAAGCCTGATACCGGCGGCCGAGATTAAGCCTTTGACGTTAAGCAGAGCCTGTTCGACCTTGAGGCTAAGGCGCTGATCGCTCAGCAGATTGCCGCCGCTGTTGTCCAAAGTGTCAGCAGTCAGAGCGAAGGCGTGTGCGCTGGAGATCTCACCCTGGCGGTTGTCGACGTCCTTGAGGTTCTTGAGCAGTAGCATGCCGGGTGCATTGATAAAGCCATCGGCGTTATTCAGTTGACCATGGTTCATGTCCAGGGTCAGCTCGCTGTTGCTATAGAGCTCGCCGGCGCCGCGCTGGTCGAGGTTGGTGATGCTGGCATCGAGCGCCTTGCCACTGGCGATGCGGCCTTCAAAACGGTTGTCCACAGACGTTGCGATCAGCTTGAGGCGATCGGCGCTGGTGACACGGCCTTGGCGCTGGTTGAGCAGTACTCCGGTCGTCAGTTGCAGGGCTTCATCAGCGACCATATGCCCCTGGCTGTTATCGAAACTGCCAGCGGTGATTGTCGCGGCGCCTGCGCTGAGCACCTCGCCCCGCTGGTTGGTGATGGCGTCGTCAACCTTCAGCAGCAGTGCTCCACCACTGCTGATGCGCCCACCGTTGTTGCCAAGGCTGGCACTGCGCAGTTGCAACATACCGTCGCCACGTATCACTCCTTGGGAGTTGTCGGCCTGGCTGGCCAGGCTCACATCGAGATTGCGCTTGGCGTAGAGGTTGCCTTGCGCGCTGTTATCCAGGCGGGTGGCCTTCAGGTTGACGTCCTGCTGACCGGACACCATGCCCTTGAGCTGATTATTTAGGTGGTCGAGCGTCAATTGCAGCGCACCGCTGGCCAACACACGGCCAGCGTTGCTGTTGTCCAGGTCGCGTCCCGCCAGCGTCAGTTCCGTCACGCTGGCTATCTCACCTCCACGGTTGTCCACCTTGCCGATGGTCAGGTCCATGGCCTGGCCTGAGTTGAGCAAACCGGCCTCGCGGTTATCCAACGCGTCGCCTTGGACCTGCAAGCGGCCTACCGAAGTGACCTTGCCACCGCGATTATCCATCTTGCCCACCAGCAGTTGCACATCGCCCTGGCTGGTGACGCGGCCTTTGGCCTGGTTGTCCAGGCTGGCCGCCTTGACCGTCAGTGCCTGTCCGGCAACCAGCGTACCCTTGCTGTTGCTGACTGCGCCCAGGCTGGTCAACGCCAGTCGGTTATCACCCTGGATGCGGCCCTGGCCGTTGTCCAGTGCCGCCACGTTGACGGTGCCGTGTTGGCCGAGCAGTTCACCGCGACGGTTATCCAACAGGCCGTTGATATCGAGATTAAACTCACTGACGGCACTCAACTTGCCGCCCTGGTTGTCCAGGCTGGTGCTGTTCACGTGTAAGGCTGCGGCGGAAATCAGGCCTCGGGTATTGTCCAGTGCCTGGGCGATACGCAGGGTCAAGGCTTGTTGGCTGAGCAGCCTGCCGTCTGCTGAGTTCAGGGCGGTGGCCGCCAGGTCAAAGGCATGCGCGCTGGAGATTTCACCTCCCTGGTTATCTACGCTGCCGAGTTGTTTGAGCAACAGCTGCCCGGGCGCGCTGATCAAGCCTTTGCGGTTGTCCAGATGCCCACCTTGCAGGTCCAGGCTCAACTCGGTCTGGCTAGAAATGCGCCCGCCGCGGCTGTTGTCCAGCGCGGTCGTCGTCACCCCCAATTGGCTGCCGCTGTTCAACTGGCCGCCCTGGTTGCTCAGCTTGCCGGTGGTAACTTGAAACGCGTCGGCGCTGGACAGCGTTGCGTCATCGTTGGTCACCTCCGCCGCATTGAGAGTAAGGCGTCCATCGCTGCTCACACCGGCCACCAGCGACGTGTCCCGGGCCACCCAGGGCCAGGGGGCGACGGTCTACTACGGCTCAGGGGGCCGCGCCCCCGGCCAGAGCGCCTACCTGCTCGTCATCGGCCACGCCCATGCCGGTGTGATGTGGGCCAACCAGGCAACGATCTGGGTCCACCGCGACCCGAACGCCCCCTACCCCGGCATCGTCAAGCCCGAATCCCTGGTCGGCAGCGGCTGGCGCCAAGTCATCCCCTACGACGGTGCCAGTGAAGTCGAACGCGTAAAAGGAACCCAGCCATGAACCTGTCCAAGAAGTACCCTGCCCTGTGGCGCCATTACCTGGCGCTGCTGGTACTGCTACCTGCCATCGCGTTTGCCGGCACCGGCCCTTCCTCGGGCACCCCCCTGAAAATCGGCGTCACACTGCACCCTTACTACAGCTTCGTGGCAAACATCGTCGGCGATCGGGCACAGGTCGTTGCGCTGATCCCGGCACAGGCCAACCCGCACAACTACCAACCGCAGCCGGATGACATCACCCGTGCGATGACTCTCGATGCGCTGGTCGTCAACGGCATCGGGCACGATGAGTGGGCCTCGCAGATCATCAAGGCCGCCGGCCGCGGGGCGACATTGCCGATTATCCAGGCCAATGCCTCGGTGGCCCTGATTCCCATCGGTGGCGACCAGGGAGGCGCCAAGGTGGTCAACCCGCACACCTTTGTTTCCACCACGGCAGCGATCCAACAGGTGTTCGAGATCGCTCGCCGGCTGGGGGAACTGGACCCGGACAACGCCAGCGCGTATCGACACAACGCCCTGGCATACGCCGCACGTATCCGCGCACTACGGGCACGCTTCATGACGCGCTTCGCCGCACTCGACCTGGCGTCGTTCCGCTGCGCGACAACCCATGCCGGCTACGACTACCTGATGCAGGAGTTCGGCCTGTTCGTCAGTGCCGTGATCGAGCCGCGCCATGGCGTCGCCCCGACAGCACGCCAGCTGGCCAACACCATCGAGGCGATCAAGCAGGCCGATGTGCGCGTGCTGTTTGCCGAGAAACACTTTTCCATTGACCTGGCCAAGCCTATCGAGGCCGCCACCGGGGTGAAGGTTTTCGCGCTGTCTCACATCACCGGCAGTGCCTACAGCGCGGACGAGTTCGAGGTGGCCATGGGTGAAAACCTCGAGACCCTGGCGGCGGCCGTTGAATACATGCAGCGATGAAGGAGGATCAAGCCATGCGCGGACCCGCGATAGTGTTCGATAACGTCTCATTGCAACTGGAAGGCACCCAGGTGCTGGACAAGGTGAGCTTGCGCGTGGAGGCCGGCACGCTCCATTGCCTGGTGGGCCCCAACGGCGGCGGCAAAACCTCACTCGTGCGTGTCTTGCTGGGACAAATGCCCCATGCCGGGGAGGTGCGCCTGGAGGGTGCGCTCACAGCGCCGCTGGGGTATGTCCCGCAATTGCCGGACCTGGACCGCAATGTGCCGATGACAGTCAACGATCTGATGGCCTTGCTGGGCCAACGCCGGCCCGCCTTCCTGGGCGCAAGCCGCGCCGCCAAGGTGGCCAATGCCCAGGCCCTGGCACGTACCGGCATGGCCGCCATGGGCGCCAAACCCTTTGGCAGCCTGTCGGGTGGCCAACGCCAGCGCGTGCTGCTGGCCCAGGCAATCAGCCCGGCGCCCTGGCTGTTGATTCTCGATGAGCCGACCGCCGGGATCGACGAGGCAGGTGTACGCCTGGTGGAGACGCTGGTGGGCGAGCTGCTGGGCCGTGGCGTCACCATTCTGTGGATCAACCATGACCTCGAACAGGTCAGGCGTCTCGCGCAGTCCGTGACCGTTATCAACCAACGGGTGCTGTTTCATGGTCCCGCCGATCAGATCGACCGCTGGCTGGAGGTGATTCGATGAGTGCCTTGTATGACTTCATTCGCGACCGGCTCCAGGCCCTTGCCGCGAGTCACCTCTTGCCGCAACCCTTTGAATACGAGTTTGTGATCAATGCACTGATGTGTGCCGTTCTGATCGGGCCGTTGCTGGGTGTGCTGGGTTCGATGGTGATGATCAAGCGGATGGCGTTCTTCAGCCAGTCCGTGGGCAATGCGGCGATGACCGGCGTGGCCATTGGCGTGTTGATCGGCGAATCCTACACCTCACCGTACTTTTCAATGTTCGGTTTCTGCCTGCTGTTCGCACTGACGCTCAAGTACACGCAGCACCGCACCACACTGGCCAACGACACACTGATCGGCGTGTTCCTCTCCATTTCCCTGGCGGTCGGCGCTTCGTTGCTGCTGTTCGTCTCGGCGAAGATCAATACCCATGTGATGGAAAGCGTGCTGTTCGGCTCCATCCTGGCCGTCGACCACCGCGACATGAACGTACTGCTTGGCATAACGGTGGTGTGCACACTTATCGGGCTGCCCCTGTACAACGGGATGTTGTTGTCCAGCCTCAACCCGAGCCTGGCCCATGCGCGTGGCGTAAAGGTGCGCAGCGTCGAATACCTGTTCGTGGTGTTGGTCACACTGGTGACCGTCGCCTGCCTGAAGATCATCGGTGCCGTGCTGGTCGAGGCCTTGCTGCTGATACCGGCAGCGGCAGCCCGCAATATCAGCCACTCCCTGCCGGGACTGGTCACCCGCGCCGTCCTGATCGCGACGTTCTCCTGTGTCGTCGGGATCCTGGCCCCGATGCAGTTCCAGATTCCCGTACCGACGGGCGGTGCCATTGTGATCGTCGCGGCATTGGTCTTCGTGGCCACCACCGTGATCCGCGCCACCGCGTCCCGGTTCAGGGGAGCCAGCGTATGACCCGGCCTACTGTTCTGCGCCGCCTCTGGCCGGCGTTGCTGGTACTGCTGCTGGGCGGCCCGTCATCGGCCTTGGCGCAAGCCGAACGCCAGCCAGTGCTTGTTGCCCTGCCGGCGCTCTTTGCGCTCACTGCGGCACTCGGCGATGGCACGCGCCTCGAGGTGGTACGGGTTCCGCCAGAGGCTGGCGTGCCCATGGAAAGCCAGGCCAGCGCGCTGTCACGCCTGGAACCGGCGCTGTTCCAGCAGGCCGCCGCCGTGGTCACCCTGAGCAGCCTGTGGCGCGCTGACCCCCTGTATGCCACGGCCCGGCGCCACAACCTGCGGATCGTCGAGATCGATGCCTCACGCTCATGGGACAGCCTCAAGCCCAGCGTGGCCGTGACCCGCGTGCCCTCCAGCGATGTGCCCTGGGCTGGCGTTCGTGATGGCGCTGGCGACCCGTCGCCGTATGCCTGGCTTGGGCCTGTCAATGCCATGCGCATGTCGGCGCTGATTGCCGCCGACCTGGCACGTTTATCCCCCGCCGATGCGCCGCAGATAGAACGCAACCTTGCCGCACTGGACGGCCGATTGCGCCGGTTGAAGGCCGACTACGGTGCGCGCCTGCTGGAAGTACCGGATCTGCGTGTGCTGTCGCTGGCCAACGAGTTGGTCTATCTGTTTGGCGAGTTTGGCGTGTATGTCGACGGTTGGTTCGTCCGCCAGGATATCGACTGGAGTGACGCCGACCGCGCCGCCCTGACCCGCTACCTGCGCGAGCGGGAGATCCGCGTGGTGGTCCACAAGTGGGCACCTGACTCCAGGATTGCACAGGCCATCGAGGCCGGTGGCGCACGCTTGCTGAGACTGGATACCGGCAACCCGGGCCTGCTCGCCAACACGGCCAACCGCTACGAAACCCTGCTCAGTGCCAACCTGGATGCCTTGCTGGCGGCCTTTGCGCCGGCTGGCAACCCTGCGGCTGCCATTCAAGCATCGGCACCGCAGTGATCAACCTCGACTGTGGAGACTCAAACCTTATGAAACCCCGATATTTGGCCCAACCGATGTTCATGACCGCTGCACTGTTGTGCTGTCAGGCAGCCTTGGCCCATGCCCCCGTGTTCGACTGCTATATCGAGCACGATGACTGGGTGAAGTGCGAGGCGGGCTATACCGATGGCAGTTCCGCCGAGGGTCGAAAAATCCAGGTCCAGGACGCAAGCAACAAGCTGTTGCTCGACGCCCGTGTCGACCAGGACAACAGCTACAGGTTCCAGGCGCCCACCGGCAGCTATCGTGTGGTGTTCCTCGGTGGAGACGGCCATGACACCACAATCCAGTCCTCCGATATTTCAAGGTGACATCGACCATGGCGATCACACCACGACTGCTGCAAGCCCTCGCTGCCGTGACCTTCGGGTGCGTGAGCTGCGCCGCCCAGGCCCACTTCCAGATGCTCTATGTCAAGGAAACGGCGCTGTCGCGTGCAGATGACCTGGAGTTTGCAATCGTGTTCACTCACCCGTTCTCCGCCGGGCCGACCATGGCCATGGGGCAACCCCGCGCCTTCAGCCATATCGGCTCCCACAGCGGCGAGCAAACCGACCTGCGCCACTACCTGCGACCTGTCCAGTGGCAGAGTCGCGGCAACCAGGCGAGCGCCTACCGTGCGTCGATTCCACGGGCGTTGGTGCGCTCACTGGGCGACCATGTGTTTGTACTCGAACCCGAGCCCTACCTGGAAACCGAGGAAGACGTCTATATCCAGCAGTTCACCAAACTGATCGTGAACGTGGGCGGCGTACCCGGCAATTGGTCAGAGCCGCAGGGCTTGCCGGTGGAAATCCAGGCCCTCAACAAGCCCTATGCCAACTGGACCGGGGGCGTGTTCCGCGCCGTGGTGTTGGCCGACGGCAAGCCCGTGCCGTTCGCCGAGGTCGAAGTCGAATACCTCAACCACTCCGTCGATATCGCCAACAACGTCTTCGGCCAGCAAGACTATGTCACGGCTCCCCAACCGGCCTTCAAGTCTCTGAGTACGTATGCGGATGCCCAGGGGATCGTGAGCATCGGCCTGCCCCGCGCCGGCTGGTGGGGCATTGCAGCGCTCAACATTGGGGCGACGAAAACCCATAAAGGCAAACCCCTGTCCCAGGACGCGGTGCTGTGGGTGCAGGCCAGGGATATGAAATGAGTCGACTCCCTACCGCTGTCGCGGATGGAGTGATGAGTTGGGAACAGGTTTTCGGCAACGCTTGCAAACTGGCTGGCGACGCAGACGGCATGGCGTGGATGGCAGCCGGTCACTGGGCGCCACCTTCTTTTGTAAAAGAAGGTGGCGCCGTTAACACAGGTGTGTTTCTCAGACCAGGCTGAGCATATCCGCGCTCAGATTCGCCGGGTTGAAGCCCACCAGTGTGACACTGGCGTCTCCGGCCTGGATCAGCGTGTCATTGCCTTGCTGGCTGGCGGCACTGATCACCGCATCGGTAGAGGCGAAGAGCGACTTGGAAAACACCAGCACATCCAGCCCGTTCTGGTGAATGTTGAAGTCGCTGATCCGATCCTGGCCAAAGCCTGCCTGGTCGAAGACAAACACGTCACTGCCGACGCCGCCACTGAGCAGATCGTTGCCCTGCCCGCCCACCAGGATATCGTTGCCGGCGGCGCCATAAAGCTGGTCATTGCCGCTACCGCCCAACAAGGTGTCGTTGCCCGCGCCACCGTGCAACAGGTCATTGCCACCGCCGCCGCTCAGTGTGTCGTTACCGGCCTGGCCAAACATCAGGTCACGGCCGCTGGTGCCATTGAGGTTGTCAGCCAGCGTGGTGCCTTCAATGGCTTTGTTGTACGACTTGTCCTGGCCGAACCAACCTTCGTAATCCAGCTTGCCGCTGGTGATGGTGTAGGCCGGGGTCAACGCCTGGCCGATGCTGCTGAGAAAATTGCCGATCAGGGGCAATTGGCTGGCATTGGTGGCCAGGGCCGTTTCAAACTCTACGTGCTCGACGCCGCGCAGTTCCTTGAGCCCGTATTGGCCGCTCGTATCGTTGAGGAACACGGTACCGTCACTCAGATTGACCGCTTCATAGTTCGCCGCGGCGCCTTTGAGGAACACCTTATCATTGCCCGCGCCGCCGGCGACGGTATCGGTGCCGGTGCTGAGCCGGAAGCTGTCGTCGCCGGCAAAGCCATCGAGGAAGTCATCGTGGCGACCGTCTTGCAGCTTATCGGCGCTGGACGTCCCGAGCAGGAACGCCGGGGTGCCATAGTGGTTGGAGGTCGCCGTCGCTTTGTCGCTGACCCAGGTGAAGCTGCGGCTGATCGGGTCGAGGTTGCTGATGATGATGGTGCTGTCACGCTCGATGTAGTCGTAGAACGTCGACTGGCTGATGGTCTGGATGGGGTTGATGAAAATGCCTTCGAGGTGGGCAGCCCAGCCTGTCAGGTTGGCAATGGAGAACGGACCATTGGGCCAGGTAGGCAAAGCGTAGATCGTGTCGAAGAGCACGATGTTGTCGGTGGTCGAGGTGTAGTTGATATCGCTGCCGGTCAGGGCGTCGATGGCGGCGCTGCCCAGGTTGGTTTCTTCGCCGATCAGCCGGTGCACCACATCGTTTTCAAAGCCAAAGTTGAAGATGCCACTGTCGTTGCCGACCTTGGGCGACTCCATGCCGAAATAGTCCGAGTCTTTGAAAAAGCCATCTGCCAGAGTGTCCTTGGCCAGGAACATGCTGTTGGTCACCGAGCCTCCCTGGCTGTAGCCGGTAACCAGTACGTCTTTGCCGCTGAGGTTTTTGCCGATGGCGTAATCCTTGACGGCATCCAACAGGTAATCGAAACCGTTGATATAAGAGTTGTCGATCATGGCTGGCCAGCCTGCCAGGTCGATCAGCGAGTTGGTACCGGCAGAGGCAAAAGCCATTTTGGTCAACTGGCCACTACTGTCGTACTGCCCGAACACCCGGGCCTGGGCACCGAGGACATCCCCGCCGGTGAAGCTCCCCGTAAGGTCCAGATGGCTTTTATCGACATTCAGCTCGCTGGCATTAATCTCACGCCAACCCTGGGGAAGAGTGAAGGTGTTGCCCTCGCCAAGGACCGCCCCGGGTATGTTGTAAAGCACCCCGACGGTGGCAACACCACTGGCGTAGGTGGCCAGGTTCCAGGCATCAGAAATGAGCGTACGGGCGTCTTGCCCTTTGTAATCAAATATCGCCATAATTCATTTTTCCTGTTATTTGAATTTTAAGAAAAACAAGCACTTGGAAATACAGCATTTTATTATTACGATCAAAACTTCCAGGCCTGGACTTACATCTCTAATAGATCTGGTGTTCCGAGCCCGCGCTAACCCTACAGGGTTGTTTTATCGACAGGGCATGGAAATTTAACATTGGCAGATTTGCCTTATATATAGGCAAATATGTTCTTTATCGCTATTAACCCATCAACGTTACCGCCCCTCAGAAAATACTGATCGGGTAATCAACAAAAATGCGCAGTTCGTTACCCCCTATATTGTAATTGCTCGCTTTATTGGAGACGTTCAAGTGCGAGCTGCGAACCTTGAAACTCAGGTCCTTGGCCTTGCCACTTTGCACCACATACTGCAATTGATTGAACAGCTCAGTCTCCCGGCCGTCACCGGTGCTCTGCGTCTTGATGTTGTCACCCCGTACATAGGCCACCCGATAACTCAGCCCGGGTACCCCGCTGGCGCCAAAATCATAGGCATAGCTCAACTGCCAGGAACGCTCATCTTCGGCATTGAAGTCAGACCAGTAGGAGTTCGCCACATAAATCGTGCCATTGCTGTCCCCCACCCCACCGGCATTTTGATAGCGACCGTAAATGTATCCGGTGTCCCCGGTATTGCGTTGGTGGGCAAGCATGAACGCATGGGGCCCCGTCTTATAGGTGGCGGCCAGGCTCCAGATCACATTGTCCCGACCGGCCCCGGCCGCGAAGTCTTTGTCCAGGCGGGTTTTATAGGCATTGAAGTCAACGGTCAGCGAACGCTCTTGCTCAAGCGGCATTTCATACAGCAGATTGGCATAGTGGCGCTTCAAGACCTGTTGGATATCTGAAGCGTACAGCGCTGCACTCAGGCGATTGTTGAAACGATAGCGCACCCCGTACACATCGATCCTGTCCAGCCCGCCACTGTCGCGCCCCTCGGCGCTTTTCCTGGACTGCGCCGTAAAACGGCCAAGATTGACTTCCAGCCCTTCAAGCTCTCTGGAGGTGATCAGGGTGCCGGTGTAGGCATCCGGTAGCAGGCGGGCACTGTCATGCCGCAAGACCGGCAACACCGGCATCTGGTCACCATATTCAACGACGGTTTTGGAGAGACGCAACTTGATTGACGCACCAGCCTTGGCGATGTCGTCGGCAGGCGCCCCACTGTCGCCCTGCTTGAAAAAGTCGATACCGCCAGCACCGCTGCGACCCTTGCCGCCATCCAGGCGAACAGCGTAGTCAGCAAAGCTGTTGATCCCAAACCCGATGAACCCGTCGGTAAATCCAGAGGTGAACCTGGCACTTATCGCCTGCCCCCATTCGGCCTTGTCTTGATTGCCATCTTTGTAATCGCGGCTGATATACGCATTCCTTAATAAAATATTCAGGCTGCTGTCTTGAATAAACCCATTGGTGGGCAATGGTTCTTCGGCTCGTGCCTGCATGGACGCAGCGGCCACAACGATCAGGACATATACTTTTTTATTATTCATATTCATACACCCGAGCAAAGTCGTGGGCATATCCGCGAGGACACACCCAAGTCAT
Source organism: Pseudomonas gessardii (assembly GCF_001983165.1). Taxonomy (GTDB): domain Bacteria; phylum Pseudomonadota; class Gammaproteobacteria; order Pseudomonadales; family Pseudomonadaceae; genus Aquipseudomonas; species Aquipseudomonas gessardii. The sequence continues at coordinate 232,248 of NZ_MNPU01000001.1, read as the reverse complement.
CATTTAAGTTAAGTAGGAGCTACAACAAGAACACGCCAGTCAAACAGCCCTTGCGCTTATTGACTGTTCACCACGGGATTGCGCAACAGGCCAATACCCTCCACCCAGGCCTCAATAACATCCCCGGGCACCATCCACTCTTGCGGCGTGCGCCCGGCTCCCACACCCGAGGGGGTGCCTGTGGCAATGATGTCGCCCGGCTCCAGGGTGATTGCACTGGCAATATCGGCAATCAACGCGGGAATCCTGAACAACATATGGCGTGTATTGGACGCTTGCTTGAGTTCCCCATTCTTCTTGAGCGTCAGTGCCAGGTTGTGGGGGTCCTTGATTTCGTCGGCGGTTACCAGGCAAGGCCCCATGGGGCAATAAGTGTCTTGCCCCTTCGAGAAGATCCACTGCCCGGCCCGGCGATTGTCCCGCGCGCTGATGTCGTTGATCACCGTATAACCGAACACGTAATCCATGGCCTGCGATTCGGCAATGCCTTTGGCCTGGCGCCCGATCACCACCGCAAGTTCCACTTCCCAATCCAGTTGCTGGGTGAGTTGGGCGTTGTGTTCGATCCCATCGCCGGGCCCGATCACACTGGTTGGCGGCTTACTGAACACCACCGGTTGTGACGGCAGTTGCGCCGCCGTGTCCAGGCTGCGACTGGATTCGGCGACGTGTTCACGGTAATTAAGACCAATGCCAAAGATGTTCTTGCGCGGTTGTGGAATGGGCGCCAGCAGGTGCACATTGTCCCGCCAGGTCGAGGTGCCTGGCGGCCATTGGTCGGCGTACGGGTCACATAACCGGCCCAGTAACGCCAGTGCATCGGGGCCGGCATCGATCAGGCCCAGCATGGAGTCCGGCAGTGTCTGGCCGGCACTGGCGGCCAGGCGCGCCACATCAACCACACGCTCACCGAGCCATACGCCAAGACGGGCCGCATCGGTGCGAGCACGGTTCTGGTAGGTTACCAAACGCATATCAGTTCTCCTGAGCTTGAGTCATAATTTGATGGCCGCCATTCAGGGCATAGGCCTCTTCGCGGTAGATCGACAGGGCTTTCATCACGGGAAAATCGCTGAATGAAAACAGGCAGGCATCGTCGTCCGGCGACAGGTTGGCGTGCTCGTGCCACGCCCAGGAAGGCACGCAGAAAATGTCGTGTTCCTCCCAGTCAAAGCGCTGCCCATTGATGATTGAATACCCGCAGCCTTTGGCCACGTGATAGATCACATTGCCCGTGTGACGGTGGGCGCGGGTCGCTTGCCCGGCCCGCAGCATTTGCATAGTGGCCCCCAGGGTGGGCATGACCGGCCCGCCGGTCAGCGGGTTCACGTACTCCAGCATCACCCCGTCGAACGGCGAGCCCTCGCTGGCTTGCGCGTATTGGCAAAGCGCCTCGTAGGTGTGTGTCCACGAATACTTCAGCAACGGTGAATAGGCTTTGCGCCAATCCGGTTCCAAGGGCCTGACGCCGGCATGGCTGTAGGTGTTGTAGGACGCATCCAGGGGCCGGGTGACGCGCTGGTGCAAGTCGGGATGCACTTCGTAGAAGTTCGCCTCCAGGGTGTTGATCAGCGGAATATCGAGCCCGTCCTGCCAGATGCAAGGACCGCTTCCCGTATCATTGCCGTGTTCATGCCAGGTGCCATTGGGGGTGATCACAAAGTCATTGCGGTTGAGGCTCACCCGCTCGCCCTCGACGATGGTATAGGCGCCCTCGCCTTCGATGATAAAGCGCAAGGCAGACGCCATGTGCCGATGCGCGGAGGCCGCCTCCCCCGGGTTCATGACCTGTAGGCCGGTGTACAACAGGCCGACCGCCGCGCTGACATCATGCCGCTTGGGGTTGACCAACATGATGACCCGGCGTCCGGCCTCTTGCGGGCGGACCAGTTCAAGGGAGCGCAGCACCAGGGGACGCAGTTGCTGATAGCGCCAAATCATCGGAACCGAATGGGCCTTGGGCTCCCAGGGCTCGATGTCATTGGCCACCGTCCACAAGGCCCCCGCCTCGTATTCGGCAAGCTGCTCGTAATACGCGTTGAGCTGCGGTGTATTGACGACTCGGGCACGGCCTTCAACGTTGTCATCCTTCATGGCGGCTAGCTCCAGCAGTGAACCTCTCGTCATTGGGCGACGCCTCTGTGCCCAGCGGCACGCGAGGGCAAGCGAGCGGTTCTTGAGTGATGATATTCAGTGCCTCGAGCGGGCGTTTGTTGAGCGACAGACTGAAGATATCGAAGCGGTTGTAGTGACCGACGATGTCGTGCATCTGTTTGGGCTGGATGCATTTGCTAAGGTCGATCTGCGCGTAGACGATGCCTTCCCGGTCAATCAACGGCTCAGTCAGCAAACGACCATCGGGGCCGAAAATCCCGGAAAACGCGCTGTTCTTGCGCTCCAGCATGGCCCGGGCCTTGGGATCGTCCCCGGCCACGGCAGTGATGATCGGCTCCGAGATCGCCGAGCAAGACACGATATTGAAGACCTTGCCCTCAAAGGCATGGGCCGCGGCGCGCAGTTTGATGGCCTCGACCATGTCGTAGTCGTCGGGCGCCACGGGCAAGGCAATGTAGTTGGCAATGTGGATGAGTTCGCCTTGGGCCAACAGGCTGAACCGCGCCAGGGTATTGGTGTTCTCGCCACAGGCCAGGGCGCCGATCGGTCCCAGTTCGGTCTCATGGACCGTTAACGAACTGCCATCGCCGCCGGTCCACGTCAGCTTCTCGGCCCAGGTGGGCACCAGCTTGCGGTGGCGCCCGATAAGGTGGCCCTGCGCGCTGATCATCAGCACCGTGTTGTAGAGCGTGCCGTAGCTGTGGGCACCGCGCTCGTTCACACCGATGACGACAACGCAGTTGGCCTGCCGGGCGGCCGCGCACAGCCGCTCGGTTTGCGGCCCGGGCACATCAATGGCGCTCACATACAGGCGCTCGTACCACGCACTGCCCTCTACGGGGTTCATCGTCCAGTTCCAGTAGGGATAGCCAGCCACAAAGACTTCAGGAAACGCCACCAGGCGCGCCTGGTTGTGTGCGGCCTCGGCGATCAAGCGACAGGCCAGTTCAACCGTGGCGTCAGCCTCCAGGTACACCGGTGCGGCTTGTACAGCGGCGGCAATGAACGGCGGATAGATCTTCATCCCTTCTCCTCCAGGGTAGCCAGCGTGGGCAGGCGCTGATGGATGCAGCGATAGGCGATAGCCAGCACCAGGAGCAGTGGCACGCCAGTCACCAGCGTCATGCGAAACTGTGGAACCAGCAGCGTGGTGCCGAGCAACGCCGCCATCAGCGTGCCCCCCACCAGCGTGGTCAACGGAAAACCTCTGACTTTGAAAGCAAGCGTGAGGTTGTGGTGTTGGTAATGGCGGCGAAAGCGCCAATGCGTGATGAAAATCATCAGCCAGGTAAAGAGCGCGCCGAACATGGCAATCGACATCATCAAAATGAAGGTGCCCTGGTCCAACAGCACGCTGCACAAGCCCGCAGCGGCCACGCCGAATGTCGAGAAAAACAAGCTGTTGAGCGGCACCCCCTTGGCGCTGACCTTACCCAGCATTTTCGGGGCATAGCCTGTACGGGACAGGCTGAAGATCATGCGTGAGGCCACATACAACTGGGCATTCATCGCCGACAACGCTGCCGTCAGGATCACAAAGTTCATGATGCCCGCGCTGCCCGGGATACCGATCAACTTCATCACCAGGACAAAGGGGCTCTCACGTTCATTGGCCATTTGCCATGGAACAATGGCGACCATGAGCGCCACGGTGAAGATGTAGAAAAATACCAGGCGAAACAATGCCGACTTGAAGGCGCTTTTTGCCGCAGCGCCTGGGTTGTCCGCCTCGCCGGCGGCCACGGCGATAAACTCGATACCAATAAAACTGAATAACGCGATAATGGCCGCCGACCAGGTCCCAAAGAACCCATTAGGGAAAAAACCTGCCCCCTCCATATAATTATCGAAGCCAATACCGCTGTCGGCAGGTGTTTTAAACACGATATAACTACCGATCACAATAAATGCAGCAATCGCCGCCACTTTGAAAAACGCCAGCCAGTATTCAAAAGCCCCAAACACTTTGACGGTTTGCGTATTCAAATAAATAATCGCGCCGGAGAAGATGGCAATCCATAACCAGGCGGGCGACCCCGGCGCCCAATACTGCATGTAGACCGCAATCGCGGTGACTTCAGTGCCAATCACCAGCACCACGGAAATCCAGTAGGCGTAGCGCACCAAAAAACCGGCGAGCCCGCCCAGGTACACTTCGGCATAGGCGCCAAACGACCCGGTAACCGGGTGCGCAACCACCATCTCGCTCAAGCAGGCCATCAGGATAAATGCCACCAGGGCGCTGATCGCATAACTCAGAATGACGCTCGGCCCTGCCATGCCGATCGCCGTGCCGCTGCCCAGGAACAAGCCAGTGCCAATGGCACTGCCGATTGCAATCATGGTCAGTTGCGGTTTGCTCAATAGCCTCTTTAAACCATTTTCCCGCTGCGTAATACCATCTACAGTAGACATAGGTCATCCTCTGAACAGCAGAACTGTTCATTAAGCCTTATAAGTTATTGCGCTACCCTGAGCGGGCAATCGCGTTTTTTATGCGTAATAGGGCCGAGACAAAAACTATCAGGCACCGGAGTGCCGGATATAAAACACCATCCAATCAAATCAATGTTCTAAAACAACTTGTTCAGGTGAAGGCTTTGCGTTCTTCACCGGAAATAACCAACCATTCACGGTTGACCATAATCTCTTCAAGTGCGCTGACCAAGTGCTCCACTTCATCAACATTGTTGTACAGCGGGGCAAAACCGAAACGCATGAAATCGGGCAGTCTGAAGTCGCCAATGATCTGGCGTTTCTGCAGGGCTTGCATGATTTCGTATCCCGCCTTGTGCCGCAGCGATACATGGCTGCCACGCTGTGCATCGTCCATGGGCGAGGCGATGACAAAGCCATGGGCTGCAAGCCTGTGTTGCGCAGCCTCCATGAAGTGGCGGGTCAGGGCTGTGCTCTTGGCCCGCAGCGCCTGCAGGTTGACACCCTCAAAAGCATCCAGGGCGTTGTGCAACACTGACAAGCCCAGCACCGGATGCGTCCCGCAGAAGAAGCGCTCAATCCCTGGCGCCGGTGCGTACTCAAGGTCGAAGTCAAACGGCGCGCGATGACCAAACCAGCCTGTGAGAGGTTGTTCGCATTGCTCGATATGGCGCTTGGCAACATAGAGATACGCCGGGGCGCCGGGGCCGCCATTCAAGTACTTGTAGCCACACCCGATGGCAAAATCGACTTCACAGGCATCCAGTTCGCAAGGCACTGCCCCGGCGGTATGCGACAGATCCCAGATCATCAACGCCCCGGCTGCCTGGCAGGCCCGGGTATAGGCCTGCATATCGTGGATATGTGCCGTGCGGTAATCGACATGGGTCAACACCACGGCGGCGACATCCACATCCAGGGCCTGGGGGATGCTGGCCGCCGGCACGGCATCCACAATCAAGCCATGGGTCTTGGCAACTTCATTGATGATGTACAAATCGGTTGGAAAGGAATCGATGTCCGTCACAATCCGCGTGCGGCCTGGGCGCAGCCTGACCGCGCTGACCAGGACCTTGAACAGATTGACCGAGGTCGAATCACAGGCCACCACTTGGCCGGGGCCGGCACCGATCAGACGGGCCACTTTTTCCCCGGTGCGGGTGGCCAGGTCACGCCAGTGGGCATCATTCCAGGAGCGGATCAGGCCCTGCGCCCATTGTTTTTCCACCACCTCGCTGACCTTCGGGCCCACGCTCCTTGGCATCAGCCCCAGCGAGTTGCCGTCAAAATAAGTCACCCCTTCCGGTATCGTGAAACGCTCACGCATCGATGCCAGCGGATCCGTGCCTGCCACATTTTCTGTACCCAACATACTGATCAAGCTCCCAACCGTGTACGAATTGTCCAAAGCTCCGGGAAGAATCGGTGCTCTACCACGTGCTTGAGCCACGCCACGCCTGCCGATCCTCCGGTGCCGGGTTTAAAGCCCAGAATGCGCTCGACCGAACTGAAGTGCCGCCAGCGGTATTGGGAAAACAAATCGGAAATCTCGGTCAGCCCTTCGCCCAACTGATAGAGGTCATTTTCCGCAGAAGGATCGGCGTACACCGTCATCCAGGCATCCTCCACGCCCGCATTGACGGCATAGGTCTGCGACCAGTCGCGCTCCAGGGCATCCGCAGGCATTGCCACCCCACGGCGGTGCAGATAGCGCAACACGTCGTCATACAGGCTGGGGGATTTCAGCGCCTGTTCAAGGTAGGGATACACATCCGGGTTGTTGGCATGGGCCTGGGCCAGACGCACCGATTTATTGCCGAGAATAAATTCGACATGGCGGTACATGTAGGACTGCTGGCCTGAAGAAATCCCCAGGTTATTGCGAAACTCATTGAAGCCCTCAGAGGTAATGGTCGACAGCACGTCCCAGGTTTTGATCAGGTACTCGAACAGGCGCTTGATCCGCGGGATCAGGACCAGGGCCCCGGGCAGGTCGTCTTCCTGGATACGGCGCTGGAAATTGTAGGCTTCAAAATGGATCGCCTTGAACGTCAGCTCCGTGCACTGGGTGATCAGGATAAACAGCATCTCATCATGACCTTCACTGCGCATATGCTGGGTGCTGAGGAGCAAATCGTTGCGGTGATAGTCGATGTAAGGGTTACTGGTCCCATCGAAGTCGACCATGGGCTGGCCCGAGGTTTGCTTGACGCTTTTTTCCCGGCTCTCGTGGCTCGTCTGATCAATCTGCCTGACCAAGGACAACTCCAGTGCGGGATCACGCACCAGGGGAATGTGCCGGCTTCGTGTTTTTTTCATTGTGGTACTCCTGACAACCGCAGTACGTCAGCGCCAATCAAGGTGGCTGACTGGGAAATATCAAAAACGATATCGAAGTGATTACGCCCTGGAACTTCATACAAGGAGACGTCGGCCCCCACGCTGATCAGGCGCTGTGCAAAGTCGCGACTCTGCTGCTTGAACGCATCGGTTTCCTGCTGGCCAAAGCACACAACCGTCGGGCAAGGGCTGACAATCGGTTGCAGTTGGGGGCTTAACGCCAGCGCCGAATCCAGGGTCAGCTTGAGCGGCGTATTGATGTAGGTCGGGATCAACGGACGCAGGTCGTAAATCCCGGAAATCAACAGCGCGGCGGCAAAAGGTGGCTGGCCGCCTTCGCGTGCGCGCCAGTCGAAGGTCAACAGCATGGCCGCCAGGTGCGCACCGGCCGAACTGCCGGCGATCACTATCCGGCAGTTCGGCCGGGCCGCCTGCAGCGCCTCCAGGGCACGGCAGCATTGCCGGGCCATATCAAAGATATTCGCAGCGGGGGCAAGGCTGTAGTTGATGGCCGCATATGCGATGTGGTGCGCGAGCAGGCCCTCGGCCGGGAAGCAAGAGTCCTGCGCCGAAAGCTCTTGCCAGTAGCCGCCATGGATGAACACCAGCATCGATGACGCGGCCTGGGTGGCCGGCTCGAACAGGATTGAATATTCATCGGCACCCTGGCCGTACTCAATACGCGTGGCGGCATGCCGGGTACACATAAGATCACTGAGCGCTCGGTATTGAAGCACCACGGACATAAAGTCCGGGGCGACAGAGCTGGGTGAGTAGGCTCGTTCCAGAGCCGTTAGCGACATTGCCATGAGTACGCCCGCCAATCGTTTGTTTTGACGGTTTCATTTTAGGGAGATCGGCCAGGTAAATTTTGCTTGTCTGCTGGCAAAAAACGACGTCGCCCGGTTATTCGTTTCCAATCGAAGGCAAAAAATGGTTAGTCTTTCCACCTGCCGCGCATAAATACAAAAATACCCTCTTTTTCCTGCCTGAGGACCCGCACATGCCTGCCGCTATCGAACTGTCTGCACTGGATCGGGAAATCCTCTGCGTCCTGCAGAGTGACCCCCGCATTTCCATGGCCAACCTGGCCGAAAAGGTCAACAGTTCGGTGTCACCGTGCTGGCGTCGGGTCAAGCGCATGGAGGACGCGGGCATTATTCGCGACTACAGCTTGCAACTGGATCGCAAGGCATTGGGGTTTGGCATCGATGCGTTTGTCTTCGTGAAAATCGTTTCCCACATGGAACAGCACGCTCAAGAGTTTGAGCAGGCCGTCTCCAGGCTGAGCAATGTACTGAGCTGCTACATCCTCTCGGGGATGGACGACTACCTGATCCGGGTCGTCGCCCCCGACCTGGACACCTTTGCGAATTTCAGCCGCAAGGTGCTGGCTGCCCTGCCCCATGTAAAGGAAGTGCGCAGCACGTTCGTGATGCACGAAATCAAGGAAACCCAATGCCTCCCCCTGCAAGGCATGCCCTACCTGTTCAGCCAGTAATGGCACCCGCCGCCATCGCCGTTGACGATGGTGGGCTCGCGAACCACTGATGTACGGGGCCATAACCCCCTCTTAACATGCCCCCACACAGGCAAACGCCTTGGGCGCGAGCTTATTTCAGAGGGGGTCAAGCCATGAAAAACTTTCGTATCGGTCAAATCGTTCCAAGCTCCAATACCACCATGGAGACTGAAATCCCGGCGATGCTGACGTCTCGTTACGCCCAGTTTCCCGAAGAGCGCTTCAGTTTTCATTCCGCGCGCATGCGCATGAAGAATGTCAGCCACGACGAGCTGAAAAAAATGGATGCCGACAGTGATCGCTGTGCCCTGGAGCTGAGTGATGCGCGCTGTGATGTCATGGCTTACGCTTGCCTGGTCGCAATCATGTGCCAGGGCCCGGGTTACCACAAAGTGTCCCAGGCACGCCTGTCCAAGGTCGTGCAAAGCAATGAGGCACCGACGCCGGTGCTCAGCTCCGCCGGTGCCCTGATCGACAGCATCAATGTGCTGGGCTTGAAGAAAGTGGCGATTGTGACGCCCTACATGAAGCCCCTGACGCAACAGGTGATCGACTACATCGAAGCAGCCGGCATCGAGGTGACGGACTCCATCAGCCTGGAGGTCTCCGATAACCTGGCCGTCGGGCGCCTGGACCCGATGAACCTGATCGCTCATGCCGATCGCCTGAACATCGGCTCAGCCGACGGCGTGGTGCTGTCGGCGTGTGTCCAGATGCCCTCGCTGCCGGCCATCCAAATCGTCCAGGATCGCCTCGCCCTGCCGGTGCTGTCAGCCTCGGTGAGCACTGTTTACCAGATCCTCAAGACCCTGGGTTTGAAAGCCCAAGTCCCGAACGCCGGTTATCTGTTGTCCGGTGCATTCTGATCTTCAAGCGTAGCGGTTAGTATGGGTCATACTCAGGCAGGCAAATTGGAGCCGGCAATGAAACTTGATCCCGTCTCCCTACGCTTGTTTATCAGTGTCATTGAAGAGGGCACGATCAGCGCCGCCGCCCAGCGCGAACACATCGCCGCGGCGGCGGTCAGCAAACGCTTGAGCGAACTGGAAGAATCCCTCGGCTTAAGCCTGCTGGTACGCACCAACAAAGGCATTACCCCGACGCAAGCGGGTATTTCCTTGCTGTATCTTGCGCGAAGCGCACTCAACAACCTCAACGACATCGCCGTGCAAATGCGGGACTACTCCGATGGCCGTCGCGGCTCGGTGCGGGTGCTGGCGAACATCTCGGCGATCAGTCAGTTTCTCCCGGCGCTGCTCAAATCCTTCATGACGCTTTACCCGTTGATCACCATCACCCTGGAAGAACAGGAAAGCCTGGCCATTACCCGGGGCATTGCCGAAAAACGGGCCGACATCGGCCTCTTTACCCATATGCCCCATGGCGCGGATATCGAGGTTTTTCCGTTTCGCCGCGATCGCCTGGTGTTGCTCGTGCCCAAGGATCATGCGCTGGCCAATGAGACCAGCGTTCGCTTCCACGCCATCCTCGATGATGAGTTTGTCGCCCTCAAAAGCGGCACCCACTTGAACTTCCAGATGATCAAGGCCGCCAACGACCTGGGCCGCACACTGAAATTGCGCATGGAAGTGTCCAGCTATGACGCGTTGTGCCTTATGGTCGATGCGGGTATCGGCATCGGCATCCTGCCCCAAGGCAGCGCGCGCACTTACAACCTGCCCAACACGCGGGTCCTGCCCCTGGATGAGCCTTGGGCCCAGCGGGAACTGGCGTTGTGCGTAGCCTCGCGCGACGCCCTGCCCGTGGCAGCGCAACTGCTGTTGGACCATCTGCTGGCGGTCGACGCCGTGCCCAGCGCTTGAGCTGCCGATGACCTCAGTACTCCGACATCACCACCATCACTTCGGCGACCGCGCCCTCCTCGCCTTCTGCCAGGTAAATATGGCCGATGGCGCTGTTGAAATAGGCCGTCTCGCGGCAGCCGATGCGCAGGGATTCGCCCGTTTCAAATTGAATGCGTACACGGCCTGACAGCACAACCGCAAACTCTTGCCCAGGGTGACGGATGTAGTCTTCAAATTGACTCAGTTCCCGCGCAAAGATCCGCGCATACATGGGCGTCATGCTGCGCCCGGGGAAATCCCCCGCCATCGGGTGATAGTCATAATTGCCCGTGCTGTAACCGGCCGCCCCGTCGATGGCGGTGCGGACCGCCGTCGGCTGTACAGCGCTGCCCCCCTGTTTACCCGGGCTGAACAGTTGGGCAATGTCCACACTCAGGGCTCGCGCGGCGGCGGCCAGTTTTTCATAACTCACCGACACTTGCGCCAGTTCCATCTTCGACAAGGTCGACAACGCCACGCCTGAGCGCTCGGACAATTGCTTGAGCGTCAACTTCTGGTGTTTGCGGATAGCCCGCAGGCGGGCACCGACCTGGGCGCGATCTATCAAGGGATGGGGCGTGGAACTCATGCAGACTCTCTGTTGTACAAATCGGTGACTGGGACTGAGCCAGGGCATGGGGCTGAATAATACCTCAAGGTTATGGGTTGACTGGGAAATTCTCATATCTTACATTTCTCTTATCTGAGAATTACAAAAACAGAGGACAGGGCATTGCGGCCCTCTCCCCACAAACAGTCCCAGACACAGGAGGTACTCGCGATGCACGACAGCGAATGTTTCGATTTCGCCATCATTGGCGGTGGCATTGCCGGGGCCTCCCTGGCCTATCGCCTGGCCGGACAAGCCAGCGTCGTGGTGCTCGAACGTGAAAGCCAGCCGGGTTACCACGCCACCGGACGCTCCGCCGCGATGTTCATGGAAAGCTATGGCACCCCGCAGATCCAGGCCCTGACCCGCGCCAGCCGCCACTTCTATGAGCAGCCGCCAACCGACTTCACCGAACATGCGCTGCTCGAACCCCGTGGTTGCCTGTACATCGCCAGCCAGGCGCAGCAATCGCTGTTGCAGCACACCTTCGCCACCAGCCAGGCACAGGCCGCCAATGTGTCATTGATCGATACCGAGCAGGCCCTGGCGTGGGTGCCCTGCCTGCGCCCCGAGGCGGTAGCCGGGGCGATGCTCGAAACCGACGCCCGCGACCTTGACGTCCATGGGCTGCACCAAGGCTTTTTACGGGCCATGCGCCGCGCCGGTGGCGTGCTGCATTGCGATGCGCACCTGAGTGGCGCCACCCGCGAAGGCCGTCACTGGCACCTGACCCTGGCCGACGGCCGCCAACTGCGCGCACGCCACCTGGTCAATGCCGCAGGTGCCTGGGCAGACCAGGTCGCACAGCAGTGCGGTGTGCCGCCCATTGGCTTGCAACCCTGCCGACGTACTGCCTTTACCTTCGACGGCCCCGAGGGCATGGACTGCTCACGCTGGCCGGCGGTAATCGGCATCGACGAAAGCTTCTACTTCAAACCCGACGCCGGGCAATTGCTCGGCTCACCGGCCAACGCCGATCCCGTCCCGCCCCAGGATGTGATGCCCGAAGAGCTGGATATTGCCACCGGCATCTACCACATCGAGGCTGCCACTTCCCTGACCATTCGCCGCCCACGCCACAGTTGGGCCGGCCTGCGCTCGTTCGTCGGCGACGGTGACCTGGTGGTCGGCTGGGACAATCATTGCGAAGGTTTCTTCTGGCTGGCGGCACAGGGCGGTTATGGCATTCAGTCCGCAGCCGGTGTGTCGCAACTGGCCTGTAGCCAATTACTCGATCAACCCCTCCCCGACACCCTGCGCCGCCAGGGCGTCGAGCCCCAGCGCCTGGCCCCTGGCCGCTTGCGTTAATCCATCATCCCAATGAGGTTGCATGCCATGTCTGACACCTTCCAGCGTTACCCCAGCCACCTGCCCTACCCGTTCTCCAAGGCCATCCGGGTCGGTGATTTCTTGTACCTCAGCGGGCAAGTCCCCATGACCCCCCTGGGCGAGGTGGTGCTCGGTGATATCCGCGAGCAGACCGAGGCGGCCATGGCCCGCATCGGCGAGACCCTGGCCGAATGCGGGGCGGGTTTCGAGCACGTGATCAAGGCCACGGTGTGGCTGTCGGACATGCAGCACTTCGCTGGCTTCAACGAGGTGTACAAGCGCCACTTCCACGACGGTTTCCCGGTGCGCTCCACGGTCGGCGGCACCCAACTGGCGCTGGGGGTCGATGTCGAGATCGAAGTCCAGGCGTGGCTCGGCGCCCGTTGATTGACCCAGCACGATGCCCCGGGAGGCCATGAGCAGTGGCCTGCCCTCAAGCCATAACAACAATAATGTGAGGCAAATCGTCATGAAAGAAAGTCTGAAAATCGCCGGTGCCTTTGTTGGTGTCATTGTCGGAGCAGGGTTCGCTTCCGGTCGGGAGCTGCTGCTGATGTTCGTGGATTTCGGCATCTGGGGGCTGCTGGGGTCGGTGGTCAGCGCCGCGCTCTTCATCTTTTTGGGCATGGCCCTGGCGGGCATGGGCAGCCGGCTGCGGGCCAAGTCCCACAAGGACGTGGTGCATGCGCTGTGCGGGCGTTACCTGGGCACCTTTGTCGACCTGATGATCACCTTTTTCATGTTTGCGGTGACGGTGGTCATGCTGGCCGGGGGTGGGGCCTTGCTGGAACAACAGTTCGCCATCCCCGCCCTGTTCGGCAGCGCGGCGGTGACCCTGCTTGTGGTCGCGATCGTGTGCCTGGATGTAAAGAAGGTCATTGGCATGATCGGCGCCGTCACACCGCTGTTGATCCTGACCGCGACAGGCGTTGCCCTGTATGGCGTCGCCACCCGGGGCTTGGGTTTCGGTGAACTCAACCAGCTGGCCAGCCAGCAAGACGCCGGCGCGAGCCATTGGCTGCTGGGCGCGTTGTTGTACGTGTCCTACAACATCGTGGCGGGGGTGCCGTTTCTTGCGATCATGGGCGGCGCCGCAAAATCCGAGAAACAGGCGATCTGGGGCGGCATCTTCGGCGGCGCGTTGCTCGGGCTGCTGATGCTGGTGATGAGCCTGGGCCTGCTGTCACGCCTGGACAGCGTGGCGGACCTGCCCATGCCCATGCTGTCCATCGCCACGGAGGTTTCGCCGGTCCTCGGCCTGCTGATGGCGGTGATCATTTTCCTGATGATCGTCAATACCGCTGTCGGCACCCTGTATTCCTTTTCGGCCCGATTGCTGCCGGCAGGCACCCGCACATTCCGCCTCGGCTCAGCCGCCGCCGGCGCATTGGCGTTTGCCGGCAGCCTGGTCGGGTTTGTCAGCCTGGTGGGCCAGGTCTATCCACTGTTTGGTTACCTGGGCTTTTTGCTGATTGGCGCCGTGGTCGTTGGTTGGCTACGTGCGGGACGCCTGGTCTCCCGGGCTTATTAACCGCTAAGGCGCGCGCTCGGCCAACGCCTCCAGCAGATCAGCAGACGGCACAAAGAACAAACCGCCGGTGACCGCCGTGCTGAAGTCCAGCAGGCGGTCATAATGGCCGGCGGGCCGGCCGACAAACATGTTCTGCAGCATCAGTTCCAGTGGCTGCGGTGAGCGCGCATAGCCGATGAAATAGGTGCCGAACTCCCCCGCTCCCGGCCGGCCAAAGGGCATGTTGTCGCGCAGGATTTTCACTTCCTCGCCATCCTGGGTAATGGTGGTCAAGGCACTGTGGGAATTGCTCGGTTTGACGTCATCCCCCAGCTCGATATCCGACAGCTTGGTACGCCCGATCACCCGCTCCTGGGCCTCGGTGGACAAGGCATTCCAGGCCGGCATGTTGTGCAGGTACTTCTGCACCAGGACATAGCTGCCACCGCTGAACGCCGGATCCTCCTCGGCGACGATGGTAAATCCCACGGCCTTGCGCCCGGTGGGGTTCTCGGTGCCATCGACAAAACCGATAATGCTGCGCATATCGAAATTGCGGAACCCCTGGACCTCATCGACCACGCTCACGGCATCGCCGAGGGCCGCCATGATGTGCGTGGCCAGTTCAAAACACAGGTCCATCCGATCGGCGCGAATGTGCAGCAGCACATCCCCCGGCGTGGAGACCGCCATGCGCCCCGCCACACCGACCGCCTGAAACGGATGCAGGGACGCCGGACGCGGGCTGCCGAACAAGGCATCCCAGGCCGTCGAGCCAAAGCCGCAGACACAGGTCAGGTTGCCATCGGGCACGCGCTTGCCGACGGAGCGTGTCAGGCCTGCGATATCGCCGCACCACTCGCGCACGGTCCTGGCCGCCTCATTGCCGGGGGCAAGTGTGGCGACCATGAATATGGCGGCGCTGGTAATAGGGCTACACACAGACTGGGGATCACTATTCGGGTTCATCGTCAGGGGTTCCACACGCAGCTCCACGGTTAAAGGAGAGAGTAAAAAATCCTACACCCATTACCAAACGATATAAATGACTGTGAGAGTTGACAGTTACGTCAGCGCCAGCGGCCACGTAGTTTTTGAACAGGGATATAAATCTCTAGGAGAGAATGATGGCGCATAACCCGATGGGCACCGACCCAACCGACGACGAAAACGATCCGATCTTCAATGCCACCACACAAAAGCGCAATGTAGTGGACCCGCGCACCGGCTTGTTTGAAGTCTATGTGCCCTTGCCGGCGGTGACCGGCAATGCCGGCAACGGGCCGGTAATCGAAATGAGCCTGCACAATACCCCGGTGGTCAATAACGAAGCGGCACTGGGGGATGGTTGGTTCTATGCCATGACCACCTACAGCGAACGCCACAAGAAGCTCACCTTGCATTCCGGTGAGGTGTTGACGGTGGAAAAGAATATAGATATCAAGCAATCCGCCGTGATTGCGCAATGGAACGCCGGCAAACTAACCGTTCACCGCAAAGGTGGGCGCACGGAAGTGCTGGCACTGCTGCCGGACACCAGCATCTACGTGCCCGAATCCCTGACCACCGATGGTTACAACCGCGTGACCCTGAGTTGGATGACCACCGCCCATATCATCGACGCCAAAACCTACTACCAGATCCAGTTGACCGAAATCCGCGACGCCACCCGCAGCCTGCTCAAGGTGCAATACACCCCGGGAGACCCGACGGCCACGCCTGTCCTCAGTTCGGCCACGATGACCTTCTGGCCCGACGATGCCGTCGAAACCCTGAGCTACACCCTGGCCATCGAGGATTACGCCCTCAAGTCCATCAGCCTGGGGGCGGATATCAAAAGCAGTTTCGAGTACCTGGATCACCCGACCTGTGGCTGGCTGCTGACCAGCATCACCAGCTTCGACGGGCTCCAGGAGCAGGTGCAATACCTGGACAACGGGCTGACCTTCCCGGACAACCCCAAGCTGTCGGCGCTGCCGTGCGTCAGCACCCACACCCTGACACCCAATGGCGGCGGGACACCGGTTATCACCACCTATGTGTACCAGCGCCAGGACCCGGACCACTACCGCACAATCATGAGCGAGGGCGTGCCGGCGATTCGCACGACTACCTATAACTACAATGAACAACATAACGTGACATCGGAAGTTCTTGTCCAAGGGACGGCACAAACACAACAAAAATATATGATGATCGCGCAGGCAGAACTACTTAGCCGCACGATCTCTACAACGTACACAAAGGCAGGCAGAAGTCGGGAAGAAAAAAATGAAAATCGTTTTAACACTCACTCTGCGCTTGTCAACAATCGACAAAATAATATAACTACTGCGATGGACTATATACCTGCTCCAGAGCAGAGCCCATTGGGAATACATAAGACTACGACAAACGGAGAAATCACATTAAATAGTTTACTGGAGGAGATTAGATTAACGTCCAACCAGCAAACCAATAACCCCATTGATTACTCATGGAGTCCTGTCCTGACAACCCCCATCGAGTTATTTTCGTCTACTTATCTTGACACTGAAATTGTCGACGACCCTGGGCTATTGGCAGTTATTCCAGAGCTAATACCCGGGCTACTTCCCACGCTACTCAATATCATCACCTTCAAGTACCACGCGTATAAAGCAATATCGGGCCTAAGTAACTCTAAAATCATCAGCACTTTACAGGGCAGTCTCGTCAATGAACTGGCTTTCGATGCCGCACTGATCGGCCAACGTGTCGAATACTTTGAAAGCAACGACTTTCGTAAAGGTCGCGTAAAAACGCTTACCCGCAGCACCCTGGGAACCAAGGACCGACGGCCCGTGTTCACCGACCCAATACGCAGCTTTAACTACGTGCTGGGCGGGGTTGGAAATACAGAACTGACCACCACAACCACCGACACCGATGAAACCGGCAATACCCGTACTTCGTCGCAAACCCACAGTGTCCTCAGTGGCCGTCTTGTCCGCCAGGTCGACAGCGATGGCAACCGTACCGAATTTGCCTACAACCCATATGGGCAGCTCATCACTCTGACCACCTGCGCCCAAAGCACCACGTATCGCCAGGTCACCACCTATGCCTACCCCGCCCCGGGGCAAGTGGCAATCACCGAACCCAGCGGGAAAACCCACTTGAGCCAATACGACGGCCAGGACCGATTGGTCAGTGAGTACTTGCTCGAAGGCAGCCAACGCAAGCAAACCAAGGCGGTGACCTATGACCGCCTTGGGCGTGAACTGCGCATGTCGAGTTTTGATTACAACGAGAACGGGACTCAGCTCACCCTCTGGCAGGAAGCTCAGTACGACGACTGGAATGCCGTCAGCGGCCGACGCTACAGCGATGGCCGGGAAGACTTCGATCAGTATGACCCCGTCGCGCTCACCCGCACGCAATGGACCGGCAAGGCCACCGACAAGCATGCCACCGTCACGTTCTATAACACGGACGAAACCATTAAGAAGATTGAATGGAAAGACCAGAACGGCACGGTTTATCAAACCCAGGCGGCCAGCTATACCCGGGCCAAGCAAGTGGAGCGGCTGCACACTGACAACGAATTCGGTTCCACCACGATTGACTATACCTACGATAGCAGCGGTCGGCTGCTGCAGGAGAAACACAGCGAAAAAGCTCCAGGATTGCTCGCGCCCTCCTTCATCTACAGCTACCACTACACCTACCCGGTGCATTGGCTGCTCAAAGAGGCCACGCAAATCGAGCTTGAGTCCGCCGGAAAACGCCAGGTCCTGGGCAAACGCAGCTTCGACAGTTGGGGCCGGGTGACCTCACTGACCCGTGGCAGTTGCACCGAGATCTACACCTACACCGGTACGAGCCCAGTGCCCGCCACCACCGTAACCGCCGACGGCCGCACGCTCAAGCATGACTACATCAAGGAATTGGGCAATCGCCTGGCCAAGGTCAGCACGGTGGATGGCAGCGCACAGAAGACGTTCACCTACGCCTATGGCACACAAGGTATTGCCACGGCATCCGAGGGCGAACATTTCCTCCAGTACAACCATGACCTCTATCTGAATATCACCCAACAACGGGTGCAAACCGAGCCTGGGCAAAGCAAGGAAGTGCTTTATACCCACTCACCAGGCGCACGCTTACTCAACAACACTGACGTACAGGGTCAGCAGACGCTATTCCTCTACAGTCGTAGCGGGCAACGCTACGCGACCAATAACTATCATTTCACCACCAGCCATGATTACGATGCTCAGGGACAGTTTCAGGAAGAAACCATCGCCGGCCCTTATAACCTGGCGCCCATCTCCCCAATAACCTTCAAGGTGAATTACACCCACGACTCACAACAACGTGAAACCAGCCGCCAATTTACCCTCACCGGCAAAGTTGACCTGCGGCTAGAGAGCACCTATTACCCCGATGACAAGCTCAAAACGCTCCAGTTGAAACAGGGCACCACCGTACTCGGTTCGCGCAGCCTGACCTATACCCCCGGTGGCCGGCTCAAATCCTGCACCACCACCGGTGTCTGGCGGCCAAAGACACCGAAGAACAAAGAGATCGACCAACAGGCGTTCACCTACGACGCACTGGGTAACGTGATCACCTGCATCACCACTTTCGGCCTCGCGAAAAACACGGCCTCTTACACCTACGACAGCCTCAACGGCTACCGTCTTGCCAAAGTCGAGAACAGTCATGCGGACTACCCCGCCTCTGCCAGCTTGAGCTACGACGCAGCGGGACGGGTAACCCAGGACCAGACCGGCAAGAAATACAGCTATGACTGGCTGGGGCGGCTGATCCAGGCCGGTAGCGTCCACTATCGCTACGACCCCACCGACCGCCTGATGATCCGCGATGACGGCGGCGGGCCAAGCCAGGTCATCTACAACGGGCTCCAGGCCTGTGGCGATTACGCCCCCGGCAACAACGACAGCAGCCGCAACCTGAACCCCGGCAGTGCCGCCTGTACCGTCCAGCAGATCAAGCGTTCTGGAGTCAACCGCACGCTGTATGAACTGCGAGACGGCAATGGCAGCGTGTTGGTCAGCTACGATGTACAAGCGCAAACCCTCAAGCATCACGCGTATACCGCCTACGGTGAGCATTTTTCAGATGAGTCCGACTCCATGCTGGGCTTCAACGGCGAATACCGCGACAACACCACGGGCCAGTACCCGCTGGGTATGGGCCATCGCTACTACGACGCTTCCAGCATGTGCTTTCATACCCCGGATAAACTCGGCCCATTTGGTAAGGGTGGGCCTAATCTCTATGCCTATTGTGCCGAAGGCGATCCGGTTAATTTCAAGGACCCCTCCGGGCAGTTTTCCGTGTCTGAGCGCTTACGAGAAATCTGGGGCGACGAGCTGCCTGGCCCTCTGAGTCTGGGGGCCATGGAAGGCTCTTTGATTCATACGATATTGTGGGGCGGCATTGGTGTATTGACTGCCGTGATGACGGGCGGGGCTTCGCTGCTAGTGACATCAGCCATTGTCGGGTTGGCATTGACCTCGCTCGTCACCGGTGTCGTTTCAGTGCTTATCCAGGAAACAGATCCCGATGCGTCCGCCGCACTGGCCTGGACTTCCCTGATCACTGGCGCTCTATTCGGGGTGGGAACAGTTGCGGTCAAAGTGGCACGTCTCTCCATGTATCTGAGTCGCTCGCTTCCTGCGGTCGCCAGGAACCTTATAGACAAGGTGTCAACCACCGTGACCCGCACGCTCAGGCAATCTCGCCTGTTTCGCTGGGTTGAACGCCTCTGGACAACAGCCCCTGCGCCGCCAGCCCTTGAGATCAGGCCTTCAAACCTGTTCAACCTTGGTGATGCGAATTCGCTCGCTTTCGTGACCTCTGGCGTCTTGGGAATGGAGAAGACCCTTGAGTCTGAACCCGCTCAGCTTGCCAATACAGCCGTCGGTGATGCGACCTGGTTGCCCTTTGGCAGCTTCCGCGGGTTGTGGCTGAGTACCAGGGGCCGGTGAGGTGTCGATTCGGGCTTGAATGATGGTGACAAAGTCGGTCGCGGATGACCTACGGAACGCTTCTGGCGCATAACAGGGAAATGTCCTTGTGCCGCACCAGAAGTTGGAAGGCCTATCGGAATTACCCTGGCAGGTCATGGACCTGCCAGGGCAGCGCTGCGCTTAAAGCAGCGTCCAGGTATAACTGAGGATCAACCGGTTCTCATTGATATCACTGCGGTAGTTTGATCGCGCCATCACATTGCGCAGGCGAATCCCCAGGCCGCTGAGCACGCCGCTTTGCACGGCATACCCGATATCCAGGTCACGCTCACGGTCGCGGCCTTCATAGCCGGCACCGGTGTTGACGTTGTTGCCCGTGATATAGCGCACCGTGGTCGTCAACCCCGGCATCCCCAGCGCGGCGAAGTTGTAGTCATGGCGCACCTGCCAGGAGCGTTCGTCGGTATAGGCGAACTCGTAGGTGGGCACCTCGTTGCCCAGCGGCGTGATATTGGCAAACACCCGTGGGAAAGCGCTGTCGCCATACATCGCCTGATAACCGACAGAGAAGGTGTGGCCACCACGCTTGGCCGACAGCAGTGAGAAAAAAGCCTGGTTGTCGATCTTGCCGAGTAACTGCCCGCCCTCCTCGCGTGCCGTGTAGTAGCCCAGGTTGGCGCCCAGCACCCACGTCCCGAACGGCTGGCTGTGCTTAAAGCCGATAAAGTCCTGGGCGTAGATGTCCTGCAACTGGCCATGCCAGAGGCCGACGCTGCTGCGCTCGCGATTAAAGGCATAGTCGCCGCCGACATAGTTGAAGGCATCGCTCTGTGCCCCGCGCTGCGGCACATGGCCGAGCATGGCAATCATCTTGCTGTCACCGGCCTCGTTGCGCAGGCTGGTAGTGCTCAAGTGCCCGGCCTGTAGCGTAAGGCCCGCGATCTCGCTGGAGCTGAGGTTCAGCCCCTGGTAACTGGGCGGCAGCAGGCGGATATCGCTGAAGGCCAGTACCGGCAGGTTGGGTTGCAACTCACCGACTTTCAACTCGCTGCGCGAGACCCGCGCCTTGAAGGTCAGGCCCAGGCGGCTGTAGTCGTCGGCGGCACGCCCGTCGTCCTTGACCGGCAGCAGGCCGCTATTGACCCGGTCCGGGCTGCTGTCGAGCTTGAGGCCCAGGGTGCCCAGGGCATCCAGGCCAAAGCCCACGGGGCCGGGGGTATAACCGGATTTATAGGTGAGGATAAAGCCCTGGCCCCACTCCTGGGCCTTGGACTGTTGGTTGGCGCCAACGATGTCGGAAAAATCGCGGCTGAAGTAATAGTTGCGGGCCTGCAAGGTGGCCGTGGAACCGTTGAAAAAACCACCCTCGCCCGCCACTGCCGCAAGGGGCAGCCCTAGCAGGGAAAGCCAGATACGTTGTGTGTTCATGTCGTTGCTCTTTGTTTTTATTATCGACAGGGGTGTAGCTACAGCGCCTGGGCGGCTGGTAACGCAATACGGGTGCGCCGCTCGTTCAGGGCGAACACCGTCATCGCCAGCGCCGCCACGGCACCGGGAATGGCAAAGGCCATAAAGTTCAGTTGCAGGGGCAGTTCGATCGCCATCAGCGCGCCGCCCAACAGCGGGCCGACGATGGCGCCATTACGCCCGATGCCGGAGGCCCAGCCCAGGCCGGTGGCGCGGATCGACAAGCCATAGAGCTGCGCCGCCCCGGCATACAGGAGGATTTGGGTGCCGATGGTGGTGGCGCCGGCGATAAAGATCAGCAGGTACAGGACCGGCATCGGGCTGTTGATGCCCAGCAGGCTGATGGAGACTACGGCGGCCGCAAAGAAGCTGATCACCACTTTCACCAGGTTCAACCGATCCCCCAGCCGCCCGCCGAGCAGCGCCCCGGCCATGCCCCCGAGGTTCAGCGCAATCAAAAACGACAGGCTCGACCCCAGGCTGTAGCCGGCCCCGGCCATCAGTTTGGGCAGCCACGAACTCAAGGCATAGACCATCAGCAGGCAACAGAAAAATGCCGTCCAGATCATGGCTGTGCGTACCGCCAGGCCATGGCGGAACAGCTCCACCACCGACGCGCCCTGGCGTTTGACGTCCGTGATGAGCAGTTCATCCAAGGGGTTGATCGGCGTGCCTGGCGACAGGCGATTGAGCAGCGCCCGGGCCTGTTCCATCCGGCCCTGGCGGATCAGGAACCCGATGGACTCGGGCAGCCACAACACAATCAACGGCAACAGCAGCAGCGGGATAACCGCCACGAAAAACATCGACGACCAGCCGTAGGCCGGCAGCATGAAAATCCCCACACTGGCGGCGAGCATGCCCCCCAGGGAATAGCCGCTGAACATGAAGGCCATCAAGGTGCTGCGTACTTTTTTCGGTGCATACTCGTTGATCAGTGCGGCGGCGTTGGGCATCAGCCCACCACAGCCAAGCCCGGCGATAAACCGGCAGATGCCGAACTCCGTGGGGCTGCTGGCAAAGCCGTTGACCACCGTGGCGACGCTAAATAATGCAAAGCAAAAGACAATGCCTTTCTTGCGCCCGAAGCGGTCGGCCAGGGTGCCGAAGATCAGCGCGCCGAACATCATGCCGAACAGCGCATAACTGCCCAGGGCGCCGGCTTGCAAGGGGGTCAGGCCCCACTCGCGCATGATCGACGGCAGGACCACGCCATAGATAAACAAGTCATAACCATCAAAGATCAACAGCAAGGCACACAGGCTGACAATCAACCAGTGGAAGCGGTTGAACGGGGCATTATCGATAATCGAATGAACGTCATGGGTACGCATGGCAGTGCTCTCATTATTGTTGTTGTGAGTCAGTGTCTGCAGGTGGAACGCTATTAGCCGAGGTCGCCACCGCCTACCGGCAAGGTCACGCCGGTGATGTAAGAGGCTTCGTCAGAGGCCAGGAACAGGATCGCGCCCACTTGCTCGTCGATGCTGCCGTAGCGTTTCATCGGGCTGCTGTCCAGGGTCTGGTCGACGATCTGCTGGTACCACGCGCGCTCCTGCTCGCTCTGCGCCTGGCTGTTGCGCGGGATGCGGCGCGGCGGGGCCTCGGTGCCGCCCGGCGCGGTGGCGTTGACGCGGATGCCGCTGCCGGCGGTCTCCAGGGCCAGGCAGGCGGTCAGGGCATTCACCCCGCCCTTGGCCGCGCCATACGGCACCCGGTTGACCCCGCGCGTGGCAACCGAAGACACGTTGACGATGGCGCCGCTGCCCTGCTCCAGCATGTAGGGCAGCACGCAATGGCAGCACCACAGGGTGGGGAACAGCGAGCGGCGCACTTCGGCCTCGATTTGCGCCTCGGCGTAGTACTCGAAGGGCTTGGCCCAGATGGTCCCGCCCACATTGTTGACCAGGATATCGATGCGCCCGAAACGCACCTGGGCGGCGGCCATCACCTGGGCGCACTCGGCATGCTGTTCCAGGTCGGCGGTGAGGGTCAGCACCCGCGGGTGCTGCACTTCGTGCACCAGTTCCGAGCGATCGACCGCGACCACCCAGGCCCCCTCCTCCAGCAACCGCTCGGCCACGCGCCGGCCGATGCCCTGGGCGGCGCCGGTGACCAGCGCAACCTTGGTGTCAAAACGTAGAGTCATGCTGATTTCCTCAGGCGGCGTCAGAGCTCGCGACAGCGTTAGGGGTGAACTTCTCGTAATGGAAACTGGCCGGGCTCACGCCCTGGCTCTTGAAGTGCTGGCGCACCGCATCGACCATTGGCGGCGGCCCGCACAGGTAGACGTCAATATCGCCGTCGTTGAGCACCTCGCTGGCCATATGCTGGGTGACATACCCCTGGCGCGGGTGTGCGGTCTGCGGGTCGGCCACACAGGTGACAAGCCTGAGGTTGGGCAGCCGCGCGGCGAAGGCCTCCAGGGCCTCGACCAGCACCAGGTCCTGATCCCGCGTCACCCCATAGATCAGGGTGATCGGCCGGGTTTCCCCGCGCAGGGCCAGCACTTCAAGCATCGACAGAAACGGCGCCAGGCCAGTGCCGCCGGCCAACAACAGCAGCGGCCGCACCACCTCACGCAGGTAAAAACTGCCCAGTGGCCCGGTGATCAGCACGCTGTCGCCCGGCTGGGCGCGCTCCAGCCAGCCGCTCATCAACCCGCCGGGCACATGCTTGATCAGGAAACTGGCCAGCGTCTCCCCGGGGCGGCTGCTGAATGAATACGAGCGGGTCTGCCCACTGTCGGGCACGTCGATATTCACGTACTGCCCGGGCAGAAACACCGGCGCGTGGTCCAGCTCGAAACTCACCTCCAGCGCGGCATCGGCATGCCGGGTGATGCTCGCCAGTGTCGCGGCAAAGCGCGTGGTGCCGGTCTTGCAGGCGCTGGACGGCACCGGCACGGCAATCACGCAATCGGAGTGCGGCACCATCTGGCAGGTCAGCACCTGGCGCTCCTGGGCTTCATCCGCACTCAGGGCGTCTTCGATGTAGTCGTCGCCCAAGTCGTAGGCGCCGGTTTCACAGCGGCACTTGCAGGTGCCGCACACCCCGTCCGAGCAGTCCATGGGCAGGTTGATACGTTGGCGGAAAGCGGCATCGAGGACCTTCTCCCCCACCTGGCAGTCGATAAAGCGGGTCACCCCATCCTCGAAGTTCAGGGCAATGGCATACGTCATGGCGGTGTCCTCAGATGTGGTAGATGTCGATGACCTGGTGGATGTAGTCGTTTTTCAGCACCACCTTCTTGCGCGTGATCAACGGCTGCTCGCCGCGGATATCCAGGCCATAGAACGAGGTGCCGAAATAGCTGTCCGTGGTCTTGTAGCGGTGGCTGAGGGTGTGCCAATTGAAACGCAGCTCCACCTGCGCGCCATCGTCGGCCAGCACTTCGAGGTTACAGAGCATGTGCACGGTGCGCGGCTCGGGCGTGCTGGCGCTGGAGCGTTCGGTCTTGATCCGAAAGATGCGGTCTTCCAGGCCGTCGCGGCTGGGGTAGTAGATCAGCGAGATTTCGCTTTGCGGGTCTTCGGTGAGGGTGTCGTCGTCATCCCAGGCAGGCATCCAGAATTGCACCTTGGGCGAATAACACGCCAGCCACTCATCCCACTGGCGGTCATCCAGCAGGCGTGCTTCGCGGTAGAGAAAGTCCAGCAGGCGCTCACGGGACAGGCTCATGGCTGCACCTCCCGGTCGCTGGCGATCAGGCCTTGCTGTTCACGTTCGATCGCACGCTGCAGGCTTGCGGCCCAATACGCGTGCTGGCGCACGAACAAGCCCTCGTCTTCGGTTTTTACCCCGCTGAGCTGCGGCTGCATGCCCATGGCCCGGGCATTGTCGTCGGCCCCCTCAACCCACTGCTTGGCGCCACGGCTAAGGTCATTCCACAGGGTGGTCGCGCCCTGGTAGCCGGTCTGGCAGGCGCGGAACTCTTCCAGGTCATCCGGGGTGCCCATGCCGCTGACGTTGAAGAAGTCTTCGTACTGGCGGATACGTGTGGCCCGCTCCTCGGCACTTTCACCAATCGGCGCCATGCAATAGATCGTCACTTCGGTCTTGTCCACCGCAATGGGCCGCACCACACGGATCTGCGTGGAGAACTGGTCCATCAGGTACACATTGGGGTAGAGGCACAGGTTGCGGGTCTGGTCGACGATAAAGTCGGCGCGCTCCTGGCCCAGGCGCTCGGCCAGCGCCGCGCGGTGGGCATGCACCGGGCGCACTTCGGGGTTGAGCAGGCGCGTCCACAGCAGGATATGCCCGTGATCGAAGGCGTAGACCCCGCCCAGGCTTTTCGACCAGCCATTGGCGTCGACAGTGCGTGTGCCTTCGGCCTCGTAATTGCGCCGGCCCATGGTCGCCGAATAGTTCCAGTGCACGGAGCTGACGTGGTAGCCGTCAGCGCCGTTCTCGATCTGCAGTTTCCAGTTGCCGTCATAGACATAGGACGAACTGCCGCGCAGCACCTCCAGGCCCAGGGGGGCCTGGTCGACCATCTGGTCGATGATGACCCGGGTCTGGCCCAGGTAATCACTCAGTTCCGGCACCGCCTCGCTGAGGCTGCCGAACAGAAAGCCACGGTAGTTTTCAAAACGCGCCAGGCGCTTGAGGTCGTGGGAGCCGTCACAGTCGAAGCTGTCCGGGTAGGCCCCGGTCTTGCCGTCCTTGACCTTGAGCAGCTTGCCGGCGTTGCTGAAGGTCCAGCCGTGGAATGGGCAGGTAAAGGAACCCTTGTTGCCCTGCTTGCGTCGGCACAACATGGCGCCGCGATGGGCACAGGCGTTGACCAGGCCATGCAGGGTGCCTTGTTTGTCGCGGGTGATCACCACCGGTTGGCGGCCGATCCAGGTGGTGTAGTAGTCGTTGATGTGCGGCACCTGGCTTTCATGGCCCAGGTAGAGCCAGCCGCCCTCGAAGATATGCTTGATCTCCAGGGCAAACAGGTCGGGGTCGGTAAAAATGTCGCGGCGGCAGCGGAACACCCCGGTCGCGGGATCTTCCTGAACGGACTCGCGCAGTTGTACAGCGAGGCGGTCGAGTGTACTGGTCATGGGGCAGGCCCTCCGTTGTTCTTGTATCAGGCGCCCTCACCGTACGTGTTCGTCCCACTCCTCAATATCCGCTTCCTGCACATCAGTATCCGGCTGGCGCAAGCGCCTCAGCGATGGCGCTTCCAGGTCTGCGAAGGCAGCTCGCCAAAGCGTTTGCGATAGGCCTCGGAGAAACGCCCCAGGTGCATAAAGCCATAGTCCAGCGCCACTTCCGTCACGCTGCGCGCGGTGCTCAGTTGCAAGCGTGCGTGCACCTGCTCCAGCTTGCGCCGGCGTACGTAGTCACGGGGCGACAGGCCCACCTGGCGCTCGAACAGGCTGTACAGCGAACGCTCGCTGACCTTGGCCACCGCCATCAACTGCTCGATGCTGATGTCTTCACCCAGATGCCCCTCGATAAACTCGCGCACCGCCTCGAAGCCACCCCCTTGCGCCGCCTGGGGCACCACCCGCAATACGTTGCTGGCCAGCAGCGCCAACAGCTTATTGGCCACAATCCGCTCATACAGGTCCTGCACGTGTGGCTCGGCGGCGTTCTCCGCCTCATGGCAGATCAGGCCCAGCAACGGCAAAAAACC
The DNA here is from genome assembly GCF_001983165.1 of Pseudomonas gessardii. Lineage (GTDB taxonomy): Bacteria > Pseudomonadota > Gammaproteobacteria > Pseudomonadales > Pseudomonadaceae > Aquipseudomonas > Aquipseudomonas gessardii. Next base: position 205,483 of record NZ_MNPU01000001.1, on the reverse strand, counting down.
GCCCAGTTCACTGAGCGCATGGCGCGCCGCCGCAAAACGGATCCCCGGCTGCGGCAGCGTCCAGTGCTGCGCCAGGCAAGCGTTTTCCAGCAGGCGTACCGGCAACTTGATGATGAATTTCTCGCAGTCGGCCGAATAGGTCAGGTCCACCGGGTCATCGGGATTGATCAGCAGAATCTCGCCCGGCCCGAACACCTGCTCTTCGCCCCGGGAATCGGAGCGGCAGTGCCCCGTCAGCAGGATCTGCAAGTGATAAATGCTCTCCAGCGCCACCGACGTGACCCGCACCGGCGCGCCATAGCTGATACGGCACAAGTCCAGGCTGGAAAAGGTCCGGTGGCTGATGCTCGCCATGGGCCGGCCCCTGGGCGGTAGGCGAATACAGTGGCTGCCTACATGCTGATTGACATAATCCGACACGGCATAGGCATCGGCACCCTGGAAAATCTGGCTGCGCTCACTCAATAGCACGGTCATGGTGCGCCTCTTTATAGTTATTGGCCTCAGGCTGAGGCGTGGCGTCGCAAGCGTCCAATATGGATAAGGTCTGACGGGATACCCTGCAGGTATGGTCAGCTTTGCCTAGGTCGATAATCCGCACTAGGCCGGGCATCATGCGGCGTACGACAATCTGGGTGGCGACATGTCTTGATACGTGTTTACCTGGACGATTATCTCGATTGATGTTGCAAAAACTCAGACAGCCTTGGCGCCGCCTTACATAAACAAGGATCATTATGTTGCGCAAAAGTCAGATCATTACCTTCCCGGCCCTGATCGCATTGTCATTGTTACTTACCGGTTGTCCGCCACCCGCCGAATTCACGCAGTGGAAACGCACGTCCACGACCGCAGACGGTGTTAAAGCGGCCATGACGGAATGTGGTGACCCGGTAGACACTTCAATGATGCATTTACCAATAAACGAGCGGGTGCTGCAGTTCCAGTGTATGCAGCGCCTGGGTTTTAAGCGTAAAGATGGGTTTGAGTTTTGTGAAGTCATGAAGGATATTCCGGCGTGCGTCGAAGAAAAAAATGGTCGCCCGCTTAGCCTGTCCCAACTCGAAGCATTGCCGTATGGCGAAGATGAAGGCTTCTATCCAATAAAACCCGACTCTGGTCGGTATGAAGACATGCAGGTCACCTGGCGTAAAGTGGGTGCATCACGCCACTTCTCGGTACAACTTGCCAATAATCATGAAGCGCTGCCGGTCATGTACGCCTGCGGCTATCCGAAGCCACTCGGGTCGAATTCGCAAGTCGCCAGCATCGGACGCACAGCCAAAGTGCAACGCTGCATGATAGATCATGGCTTTGAACCGAAAGAGGATAGGGTCTTGGTTTGTCGACCTTATCCCCAAGTGACGGATTGTAAAAGCACCCCTGAAAACAGGGGCTGATTTTATACTGTTGCGCCTCGTAGCCCATTCTGACTTGGGTTCATAGGGCGGGTTCGTCCAGCCAACCGGCGAACAAACGGAGGGCTAGCCACCCTACTACTCGACCATAAGCCCGCGACGCACTCGCCCCGCCCTTTTATAGGCTCTGACCACCGTATTGGTCTCACAAGAAATAATCCCCTCCAAGGCTCCCATCCGGGCGGTTGAGACGGTCCACAGATCATGGATATCACGACACAACACATGCCAAAACAACTGCGAGCCTCCACTGGTCCCGAACAGGCAGCGCGTGTGCTCATCCTTGGCCAGCTCCAGGGCAACCCCCTCCGCCGCCCCCGGTCGGGTTTGCAACGACAGGATCGCCTCGACCCCATAGCCCACCAACAGAGGCTCAAGCTCTACACGAAAGGTCAGGGCATTGCTGTCGACAAGCCCACTCAGCATCCGCTGAACCTTCGGTTCACTGACGCCACAGGTTTCCGCCAGCACGCCCAGGCTGGCCCGACCATCCAGCATTAACGCCCCCAGCAGCCGCATCTCGTCAGCACTCAGGCTCACAGGCCCAGCCAGCACCGGCTCAGTAGGCACCGACCCATCGATCCGCCAGCGACTGGCGCGCCGGAACGACCTGAGGACCACTTGCGATTGAACCTGCCTTACCCCTGGCACCAGCGGCAGCTCTCGCACCACCATGTCAGACAGCGCCTCCACGCTCGGTAAGTTGATCTCAGTGAAGATGTCGAACTCTCCCGTTGTCGCCATGACCACCTGCGTCTGCGCCAACTGCGCCAGGTGCTCCGCCACTTCCCTCTGGCGCCCGTCGGCGACCCGAATCCACGCATGCAGCACCGGGCCGCCACCGACGACAACCGGATCAAGCTCGCCGATCACCCGGATATACCCACTGTCCATCAGGCGTTGCAGGCGGCGTGAAAGCGTCCGCTCGGCCACATCGCAGCACGCACTCAGGTCGCGCCAGGTGCCGCGTGGGTTGGCTTGTAGCGCAATCAGGCAGGCCAAATCGGCTTCATCCAGTGCGAAATGTCTTTTTTCATCCGTATAGACGATTGACGAGACCATATTCTTACAATACCTTAATTCAAGTGGCCAAATTAAAACAAAACAAAGCCGCGCATGTCCAAAAATAATTACAATTCAAAACCAAAGGCACAAGCCAATGAATTATGCGACTCAAACGTCCCAAGCGGTAAAGCCGCAGGTATCCACCGCGCGTAAAATTGCGGCAGGCAGCATTGGCAATGCGGTGGAGTGGTTCGACTGGACGATCTATGCGTCGTTCGCGGTGTTCTTTTCAACACAATTTTTTCCGAAAACTGACGAAACGGCGTCCTTACTGGCGACGTTCGCTATTTTCGCCGTCGGTTTCTTCATGCGTCCAATCGGTGGCTGGGCGCTAGGCATCTACTCGGATCGCTATGGCCGCAAATCCGCATTGGGGGTCACCATCATGCTGATGGCCGGCGGCTCACTGATGATCGGCATTACCCCCACCTACGAGCAGATCGGTCTGCTCGCCCCGTTTTTGCTGGTGATCGCGCGACTGATGCAAGGCTTGTCGCTGGGCGGTGAATACGCGTCCGCCTCTACTTACCTGGCCGAGTTAGCGCCAGATCACCGTCGCGGCTTCTTTTCGAGCTTTGTCTTCTTTAGCTCCGCCGCTGGCATTCTGACCGCATCGGCGATCGGCTGGGCCCTGACCACCCTGCTCACCGACGAGCAGATGAGAGAGTTCGGCTGGCGCATTCCGTTCCTGCTCGGTGCCCTGGGCGGTATCGCAGGCATTTGGCTGCGGATGTCGGTGCCTGAAGCTGAAGCCTCCACGCCGCAATCCTCTAATAAAGTAGAGAAGCAACCGCTACGCACCCTGCTGCGCGATTATCCGCGCGAGACCCTGCGCATTGTGGGCTTTTCGATCCTCAGCACATTTGCCTTTTACCTGTTCGTTATCTACATCCCAACCTATGCCATCCGGGCGCTGCACGTAGCGTCTTCGACAGCCTTTGCGGCCAATACGGTTGCCATGGTCGCGTTCATGCTCGTGCACCCACTTTTCGGCATGCTCTCTGACAAGTTCGGGCGCAAGCCGCAACTGATCGCTTTTGCCCTGGGTTACCTGCTGTTCTTCTACCCGATCATTACCAACATGCAGCCGACGTTCTCGTCGATCCTGATGGTGGAGCTGTTCGGCCTGTTGCTCTACGCGCTTTATACCTCGATCGCGCCAGCCATCATGTCCGAGCAGTTCCCCAGCAGCGTGCGCGCCGTCGGCATTGGTGCGCCCTACAACCTGATGGTGGCCTTGCTCGGCGGTACGACGCCTTACCTGCTGACCTGGTTGCAGAGCCATGGCCAAGAGAGCTGGTTCTTCTATTACGTGCTCGCAGGCGCCGCGCTCACCCTTGTGACCTTCATCAAAATGCCAGAGACCGCCGGAAAGTCACTGAAATAGGCACTGGCTCGAACAACGCGATGCAATCCCCGTCAACGACCGTCGAAGACGGGGATACCGACTCACCCATCTTAGAACCCAGACATTATGCGCGAACAATCCGAAGCCCTTTGTTTCCAGACTGCCCGGCAGATTGCCCATCTGATCGCGACCCGGCAGGTCACCTCGCGCGCCGTCACGCAATATTTTCTCGACCGTATTGCCCGCAGCAGTGCGCTTAACGCCTTCACGGTCGTGTTCCCGGAGCAAGCCTTGGCGGCAGCCGATGCCGCCGACAGTGCGCTCGATACCGGTCACTCCTTGAGCCCATTGCATGGCGTGCCGGTGGCCATCAAGGACAATATCGAAATCGCCAACACCCTGGCCTCGGCAGGTTCGTTAAGCCGCCTGACGGCTATCAGTTCCGCGACCAGCACCGTCGTGCAACGATTACAGGCGGCCGGCATGGTGATCCTGGGCAAGACCCAGATGACCGAGTTTGCCTTCGGCTTATCTGGACAAAACCCGACCCGAGGCACGCCCTGGAACCCCTGGGACGCCAAGCAGCAGCGTGCCCCGGGCGGATCCTCTTCAGGCGCGGCGGTCGCTGTCGCCGCCGGGCTTGCCCCCATTGCCGTCGGTGGGGATACCGGCGGATCGATACGCGCTCCCGCCTCGCTGAATCATTTGGTCGGCTTCAAGCCGTCCAGCGGACTCATCAGCGTCGACGGTGTCGTTCCACTGGCACCAAGCCTGGACGTGCTGGGCCCCATCGCCCGCGACGTTGACGACGCCCATGCGCTCACAGCCATCATGGCCAGCCCGTCTACCGGCACTGGGTTGGACATTCAGTCTGAACTTGCCAGCAAGCTACTGCCCGCCACGCCGGGCACAGTGTTCGTACTGGACCAGGGGGCGTTCCCCAGTGTGCTGTCCATGGGCACCCGCCGGGTCTGGGATCAGGTATTGGTCAATCTGCACGCGGCCGGCTGGACGCTCGAGAACTGGGCTCCCCAGGCTGAGTTGGATATCGGCCAGCTTTCCGAGTGCAACTCGATGATCATTGCCTATGAGGGCTATCGCCAGTTTGGGCACCTTGCGCATGACCCCGCGCAGCTACTCTGGAAGGTCGTACGCCATCGAATCCTGGCGGGTGCGGATATCAGCCGCGACGCCTACGAACACGCCATTGCACAGCGTGCCAAGGCAGCCGAGGCCTTCACACGAACGATCGGTTTATCCGGTGTATTGTTGATGCCTGTCAGCGGTCACGGTGCCTTGCCCCTTGATGACGAAGACACCCACCACACCAGTATTGGCCAGTTCAGCCGAGCGGGTAATTACCTCGGCACTCCAGCAATCGCCCTGCCAGCCGGTTTCGATGAAGCCCAGATGCCGATTGGCGTGCAGCTGCTATCCCCGGTGTCTACCGACATGCACTTGCTGAAAATAGCGAGCGCGATGGCACCTTCACTCTTGCTTGACGCGCGCAAGCCTGCGCTTGAGCGGTGGGGGCTTTAAGCCAGGATCCATCCGAGCAGCATCTAGCGGCACGCCTCCAGTCAGGCCAATGCAGCCTCTGCTGCGGCCGCCTGACGTCATCATCACAAAACAATAAGAATCATCTGATTCTAACTTCGGATCTGACCAGATAGATTACTGGCGTAGCAGGCTACTGTAAGGGACGGCAATGCACGCCCTGAGTCGCCAAATGCAACAGACAATTTTTACAATGAGCTTTTTGATGATGGACATACTAAAACCAGCGACCCTTACTGCACTGTTAATTTTATCGTGGAATGCGACAGCGGCAACATGCTCTTTTTATCCGGGTCACCAGCAAAGCTCAGTCAAATTTACGCTCCCCCTTACAATATCGCTTCCACGCGACGCGCCGAACGGGACCGTTTTATATGAAAGCCCACCCAGCACACTTCAGAACGTTGCAAGCTCGTTTAAGTGCACGAGTGAATCCAGCAAAGGCGTGATAAATAGTGTTGGTTCTACCGTACCCGACGCCGTTACATTCCCAATTGGAGATACGGGAATCGCTTGGCAGTGGTTACGTACTGATATCGATAAGCTGTTAAAAGGCTTTCCAGGCTCAATAAAGCAAAAGGTGGGTGGTTTTGGTTACAACGGGACCTCTCATGCGATTCGATTAGTGAAAATTGGAAATATTTCTAACTCCCGAATTGCTCCTGGCATCCTCGGCCGCGACGCTATAGGCGGAACCGAACCATTAGCCATGGAAATTATTGGTGCTGGAACGTCCGTAATTCCACAATCATGCGAAACGCCGGACGTTCAAGTCGACATGGGGCCTCACGATATCAGCTCATTTCCAACGATGGGGGCTTATTCCAAATCGGTACAGTTCAATATCAAGGCTAACAACTGCCCTACAGGCATGAACAAAGTCACCTATTCCTTGAAAACAACGCCGGGCAGCCCTGTGCGAGATGTATTTAACGGGACGATTAGTTTAAATCAAAGTTCAAAGGCTAAAGGTTTGGCTTTACAAATACTCGGCGAGAACGAAGAACCCGTTGTCTTCGACCAAGACTACACCGCAGGCAACTATTCAGCTTCAGGAGGGAGTTTTACCATCCCATTAGCTGGGCGATACATTCGGATACTACAAACGGGAAGTAAAGGCGGGTTCGATCCAGGGATGGTCCCTGGAACTGCCAACGCAGAGCTCTGGTTCATCATGAGTTACCTTTGAACCAACCCTAAGCGTTAGCGCCTTGGGGCGCCGTACATTGCTGACAACGCCCGCCCCCCCTCAAAGCCGAAACCGCCCCACCGACTGCGCCAACTGCCCCGCCAGTGCCGACAACTCATCCGTCGTCCCCGCCGTCTGGCCAATCACCCGGGTATTGCCCTCCGACATCCCGGCAATCATCTCGACCTGATGCGCAATTTCATTACTGGCCAGGCTTTGTTCGCCAATGGTGCGCGTGATGTCGTGGACCAGTTGTGTGGTGTTCAACGTCGCATCCAGAATCTCGCGAATCGCACGTTCCACATCGGCCGTGACCGCCATGCCTTTATCCACCTGGGCCACACCGGCTTCCATGCTGGTCACCGCCTCGCGGGTACTTTGCTGGATGCGCGAGACCATGCTGGCGATTTCCTGGGTGGAAGCACTGGTGCGCCCCGCCAGGCTGCGCACTTCGTCGGCCACTACGGCAAAACCGCGGCCCTGCTCGCCAGCGCGGGCGGCTTCGATGGCCGCGTTGAGCGCCAGCAGGTTGGTCTGGTCGGCGATGCCCTTGATCACCTGGATAATGCTGTAGATCCCTTCGGACTCCTTGTCCAGCGTGCGGATCACCTGGGCCGACTGTTGCGCCGACTGGGCGATGCCGTCCATATCGCTCACAACCTGGTGAATGACCTGCCCGCCGTTCTTGGCCAGGGTTTCGGCCTGGTTGGCCATTTCCAGGGCGTGCACGGCATGCCGGGTGATTTCCTCGATGCTGGCGGTCATTTGACTGGTGGCGGCCGACATGGTCCCCGCCGCCGAACTCTGCTGCTGGCTGCTGACGGCCACCTCATGGCAACCGCTGCTCAACTGCTGGCTCATACGGGTGATGCCCTGGGCGTTGTTGCGCACCGCCTCAATCATGCCGCGCAAGTCATGCTGCATGACCGCCAGGCTGCGGATCAGCATACTGGCCTCATCGCGGCCGACAGCTTCGGGAATCGATTCGCTGAGGTTGCCGTGGGCAATGCTCTCGGCAATCTGCCGCGCCAATTGCAACGGCCGCATGATGCTGCGGGTAACCCAATAGCCTTGGGCGCTCAGTAACAACAGGCACAACACCAGCACCACGCCAAGGGTGAAGTTGGCGCTGCGCACGGTTTGACGGGTCTGCTCGCCACTGGCCTTGGAGTTGTTTTCGATCAGCTCGCTCAAACTGGCCATCTGGCCTTCCAGCTGGGTGAACGCGCTGGTAAAGGCGCCCAGCTCTTGTTGCGCGGCGACGGGATCGTCCATCGCCACACTGACAATCCGCTCACCCGAGGCAATGTACGTGTCGAGGCTGGGCTTGATACCGCTCAGCGCGCTCTTGAGGGTGTCGTTGAGGGGAAGCCCGAGGTTATCACTCAGCGCCTTGCGAAAATGCCCCGCATGTTCAGAGATGGCTTCCTGCACTTGCTCCCGGCTGCTGACACTTTTGCCCAGCCCCACCAGCATCGCCGACAGCACATCGGCACGCAGCGCGTCGTGCATCATGTCGGCCTCCAGGTGATTGCTCAATGCGGTCATGCTGACCTCACTGTCAATCATCGCCGCCTCCATGCGCGCATTCCCCAGGTAGTTCACCAGGCTGATGATAAGAACCGTGAGCACACTGGTGCCGATCAGCAATAACAGACGTAGTTTTATCGACATCCCTGAACCCTCTGCGGTTATGGACTAAAACAAGGTGCTGATGGCTGTCGTGTAAAACACATCGACGCGTTCGCTACCCATGATTTAAGCCTACTTGCAGGTTTTCGCTGCGGTAATGGCGATTTAGGTCTCGGTGTCTTTTGAGACTGGCGCTCCGTAGCCACGACCGAGCCCATCCACTCGCCCCCCAGGGAGTCGCCACGCGCCAGGTAGAAACGCGGACCACTGGAATAAACAACAGTGCTTTTTCGGCTATAACTCGCAAACTCTTACAGTCAACCAACGCCAAAATTACACTTTGGTAATATCAGCGTTATTAAACACTTTTTTCACACGCTGGCGCCCATAAATAGTTAAAGTCAACGCCACACAGACTCTTGAATACGCGTAGTTCTTTCGATGAAGCCCCCTGCATACCGTGACACTTACACCCCCCTACCTTGCTATTTAACAGTTGGAATACTTGCTACCGGCACTCATTACATAACACTTTTGTTATTGTCGCAGGTTCTACCGGCACTCATTGCGACGCTGCTGGGAGCCATAGCCGGAACCGCCGTAAGTTACCAAGGCAATAAACGCTGGACGTTTACAAAAAACCACCCACCCGACGCTTATCAATGGTTGCGTTTTTGCATCACGGCCCTCGCCTATAACTGCGCAAACCTGGCGCTGATGGCCGTCCTGCTGGAGCTCTGGCCCCAGCACCTTTGGCCGATGCAAGTGATGACCACCCTCGCCCTGACGTTGATCACTTATCGAATCAATCAGTACTGGAGCTTTCGCCATGAACCCGTCAAGACCTGAGCGCCCCCCTCGCCCGCTGCTCAGTGTGGTTATCTGCTGTTATAACGAAGCCAAGGTACTTCCGATCTTTCATAAACGTCTCATGGCAGTACTCAAGACACTAAGCATTCACCACGAAGTGTTGTATGTGAATGATGGCAGCCGCGATGGAACGCTGTCTTTACTGGACGGTTATTGCCAGACGCCCGGAGTTCGATGCCTGAATCTAAGCCGCAATTTCGGCAAGGAAGCGGCCATGGTCGCCGGTCTGGATTACGCGGCCGGGAATGCGGTGTTATTTATTGATGCCGACTTGCAAGACCCACCCGAACTTATTCCATTAATGGTTCATCATTGGCTTGCCGGCAGCGATATTGTCAATATGCAGCGCCGCAGTCGCCTATCGGATACCTCAAGCAAACGCATCAGTGCCCATCTCTACTACAAACTGATGAACTTCCTGGCCGATAAGTTTGATGTTCCCGCCGACGTCAGCGACTTCCGCCTGATCGGCCCGGCGCCCCTGGCAGCGTTGCGAGCCATGCCAGAGCGCACACGCTTCATGAAAGGCCTGATCAGTTGGCTGGGGTTCAATACCATCGAGTTGCCCTACGACCGTGAGCCGCGCAGCGCCGGCCTCAGCAAGTGGGGGCCGCTGGCATTGATCGACCTGGGCATCGAAGGTGTATTGGCGCTTTCGCGCAAGCCGTTGCGCTGGTTCAGCCTGCTCAGCCTGGTGATTTTTGTCGCGACCCTGGTCTTTCTCATCCATCAGATGAGCGTCAGCACCGTCAGCTCCCATCACGTGATCATGGGCATTGCCGCGTTTATTGCCCTGGGCATCGCCATGATCGGCGAATACCTGGGGGCCACGCTGAGCGAGGTCCGGCAACGCCCCATCTATCTGCTCAACAACCTGCTCGGCGAAGCCCCCAAGCGGCCAGAACACACCTGCCCAACCCCTCCTCGTGAACAAGAAAAGCATTGATGACCATGACAACCCGTACGCTATGGCTGCTATTGATTGCCATTTTGGGCCTGCGCCTGGCCAGCCTGGGCCTCTACCCGCTGATGGACACCTCCGAAGCCCGTTACGCTGAAATGGCGCGCAAGATGCTGGTCCTCGGGAACTGGGTAACCCCACTGTTCCAGGTGGATGTGCCTTTTTGGGGCAAGCCACCACTGTCGTTCTGGAGCCAGGCGCTGGGCATGAAGCTGCTGGGCATCAATGAATTCGCCATTCGCTTTCCGGCATGGCTGTTTCATGTTGCCAGTTGCCTGCTCATCATCCGTTTTGCCCGTGAGCAAGTGGACGAAAAAACCGCGCTCTTGGCGGCGATTATCTTTTCCAGTTCGACCCTCGGCCTGTTGTCGGCCGGTGTGGTGTTGACCGACCCGGCGCTGAGTTTCTCGGTCCTGCTGGCCAGCTATGGTTTTTGGCGCGGCATAACCCAGGGGGACCGGCGCTGGGCGCTGGCCGGGTTTGCCGGGCTGGGGCTTGGGCTGCTGGCGAAGGGGCCGTTGGCGGTCGTGTTGGTGGCGATTCCAGCGCTCATCTGGACCCTCTGCTACCGCCCATGGCGCGCGTTTTGGCGCTTGCCCTGGATCACCGGCCTCTTGCTGATGCTGCTGATCGCCGTGCCCTGGTACCTGATTGCCGAACAGCGTACGCCTGGTTTTCTCGATTACTTCCTCGTGGGAGAGCATTGGAAACGCTATGTGGTCAGTGATTGGGCCGGCGACTTGTATGGCAGTGCCCATGCCCGGCCAATCGGGGCGATCTGGCTGGACCTGTTGCTCGCCTTTTTCCCATGGACGCTGCTGTTGCCCGCGCTTTACTTTGGTTTTCGACGCTCGGCACTGGCGGGGCGCTACTACGCGTTCATTGCCCTGTGGGCCCTGGCCACGCCGGTGTTTTTCACGTTCTCCGGCAATATCCTGTGGACTTACCTGCTGCCGTCGCTGCCAGCCTGGAGCCTGTTGCTGGCGGGCGCACTCAATCACGGGCCTTGGCGTACCGGCAAAACTGTCACCGGGTTGAGCCTGGCACTGCTGCTGCCGGTGTGGCTGCCGATTGCCGCCATCGATGGCCGCGTCTTTGACCGGCCGAACAACCAGCGCGACCTTGCCAACGCCTGGCAGCAATTGCAGGCAAGCAAGCCTGGAAACCTTTACTACTGGGGCCGTCGCTCCTATGCGGGGGAGTTCTATACCAATGGCCAGGCTCGCCAGGTAAAGGACTTCAGCACCCTGCCGGATGACCCCAGGTTCTATATCGCCCGTCGTGAACGCGACCTCAAGCGTGGCATCCAGGCCTTGCAGCCGTTCAACTGTGTCGAACAGCTGCGTGCCAGCCAGAGTGTGTTGTTCAGGTGCGAACCGCTCAAGCCTCCTGCCTGAGCACACCGGCCTGGGCGGTGGCGACAGCACTCTTGATCTCGGGGCGCCCGCGGGAGCAGGATAGCGGCCTTCGCCCTGACGAAAAGGACTGTCGTTATGTTCCCCCTGGATATCTGGCTGACCTATACCGCCGCCTGCCTGTTGCTGGTGCTCTCCCCCGGCCCGGACAACCTGCTGGCCATCGCCAGGGGCCTGAGCCAGGGGCGCATGGCGGCGGCCGTTTCGGGGCTCGCATCGGGCACCGGGATTGTGTTTCATGTGGCCACGGCCTCACTGGGCTTGACCCTGTTGATGCAGACCTCTGCCGTGGCCTTCTGGGTCGTCAAGGTCATCGGCGCCAGCTACCTGTTGTGGCTGGGCATCAAGGTCTTGCGTTCACGCAGCCTGATCAACTTCAAGCCGGCGGCACGGCAACCGCTCAACAGCATCTTCCTCACCGGTTTCCTGTCGGCGGCACTGAACCCCAAGCCTGGGCTGTTTGTGCTCGCGTTCATTCCGCAATTCGTCAACCCGTCACTGGGCTCGGTCACGCTGCAAATGATGGTCTACGGTGCCTGGTTCGCCGCGTTGACCGCCCTGGGCTTCGCGCTCATGGGGATTTTTGCGACACGCCTCTCGACGTGGCTGCAGCGCAAGCCCAAAGTCGTCAATGGGTTGAATGTGGGGGCCGGACTGACCTTCGTCGCGTCCGGGCTTTCGGTGGCGGCACTCAGTCAAAAATAAGGGCCTTGTTTCGGTTACCCTGCACGGCGCAGACCGCCCCGCCTCCGTGACCAGGACACCCCGTGACCCGAGAGCAACTTGAGCAGAACCAGATCCCCGTCTACCTCGTCGCCGTTATCGGCGCGGCCCTCGCAGGCCTGCTCGCCCCGCAGGCCGCACCGGGTCTTGGCGCCCTGGTAACCCCGGCAATTGCCGTGCTGATGTACGCCATGTTCCTGCAGATCCCGTTTCTGCAACTGCGCCAGGGGCTTGCCAACAAACGCTTTATGGCGGCGCTGCTGGTCGCCAACTTTGTGTTGATCCCGCTGCTGGTCTGGGGCCTGACCCTCGGCTTGCACGACCGGCCGGCCATCCTGATCGGTGCATTGCTGGTGCTGCTCACGCCGTGCATCGACTACGTGGTGGTGTTTACCCATCTTGGCAAAGGCGATGCCCGGCTGACGCTGGCCGCCACCCCGGTCTTGCTGTTGCTGCAGTTGTCGCTGCTGCCGCTGTACCTGGCGTTGATACCGGCCGGCGACGCGGCGGTGGCGATCGCCATCGGCCCGTTTGTCGAGGCCTTTTTGCTGCTGATCGTGCTGCCACTGCTGCTGGCGGTGCTGACCGGCGCCGGGGCCCGGCGCTCGCGTATGGTCGAACGCTGGAACGACGCTTGGGCGTGGATGCCCGTACCGGCCATGGCGGCGGTGTTGATCGTGGTGATGGGGTCGCAGATCGCCTTGGTTGCGCAGGCGTTTGCACAGTTGCTGCCGGTGGTGCCCGTCTATTTAGGCTTTATGCTGCTGGCGCCCGTGGTCGGCGCGCTGACGGCCCGGGCCTTTGGTTTGCCGGCAACCACCGCGCGTTCGGTTACGTTCAGCAGCGCAACCCGCAACTCGCTGGTGGTCCTGCCGCTGGCGCTGGCGCTGCCGGAAGAGCTCCGCGCGCTGGCCGCCGCTGCCGTCATCACCCAGACCTTGATCGAGCTGGTGTTTGAGCTGATTTATATCCGCCTCATCCCGGCCCTGGTCTGGCGCAGCCGCTAGGGTTGCGCCCGTGTCGCATGCCAGCGTACCAGCAAGCCGGCGTTTTGCTGGGTTGCAGTTCGCGCAACAGTGTCTTGTCATCAATGGGATTGATAGCCCCCTAACAAAACCCCCATCCTAGAAGGCTTGGCTGACGCTTATATCATTCCGAATGATAGTTACCTTTGTTTCATTCGATTCGTGAGATAGCACACAGGCCGAGCATGATCCGCCCATCTCAAATAGATTGGCGGATGCACCTCATGGAACAGTCACTCAAACATTTGCGCTATCCCCTGGCCCTTTTGGCCGTGCTGGTGTTAAGCGCATGCGGCAAGGCCCCCGAGCAGGCCGCTGCCATGCCCGCCAGCAAAGTCAGCGTTGCCAAGGTCCTGGAACAACCGGTCAACGAATGGGATGAATTCACCGGCCGCCTGGAAGCGCCGGAAACCGTGCAAATCCGTCCACGCGTGTCGGGCCAGATCGATCAGGTAGCCTTTACCGAGGGCGCGCTGGTGAAAAAAGGCGACCTGCTGTTCCAGATCGACCCGCGTCCGTTCCAGGCTGAAGTGCGTCGCCTTGAAGCCCAGTTGCAACAAACCCGCGCCGCCGCCTCGCGCAGTGACAACGAGGCCCAGCGTGGCGAGCGCCTGCGCCAGAGCAATGCGATTTCCGCCGAACTGGCCGACTCGCGCACCACCGCCGCCCAGGAAGCCCGCGCCGCCGTGGCCGGGATTCAGGCACAACTGGACCTGGCCCGCCTGAACCTGAGTTTCACCCGGGTCACCTCGCCCATCAGTGGCCGTGTCAGCCGCGCCGCGATCACCGCCGGCAACCTGGTCACCGCCGATGTCACCGAGTTGACCAGCGTGGTCTCCACCGACAAGGTCTACGCCTATTTCGACGCCGATGAGCGTGTGTACCTCAAGTACACCGAGCTGGCGCGCCAGGGCCGTCGCGGCGCGACCACCCCGGTGTACCTGGGCCTGTCCAATGAAGACGGCAACCCGCACCTGGGCCAGATGAACTTTGTCGACAACCAGGTCAACCCGGCCACCGGCACCATCCGTGGCCGTGCCGTGTTCGATAACACTGACGGGCGTTTCACCCCCGGCCTGTATGCGCGCCTGAAATTGGTGGGCAGCGGCACCTACTCCGCCGTGTTGATCACTGACGAAGCCGTGGGCACCGACCTGGGCAAGAAATTCGTGCTGGTGATGGAGGGCGACAACAAGGCGGCCTACCGCGCCGTGGAACTGGGGCCGAAGATCGAAGGCCTGCGTATCGTGCGCAGCGGCCTGAGCAAGGACGACACCATTATCGTCAAGGGCCTGCAACGGGTACGCCCGGGATCGCCGGTCGCCCCGCAAACCGTCCCGATGGCCAGCCAGGCCACCCTCGCCGCCTTGGCCAAACAACGACAAGCGCTTGAAGCCAGCAACCTGGAACAAGTCGCCCCGCAAAATAAAACCGCGTCCAAGCTCGCCAGTGTCACGACTCCACGCGGTTAAGGGACTACACACAAGATGAATTTTTCCAAGTTCTTCATTTCGCGGCCGATCTTCGCAGCGGTCCTGTCGCTGCTGATCCTGATCGCCGGCGCGATTTCGCTGTTCCAATTACCGATCAGCGAATACCCGGAAGTGGTGCCGCCGACCGTGGTCGTGCGTGCCAACTTCCCCGGCGCCAACCCCAAGGTCATCGGGGAAACCGTGGCCGCGCCGCTGGAACAGGCAATCACCGGCGTCGAGAACATGCTCTACATGTCCTCGCAGTCGACCGCCGACGGCAAGCTCACCCTGACCATCACCTTCGCCCTGGGCACTGACCTGGACAATGCACAGGTGCAGGTGCAGAACCGGGTGACCCGCACCCAGCCCAAACTGCCGGAAGAAGTGACGCGCATCGGGATCACCGTGGACAAGGCCTCTCCCGACCTGACCATGGTGGTGCACTTGACCTCCCCGGACCAGCGCTACGACATGCTCTACCTGTCCAACTACGCCATCCTCAATATCAAGGATGAGCTGGCGCGCCTGGGGGGTGTCGGTGATGTGCAGTTGTTCGGTATGGGCGACTACTCATTGCGGGTGTGGCTGGATCCGAACAAGACCGCCTCGCGCAACCTGACCGCCACCGATGTGGTGACTGCGATCCGCGAACAGAACCGCCAGGTAGCGGCCGGTGCGCTGGGCGCGCCACCCGCGCCGACGGCCACCAGCTTCCAGCTGTCCGTCAACACCCAGGGGCGCCTGGTCACCGAGGACGAGTTCGAGAACATCATTATCCGTGCCGGCGATAACGGTGAAATCACCCGCCTCAAGGACATTGCCCGGGTCGAATTGGGCTCCAGCCAATACGCCTTGCGCTCATTGCTCAACAACCAGCCGGCGGTCGCACTGCCGATCTTCCAGCGCCCTGGCTCCAATGCGATCCAGATCTCCAACGAAGTGCGCGACAAGATGGCGGAGCTGAAAAAGAGTTTCCCCGAAGGCATGGACTTCAGCATCGTCTATGACCCGACCATCTTCGTGCGTGGCTCCATCGAGGCTGTGGTGCATACCCTGTTTGAAGCCCTGGTCCTCGTGGTGCTGGTGGTGATCCTGTTCTTGCAGACTTGGCGCGCCTCGATCATTCCGTTGGTGGCCGTGCCGGTCTCGTTGATCGGCACCTTTGCCGTGATGCACCTGTTTGGCTTCTCGCTCAATGCGCTGTCACTGTTCGGCCTGGTGCTGGCCATCGGTATCGTGGTGGACGACGCCATTGTGGTGGTGGAGAACGTCGAACGTAATATCGAGCTGGGCCTGGAACCGTTCCCGGCCACCGAAAAAGCCATGAGCGAAGTGACCGGCCCGATCATTGCCACTGCGTTGGTGCTGTGTGCGGTGTTTGTTCCGGCGGCCTTTATCAGCGGCCTGACCGGGCAGTTCTACAAGCAGTTCGCCTTGACCATTGCGATTTCCACCGTGATCTCGGCCTTCAACTCCCTGACCTTGTCCCCGGCCCTGGCCGCCGTGTTGCTGCGCAGCCATGACGCGCCCAAGGATCGCTTCTCCAAGGTGCTCGACAAGCTGTTCGGAGGCTGGCTGTTCCGCCCGTTCAACCGCTTCTTCGAGCGGGCCAGCGGTGGCTACGTCAGCACCGTGCGCCGGGTGATCCGTGGCAGTGGCATCGCCCTGTTCCTGTATGCCGGCCTGATGGTCCTGACCTGGTTTGGCTTTGCCCACACCCCGACCGGTTTCGTCCCGGCCCAGGACAAGCAATACCTGGTGGCCTTCGCCCAACTGCCGGACGCTTCCAGCCTGGATCGCACCGAAGACGTGATCAAGCGCATGTCGGATATCGCCCTCAAGCAACCGGGTGTGGAAAGCGCCGTGGCCTTCCCCGGCCTGTCGATCAACGGCTTCACCAACAGCCCCAACAGCGGCATTGTGTTCGTGACCTTGAAGCCGTTTGACCAGCGCAAGGACGCGAGTATGTCCGCCGGAGCAATCGCGGGTGCCCTGAACGGCAAGTACGCCGATATCCAGGAAGCCTACATGGCGATCTTCCCACCGCCGCCGGTACAGGGCCTGGGTACCATCGGCGGGTTCCGCCTGCAAGTCGAAGACCGCGGCAACCTGGGCTACGAGGAACTGTACAAAGAAGTGCAGAACATCATCACCAAGAGCCACAACGTGCCGGAACTGTTTGGCCTGTTCACCAGCTACACGGTCAACGTGCCCCAGGTCGATGCCGCCATCGACCGTGAAAAGGCCAAGACCCACGGCGTGGCGATCAGCGACATCTTCGACACCCTGCAGATCTACCTGGGCTCGTTGTATGCCAACGACTTCAACCGCTTTGGCCGTACCTACCAGGTCAACGTCCAGGCCGAGCAGCAGTTCCGTCTTGAAGACGAGCAGATCGGCCAGTTGAAAGTGCGCAACAACAAGGGCGAGATGATCCCGCTGGCGACCTTTATCAAGGTCAGCGACACCTCGGGGCCGGACCGCGTGATGCACTACAACGGCTTTATCACCGCCGAGATCAACGGCAACGCCGCCCCTGGCTACAGCTCGGGCCAGGCGCAAGAGGCGATCGAGAAACTGTTGAAAGAGGAACTGCCCAACGGCATGACCTACGAGTGGACCGACCTGACCTATCAGCAAATCCTCTCGGGCAATACCGCGCTGTTCGTGTTCCCGCTGTGTGTCTTGCTGGCGTTCCTGGTACTGGCCGCCCAATACGAAAGCTGGAGCCTGCCGTTGGCGGTGATCCTGATTGTGCCGATGACCCTGCTGTCGGCCATTACCGGGGTGATTCTGTCCGGTGGCGACAACAACATCTTTACCCAGATCGGCTTGATCGTCCTGGTGGGCCTGGCCTGTAAGAACGCGATTCTGATTGTCGAATTCGCCAAGGATAAACAGCAAGAAGGCCTCGACCCGCTGGCTGCGGTGCTGGAAGCCTGCCGCCTGCGTCTGCGGCCGATCCTGATGACCTCGTTCGCCTTCATCATGGGCGTGGTGCCCCTGGTGCTCTCCAGCGGCGCGGGTGCCGAGATGCGTCATGCCATGGGTGTAGCCGTGTTCTCCGGGATGATCGGGGTGACGTTCTTCGGCCTGTTGCTGACGCCCGTGTTCTACGTGTTGATCCGTCGTTATGTGGAGCGCAGCGATGCGCGCAAAGCGGCCAAGGCCTTGAAGCTGGAGACACAGCAATGAGTGTGAAGGTGTTCCTGCCGAGCCTGCTGGTGTTGGCGCTCAGCGCCTGTGCCGTGGGCCCGGACTATAAAACCCAGCCATTGGAGGCGGCCACTATCACCGCCGCCGCCGATGCCCGGCAGTACGACCACGCCAAGTTTGAAGGCATCTGGTGGCAGCAGTTCGAGGACCCGACCCTTAACCAGTTGGTCCTCCAGTCGTTGAGTGGCAACCGTGACTTGCGGGTCGCCTTTGCCCGCCTGCGGGCCGCCCGGGCGATTCGCGATGACGCCAGCAATGATGCAATGCCAACCATCACCAGCCGTGCCAGCAGTGATTTGGCCAAGGGCCAGATCCCCGGCCAGACTACCCGCCGAGTCAGTAGCGAGCGCTATGACCTGGGCCTGGACATGGCCTGGGAGCTGGACCTGTTTGGCCGTATCCAACGTAACCTGCAAGCCAGTGACGCCGACCAGCAAGCGGCCGAGGCCGACCTCTACCAACTGCAAGTCACGATGATTGCCGAACTGGTGGACGCCTACGGCCAACTGCGCGGCGCGCAACTGCGGGAAAAAATCGCCCTGGCCAACCTGAAGAACCAGCAGGATTCGCGCACCATCACCGAAAGCCTGCGCGATGCCGGCGTCGGCGACCAACTGGACGTGGTGCGTGCCGATGCGCGCCTGGCGGCGGTCGAGGCCAGCGTGCCGCAATTGCAGGCCGAGCAAGTGCGCGAGCGCAATCGCATCGCCACCCTGCTCGGCCAGCGCCCGGACAAACTCACGGTGGACCTGAGCCCGGCCGACCTGCCGGCGATTGCCAAGGCCTTGCCGATTGGCGACCCGGGGCAACTGCTGCAACGGCGCCCGGACATTCTCAGCGCCGAACGCAAACTGGCAGCCGCCACCGCGCGTATCGGCGTGGCCAAGGCCGACCTGTTTCCACGGGTCAGCCTCAGTGGTTTCCTCGGGTTTACGGCTGGCCGCGGTTCGCAGATCGGTTCATCGGCCGCCAATGCCTGGGCCCTGGGCCCGAGCATCACCTGGGCCGCCTTTGACCTGGGCAGCGTACGCGCGCGTTTGCGCGGTGCCGATGCCGAGGCCGATGGCGCCCTGGCCACCTACGAGCAGCAAGTCTTGCTGGCCTTGGAAGAGTCAGAGAACGCCTTCAGCGACTACGGCAAGCGCCAGCAACGTCTGGTCTCGCTGATCCGCCAGAGCGAATCCAGCCGCGCCGCCGCCGACCTGGCCGAGATCCGCTACCGCGAAGGCACCGCCGACTTCCTCGTGCTACTCGACGCCCAGCGCGAGCGCCTGCTCGCCGAAGACGCCCAGGCCCTGGCCGAAGTGGACCTGTATCGCGGCATCGTGGCGATCTACAAGGCACTGGGTGGTGGCTGGCAGCCCGAAACGGTGGTCGCCAGCCGCCAATGATGTAGACAGAGCTCCTTTGGTTGGTCGCATCCAACCAATTTTTAGCCCCGTGGTCCATTCGGTCATGGGGCTTTTTTTGTCTGTGCGATCAGTTGACTTCGGTGAGGATCAAACTACGGTAATGCCCAGGATTGGATCCCGACCATTTGCGAAAAGCCTTGTAGAACGAACTCACATCGGCAAAACCCAGGCGACTGGCAATCTCGGCAAAGCTGATCTCGGCTTCGGCCAGCCAGACAATCGCCAACTCCTTGCGCACGCTGTCCTTGAGCCCCTGGTAGGTCTGCCCTTCTTCCGCCAGCCGCCGACGCAGGGTGGACGCGGACATGCACAATTGCTGGGCCAGGCTTTCGGTTTCCGGCCACTGCTGGGCCGGCTGTTGGCGCAGGTCATGCTTGATGCGCATCGCCAGGCTGTCCGGGTCGCGGTATTTGACCAGGATGTTGGCGGGCGCATGGGCCAGGAAGCGCTTGAGCTCCTCGGGGCTGCGCTTGATCGGCAGGTCGAGGCAGTCAGCCGAGAAGATCATCCGGGTGCGGGGCCGGTCGAAGCGCAGGTTGTCAGAGAACATCACCTGGTAATCCTCACAAAACGCCGGCTGCGCGCCGCGCAGTTCAATCGCCAGGATCGGGATGCGCCGGCCGGCCAACCAGCAAGCAACACCGTGGACGATCATCCAGTAGCAAAAATAGGTGAACGCCCGCCGCGGTTCGGGCTCGGGTTCCAGCAAGACGATTTCCGCCAGGCTTTGCTGGCGCACTAATTGCGCGGGCAGGTGTTCGAGCATCAACGACAGGAAGCCCAGGCCGGTTTCCAGGGCCTCGCCCAGGGTGGGCTGGGCCATGGAGGCATGACACAGGAACGCCAGGCTGCCGGATTTGAGCTTGCGTGGGTCCATGCCAAAGAACTCATCATCCCGGCGCCGCGCCAGCAAGCGCCAGAGCCGGGCGTACGCCAGCGCCGGGACCCGGGCGGCGGGCTGCTCCAGCAACACGGGGTCGATCCCGACCTTGTTCAGGGCCTCCCACGTCGCTGCACCGGGGGCACAGCTCTGCAACAGGGCTTCGCCAACCAGGTGGATGGAGATTGTGTCTTTTTCCGACATGGGCCAGGGCTCAAGCTTGTAGGTTGGCCATTGTAGGAGCGTGTGGGCAGATGAGAAACCCAAATTGCGCACCGATGCCGCGCGCGCGTGGGCTGTGGATTTGTATCATCGTGGTTAATCGCGCTTTGTGTTTAGCCGTCTTACCTATAACGTTCAATCGATCCTATTCACGGAAGATTTCCCATGCCTGATTCAGCCGCCAGCCTTGATGCTGCCTTGCCCACTCCAGTGACATTCAACCTGCGCCCCCTGCTGATCGCCAATATGGCCTGCACCATGGCGATGATGGCGTTTGTCTCGCTGATCGGCCCCATCGCCCGGGTGCTGGGGCTGGCGACCTGGCAGGCGGGGGCGGCGGTGACGGTGTCCGGGGTGATCTGGATGCTGCTGGCGCGCCCCTGGGGCCAGGCCAGTGACCGCCTGGGCCGGCGGCGGGTGCTGCTGCTGGGCACCGGCGGCTTCACCCTGGCGTACTGGGCGCTGTGCGTGTTTATCGATGCCTCCCTGCAACTGCTGCCCTCGGCCATGCTGGCGTTTATCGGGCTGGTGCTGGGGCGCGGGTTGATCGGGGTGTTCTACGCCGCGATCCCGGTCGGTGGCTACGCGCTGATCGCGGACAATATCGAGCCGGCCCACCGCACCCAGGCCATGGCCTCGCTGGGGGCGGCCAACGCCTGTGGCCTGGTGCTGGGGCCGGCGATTGCCGCGCTGCTGGCCCGCTACAGCCTGAGCCTGCCGTTCTATGCCATGGCGCTGTTGCCAATGGCGGGCTTTTTGGTGCTGCTGGTAAAACTGCCCCGCCAGGAACTGCACCTCAAGCAACCGCCCAAGGCCGTCAACCTCGCGGACCCACGCCTGCGCCGCCCGCTGGTGGTGGCCTTTGTCGCCATGTTGTGTGTGTCCATCGCCCAGATCACCGTGGGTTTTTTCGCCCTTGATCGCCTGAAAATGAACCCGGCTGACGCCGCCCAAACCGCCGGGATCGCCCTGACGATGGTGGGCCTGGCCTTGATCTGCTCGCAGTTGCTGGTGCGTAAACTGGAGTGGCCACCGCTGCGGATGATCCGCGTCGGCGCCATCGTCGCCGCCCTGGGCTTTGCCGGCAGCATGTTCGCCGATACGGCGTGGATCCTCTGGCTGTGCTTCTTCGTCTCGGCGGCGGGCATGGGCTGGATCTTCCCGGCGTTTGCCGCCCTGGCGGCCAATGCGGTGGAGGCCTCGGAACAAGGCGCCACCGCCGGCTCGGTGGGTGCGGCGCAAGGCTTGGGCGTGGTGGTCGGGCCCCTGGCCGCCACCCTGATCTATGCCGTCGAACCGCGGCTACCCTACCTGGTCGCCGCCGCCCTGTTGTTGCTCGTTGCGCTCTGGCCGGCACCGCGCCACTAGAGGATCCGGTACAGCAAGCGCTCGACCCGCACCCGGCTGACCCGGCGCAAGAACTTGCCAACGGCTTCGGGGTAATCCACCAGCGTCTGCAACTGCTGGTAGCCCTGGATCCGCGTGGCATGCCGGAAAATCTCTGCAAGCTCGCTGCGCCGTGGCGCCAGCCACTGGCCCTGGGGGTCGTCGATCAGCAAGGCGTTTTCCAGGTCCAGGCGGAAGGCTCGGGGGTTGAGGTTGTTGCCGGTGAGCAAGGTGTAGCGCTCGTCGACCCACATGCCCTTGAGGTGATAGGTGTTATCCCCATCGCGCCACAGGTGCAGGCTGAGCTGGCCGCTGTCGATCATGCGCTGGTGGCGCTTGGCAAAGCGGCGCAGGCTGATTTCGTAGAGATACGGCAGCGCGGCGATGATCCTGAAGGGTTCGCTGGGCGGGATGTAGAAGTCGTTGGCGGTCTTGTCGCCGACGATGATGTCGATCTTCACCCCACGGGCCAGCGCACGGTTGATTTCCCGGGTCACCGGCAGCGGCAGGTTGAAATACGGGGTACAGAGGGTCAACTGCTGCTGGGCGCTGGCGATCAGCTCGCAGATCACCCGGCTCAGCGGGTTGTTCTTGCCCACCCCCAGCAACGGGCTGACCGACAACCCGCCAATGCCAGCCTGGCCGGCCGTGGTGTCATAGGTCGCGTGCTTGAGCCGGCTGCGCAAGTCACCGATGTCATTGCGCAGGCTGCGGGTGGTGGGCAGGTTGGGCAGGTCCAGGCGGTGTACCGCCTTGGACGCGACCAGCCCGTGCTCCACCAGGTGTTGCATGGAGTCGGCCAATGGTTTGTTGTGGATCAGGTGATAGCGGTCGAAGCGGTATTTGTCGAACTTGTGCAGGTACACATTGTTGAGACTGGCGCCGCTGTACAGCACGCTGTCATCGATCACGAAGCCCTTCAGGTGCAGCACACCAAACAGCTCGCGGGTTTGCACCGGCACCCCGTACACCGGCACGTGCGTGGGGTGTGCCTGGGTCATCGCCTGGTACCAGGCGCTGTTGCCCGGCTGCTTGCCCGCGCCGATCAGGCCGCGCTGGGCGCGCAGCCAGTCCACCATCACCACGATCTCCAGCTCGGGCCGCGCAGCCTTGGCGGCATGCAGCGCGTCAAACACCTCCTGGCCCGCTTCGTCCTGTTGCAGGTACAAGGCGACAAGGTAGATACGGTGTTGGGCCTGGGCGATGTTCTCCAGCAGGCAGCGGCGAAACTCAGCGGCGCCGGACAGCACCTCGATAGCATCGGCGGTCAGGGGAAAACCGCGCAACTTGGGTAACAGGGAACGTTTGAATAACGACGGCATAGGGCCCGCAATGATCGAATCCGAAGAGCCCGAGAGCTTACACCATGGGGGTGGCCAGGTCTGCCCACGGGATGCCGAAAATAATTGATTGACCAAGAAGAACGATCGTTCTACTGTTGGCGACATGAACGATATGACCAGCAGTGAAACCCGCGACATTATCCTGGACGTCACCGAAAAGTTGATCTACCGGCATGGCATTGCGGCCACCGGCATGGATCTGCTGGTGAAAACCGCCGGCGTCTCCAGAAAAAGCATCTACCGCTACTTCGCCAACAAGGACGAACTGGTGATCGCCGCCCTGCAGCGGCGCGACGAGCGCTGGCTGCAGTGGCTGCGCAGCGAGGTCGAGCCCTACGCTGACAGCGGCGCGCGCTTGCTTGGCGTGTTCAGCGCCCTCAAGCGCTGGTTTGGCTCCGCGGACTTTCGCGGCTGCGCCTTTATCAACACCAGCGGCGAGACCGGCAACCCGCAAGACCCGGTACGCCTGCTGGCCAAGGCGCACAAACAGAAACTGTTCGAGTACCTGCTCGAACTGTGCAAGGCACATGGCACCCCCGCCCCGGAGCAACAGGCCGCGCACCTGCTGATCCTGGTGGATGGCGCCATTACCATGGCCCTGATCATGGGCGATGTAACCGCTGCTGATAATGCGCAATGCATGGCGCAAACGTTATTGGCACTTTGAACGTTGGATGGGTTTAACGATTAATGTTCTGAAGGAACTCTCAAATGTCAGACAATGCACACCTGCGTCCGCCATTACCGCCCTTTACTCGGGAATCGGCGCTTGAAAAGATCCGCCTGGCCGAAGACGGCTGGAACTCCCGTGACCCGCAACGCGTGTCGCTGGCCTACACCCTGGACACACAGTGGCGTAACCGCGCCGAATTCGCCCACAACCGCGAGCAGGCCCGGGCATTGCTCACACGCAAGTGGGCCAGGGAGTTGGACTATCGCCTGATCAAGGAGCTGTGGGCCTTTACCGGCAACCGCATCGCCGTGCGTTATGCCTATGAATGGCACGACGACTCCGGCAACTGGTTCCGCTCCTACGGTAACGAGAATTGGGAGTTTGACCAGGATGGCCTGATGTCCAACCGGTATGCGTGCATCAACGACATGCCGATTAAGGAAAGCGAACGCAAATTCCACTGGCCACTGGGCCGGCGCCCGGATGATCACCCGGGGTTGTCGGAATTGGGGTTGTAGGGGGTTTCGCGGCAAGCACCCAGTGTGCTTGCCGCTTATAGCTCAATCCTGCTGCAAACCCACCTGATACAACACGCCATCCGCTTCATCCGTGAGCACGTACAGGAAGCCATCCGGGCCCTGGCGTACGTCGCGGATGCGCGCCTTCAACTCGCCCAGCAGGCGCTCTTCGTGCACCACCCGATCGCCGTCGAACTGCAAGCGGATCAGCTCCTGGCTGGCCAAGGCGCCGATAAACAAGTTGTGCTGCCAGGCCTTGAACCGGTCGGCGTCGTAGAACGCCATGCCGCTGATGGCCGGCGACTTTTCCCATACATGGTGCGGGCCGACCGTGCCGTCTGCTGTCTTGCCAAGGGCCTCGGGAATCGGCAGCAAGGAATAGTTGATGCCATGGGTCGCCAGTGGCCAGCCGTAGTTCTTGCCACGCTCGATGATATTGATTTCATCGCCACCGCGCGGGCCGTGTTCGTTTTCCCAGAGGGTGCCGGTCCAGGGGTTCAGTGCGGCACCTTGGGGGTTGCGCTGGCCATAGGACCAGATCTCCGGCCGGGCCCCCGGCTGACCGACAAACGGGTTGTCATCCGGCACGCGGCCATCCGGGTAGATCCGCACGACCTTGCCTTGCAACTTGTCCAGGTCCTGGGCTGTGGAACGCTGGTTGTTTTCCCCCAATGTCACAAACAGGTAGCCATCGCGGTCAAACACCAGGCGTGAACCAAAGTGATTGCTGGTAGACAACTTGGGCTCCTGGCGCAGGATCACCTGGAAGTCCTGCAAGCCGCTCAGGTCCGCGCTCAAGCGGCCACGCCCCACCGCCGTGCCAGCCGTCCCGCCCTCGCCGCCGCCTTCCGCGTAAGACAGATAAACCAGGCGGTCCTCCTTGAAATCAGGCGACAGCACCACATCCAGCAAGCCCCCCTGCCCCTTGGCCCACACGTGCGGCACGCCACTCAGGGGGGCGGATAACTTGCCATCACTGCTCACAAAGCGCAGCGCGCCAGGACGTTCGGTAACCAGGAAGCCCTGCTTGTCTGGCAAAAACGCCACGGCCCAGGGGTGGTCCAGGCCTTTGACAATCGGGGTGACGCTGATGCTGCCTTGCTCGCTGGGAAACTGCCGGGTATCGGCAGCAGCAAACGCGGGCAGTGCGGCGGCCAAGACACTGGCACAGCAGGTCGCTAAAAGAGATTTGCGTAGAAACATACCGTGGGGCTCCTTGCGTTCAGGGCCGGCGATTGCCGTTGGCATCTTGCGTCGGGGCTGAGGGTTGCGGGGCAGGACGTGCGGGGGCTGCATCACGCTGCGGGTAGCGGTTGCCGATGCCACCGTTTTCCAGGGTCGGCGGCCGAGGCACAGGCGCGGTGTAGGTGCCACGCGTGGCGGGCATCGAGGGCTGCGTGCCCTGCATGCTGTTGGGGTTGGCCCGCTTGATCGGGCTGTTATACGGGTTGTTGTTGCCGGGCAGGTTCTGCGCCTGGGCCCCGCCACTCAAGGCGAGGCCCAGGACCAGCACCACAAGGCTGCGTGTACGGCGGTTCATGACAAAGCCTCTCTGGGGCGAGGAATACCTGCATTCGATAACACGCTACGCGTTGGGTTCGGGCTGGGTAACTAAATAGTTTCCAGGCAGGTGTAACACGGCTTTGCAGAGCCTGGGCAACAGCCAGCAGATGGCGCAGAGACTGGGGGACGAATCCGTCGGACTGATATGCCCCCCGGATGAGATCAGATCAATATGAAGAGCAGCGCCAACCCGGCGAAGATCGCCCACTTTTCCAGGTAGTAGCGGCTACGGTTGCGCTTTTTCAGCTCCTTGCCCCGCAGGCGGATTTTGTACAGGCGGGTAAAGGCGCGGTTCAAGCCGCCGGTCTTGTCCCCGGCATCATTGGGCGAGCCGGCAGCGGCCATGACGTTGCGGCTGAACCAGCGATTGAACGCCGCCGCCCAGCGATACTTCATGGGCCGCTCGATATCGCAGAACAGAATGATGCGGTTTTGCGTCGTGGTGTTTTCGGCGTAGTGGATGTACGTCTCATCGAACATCACCGCCTCGCCGTCACGCCAGTAGTAGTTCTCACCGTCCACATTGATATAGCAGCCTGGATCGTTGGGGGTATCCAGGCCCAGGTGGTAACGATAGGAACCCGCGTAGGGATCACGATGGCGCACCAGCCTGGAACCTGGCGGCAATTCGGCAAACATCGCGGCCTTGATCGAACCGATACTTTGCACAAGCTCAGTGGTGCGTGGGCACAGCTTCATGGCCGAAGGGTGACTGTCGCCGTACCACTTGAGGTAGAAACGCTTCCAGCCCGACTTGAAAAACGAGTTGAAACCCACGTCGTTGTATTGATCCGAACGCTTGATCTCCCCGGCCCGCATCAGGTTCTGGCCTTCCTCGCGAATCACCTGCCAATGCTCCTGCAGCGGGCTCAGGTCGGGGAAGTCACTGGGCGACAAGTAAGGCCGGCCGGGCAACCTGGAGAACGCGTAGAGGAAGCAGTTGACCGGTGCAAGGAAGGTCGAGTGGTCGCTTAACTGCCGGCCCAGCTTATGTCGCACCCGGCCACGCAGGTGTACATACGCAATGGAGACAACGTAAAGGGCAACAATGATGAGTTTCACGGGAATTCGTCACATATCAGAAGAGTACTGGCTGCCCCTTTAGGCCCTGCCGAGCCCGAAATGGAAAATGCAGCCCCTGAAATCACAATTCGTTAACAGGCCCACGAGTGTCTTGGAGACCATTCGGATAGTGGCCAATGGCAGTTATTTTAGCCACAGATTGTAACCAAAGGTTAACTAAGAATTGTGAAAAGGTGTCTTCCAACTGTATAGCCGCGCCACCCCGAAAGTGCGGTGGCGGGTATGCCGGGCTGCGACGCAGCCCGGGAAAGGCCTCGCGCGACTCAGCCCAATGGCTGGTCATCCTTGCGTTCGCGCCGGGTAAAGCGGTCATCGTCCAGGGCTGGATAGCCCACGGTACGCCGTGTCAGGACCAGATGGCGAACCAGCGCAATAAACATCCCCAACAGCAACCCGGCCACCAGGCTCAAGGCAACCACCAGGACTTTCTTCGGCTTGATCGGGCTCAGCGGCTCCTGGGCGCGCCGGTCAATCGTCACCAGCTTCAAGGCACTCATATCGATATTCAGGCCGCGCAGGCGGGCCACTTCAGCACGCAAGGGCTCGACATCCTGCAGGAAAATATCTTCATTGCCCCGCCGCTTCATAACCTCGACCTGGCGATTGACCTCCAGCAACTGCAGTTCCTTGCCGATTTCCGCGACACGGCTGTTGGTGAAGTCGTCGCTGGTCCGCTGCTGCAAGGCCGTGCGCTCGGCTTCCAGGGCCTCAGTACCCAGGAAGTACAGGGGAATCTGCTGGTTGTTGACCTCGGTGCGCATCACCTGGCTGGAGCCGTTGCGCCCGGCATCGGCCATGGACGACGGGGTGGTCGGGTTCTTGATGCCCATGGACTTGGCAATCGAAATGGCTTCATTGAGCTCGGCCAAGCGGTTGGAGCGCTGCATTTTCATCTGCAGGCGCAAGGCGCTGAGTTCATCTTCAAGCTGGGCGCGCTTGAGCTTGTCGCCTTCGAGCAGCTTGGCGATTTTCGATTCCTTGTCGGTTTCGTAATTGGCGCGTGCTGCGTCAATCTTGCCTTTGAGCTCAGTGAGGCGATTGTTGACGATCACCTTCAGGTCGGCGCCCACTTGTTCGCGCTCGGCGGCAATGGCGTAGTCGACAAACCCGTTGAGAATCGCCACCCCGTCCATATCCGTGGGGTATTGCAGTTCGAGGCGAATATAGCTGCTCAAGGAGTCCGCTTTCTTCGGGTCAGGCAGGATCAGCTTGATCGAGTTGCGGTTGAACGCCTCGAAACTCTGTTCCAGGCTGCGCCCCGGCTTCTGGAACGCCTGGAACAACGCCGGGTTGGCCTTGAAGAAGCTCAGTCGCGCATCGTACGAATCCAGTTGCGCGCCCACTTTGGCCAGCGCGTCCGCCGGCGGCAACTTGTAGACTTCGGAACGATTGAGGGCATCCAACTCATTGATAGCCGCAGGGCGCAGCACACTGCTGACCTGGTACTCACGGGGGGCCAACAACGCGTAGCCAACGCCCACCAGGCCTGCAAAAAGGGTACAACCGATTACCAGTTTCTTTTGCCGCCAGATCGAGTGGAACAGGTCAAATAAATCAATTTCATCAGACACCACGGGGGCTTGAACCTGAGGAGTTCTATTCAAAATGGGGACACCCTTCAAAAAGTGGACACTGGCTGCCCACTACACAATAGATCTGAATAACCAATTGAGAATGCAGGGACAACGCCCTGGATATGGCTAATACGACATAAGGCAACGGTCATCCGACCATTCAGTCACTGAAAAAGTCCCTACCGCATCGAGATTGTTTTCCTTCAGAAAGATTAATGTCATATAGGACGCCGCTCAGCGTAGATGACATATCAAGAAACATCCTTCTCACGATAGGCCAAAATCGTTTTAAATATCTGCTGGCAAAGGAAAAAACCCGACAGGCGCACAACTTTGGGAGATTTCCTACAAAACCTAATAACCAAACTCGACAGGAAACATTTCTTGCTGTCGGCGAGCCCGCCATTGAGGCCTTATCAAAACAGGAGTTTTTGCATGCCATTGCCCTCTTCCCACGCCACCCCGTGCCCGACCGAACGGGATCGACAGGCCCTGCAAGGCACTTGGGAGCAGATCGCCCTGGAAGACAGCGGCATCGCCAACCCACCGGATGAACACAGTGCGCCCGGTGCGCTAACCACAATTGAGGGGGATCGATTCCAGGTCATGACCCTCGATGGCAAGGTCTTGCTGGAGGGGTGTTTTACCCTGGACGCCCGCACCACGCCCAAGAGCATTACCTGGATCGATGCCATCGGGGCCGACGCCGGCAAATGCCTGCCTGCGAGCTACACCCTGGAAGATGAGCGCTTCGTGTTTATCGCAGCAGATGAAGGCATGCCCCGGCCGACGCATTTCAGTACGACGCCAGGGCAGATAATGCGCACCTTCGTGCGCCGGGCTTGAGGGGGTTGGGCGGCATCCGTTTTAGCGACAGGATTTTCACAAACGCTTCACGTTTGGCGCGATAAGTTGAACCCAACTCCTCAAGTAAATCCCTTGGCCCGCCGCCCCAGCGGGCCTTTTTTTGCCTGGCTTTTTCAGGCCGGGCACTTGACGGCGGTCAGGGTGTAGCACATCGGCAATTGCGCCGCCTGGTCCTCGTACTGGTCGTAGACTTCTTCACGATTGGAGTGTGGGTACTCCTGCAGATGCCGCAACTGCAACCCCGCCGCGATGGCCGCGCTGACAATCTCCCCCAGGGTATGCACGAACCAGTAAGAGGCAGCCGCGGCCCCCTTGCTCGCCCCCTCATAGACAATTGCCTCGTGCTGCACAAAAGGCTCGCGGCGAAAGTATGAAGTGGCCGGCAACATCGGGTTGGCAGCTTGGGGGTCGAACACTTCCAGGAACGGATGGGTCTCGTAGATCACCAGCGTCCCCCCTGCTTTCAGGGTGCTGGCGACATGCCGCATAAACAGCGCGATATCCGGCATCCAATTCAGCACGCCGATGGTGATCAGGGCGATGTCAAACCGCCCGTGCAGGCGCTCGGGTAAATGATGAATATCGGTTTCGATAAACTCAGGTGAATGTGGCGACCGGCTGGCCAGTTCCGCAGCCTGGGCAAGAAACGCATCGGACTGGTCGATCCCGACCACGCTGCTGGCGCCAAGCCCATACAGCGACAGGCTTTCACGGCCGTTATTGCACCCCAGTTGTACCGCGTCCCGGCCCTTGATCCCCACTTGCAACAATAGGGCGGTCAGGGTCGGATCCAGGCAACTGAACCCCGGCTCGCCAACGGCCTCAAGCAGGCCTTGCCAGTGCTCGGTCGCTTTATGGTGTGCGGCGGATTCGTTCCAGGCGGCCTTGTTACTGGCGATGGCCTGTTGAGCAGACAGCGTGTCCATTGCGTCTCCAAACGGTTGAGCGTGCGCAACACAATGGCAATGAGCGCCGTCAAAAAATAAAAAGGTGGTTCGCCCCGCACCGACAGCCTCGCCATCCCTGAACCGGTAAAGAGCCATCACTGCAGGGCGAACGGTGGAAACTTAATCCACGACCATTGGATGTTCAACTGTTATCAACACGGGATCGGACAATCGAGACAATTTCGATACAACTTGATGAATTTTGTAGAATTTACAGCCCAAATAACCAAGCCAGGCACTGCTCGCCGTCCGACAGGCCTGCCTGTCATATAACTCGCGCCTCACATATGCGACAATGCGCGCCAAATTCCAACATGCACCCCATATTTTCTGCTCGGCGACTGGGCTTCACGCCTTGATGTCGCTGTTGACGCATGCCCGTTGGCCCGGGCTCCGAATGGGTCCCGGCCCAAATAAGCGCACCCCAAGCTATTGATAGGTAAAGTAATTGATCTCCACAGCTAACATCACCATGCAGTTCGGCGCCAAGCCGCTGTTTGAGAACGTCTCGGTCAAGTTCGGCGCCGGTAACCGTTATGGTTTGATCGGTGCCAACGGTTGCGGCAAGTCGACCTTCATGAAAATCCTCGGGGGCGACCTCGATCCGTCCGGCGGCCAGGTCATGCTGGAGCCGAACGTGCGCCTGGGTAAACTGCGCCAGGATCAGTTCGCCTACGAAGAATTCAACGTGATCGACACCGTGATCATGGGTCACGAAGAGCTGTGGAAGGTCAAGGCCGAGCGCGATCGCATCTACTCGCTGGCGGAAATGAGCGAAGAAGATGGCATGGCCGTGGCCGAGCTGGAAACCGAGTTCGCCGAAATGGACGGCTACACCGCCGAATCCCGTGCCGGTGAACTGCTGCTGGGCCTGGGTATCGGCATCGAGCAGCACTTCGGCCCGATGAGCGAAGTGTCCCCAGGCTGGAAGCTTCGTGTATTGCTGGCCCAGGCGCTGTTCTCGGACCCGGAAGTGTTGCTGCTCGACGAACCGACGAACCACCTGGACATCAACACCATCCGCTGGCTGGAAAACGTCCTGACCCAACGTAACAGCCTGATGATCATCATCTCTCACGACCGTCACTTCCTGAACAGCGTGTGCACCCACATGGCTGACCTGGACTACGGCGAACTGCGCCTGTTCCCGGGCAACTACGACGAGTACATGACCGTGGCGACCCAGTCCCGCGAGCAGTTGCTGTCGGACAACGCCAAGAAGAAAGCGCAGATCTCCGAACTGCAATCGTTCGTCAGCCGCTTCTCGGCCAACGCCTCGAAAGCCAAGCAGGCCACGTCCCGCGCCAAGGCGATCGACAAGATCCAATTGGCCGAGGTCAAGCCTTCGAGCCGTGTGAGCCCGTTCATCCGCTTCGAGCAAACCAAGAAGCTGCACCGCCAGGCGGTCATCGTCGAGCGCATGGCCAAAGGCTTTGACGGCAAGCCGCTGTTCAAGGACTTCAGCTTCCAGGTTGAAGCCGGCGAGCGCGTGGCGATCATCGGCCCGAACGGTATCGGCAAGACCACCCTGCTGCGCACCCTGGTCAACGAACTGACCCCGGACGCCGGTAGCGTGAAGTGGACCGATGCGGCTGAACTGGGTTACTACGCCCAGGACCACGCCCATGACTTTGAAGACGACATGAGCCTGTTCGACTGGATGGGTCAATGGACTCAAGGCGAACAAGTGATCCGTGGCACCCTTGGCCGCATGCTGTTCTCCAACGACGAGATCCTCAAGTCGGTCAAGGTCATCTCCGGTGGCGAGCAAGGTCGCATGCTGTTCGGCAAGCTGATCCTGCAAAAACCCAACGTGCTGATCATGGACGAACCGACCAACCACTTGGACATGGAATCCATCGAGGCGCTGAACCTGGCGCTGGAGAACTACCCGGGCACGCTGATTTTCGTCAGCCACGACCGTGAGTTCGTATCGTCCCTGGCCACCCGTATCATCGAGCTGAGCCCAAGCGGCGTGATCGACTTCAGCGGCACCTACGACGACTACCTGCGTAGCCAGGGTGTGGTGTTTTAAGGGCAGCCAATAGCGGTTAGCCACAAGCAGCAAGTAAAAGCCCCGTCAGCAGTGACGGGGCTTTTTGCATTGACGGAAATGACGCTGTCGTTGGATCGTTAGCCTGCTTCCTTTTTTCCCATGCCCTTGCCATGATGCGTTCACCGCCCTGCCGCGAATAAGCCTCCATGCCTGCCGCCCCCAGCTCCCTGTCGATCACCCTGCAGATCGTCTCCATCGTCTTCTATACCTTTATCGCGTTTATCTGCATCGGCCTGCCGATTGCGGTGATTCCCGGCTACGTCCATGAACAACTGGGCTTCAGCGCCGTGGTGGCAGGCATCACCATCGGTTCGCAGTACCTGGCCACCCTTCTCAGCCGCCCCATGGCCGGGCGTATCTCGGACAACCTCGGCACCAAACGGGCGATCGTGCTCGGTTTGAGCGGCATCCTGCTCGGCGGCGTGTTGACCTTTTTCGCCACGCTGCTGCACAGCCTGCCCAGCCTGAGCCTGGGGATCCTGCTAGTCGGCCGCGTGCTACTGGGCGTGGCCCAGGGCCTGATCGGCGTGGGCACCATCAGTTGGTGCATGGGCCAGGTCGGCGCCGAACACACCGCGCGCTCGATCTCCTGGAACGGTATCGCGTCCTATGGCGCTATCGCCATTGGCGCACCGCTGGGCGTGGTGATGGTTGCGCAATACGGCTACAACAGCCTGGGCCTGGCCCTGGCGCTGCTGGCCGGGCTGGGCCTGGTGCTGATCCGCAAAAAAACCTCGGTGCCGGTGGTGCGCGGCGAGCGCCTGCCGTTCTGGGCGGTGTTCGGGCGGATTGCACCATTTGGCGCCAGCCTGTGCCTGGCCTCCATCGGCTACGGCACCCTGACCACCTTTATTACCCTGTTCTACCTCAGTCGCGGCTGGACCGACGCCGCCTGGTGCCTGACGGTGTTTGGAATCTGTTTTATCCTCTCGCGCCTGCTGTTTATCTCCAGCATCAACCGTTTTGGCGGCTTTCGCGCAGCAATTGCCTGCATGAGCCTGGAAACCCTCGGCCTGGCCCTGCTATGGCTCGCGCCCTCTCCCGCCATCGCCCTGATCGGCGCCGGCCTCACCGGGTTTGGCCTGTCGCTGGTGTACCCGGCACTGGGCGTCGAAGCCATCAAACAGGTGCCCAACAGCAGCCGCGGCGCGGGGCTGAGTGCCTATGCGGTGTTTTTCGACCTGGCGCTGGCGATTGCCGGGCCATTGATGGGCGCGGTGGCCTTGAACCTGGGTTACTCATGGATCTTCTTCGGCGCGGCGCTGCTCTGCGTCACGGGCCTGGGCCTGACCTTGCTGCTGATGCGCCGGGCCTACTGATCCGCGGTCTGCATGCCGGCCCGCGCGTGCTGGCCGAGGGCGCGGCTGAAAAAACGCCCGGCCTCGGAGACCAGGTCGCGGTGGATGCCCTCGCGGTCCACCCCATCGGCATCGGTACACAGCGCTGGCATCAGCGCCAGTTGCTCGTCATCGCAGGGCGCCATGAAGATAAAGTGCCCGGCCCCGGCCAACAGTTTGAAATCCGGCGGCTGCGGCAGCTTGCGCGCCAGGGCGGCGGCGTTTTTGTCCACGGCCACCAGCTTGTCGCCATCGCCGCTGTACAGCAGCACCGGCACATGCACGTCGCCCAGGGTATGGCGACCAAACATCAGGCTCAGCGGGGCCATCAGCATCAACGCGTGGATCCGGGGATCGGCCTGGGGTTGCAGGTCATCGCGGTCGACCACCAGCTCACCCTTGGTCGTACAGGCGTCGCGGTCTTCGGGACGTTCCTGGCAATAGCGGCGCAGGCGCTCGAAATCCGGCCTGGCCCCGGCCAGGATCAGCGCCGTCTCGCCGCCCGCCGAATAGCCGATCACGCCCACCTGGCCCACATTGACGAACGGCGACAGCATCGGGTCGCCCAGGGTGGCGCTAATCGCTGCAGAAATCTGGAGCGGGCGCCCATACAGGTTACTCAAGGTGCCCAGGCGGCTGTGGTCCTTGTAGTTGTCACCAGGATGCAGCACCGCCACCACCACAAACCCTTTGCGCGCCAGCGACGTTGCCAGGTCGTGCAAGGCCAGGGGCGTGCCGGTATTGCCGTGGGACAGCATCAGCAGCGCAAAGCGGCCGATGGCGACCTTGGCGTCCTCGGTGGCGGCGACGCGATACGCGCCCACCTGGTTGATATGTTCCGCGCCCGTGGACGGATAAAACGCGATGGCTTTCATCGGCTGCCCATCCAGTGGGTCGAGAAAGCTCATGCGGTGATAACCCACGCTCCAGTGGGGGTGCGGGGCCACGGCAGCGTGCACGGGAATGAGGCCGCTGAGCAGGCAAAGCAGCAAGACTGCACAAAAACGCATCATGGGGCTGTCCACCTGGGCTGTGTGACGCCTGCGAGTCGGTTCAGGCTCAGGCGGCATGGCCCTGCAATGCATAACCTGCGCCAGATTCGCCCGCCCAAAACAAAAAACCCTGTATCCCGCTGGTTTTCAGGCCAGCAGAATACAGAGTCTAGGCGTCTCGGATCAGATTGACAGCAAGTCGCGGCGATCTTTACACAGGGCTTACGCGGCGGCGAACAACTGCTCGCTGATCACGGTATTGGCGTCGTTCAGCGCCTTGCTGCGCACTTCGTCACCGTAGGCCAGGCCATGGGCGCGGACGAACTCGACATCGGTGATGCCCAGGAAGCCCAGCAACAACTTCAGGTAATCCTCGTGTGCGCCGCTGGAAGGCTGGCCTACGTGCAGGCCGCCAGCCGTGGAGACCACGATGACTTTCTTGTTACCGCACAGGCCTTCCGAGCCGGCTTCGGTGTAGCGGAAGGTCTGGCCGGCGACGGCAATGCGGTCGATCCAGGCCTTGAGCTGGGTGGGGATGGTGAAGTTATACATCGGCGCGGCGATGACCACCGCGTCGGCGGCCAGGAACTCGGCCAAGGTCGAGGCGCTCAGGTCGGCTTCGTGCTTCTGCACTGCATCACGCAGCTCGGCGGCGGTGCCCAGGGCGCCCAGGGTAATCCCGGAAAAATGGTTGATGCCTTCGCTGGCCAGGTCGCGGTAGGTGACTGCCACACCCGGCTCGGCCGCTTGCCAGGCCTTGACCACTTCGCGGCTCAACTGGCGGGAGGCCGAGTTGTCGCCCAGGATGCTGGAATCGATATGCAAGAGTTTCATGTGGGATCTCCAAGTGAGGACCGCCACCGGGCGATCTGATGGAGAGAATCCTACAGGTCATTCCAATAGCCGATTAGCCAATTAAAATGCGATAGTTCGTCCCACTGACAGGACAATAGGCCAACCATGCAAGACCTCAATGACCTCTACTATTTCGCCAAGGTGGTGGAAGCCGGTGGCTTCGCGGCCGCTGGCCGGCTGCTGGGGATCCCCAAATCCCGGCTGTCGCGGCGCATTGCCGAACTGGAGGAGCGCCTCGGCGCTCGCCTGCTGCAGCGCACCACCCGGCAACTGACCCTGACCGCCGTCGGCGAACGTTACCTGGGGCATTGCCAGGCGATGCTGCTGGAAGCGGAAATGGCCGACGAAGCCGTGGTCAACATGTCCAGCGAGCCACGGGGCCGCCTGCGGGTCAGTTGTCCGGTGGGCCTGGCCCATGAAATCCTGCCGACCGTGGTGGCGCAATTCCTCGCGGCCCACCCGTTGGTGCAACTGGAGATGATGCTGATCAATCGCCGCGTAGACCTGGTGGCCGAGGGCGTAGACGTGGCCTTGCGCGTGCGCGAACTGGGGGATGAAGACCCGCTGCTGGTAACCCGCCGCCTGCGCCAGGCCCAGACGGCCATGGTCGCCAGCCCCGAGTTTATGCGCGGTCGCCGGATCGAGACCCCGGTCGACCTCAAGCAACTGCCCATACTCGGCGCACTGGAGGCCGACCGTCTGGTCCACCTGCGCATGCTCGACCCGGTCGGCAATGTCACTGACCTGGCAATGGAGGCACGCCTGGGTATCGACGACTTCCTCGTACGCAAGGCCAGCGCCCTCGCCGGCCTGGGCTTTACCGTGCTGCCGATGATGTATTGCGAGCAGGAGCTGGAAACCGGCCAACTGGTGCAACTGCTACCTGAATGGTCATTGCCCGGTGGCTGGCTGCAAGCGGTCTACCCACACCGACGCGGCGTATCCCCAGCCGTGCGTGCCTGGATCGACTTTTTGGCCCATGCCTTCAAGAGTTGCGGAGATCGACGGCTATGAATACCCGGATCATGAGCGAAGACGACGTCGCCCGGTTCTGCCTGGGTTTGCCCGGTGCCCGGGAGGATTACAAGTGGGGCGGCGTGCGGGTGTTCTCCATTGCCGGCAACAAGATGTTCGCCTTGCAGAACCTGCGGGGCGATTCCCTGGCGTTCAAGGTCGACAAGGAACTGTTCCTCGGCCACGTGGACCGCCCCGGCATCCACCCGGCGCCGTACCTGGCGCGGGCGCAGTGGATCATCATGCAGGTGCCCTACCCACTGGGCGGCGAAGAACTGCGCGGCTTGCTGCAGCGCTCCCACCAGTTGGTGGTGAGCAAGCTGCCCAAGCGCACGCAGATCGGCCTGAGGCTGGACGAGTAAGCCAGTCCAGGTCGTCTTGCACACAACTTGATCATCGAGACATGCACATACCCCTGTGGGAGCGGGCTTGCTCGCGATAGCGGTCTATCAGTCAGTTAATCTGGCACTGACACACCGCTATCGCGAGCAAGCCCGCTCCCACAAGGGCGCAGCTTCGCTCTCAAGCCCCACATGGCTAGAAGACTGACAGCAGCGTCCCACCAAGGAACAACTGATCGATCCAGAACACCTGGTGCAGCAACACGATCAGCCAGAACACCACCTGGTACGACACCTTGCGCGTCTTGTGGCGAAACACCTGCTGGGCGAGCAAGGCGCCCGGCCAGCCACCGGCCAGTTCCAGGGCATGCAGGATCTTCTCCGGGGTGCGCCAGCTGTCGCTCTGGGCCTTGCGTTTGTCGCTCCAGTACAGGCAAAACGTCACCACGCTGACCAGGCCATAGGCCGCCAACGGCACCAACGACACCCCGCGATACGCCAGCAGGGCCGCGCCGAACAACGGCACGGCACACAACAGTGCAAACACCACAGCCTTCAAGCGCAGATGTTGGATTGTCATCACGCCTTGGCCGCCGCCCAGTCAATCCAGCCGAACTGCCAGGTGGCCAGGATCAGCAAACCGAACGCAATGCGGTACCAGGCAAACACCGCATAGCTGTGGCTGGCGATGAACTTGAGCAAGCCACGCACCGCAATCATCGCGAAGATGAACGAGACCACAAAACCGACGGCAAACACCGGCAGATCCGCCGGCTGGAACAGGTCACGGTACTTGTAGCCCGAGTACACCGCTGCGCCGACCATGGTTGGCATTGCCAGGAAGAACGAGAACTCGGTGGCTGTCTTGCGCGACAGGCCGAACAACAGGCCGCCGATAATGGTCGAGCCGGAACGCGAAGTGCCCGGGATCATCGCCAGGCACTGGGCAAAGCCCACTTTCAAGGCGTCTTTCCAGGTGATGTCATCCACCGTTTCGGCATGGACTTCATGCTCGCGGCGCTCGGCCCACAACATGATCACGCCGCCGATCACCAGTGCGGTGGCCACGGTGATCGGGTTGAACAGGTATTCGTGGATCAGGTCGGCAAAAATCACCCCCAGCACCACCGCCGGCAGGAAAGCGATCAGCAGGTTGACCGTGAAGCGCTGGGCGTTGCGCTGGGTCGGCAGGCCGGTCACTACGTCGAGGATCTTGCGCCGGAACTCCCAGACCACCGCCAGGATGGCGCCCAGTTGAATGATGATGTTGAACGCCATGGCGCGTTCGCCACCGAAGTCGAGCAAGTCGGCGACGATGATCTGGTGCCCGGTACTGGAGATCGGCAAGAACTCCGTCAGCCCTTCGACAATGCCAAGTATCAATGCCTGAAAGGCAGTCCAAAGATCCATTATTCCCCCAAAAGGCCATGCGACGGCATGCCTCGTTGATATTTTCTAGGTGTTCACTAACGATGAGCACGCTGCAAGGCTGCGCGCAGGATCAAGGCCGAACTGCAAAAATTCTGTGAAAAATCAGGCAGGACTCAGGTTTTTTGATTCCGGGCCGAAAGCCTATCAGACAAGCCCGAATTTCGCTGCGCGTTATCGCCGGCCGATCAATGCAACACCGAAAATTATAAGAACGCGGAGTGACATGACTATGAACAGTTTGCGCAATATGTCGATCAGTCGACGCCTGTGGATGATCCTGATAGTCGCCGTGTTGATGTTGCTGACCCTGGGGTTGCTGATGCTCAAGCAGATCCACGACGATCTCTACCAGGCCAAGAGCCAGCAGACCCAGCATGTGGTGCAGACCGCCAGCGGGATTCTGAACTTTTATCACACCCTCGAAACCACCGGCGTGCTGACCCGCGAAGCGGCGCAGAAGCAAGCCCTGAGTGTGGTGCGCGGCCTGCGCTATGACCAGGACGACTACTTCTGGATCAATGACCTGACGCCGGTGATGATCATGCACCCGGCCAACCCCAAGCTCGACGGCCAGAACCTTTCGACCATCCGCGACCCGGACGGCTTTGCGATCTTCAACGAGTTCGTCAGCCTGGCCAAGGCCAAGGGCAGCGGTGTCGTCAACTACCGCTGGCCGAAGCCCGGGGCGGATGCGCCGGTGGCCAAGACCTCCTATATCCAGTTGTTCGAGCCCTGGGGCTGGATCATTGGCTCCGGCATCTACGTGGATGACGTAGAAGCCCAGTTCCGTGGCCAGGTGTGGGAAGCCTCGCTGGTCGGCCTGGGCATTGCGCTGATCATGGCCCTGCTGGTGGTGCTGATTGCCCGCAGCATCGTGCGCCCGCTACAGGAAGCGGTGCACGCCATGGCCAATATCGCCAGCGGCGAAAGCGACCTGACCCGCAGCCTCGACACCCATGGCCAGGACGAGGTCACGCAACTGTCGCGGCACTTCAACACCTTCACTGCCAAGCTGCGCCAGGTGGTCAGCCAGTTGCAGGTGTGCGCCAATGCCCTGGGCCAGTCGTCCGCCGAACTGGGCAGCAACGCCAGCCAGGCCCATGACCGCAGCCAGCAGCAGTCCCAGCAAATGGAGCTGGTGGCCACCGCCATCAATGAAGTGACCTACGGCGTGCAGGACGTGGCGAAGAATGCCGAACACGCCGCCAGCGAAATGCGCGATGCCCAGACCCAGGCCGAACAGGGCCAGGTCAATATCGACGGCAGCCTGCAACAGATCGATGCACTGTCCGGCACCATCAGCCAGGCCGTGGAAGTGATCCGTACCCTGTCCACCGAAAGCACGCAGATTGGCGGGGTGCTGGAGGTGATCCGCAGCATTGCCGACCAGACCAACCTGCTGGCCCTCAACGCGGCCATCGAAGCGGCCCGCGCTGGCGAGCAGGGCCGCGGTTTTGCCGTGGTTGCCGACGAGGTACGCCTGCTGGCCCAGCGCACGCAAAAATCCACCGCCGAAATCCAGAGCATGATCGAACGCCTGCAAGGGCATTCCGAAGCGGCGGTCAAGGTCATCAGCGACAGCCACCAGGCCTCGCAACTGACCATTGAACAAGCCGGCCAGGCAGGTGCCAGCCTGACGGCCATCGGCCAGGCCCTGCGCAACCTCAACGGCCTCAACGCCTCGATTGCCAGCGCCACCCTGCAACAGGCCCACGTGGTGGAAGACATCAACCAGAACGTGACCCAGGCCGCCGGCCTGTCCCACAGCACTGCGCTGGCGGCCCAGCAGTCGAGCGTAGCCAGCGTGCACCTGAAGGACTTGAGCGAAGAGCTCAACGGCCTGCTGCGCCAGTTCAAGGTCTAACCCCCCACGGTGTAGGCGCTGGCTTCCAGCGCCTACACGGGTTCTGCATTTTGCCCGGGAGGTTGGGTACAATCGCCCTCCTCTTCGACTCTTCCAAGGAATCCCATGTCCGGGCTTGAACTGTTTGCCGCCGCGCTGGGGGTGATTGCCGTCTGGCTGACGGTCAAGCAGAACCCGTGGTGCTGGCCGATCGGCCTGGTCATGGTGTTGCTGTACACCTGGGTGTTCTTCGAGGTGAAGCTGTATTCCGACATGCTGCTGCAAGTGGTCTACGCCGGCCTGCAAGTCTACGGTTGGTGGCAATGGACCCGGGCCGGCGAGGTGCGCCAAGGGCGGCAGGTCACCCGCCTCGGCACCCAGGCCGTCCTCCTGAGCCTGAGTCTCGGCGCCGTGGGCAGCCTGCTGCTGGGCGCGGCCATGGCGCACTGGACCGATGCCGCCCAACCGTGGCTGGATGCAGCGCTGACCGGTTTCAGCCTGGTGGCGCAGATGTGGATGGCGCAAAAACGCGTGCAATGCTGGGCGCTATGGATTGTGGTTGATGTGATTTTTGTCGGCCTGTTTGTCTACAAAGGGCTGTACCTGACGGCCGCGCTCTATGCCCTGTTCACCGTGATCGCCGTGCAGGGCTGGCGGGAATGGCGCGCCGACCCGGCGTTGCGCGCATGAAGGTGCTGGTAATGGCAGGCCCCGAGTCCAGCGGTAAAAGCTGGCTGGCCGAGCAGTTGCAGGCGCATTTCGGCGCGGTGCTGGTGGGCGAGTATGTGCGCTACTTCATCGACCACTACCAGCGCGATACCACCCTGGCCGACATCCCGGACATCGCCCGCGGCCAACTGGCCTGGGAAGATGCCGGCCGTGCGCGGCAGCCGCAACTGTTGATCCTCGACACCCACTTGCTGACCAACAAGCTGTGGAGCCTGACCCTGTTTGGCGATGCCCCGGCATGGCTCGATGAGGCGCTGCTGGCCCGCCACTACGACCTGCACCTGCTGCTGTCGCCCGAAGGCATTGGCTGGACCGCCGACGGTCAGCGCTGCCAGCCGGACCTGGCCGATCGCCTGGCCTTCTTCCAGGCCAGCCGCGACTGGCTGGAGCAGCATCACCAGCCCTTCAAGGTGATTGACGGGGATTGGCAGGCGCGGCATGACCAGGCGTTTGCCGCCGTGGCGCAGCTGCTCGCAGAATAACCCCCCCTACTCGTGGATCACCTGCCGTTGATACTGCGGATCAGCCTTGATCTGCTGTTCGGTAAACGGCAACGGGCTGAGTTTTTTCGCGGAAAACGCCAGGGTCTGGTCCTTGAAGTACGGCGATGCCGGATCGCTGGACAGTGAGAACGCCAACACCCCTTCGGCCTTGGGCCCCTGATCGTCGAAGGTGACGATCTGCAAGTAACTGCTGCCGCTGACCACCTCACGCTTGCCATCGGCCCTCGGCACGCTTTGCATGGCGTT
Source organism: Pseudomonas gessardii (assembly GCF_001983165.1). Lineage (GTDB taxonomy): Bacteria > Pseudomonadota > Gammaproteobacteria > Pseudomonadales > Pseudomonadaceae > Aquipseudomonas > Aquipseudomonas gessardii. Next base: position 163,777 of record NZ_MNPU01000001.1, on the reverse strand, counting down.
GTAGATCCCCAGTTCCTGCGGGCCGCCATGCATCGGGGTGCTGCCCGAGACCTGGATATCGCCCCAACGCGCACCCTCCGGCAACCCCAGCTCGCTCACCTGGGCGATTGACGCCAGCATCGCCTCACGCAATGCCCCGGCCACCTCCGGCTGCTCGATAAGCAAGCCGCGCGGGGTGGTTTGCGCATGATCCGGGTCAAACGCAACACGCCACACCTGCGGCACGTGCTGCATGCGCGCCATGATCTGGATGAAATGCACCAGGCCCAGGCCGCTGTCGAGGTTGGCTTTCTGGTCCCAGTCCTTGAGGCGGGTACACAGGGTTGTCAGCGCTGCATCCGTCTGTTGCGCGCAAAACCTGAGCAAGTCCGGCATCACCTGCCCGGCCAGGTACACCTGGTTATCCAGCACCATGTGCTGTAAATCGCCGACGGTGATCGGCTGCTTATCCAGGTCCTGCAAACGCTGCAAGGCAAAACGCGCACGGGCGCCCAGGGCGATGCGGTCCTGGCTGACCACCGGCGAAAAGCCGGCCAGCGGCGCCTTGGGGTTGGCCATCCAGGCCGAGTCGTTGGAATGCTGCACATAGTCCTTGCGCTGCAACTGCGGCAGTTGCTCAGCGGCGAAGATCCCCGGCTGTGCGGCACGCGGGTCGATATCCCAGGCACAGGCACTGTGGGCACCGTCAAGCATGATCATCTGCAGGCCGGCACGCGGGTCACTGCATTGCGCGAGCTTTTGCGCACTGACGTTCGGCACCACCGACAGGTTCATATACAGGCTCTGCCCCTGGTCATCCGCCGCCAGGGTATTGACCCACGGAATACCCTGCAGGGTCTGCACCGAGGTTTGCAGGTCCTTGAGGCTATGGGCCTGGTTCATTGCATACCACTGGTGCAGCACGCGGTCGTTGCCCAGGTTGGCGTCGCGCAGGCTGAAGGCGTACTGCCCGTTCCAGTCGAGCTTGCCCGGCCATTGCACCACCGGGCCGAACTGCGAACTGTAGACCGTTTGGGTGTGGGGCTCGGCACCCTTGACCTGCACGGTTACCTGGCTTTTCTGCATGGGGATCGACTTGCCGTCGAGCAAATAGCGAGTTGAATCCTTCGGGTCCAGGGTCAAGCGATACAGGGTGAAGTGCTTGGATGTATCGACCGTATGGGTCCAGGCCACATGCTGGTTGAAACCGATATTGACCACCGGCAGGCCCGGCAAGGCGGCGCCCATCACATCCAACTGACCAGGGATGGTCAAGTGCATCTGGTAAAAGCGCATGCCACCGATCCACGGGAAATGCGGGTTGGCCAATAACATGCCGCGCCCGTTGAACGAACGCTCGCTGCCCACCGCCACCGCGTTGCTGCCACGATCCAGGGCAAAGCGCTGCTGCTTCAAGGTGGCGACCTCAAACGCTCGCGCATTGCCCTGCACCGCCACGCCTGGCTGGGGCGGTGTCGCTCCCGCCAAGGCCTCGGCAAATTGCCCGACACCGCCTTCCACCAGCAAGCGTCGGGTCAGCTTGACCAGGTCATCGGTGCTGATCGGCCGCACCCAGGCGCCCTGGCACTGCATCGGCAGGCCCTTGGCCCCGCGCTCTTGCAGGTAACGGTTGTACCCCGCCACATAGCCTTCGAGGCGCTGCTGCATCGCTGGGGGCTGCGCCTTCCAGAAGGCCGCCACCGCGTCGGGGGTATTGAGCCAGGTAAAGAACACATCGCTGGTCAGGTTGTTGCGCTCCTCCAGGGTCGCCTGCTCGGCGCCGAAATAGCGGGCGCGCTGACCGTTGACCGTCACCACCTCGTTGGCCAACAAACACAGGTTGTCTTGCGCGTAGGCATAGCCGATGCCATAGCCCAGGCCGCGCTCATCGTTGGCGCGGATATGCGGGATACCAAACCCGGTGCGGCGGATCTCGGCGCTCATTGCACCGGCCTGTACTTCGCTCGCCTGGCGGGCCGTCGCCCCCAGGCTCACCCCCAGCAACACACCCGCTACGCAAACCCTGGACAACCCGTTGGAAATAATCACGCAGACCCCATCGTCAAACCAAATTAAACGCCCAAGGCGAGGCCGGCTCGCGAACACCAACCCATGGGTAAAGACGTAGAAAATCGGAGAAATTTAGTCCGCCCGCAGACTATTCCCAGGTGTCAGGCATGTGACAAACCCGATACTGACAAAATTTATACCCTTGGGACTTCATGATTTGCGCCGCTCATACGTCTTATTAACTAAGAGCGCCATCGTTTTCCTGATCAAGGCTCTGATAAGGAGTTTTTGCATGTACAACCCGCAACTGCCCACGGATGGACATTCTATGGCACACGACGCCGCTTACGGCGCGGCCCCCGAGCAGCAAGGCAACCAACGCATCCGCCATCTGCTCAAGTGTTTTGGGTTGCGCACCAGCCTGATCCGGCTGAAAGTCATCGACGCCCTGCTCACCGCCGCCGACAACGGCCGCTCGCTGGGGGTACGGGGTGTGCACAGCCATTTGCTGGAACTGGGCATCCCGCTATCGTTTCTCAGTGTGCGCGAGGTACTCAAGCGCCTGTGCAGCGAGGGGGTGATCATCCTCAACAGCGATAAAAGCTACAGCCTCCATGAAGAGGCTGCCAAGGTCCTGACCGACGTCACTGGTTAGGCTTGACCTTGCGGCGCATGATGCCGTTGATCACCACCACAATCACCGCCACGGCAATGGCGATGTACTGGAACGCCTTCTCACTGATGGTGCCGATGTTCTGCAAGTAGGACAGGCCAAACATCGTGCCGAGGACGACCAGGGAAATCAGAATCGAGTAAATCAAGCGTTGCTTCTGGGTCATGATGGGTTCCTGAAACCTGAAGATTGTATCTGGGGCGTATCAGGGGCGCATGTTACAGGCGATCAAACACTTTGGCACCCACACACAACCCATTGTAGGCGCGAGCTCGCTCGCGCCTACAGGGCCAGGTTATTGGTCCTTGAACTGCGGCGCACGCTTGGCCACGAACGCCGCCATGCCTTCCTTCTGATCCTGGGTCGCGAAGGCCGCGTGGAACACCCGGCGTTCAAAGCGCACACCTTCCGACAGGCTGACCTCAAAGGCGCGGTTCACGCTTTCCTTGACCATCATGCTGATCGGCACCGATTTGCTGGCAATCAGCGCCGCCACCTTGAGCGCTTCGTCCAGCAGTTCGTCGGCCGGCACGATCCGCGCCACGATGCCACAACGCTCGGCCTCCACCGCATCGATAAAACGCCCAGTCAGGCACATTTCCATGGCCTTGGCCTTGCCCACCGCACGGGTCAGGCGCTGGGTGCCGCCCATGCCCGGCAGTACGCCCAGGTTGACTTCCGGCTGGCCAAACTTGGCCGTGTCGCCGGCCAGGATAAAATCGCACATCAACGCCAGTTCACAGCCGCCGCCCAGGGCAAAGCCGTTGACCGCCGCGATGATCGGCTTGCGCCGGTTGGCCACACGGTCGCTGTCGCTGAACAGGTCGTCGAGGTAGATCTGCGGGTAGGTCAGCTCGGCCATTTCCTTGATATCGGCGCCTGCGGCAAAGGCTTTCTTCGAGCCGGTCAGCACAATGCAGCCGATCTCGGGGTTGGCTTCCAGGCTGTCCAGGGCCTGGTTCACTTCGCTGACCAATTGCGCGTTCAAGGCATTCAGCGCCTGCGGGCGATTGAGGGTAATCAGCCCGACACGGCCTTGAACGTCGAGCAAAATGGTTTCGTAACTCATCGATCCGTTCCTCTTCAAAGATTGCGCGAAATGACCATGCGCTGAATATCACTGGTGCCTTCATAGATCTGGCAGACCCGCACATCACGGTAGATCCGCTCCAGCGGGAAGTCGCTCAGGTAACCGTATCCGCCCAGGGTTTGCAAGGCGGCAGAACAGACTTTCTCGGCCATTTCCGAGGCGAACAGCTTGGCCATGGACGCTTCCACCAGCGCCGGCTGGCCGCTGTCGCGCAGGGCCGCTGCGTAATGCACCATCTGCCGGGCCACGGCGATCTGGGTGGCCATGTCTGCCAGGCGAAAGGCCACGGCCTGGTGCTCGATCAGCGGTTTGCCGAAGCTTTCCCGCTCGCGGGCGTAATCACGGGCCGCTTCAAACGCGGCGCGGGCCATGCCCACCGATTGCGCGGCAATGCCCACGCGCCCGCCCTCAAGGTTAGCCAGGGCGATTTTGTAGCCTTCGCCCTCCTCGCCCAGGCGGTTGGCGACGGGCACCTTCACATCCTCGAAGAGAATCTGGCAGGTGTCGGACGCATGCTGGCCCAGCTTGTCCTCGACCCGCGCCACCTTGTAGCCCGGCGAGTCAGTGGGCACGATAAACGCACTGATCCCACGCTTGCCGGCCGCCGGATCAGTCACCGCAAACACAATCACCACCCCGGCGTTCTGCCCGGAGGTGATGAACTGCTTGCAGCCATTGAGCACGTAGTGCTCGCCCTCAAGGCGCGCGCGGGTCTTCAAGCTGCTGGCATCGGACCCGGCCTGGGGCTCGGTCAGGGCGAACGCGCCTAGCATCGCACCGCTGGCCAGGGGCTTGAGGAACTGCTCCTTTTGCAGGTCATTGCCGAACTTGAGGATGGGCACGCAGCCCACCGAGTTGTGCACGCTCATGATGGTCGAGCACGCGCCGTCACCGGCCGCGACCTCTTCCAGGGCCATGGCATAGGCCAGGTAACCGGTGTCGCAGCCACCCCACTGTTCCGGCACGAGCATGCCGAAAAAGCCCAGCTCGGCCATCTCGGCGATAGCCTCCCTGGGGAAGCGATGCTCGCGGTCCCACCCGGCGGCGAACGGCTTGAGCCGTTCCTGGGCAAACTGGCGGGCCGCGTCGCTGATTTGCAGTTGTTCGTCATTGGGCAACATAAAAACTCCTTAATCCAGGCACTCGACGGCCATGGCCGTGGCTTCGCCGCCGCCGATGCAGATGGCCGCGACACCGCGCTTGAGGCCCCGCTGGCGCAGGGCCGAGAGCAGGGTCACGAGGATCCGCGCACCGGATGCGCCAATCGGGTGCCCCAGGGCACAGGCGCCGCCATGGACGTTGACCTTGTCGTGGGGGATGTCCAGCTTGCTCATGGTCACCAGGCTGACCACGGCAAAGGCTTCGTTGATCTCGAACAGGTCGACATCACCCAGGCTCCAGCCAGTCTTGCTCAACAGCTTGCGGATCGCCCCCACCGGCGCCACCGGGAACAGCCCCGGCTCATCGGCAAAGGCTGCGTGGCCATGGATCACCGCCAGGGGCTTGAGCCCGCGCTGTTGCGCTTGGCTCTGGCGCATCATGAGCAAGGCCGCCGCACCATCGGAGATCGAGCTGGAGTTGGCCGCCGTCACCGTGCCGCCTTCGCGAAACGCTGGCTTGAGGGTCGTGATCTTATCCAGCTTGGCCTTGGGCGGCTGCTCATCGTCAGTGATGGTCTTTTGTTCCTTGCCCACGGTGACCTGCACCGGGACGATCTCGGCGCTGAAGCGCCCGGCACTGATCGCCTGCTGGGCGCGGGTCAACGAGGCAATGGCAAAGGCATCCTGGGCCTCACGACTAAAGCCATTGGCCTCGGCGCAATCCTCGGCAAAGGTGCCCATCAGGCGGCCCTTGTCGTAGGCGTCTTCCAGGCCATCGAGGAACATATGGTCAAGCACCCGGCCATGGCCCATGCGGTAGCCGCTGCGCGCCCGGTCGAGCAGGTAAGGCGCGTTGGACATGCTCTCCATGCCGCCGGCGATCACCACCTGCACGCTGCCGGCCAGCAGCGAGTCATGGGCCAGGATCGCCGCTTGCATGCCCGAACCGCACATTTTGTTGAGGGTGGTGCAGCGCGTCGACTTGTCCAGGCCGGCGCCCAGGGCGGCCTGGCGTGCCGGGGCCTGGCCGAGGCCGGCGGGCAGTACGCAGCCGAACAACACTTCATCCACGGCGTCGTGGGCGATACCGGCGCGCTCGACAGCCGCGCGAATCGCGGCGGCGCCCAGTTGCGGCGCGGTCAGGCCCTTGAGGTCGCCCTGGAACCCGCCCATGGGCGTGCGCACGGCACTGACGATAACAATCGGATCGTGGAGCTGGGTCATGACAAATCCTCCTTACTTGGCTGCCATGCGCAAGGCACCGTCAAGACGGATCACCTCGCCATTGAGCATGCTGTTTTCAATGATATGCCGGGCCAGCGCGGCGTACTCGGCCGGTTTGCCCAGGCGTGGCGGGAACGGCACGCCTGCCGCCAGGGAGTCGCGGACCTGCGGGGTCATGCCAGCCATCATTGGCGTTTCAAAGATGCCCGGGGCGATGGTCATCACGCGGATACCGAAGCGCGCCAGCTCACGGGCGGCCGGCAGGGTCAGGCTGGCAATCGCGCCCTTGGACGCCGCGTAGGCGGCCTGGCCGACCTGGCCGTCGAAGGCCGCCACCGAAGCGGTGTTGATGATCACCCCGCGCTCACCATCGGCATCCGCCGTGCTTTCGGCAATCGCCGCTGCGGCCAGGCGCAGCAGGTTGAAGCTGCCGACCAGGTTGACGTTGATCACCTGGGCGAAGCTGGCCAGGGCATGGGGCCCGTTCTTACCGAGGATTTTCTCGCCACGCACCACGCCCGCGCAGTTGACCAGGCCATGCAGGCCGCCAAACGCCGCCACAGTGGCCTGTACCGCGGCTTCGGCGGCCGCTTCCTGGCTGATATCCGCCACCACGCTACGCGCCTGTGCCCCCAGTTTTGCCGCCTGGGCCGCCACGGCGTCGGCATTCAGGTCCACCAGCATCACCTTGGCGCCTGCGGCCACCAACATTTCGGCAGTCGCCGCGCCGAGGCCCGAAGCGCCGCCGCTGACCATAAACACCTTGTTTTCAATCTGCATCGTTGTTTCCTTAAAAGAGGGATCAAGCCGTGGTCGCTGCCTGGACCTTGGCGATTTCCTGGTTACGCAAAATAAAGCGTTGCAGCTTGCCGCTCGGGGTCTTGGGCAAGTCGCTGACAAATTCGATTTCCCGTGGGTAGGCATGGGCCGCCAGGCGCTTGCGCACATGCTGGCGCAGCTCTTCGGCCAATGCGGCGTCGGCGCGGTACTGGCTGTTGATCACCACAAAGGCCTTGACCAGTTCGGTACGCGCAGCGTCCGGCTTGCCGACTACGGCGGCTTCGATCACTGCCGGGTGCTCGACCAGGGCACTTTCCACATCGAACGGCCCTACCCGGTAGCCAGAGGTGGTGATCACATCGTCGCTGCGCCCGACAAAGCTGATACTGCCATCGGGGTTCAACTCCACGGTGTCGCCGCTCAAGTAATACTTGCCGACAAAGGCCTTGGTCTTGACCCCTTCGTAGCCGGCGAACCAGCACATGGGTGACTGCTCGCGGTCGATAGCAAGGATGCCGGGCTGGCCGGCGGGCAGTTCCTGGTGATTGTCGTCCAGCACCACAATGCGGTGCCCCGGCGAGGCAAAGCCGGCGGAGCCGACATGCACCGGGTGTTCCAGGCCATGGTGGTTGCACAGGACCATGCCCAGCTCGGTCTGGCCATAATGGTCGTGGATGGTCACGCCCAGGTTATCGGCGAACCAGCGGATCACTTCCGGGTTCAGCGGCTCGCCGGCGCTGCTGACAATACGCAGCCGGCCCTTGATCGAGCGCGCGAACTGCTCGCCACCGGCGATCAGCAGGCGGTAGGCCGTGGGCGAACCGGTCAGGTTGGTGATCCCGTATTTATTGATGACCCGGCAGGTGCTTTCCAGGGTGAACGGGCCATCGTAGAAGGTGATCGGATGGCCCATGGACAGCGGCCCGGTCACGCCGAAGTAGATACCGTAGGCCCAGCCCGGATCGGCGACGTTCCAGAACGCGTCTTCGGGGCGCAGGTCCACGGCGTCGCGGGTGTAGCTCTGGAACGCGACCAGGGCCTTGAGCGGCACGGCCAGGGCTTTCGAGGGGCCGGTGGTGCCAGAGGTGAACATCAGCAGGAAGGGATCATCGGCGCCCAGCAGGACCGGCTCGCACACATTGGAATAGTTGGCCAACTCGGCCCAGAAGCTGAAATCGCCACGCACAATGCCTTCGCCCTTGGCGCCGGCCACGGTGACGATGGTCGGGCAGTCGGCGACCTCGGCCAGCTTGCTGCGGTTGACCGCGTCGGTCACCACCAGCGCCGCGCCGGAACTGTTCAGGCGGTGTTCAATGGCCTTGGGCCCGAACGCGGTGAACAGCGGTTGATAGACCGCGCCAATGCGCCAGGTGGCGAGCACCGTCACCAGCAATTCGGCGGTGCGTGGTAACAGGCCGGCCACCTTGTCACCACGCTTGACGCCCTGGGCCAGGAAAAAATTGGCCAAACGCGCCGCCTGGTCCTGCAATTGGCTGAAGGTGACGGTGGCGCTGCCGCCATCCTTGCCCTCCCAGAACAACGCGATGCGCCCCGGCAGCGCGTGCCGGTCGCAACACTCGACGCAGGCGTTGAGGCCTTGCAGGTGCCCGGCCAGTGCGGCCTCGACGGTTTGCTGGTAGTTGAACTGGGTGGTCGCAGCCAAATAATCGCGCATCGTGGCAAATCCCTCGGTCTTTTGTTGTTTTGGGGGGCGTGCTTTTGCAGGGTGAAGCTGCGCAAATAGTGGCGCCAGAGCCGCGCACGGACAATGGTCAAAGCTTTCAATGTGGCTGACTGGTTTGGCCAATAACGCTCTGGAACAAACGGTTGTGTCATAGAGGCCGACAATCGCCCGGTCAACGCAAGCGATTGGACGCCCCGCCCGCCAACTTCTAATCTGAGGGCCTGCGCCACCGAAGAAGCCCCTCGATGATTGTTCGCCCCAAACCCAACCTGTTCGGCATCCTGTTCTCCCTCAAGGGCTCGATTGCCAAGCGCATTGCCCTGCGCAGCCTGCTGGTCACACTGCTGGCCTCGGTGATCGTGCTGGTGGAAACCCTGCACCCGGCCTATTTCTCCAAGGTCAACGCCACGCCGTTCACCCTGCTGGGGCTGTCGCTGTCGATCTTCATGAGTTTTCGCAATAACGCCTGCTACGACCGCTGGTGGGAAGGCCGCAAACAATTGGGGCAGATGGTCATTGAAGTCCGCTCGCTGATCCGTGAGAGCCAGGTTTTTACCCTGCCCGGCGAGCGCGAAGGGCTGTTGCGCGGCCTGTGCGGTTTTGCCCATGGCCTGGTGGCGCGCCTGCGCCTGGAAGACGAGGCCCGGGCCATCCAGCCGTGGATCAGCGTGGAGCCCAGCCATCCGAACCTACCTGACCGGGTCCTGCAAACCCTCGGTGCCCACTGCTCGGACGCCGCGCAACAGGGCCGGATCAGCGACTGGCGCTACACCCAGCTGGAAACCCGCCTGGTGGGCCTGAGCCAGGTGCAGGCCGCGTGCGAACGGATCAAGAGCACGCCGCTGCCCTTCCCCTACACCTTGCTGCTGCACCGCACCATCTATCTGTTCTGCATCCTGCTGCCGTTTGCCATGGCCGAGCCCCTGGGCTGGCTGACGCCGATTTTCACCGCCATTGTCAGCTACACCTTCTTTGGCCTGGATGAAATCGGCGATGACCTGGAAGACCCCTTTGGCTTCGACGAAAACGACCTGCCGTGCAATGCCATCGTGCGCAGCCTGGAACGGGAGATCCTCGCGGCCCTCGGCGAAACCGCCCTGCCCGCGCCGTTGGCGCCGGTGGACTACGTGCTGACGTGACACAGGTTTGACACTCGCCGGTGTCTGACCGAAGCTGGTCACTTTGCACTAGCTGCCCAGCTTTCGGACGCCTGCATGTCAAAGTCACGCCGTTACGCGATCATCGGCCTGAGCGCCCTGTTATTGGTTGTACTGATTTTTTGGTATTTCTCCCGCACCCCCAGCGTGTCCGTGCCGCCGGCGATTGCCCACGGTTACTCCAAGGCCCTGAAACAGGCGCATAACGGCGAACCCGGCGCCGCGCGCGTGTTGTATCAGCAACTGGGCCGGCCAGACCTGTCCGATGTGCGCCGCGCCGCCCTGCATGGCGAGCTGCCCAACTACCCCAGCCCCCAGGCCTTGAAGCTGGCGGACAAGGACTTGAGCCACCCATCGCCGCGGGTGCGCCAGGCGGCCATTGCCAGCATTGTTGGCCTGGTGCCCAGCGGCCAGCGCACCCTGTTGCTGGGCCCCCTGCTCGACGATGACGAGCAAAGTGTACGGTTTGCCGCGGCCAACGCCCTGCTGGGCCTGTCGCCCGACACCCTGGGCCTGTACTTCGGCCCCTTGCAGCTGGTGCTGGATGAATATGCGAAGTACCTCAAGGCCCAGCCCGAAAGCCCCGAAGGCTGGATCCAGCTGGCCCGCCTGTACATCCACAGCGCCCTGCTGCCCGAGGCGCAACATGCCCTGGAACAGGCCTTGCGCCTGGACCCGGAAAACCTGCCGGCCGTGGTAGCGCGCATCGAGCTGCTGGACAAACAGGGCAAGGTCGATGACTCGCGCCAGGTGCTGGCCACCCAGTTGCAGGCCCACCCCGAGTCGGCCTACCTGCAACATGCCCTGGGCATGTGGCTGCTGCACCATGGTGAGCGCGAATACGCCCTACTGGGCCTGTCCAAGGCCGTGGAGCTGGAACCCGAGAACCAGGATTACCGCTACGACCTGGCCACCACCCTGCATGACCAGGAAGAACTGGAAGCCGCCCAGCGCCAGTTGGAAGAAATCGTCCAGCGCCATCCCGCCAACCGCAAGGCGCGGGTCCTGCTGATCAACTATTGGAAGGAAAGCGGCCAGTTGCAGAACGTCCAGGTGTTGTTGGCCCAGCTGGAACAGCAAAACCCGGACGATCCCGCCCTGCAGCAGGGCCTGTGAGCCGCGCCAGCCCTTGCACACTGTGCGCTGGATTACACAATTGCCATAAAACGTTGAACCGCCCCACAGCCCAACGGTCAAGTGAATAGGGCGCGCCTTTACCCGGCGCGCCCCTCAACTTATACGTGACCCGAGGGCACTTCTTGTCTACATCCAAAGAGCTGTTCACAGCAAAGGCGGCCACCGGTATCGAAGGTCTTGACGACATTCTTTGCGGGGGCCTCTCGCGTAGCCATCTGTTCCTGCTCGAAGGCGAGCCCGGCACCGGCAAGACCACCGTGGCCCTGCACTTTCTCCAGGCCGGGTCCAAGGCCGGGGAACGATCGCTGTATATCACCCTGTCGGAAACCGAGCGCGAACTGCGCCAGGGCGCCAAGTCCCACGGTTGGGACCTGGATGAGCATATCCATATCTTTGAACTGACCCCGCCGGAAAGCCTGCTCAATGCCGAGCACCAGCAAAGCCTGCTGTACTCCTCCGACCTGGAACTGGGCGAAGCGACCCGGCAGATCTTCGAGGTGGTGGAACGGGTCAAGCCGACCCGCGTGGTGATCGACAGCCTCTCGGAAATCCGCCTGCTGGCACAGAGCTCGTTGCGCTATCGAAGGCAGATCCTGGCGATCAAACACTACTTCGTGCGCTACGACGCCACCGTGCTGCTGCTGGACGACCTGACCACCGAATCCCTGGATAAAACCGTGCACAGCGTGGCCCACGGGGTGATCCGCCTGGAAGAACTGACCCCCAACTACGGCGCGGAACGGCGCCGGGTCCGGGTGGTGAAGTACCGTGGCCAGAAATATCGCGGCGGCTTCCACGACTTCACCATCATGGAGGACGGCGTGCATGTGTTCCCGCGCCTGGTGGCGGCCGAGCATCGCGGCGGCTACAAACGCCAGACCCTGACCAGCGGCATTCGCGAGATGGATGCGCTGCTCGGTGGCGGTATCGAGACCGGTTCCAGCACCCTGATCCTCGGCCCGGCAGGCACCGGCAAGTCGTTGATCTCGATGATCTTCGCCGCCGCGGCAGTGGCCCGTGGCGAAAAAGCCGCGCTGTTTATCTTCGATGAAGAGCTGGGCCTGCTGTTTGACCGCATGAAAAACATGGGCATCGACCTGGCCGCCCTGCAAGCCACCGGCAACCTGTTGATCGAGCAGGTAGACGCCGCCGAGCTGTCGCCCGGCGAGTTTTCCCACCGGGTACGGCGCTGCGTCGATGAACGCCAGATCAAGACCGTGGTCATCGACAGCATCAACGGTTACCAGGCGGCCATGCCTGAAGAAAACGCCCTGGTGCTGCATATGCACGAGCTGTTGCTGTACCTCAACCGCCGGGGCGCAGCGACCTTCATGACCGTGGCCCAGCACGGCCTGGTGGGCGACATGCAAGCGCCGGTGGATATCACCTACCTGGCCGATACCGTGATCCTGCTGCGCTACTTCGAGGCCCTGGGCAAGGTGCGGCGGGCCATTTCCATCATCAAGAAACGTACCGGCAGCCATGAATCGACCATTCGCGAATACCGCATCGCCAGCCGTGGCATGACCATCGGCGAACCCCTCGAAGCCTTCCAGGGCGTGCTGCGCGGGGTGCCCACCTACATGGGCGCCGGCAACCCGCTGCTCAAGGATGAGAGCCTGTGATGAGTAGCCTTCCGGCCGTCTCCGAGCGCGCGATCATTCTCGCGCCCCTGGGGCGGGACAGCTCACTGGCCTTGATGATGCTCAACGAGGCAGGTTTCAGCGGGATTGCCACCCCCAACCTGTCAATGCTCTGCAACGAACTGGAACAGGGCGCGGGCCTTTTGATCATCGCCGCCGAAGCGTTGCACGGGGTCGGGTTGGAGCCGCTGCTGGACTATCTGCACCAGCAGCCGGCCTGGTCGGACCTGCCCATCGTGCTGCTGACCCACCATGGCGGCAATGAACAGAACGCGTCTTCACACCTGAGCGCCCGGCTGGGCAACATCACCTTGCTGGAGCGGCCGTTCCACCCGGTGACCCTGATCAGCCTGGTGACCACCGCCCTGCGCGGGCGCCGACGCCAGTACGAAGCCCGCGACCGCCTGATTGACCTGAGCCAAAGCGAACTGCGCCTGCAACGCACCCTGGAAACCCTTGAGCAGCAAGTCGAAGAGCGCACCGCGCAATTGCGCAGCAACGAAGAAGCCTTGCGCCAGTCGCAAAAAATGGAAGCCGTCGGCCAATTGACCGGCGGCATCGCCCATGACTTCAACAATATGCTCACCGGCATTATCGGCAGCCTGGAACTGCTGCGCCGGCGCCTGGCGCGAGGCCGCCTGGATGACCTCGACAGCCTGATCGACCTTGGCGTGACCTCGGCCAACCGCGCTGCCGGCCTGACCCACCGCCTGCTGGCGTTTTCCCGCCGCCAATCGCTGGACTCCAAACCGGTGGAGATCAACCAGTTGGTGGCGTCCATGGGCGAACTGCTGCAACGCAGCCTCAACGAAAGCAGCGTGCTGGAGATGCAACTGAGCGCGCCGCTGTGGACCGCCGAAGCCGACCCCAATCAGCTGGAAAGCGCCCTGCTCAACCTGGCCCTGAATGCCCGGGATGCCATGCCCGACGGCGGGCGGCTGGTGATCGAAACCCGCAACCGCCATCTGGACAACGTGTTTACCGCGGCCTACGGCACCCTGACCCCGGGCGACTACGTGGAGCTGAGCGTCAGCGACACCGGCTGCGGCATGCCGGACACCGTGATCAGCCGGGCCTTCGACCCGTTTTTCACCACCAAGCCCATCGGCCAGGGCACCGGCCTGGGCTTGTCGATGATCTACGGCTTCGCCCGCCAGTCCCATGGCCATGTGACCATCCACAGCGAGGTCGGCAAAGGCACCACGGTGAGCCTGTTCCTGCCAAGGTTTGTCGGTGAAGTCACCGCCGAGGCGCCCCTGGACCCGGCCCTGCTGCCCTTTGCCAATGCCGGAGAGACCGTGCTGATCGTCGAGGACGACCCGGCGGTGCGGGTGCTGGTGAGCCAGGTACTGAGTGAGTTGGGCTATGCCTTTGTCGAAGCGTCGGATGCCGGCAGCGCCTTGCCGATCATCGAATCCTGCCAGCGCATTGATCTGCTGATCAGCGATGTGGGGTTGCCGGGGATGAATGGGCGGCAATTGGCGGAAATCGGCCGGCAGATACGCCCGGACTTGAAGGTGCTGTTTATTACCGGGTATGCCGAGCATGCGGCAGTGCGCGGTGGGTTCCTGGATCCGGGAATGCAGTTGATCACCAAGCCGTTTACCTTCGACCTGTTGACGGCGAAGGTGCGGGAGATGATTGGGGCCTGACGCCTATAAAACGTGCGGGGCACTTCCTGAAAAATGCTCCCGCGTCGCGGCACCGTCAGCGCATCCTGGCGCGAACTTGAAACCTCAGGCCAATAGCCGCTGGATATGCTCCTGCAGCGTATCCAGATCAAACGGCTTGGCCAGGATCGGTGCATTGCGCGTGATCGGGCTGTTGCAGTCGAGGATCTCCTGGGGATAACCGCTGATAAAGATCACCTTCAACTCTGGGCGCAATTTGATCGCCGGCTCGGCGATCTGCACCCCGGAAATCCCGCCAGGCAGGCGATAGTCAGTCACCATCAGGTCCAGGTGCGGCTTGGAGGCAAGGATTTCAAAGGCCTGCTCGCCGTCGATGGCCTTGAGAACCCGATACCCAAGGCCCGACAGGTATTCGCCCAGCACGAACATGATCGACTCGTCATCCTCGACGATCAGTACAACATCTTGTGCATCTTCACTCATGGGAAGCCTTTGTCCGGTCAATTGCTGCTGATACGACCATGGGGTCACGCAGAGGTTGCGTCAGTGTGACGATTGGTTTCACGCCCCGGCCCCCAAGGGCAGGCACACGCGGAACAATGCGCCCTCGCCTATCCGGCTCTGGACTTCAATTGTGCCGCCATGGGCCGCAACGATCTGCTCGGAAATAAACAGCCCCAGGCCCAGCCCTGCCACGGCATGGTTGGCGGACACGCGCTCGAACTGCTGGAAAATCCGCTTCTGGTTGTCTTCGCTGATACCGATCCCGCGATCCTGCACTTCCACCCTGGCCTCGCCATGTTCGGCGTATACCCGCACCGCCACCGGGCTCTTGGCGCCATAGCGCAGGGCGTTGGTCAGCAGGTTGGACACCACCTGTTCAATGCGGAACTCGTCCCAGTTGCCCTCCACCGGCTGTGGCGCATCCAGTTGCACCGACGACTCGGCCGCCGCCACTTGCGGGGCAAAGTTCTCCAGCAGGTTGCGCACCAACTGCGCCAGGTCGAACTGCCCCGGGCGGATCGACAGCTTGCCGGTGCGGATCCGCGACACATCCAGCATGTCTTCGATCAGGCGGATCAGGCTCTGGATCTGCCGCTCGTCGCGGTCGACCATGGCGTGCATCTTGTCCAGGGTGAACGCTGCCGCGTTGTCCCGGGCCAGGTGCATCTTGCGCAGTTGGGTCTCCAGGATCAGGCCGTTGAGGGGGGTGCGCACTTCGTGGGCAACGATCGACATAAAGTCATCGCGCATGCGCACCGCCTGCTCCAGTTCCGCCTGGGTCGCCTGCAGGCGGTTGAGCAACAGTTCCTGCTCGCGGCGGCTGTGTTCCAGGGCTTCGACCTGTAGCTTCATGGCCTTGCTCTGGCGATACAGGTCGACGAACACATTGACCTTGCTCTTGACCGCATGGATATCCAACGGTTTGTGCAGGAAGTCCACGGCGCCGCTCTCGTAGCCCTTGAAGGCGTAGTTGAGCTCACGGCCGGCCGCGCTGACAAACACAATGGGAATGTTCTTGGTCTTTTCGGTGCCGCGCATCAGCTCGGCCAGTTCAAAGCCATTCATGCCCGGCATCTGCACGTCGAGAATCGCCATGGCGAATTCGTGCTCCAGCAGCAGCGACAAGGCTTCGTCGGCGCTCAATGCCTTATATACATGGCGGTCCTCGCGCTTGATCAGCGCTTCAAGGGCCAGCAGGTTTTCCGGCAGATCGTCGACGATCAGCAGTTTGGCCTGGATAGTACTCAACATGGGGAAGGTTCCAGGGAAGCCAGCAAATCGCCAATGTGGCTCAAAGTGAGAATATGGTCAGGTGTATGCAGCGCCAGGGCCGCCTTGGGCATCACGGCCACCTGGGCCTGTGCCGGGTCCTGGACCACGGTGGTGCCGCCGCGCAGCTTGACCTGGGCCAGGCCGCGTGCGCCGTCCTGGTTGGCGCCGGTCAGCAGGATCGCCAGCAGGTTCGGGCCATAGGTGTCGGCGGCCGACTCGAACAGATAATCAATGGCCGGACGGGAGTGATGCACACGCTCCTCCTGGCTCAGGGACAGGCTGCGGTCGTGCTCCACCGACAGGTGGTAACCAGGGCCGGCAAAATACAGGGTGCCGGGCTGGATCATTTCCTTGTCCCGCGCTTCCACCACGGTCATGGCCACACGTCGGCCAAACACTTCGGCCAACTGGCTGCGGCGCTCATCCGGCAGGTGCAACACGACGATGATCGGCAAACGGAAGCCCGGCGCCAGGCCCCCGAAAATACTCAGCAACGCCTCGACCCCACCGGCGGATGCGCCAACGACAATGGCTTGGACACCCGACACACACGCCGGGCTGGCAGCGGCTTGATTCATGATTTGCGGTAGATCCGTTCTTGCTTGACCAAGGGTTCAAACTGCTTGCTGTAAGCGGAAAAATCCAGGGTTTCCTTACTGCCCAGCACCAGGAAGCCGCGATGGCACAGCGACTCGTGGAACAGCCCAAATGCGCGATCTTGCAATTTTTTATTGAAGTAAATCAGTACATTACGACATGAAATTAATTGAGTTTCTGAGAATACACTATCGGTCGCCAGGCTGTGATCGGCGAACGTGACGTTCTCGCGCAGGGTCTTGTCGAAGATCGCGTAATCGTAGGCCGCGGTGTAGTAGTCGGCAAACGAACGCTGCCCCCCGGCCTGCTGGTAGTTGTGGGTGTACGCACGCACGTTCTCCAGGGAAAAGATCCCCTGCTTGGCCTTCTCCAGGGAGTTGGGGTTGATATCGGTGGCGTAGATGATCGTGCGCTCCAGCAAGCCCTCCTCCCGTAGCAGGATGGCCATGGAGTACACCTCTTCCCCGGTGCTGCAACCGGCGATCCAGATCTTGATCGACGGGTAGGTCTTGAGCAGCGGCACCACTTCCTGGCGAATCGCCAAAAAGTGCGACGGGTCGCGAAACATCTCGCTGACCGGAATGGTCAAGTACTGCAACAACTGCATAAACGCCGTGGGATCGTGCAGCACCCGCTCCTGCAAGGCCGAAATGGTCTTGCAGTCGAACTGGCGCAAGGCATGGGCCACACGGCGCTTGATCGAAGCCCCGGAATAGTCGCGAAAGTCATAGCTGTACTTGAGGTAAATCGCCTCGATCAACAAGCGCAGTTCAATATCAGTACTTCGATCCACTTAGTGTATTTCCACTTAAATGCGTTCCATCTTGGGCAACCACACCCGGATCAGCGAGAACAGCCGGTCCAGGTCAATGGGCTTGGCCAGGTAATCGTTGGAGCCCGCCGCCAGGCAGCGCTCCTGATCGTCCTTCATGGCCTTGGCCGTAACCGCAATGATCGGCAACTTGCGCCAGCGCGGGTCCTGGCGGATCAACGCGGTCGCCTCGTAGCCGTCCATTTCCGGCATCATCACGTCCATCAGCACCAGGTCGATGTCCTCGACTTCATTGAGCTTCTCGATGGCCTCACGGCCGTTACGGCCGATCACCACAATCGCCCCCTTGTGTTCCAGGGCACTGGTGAGGGCAAAGATGTTGCGCACATCGTCGTCCACCAGCAGCACCTTGCGCCCCTCGAAGACCTTGTCGCGGCTGCGGGCGGTCTTGAGCATCTTCTGGCGTTCCTGGGACAGCTGGGATTCGACTTTGTGCAGAAAGAGTGTCACTTCATCCAGCAAGCGTTCAGGTGAACGGGCGCCCTTGATGATGATCGAGCGCGAATACTTGCGCAGTTCCGCCTCTTCATCCCGGGTCAGGTTGCGCCCGGTGTAGACGATCACCGGCGGGAACGAGCAGATATCCTCGGTGGCCATGCGCTTGAGCAGCTCATTGCCGAGCATGTCCGGCAGCTTGAGGTCGATGATCATGCAGTCGTACACCGTGCTGCGCAGCAGGTCCAAGGCTTCCTGGGCGAAACCGACGGCGGTGATCTCGATATCATCGTCGCCGATCAGGCGGGCAATGCTGTCGCGCTGCAAGTCGTCGTCTTCCACCAGCAGGATGCGCTTGACCTTCTGCGTCAGCTTGGCCTCCAGGCGGGCAAACACGTCCTTGAGCTCTTCGCGGGTGGTGGGCTTGACCGCATAGCCGATGGCGCCCATGTGCATGGCGGCTTCCACGCGATCCTCGACGGAAATCACATGCACCGGGATATGCCGGGTCTCGGCGTGCTCCTTGAGGCGCTGCAATACGGTGAGCCCGGAGTGGTCCGGCAGGCGCATGTCCAGCAGGATCGCGTCGGGCAGGTACTGTTCGGCCAGGGTGTAGCCCTCGTCCGCGCCATGGGCCACCAGGCAGTGGTAACCCAGTTCATGGGCCAGGTCGAAGAGGATGCGCGCAAAGTTCGGCTCGTCCTCCACCACCAGGATGCAGCGGGTGGCGAACGGTGCCTGCTCGCGGTCGTCGGCAAAGCGCGGGATCAATGCGGCATCCGCCACCGGCAACGGCGAGACCTTCACCGGCGCCACGGGGGCCGGGGCCGCCACCACGGCCCGTGGATGCTCGACCGCCGGCGCGTCTTCATCACGCTCCACGTACTGCTCCGGCAGCACCAGGGTAAAGAGACTGCCCTGGCCCGGCTCGCTGGTGACGCTGATGTAGCCGCCCAACAACGTGGCCAAGTCGCGGGAAATCGACAGGCCCAGGCCCGTACCGCCATAGCGGCGGTTGGTGGTGCCGTCGGCCTGGCGGAAGGCCTCGAAGATGCTTTCTTGCTGGTCGGGCGCGATACCGATCCCGGAATCGCGCACGGTAAAGGCAATGCCCTCCCCCGGCTGGCGGGAAATGGTCAGGCTGACCTGGCCCTTCTCGGTGAACTTGACGGCGTTGGACAGCAGGTTCTTGAGGATCTGCTCCAGGCGCTGGCGGTCGGTGAACAGCATCAGCGGCGCGCCGGCCTGCACCTCCACCTGGAAGCCCAGCTTGCGGTCGCTGGCCAACGGCTCGAACATGGCGCGCAAGCCCTCGGCCAGGCGCGCCACGCTGGTGTTCTCGGGGCGCATATCGAGCTTGCCGGCCTCGACCTTGGCGATATCCAGGATGTCATTGATCAGGTTGAGCAGATCGTTGCCCGCCGAATAGATCGACTCGGCAAACTTGACCTGTTCGGCGCTGAGGTTTTCCTCGGCGTTCTCCGCCAGCAACTTGGCCAGGATCAGCGAACTGTTGAGCGGCGTGCGCAGCTCATGGGACATGTTGGCGAGGAATTCGGACTTGTACTTGCTGGAGCGCTGCAACTCATCGGCGCGGTCCTCCAGCTCGACCTGCACGCGGTTGAGTTCGACGTTCTTGCGGTCCATGGCGTCGCGCTGGTCGGCGAGGATCTGGGCCTGCTCGGCCAATTGCTCGTTGGTCTGCTCCAGCTCCGCCTGCTGGGTCTCCAGGTGCACCTGGGACTCCTTGAGGATGCGCGACTGTTCTTCCAGCTCCTCGTTGGCGGTCTTGAGCTCTTCCTGTTGCACTTGTAGTTCTTCATTAAGCTGCTGGGTCTCGGCCAGGACTTCCTGCAAGCGCTGGCGATAACGCGCCGCTTCGATGGACGTGCCGATATTGCCGGCGATCAACTCCAGCAGTTCCACATCGCGCTCATCCAGGGCGCGCAAGAAGCCCAGCTCGATCACTCCGTTGACCCGGTCGTCGTCACTGGTGGGCACGACCAGTACGCTGCGGGGCGCGCCAGTGCCCAGGCCGGAACTGACCTTGAAGTAGTCCACGGGTACATCATCCAGGCGAATCAAGCGCTGCTGCTGGGCGGCCTGGCCGACAATCCCCTCGTCGCGGTAGATCGCCTGCTCCTGCGCCTCCTGCTCCCGGGAGAAGCCGTACGCGGCCACACGCTTGAGGCCACCGTGCTCTTCGCGCACATACAGCGCAGCCACCACCGACCCCATGTACTGGGCACAGAACTGCAGGATATTGCGCCCCAACAGGTTCAGGGTCAGTTGCCCAAGCACCTGTTCGGCCAGTTCGGTCTGGCCATTGCGCAGCCAGGCCTGCTGTTCCAGGCGCTTGGCAATCTTCATTTGCGAAGCCAGGTTGGCGCTGTAACTGTCGGAAAGGACCAAGAGGTTCTTTCTGCCGGCATAGGCCAGGAAGCCACTGAGGCCCAGCACAAACAGCAGGTAAAGCGTCACGCTCAAGACCGTGGTGCGGGTCACGTCTTCATTGCGCTCGAGGCGAAACTGTTGCTCCATCGCAATCGCATGGTCGAATTCCTTGCGGATCTCGTCGGTCAGGCGCTTGCCACGCCCGGCCTTCACCGCGCCGCGGTAGTCGCCGTTGCTACGTTGCAGATCAATCATCGACTGGGCGTACGTGTTCCACTCCAGCTGCAACGACTCCAGGCGCTTGAGCCGATCCACTTGCTGGGGGTTGTCTGCCACCAACTCACGCAGGCTGCGCAAGTCGGAAATGATCCGCGGCTTGGCCACTTCGTAAGGGTCGAGGAAATGCTCGTCCCCCGTGATCAGGAAACCACGCATGCCGGTTTCCAGGTCAACCGTCAGCTTCGAGGTTTCATTGAGGTTATTGATCACCCGGTCCGTGTGCTCCACCCACTGGATCACCGACAGCAGGTAGGTGATCAGGCACACGAAAAACACCGCGCTGAGCACACCCACCCCCAGTGGCAAGCCCACGTTGCGGCTCAGGAGTTTGCGGAAACTGTTTTCATCGACTGACGCAACGGGAGTCATGGGCGAGCCTTGGCCAAGTGCGGAAAAACCGGAAGTTTGCCCCAGAATCGTCGCCGAAGGCTATGTTTCTGACGTATTTCAACGACACACTCAGGACATTGCCCCTGATTCTCGGCACAATGCCCGCCCCCGTTTGGGGAACTTGCCGAGATCGACGCGACTCACTAGAGGATGGTCTTTCAATTGTTCAAGATCTGTACCTCCACTATCTGGGAACCCTCACTATGTCCGCTGCCTCCACCATCCTTGTAGTCGAAGACGACGCTATCGTGCGCATGTTGATCGTCGATGTGCTCGAAGAACTGGAGTTCAAGGTGCTTGAGGCTGAACATGCCGAAGCGGCGCTGATCTTCTTGCAAGACAGCGCCCATGGGCTCGACCTGATGATGACCGACTGGGGCTTGCCGGGCATGAATGGCAAGGACCTGGCGGAAAAAACCCGCACATTGCGCCCGGCCTTGCCCATCCTGCTTGCCAGTGGCTATGCCGAAAACATCGAGCTGCCTGCGGGTGTGCAGATGATTGCCAAGCCGTTCTCCATCGATCAACTGCGCGATAAGGTCAAGACCATGCTGGGGAGCTGATCGCTCCTGCGGCCGCCATCCAAAAACCGTGATTCCCCCCACATAAAGTCATTAATTCATCCGAATGACTAGCGAGTCTGAATTTAACTGCTAGGTTCAAACGACAAGTCCTACATGTTTTTCAAATAAGGACCACCGGCAGCCTTCAATAAGCGCTCTCGGGTCAGTGACCAAGGAACTGGGGAGTTTTCATGTCCACGCTAACGCGAATTCCGGCATTGCTGCTGGCCGCTTTACTGTTGCCCGCATTTGCTGCCGAGGCCGATAACGCCGAGACCGCCAACAAGAGTAACAACCCGCTCAACCTGGCACCGGGCGTCAACCTGCAGGATTACTACACCCCCAGGTTGTACGACACCCATGCCCATACCAATGACCTGCTGCTGCGCGGCGCGCTGCCCATTGCTCCCTCGGACTTTATCGGCGTGCCCCAGTTGCTGCGCGCCACCCTGCCCCTGAGTACCCGGCCCGATCCCCATCGCGGCTACAGCACCGGCATCGGCGACCTGAACCTGTTCGATATCTTCCTGCTCAAGACCGAGGGCGTGCAGTTGGGCATCGGCCCACAACTCACCGCACCCACTGCCGAGCACGACGAACTGGGCACCGGCAAATGGCAGGCCGGCCTGGCGGCCGTGGCCATCGACGCCTCGCCCCGTGGCCTGCTGGGCGCGCTGGTGCAGTACCAGAGCTCGTTCGCCGGCGACCGCGACCGCGCCCATGTGGAAAGCGCGACCCTGCAGCCCTTTATCATCCATAACCTGCCCAAGGGCTGGTACCTGCGCTCCACCGGCACCTGGACCTTCGACCTGAAGAACGACACCCACTACATCCCCATCGGCCTGGGTGCGGGCAAGGCGTGGAAAGCCGGCAGCAATATCCTCAACGCCTATGTCGAGCCGCAGTGGACAGTCGCGCGCAAAGGCGATGGCTTGCCGCAGTTCACCCTGTTCGCCGGGATCAATGTGACTTTCGGAAAATAACCACGGTGTTATGCAGACCCTGATTCACACTGCGGGCTTCAGCCAACTGGCCCTGCGGCCAGTGGGGTAACGCTTTAAAGGAAGGACGCACCCACATGATTGCAAAACCGACACGCCTGCTGTTGGCGAGCCTCTCGATACTGCTGAGTACCGGCGCCTGGGCGGACTTTACCGCCTCCCCCAGCGAAGCCCGGGCCATTGCCAAGGAAGCCTACCTGTATGGCTTCCCGGTGGTGGAAATGTACAAGACCCTCTACACCCAGGCGGTGGACAAGGGCGGCGCCAACTTCAAGGCGCCGTTCAACCACATCGGCAACACCGCCAAGGTGTTCACGCCCAAGGACACGGCCTTTGTCACGCCCAATTCGGACACGCCCTACTCCTTTGTCTGGCTGGACCTGCGCCGCGAGCCAATGGTGCTGACCCTGCCGAAAATCGAGGACAACCGCTATTACTCCGTGCAGTTGATCGACCTCTACACCCAGAACTTCGCCTACCTGGGCACCCGCAGCACCGGCAACAACGGCGGGCACTACATGGTCGCCGGGCCCGACTGGCAGGGTCAGCAACCGCTGGATGTAGACCGCGTGGTCTACAGCGAAAGCAACATCGCCTACGCCCTGTATCGCACCCAGTTGTTCGATGACAGGGACCTGGCCAAGGTCAAGCAGATCCAGGCCGGCTACAAGGTCCAGTCCCTGAGCGGCTACGTCAAACAGGCAGCGCCGGCCAAGGTGGCGAAGATCGAGTGGCCCAAGCCGGTCGCCGAGATGAGCGACAGCCCGCAGTTGTTCCGCTACCTGAACTTCATGCTGGCCTTCGCCGCCCCCCAGGCCAGTGAAAAAGAGCTGCTGGCACGCTTTGCCAAGATCGGTATCGCCCCTGGCGCGCCGTTCAAGGTCGCCCAGTTGAGCACCGAACAACGCAAGGCCCTGGAAGACGGGATCGCCGACGGCAAGGCCGAGTTTGCCAGGTTCAAGAAAGACAAGATCGACACCCATCAAGTGGCCAGCGGCGACCTGTTCGGCAGCCGCGATCACCTGCAAAACAACTACCTGTACCGCTACGCCGGTGCCGACATGGGGATTTTCGGCAACTCCACCGATGAGGCCGCCTACATGGGCTACTTCGTCGACAGCGAGGGCAAGCCGGCCAACGGCGCCAAGCACAGCTACACCCTGCACTTTGCCAAGGGCCAACTGCCACCCGCCGACGCGTTCTGGTCGCTGACCCTGTACAACGGCAAGAACAAGCTATTGGTGGAGAACCACAAGAAACGCTACCTGATCAACTCGCGGATGCTGCCCCAGCTCAAGCTCGATGCCGATGGCGGCCTGACCCTCAAGGTCCAGCATCACGAGCCGCCCAAAGCCGAGCAAAGCAACTGGCTGCCGGCACCACCCGGCCCGTTCTACGCCGTACTGCGCATTTACCTGCCCAAGCCTGAGGTGGGTAACGGCCAGTGGAAACTACCGGCGCTGACCCCGGTAAAATAATCGACCCGTCTCCCCTGATATCAGGCCGAGACAAGGAGTAGAGCCATGGCTTCACGCAGTCAACTGAGTGCATTCGCCGCCGCCACGCTGGCGCTGGTGCCAGGGATCAGTGTTGCGGACAATGCCAGGGATTGGCAGAACACCCCCACCGACCTGAATATGCTGTTCGGGTATTACAACCGGGTGGATACCAACACGCCCATCGACACTACGCTGCCCCTCGATGGCCTGTCGCTCAACGCCGATGTGTACCTGTTGCGCTACGCGCGCACGTTCGGCATCGACGGGCGCAACAGCGCTCTCCAGCTTATCCAGCCTTATGCCGATGTGTCGGCGTCCTTCGACAACGCACGCTTCTTCGATGGCACCAAACACAACGGCGGCATGGGCGATGCCCAGGTGGTGTTCGCCCATAACATCTTCGGCGGCCCGGCCCTCACGGCCGAGGAGTTTGCCAGCTGGCAACCCGAGACCTTCCTGACCGGCGCCGTATGGCTCACCGTGCCCACCGGCGACTATGACAAGGACCGTGTGATCAACATCGGCGCCAACCGCTGGGTGGTCAAGCCGGAACTGGGCTTCGGCACACCGTTCGGCCCCACATGGCTGGAGATCAATACCTGGGTCTCGCTGTTTGGCGACAACGACGAGTACCACGGCAACAGCAAGCTGGAACAAAAACCGCTGTATGCCATCGAGGGTCACTACAGCTACACCATCAACCGCGCCCTCTGGGCGTCGCTGGATGCCACCTACAGCCGGGGCGGCGAAAGCAAGATCGACGGCATCTGGCAGGACAACAAACAGGAAAACGGCCTGCTGGGGGCGAGCCTGGGCTTTATGCTCACGCCGCAATTCGGTGGGCTGCTGGCCTATTCCGACACCATCGCCGAACGCCGCGGTTCGCCCGACGTGAACACCTGGACCTTGCGTATGCAATACGTCTGGTAGTGGCTTTTTCAGGTGTCGGTCATCGCCAATGGCGTGGTCGCCGCCCCCCGGGGCTCCTTTGCCTCAAGGACGATTGCGATGACAGCACTCAACGATCTAAACGCCCTGCAAGCCAGCATCGCCGAAAGCGTGCTGGGCCAGGCCCCGGTTATCCGGCAGATCCTCCTGGGCCTGCTGGCCAACGGGCACTTGCTGCTGGAAAGCCTGCCCGGGCTGGCCAAGACCCGCACGGTCAAGGCCCTGGCCAGGCACCTGGACGCGAAGATGAGCCGGATTCAGTTCACCCCCGACCTGCTGCCGTCGGACATTACCGGCGCCGAGGTGCTGCACCAGGTAAACGGGCAGAACCAGATCCGCTTCCAGCCCGGCCCCTTGTTCGGCAACCTGATCCTCGCCGATGAAATCAACCGCGCCCCGGCCAAGGTCCAGGCTGCCCTGCTCGAAGCCATGGAAGAGCGGCAGATCACGGTGGCCGGCGCCAGCCACCCGCTGCCCGAGCTGTTTATCGTGGTCGCCACCCAGAACCCCATCGAGCAGGAAGGCACCTACCCGTTGCCCGAAGCACAGATGGACCGCTTCGTGATGAAAATCCTCCTCGACTACCCCAGCGCCGACGATGAAAGCCAGGTGCTGCGCTTGCTGCGGGCCGAAGAACAGGCAGGCGACGCCCCTGTCAGCCAGGGCTTCAACCTGGCACAAGAGGTGATCTTCGCCGCCCGCCGGGAAGTCAGCGCCGTGCAGGTCGCGCCGGCCATCGACCGCTACCTGATCGACCTGATCAACGCCACCCGCCATCCCGGCGACTACGACCCGGACCTGGCGCGCTGGATCAGCCTGGGGGCCAGCCCCCGTGGCGGCATCGGCCTGGACCGTTGCGCACGTGCCGACGCCTGGTTGCAGGGCCAGGCCTTCGTGACCCCGGCCAATGTGCAAGCGGTGCTGCACCCGGTGCTGCGCCACCGCCTGCAACTGAGCTACGACGCGGTGGCCGATGGGGTCGGTGCCGATCAGGTGCTCGACCGCCTGCTGGCCAAAGTAGCGATCCCGGCATGAACGCCGACGGCCTGGTCTACGTGGCCCTCGGGCAGTTGATGGCCCTGCAGTTCCAGGCACGGGGCTTGAGCTTTGTGGCGCGCCAACCCCGGGGCAGCCTCCTGGCGGGCAACCATGCCTCACGCCTGCGCGGACGCGGCCTGAACTTCGACGAGCTGCGGCGCTATCAGCCCGGCGACGACCTGCGCCACCTTGACTGGCGCGCCTCCCTGCGTACCGGCAAGCCGGTGGTGCGCGCCTTTACCGAAGAGCGCGATCGCCCGGCCTTGATCGTGGTCGATCAGCGCATGTCGATGTTCTTTGGCTCGGTACGCAGCTTC
This sequence comes from Pseudomonas gessardii, assembly GCF_001983165.1. Taxonomy (GTDB): domain Bacteria; phylum Pseudomonadota; class Gammaproteobacteria; order Pseudomonadales; family Pseudomonadaceae; genus Aquipseudomonas; species Aquipseudomonas gessardii. The sequence goes on along the minus strand of NZ_MNPU01000001.1, from coordinate 137,600 downwards.
AAATCGGCGCTCGCCGCCGAACTGGCCGCGCTGGCCGCGTGGATGGTGTTCAATGCCGGCGACCGGGTCGGCGGCGTGGTGTTCAACGATGAGCGCATCGACGCTGTGGCCCCGTTGCGCAGTCGCCAGCGGGTCGAGACCCTGTGCAGCCGCATCGTGCAACACAACCAGGCGCTCAACGCGCGCAACCCCGACCATGAAGGCGACGGGCAACTGGACAAGGTCTTGCAGCAGTGCCTGGCCCTGGCCGGACATGACCATTTGATCTGCCTTGTCAGCGACTTTGCCGGCGCCGGGCCGCGCACCCTGCAACTGCTGCGCCAGCTGTCGGCCCATAACGATGTGCTCGCCCTGCAGGTCTACGATCCGCTGGCCCTCAACGTGCCCACACGCGGGCAACTGCGCGTGACCCAGGGCCAGTTGCAAGTGGAATTGGCCGTGCACAAACAACAGGTGCGCCAACCCCTGGGGGACTTTCTCGGTGGGCGCCTCAAGGATGTCGCCAGCCTGTTGCGGCGCAGCCAGGTGCCCGTGCTGATGTTCAGCAGCGCCCTGCCCGCCGCCGAGCAATTGCGCGCCGAACTGGGCAGGCGCCGTTGAACACCCAGGTGCCGAGCATCGAACAGCTGCAAGAGCTGGGCTTGCCCGCGCCCGTCAGCTACTGGCCGCAGACCTGGGGCTGGTGGCTGCTGCTCGGGCTGCTGGTCCTCGGCCTGCTGGTGTGGGCGGCCAGGGCCTGGCTGGCGTGGCGGCGCAATGCCTATCGCCGCGAGGCCCTGGCGCGCCTGGAGGCGCTGGAGGATCTACGGGAGCTGCCGGTATTGCTCAAGCGCGTGGCGCTGTCGATGCCCCTTACCCCCGAGGAACGGCAGCGCGTGCCGACCTTGAGTGGCGCCGACTGGCAAGCCTTCCTGCAACGCCATGGCGCTGCGCCGGTGCCGGCCGACCTTAGCCGGCAACTGGCCGAGCTGGCTTATGCCCCGGCCGACGCGCTGTCTGCCGAACAGCGCACCCGCCTGCTGGCCCACTGCCGAACCTGGGTGGAGGGGCATCATGTGGCAGCTTGATTACCCCTGGTGGTTGCTCCTGCTGCCCTTGCCCTGGCTGGCCTGGCATTACCTGCCCGCCTACCGCGAGGCCCGCAGCGCGGTGCGGGTGCCGTTTTTTGCCGGTATGAGCCGGGCGGTAGGCCAGGCCCCGGCAGGCAGCGACAGCCGCAGCAATCGCCGGCAACTGCTGCTCAACCTGCTGGTCTGGGCCCTTCTGGTGCTGGCCGTGGCCCGCCCGGTGTGGGTGGAAAAACCCATCGAACGCCAACAGCCGGTGCGCGACCTGATGCTAGCCATCGATATTTCCCAATCCATGCAGACCCAGGACTTCACCGACGCCAACGGCCAGAAGACCGACCGCCTGGCCGCGGTCAAACAGGTGGTGCAGGGGTTTATCCAACGGCGCAAGGATGACCGCCTGGGCCTGATCCTGTTTGGCAGCGGCGCCTACCCCCAGGCACCGCTGACCCTGGACCATGCCAGCCTGGCGCTGCTGCTCGATGACAGCGGCATCGGCATGGCCGGGCCCAACACGGCCATTGGCGATGCCATCGGCCTGAGCCTGAAGCTGCTGGACGCGGCCCACGAGCAGGAAAAAGTACTGATCCTGCTCACCGACGGCAACGACACCAGCAGCGCAATCACCCTGGACCACGCCGCCAGCATGGCGGCGGCCAAAGGCGTGGTGATCCATACCATCGGCATTGGCGACCCCGATGCGTCGGGCGAAGCCAAGGTCAACCTGGGCGCCTTGCAGCAGATTGCCCAGGCCACCGGCGGGCGCTATTGGCGCGCAGAAAACCGCGACACCCTGGAGCAGGTCTACACCACCCTCGACCAGCTCACGCCCCATCAAGTGCAGACCTTGAGCCACCAGCCCAAGCGCGATCTGTTCTGGCTGCCGTTGACTGCCGCCCTGGGCCTGTTTGCCGTGTATCACCTGATCGCCGCCTGGTCGTACCGTCCCCAACGGGAGGTGCCCGATGGCGTTCAACCTCAATGACTTGCACTTCCTGCGCCCGGCCTGGCTGTTGCTGGCGCTGGTCGGCGTGCTGCTGCCCCTGCTCTGGCGACGCAACCGCGACCTGCAACGGCGCCTGCGCGGCACTATCGCCCCGCACCTGTTGCCGCACCTGCTGCTCACGCCCAATAATCCCCAGCGCCTGCGCCCGGTGCATCTGGCCAGTACGCTATTGGTGCTCGGCGCTCTCGCCGCCGCCGGGCCGACCTGGGAGCAGGATCGACCGGGTTTCCTGGAGAACCGTGCGCCGTTGATCATTGCCCTGGACCTGTCGCCCTCCATGGACAGCCTCGATGTACCGCCCACCCGCCTGGAAGCGGCCAAACACAAGGTGCATGACCTGGTTGCGCGGCGCAAAGGCGCAAAAACCGCACTGATCGTCTACGCCGGCAGCGCGCACCTGGTGTTGCCGCCCACCGATGACCCGGCGCTGCTGGACAGCTTTATCCAGGCCCTCGGCAGTGATCTGATCACCCGGCCAGGCAAGGATGTGGCCGGGGTGATCGAGCAAGCCAGGCGCCTGCTGGACGCGGAAAAGTCGCCGGGCACCCTGCTGCTGCTCAGCGACGGTGCCGACCTCACCCAACTGCCCCGGCTCAAGCCCCTCTTGGCCGACAGCCCGCTGCAAGTGCTGGTACTGGCGGTAGGCAGCAACCCCGGCAGTTTTGACGCGCCCGCCCTCAAGCAACTGGCTGGCGCCACCGACGCCCCGCTGGGCAGCCTGACCCTCAATGACGACGATCTGGACTGGGTGCAATTGCATGCCCAACAGCACTTCCAGGCGAGCGATGAACAACAGCGCGCCCTGCAATGGCAAGACGCTGGCTACTGGCTGTGCTGGCCGCTATTGCTGGTAGCGCTGTTGGGCGTGCGCCGCGGCTGGAGCCTGAACTGGGCCGCCGTGGTGATGCTGGGCCTGTTCCTGCAACCGGCGCAGGTTAATGCCAACGGGTTGGTCGATGCGTTTCTCAGCGCCGATCAACAAGGGCGCTGGGCCTTCGAGCACCACCACTACCCCGCCGCCGCCCGCCTGTTTATCGACCCGTACTGGAAGGGCATCGCCGCCTATAACGCCGCCGACTATGACCTGGCCCTGGCCACTTTCGCCCAGCTCGACAGCGCGCAGGCGGCGTTCTACCTGGGCAATATCCAGGTACGCCGCTTCAAGTTCGACCAGGCCATCAGCGCCTACCAGCAAGCCTTGCAGCGCCAGCCACAGTTCCCCGAGGCCCGCGCCAACCTGGCCTTGGCCATGGCCCTGAAACAAGACACCGAAAGCGCCGCCGCCAACGCGCCCGAGGTCAAGCCCGATGCGATCCAGTTCGACAAGACGCCCGGCAAGGGCCAAACCAAGGCGGTGCAGACCGAACAGGCCAGCAATGACGCCCTGTGGTTGCAGAACTTGACCACCTCGCCGGCCAACTTCCTGCGGCGCAAATTCAGCCTGCAAGACCAGGGGGATGCCCATGAATAAGCATGCCCTGCTCGGCCTGCTGTTCTGCACACCGCTCATGGCCGGCGAGCCGCAACTCAAGGTACTGGTGCAACTGCTGCCGGGCCCGGCGGTGAGGGTGGGCGAGCAGGCACAGTTGCAGGTGGATGTGCTGACCAACACCTGGTTCACCGCCGCCGTCAGCCTGCCCGCCCTGCAACTGCCGGGGGCGCGGGTCGAGGCGCCGGGGGGCGAGGCCGAGCACCTGACCCAGGTGATCGACGGCCAGACCTTCTATGGCATGCGCTATCGCTACCGCATCACCCCCAGCGTGGCGCAGGATTTCAGCGTGCCGTCCCTGGCCATCCGCGCGCAGCCCGGCCAGGCCAGCGCGCCCCTGACCGCCCATAGCACGCCACTGGCGTTCAAGGCCACGCGGCCACCCGGTTTTGCCCCCGGTGAACCGTTGCTGGTGGCCGAAGGGCTGCGCCTGAGCCAGAGCCTCAGCACGTCGGCCACACCGTTGAAAGTGGGCGACAGCCTGACCCGCACCCTCACCTTGCAGGCCGACAACACCCCGGCGCTGTCATTGCCGGCGCCGCTGCAGGTGGCGATTGCAGGCTTGCGCGCTTACCCGCAGACGCCCGCCATCGGCAACCTGGACGACGGGCGCGGCACGGTCACTGGCGGCCAGCGCGTGGATCGCTGGGTGTACCGGGTCGAACAGGGCGGCCATTACCAACTGCCGGCCATCCGCGTGAAGTGGTGGGACAGCCGCAACCAGCGCCTGCAAGTGGCGCAACTGCCCGCCATTAGCGTCGAGGCCCTGGCCAGCAGCGACTACCGCCCGACCTTTTCCATCGCCCAGGACCTCAAGGACCTCGGCCAGCACACACGCTGGCAACTGTCCCGGCACGCCCTGGCCTGGAGCGCGACGCTGGTGCTGCTGGTCTTGGCCGGCTACCTGGGCCGCCAGTGGTGGCCACGGTTGCTGCCACTGTGGCGACATGCCTGGGCCACAGTGCGCCGGGTCTGTCGTCAACTACGCTTGCAACCACTCAACCCTCGCCGTGAAAAGGATTTCCCATGACCTCTGTGCGCCGCACCCTGCCCCTGCTGCTGGGCCTGAGCTTTGCGGCATTGGCCGCCGACCCATTGCCGTCGTGGCATGAAGGCCCGAGCAAACAGCACATCATGGAATTCGTCCAGGCCGTGACCACCGAAGGCTCGACGGACTACGTCAAACCCGCCGAGCGCATCGCCGTGTTCGACAACGACGGCACCCTGTGGACCGAGCAACCGGCCTACTTCCAGGTGCTGTTCGCCTTCGATGAAATCAAACGCCTGGCGCCCCAGCACCCGCAATGGAAAACCACCCAGCCGTTCCAGGCCGTGCTGGAAAACGACCACCAGGCCCTGGCCCAGAGCGGCATGGACGGCCTGCTGAAAATCATCGGCGCGACCCATACCGGGATCAGCACCGAGACCTTTATCGCCAATGCCAAGGCCTGGCTGACCCAGGCCCGCCATCCCAAAACCGGCAAGCCCTACACCGAGATGATCTACCAGCCGATGCTGGAAATGCTCGACTACCTGCGCAGCCAGCAATTCAAGACCTACATCGTGTCCGGTGGCGATACCGCATTTATGCGGGCCTTTGCCGAAGTGGTCTATGGCGTGCCGCCGGAACAGGTGATCGGCAGCACCTTCGTCACCCGGTTCCAGATCAGCGACGGCACGCCGCAGATCCTGCGCACGGCCAAGCTGGCCCATAACGACGACGGCCCGGGCAAGCCGGAAAGCATTGATGCGGTGATTGGCCGGCGGCCAATCCTGGCGTTCGGCAACTCCGACGGCGACTTGCAGATGCTGCAATGGACGGCGGCAGGTGCAGGCAAACGTTTTATGGGCCTGGTGCACCACACCGATGCCACCCGCGAGTGGGCCTATGACCGCCACTCCCAGGTCGGGCGCCTGGACAAGGCCCTCGATGAAGCCAGGACAAAGGGTTGGAACGTGGTTGATATGGCGGCCGATTGGCGGCGTATCTACCCGTTCGAGCCGGTTGTGCAAAAGCAGGTGCAATAAGCAAAGACGTCGCGATGGACTGTAGTAAACGTTGGTCGCAGCAGTGCGACTCAAGCCGATATAGGAGCAGGTCTTATGACTCGCATAGGCAAGTGGCTACCGAAACTGGCCCTGGTGGCGGTTTCAGTGATGGGGGGCGGGGCAACAGCCCTGGCCGCCGAAAAACCAAATATCCTGGTGATATTCGGCGATGACATCGGGCAAACCAATATCAGCGCCTATTCCATGGGCGTGGTGGGCTACAAGACGCCGAACATCGACCGTATCGCCAAGGAAGGCATGATATTCACCGACTATTATGCGGAAAACAGCTGCACCGCCGGGCGCTCATCCTTTATCACCGGCCAGACGCCGTTGCGCACGGGCTTGTCCAAGGTCGGCATCCCCGGTGCAGCGGTGGGCTTGCAGAAGCGCGACATCACGATTGCCCAGGCGCTCAAGTCCCTGGGTTACGCCACCGGGCAATTTGGTAAGAACCACCTGGGCGACCGCGATGAGTACCTGCCCACCAACCATGGCTTTGACGAGTTCTTCGGCAACCTGTACCACCTCAATGCCGAAGAAGAACCGGAACGCCCGTACTGGCCCAAGGACGACGCCGCCTTCGTCAAGGCCAACACCCCGCGCGGGGTGATCCACAGCTTTGCCGACGGCAAGATCGAAGACACCGGTGCCTTGACCACCAAGCGCATGGAAACCATCGACGACGAAACCACTGCCGCCGCCCAGGCGTTCATCAAGAAACAGGCCGAGGCCGACAAGCCGTTCTTCGTCTGGATGAACACCACGCGCATGCACGTGTTCACCCACGTACGCGACTCGATGAAGGGCCAGAGCGGCATGCCCGGCAACGAGTACGCCGATGGCATGCTGGAGCACGACGGTGACGTCGGCAAACTCTTGCAGACCCTCGACGACTTGAAAATCGCCGACAACACCATCGTGGTCTACACCTCCGATAACGGGCCGAACCAGTTCTCGTGGCCGGACGCGGCGACCACGCCGTTTCGCAACGAGAAGAACTCCAACTGGGAAGGCGCCTACCGGGTGCCGGCGATCATTCGCTGGCCGGGCAAGATCAAGGGCGGCGAGGTCTCCAACGAGATGGTCTCGGGCATGGACTGGTTCCCGACCCTGCTCGCGGCAGCCGGTGATGCGCAAGTCAAAGACAAACTGCTCAAAGGCTGGGCCCCGGTGGCGGGCGGCGCCAACTTCAAGGTGCACCTGGACGGTTTCAACCAACTGCCGTACCTGACCGGCCAGCAACCCAAGGGCGCACGCAACGAGTTCTACTACTTCAACGATGACGGGGTGCTGGTGTCGATGCGCTTCGACAACTGGAAAGTGGTGTTCTGCGAACAGCGCCAGCCGGGAGGGTTCCGGGTCTGGAGCGAGCCGTTCGTGTGCCTGCGGGTGCCGAAGATCCTCAACTTGCGCATGGACCCGTACGAGCGGGCGGACGTGGTGTCTGACCAGTATTACGACTGGAGCACCAAGAACGTGTACCTGGCGGGCGTCGCGGTGACCAAGTCGGCGGCCTTCCTCGAAACCTTCATCGACTACCCGCCCAGCCAGAAACCGGCGAGCTTCAGCATCGACCAGATTCGCGCGGCGGTGGATGCGAAGATTGCCGAGAAAATGAAGGCGGCACCGGCGCAATAAAAAGTGGGAGCGGGCTTGCCCGCGATGGCAGTGGATCAGCCACCTAATACATTGACTGACACTCCGCTATCGCGGGCAAGCCCGCCCCACACCAAACCCAGTTTTCACCTGGCCTCTTCGCCAGTTCTGCAATGTGTGTTCCCTTTGAACAAGGCAATCTGCAATGTCTTCACGCACAGCCAGCCAACCCCTGGCCCAACTCCAGGCCTCTACCCTACTGATCCCCACCCTGCTGCTGTTTATCTCCGGCAGCGCCGCCCTGGTGTACCAGGTGCTCTGGATCAAGCAGCTGTCACTGGTGGTCGGGGTCGAGGTCTATGCCATCACCACCGGGATCAGTGCCTTCTTCGCCGGGCTGGCCCTGGGTAGCTGGCTGTTTGGTCGCTGGGCCGATCGGCTCGCCCGGCCACTGCTGCTGTACGCGGTCTTGGAAATACTGGTCGCCGTGCTCGGGGTCAGCGCCACGCTGGCCCTGGGCATGGCCGCCAGCCCGTTTGCCTGGCTGGAACAACGCATCGGCCTGTTGGCCTGGGTCCTGCCCTTCGCCCTGGTGGGCCTGCCTGCGCTGTTGATGGGTGGCACGCTGCCGGTGCTGGTGCGCGCCCTCAATGTCGATGCCAAGGACCTGGGCCAGGCCGGTGGCCGGCTGTATGCGGCCAACACCGCCGGGGCCATCGTCGGCACCCTGCTCACGGCCTTTGTGCTGATCGCCACCTTTGGCGTGCGCGGCAGTGCCCTGGTGGCCGCCCTGCTCAACCTGCTCGCCGCCGTCGGCGCCTTGTTGTACGTGCGCCATCGTGCAACGTCGCTCAGCGTTCCGTCCAAGACCCGGCCGGCCCGCCTGGCGCTGGTGCTGTACGCCATCGCCGGTGGCGTGGCCCTGGGTTACGAAGTGGTCTGGTCGCAGTCTATCGTGCAGTTCATGAGTACCCGTACCTATGCCTTTGCCGTGGTGCTGGCGACTTACCTGGCCGGGCTGTTTATCGGCAGCCAACTGATGGCGCGCCGGGTCGCACGCCTTCGCGATCCCTGGGGCGTCTTCGGCCTGCTGATCGCCGGGGCCGGGCTGGTGGCGCTGCTGGAAATCGCCCTGCTGGGCCGGTGGCTGGTGCTGTTGCAAACCCAGGCCGAAGCGCTGGTACTGAGCCTGGGTGGCAGCCAATTGCCGGGCATGAGCGCACGCTTTGCCATGGTCGCCCTGTGCATTGTGTTTGTGCCCACCCTGTTGCTCGGCGCGGCGTTTCCCCTGGCGCTGCGCCTGAGTGTGGGCGGCGCGCAGGTAGGCCGGGAGGTGGGCGCGGTGGTGGCGTTCAACACCCTGGGTGGGATTGTCGGGGTGATGCTCTGCGGCTTTGTGCTGATCCCCTGGCTCGGCCTGGTGCGCACCCTGGGTCTGCTGGCGGTGATTGCCGGCGTAGTGGGTTACATCGCGGTGCGCCGTGGCCATGGGGTAAAAAAAGGCCGGCGCCAGGCAGTGGCGGCCCTCGGCCTACTGTCATTGGTCGTGGCCCTGCTGACCCCGGTCGAGCGCCTGGCCAACCTGCTGCCCGGCGCACGCAATGCCAGCCTGGCGTTCTACCAGGAAGGCCGTGGTGCGACGGTCGCGGTGGTCACCCAGGGCCAGGGCGCGCGGGCCTTTCAGCGCCTGTATATCCAGGGCGTGTCCAACACCGGCGATGCCATGCCGTCCCTGCGCTATATGCGTATCCAGGCCCTGCTGCCGTTGCTGATCCATAACGCCGAGCCCCGTTCGGCGCTGGTGATCGGCTTTGGCACCGGCATTACCGCCGGCGCGCTGTTGCGTTATCCGGGGCTGGAACACCGGGTGGTCGCCGAGTTGCTGCCCGCCGTGGTGCAGGCGGCGCCGCTGTTCAAGGGCAACTACAACGCCGCCAGCGATCCCGGGGTGCAGGTGCGCTTGCGCGACGGGCGCCAGGAACTGCTGCGCAGCCCCCAGGCCTATGACCTGATCACCCTGGAACCGCCACCGCCCTCCGCCGCCGGCGTGGTCAACCTGTATTCGCGCGACTTCTACCAACTGGCTGCGCGGCGCCTGGAAAAACACGGTCTGCTGGCCCAGTGGCTGCCGCTGCCGACGCAGAACATCGAAGACTCGCAGTCACTGGTGCGCAGCTTCCTCGATGTGTTCCCGTACGCCACGCTGTGGACCAGCGAGTTCCACGAGATGCTGTTAGTCGGTTCCCTGGAGCCGATCGAGTTGGACGCCGCGCGCATTCGTCAGCGCTTTGAGCAAGCCCCGGTACGCAGCGCCCTGGCCGAGGTCGGCATTGATTCGGCGCCGACCCTGTTGGCGACCTGGGTCACCGATCGCAATGGGCTGCAACGTTTTGCCGGGCAGGCCCTGGCCGTCACCGATGACCAGCCGCGCATCGAATATGCGCCGTGGGTGCGCAGCCAGGAGATCAAGCGGGTGTTGCCGGCCTTGCTCGACTTACGGGTGCCGGCGCCGTTGCTGAATGCCGATGCGGCCTTCTTGCGGACCCTGGATGCCGAGCAGCAACGCCTGATGCAGTTCTACCGCGCCAGCCTGCACGCCTATGACGGTGATCGGGCAGCCTGGGGCCGGGATATCCGGCAGGTGTTGCAGCGGGATGGGGCCAATCCGTATTACCGGTGGTTTGTCGGGGATTGACTAAACCGGCATGCCATCAGCCTATTGTTGTGGCGAGCGGGGTTTGCCCACTCGCCACAACCACAACAAGCCTGCGCGCGTTATTTGGCCTTGAACTTGGCGTAGGACTGATGCAAATCCGCCGCCCAGCCATCGATCACACCCTTCACATCCGAGGCTTTCATCACCTGGCTGTCATTGTCCAGGGGCTTGCCGGTGCCTTTGCGCACAACCTGGGCAATCACCCGCCCATTGTCGCCATCGAGAAACTGCGCCTCGGTGCCCAGGGTGGTTTCCTGGTCGCGAATCCCGGTGCCGGTACTCACCGCGGCGGCCACCAGGGCCACCGGGATGTACTCATAGGGTTTGAGGCTTTCGGTCTTGCGGCTGACTGCGGTGATCGCCGCCCGGACCACAATCACGCCCGGGCCCGGGGCGTTGGCCAATGGCAGGGACTTGACCAGCTCACGCTTGAGCGCCTGGTTGTAGTACTCGTTGATGCTACGCAAGGTGTCTTCGGGGATTTGCGCCGTGGCCTGGGGCTTGGGGAAGAATTGGGTCGGTTCGATATACACCGAGGTGTAGCGGTTCAGATTCAGCTTGGGATCGACCCAGCGCATCACCTCTGCGCCCGATGGCGACTTGGCTTCCTTCAAGTGACTGTAGTCCGAAAGAAACCCGGAATACTCGTCCGGCTGGGGGACTTTACTTGCACAGCCAGTCACCCCGAGTGAGGCAATACACAGCGTGCTGATCATTAGCCCTAGCTTCATTGGTGCGACTCCTTGGTATTTATCATCAAGACGTGAATTAACAGGTATAGCCAACTCGTGAAAAATAGCCTATTGGCACACTACTCGTGTGCTTTTTTTGTACCTCGATTGACATATACCGTGCCGGCGTCAAAGCTGCACCTAGCTTAAGCACGCCTTAGTGCGTCAATGCCCCAGGACATCGGAAGCCGCATGCCCAAGCCTAACAACAAAAACGCAGCCCACCGTGACTCACCCAATCGTTATCTATACCCCTTGCTGATTGCCGTTTTGCTGCTGGCCATGCTCGGGATCTGGCTGTTTCTCCAGGCCAGTACGCCCACCCCGCAGCTATTGGCCCCCACGCCGGTGGCCACGGTGGCCAAGCCGGTGGCGATACCGCCAGCGCAGCTCGTGGACGAGCAACAATGCCAGGCCTGCCATCAGCCCCAGGCCCAGGACTGGCAAGGTTCTCATCATCAGTTGGCCATGCAGCAGGCGACGCCTGAAACCGTGCCGGCCGACTTCAACAATGCGTCGTTCAAAGGCGAAGGCGAAACCACCCGCTTTTTTCGCCGGGGCAATGAGTTCTGGGTCAATACCCCGGGTGCCGATGGCAAGCCTGGAGACTTCAAGGTCGCCTACACCTTCGGCATCACGCCCTTGCAGCAGTACTTGATCGAGGTCGGCGACGGGCGCTTGCAGGCCCTGGGCGTGGCCTGGGATACCGAAAAAAACCGCTGGTTTCACCTCTACCCCGGCCAAGGCGTGAACTTCAAGAACCCACTGCACTGGAGCCAACCCAACCAGAACGCCAACTTCATGTGCGTGGAGTGCCACACCACCGGCTACCAGCGCAATTTCGATGCCGTCAACAACCGCTTCGACAGCCAGTGGAACAGCCTCGGCGTCGGCTGCCAGGCCTGTCATGGCCCGGCGTCGAACCATGTGCAATGGGCGGCGAAAAAGGGCGACCTGCTGCATGCCGGCTTTGCCGTGGACTTGAAGGACAAGGACGCCACCGTCGAACTCGAAACCTGCGCCCGCTGCCATGCGCGCCGGGCACCGTTGGGCGATGGCTATCGCGTGGGCAAGCGCCTGATGGACGACTACCTGCCCAGTGTCCTGACCCGCGAGCTGTATACCCTGGACGGCAAGATCAAGGATGAGGTGTTTGAACACGGCGCCTTCGCCCAGAGCAAGATGGCCGACAAGGGCGTGCGCTGCACCGACTGCCACAACCCCCATAGCAACCAGTTGAAGGCCCCCGGCAATGGCGTCTGCCTGCAATGCCACAACACGGCGGGCAAGACCGCTGTGGCCACGGTCGATGGCCGGGGCCTGCAGGCCAAGAACTACGAGGCGCCAGAACACACGCGCCATGTCGCCGGGCAACCCGGGTCGTTTTGCGTCGATTGCCATATGCCCGGCAAGTTTTACATGGGCAATGACTTTCGCCATGACCACAGCTTCAGCATTCCCAACCCCGAGCGCGCCGCCAGGCTCGGCACCCCGGACGCCTGCCTGACCTGCCACCAAGGCAAGGCCGGCGACAAGATCACCGCGCAATTCAAACTGTGGGACCACAGCCAGGCGCTCCAGGCCCCCCGCTACGACGAAAGCCTGGCACTGATTCGCGGTGGCCAGCCGGGGGCGGCGCAGGCGCTGTATGAGCAGTTGGCACGCAATAACCTGCCGGCCATCCAACGCGCCACGCTGCTGGTCGAGCTGCCCAACTACCCCAGCGAACAGGCGTTGAAGCTGGCAACCAAGGACCTGGGCCACCCTGCCCCGCAGGTGCGCGAAAGTGCGCTACGGGCGGTCAGCGCCTTCCTGCCACCCGCCGAACGTGTGGCGCTGTATGGCCCCTTGCTCAAGGACCCGGTGCGTGCGGTGCGCATCCTTGCCGCGCGGGATCTGCTCAGCGTCGCGGCCCAAGGCCTGGGCCCGGCCTGGGAGCAGGCCATCGGTGAATACGAAAACGTGCAACTCAGCCTGCAGGAACGCGCCGAAGCCAACCTCAACCTGGCCATGCTGTACCAGGCCAGCGGTCGCGCCGCTCAGGTCGAAGCCCAACTGCGCACGGCACTGCTGCGCGACCCGGACTTCTACCCGGCGCTGGTGACCCTCGCCCAGTGGCTGGAAGCCAACGGCCGGCGCGAAGAAGCCGGCCGCCTGTTGGCCGACCGCCTCAAGCAACACCCTGAGGCGGCGCTGCTGCAACATACCCAGGGATTGATGCTGATTCGCCAGGGCAACACCCCGTCAGCGCTGACGCACCTGCGCGAGGCCGCCCGCCTGGAACCGGACAACGGGCAGTACAGTTTTGTGCTGGCGGTGGCGTTGCATGACGGTGGCCAGGTCGACAAGGCCTGCCAGCAACTGGAAGCCTTGCTGCAACGCCAGCCCTATAACCGCAATGCACGGTTGTCGCTGATCCAGTACTACCTGGAGAACGGCCAGGAACCGAAGGCGCAGCAGGTGATGCAGAGCTGGAAAAAACTCAACCCCGCCGACCCGGCCTTGAAATAACAACGCGCCGGCGGCAGGCAGAGGGCTACCGCCGGCGAAACAACGGCCGCGGCTCAATCACCGAGCGGCCATAGCTCACACTCATGCCCGCCAGGCCCTTGAGCGCATCGGCGGCCGAGCGGTCCTCGCGCACGGCAAACCCATCGAAACCACACTGGCGCATATGGCTCAGTTGGTCGCGCAGCACATCCCCCACCGCCCGCAACTCCCCCTGCCAGCCCATGCGGGTGCGCAGCAGATAGGCCTGGCTGTAGGCACGGCCATCGCGAAAGCTGGGGAAATCCAGGGCAATCAGCGGCAATGCATCCAGCCACGGTCGCAGGTGTTCCACGTCATCATCCGGGCCGAGCCACACCGCGTCCTGCGGTGGGTCTGGTGCAATGCGCCGGCTCAGCCACAGCGCCAGCGGCAGAATCAGCGCGCCCTCGGGCAGCGGCCCTTCGGCATCGCGCACCAGGGTCCAAGGGTCATCGTGCTTGATCGCCGCCACGCCCTGCTCCAGGCTCAATAGATTGTTCATACCGGCTGCACCACGCTGCCATACACCCGCTCCTTGAACGGCTCCAGGCCGATGCGTTGTACGGTGTCGATAAAGGGTTCGTCGCTTTCCCGGTAGCGCACGTAGGTGGCGATCAGACGTGAGATCACATCCGGGATCTGTGCGGCACTGAACGAGGGGCCAATCACCTTGCCCAGCGCGCTGGCCTTGCCCTGCGCACCGCCCAGGGTGATCTGGTACCACTCGCTGCCGTTTTTATCGACGCCCAGGATGCCGATATTGCCGATGTGATGATGCCCGCAGGCATTGATGCAGCCAGAGATATTCAGGCTGATATCGCCCAGGTCATGCAGGTAGTCGAGGTTGTCGAAACGCTGCTGGATCGCCTGGGCGATGGGGATCGACTTGGCATTGGCCAGGGCACAAAAGTCGCCGCCGGGGCAGGCGATGATATCGGTCAGCAAGCCGATATTGGCGCTGCCCAGCCCTTGCTCACAGGCCAGGGTCCACAAGGCATGCAGCCGCGCCTTGGGCACGTCCGGCAGCACGATATTCTGTTCGTGGGCGATGCGGATTTCACCGAAGCCGAACTGTTCGGCCCACTGGGCCACGGCGTCCATCTGCTCGGCCGTCACGTCCCCCGGCGGCGCGGCAATCCCCGGCTTGGTGGACAGCACCACACTGGTATAGCCCGGCACTTTGTGCGGCTGCACATTGCGGGTTACCCAGCGGGCGAAGGCCGGGCTGTCGGCCATGTGCGTGCCAAAGTCCAGGTCGGTATCGGGCAATGCCTGATAGTCCGGTGGCACAAAGGCTGCGGCCACGCGCTGGTACTCGTCCTCGGTCAGTTGCGCCGGGCCATCGCGCAGGTGCTGCCACTCCTCCTCCACTTCCCGGGAAAACGCCTCGATGCCCAGGGCCTTGACCAGGATCTTGATCCGCGCCTTGTACTTGTTGTCGCGCCGGCCATGGCGGTTGTACACGCGCAATACCGCCTCGACATACGACAGCAGGTGCTGCCAGGGCAAGCCGTCGCGAATCTGCAAGCCCAGGATCGGCGTGCGCCCCAGGCCACCGCCCACCAGCACGCGCAACAGCATCTGGCCGTCGGCGTCCTGATAAAGATAAAGGCCGATGTCATGCATCATGATCGCCGCCCGGTCCTGGCGCGCCGAGCAGATGGCGATCTTGAACTTGCGCGGCAAAAACAGGAACTCGGGGTTGATGGTCGACCATTGCCGCAGGATTTCTGCCAGCGGGCGCGGGTCCAGCAACTCGTCGGCGGCCACCCCGGCAAAGGCTTCGGTGGTGATGTTGCGCACACAGTTGCCCGAGGTCTGGATCGCATGCATGTCGACTTCGGCCAGGCGCTGGAGGATGTCGGGCACCTGCTGCAACTCGATCCAGTTGAACTGCATGTTCTGCCGGGTGGTGAAGTGGCCGTAGCCGCGATCGTAATCCCGGGCAATGCTCGCCAGGGTGCGCAGTTGCTGCGCACCGAGGGTGCCGTAGGGGATCGCCACCCGCAGCATATAGGCATGTTTTTGCAGGTACAGGCCGTTTTGCAGGCGCAGCGGCAGGAATTCTTCTTCGCTCAAGTCGCCAGCGACAAACCGTTCGACCTGGTCACGGAACTGCGCCACACGCTCGAAGACCAGGGCCCGGTCGTACTCATCGTACCGATACATCTCGCTACCTCATCATGGCTGACCGCGCTCGACGGCAGCGGTTTCTATGGGGGCGACTATGCACCTACAGCTCAAGACGTCACAGATTCAGCTAAAAACTAAAAAACCATATCAGCCATGGAATACCCCATGTTTTAAGGGATAAATTCTGATCCGTATTAATGTAGTTTTTCTGAGCCTGTTTTGTTTTTCATGGATTTCCTACAGTGCCCGGGACTTGAAACCATGGAAGACTGACCATGAGCACAGCATCAACCGGGCAGGCCTATAACTATAAGGTCGTCCGTCAATTCGTCATCGCCACCGTGGTATGGGGCGTCATCGGCATGGCCATGGGCGTGTGGATCGCCTCGCAACTGGTGTGGCCGGACATGAACCTGGACCTGCCCTGGACCACCTTCGGCCGGTTGCGACCGCTGCACACCAGCCTGGTGATCTTCGGTTTTGCCGGCAGCGCGCAATTTGCCGCCAGCTACTACGCGGTACAGCGCACCTGCCAGGTGCGCCTGTACTCCGACTGGCTCGCCGCCTTTACGTTCTGGGGTTGGCAATCGGTGATCGTGGTCATGCTGGTCACCCTGCCCCTGGGCTACACCACCACCAAGGAATACGCCGAGATCGAGTTCTCCGGCGCGGTGTGGATGACTGTGGTGTGGGTGGCCTACGCCATCGTGTTCTTCACCACCGTGGTGCAGCGCAAGACCCAGCATATCTATGTAGGCAACTGGTTCTTCGGCGCGTTTATCGTGGTGATCGCCATGTTGCACGTGGTCAACCACCTGTCGATCCCGGTGGACTGGTTCAAGTCCTATCCAGTGTATTCCGGGGCGACCGACGCCATGGTGCAGTGGTGGTACGGGCATAACGCGGTAGGGTTCTTCCTGACCACCGGGTTCCTGGGGATGATGTATTACTTCGTGCCCAAGCAGGTCGGGCGGCCGGTGTATTCCTATCGCCTGTCCATCGTGCACTTCTGGGCGCTGATCACCCTGTATATCTGGGCCGGCCCCCACCACTTGCACTACACCGCGCTGCCGGATTGGGCGCAATCGCTGGGCATGGCCATGTCGCTGATCCTGCTGGCGCCCAGCTGGGGCGGGATGATCAACGGCATGATGACCTTGTCGGGCGCCTGGCATAAATTGCGCACCGACCCGATCCTGCGGTTCCTGGTGCTGTCGTTGGCGTTCTACGGCATGTCGACCTTTGAAGGGCCGATGATGGCGATCAAGACGGTCAACGCCTTGTCCCACTACACCGACTGGACCATCGGCCACGTCCACGCCGGCGCCCTGGGCTGGGTGGCGATGATCACCTTTGGCTCGCTGTACCACATGATCCCGAAAATCTTCGGCCGCGAGCAGATGTACAGCGTACCGCTGATCAACCTGCACTTCTGGCTGGCCACCATCGGCACGGTGCTGTACATCGCCTCGATGTGGGTCAACGGCATCACCCAGGGCCTGATGTGGCGGGCGATCAACGATGACGGCACCCTCACCTACTCGTTTGTCGAAGCCTTGCAGGCCAGCCACCCGGGGTTTGTGGTGCGGTTTGCCGGTGGGGTGTTCTTCCTCGGCGGCATGCTGCTGATGGCCTACAACACCTGGCGCACCGTGCGGGTGGCCGACTTGAAGGTGGCGCAACGTGATGCGCAGATCGCCTGATGTGGGAGGTCATTTTTAACCTGGTGGCGGTGATCTGCCTGTATGGCGCCGTGGAATACTGCCTGCGGGACCAGTCTGGAGCAGAGCTGGATGAGGCGAGCCTGATTCCGTTCGCCGACGACCCGGAGGTGGCGCGGCGGGTGGAGTTGGCGACGGGCAAGCCGGTCAAGTCGGTGGCGCCTGAAGAGGCCAAGCCGGGTTGGGGTAATGTAGAGGTCTGAAGGTAAGTGTTGGGCTTGTGTGGGAGTGGGCTTGCCCACTCCCACATTGGCTTGGGGATCAGCCGCGCTCGCGCGGAATCAGGCTCTGCAACTGCAAGGCCAGGAAATTGGCATCAAAGGCGAAGGTGTCCGGGTCTTTCAGGCCATTGGTTTTCTTCCACAGCCAGTCATCGGAGCCCGGCAGCAGTACCAGGGATATGCTGCCGTAACGGGCAGCGGTCAGGCCCATGACCGACAACGCAATCAACCCACCCACCCCCATCACCTCCGGCACGAACTCCACCGGTTTGCCGGCAATCTCGATGGTCAGCTTCTCGCTCTTGAAGGTCGAAGTCTCCACCGGCACGCTCGGGCCGGACGCCACATAGGCTTCACGCCGCACCTCCAGCAACCCATCACTCTTGACCGGCGCCAGCCATTGCTCGATCTGGCCATACAGCTCGGTGATTTTCCGGGCCCAGTGGGCAGACTGCACCTCGAACTGCTGGCGCTTGTGCGCTTCGCTGTCGGCGTAATGACGAAGCATCTCGCCCAGTTGCTGTACATCGTCCATTGCGGGTTTCCTTGGGTGAGCCAGGTTGCAAGGCCTGATCATGGCAGATGCGCCCGCTCGGCGTATGACTAAACACCAGCCTGAGGCACGGGCCGGTGTTTACAAGCGCCCCGGCCTCAATGTGGCTGCAATGGAAGATGCGGTTGACCTGCCAGCCCTAGGCTGCGGTTTCACGGGGGGGATAATACGCCACGGCTGAACGATGAACCGCGCGCCGGTTATCGTAGGCGCCATAGTCGATGTGCAATTCCCTCGCCTTGGGAAGTTGGCTCTTATCAATCTCAATCACCATGGGCCGCTTCAAGTTGTCTTGTTGCAAGGCCAGGTAGATCGCAATGCCATGGCCCATCGGCGTACGCAGAAAGAACACCACTTCTTGTCCCTTATCAATGTTAGGAATCGCTTGCGCGGTGATCGTAAGTTTATCGCCTGTCTCGGTAATTTCGGCCGCAGGCAGGCCGTCGAAGCTAAGAAAGTCGTATGTATTTTGCATTTGGCAACCCTCATCATGTCAATGGATCAAGCCTTCAAGGAGTAGGCTTGGTTTCCATTAACAGGGCCCAAAGGCCTACCGTCTACTGTCATAATTAACAGGTTTATACGTGTAGCTTGATCAGATCTGCAATGCAGGTACATCGAACGAAGGATGCTCCGATAAAAGGCGACGCCACTCCATCCGAAACCAGGGCGTGAATTGCCCTTGTGCTTCTGAAAGTTGAGCCGATATTTCAGCCCGCGTCCACCACTGGATCTCGCTGACTTCTTGCGCTGCCGGGTAAACCAAAGCGTCAGATTGCGCAATCAGCACATGACAAAATTCGTGCTCCGCACCGATCGAACCAAAACGTGCATGGTACTCAAAACTATATAAAAAGCGGCAGGAGGCACAGATGCCTAACTCCTCACGCAGACGACGAGAAGCGGCATCCAGCACAGTCTCTCCAGGTGCCGGATGACTGCAGCACGCATTCGACCAGAAACCTGGCCAGAGCATTTTACCGGCAGCACGACGTTGAAGTAGGTGACGCCCGCCACTGTCGATCAAATGCACTGAAAATGCGCGATGACGCTTTCCCGTTCCCAGGTGTGCGAGGCGTTTGTCACAAACTCCGATCTGTACATCGTGCGCATCAACTAACACTACATCATTGGTCATTCTACATTCCCTTCGGTGCAGTACATGTGCCCTCCCCCCATACATTGTTTTCGGGTACGGGGTTTACCCAAGTCAGGTGACTTGTCCCCAGGCGCTGACGAACGTCAACGCTGCTTCAGTGAATCCTGGATCGGCACGCAGGTTGACCATGGCATCAAGATCGTCTTGAGTGAGTAACTGGCGTTTCAGCAGCGCTGGCCCAGCCTGCGCGGTGGTTGCAGCCCAGAAGGCATCGGCTGGGCCGTTGTCACCGATTCGGCCTTCGAGGGTGCGATGCCCAACCCTGTAGAGTCCCCGATCACGTAATCCATCGGGAAGCGTATCGGCCCATAGCATGTCGGAACCGATGGTCTGCTCCAGCAGGGTGATGCCGGCCTGGGCGACTTTTCGGAACACCGGGTTCGCCGTTCTCAAGCTCGGTCGCAGACTCACGTCTTCGATCACCAACCAACCACCCGGGCGGACCCAGGTAGCGGCTCGCGTCAATATGTCTTCGCGTTCACCGAGGTGACACAGAAGCGCCCGAGCATGTACCACGTCAAAGGAGGCAGCGGGAAAACCATCGGTCGCCGCATTATGGGTCATCACCTCAATGCCGGGGATATCGGTGAGGAATCGGGTGTCGATGTCTGTGGCGGTGACTGTCGCGTCGGGATATCGCTTGCCCAGCCAGCCAGCGAGGGATCCGGCACCGGCGCCGAGATCGAGGATGGCAGGTTTTTGCACAAGATCCAGCTGATTAAAAACCGCATGGCTCAATGGGTCAAAGGCACGCTCCAGGGTGCGCAGCCGTGCCAATTGGCCTGCGTGCGGATCGGCAAGATAACTGCTGGTGTAGCCGAATTCCTCAGTGGAGTCAGTCGTGGTCACAGTACAACCTCCAGTTGCTCAGGGCAGCGATTGAGGAATCCGCGTTCGGTAGGCGTAAACCCCGGAGCCCAGCGCATGTTTGGAAATGTCTGTAGCAGCATGCGAGCACTGATAGTAATTTCCATCCGTGCGAGCATCGATCCCAGACAGAAGTGACGCCCCGCGCCGAAGGCGAAATGACTGGTCGCCTGTTCGGTACGCGACATGTTGAACGTGTCTGGGTCGATGAATTGGTCCGGGTCACGGTTGGCCGAACCGATAAGACAGGCCAGGGTCGCGCCGGCAGGAATCGTTCCCGACGGCAGTTGCAACGATTCACGGGCTTCCCGGAGTACCAGTTGCAAAGGAGGGTTGCGTCGCAGGGTTTCGGTGAGCGCATTATCCATCAGGTCTGGATTGGCCATCACCGCCTCTTTAACGCCAGGCTCGCTCAACAGGTTGACAATCAAATTCGCCAGGGCTCCGTGACTGGTCTCGCTACCCGCAGTCATCAGGATCGCGCAGTAGGACCGCACGAACGTCTCGGACAACGGCTGACCGTCAATCCGGGCCGCCAGGAGCTGCGAGATCAAATCATCTGAGGGTTCAGCACGGCGGGCATCGATGTGTGGCTGGATGAAGTCATAGAAACTGTCTCGGTTGGATAACCCGCCGGTCAACAGTGCCGGGTCCTGTCGATAGTTGCCCATATAAGCAAAGCCGACCGCACACCAACGCTTTAACCGCTCCACCTCCTCGAGGGTTTGCGCCGGGAGACCCAGCGCACGAGCCATCACCCGCACTGGCAGCGCTGCCGTGAAATCGGCAATGAGGTCCACCTGGGATCGGCCATGCATGTGCGCCAGAAGGTCTGTGGTCACCGAGGTGATGGATGCTTCAAGCGCCACAAGGGCCTGACTGCGGAACGCAGGGCTAAGCAACGCTCGGTGCTGAGCGTGCTCGCACCCATCCATAGTGACAATAGTGTGTCCAAGCAGCGGTCCAATCTGCCAACTGTAGTTGTTGTTGCTCACCCCAGGCTGGGTCAACACGGCTTTGACGTCCACATGCCGACTGACCAGCCACACATCGGTGGGCTCGTCGTAAACGATCGGTAGAGTGGTACGTAAACGCTCATACAATGGATACGGGTCGATTTCAAACTGACGGGATTTAAGGGTTGGCGGGGTCAGTTTCAGATCCACTTGCCGGTTGTCCTGTGCCGAAGCGTCGGTGGTTTGCAGGTGATAGCGAGAAACGCTGCGGTGCCAGTCAGCCGCCGCCCGGACAACCTGACTCAGCCGATCCGGGTCGGTCGCGGCGGTCCGCCGTTGATTGGCGTGCCGGGCGGCGACCACCGTGAACTGCGCAACCGCCGTGTTCACCATCTGATGGGCGGATTCAAGCGCGGCAGGCCAGCCTATGCCACGGGTATTGGCGAGTATTGACACCAGGTTGAAGCGCTCACCACACACCACATCTTTGGCAATCGAATGGATGTCGTTTGTCCAGGCAATCATATCGGCAGCATGCTCACGCAGCGTGCTCCACCATTCGGTGTGCGCTGGATGCTCGTACGGGTCGAGCGTTTCGGCCGCATCGATGAGATCAAAAAAGAACAGTGCGCCGAAAGAGTCCCGGCGCAAAGGCAGGTACTCAGCCAACGTGAGCGACCTGTCGGCTTCCCGCAGGCGTACCAGCGTCGCCTGCGCACGCAGATGCTGGATCAAATGTTGCACGAGCCTGTGGCGCCAATGGTCGCCTCCCAGGCACTGGGTCCGAGGCCACAGATCATCGGCCAGAACAACGAGCATCGGGTCATCAAATCGGCTGATCTCACCTGATGGGTCAGCATCCCCGCTTTCGGTCAAAGCCTGCACGGCAATGATAAAGCGATCCAGCGCACCGTTTTCCGCCCAAGGGCCATCATCGATTCGGTCATCAAGAGTGAGCGCCCACAGATACCAGCACACCAGAATCTCGGCTCGGGGTGTGGGCGCCCTTGCACACAATGCAACTCCCAGTTCGAGTAGCGCAGTGGTGCTCAACCGGTGCGCACCGCGGCGTCCGATCAAGCCGTACCGCTGCGCCCAAGCGAGAGCCTGTGTGCGCAACGGCTCACTATCGGAACGCGGTGGCGCAGCAGCGAATGGAAGCTGGATCTCGGGAATAATGAGCGGTGTCGGCGGTAAATGATCGCTTTGGCCGGTGCCAGGATCGCCTTCGCTGGGTTGCAATGCCATAAGGGATTCCTCTTGAATCAACTGTCGATAAGATTGGGCTCCGGCTGCAACGCCTGCCGTGACGGTGAAGCAAAACAGGGAGTATTTTCTTCAGCCGGCCTGATCTTGCTCAAAGTTAACGGCCTGGGATGTGGGCATTGCCTTAAATCGATTCAGACAAAACCTCGCAGAGTGAGGGGTAAGTCGCCATCGGCCTGGCAAATGTATTGCCCCTCGCCCATGCTGATTAGATACGTGCACTGAATCAAAAAATACTGTCATTTCTTACAGGTATGGACGAGTCAACTCAGCACGCAAACAGTGCTCGGCAATCACCGTTGTTTGAACTGTCCTGGTGAATGGGTTGGCAACTGCGTATGACTAATCAGCCGTCAATGAGTAAGGTGAAGCTCCCCCTTGTCAGGAGCATCACATGCGCACCATCGGCCTTATCGGCGGCATGAGCTGGGAGTCCAGCGCCGAGTACTACCGGATCATCAACCAGCAGGTACGCGACCGGCTGGGGCCGCTGCGCTCGGCACAAATCCTGCTGTACAGCGTCGACTTCGGCCCGGTGGAACAAGCCCAGCACGCCGGGCGCTGGGATGACGCGGCGCTGATCCTGCAAGACGCCGCACGCCGCCTGCAAGCCGGTGGTGCGGACTGCATCGTGCTGTGTACCAACACCATGCATCTGCTGGCACCGCAGATCGAAGCCTGCGTGTCGGTGCCGTTCCTGCATATTGCCGATGCGGCGGGCGCGGCGGCGGTGCAGGCCCAGACCCTGACGGTCGGCCTGCTGGGCACAGCGTTTACTATGGAACAGGACTTTCTCAAGGCGCGCCTGGCGGCCCAGGGCTTGCACGTACTGGTGCCCGACGCAGCAGAACGCTGCGCCGTGCACCGGATCATTTATGACGAGTTGTGCGTCGGAGTGATCAGCGAAGCCTCACGCCAGATATACCAGCAGGCCATCGCCAACCTCGCGGCCCGTGGCGCCCAGGCGATTATCCTGGGGTGTACCGAGATCGGCCTGCTGATCAAGCCCGAGCACAGCGACCTGCCGTTGCTGGACACCACCGCGCTGCATGCGCAGGCTGCGGTGGCGTTTGCCCTGGGCGATCAGGCGGTCTGACGCAGGCGGGCCATGCTCAAGGCATCGACAAAGACGCCGTCACGCACGGCGTAATCACGCAGCCGGCCCTCGGTCTCGAAACCGAACTTACGGTACAGCGCCTGGGCCGGCTCGTTATCGGCGTACACCGTCAGTTCCACCCGGCGCAGGTTCATCCAGTTGTCCGCCACCTCCAGCGCCGCGCCCAACAACTGAGTGCCCACGCCCTTGCCCTGCCAGGCCACCGCCACCCCCATGCCAATGCCGCCGATATGGCTTTGCCGACTGCGCGCATATTGCTCCAGGGTACAACTGCCAATCACCTCGCCCGCCTGCACCGCCACCAGCCTGAGCAGTCGCTCATTGGTATCGGCCAGGCGCTTGCGCCACACCTCCAGTGACTGGAACGGCATCTGCAGCACCTGACGGCACACGGCCGGTTCGTTGTAGAGCGCACGCATGCCTTCGAGATGGGGTTCGGCAAAGCGCTGGATCACGATCTTGGGGTCAGGTGTAGGCATTGTGTTTCATCCTTTGAAAGACAAGTGGCCGAGCAGTGTAGGCGCCCGCTACCGTCCTGGGGAATACTCGATCTATCAATGCCTCGGCAGACCACGGGTACGTGCCGCCTTCTTTTCGTATTTTTGAGCGTGCAGCTCTGCTTGCTGCTTGAGGGCCAGGCAGTATTCAAGAAGACATTGATTGGCATCAGGGACTTCAGCCTCATCGCACAGGCGCCTGGCTGCCGCTGCGGAGATAGGTTTGCCACGTGGCATCAATCGCCCCCTGATTACAGCCTTTCGGTTGTTGACCAGTGTGGCGTGATTGAGCTTGAGCACCTCCACGGTTTTGACCGCTTCAGGTGAAAGCCCCTCGACCCTGCCATCACTGGAAAACCGGAACTGCTGGCTGGCAGCAGGAGACAGCGGCGAGACAAAAAGCCCTTTAGCCGGGTCGTAGGCCTTCTTCTCTATCGCGCCGTACTCACAAGCCACACCTGACTGGCTAGCGGGATAACAGGCAACCATATTGTCGTAGGCAATACTCTTGGCCTCATGCTCCGCTTGCGGAAGCACATGTTCAATATGGCAACTGAAAATCGTCCCCTGCCCCCTCGCCAGGCACTCATCAGCGGTCGGCAATCGGCGCAGGGTATAGGCACAAAGATGAAACTGCTCCAACAGCAGCGCTTTGCGAACGGGCTCGCCCGGAAAACTACTGCCCCGGCCATAAAACAGATTCTGGGGTGTCTCTCTGTTTGCTCTGCGCCAGTCGATCAGTTCACGGGGTTCCGCACCTTTTCTGATCGACCTCACGCTTCATCCTCTTGCGTCCACCTCAGGGAATCAAGACTGGCCTGGACTTCAAGGATATCGGGGATATCTCCAATATCCTGTCGTAGCGACTCAATACCGGCTTGAGCAGCGTCCAGGTCGTCGTCATCCAGATGGAGATGGATTTTTTTAAGTTGCTCGCTCACGTCCTGGTTTTGTGCAAAGCCGCCCATCAACTCTTCCACTACTTCACCACTGCGAAGCCCGAGTGACCGCTCTGGATGCCCGAGGTACCGACCCTCCTTGAGCAACATGATTGCGTTGGCGGGCAGTTCACCGAGGATTTGCGGGGAGTGGGTAGTGATGATGAATTGGCAATTGGGGAAGGTTTTTTCCAGATTGGCCACGACGGTACGTTGCCAGCCTGGGTGCAGGTGCAGGTCCAGTTCGTCGATCAGAACTACGCCACTGCCTTTGAGCGGATCGACAACCTGACGGTTCAGCAATGTAAGCCTGCGAGCCAGATCTCCCACCATCGCCAGCAGGCACTTTTCGCCGTCCGACAGTTGCAGAACGTTGAACTCAAGATTGCCTTTAAGGACTGTCATTCGCAACGCAGGCTTGCGGCGGACCCTGACATCCTTGAAGCCAGTGAACGTTTCGATGGCGCGACGAACTGCAGAAAGCTCCGGGTCACGATACCCTGGCACATCCCGAGCCTTTTCGTTTTCAAGGTCTTCCTGGTTGCGAAACCAAATGAAGAACCGCTTGAAGTCAGCGCCGCCGTGACCAAGGGCGTCGTCATACCCCTCAGCGATGGCATTGACCAACTGCTCTCTGATGCGTAATGGCACATCCAGAACAGCGCGATGGACATCGTAATAAACCGCCAGTGGCAACTGGACCGGTGCTTCGTCAACAAGCTCGTGACGCAGGACATCGATCTCGATGGAGCCAGCAGCAGTATTCAACTGGCTCAAGTCGCTGCTTCGTTCCTTGGGATGCTTACCTGCCTTACGGTTTAAAGCGATCGCCCAATCAACTTCATTTGCCGCAAACCTGGCGACTAATTGCAGGCGCGTATAGTCAGCGCCAACCTTGATATCGTCCTTGGAGATAGCCCTGGACTTTGAAGCCTGCCCCACGATCCGCGAGGTCAAATTCGACAGCGTAATCGCCAACGCATCCAGAATCGAAGACTTGCCCACCCCATTGACCCCGACCAAAGCAATAGTCTTCTTGCCCTCAAAATCAAGCTCGACGTGCTCGATGCCACGGAAATTGACGAGAGTAAAACGCTTGATCTGCATGATCGGCTTCCAACATCCCCGGCCAGGTCAGCCAGTCTTCAAAGTAAGCAGCGATCATAGTAATTATCGGCCGCCCTGTCACGGCGCGCACGGTTACCCCTATCAATCCCCCCGCACCGCCAAGCGCCACACCCGTGCAATATCCGCCGCCCGCTCGCGCAACAGCCTCGGCGCTTCGCTGCAGGCCTGCTCCAGGCTCATCGGTCCGCCAGGCAAGGCGAACGCGGCGTCGACGCCATGGGCGTACATCTGCTCGTAACCCTCGCCCAGGGTGCCGGCGATCACGATCACCGGCACGCCGTGCTGTTTGGCCACCCGTGCCACGCCAAACGGGGTTTTGCCGCGCAGGGTCTGGGCGTCGAAGCGGCCTTCGCCGGTGATCACCAGGTCGGCGTCGCGCACGGCGTTTGCCAGGCCCACCAGGTCGGCGACCACCTCCACGCCCGGGCGGAACTGCGCGCCAAGGAAGGCCTTGGCGGCGAAGCCCAGGCCACCGGCGGCGCCGCTGCCGGGCTCGTCGCGCACGTCCCGGGGCAAGACCTGGGCGCAGTGCTCGGCAAAATGGCCGAGGGCTTGGTCCAGTTGCTCGACCTGCTGAGGGTTGGCGCCCTTTTGCGGGCCGAAAATCGCCGAAGCACCGTGGGGCCCGCACAGAGGGTTGTTGACGTCGGCGGCGATGTCGAAACGCACCTGGGCCAGGCGTGGGTCCAATTGCTCAAGATTGATCCGTGCCAGGCGCGCCAGGGCCAGACCGCCACGCGCCAGGGCTGTGCCTTGGGCGTCGAGCAGTTGCACGCCCAGGGCCTGCAGGGCACCGGCGCCGCCGTCGTTGGTGGCGCTGCCGCCAATCGCCAGGATGATCCGCCGGGCCCCGGCATCCAGGGCCGCGCGGATCAGTTCACCGGTGCCGAAGGTGCTGCTGGCACAGGCATCGCGCTGCCCCGGCGCAACCAATTGCAGGCCACTGGCTTCGGCCATTTCGATGATTGCCGTGGCACTCTCGGCCAACCAGCCCCAACGCGCCTCAACGGTGCCGCCCAACGGGCCTTGCACGGTGCAACTGCGCAACTCGCCCTGGCAGGCCGCAAGGACCGACGCCACCGTGCCTTCACCGCCGTCCGCCATCGGGCACTGGATCAGTTCGGCATCCGGCCAGACCTGGGCCAACCCTTGGGCAATGGCCTGGGCGACGCCGGCGGCGCTCAGGCTGTCCTTGAACGAGTCGGGGGCGATGATGACTTTCATGGGCTTTCTCCGGTTTTTATGTCGCCCATGCTGCCAGTTGGCAGCGGCAATGACGCCTGTCCGATGCACAAGCGTGGCTGGGGTTTGTTGTTCATTTCTACAAAAGTGCCGGCACCTACGGGGATTGGGGCAACAGCTGCACCCCCAGGTACAGCGCGAGCATGCCGTCCAGGGTCAGGGGATCGACACCGCTCAGTTCGGCAATGCGCTCCATGCGGTAGCGCAGGCTATTGCGATGGATGCCCAGGGCGTCGGCGCAGGCCTGGCTTTGCCCATCGTGCTCGCACCAACTGCGCAGCGTGGCCTGCAGTTGGCCGTTGCTGTCTTTGGCCAGGACCTTGCGCAACGGGTTGAGCAACTCATCGAGGGCATCGTCGGTGCGATGGCGCCAGAGCATCACCGGCAAGCGGTAGCGATTGAGGGTCAGCAGGCGCGACTGGGGCAGTATGTCGCGGCCATAGGCGAGCAAGTCCGCCACCCGCCGATAACAGCGGCGCAAGCCGGCCAACCCATCGGCCTGGCCACCCACGGCGACCCGCAGGATGTTCCAGCCCGCAGCATCGAGTTTTTCCAGCAGGCGCGGGTTATCCATCGGCACCGAGGCCGGGCGGCACCAGAGCAACGAAAACTGTGCAGAACTGACGCACCAGCTGTCCGGGTAACGGGAGGCCAGCCAGGCCGCCAGGGCTTCGGCGGTCTGCCCCGGGCCCAACTCAAACAGATAGGGGGTGCGCGACAATTGCGGCTTGAGCCCCAGTTGCTGGGCCTCATCCACCAGGCGCGGCGATTCGCCGCTGTCGGCCAGCAGCAACGCCAGCAGATCATCACAACGCTGGCGTCGCCATTGCTGCTCGGCCTGTTGATGGCGCTGGCTGACCAGCATCTCGGCGGTCATGCGCACCAGTTCGGCATAGGTGCGCAGCAGTTGCGGTTCCCCACTGATGCCCAGCACCCCGATCAGGCGCTGGTCATGCAGCAGCGGCAGGTTGATCCCCGGCGCCACGCCCTTGAGGTGCTTGGCGGTCTGGCTGTCGATTTCCACCACGCGACCGTTGGCCAGCACCAATTGCGCGCCCTCATGGCGGGTGTTGATACGCTCCGGTTCGCCGCTGCCAAGGATCAGGCCCTGGCTGTCCATGACGTTGACGTTATAGGGCAAAATGGCCATCGTGCGATTGACGATGTCCTGCGCCAGGTCATGATCGAGCTCGAACATGGGGCTAAATTCCTTGAAAGCGCTGCATTAAGCGATTGGTCAAAGGCACAGCGCAATGGATGGATCGCTGTGCGGGGGCACAAAGACACGGCACCGTCCCGTGACCGAGACTCTTGGGGCGATCAACGTTACCCGCGCATCGCGAAAAATCATAATAAAGAGAGAACACCATGTCACAGAGCGCCGCCGCTACCCTGGCCAACGATGACGACAAAAACGCCGTCTACAAGCGCATCACCCTGCGCCTGATCCCCTTTATTTTCATCTGCTACCTGTTCAACTACCTGGACCGCGTCAACGTCGGCTTTGCCAAGTTGCAGATGCTCGACGCCTTGAAGTTCAGCGAGACCGTGTACGGCCTCGGTGCCGGGATCTTCTTTATCGGCTACGTGCTGTGCGGCGTGCCGAGTAACCTGGCGCTGACCAAGTTCGGTCCCAGGCGCTGGATTGCGCTGATGATGATCACCTGGGGCACCCTGTCCACCTGCCTGTTGTTTGTGACCACACCGACCCACTTCTACACCTTGCGCCTGTTTACCGGGGCCGCTGAGGCGGGCTTCTTCCCCGGCGTGGTGCTGTACCTCTCGCAGTGGTTCCCGACCTTCCGCCGCGGGCGGATCATGGCGCTGTTCATGTCGGCGATCCCGGTATCGGGCCTGCTCGGCAGCCCGTTCTCCGGCTGGATCCTCAACCACTTCGCCGCCGGCCAGGGCGGCCTGGCGGGCTGGCAGTGGATGTTCCTGCTGCAAGGTGTGCCCACGGTGATCCTTGGCGCCCTCGCCTACTTCCTGCTCAGCGACAGCTTTGCCAACGCCAAATGGCTGACCGCCCATGAACGCGCAGTGCTTGAAGCCGACCAGGCCACCGACCTGGCCAACAAACCCAAGACCACTACCGATTCGCTGCTGCAAGTGTTCAAGAACCCGGCGATCTGGGCCTTTGGCCTGATCTACTTCTGTATCCAGAGCGGCGTGTACGCCATCAACTTCTGGCTGCCGTCGATCATCAAGAACATGGGCTTTAGCGATAACCTGGTGATCGGCTGGCTCAGTGCAATTCCGTATTTGCTGGCGGCCGTGTTCATGCTGGTGGTGGGCCGCTCGGCCGACCTGCGCAAGGAGCGCCGCTGGCACTTGGTGGTGCCGATGCTGATGGGCGCTGTCGGCCTGATCATCGCGGTGAACTTCGCCACCACCCCGGCCATCGCGATCCTTGGCCTGACCATCGCCACCATGGGCGCCCTCACCGGCTTGCCGATGTTCTGGCCAGTGCCCACCGCCATGCTCAGCGCCGGTGCTGCAGCGGGTGGCCTGGCATTGATCAACTCCATGGGCCAGATGGCGGGCTTCTTGAGCCCGTACGTGGTGGGTTTTGTGAAGGATGCCACCGGGTCCACCGACCTGGCGCTGTACCTGCTGGCGGCGGTGATTGTCGCGGGTAGTGTGCTGGCGTTGCGCATGACCCGTACCTTAAAAGCCTGACACGGTAAAAAATGTGGGAGCGGGCTTGCTCGCGATAGCATCACCGCGGTGTAACTGATACACCGAGGCGTCTGCATCGCGAGCAAGCCCGCTCCCACATGGGGTTCACGCCGCCGTCGATATCCCCCCCGCTAACCACATTGACCCGCTCTGGCGCGGGCCCTCCAGCACTGTTCAAAATCCAACAGCCGTTCAACACAGGTGTATTTTTTTGGCATAAGTGGCCCGCTGGTTAAAACCAAACACCCCACAAAAACGCCCCGCTGCTCTTGGCATGCTTTCTGCTCTATCCCTGCCAGAGATTGACTATACGAATAGAAACTCGCCTCCACTCGTAGCCAATCACAGGGAATGCACAATTGAAGTTGATCTCAAGGCCTCTGCCTCCACTCGCCTCCCACTCGTTTAAAACCGCCAGCGCCCTGACCTTGATCCTCGCCGCCCAATGGGCCCACGCAGAAGATTCACGCCTACAGACCGTGACGGTGCAGGCCAGCAAGATCACCGCCAGCGAAGAAGCCCGGCTCAAGCTCGACGAGGTGGCCGGCGGCGTCAGCCTGGTCAAGGCCGCCGAGGTCGAACGCGGCCGCTCGGCAACCCTGGAAGACACCCTCGCCTATCAGCCCGGCGTGTATGCGCAGTCGGCGGGTGGCAACGATGCAATCAAGATTTCCATCCGCGGCTCCGGGGCCAATACCTCGCCGGGGTATTTTCGCGAAGGCACCAAGTTCCTGTTCGACGGCCTGGCCCTGACCGGTTCCGGCGGTACGCCCTATGAGTTGCTGGAAACCCAGGGCCTGGACTACACCGAAGTGCTGCGCGGGGCCAATGCCTTCCAGTACGGCGCACTGTCGTTGGGGGGCGCGATCAATATGGTGACCAACTCCGGCCTGACTGCGCCGGGCAATCACGCGCGCTTGGAGGCCGGCAGCTTTGGCTGGCGCAAGCAGCAACTGAGCACCGCCGGTGTAGTCGGCGATGGCGACTACTACGTCAGCCTGAGCAACTCCGAACGCGACGGTTACCAGGACTGGACCTTCACCAAGGCCAAGGGCGTGGTCACCAACTTCGGCTACCGCTTCAACCCCAAGCTGCAAACGCGGCTGTTCGTGCGCTATCGCGAGGAATACCACGAAAGCTCCGGCACCCTGACCAAGGCCCAGCTCAAGCACAACTCATCGCACACCAACCCGGTGGCCCTGGCCAGCCGCGATGACTCAACCAAGCGCGGCTCGACCTGGGTCGGCAGCAAGACCACCTACACCTTCGACGATGACGCCACCCTGGATTTTGGCCTGGTCTATCACAACTACCCGCAGGTGCTGTACCGCAAGAGCACGGTCAACCCCAACTACTGGGACTGGCGCGACCTGAACCTGTCGCTGACCTACAACCGCAGCGACCAGATCCAGGGCCATACCAGCAATACGTCCCTGAGCCTGACCAGCACCCAGCACCTGCAGGCCGGGGTCAAGACCTACAACGGCAACCCGGCCGCCAGCACCTACGGCGCCTTGCAGAAACAGGCGCGCTACACCGGCTCGTTCGACCGCGTGTTTGCCGCCGGCAATGACCTGCAACTGACCGACCGCCTGTGGCTGTCCACCGGCCTGTCGCTGAGCCAGATCAAGCGCGATATCGAGGTGCGCTACTCGGACCGCGCCAACACCTCGCCCTACCCCGACCACTATAACTACGACAGCTGGAACGTCGCGCCGCGCCTGGGCTTGCGCTACGAAATCACGCCGAACTTCCAGGTATTCGGCAACGTCAGCCGCTCTATCGACCCGCCCAACAGTTGGTCGTCGTCGGGCTCCGGGGTGGCCAGCAACTACGCCAAGACCCTCACCGAGCAAAAGGCCAATACCGTGGAGTTTGGCGTGCGCGGCAAAGCCGGAATTTTCGACGGCAGCCTCGCGGTGTATCGCTCGTGGATCAAGGACGAACTGCTCACCGTCGAAGTGATTCCGGCCACCCGTACCACGGCGGCGGTCAACTCCACGTCCAACGCCAGCCCGACCATCCACCAGGGCATCGAAGCCGGCCTGGATACCCAGCTGTGGCAGAGCGCACGCGGTGAAACCGTCAACCTGCGCCAGGCCTATACCCTCAACGACTTCTACTACCGTAACGACGCGCGCTTTGGCGCCAACGAGCTGCCGGGGCTGCCCAAGCACGTGTACCAGGCCGAGCTGCAATACCGCCATCCGGACGGGTTCTACGCCGGGGTCAATGTGCGTTCGGTATCGAGTACCGCCGTGGACTACGCCAACACCCTGTATGCGCCCTCCTACACGATTTTCGGCGCCAAGCTGGGGTATGAGGCCCCGAGCAAGAAATGGCAGGTGTACCTGGACGTGAAAAACCTCACCGACCAGAACTACGTCACCGCCATCCAGCCGATCTATGACGCCCAGGGCAAGGACGTTGCCGCGCTGTATCCGGGGGACGGCTTTGGCGCCTTCACCGGTGTGGCGTTCAACTTCTAAGGTGGGAGCCTTGACGATGCCGATCAATCACTGGAGCCGGTTTGGCCTGCTCCTGGGGTTGCTGCTGGTGGGCGCCTGCTCGCCGGACACCCCACCGCCCAGCTCGATGCAACGGGTGGACGGGCACCTGGACGCCCAGGGCCTGCTCAGCTACGACCCCAGCGACTACCACCAAACCCGCCAGGGCACGCCGGGCGGCACTCTGCGCATGTCGGCCGCGCTGGATACCGGCACCTTCGATGTGCATTCCAGCTACCACGGCAACGTGCAATGGCTGGCGCGCATCGTCTACGACTGCCTGCTGTATCAGGACGAGCACGGCAAACTCTCGCCCTGGCTGGCCAAGTCCTGGGACGTCTCGCAAGATGGCAAGACCTACACCTTCCACCTGCGTGACGACGTAACCTTCAGCGACGGCGAAAAATTCAACGCCGAGGCGCTGCGGGTCAACCTGGAACATATGCGCGACCCGGCCACCAAATCCCCCCTGGCCGCCGCCTATATCGCGCCCTACATCGAGGGCCGGATCATCGACGACTACACCTTCGAGGCCCGCCTGCGCGAGCCCTACTCGCCGTTTTTGTATGTGTTGGCCCAGTCCTGGCTGAGCATGGTCTCGCCCAAACAGATCCGCGAAGCGCCCAGGAGCATCGCCGAGCACCCCATCGGTTCCGGGCCGTTCGTACTGCAAAGCTACACCCGCGAACAAGGCGCGACCTTTATCAAGCGCGCCGATTACCACTGGGCACCGCCGGTCACCCGGCACGTCGGCCCGGCCTACCTGGACCGTATCGAGCTGAACATCGTCCCCGAGGCCATGACCCGCTACAGCACCCTGCAATCCAAACGCTCGGACTTCACCCTGGATGCCCCGGCGCAGAATACGGCGGCGATGCGCGCCTCGCAGAACCTGGTGGTGCGCAATCGAATCCGCATGGCCAGCCCTTATCGCAGCCTTACCTTCAACACCCTGCGCTTCCCGTTCGACGATGTGCGGGTGCGCAAGGCCATCGCCCAGGCCATCGACCGTGACGGCCTGGCC
This sequence comes from Pseudomonas gessardii, assembly GCF_001983165.1. Lineage (GTDB taxonomy): Bacteria > Pseudomonadota > Gammaproteobacteria > Pseudomonadales > Pseudomonadaceae > Aquipseudomonas > Aquipseudomonas gessardii. Next base: position 104,406 of record NZ_MNPU01000001.1, on the reverse strand, counting down.
TGGATTGCCGGGTTCGGCGAGTTCTTGCCCAAGAGCGATTACCTGGCGGTGAACACGCCGTTCTACGACCCGGCCTACCGCGATGTCTTGAAATACGACGTTGACGCCGCCAACCGCCAACTGGACGAAGCCGGCTGGACCCAGCGCGATGCCCAGGGCTATCGGCTCAAGGACGGCCGACGCCTGACGGCGCAACTGCTGGGTTTTGAAAGCCCGTCATTCCCCAGCAACGTTGCGGTTGCCGTGCAGGCGGACGTGAAGAAAGTCGGCATGCAACTGACCATTCAAATGCTGCCCCTGGCCCAGCTCAGCGACCGCCGCACGGCGGGCAACTACGACGCCATCGGCGGCGGCTATTGGCACACCAACACCCCCGACGGCCTGTACATCCTGTACCACAGCGACTCGCGCGCCTCGCCAGGCAAAAGTGGCAACAACCTCAGCAACCTCAGCGACCCGCACCTGGACCAACTGCTCAGCGCCGCCCGCCGCGCCCATGACCCGTTGCAATTGCAGGCCCTGTACAGCGCCGCGCAACAACGCCTGACCGAAATGGTGCCGGCGGTGCCGGACTTCGAGAGCCAGGTGCTGATTGCCTATCGCACGGCGGTCAAGGGGCTGATCTTCGACACCGTGCACAACACCCCATTTTTTACCAGCGTCTGGCTGGACCAGGAGGCACCATGAAACGGCTTGCCGCTCGACTACTGGCCGGCCTGGGCGTGCTGTGGGGCGCGGCCACCCTGACCTTCGTTGCCATCCATTTCAGTGCCGGCGACCCGGTGCTGGCGATTCTCGGCGGGCCGGACGCCATCCCCACCCCGCAGCAACTGGCCCAGGTCCGCGAGGAATACGGCTTTGACCAACCGTTGTGGGTGCAATACGGGCGCTATGTGGGGCGGATCGCCCACGGTGATTTCGGCGAGTCGTACCGCTTGCGCATTCCCGTCACCGAGGCCATCGGCAAGCAGATTGGCGCGACGCTGCAACTGGCCCTGAGTGCGGCGCTGCTGGCCATCGGCCTGGCCCTGGCCAGCGCCGTGCTTACCGCCAAGCGCAATCCCTGGGTGCGCCGTGTGGCTTCGGCTAGCGAGCTGGTGTTGTCGTCATCGCCGTCATTCGTGCTTGGGATTTTGCTGTTGCTGGTGTTTTCGTTCCAGTGGCCGGTGCTGCCGCCGGCAGGCTCCAACGGCTGGCAAACCCTGATCCTGCCGACCCTGGCCCTGGCGCTGCCGATTGCCGGGATGCTCAGCCAGGTGTTGCGCCAGGAGCTGGAAGACATCCTCGAGCAACCCTTTATCGCCATGGCCCGCGCCCGTGGCCTGTCGCAGACCGCCGTGCGCCTGCGCCACGCATTGCGCCATGCCCTGGTGCCGCTGGTGACCTTGTCTGGCTTTATCTTCGCCAGCCTGCTGGGCGGCGCGGTGGTCACCGAAATGCTGTTTGCCCGCCAGGGTATCGGGCGAATGATGCTCGATGCAGCCGTGGCCAAGGATGCGCCGGTGGTGCTGGGGATCACGTTGTTGGCGGCGCTGGTTTATGTGGTGGTGAACCTGGTGGTGGATGTGCTCAACGGGTTGATTGATCCACGGGTTAAACCGCGATGACGGCTGATTCACACAGGCTGCTCCCACAGTGGATCACCGACAACCTCAAATACTGTATTCAAGTAAGGAACCGACTATGAGCGACACCCCACTGCACACACGCTTCGCCCCGATTTTCCAGCGCATTGCCCAAGGCGCGGTGCAACGTGAGCAGGAGCGCACCCTGGCCTTCGACGCCGTCGATTGGCTGAAAACCGCAGGTTTTGGCGCCCTGCGCGTACCGCGCAGCCAGGGCGGCCTCGGCGCCAGCCTGCCGGAGCTGTTCGCCTTGCTGATTGAGCTGGGCAGCGCCGACTCGAACCTGCCCCAGATCGTGCGCGCGCATTTCGGCTTTGTCGAAGGCCGGCTGGTCAGCCTGGATCGCGACTCCCAGGCATACTGGTTGCCCAAGGTGGTCGCCGGGCAATTGTGGGGCGCGGCCATGGCCGAGCGCAGTGACACCACCAGCAACTCGGTAACCCTCAAACCCACCGCCGAAGGCTGGCAACTGGACGGCCAGAAGTATTACTGCACCGGCACCTTGTATGCCGACTGGATCGCCGTGGCCGCCGCCGACGGGGCCGACTTTATCAGCGTGGTGGTGCCCACCGATGCACCCGGCGTGACCCGCGTGGATGACTGGGACGGTTTTGGCCAGCGCCTAAGTGGCAGCGGTACTACACGCTTCGACCAGGTGACGGTGCTCGAACATCAGCTACTGCGCCGCTTCAAGCCCGACGAACTGCGGGCCGAGTCGTATATCTCGGCGTTCTACCAGTTGTTCCACCTGGCGACCCTGGCCGGGATCGCCCGCGCCGCGTTGCGCGATGCCGTCGAATTTGTCCAGGGCCGCACCCGCGCCTTCGGCATTCCCGGGCAATCCAGCCCGCGCCTGGATCCGTTGGTGCAACGGGTGATCGGCAAGCTGTCGAGCCTGTCCTATGCCGCCGACAGTCTGGTGCAGAGCACCGCGCAGGTGTTACAAACCACCCATGAGGCCGTGCTCGACGGCTCCATTAGCGAGGCACACTATGTCAACGCGGATGTGCGCACCTACCAGGCCCAGCAAGTGATCCTGCCCCTGGTGCTGGAAGCCACCAGCCTGCTGTTCGAGGTCGGCGGTGCCTCGGCCACCAGCCAGGTGCGGCGCCTCGACCGGCATTGGCGCAATGCCCGCACCCTGGCCTCGCACAACCCGGCGATCTACCGCGAGCGGGCCCTGGGCGACTTCTACCTCAACGATGTCAGCCCCGCTGCCGCCTGGCGCGCCGCCCAGGCACAGGCGGTGGCCGACCACCCCGAACAGGCCAGCGCCCGCGATGAAGCCAGCGCCGTCTAACCCCAGGAACCTGCATGAAAAAGCATATGAGCATTGGCATGAACATCCTCGGTTTCGGCGCCCACGCGGCGGCCTGGCGGGTCGGCGAAGTACCGGCCAATGCCTACCTGGATGTGGAGTACTACCGCACTATCGCGCGTATTGCCGAACGGGGCTGCCTGGATGCGATCTTCCTCGCCGACGGCCCGGCCCTGGTAGGCGATGTGGCCACGCAACCGCTGGGCCGCCTGGAACCGACTATCCTGCTGACCGCCGTGGCCCTGGCCACACAGCGCATCGGGGGTGATCGCCACCGCCTCCAGCACCTATAACGACCCCTACAACCTGGCGCGGCGCTTTGCCTCCCTGGACCATATCAGCGGCGGCCGCGCCGCCTGGAATGTGGTGACCAACGCCACCGACGCCGCCGCGCAGAATTTCGGCCTGGCCAACCAGTTGCAGCACGAACAGCGCTATGCCCGCGCCGAAGAGTTTATCGACATCGCGTGCAAGCTCTGGGACAGCTGGGAGGACGACGCCGTCATCGGCGATGCCGTCAACGGGCGCTATGCCCACCCCGGCAAGATCCACCCCCAGGACTTTGTCGGCCAGCACTTTTCCATCAAGGGCCCGCTGAACCTGCCGCGCTCGCCCCAGGGCCGGCCGGTGCTGGTGCAGGCGGGCTCGTCGGAGGGCGGCAAGGCCCTGGGTTCGCGCTATGCCGATGCGATTTTCACCACCCAGACCAGCCTGGAAGATGGCCAGCACTTCTACCGCGACATGAAACAACGCGCCCAGCAATGGGGACGCAACCCCGAGCACCTGAAAATCATGCCGGGCCTGTCCACGGTGATCGGCAGCAGCGAGGCCGAAGCCCAGGCGCGCTTTGATCAACTCAATGCCTACCACGGCGAACAGGGCCTGATTCAGCAAGTGGCTGCGCGGATTGGCATCCCCGCCGAGGAGCTGGCGCTGGATGCGCCGCTGCCGTGGGCGCGGATCGGTGAGATCGGCACCTATGAGAAAGGCTCCCAGGGGTTTCTCGAAGCTCAACTCAACCTGGCCCGCCGCGAAGGCCTGACCGTGCGCGAACTGTCGCGGCGCATCCTGGTCGGCCATCGCTTGCTGGTGGGCACCCCGGAACATGTGGCCGACACCCTCGAACACTGGTTCCTCGCGGGCGCCGCCGATGGCTTCAACATCATGCCGGACATGTTTCCTTCAGGGGTCGAGGTGTTTGTCGATGAAGTGGTGCCGCTGCTGCGCAAGCGCGGGGTATTTCGCCATGAGTACAGTGGCAGCACGTTGCGTGAGCACCTGGGGTTGCCGTACCCGCAGAGTCAGTATGCGAGGAGCCGGGCATGAGCACCTATGCAGCTCCCTGGCACTTTACCCTTGCCTTGCCGAACACCTTTCGCCCCGGCCTGTCACTGGCCTGGCTGTTCGTGCTCGGCTTGCTGATCGCGGCGCTCGTGCCGCACTGGCTGACCAGTACCGACCCACTGGCCGCCGCCGCCCGCAACGCCTACCTGCCGCCCGGCAGCAGCCACTGGCTGGGCACCGATGAAAACGGCCGCGATGTACTTGCCCGCTTGATCCACGGGGTGCGGCCTTCACTGTTGATGGGCCTGGTGTCCACGGCCATCGGCCTGGGCGCCGGGATCCTCCTCGGCCTGGCGGCCGGGCTGGGGCCGCGCCTGGTGGATGGCGCGATCATGCGCTTGATCGATGTGCTGCTGGCCTTTCCCGACTTGCTGCTGGCCCTGGTAATCATCACGTTCTGGGGGCAGGGCCTGTGGATCACCCTGATCGCGGTGGGCGTGGCAAGCATCCCGCGTTTTGCACGGATGGTGCGCGCGCAGACCCTGGTGGTGCGCGATGCCCCCTACGTCGAAGCCGCCACCACCCTCGGTCGGCATCGCGCCGCCGTGGTGTTGCGGCATGTGCTGCCCAATGCGATCAAGCCGATCCTGATCCTCGCCACCATCGGTATCGGCCATAACATCATCACCGGCGCGGCGTTGAGCTTTCTCGGCTTTGGCGCCTCACCGCCCGCGCCGGAATGGGGTTCGATGCTCGCCATGGGCCGCAACTACCTGGCCAATGCCTGGTGGCTGGTGGCCTGGCCGAGTGTGGCGATCATCCTGACGGTGGTGTCGATCACCGCCATTGGCCGGGACTGGCTGGCGCGCAGCGAGGGTAAATCCCGATGAGTCCGTTAGTGGATGTACAAGACCTGCGGGTGCAGTTTGGCCACACAGCGATTATCAAGGGCATCTCGTTCAGCCTGGCTGCCGGTGAATGCCTGGCGCTGGTGGGCGAGTCCGGCTCGGGCAAGACCGTCACCTCACGCACCCTCAGCGGCCTGAGCGGCGCCGGCTCGCGGGTGCAGGCCGAGCGCCTGGCGTTTGCCGGCACCGACCTGCGCCAACTGGACGACCGCGCCTGGCAGACCCTGCGCGGTGCGCAGATCGGCTGTGTGATGCAGGACGCCCTTGGTTCCCTCGACCCGCTGCGCCCGGTAGGCCAGGAAATTGCCGAACCGCTGCGCCTGCACACGGCGCTGGACCGCCATGGGCGCCAGGCGCGGGTGATCGAGTTGCTACGCGCGGTCGGCGTGCCGCAGCCTGAGTTGCGCGCCTTGCAGTACCCCCATCAACTGTCGGGCGGCCTGCGCCAGCGCGCACTGATTGCCTCGGCGATTGCCGCCGGCCCGCGCCTGTTGATTGCCGATGAGCCGACCACGGCGCTGGACGCCACGGTGCAGGCCCAGGTCCTGGCCCTGCTGGAGTCCCTGCGCTCCCAGGCCATGGCGATGCTGGTGGTCAGCCATGACCTGGCGGTGGTGTCGCGCCTGGCCGACCGGGTGGCGGTGATGCATCACGGGGTGATTGTCGAGCAGGGTCCGGTGGAGGCGATCCTGCATGACCCGCAGCATCCCTACACCCAGTCGCTACTGCGTGCCGGGCGTGCGGTGCATTTCCAGCGCCCGGCCCTGGCGGTGCCGAAAGTGGCCAGCGTCGAGCGCTTCGACCTGCCGCTGATCGAGGCGCGCAACCTGCAAAAAACCTTTATCGGCCCCGACGGCCAGCCCCATGTCGCGGTGCACAACGCCAGCTTCAGCCTGCGGGCCGGGGAAACCCTGGGGATTGTCGGCGAGTCCGGCAGCGGCAAGACCACCCTTACCCGCATGCTGCTGGGCCTGGAGCGCCCGGACGCCGGCGATGTGTGGCTCAACGGCCGGCCCTGGAGCGCGCTGAGTGCGCCACAACGCCGCCAACTGCGCCAGCGTATCCAGGTGGTGTTCCAGGACCCGCAAAGTTCGTTCGACCCACGCTACACCGTGGCCCGCGTGCTTGACGAGGCGCTGCACGTCGCCGGCCTGCCGCGCCGGGAATGGCCGGCGCGCACCCTGGAGTTGCTGGAGTTGGTGCGCCTGGATGCCAGCGTGCTCAACCGCCGCCCCCTGGAACTTTCCGGCGGCCAGCGCCAACGCATCGCCATTGCCCGCGCCCTGGCGCCCAACCCCCAGGTGCTGGTGTGCGACGAGCCGGTGTCAGCCCTGGATGTGTCGGTACAGGCGCAGATCCTCGCGCTGCTGGCCGACCTCAAGTCACGCCTGAAACTGGCCTGCCTGTTCATTTCCCACGACCTGGGGGTGATCAACCAGGTCAGCGAGCGGGTGCTGGTGATGAAGGACGGCGAAGTGGTGGAAAGCGGCCCTGTGCGCGAGGTGTTTGACCATCCCCAGCATGCCTACACCCGCGCCCTGCTCGATGCTATCCCGCAGATCGACCGCCCGGCCCCGGCGCCCGCACACCACTTCATTACTTACGCCATTGCCATATAAGGATGGTCATGCGCTCTTTGTCCGTGCCAGAGCTGTTCTAGCGCCTTGCTCTCTGGTATTGCATAGCAACTGTCCGCGCTTTTGAGGAACTCACCATGATTTACCGCACACTGGGCCAGTCCGGGCTCAAGGTCAGCGCACTGACCCTGGGCACCATGATGTTTGGCGAACAGACCCACACCGAAGACTCGCTGCGCATCATCGACAAGGCCTGGGACCAGGGCATCAACTTTATCGACACCGCCGATGTCTACACCGGCGGGCGCTCGGAAGAGATTGTCGGCGAAGCCATCAGCCGCCATCGCGCCGACTGGGTCGTGGCCTCCAAAGTCGGCTTCGGCCCGCCGGACGGCCTGCCCAACCGCAGCGGCCTGAACCGCAAGCGCCTGTTCAACGCGCTGGAAGCCAGCCTCACCCGGCTCGACACCGACTACCTGGACATCTACTACCTGCACCGCGAAGACCACGACACCCCACTGGAGGTCACGGTTTCGGCGATCGGCGACCTGATCCGCCAGGGCAAGATCCGTTACTGGGGGCTGTCCAACTACCGCGGCTGGCGCATCGCCGAAGTGGTGCGCGTGGCCGAACGCCTGGGGGTCGACCGGCCAATCATCAGCCAGCCGCTGTACAACATCGTCAACCGCCAGGCCGAGGTGGAACAGATCACCGCCGCAGCCGCCTATGGCCTGGGCGTGGTGCCCTACAGCCCGCTGGCCCGTGGCGTGCTCAGTGGCAAGTACGCGCCGGACATCGCCCCCGAAGCCGGCAGCCGCGCCGCACGCCAGGACAAACGCATCCTGGAAACCGAATGGCGCGTGGAGTCGCTGCGCATTGCCCAGCAGATCCAGCAGTACACTCAGGGGCGTGGCGTGGGGATTGTGGAGTTTGCGATTGCCTGGGTTTTGAACAACCAGGCGGTCAGCTCGGCGATTGTCGGGCCGCGCACCGAAGCGCAGTGGGACGCCTATACCGGCGCGCTCGGTGTGAAGATCAGTGCTGAGGATGAGGCGTTTATTGACTCACTGGTGACACCGGGGCATGCGTCGACAGCGGGGTTCAATGATGTGGGGCACTTTGTCTCCGGGCGCCTTCACCGCACCTGAGCCCCCGTGGGAGCTGGTTTGCCTGCTCCCACATCAACCCAGCGGCACATCCAGGCTGACCTTGACCCGGTCCATCACCACAATGCTGCGAAACCACTTGATATTGCGGTTCTCGTAGAACAGCGTGCGGGCCAGGGTTTCGTAGGCCTTCATGGTTTCCACCACGATCACCAGCATGAAATCCGCATCGCCGGTGACGTAGTAGCACTGCTGCACTTCAGGGATCGACATCTGCGCCTTGAGCACGTCGAGGTCTTCGATATGGGTGCGTTCGGCGTGCACCTCCACCAGGATAGTGATCGGTTTGCCCACCGCCTCCTGATTGACCACCGCCGTATTCGCGCTGATCGCCCCGCCCTGCTGCATGCGCTTGATGCGCCGCTGTACGGCGGCGGTCGACAGGTTGACCTGTTCGCCAATCACCCGCAGTGCGGTGGTGTTGTCACGCTGTAGGTGCTTGAGAATCGCGCGGTCGAAATCATCCAGGGGCGGCTGGGGGCTGGCGGGCATGCTGGAGAACCTTGGGCGTGAGAAAATTTCCCATAAGATGCCGTAAAACAGAGCAAACGTCTCACCTCAAAAGCAATATATTCCCACCTGAAATGCCCCCTCTTTTGTTTGAATCGGTTTGGCGAGGACTGTGTGTCTAAAGGTGTTGTTTTATCGGTAGCGGCCTCGGTGTTGTTTGCCGTGATGTATTACTTCACATCACTGCTTGCACCCTTGAGCGGCCTGGAGATTTTTGGTTGGCGCATGTTGCTGACCGTGCCGTGCATGACGGTGTTCATGGTGGTCAGTGGTGAGTGGCGCCAAGTGTGGGAATTGTTGCAATTGCTCGCGGGCAAGCCCCGGCTGATCGGTGGGATTGTGCTGTCGTCGGTGCTGCTAGGGGTGCAATTGTGGCTGTTTATGTGGGCGCCGCTCAATGGCCGCAGCCTGGATGTGTCCCTGGGCTACTTCCTGCTGCCGCTGACCATGGTCCTCACCGGGCGCCTGGTGTATGGCGAAAGGCTCTCGCGGCTGCAACTGATCGCGGTGGTGTTTGCGGCGATTGGCGTGCTCAACGAGCTGTACCAGGTGGGCGGTTTTTCCTGGGCGACGCTGCTGGTGATCATCGGCTACCCGATCTACTTCGTGCTGCGCAAACGCCTGGCGACCGACCACCTGGGCGGCCTGTGGCTGGACATGGCGCTGATGCTGCCGGTGGCCCTGTGGTTTGTGCAAAGTGGCGAACAGGGCTTCGCCGTGCTGGATGCACACAAAGGGTTATATGGCTTGATCCCGATGCTCGGGCTGATCAGTGCTTCGGCGCTGGTGTGCTACATCATCGCCAGCCGGCTGTTGGCGTTCAGCCTGTTCGGCCTGCTCAGCTATGTGGAGCCGGTGCTGTTGCTGGGGGTGGCCTTGCTGCTGGGAGAAAGCATCGGGCCGGGTGAGTGGCTGACCTACATCCCGATCTGGCTGGCCGTGATGGTGCTGGTGTTCGAGGGGTTCAAGCACCTGGTGCGTCAACGCCGGGCTTGAGGGTACAGGAGCCGGCCAGCCGGCTCCTGTAGGGTGCGGGATCAGTCGGTGGTCAACACACCACGACGGACCTGGTCACGCTCGATGGACTCGAACAGGGCCTTGAAGTTGCCTTCGCCGAAGCCGTCATCCCCCTTGCGCTGGATAAACTCGAAGAACACCGGGCCCATCAGGGTTTCCGAGAAGATCTGCAGCAGCAGGCGCTTGTCGCCGGCCACGGACGAACCGTCCAGCAAAATACCCCGCGTCTGCAACTGCTCCACCGGCTCACCGTGGTTTGGCAGGCGGCCTTCGAGCATTTCGTAGTAGGTGTCGGGCGGCGCCGTCATAAAGCGCATGCCGATCTTCTTCAACGCGTCCCAGGTCTTGATCAGGTCGTCGGTGAGGAAGGCCACGTGCTGGATGCCTTCGCCATTGAACTGCATCAGGAACTCTTCGATCTGGCCCGCGCCCTTGGACGACTCTTCGTTCAACGGGATGCGGATCATGCCATCCGGGGCGCTCATGGCCTTGGAGGTCAGGCCGGTGTATTCGCCCTTGATGTCGAAGTAACGCGCTTCACGGAAGTTGAACAGCTTCTCGTAGAAGTTGGCCCAATAGGCCATGCGCCCGCGGTAGACGTTGTGGGTCAGGTGGTCGATGACCTTCAGGCCGGCGCCCACCGGGTTGCGGTCCACGCCTTCGATAAACACGAAGTCGATATCGTAGATCGAGTTGCCTTCGCCGAAACGGTCGATCAGGTACAGCGGCGAGCCGCCGATGCCCTTGATGGCCGGCAGGTTCAGTTCCATCGGGCCGGTTTCGATATGGATCGGCTGGGCGCCGAGTTCCAGGGCACGGGTGTAGGCCTGCTGCGAATCCTTGACGCGGAACGCCATGCCACACACCGACGGACCGTGCTCGGCGGCAAAGTACGAAGCGATGCTGTGGGGTTCGTTGTTGAGGATCAGGTTGATCGCGCCCTGGCGGTACAGGTGCACGTTTTTCGAGCGGTGGCTCGCAACCTTGGTGAAGCCCATGATCTCGAAGATCGGCTCCAGGGTGCCCGGGGTCGGCGATGCGAATTCGATAAATTCAAAGCCCATCAGGCCCATTGGGTTTTCGTATAGATCTGCCATGATTTGGCGCCTCATCATCTTTTTAGAATTAAGTAAATTAATTGCCAGCAAGGATGAGGTAGGCCGGTGGCGCACAGGAAATGCCCCGCACGCTGCGGGCGAGGAAGTCACCGTAGATGAGTTGGAACCCGAGTAGCTTCATGGTTGGATCGGTCTCTTACGGGCGTCTCTGGCGGACGAGGCCTGCATGGAAACAGGCGCTTATTCTTGTATGCGTAAATTGATTCTACACAGCGTAAACCACTTTGTCCGTATTCCTTATCAAATCCCTATGCCCGGGCGGGCGCAAGGGGTTTGTTGCACAGGTAGATGCCCAGCAGGATCAGCACCGCGCCGCCGAACATCGGCGTGTTGAGTTGCTCGCCCAGCAACAACGCGCCACAGACCACTGCCGTCAGTGGGTTGAGGGCAATAAACACCCCGGCCCGGGTCGCCCCGATACGCCGGATGCCGTCGTAATAACCGATGTAGGCCAGGGCCGAGCCCAGGACCCCGAGGTAAAGCAGGCCCAGCAGATGGGGCCAGTGGATGGCCCCCAGCGCCTGCACCGTCAGCCTGCCCGTCACCACGGTGGCGAGGCACAGCATCAAGGTGCCCAGCAGCACCGACCAGGTCACCGTCTGCAAGGGGCCAAGGCTGTGGTTCAACTCACGGGAACCCAGGGAATACACGCCCCAACTCAGCACACAGCCGAAAATCAACAGGTCGCCGACCCATGCATCCGCCCTGCCCTGCAACAGCCACGGGTCGCGGCTGACAATCACGCCCGCAGCGCCAGCCAGGCACAGGACGATCCCCAGCAGCTTGCTGCGCCCCAGCCGCTCCTTGTACAGCCAACATGACGCCAGGCCGATCACCGCCGGGTTGAGGGCCACGATCAGCGAGGCGCGTGAAGCGTTGATAAAGTGCAGGCCATAGAAGAAACACAGGTTGTAGAAAAAGATCCCGAAAAACCCCAGCAGCAGCAACCGCGCCATCTGCGCAGGTGCGGGACAGGCCAGGGGGATACGCGCAAAGGCCATGAACAGCAGCAATGCCAGGCTGGCCAGGACAAAGCGCAGGCTCGCCGTCAGCAACGGATCCAGGTCCGCCGCGAGGAATCGGCCGGCAACAAAAGTACCGCCCCAGAGCATGGTCACGGCCGCCAGCTTGGCGTAGGTCAGGCGGTCGCCGGCAAGTACAAGGGTTGAGCTGGGCATAAGGATCCTGAGTATTGAAGAGGCGGTTTGGCGTATTCTTTTCCTAATGCCCAGTCATCGTAAAATGAGTAAAACCTCATGACCCTCACCCAATTGGAAATCTTCTCGCTGGTGGCGCAACTGCACGGGTTCACCAGCGCTGCCCAGCGCCTGGGCATCAGCCAGTCAGCGGTGTCCCACGCCATCAAGTCGCTGGAGCAGGAACTGGGGGTGGAACTGTTCCGCCGCCAGCAGTCACCGGTCGAACTCAGTGATATCGGCCAGCAACTGCTGCTGCGCGCGCGGGCGATGCTCGGGCTGGCCAACACCTTGCAACAGGAAGCGGCCGATGCCCGGGGCATGAAAAGCGGGACCTTGCGCATCGGCTCCTTCGGGCCAACCGCATCCATTCGCCTGTTGCCCAGGATCCTCGACCCCTTTCGCCAGGCCCATCCGGGAATCGAAGTGCATGTGGACGAAGGCCCCGACCGCCAGGTACTGCAGTGGCTCGATGAGCGGCGCATTGACGTGGGCTTTGTGGTGTTGGAACAGGAACGCTTCGACACGGTTGCGCTGTTCGAGGACCAGATGGTCGCCCTGCTGCCCCCAGGCCATGCCCTCGCCCACCAGGCCAGCGTGACACTCAAGGAGCTGTGTCACGACCCGTTTATCCTGACCGAGGCGGGCTCTTCGGAGTTGGTGGAGCGGTTATTCCACAGCGCCCGGCTCAAGCCCAACGTGCGCTACCGCTGCTCGCAACTGCTCAGCACCCTGGACACCGTCAGCCGGGGCGCAGGCGTGAGTGTGGTGGCCCAGGCGTCGCTGCCGCAGGACAGCCCGCCGCGCTACGTGCAACGGCCATTATCGCCCAACGTGCCACGGCAGATCGGCTTGGCGGTGCTGGACCGTCGCCAGTCCTCGCCGGCGACCCTGGCGTTTATCCAGATGGCGCAGCAACTCTCCCCTTTATAAAACCAACGCCTACTGGGGGCTGAGCGGCGCTTCATGGTTGCGGGCGTGGCCGTGATCGTCCAGGGTAGTGAAATGCACCCGCGCCTCGCCCGGCCCACTGCCCGGCGCCCCATGCAGGGTCACGATAGCGCTGGATCGGGGAGCCAGCATGGGCGGGTCATCATTGCGGTACTGACGCCCTTCAATCCCCAGTACAACGCTGGCCAGGCTCACATGATAGGCACTGGGGTTTTGCACCTGCAGGGTGACGTCCTTGAGCACACGCCACTGCAGGCCCTGGGCGGCGGCCTCCGCCCGCCCTGGCGACAGCGGCGGACGCAGGAACAGTTTGATCCGGCTGCGGAAGGCGAGCTGCAACGCATGGCTCGTGTTCGCTGCGGGCCGGATACCCAGCACGTTGAGCCAATACACCTGCTCCACATCCGACTGCGCCGCCGCCCCATGGTAGGCCACTCGCAACGCCTGGCCTTGGCCGGCGTCCATGCGCAGGATCGGCGGGGTCACCGTGAACGGTACGTCACTGTCTTCAGGGCGGGCCCGGGGATCGCCCGCATCAATCCACACCTGCACCAGCCGTGGGCTGTCCGCCTCATTTGTCAGGTTGACCGTGACCTGCTCCGAGCTGGCCGGGTAAATGATACGGGTCCGGTCAATCACGATTTCACCCCGTGCGCCCCACACCAGGCCTATACCCAGTATTGCCAGCGCCAGACGCATCCAGGCGCTGCTCATCGGTAGCTCAAGGTAAAGGTAGCCAGGCCATTGGCCGTGCCAGGGCGTACGGCGGGTTCGGTCTGGATGTAGCGGGCCGTCAGCGGAATCAGGAAACTGCCATTGCCCGTGCTGCCGGCCTGCCACTGGTTGGGGTTGCCGATGGCGTTGGCGTCCGCGCCATAGCTCACTACGGTGCTGCCGTGGAGCAGTTGCAAGGCGATGCCGGAGGCGGTGGAATCCCCGGTCAGGGTCAGACGGTCACTGCGGTTGGCCGGCTGGGTCTGGTCGGTCACCGTCACCAGCACATCCTGCTGGCCCCCTGTCCCGCCCGCGCACTGCAGTTGAATATCGCGGGTGGCGCTGCCGGCGATACTGCCCACTCCCCCCCTGAACTCGGTCACGGCCACAGGGCCCAGATTGATCGGGACCGAGGGCGTGGCGACCGAGCAGGTGGGTTTCAGGGGTGGCCCGACAGCGATCGTGCCGAAGGTAAATAAATGCGCCGCATTGAAATCGGGGTGAACCCTGAACTGCGCGAACGGCCGCGAGAATATCGGCCCACCCTGGACCGCGCCGGTCACGAAGAACACCACGCGCACGCGTACGCCCCAGATGGCAAGGCCAGGGCGCATCGGCCCGCGCAGGTTCGAGATGCCCTGGTTGATAAACTTCCACTCCCCGCCGTCACGGTCCTGTGCCATCACGCCAAATCCCACGCCTGGCGTGCCCGTGGCAAAAATCGGCAGCGATAACCCGGAATGGCCAAAGTACTTGCCGGTAAAACCCATGTTATTGGGCACGCTCATGTACGACCAATGATCAGAAAGAACGCCAACCCCGTAGGAGCAACTCAGGGCGTTGGGGGAGTCGAGCACATACCCCTGGGGGTTGCCCAACACCTGCCCCATCTGCGGGTTGGCCGGCACACTGATGGGCTCAATGGAAAGCACCACGGGAGGCGCCGGGCTACACCGGGCATTGGCTTGTACGTCGCATGCCGACACCACGCCGACGATCATCAACGTTGCCAGCAGCGCACAGCGCTTGGATACGTGGCCAGGCCGGGTCGTCGGGTTCATCGCGCCGTGACCTCCCGACCGGGTGCCATGCCCACGCATTGGCCCTGCAACAGATCGGCCCGGGCCTGGCGTCGGGCCGCCTGGGGCGGTAAGCGGTAGTGGATATAACAACGGTCGGCGGCCGTCTCGCTCCATTTGACGGTGAGCGTACCGCGATCGGCGATCCCCCTGACAAACGCTTTACTGGCCTGGCCAATGACCCCGACTTCGCCACCCTGCTCATCGAACACCTGGGCGGCGAATGGCAGCGGCTGGCCGTTTTCCCGCAGGGCCTTGACCACCACCGCACGGCCGGCCACCGTGGCGAACCGCAGGCGCGCCAACGCCCCGGAGGTGGGCACAATACGTTGCGTCGTCTCCTGCAGCTCTACGTCATAAGCGCTGCCCGCAGGATCGACCCCCACGGTATTGGGCTGGAATGCCCTGAGCGAAGGCACCACGGCATAGCCCTGGCGATCCACCCGCAGGTGGTTGCCATTGCTCAAGCGTGCGCCCTGCGCATGGGGGACATGTACCAGGGCGGCGGCTTCGCCAAGGTAGTGAGAGAACGTCAGGCCCTCTTCGTGGAGCACCATCCCACCGTCGGCGCTGAACGACCATTGGCTGCTGTCCTGGCTCTGGCCATAGCCTAGCCGCAGGGCCGCCGTGCTGGCGTTGTACCCGGCATACCCGTTGAAACTGCCCTGGGCGGCCCCTGGGGTTGCAGCGCGGCTGCCGGTGAGGCCGTAGTTGAGCGTCGCGTCGTCATCGAGCATGCCGCTGATGCCGACTTGCTGCTGGCTGCCGCGGCTGTCACCGGTACTGCGGCTGAGGCTGCTGCTCAGGCTGGGGGCGCGTGCGCTACTGCCCACGGGCATGGACAATGTGACCATCAGGCGGTTATCGACTTGACCGGCGTTGTGTGAGCGGGCAAAGAAGAGCGAATCGCTGTCCTCCTGGTGGCTGGCCGCGTGGGCCGCTTCGACCCGCGAGCGCTGTGCGCTGAGGTTCCAGTTGAGTGTGCGCCAGGTCGCGCCGTAACTCAGATTGAAGGCGGTTTCCTGGCTCAGGCGCGGGCCCCAATATTGGGTAGAGCTGACATAGAACCCCAGCGTGCCCTGCCCCAGTTGCTGGCTGACGGTAAGGTCGACACGCTGCTTTTGCCGGGCGTAAATGCTCGCGTTCTGGCCTTGGCGGCCCAACTGGCGCACGTTGATGGCATCTGTCAGGTTCAGGTAGCCCTGCGTGGAAAAACGATAAGCACCCAAGACCAGGTGAGTCCCCGATTGCGCCAGGTGTTTGTTGTAGCCCACCCCTATATTCTGCCCCGACAGCTCTCCACTCCCTGGCACCTGCGTGCGCGAAGTCGTAGTGTCCAGGGAAAATGCGCCCACGCCTGTATTCAGGGCCAACCCGGTTTTGCCCTGGGCGTAGCCCTGGGAAACACTGGCGCCGCCATACAGCGTCAGATCGTCCAGCACACCCTGCTGCAGGGTGCCCTGGAACGCCAGGGGCGCCTGGCCCTCCACGCCCTGTTGACGGACCTCGCCGAGCGCCAGGCTGTAGCGGCTCGCGCCATGGCGCAGCAGCTGCGGCGCCACCGAGAAAGGCACGCTGTAGCTGTATTGGCGGCCATCGACCTCCCGCACCGTGACCCTCAGGTCGCCGCCACCTGTGGGGTACAAGTCAGTGATGACAAAGGGCCCGGGCGCCACTGTAGTCTCGTAGATCGTATAGCCGTCCTGGCTGACCGTGACCGTGGCATTGCTGTCGGCGATGCCCCGCACCGCCGGGGCATAGCCTTGTTGCGATGGCGCAAGCATTTGCTCATCGGTGCCCAGGCTGATCCCCCGCATGCGAGCGCTTTCCAGGATCTGGCCACTGCTGAAGCTGTCGCCCAGAGTCAGGCGCGAATGCCAGGCACCCAGGCTGCGCTGCACGTAGGTCGCGGTATTCTGATAGCGCTCGGCACCGCGCCTGGAATCCCAGGACTGCGCGCCTTGGTGACGCAGGCGCCAACTGCCCAGGTTGATGCCACTGTTAAGCCCCAGGTACCCACGGTCTGCACCGCTGCCCGCCGTCATGGTCGAGGCGCTGAAGTTGTAGCTGAGCAAACCGGCATCGATCCCCTCATCCCACTGGGACGGATCGACGCCATCACGGGCCGCCGGCGTCAGGTACACCTGTGGCACGCTGAGGGCCAATTGCAGGGCACCGGGATCAACGGTGCTGGAGGCCATGGGGATCCATTGCGCCAAGTCCCCGCACATTGGGCCGGGGGCCACGGGCAGGCCAGCCGGCCGGTCGCCGTCGACCTTGTCCTGGGCCACGCCCAGGCGGGCCAGTAGCGGCCAGTCCAGGCAAGGGACCACAGCGTCCTGGCCGGGCAGCCCGATGAAATCCAGGGCATGGCGCCCGGCCGGCTGGCCATTGACCAACACATCGACGCGATACTTGCCGGGAGCCAGGCTATCGTGGCGGTTGAACCGGGAAATATCGACACCCGGTGCAAGGCCACTGGAAAAGGCTTCCAGGTCGAAGGTCACCGACGACGCCAACGCCTCGGGGCAAAAAAACGCCGTAACGATCTGGCTGGCAGCCACAAGGCCGGGAAGGTACAGGGCTGGCAGGGGGAAATACCTGCGCATCCAGATTTGCATGTAAAAAAACATAAGTCAGGTTTCGTATCGCTAGAGAGGTGCCCGTTGGGGTGCCGAGAAACCACCGAAATCGTCGATGTACTGGAACTGCACCTGGGCATCCTCAGGCACCGTCTGCATCAATGGCGGCAAGGCCAGATCCAGGCTGGCGTAGGGTGCAACCATGCCTTGCTGGTCGGTCAGGATCCGTGCGGCTTCCGCCTGGGGCCCCATGGCCAATGCCACTTCATGAAACGTCACATGGAAAGGCGACGGATTGAATACCCGCAGCACCGCCTGTTTACCGGTACGCAAGGTCCAGGTCAGTTGACCCGGCGCGTCCTGGGGATTGCCCGCCAAGCCATGGGGCCGGAAAAACACCTTGGTGCGAATGCGAAAGGCAAAACGCAAGCGGTTCTGGCTGTCTTCGGCGGTGGTCACGCCTGGCTTCTGGCCTTCGGGCGGCACCTCCAGCACATTCAGCCAAAACAGCGACTCCTTGTCGGCGGGCAGCGGCTGCTGGGTGTAGGCCAGGCGTATGGCCTGGCTCTTGCCCGGATCCAGGCGGAACACCGGCGGGCTGATACTGAACGGCACATCGCTGTGTTCGGCTGCCAGCCGGGTATCACCATCATCCATCCAGACCTGGACCAGGCGTGCGGCTTGCCGGTCATCGTTGGTGACCTGCACGGTGATTTCCCGGCGCGGCTGCGGGTAGACCTGGCGTGTGCCGCTGATGACCACCCCCGCCTGCACCTGCCCGACGGCCAGGCACAGGCAGAGCGCAACCTGAAGACGCAGCGGCAAACTAGGCATGGTCGGCACCCTCACGGGTCAGGACTGAACGTGGGTGTGGTACGCGCTCAGGGGAAAACCACTGAGTACTGCACCGCCGTACTGACCAGCCCGACCCCCGCCGCGCCGCCCGTGGCTACATACCGTGCGGCAAAGGGCAATGTCGCCAGGCCTGCGGTGACGGTGGCCGTGGTCGACGCATGCCCCGTGCGCAAATCCAGCGGCTTGAGGGTGGCGCCGTCGATAATCTGCACTTCCACTTTGGCGGCGGCGGTTTTCGACGCCGTGTTCCGCAAATTGCCCGTCGCGGGGTTGATGGCTGGGCTGGTGCTTTCATACAACACCGCGACCTTGGTCGCATCCGCGCAACTGGCACCACCGCCCACATAGATGAAGAAAGGTTTCGAGCTGGCGGTTGCACCGTCGCTCGCCAGGGCGCTGGCTTGCACCTTGTCCAGGACCACCGGGAAGTTCGCACCGGAACCTGCGACACCGCCGGTTCCACCGCTGATCGTGCAGGTAGTGCCGGTGATTTCACCGGTCAGGGTGATGGTGCCATCTGCCGCAATAGCCAGGGGGGCGATAAAACCGCTAGCAAGCAACAGGACACTCATCAATAAATTGCTTTTCATGACACAGGTTTTCCTAAGTGTTAAGTAGATGCCCATCCAAATGACAGGCAGGAACAAGCCCACCCGCAGGATTCGGGCTTGCTGATTCAAAAAGTTTTCAGGTCTTGAATCGTCGCCTCTTCCCGAGGCGGCGAACGGTTCCGGGCACAGGACCGCTGATACTCTTATTAGGGCTGCCATCAATCCAGACAATAACGCAATGGACCAGGCGGCTTTTAATCGTCAAAATATGTTGCAAAGTTTGGCAAGGTTAAAAAACATCCACAACTAGCTAAGTGGCTAGGTCAGCCCACCGAAACAGGCTTATTTCCCATAGGCCAACTATCATGCTGATATCCGACGCATCGCCTGTAATCGTTGCCAGGCGCCTCCCTTATTCCGCTACAGGCTGCGCACATGCCACTGACCCTCAAAGGCCCGCGAAAACGCGTCGCCCGCAACTTGATCACCACACTGTGCGGGCTGTTGCCGATTTTGCTCGGGGTGCTCATCCTCCACCTGCAGGCCGAACGGACCCTGGAACAAAGCACCGCGCAGACGGCCGTCGAGGCCGTGCGCCAGTTTGACCTGATGCTCGACAACACCGCCCTCGCCGCCCAGGCGCTGCTCCCCCTGGCGGGCAAGGACTGCGACAGCACCGCGCAACTGGCGCTGCGCGAGCAGGTCACCCGCCGGCCCTTTGTCCGCGCGACCACCTTGTCGTGGAAAAAAACCATTTATTGCAGCTCGCTGTTCGGCAGCACCTACGTGTCACCGGTCAACCCTGACGACTATGTCAACGGTCGCCTGTGGTTGATGAATGGCAACCCCGTCACCCCCGATACCGCCCTGCTGGTGTATCGCCTCGTTGAGGGTGACAAGGCCGCGTTTGCTTCGATTGACGGCTACCACCTGACCAACGCCCTGCGCCTGATCAGCCGTTACGCCGACCTGGTGTTGCAGGTCGGCCCCAACTGGCTGGGCAGCGATGGGAAGGTCCAACAGAGTGCCACCCCGGTGTTTGCCGTAGCCCACCAGCACCTCGCCTCCCAGCGCTATGCCTACAGCGTGGAAGCCGGCATGCCCGAGGGTGAAGTCTGGCGCTATATGGAAGCGCGCTACCCGGCGCTGTTCAGCCTGGTGGTGTTTTTCGGCGTATTGGCAGGGGTGTTGACGCACTGGTTGCAAAAGCGCTCGTCGGCGCCCACCCATGAACTGCAACGGGCGCTGGATGCCAACGAGTTTGTGCCGTACTACCAACCGGTGGTACGCGGCGACAGCCTGCAATGGGCCGGCTGTGAAGTTTTGATGCGCTGGAACCACCCGAAGGAGGGCCTGGTACGCCCGGATCTGTTTATCCCCCTGGCCGAGCACTGCGGCCTGATCGTGCCAATGACCCGGGCCTTGATGCGCCAGACGGCCACCCAACTGGCCCCCCATGCCGGGCGCCTTGGCGGTAACTTTCACGTGGGCATCAACATCACGGCCAGGCATTGCCAGGACTTGGCGCTGGTACAAGACTGCCGCGAATTCCTTGCCGCCTTCACCCCGGGCCAGGTCCTGTTGACCCTGGAGCTGACCGAACGCGAATTGATCGAACCCACCGACGTGGCCCGCCAGCTCTTTCAGGCCCTGCACGAACTGGGGGTGCTGATTGCCATTGATGACTTCGGCACCGGCCACTCCAGCCTGGCTTATTTGCGCAACTTCAACGTTGACTACTTGAAGATTGATCAAAGCTTTGTCGCGATGATCGGGGTCGATGCATTATCGCGGCATATACTCGACAGCATCATTGAACTGTCAGCCAAGCTTGACTTGGGCATCGTCGCAGAGGGCGTGGAAACACAAGAACAGCGCGATTATCTGGCGGCGCAAGGCGTGGACTTTTTGCAGGGCTACCTGTTTGGTCGCCCGCAGCCTTTTGACGCGTTCATTAAATCTTTTCACAGCCATTGAATGGCCATCTAGCGCCACAATGAAATATTGTTATTTATACAAAAGACATGATTTACTCGTGGCTCATTAACTACTACAATTTTTCCTGCCTGCGCTGAATCGGCAGGAGAGCCACTTTTACCGAGTCACGCTGAGGCTCTTGGCTTATAGCTTTGTTTGCAGTTGGTATCAGCCAAATACACTATTGGAGTAAATATTTTGTCCAGACTCGCCGAATTTCGTGCAGCAGAAAAAGCCCTTCAAGAACAGCTCGCCCAGCTGGAATCCCTGAAGAACGACGCTGGCCTGAAGAAAGAAATCGAATTTGAAGAAAAACTTCAAGGCCTGATGAAAACCTACGGTAAGAGCCTGCGCGACATCATTTCCATCCTTGATCCAAACCCAGGCAAATCGGGGATCCAGGTAGCGCCCGCCCCCAAAACCCGCCGTGCCCGCGTAGTCAAGGTGTATCACAACCCGCACACCGGTGAACTGATTGAAACCAAGGGCGGTAACCACCGCGGCTTGAAGGCCTGGAAAGAACAGTATGGCGCAGCCACTGTAGATTCCTGGCTTCGCGGCTAATACCAGCGCACTAATAAAAAACCCCGCAGACGCGGGGCTTTTTTTGTTTTGGTGCCTGGGTTTGAAACCCCGGCGCTCGCGAAAGTGAACTTTGCAATACATTCCACTGGGCACACATTTGACCACCGGGCACTGAGTGCCAATGCCTTATAGTTATGCACTGTTCATCACGCAGCCAAGCCAGGCATCTAGCCTTTGCTCATCAAAGTTTCAAGCTTGCGCGTACCGCGCGGACTTCTTCCTTGCTCGACTCATAAGCATCAGCTTGTCCGGCGTATGAAAAAACATAGGCCTTATTCACATCAACAGCACCCACCAGTGTTTGCGAAAGCACATGCCGGCCGTTCTCGGTAACGACACAGGTAGTTTCCAGCGCCTCAAGACGACTTAAGGTGGTCGAGTGCATCTTGTTGCAGACACTTTGATAACCACTGCGGGCAAAGTCCTTCTGGATGGACTTGCGCATCTCCAGCAGCACACCTTGCAGATTGACCACATGCCCAGGTTCGATCGGTGTCCCCGTCAGCTCCATGACCATTAGCGTCTCGCCGTTTTCATCGTTCTTTATCGCACGCTGGCGAGAGACCGGCGACGGCGTGGCCGGTGCATCGGCATCCGGCACCACTTCCTCCACCTGCCAGCCGCTGGGCCAATGAATTTCGGGGTCTGCCGCCCAAACAGCAGTGCTGCCCAAGATCAGGCACAAGGTGCTCAACAACGCTTTGTTCGATCGGCTCATTGCGAAAAACACTCGAAGTTCAAGCCGCAAAGTTTGAGCCTGGGCACAGGATGCTCGCAAGGCCCGTGTGAGTTTTTCATTTGGCGCGGCCTGCGCGGCTTGCGTATCATGGCCCGGCTGTACGGATACCTGCCAGCCGCAAGCCAAAGGGACCGCTCAAGTCACGAGCGGCGCCTGCCCCATTTTTTCTGGAGGGCCCATGAGCCTGCACGAATTGAACAACTTCCCGGGCGTCACCGCCCAACCCGACACCGCCACGGCGAACTTCGTGTTCAACCACACCATGCTGCGGGTCAAGGACATCACCAAGTCCCTGGACTTCTACACCCGCGTCCTGGGGTTTTCCCTGGTTGAGAAACGCGACTTCCCGGAAGCCGAATTCAGCCTGTACTTCCTCGCCTTGGTCGACAAGGCGCAAATTCCGGCCGATGCCGCCGAACGCACCCAATGGATGAAGTCGATCCCCGGCATCCTGGAACTGACCCATAACCACGGCAGCGAAAACGATGCCGACTTCGCCTACCACAATGGCAACACCGACCCGCGCGGTTTTGGCCATATCTGCATTTCGGTGCCGGATATCGTCGCGGCCTGCGAGCGGTTTGAAGCGTTGGGCTGTGATTTCCAGAAGCGCCTGACGGATGGGCGCATGAAAAGCCTGGCGTTTATCAAGGACCCGGATGCGTACTGGGTCGAGATCATCCAGCCAGCGCCGCTGTAAGCGGGCCGGGTGACGCGCAGCGTCATGGGAGGCATTCCCACGCAGAGCGTGGGAATGATCAGCATCGGGCCTTACGCCCGGATCAGGTGATCAAAAGCACTCAGGGAAGCCTTGGCGCCCTCGCCCACCGCAATCACAATCTGCTTGTACGGCACCGTGGTTACGTCACCGGCGGCAAACACGCCGGGCAGTGATGTCTCGCCACGGGCATCGACAATGATCTCGCCACGGGGCGACAGCTCCACGGTGCCTTTGAGCCAATCGGTGTTGGGCAGCAAACCGATCTGCACAAAGATACCTTCCAGGTCGATGGTCTTGAACTCGCCGGTATCGCGGTCCTTATAGGCCAGGCCGGTGACTTTCTGGCCATCGCCTTTCACTTCACTGGTCAACGCACTGGTAATCACGTCAACGTTCGGCAGGCTGTAGAGCTTGCGCTGCAACACCGCGTCGGCGCGCAACTTGCTGTCGAACTCCAGCAAGGTCACGTGGCTGACAATACCGGCCAGGTCGATGGCCGCTTCAACGCCGGAGTTACCGCCGCCGATCACCGCCACTCGCTTGCCCTTGAACAGTGGGCCGTCGCAGTGCGGGCAGAAGCATACGCCCTTGGCCTTGTATTCCTGCTCGCCCGGCACACCCATTTCGCGCCAGCGCGCACCGGTGGCCAGGATCACGGTCTTGGACTTGAGGGTCGCACCGCTTTCAAAGCGAATTTCGTGCAGCTCGCCGGGATTTTTCGCCGGGACCAGGCTGCTGGCGCGCTGCAGGTTCATGATGTCCACGTCGTACTGACGCACGTGGGCTTCCAGGGCGCCGGCCAGTTTCGGGCCTTCGGTTTCCTGTACCGAGATAAAGTTCTCGATGGACATGGTGTCCAGCACTTGCCCACCAAAACGCTCGGCGGCCACACCGGTGCGGATACCTTTGCGTGCGGCATAGATCGCAGCCGCCGAACCGGCCGGGCCACCCCCGACAACCAGTACATCGAAGGCGTCCTTGGCGCTGATTTTCTCGGCGGCTTTTTCGATACCGCTGGTATCGAGCTTGGCGAGGATCTCTTCCAGGCCCATGCGGCCCTGGCCGAAGTTCACGCCGTTGAGGTAGACGCTGGGCACCGCCATGACCTGGCGCTCGTCGACTTCAGCCTGGAACAGTGCGCCATCGATAGCAACGTGGCGGATGTTCGGGTTGAGCACGGCCATCAGGTTCAGTGCCTGGACCACGTCTGGACAGTTCTGGCAGGACAGCGAGAAGTAAGTCTCGAAGCTGAACTCACCTTTAAGGCTACGGATCTGTTCAATCACTTCGACACTGGCCTTCGACGGGTGGCCACCGACTTGCAGCAGGGCCAGCACCAACGAAGTGAATTCATGCCCCATGGGGATGCCGGCAAAACGCAGGCTGATATCAGCACCCGGGCGGTTGATGGAGAACGACGGCTTGCGCCCATCATTGCCATCGGTTTTCAGGGTAATCAGCGTGGAGAGGCTGGTTACGTCCTGCAAAAGAGCAAGCATTTCCTGGGATTTCGCACCGTCGTCGAGGGAGGCGACGATCTCGATCGGCTGGGTGACCCGTTCCAGGTATGACTTCAACTGAGCTTTAAGATTGGCGTCCAACATACGGGCGATTTCCTATTTCAAATCAATTCGGTAAAAAAAAACGCCCGAGCGAATCTCGCCCGGGCGTTTTTGAGGGCGGTGCGGCTTACTTAAGGTGCGGTCATCCGCCCTTGATACTTCACAGGCTTAGATCTTGCCGACCAGGTCCAGGGACGGAGCCAGGGTAGCCTCGCCTTCTTTCCACTTGGCTGGGCACACTTCGCCCGGGTGGGCAGCGACGTACTGGGCCGCCTTGATTTTGCGCAGCAGCTCGGAAGCGTCACGGCCAACGCCGCCATCGTTCAGCTCAACGATCTTGATCAGGCCTTCCGGGTTGATCACGAAGGTGCCACGGTCTGCCAGGCCAGCTTCTTCGATCAGCACGTCGAAGTTGCGGGAGATGGTCAGGGTTGGGTCGCCGATCATGGTGTACTGGATCTTGCCGATGGCTGGCGAGGTGTTGTGCCAGGCCGCGTGGGCAAAGTGGGTGTCGGTGGAAACGCTGTAGATCTCGACGCCCAGTTTCTGGAATTCGGCGTAGTTGTCAGCCAGGTCTTCCAGCTCGGTAGGGCAAACAAAAGTGAAGTCGGCTGGGTAGAAGAACACGACAGACCACTTGCCTTTCAGGTCAGCGTCCGACACGTCTACGAAGTTGCCGTTTTTGTAAGCGGTGGCTTTGAACGGTTTTACTTGGCTGTTGATGATAGGCATCGTTGACTCTCCGTCAGGGGTTAGTAAGTTGATGGGTGAATCCTACCCAGTCTCATCGTCGATGGCTCATTGGCAAACCTGATGCTGCCGATTGGTTTTGGCTATCAACCGACTGTATTAATAGAAGAAATCCTAAAGCAGCGGGTCGCGGGCCTGAGTCATGCCAAGAAAGGGCGTCGCTTCAACATAGCGCATGGCGGACTTCATGTCCTTCCAGCCGACATACGTCATCAACGACTTCAAATCCCAGCCGCTGCGATGGGCCCAGGTGGCAAAGCCCCGGCGCAGGGAGTGGCTGGTGTACTGCTCGGCGGCAATGCCTGCCCGCTCCAGCGCCTGGCGCAGCAGCGGGATCACGCTGTTGGCATGCAACCCCTCCTCGCCCAGGTTGCCCCAGCGGTCGATCCCGCGAAACAGCGGGCCGCGCACCAGGGCCGAAGCACTCAGCCATTCGGTGTAAGCCTGCACCGGGCACAGGCGCAGCAGCGCCGGGGTTTGGTAGGTCTGGCCGAGGTTTTCGCGGTCGCTCTTGCTGCGCGGCAGGTACAGGGTAATGCCCGCGCCCGGCACCGCCTGCACATGCTCGATCTGCAAACGGCACAGCTCATCGCTGCGAAAGCCGCGCCAAAAGCCCAGCAAGATCAAGGCCGTGTCGCGCTTGGCACGCAGCCAGCGCGGTCGATCGCCCTCTGCCCGCGCCTGCTCGGCTTCGCGCTCAAGCCAGCCCACCACCTGCTCCAGATGCTGGAGCTGCAAGGGTTCGGCCTGTTTTTCCTGGGCCGGGTGCAAGGCGCGGATGCCCTTGAGCACCTTGCGCACTACCGGCGCCTTGGTCGGATCGGGAAAACCCTGGCTGGTGTGCCATTGCGCCAGCGCCGAGAGCCGCAGTTTCAGCGTATTGACCGCGAGCACCCCGGCATAGGCCACCAGGTATCGCGCCACGCTGTCACTGGTGGCCGGCAGGAAACCACCCCAGATCACTTCAAAGTGCTCGATGGCGGCGCGATAGCTACGGCGAGTGTTATCGCGGGTGGCGGCGTTCAGGTAACGGTCTAGCTCACTCATACCGCGATCGCTGGCAAGGGGGTGGTGTACGGATCATAGGGCTGGATCTGCGCCAAAGGGGTCTTCACACGGGATAATACGCCAATACCCCATTTGTTTAATCATGATTTTCAACGTATTTTAGTTCGTGATACAGTACGTAAATACATAATACATACCACAGTACTAAATCGACGGAGACGCCATGGCTCGCGGCGGCATCAACAAAGCAGTAGTTCAAACGGCACGCCTGGCAATCCTCGCCCGCGGCGAAAACCCCAGCATCGACGCCGTGCGCATCGAGATGGGCAATACCGGCTCGAAAACCACCATCCACCGCTATCTGAAGGAGCTGGACGAGAGCGAAACTCGCCTCAGCATTACCGAAGCGCCGCTCGACGACGAGTTGGGCGAACTGGTGGCGCGCCTGGCCCAACGCCTGAAAGAGAAGGCCCAGGAGCCCATCGACCTGGCCCTGGCGCAGTTCGAGCAACAGAAAAGCGCCCTGCTCGCCCAGGTAGAGGCACTTACCGCAGCCCACAGCCAACTCCAGCAGCAATTTGATATCCAGGGCGCAGCCCTGGCAGAAGAAAGCGCCGCCCTGCAAACCGCCAGCACCAGCCTGCAGACCGAGCAAACCCGTAACGCCGGGCTCAGCCAGGCGTGCAGCGACTACGAGCTACGGCTCTCGGACAAGGACGAACAGATTCGTTCGCTGGAAGAAAAGCACCTACACGCCCGCGAGGCCCTTGAGCACTATCGCAATGCCATCAAGGACCAACGCGAGCAGGAGCAGCGCCGCCATGAAGGCCAGTTGCAACAGTTGCAGGCCGAATTACGCCAGGCCCAGCAGAGCGCCATGGTGCGCCAGGACGAGATCACCCAACTGCATCGCGACAATGAGCGGCTATTGATTGAACACCGGGTTACGGCGAAGGAATTGACTGCCCTGCAGGAGCAAAGCCGTAAGGATCAGGCCCAGCAACTCAAGCTGAGCGAACAATTGAGCCTGATTGATAGCGAACGCACCCTGCTCCAGGAGCGTCTGCGGGTTGCCGTGCAGGACAGCCAGTCACGCCAGGACGCACTGACAACACAGCAGCACGCCCACAAAGCCGTGGAACTGGACCTGATCAAGGCCCAGGCCACCATCGAGGCGCTGCGCCTGGCTGGCGTCGTTGCAACGGCGCCAGAGGCAACAGCCAACCCCTGATCAACCAGCCACTGGCGTGCGCATGGTGACGAACTCTTCCGCCGCTGTCGGGTGCACGCCGATGGTCTCGTCGAAATGCTGCTTGGTCGCCCCCGCCTTGAGGGCGATCGCCAGGCCCTGGATGATCTCGCCCGCATCTGGCCCGACCATGTGACAACCCAGCACCTTGTTGGTGTCGGCATCGACCACCAGCTTCATCAGCGTACGCTCCTGGCACTCGGTCAGGGTCAGCTTCATCGGCCGGAAACGGCTTTCAAAGACCTGCACGTTATGCCCATCGGCCCGGGCCTGCTCTTCGCTCAGGCCCACGGTGCCGATATTCGGCAAGCTGAACACCGCCGTCGGGATCATCGCGTAGTCCACCGGGCGGTATTGCTCAGGCTGGAACAGGCGCCGCGCCACGGCCATGCCTTCAGCCAAGGCCACGGGCGTCAGCTGCACGCGCCCAATCACATCACCAATGGCCAGGATCGACGACTCGGCAGTCTGGTACAGCTCGTCAACCTCGACAAAGCCACGCGTGTCCAGCTTGACCCCGGTGTGTTCCAGGCCCAGGTTGTCCAGCATCGGACGCCGGCCGGTGGCATAGAACACGCAATCGGCTTCCAGTACACGACCGTCTTTCAGGGTGGCCTTGAGGCTGCCATCGGCCTGCTTGTCGATGCGTGCGATATCGGCGTTGAATTGCAGGTCCAGGCCGCGCTTGGTCAGCTCTTCCTGCAAGTGCTTGCGCACCGCGCCATCGAAGCCACGCAGGAACAGGTCGCCGCGATACAGCAACGAAGTCTGTGCACCCAGGCCATGGAAAATCCCGGCAAACTCCACCGCGATATAACCGCCACCCACCACCAGCACACGCTTGGGCAGTTCTTTAAGGAAGAACGCCTCATTGGAGCCAATGGCGTGCTCATGCCCGGGAATCTCGGGGATCTGCGGCCAGCCGCCAGTGGCGATCAGGATGTGCTTGGCGGTGAAGCGCTGGCCATTGATCTCGACCTCGTGGGGCCCGGTCAGGCGCGCATGGCCCTCATGCAGGGTCACACCACTGTTGACCAGCAAGTTGCGGTAGATACCGTTGAGGCGATTGATCTCGCGGTCCTTGTTGGCGATCAGTGTCGCCCAATCAAAGTCCGCCTCGCCCAGGGACCAGCCAAAACCGCTGGCCTGCTCGAAGTCTTCGGCAAAGTGTGCGCCATAGACCAGCAGTTTTTTCGGCACACACCCCACATTGACACACGTCCCGCCCAGGTAGCGGCTTTCCGCCACGGCCACCTTCGCGCCAAACCCTGCGGCAAAGCGTGCCGCCCGTACGCCACCAGAACCGGCGCCAATCACATAAAGATCAAAATCGTAGGCCATTTCACTCTCCTCGGCAGGGCATCAGAATACCCGCTTGCAGCCAAAAAACCAGAAAGCCACCCGAAGGTGGCTTTCTTGAGACTCAACAGGCCAGGCTTGAATCAATAAGCCTTGCCAGTCTTGTAGAAGTGCTCGTAGCAGAAATTGGTCGCCTCGATGTAGCCTTCAGCGCCACCACAGTCAAAACGACGCCCTTTGAACTTGTAGGCAATGACGCAACCGTCCTTGGCCTGCTTCAACAAAGCGTCGGTAATCTGGATTTCGCCGCCCTTGCCTGGCTCGGTTTCTTCGATCAGCTTGAAGATATCCGGGGTCAGGATATAGCGACCGATGATCGCCAGGTTCGACGGGGCATCTTCCGGTGCCGGCTTCTCGACCATGTCGCGCACGCGAATCAGGCCATCGCCAATGTCGTCACCCGCGATCACGCCGTACTTGTTGGTTTCCGAAGGGTCGACTTCCTGCACCGCAACGATGGTGCAGCGGTATTTCTGGTAGAGCTTGACCATCTGGGTCAAGACGCCGTCGCCTTCCAGGTTCACGCACAGGTCGTCCGCCAGGACCACGGCAAACGGCTCGTCGCCGATCAATGGGCGACCGGTGAGGATGGCATGGCCCAGGCCTTTCATCTGGGTTTGACGGGTGTAGGAGAACGAGCACTCGTCGAGCAGCTTGCGGATACCGACCAGGTATTTTTCCTTGTCGGTGCCCTTGATCTGGTTTTCCAGCTCATAGCTGATGTCGAAGTGGTCTTCCAGGGCGCGTTTGCCGCGCCCGGTCACGATGGAGATTTCGTTCAGGCCGGCATCCAGTGCCTCTTCGACGCCGTACTGGATCAGTGGCTTGTTTACCACCGGCAGCATTTCTTTAGGCATGGCCTTGGTCGCTGGCAGGAAGCGAGTACCGTAACCGGCTGCTGGGAACAAGCATTTCTTGATCATAAAAGTCCTTAATAAGGGCTGTGCGTACGAAATTCGGCGCAGTCTAATCAGGCCGCAGCCACCTTACAATGGGCGCTGCTGGCATTGCGATGTCAACATAGAGAAAAAATCTCGATGTAAGTTCCGCCCACGTTCAAACAAGCACGCCCAACGGCTCCGGGAAATATCCAGGGCGCCCCGGTTTCAAAGGGCCACATCCTTTTTAGCACGCTTTATGGGGTTCGGCACTGACCTGCAACAACTTGCGCGCCCTCATGGCATTTGGCGCTATCATTGCCTGCTTGAACCAGACCACGAGATTGTTAATCGATGTCAGAACCCAAAGGCGTAAACGGCTACCTGATCACCAAGCGAGCAGACGGCTGGCACCTGATCAATTTTCACGGCGACAGCGTCGCCGGGGTATTCGCGACCGAAAGCCAGGCGATTGCGGTCGCTGAAGTGTTTGTAGACGAAGCCGGTCACGCGTCGAGCAAAAGGCCCAAGGGCAAATAAGACCCCGCGATTGCCCATGCATGAAGGCCCCGATGATCGGGGCTTTTTTGTGCCCCCCTACCCGCCATCACCTTGGCGCTAACGTCGCGCAGCGCGCCGGAAGAACGAAAAAGTTCATTCCCTGGCCGATACGTTAGTTGCCTAAACGCAATAAATACGCGTGCCTTCCACAAATTTTAGTCCTACGCTTACAACAGCCTTTACTCCCTCCCTCAAGCCATATGTAGCCCAATTCTTACGGCCGCTTCTCAAGTTTTGGCAAATTGCCACAACTTTCCTATGCACTTCAGTATTACAAGACTACACAACCAAGAGAACCGGACGACTTTCTTACAAAAAGCGCTAGCCCAATAATTGCACCGCCTCGAACGTGCTCCTCAATTGCAATACACGTAATTGAAAAAATTGGACTGCACTGAACTCGATTGAGTTTTCTGCAAGCCACCCTTGAGGTGATAGAGCCGACTGGCTGGCCCTTTCCGGCCTGCCAGGCGATCAGGGGCGGCGCCATAAAAAGTAGCGCCCCAAGTCGCAAGTTTCGATACCTGATAGGAGGAGAAAGCCAAACCGCTGAAACCTGGACACTGAACGGCACTTACCATAATCGCTTATTTAATAAGTCCTTCGCACTATTGCGAGCGGACGCCTAAATGACCTTTATCATATGGACATCTGCAAATGAAAAACAAATTTAAAACCGCACTATTAACTATCGGGTTGTTCGCAGGCTCGATCGGCGCTGCGCATGCAGCAGATGGAACAATTACATTCTTGGGGTCTGTCCACTCGGGCGCGTGCTCTATCAAGCCTGAGTCCGTAGATCAAAGCGTTCACCTTGGCGCGATCGCAAAACATCAATTGCAGACCGGAGGTAAATCTGAAGCCCGACGCGTACTGATAGAACTTGAAGGCTGCGATTTGACCGGCCTTACCGATAACACCGTGACCACTACGTTCACCGGTGCGCCCTCCAGTGTGGTTCCAGGTGCACTGGGCACTGTAGGCAGCGCGGGTGGCATTGGCATCATGATGACCCATGGCAGCCAGCCCATTGAACTGGGGGTCGCAACAACCCCGCAAGCCATTTCCGTCGGTGATAACACACTGGAGTTTGGCGCGTATGTGCAAGGCGCCGCCACCGGCACGATTGAGCCTGGCGATTTCAGCGCGGTCACCAACTTCACCTTGGCCTATCAGTAAGTACCGCCCCCCGCCACTTCAGGTGGCGGGGGACGCTGGCGGGAGATACAGGTGAAAACAATTATAAGTTTCGCCGTCACCTCTTCATTGATGCTGTTCATCAGCCCCTGGGTGGCCGCAGATACCCCGGCGCAAGGCGATGGGCTCGTCACACTGGGAGGAGAAATCATTGACTCGGCTTGCGGGCTGGAGCTGGTCAGTGCCGATCAAACCATCGAGATGCGCCCTGAACCCATAGGCCGGCTGTTGCGCAATGCCATAGGAGACCCCCATCCCTTCCAGTTGCGCCTGGTCAATTGTTCGCTGACTCGCCCTGACCCATCACGCCCGGATGTAAACCTGCCTGATTGGCAGCACCTGCAAGTGACCTTTGACGGCCCTCGCGACAGGGACGGTCGCTCGTTTGCGGCTTTTGGCGGCTCGCAGGGGGTAGCCCTGCATATCTGGGATGCCGCCGGCCAGGAGAGCGTCCCGGGTGAACCGATGCCCCTGCTTCCATTGGTCGAAGGCGACATGACACTTCACTACACGCTTCGCCTGGTAGGCAACGGGCTGCCGCTGATGCCTGGTGCTCACGGTGCCGCCGTGCGGTTCAAGTTGGAATACTTTTGAACATTGATGAGTTGCTTTTTCATGTTGAATACGTCGAAGGTCAAATATGCGCTGCGTCCCAGCCTGTTCAGCGGGTTGATGTCACTGGCTGGTACGGCCATGAGCGCCGGGGATATCGAGTTCAATACTGACGTTCTTGATCTGAATGATCGCACCAATATTGACTTGTCTCAGTTTGCGCGCAGCGGCTTCATTCTGCCTGGCACCTACTCGATGGTCGTGCAGATAAACGCCCAGCCGACTGCCGAACAATCGGTGGCGTTCTACCCCCCGGACCATGATCCCAAAGGCAGCCAGGCTTGTTTATCCCCTGAGCTCGTGGAACAACTGGGCCTCAAGGCATCCAGCACGGCAAAACTCACCTGGTGGAAAAACGGGCAGTGCCTGGATATCCAGGGGTTGCCTGGCATGGAGGTCAGTGGCGACCTGGCCACCTCCACCCTGAATATCAACCTCCCCCAGGCCTATCTCGAATACAGCGACATCAACTGGGACCCGCCCTCGCGTTGGGATGAGGGCGTGCCGGGGCTGTTGGTCGACTACAGCCTTACCGCGCAATCCAACTATCAAAAGGACGGCGGCAACCGCAATAACCTCAGCGGCAACGGCACGCTCGGGGCCAATGCCGGGGCCTGGCGCCTCAGGGCAGACTGGCAGGGACGTTTCGAGCGCGCCAATGAGGGTGTCGCCCAGGACCGCAAGCTGGACTGGACCCGTTACTACGCCTACCGCGCAATCCCTGCGCTGAAGGCGCGCCTGGTGGTGGGCGAGAACTATCTGTATTCGGACCTGTTCGACAGCTTCCGCTTTACCGGCGCCGCGCTCAATTCCGATGAAAGCCAACTGCCACCCAACTTGCGTGGCTATGCCCCGGAAGTCGTCGGGGTGGCCAAGACCAATGCACGGGTCGTGGTCAGTCAGCAAGGGCGCGTGCTGTATGAAACCCTGGTAGCGGCAGGCCCCTTTCGCATCCAGGACCTTAATGACGCCGTGTCGGGCACGCTGGATGTGCGGGTGGAAGAACAGGACGGTACGGTGCACAGCTTCCAGATCGATACCGCAGGCGTCCCTTACCTGACGCGCCCCGGGCATGTGCGTTACAAGCTAGCGACGGGGCAACCGTCCAACCTGCAGTACGGCGCCGAGGGTGACGTGTTCGCGACCGGCGAGTTCTCCTGGGGGGTCAGCAATGGCTGGTCGCTGTTTGGCGGCGGGATCACGGATAACAACTACCGCGCGCTGTCCGTCGGCGCCGGTCGTGACCTGCTGGCGTTCGGCGCCCTCTCGCTGGACGTTACACAATCCCAGGCCAGCGTGTGGAACGAGAGGCTCTCAGGCAAATCCTACCGTCTCCAATACTCCAAGCACTTTGAACAGTACGACAGCCAAATCACCTTCGCCGGCTACCGGTTTTCCGAAAGGAACTTCCTGAGCATGAGTGAATACCTCAATGCCCGGCACTACGGTTTGAACGGCGAGCTCGGCGGGCGCGGGGGATACAACGAGAACGGCGAGCCCATTGATGATGTGAGGCCGATCGGCGGCAACAAAGCCCTGTATACCGCGACGGTAAACAAGCAGTTTCGCGACCTGGGCACCACCGTCTACGCCAGCTATAACAAACAAACGTACTGGGATCGGCCACAGACCCAGCGCTGGAACATGTCGGTGTCACGCTACTTTGATGTGGGCACTGTGAAAAACATGAGCCTGTCCCTGAATGTCTTCCGCACGCAGGAATACAACTATAAGGATAACGGCGCGGCGCTGACGGTCAGCCTGCCATTGGGGCGCACCGGCACACTGTCGCTGGATGCCTATCAGGGCGCAGGCGATAACAGTTTTTCAACGCGCTTCAGCGATCGCCTGGATGCGCGCAATAGCTACCAACTGCGGGCCAGTGACAACTCAGCCAGCGGCTATCTGAGCCATATGGGGGACCAGGCCGATATCGACCTGAGCGCCAGCCAGCAAACCGGCAACAGTAGCCTCAGTGTGTCGGCGCGGGGCGGTGGCACGCTTACCTCCCACGGTGCCGCGCTGCACCGCACCCATAGCACGGGCGGAACCCGCCTGATGGTCGATACCGGCGGCGTACCCGATGTGCCTGTACGCGGTTACGGCGCGCCCACCCGCAGCAACGCCTTCGGCAAGGCGGTTATCGCCGATATCAGCAGCTACCAGCGTACGGCCGCCAGCGTTGACCTGGAGAGCCTGCCGAGCAATGTCGAGGCCACTCAATCGGTGACGCAACTGACCTTGACCGAAGGGGCGATCGGTTACCGATCACTGGACGTGATTGCCGGTGAAAAAGCCATGGCCGTGCTGCGCCTGGACGATGGCAACTCACCCCCCTTCGGCGCGACGGTCAAGAACATGAAACAGCAGGACACCGGCATTGTGAATGACGACGGCAATGTCTATCTGAGCGGCATACAGGCCGGCGGGCAAATGGTTGTCAGTTGGGGAGGTGTCGAACAATGCGTCCTCACGCTCCCTGTCACGTTGCCCACGGACGGTTTGACCGATGCCCTGCAATTGAGCTGCCGCAAGACAGCCACCGATCAATCCCTGCCCGTGCCAGCGGTGCTGACCGGGACGCCTACCGAGACGGAGAACCCATCCTCATGACGCTGAACACGCGCCTCACCCTCCAGGCATTTGCCGTGGTGGCAGTCGGCTTGAGCCATAGCGCATACGCCGCTGTCGGCCTGGATCGTACCCGAGTGATTTTTGATGGTGGCAAAGATGCCACCAGCGTCAACATCACAAATAACAACACCCAGTTACCGTATTTGGCGCAGGGCTGGATTGAGGATGAAGCGGGCACAAAAATCACCACGCCCCTGATCGTGCTCCCGCCGGTTCAACGCCTGGAGCCGGGCAAACAAAGCCAGGTCAAGGTCCAGGCGCTGCCGGCGGCCAAATCGCTGCCGCAGGATCGCGAGACGGTCTACTACTTCAACTTGAGGGAAATCCCGCCGCGCAGCGACAAGTCCAACACCCTGCAAATTGCCCTGCAGACCCGGATCAAACTGTTCTACCGACCGCAAGCCATTGCCCCAAGCCAGCAAGACTTGTCCACCCCCTGGCAGGAAAAGCTGACCCTGACCCGCAAAGGCCCCCACTACCAGGTAAACAACCCGACGCCTTACTACGTGACCCTGGTGGATGCGCGCAGCAGCAAGGACGGCAAAACCGTGCCGGGCTTCGAGCCCTTGATGGTGCCGCCCAAAGGCGCGCTGACGCTGGGGCCATCGGCCGAGACACTCGGCACAACGCCCTATTTATCCTACGTCAATGATTACGGTGGGCGCCCACTGCTGGCCTTCACCTGCAGTGGCGAGACCTGCAAGGTCAACGCACAAGCGGCACCGCCCAATGAGTAGCGCCTGCTGCGGGAGAACATCATGAAGTTGCATACGGTGAAGATCTTGGGCGGCTTGTTGCTGGCCTGTGTGGGAGGCGTACACGCCGAGGATGATATCGAGGGCATGAATGGCCTGCTGAACATCAGCGGGGCCATGCATGAAACCCCTTGCAGCCTGGAGATGGCCTCGCTGCATCAAACCATTGACCTGGGTGCGGTCTCGACCAGCCAGCTGCAACGCCCCGGCGACCAGGCAACCGCGGTGGCTTTCCAGCTGCGGTTCAGCGATTGCCATCGCACCGCAGGCGGCATCCGCAGCGAACGTACGGGGAACCTGGCGTGGAGTGCCTTTCAACCGGTGCTGTCGGTGGCCTTTGTCGCCCCCGCCGATGCCGACGATCCACGGCTGGTCAAAGTGCAGGGCATCACCGGGATGGGCCTGCGCCTGACCGATGCCCTGGGCCGCGATGTACAGCTGGGCTCACGGGGCGAACCACTGTTTTTGGCCTTGGGCAGCAGTACCCGCACGTGGCATGTGCAGCCTACGCGCACCTCGGCGCCGCTGACCAGCGGGGCATTTCGCGCCGTGGTGGATTTCAGGCTCAATTATGATTAAGGGTAAAGCAATGGCTAAGGCAACCGGCGCACAGGCCATTCTGGCTGGCAGCCTGCTGTGGGCGGTCAGCCAGGGAGTGGCGGCCGATACCAATCTGATCATCCGGGCGCAAATCATCGCCCCTCCGCCGTGTGTCATTAACAGCGGGAGCACGCTCGATGTGCCTTTTGGCAATGACCTTCTGACATCACGGGTTGACGGGGTCAACTACCGTCGAGACGTGCCTTATACCGTGACATGCGACTCGCCCTTCAGCAACGCCATGACCCTGGAACTCAAGGGCACCGCCGCTGCGTTTGACAGTCGCGTACTGGTGACCCGCAAGACGGACCTAGGGGTAAAGCTGTTCGCCAATGGCGCCGACTGGCCTCTGAATACGGCCGTGAGGTTTACCTATCCAAACTTTCCGATCGTGCAGGCGGTGCCTGTCAAGCGTGCGGGCAGCCGTCTGACAGGAGGGGCATTTGATGCCGCCGCCACCCTTGTCATCGAGTACCAATGAAGAGGAGCGATCCATGACCTGTTGGCAGCAGCGAGCGTTGTTCGCCTTGTGTTCCATCGGCCTTTGCAGCAGTGCGTCGGCCAACCTGACCTTCAGCGGAACACTGAACGAACCGCCACCCTGCACGATTGATGCAGGTAACACCATTGAAGTGGATTTTGGGGATGTCGGGGTCAAGCGGGTCGACGGTGTGAAATACCGTCGAGGGGTCGGCTACACCATCAGTTGTGCCCCCGCCACACTGCCATGGGTACTGAGGCTGAGTGTCAACGGCACACCCACAGGCTTTGACGCCGCCGCCCTGCAAACCAGTGTGCCTGCGCTGGGCATTCGGCTCTTGCAGAATGACCAACCGTTTCTACTCAACACGCCACTGGACATCACCCTGTCGTCGCCACCGGCCCTGGAGGTGGTGCCCGTCAAACAGCCGGGGGCCACCCTGCCCCCCGCAAGGTTTACGGCGGTGGCCACGCTGTTGGCCGAATACGAGTAGGAGATCCGTCCATGGGACATGAAATGATGCATAAAGGATGGCCAAGGGCCGGGCTGGCCTTGCTGCTCAGCGTCGGCCTGATCCCCAAGGGGCTGGCGGCAGACAACCTGCGCATAAAGGGCAACCTGGTTGAAGAAGCCTGCACTATCCGCCCCGGCGACGAGGCAATCACCCTGGAACTCTGGGACCTGACCAGCAAGCACCTGTATATCAACACGCGCTCCCAGGGCAAGGGTTTCAAGCTGCACCTGGAAGATTGCAACACCACGGTCGGCAACACCGTCACCATCACCTTCGGCGGCCGGGAAAACCCGGCGCTGCCCGGGCTGCTTGCGCTGGATGCCGGGAGTGGCGCCTCGGGTATTGGCGTGGGCATCGAGACACCGGGCAATAAGCCTTTGCCGCTCAATACCGTCAGCGACGAACAGGTGTTGAGTGATGGCAGCAATGTCATCGAGCTCAAGGCCTACGTCCAGGGTGAGCCGAATGCCATCCGGGATCAGACCATTGGCCATGGTCCCTACACCGTGACCTCCACTTTTACGCTGGATTATCCGTAATTCATCCGCTCAAAAACCAAACTCACAGGCTTTCAGGTCAGCCAGGTTTGCACGGACTGTTTGTTCGCTGGCCTGGCCCTGCCTACAGAAGCAACGAGAGATCAAAATGAAACGACTCTTTGGAGCCATTGGGCTTCTCCTGTTGATCAGCGTTAGTACGACCGCACGGGCTGTCGATTGTCGGGTCAATGGCGGTGAGTGGGCGCGTGTCACCCATCTGACCGTCCCCGTAGAAGTGCGACTCGATACAGATCGCGTGAGGATTCTGATGGAGGGCGCTCGGCTCGAATGCCGATTTACCGCAGGAGCAGGCCCGGTTTGGGGTGAGGACTACTGGGAAACCGGGAATGCCTCAGGGACGCCTTGGACATCCGGCCCCAAATTCACCGCCGAAAGGAGCGGCTTGCGCATCAATGGCGCGTTCCTCAATACCCCGGTCCCGGCGGGTATACGGGTGGCGACCATGCCCAACAACGGGGTCGGCTACCCGATCAATATCACCCCCTACATCCTGGTGCGTAACGATCCAACCAACCCAATCGACGTGCGGACAGGCGACACCCTCGGCCTGTTACGCCTCACCAGTTCAAATAATTTCGACGCCACCCGGCCGCAACTCACGGTCACGTATACGGCGGCCAACAACTTCACCATCTCCCCGTCAACCTGCACGATCAACAATAACAACCCGATCGAGATCAACTTCGGCGATGTACACCAAAGGGCTATCGGCACCGATCCGCTGACTACCACCATCCGCCGAGACCGCAGGCTCACCTACGCCTGCCCGGACCCGGGGATTACCACGCCGATCACCATTACCTACAAAGGCATCCCATCGTCGTTCAACGCCAATCTGCTGGTGATGAGCAACCCGGATGTCGGCACCGCACTCGTGCGGGGTGGAGCGCCAGTCCAGGTCGGTGGCGCCTTCCTGTCCCGTATCACCAATAGCGTGGGAGGCGACGATGTGACGTTCACCCTGGTCCGGCGAGCCGGCTCCCTGCCTACCCCGGGCCCCGTAAGCGGCAGCGGCGTGCTTGTGATGGGCGTGCCGTGACACACCCTGGAGGCCAAGGCGCAAGCCATCTTGTGCGTACCGTCACAGGCGCGCCAGGTGGCAGTTCGTTATACTCTTGCGCCAACGCCCCACGACTGTGTCAGCGCCCCTCCAACCCCTACGACGACGACTCAATTCATGAACAAGATCCTGGCACTGACTTCGCTGCTGGCCCTCGCGGGCTGCACCACCACTTCCGACATTTACCTGAAAAACGGCGAACAAGGCCTGACCATCGATTGCTCAGGCGAGGCCAACTCCTGGGCCAGTTGCTATGAAAAAGCCGATGCCTCCTGCGCCGGCACCGGTTACCGCATCGTGGGGACCGAAGGCACGCCGGCCCTGAAGGAAAGCGACAAGACCCTGGGCGCCGATGTGGGTAACTTCAAGGGCCGCAGTGTGGTGGTGGTCTGCAAATAGCCCGGGCGGCTACATGTGGATCTCGGCGAACTTGATGCCAAGGCTGCGAATGGTGTCGATCAGATCATCGAGCTTCTCAAAGGATTCGACCTCGTCCTGGTCATCCACCAGGAAAAAGCTGCGCCCGCCGCTTTTCTTGAAAAAAACAATCCATTCCCCCGAATTGGCTGGATTTTGGATCACATGGGTCGCAGAGATGTGACCCTCTGCATGCCGTTCTCTGACGCATTCACGTTTCATACTTGGTTTTCCAGAATGACAATGCCGCGCAAACCCGGGGTTTGCGCGGCATTTTTTGTGGTCAACCCATAGTTTAACGGATGCCTTGGCCAATCAGTACGCCATCGACCGTTTGCCCATACAGATTCACACCGTCATTGGCGTGGAACTTGATGCGGGTTTTCTCCACCGAGCCGTCCACCAGACGCGGATCCTGCGGGCGCTCGTGGCGGTTGACGTAGGCCGCGACGTCCCAGGCCTGCTGGTCGGTCAAGCTACCGGCCTTGCCCAGCGGCATGTTGTGCTTGATAAAAGAGGCCGCCGTGTTGATCCGGTGCATGCCGGCGCCCCAGTTGTAGGAGTCCTTGCCCCACAGCGGTGGCATCACGTAGCTGTCGCCTACCTTCTGCCCCTGCCCTTCGGCACCATGGCACACCGCACACTGTGCCTTGTACACCTGGGCCCCCTGCGCCAGGTTGTAGCCTTTGGCCGGTGGCGGCACCTCGGGGTAGCCACGCCCCGGCAGTTCCACGCCCAATGGCGCCTTGCTCGCCAGCCAGTAGGCATACACCGACAGCGCGGTAATCTCATGGCTATCTGCCGCCGGTGGCGTGCCACCGTTCATGCTGAACTGGAAACAGCCCTGCAGGCGCTCGGCGAACGTGTTGACCTTGTCATTCTTCTTTCGATAGGCCGGGTACATCGGGTACGCCCCCCACAGCGGCGCCGAATTGGCCAGGCGCCCCTGATCCAGGTGGCAATTACTGCAATTGAGGCCATTGCCGACAAACTGCGGGGCCAGGCGCTTGGTGTCGACGAACAACGCATAGCCTTGCATCACCAGCTTGCCGTAGGCGTTGTCGGGCAGTTCGCTTTCCTGGGGCGGCTGGAACGCCGTGGCGACGGGAACGGCCGCCGGCACCTGCAATTGCGACTGATCTTCCATGGCAATCGGAGCGGCCAACACCGGCCCGCCGATCAACACGGCCAGCATGGGTGCAAATGACAGGTTCTTCATGGCTTGACCTCCTGGCCAGGCAAGGCGGCGAAGTAGCTGGCAATCCCCTGCACTTCATCATCCGTCAGGGATTTGGCCACATGCCCCATCAGGTCATTGGGATCATTGTGCCGGGTGCCACTGCGCCAGGCGTTGAGCTGGGCGGCCAGGTAGGCGGCAGACTGCCCGGACAGCGGCGGGAACGCTTCGCCAACGCCGACACCTGACGGGCCATGGCAGCTGACACACGCAGGAATCGACCGCTCCCAGGCGCCTTGCAGCGCAAGCTTTTCGGCAGGGTTGGTGGGGGTAGCGCTGCGATGGCCGGCTTGCACGGCCGGCGCCGGCATCGCCGCCAGTGTCTGGGTCACCGCCGCGATTTCTTCCTCGGTCAGCGCCTTGGCCAGCGATGTCATCACCGGGTGGCTGCGCGCGCCACTTTGGAAGTCATGCAGTTGCTTGCTCAGGTAGGCCGCCGACAACCCCGCCAGCCGCGGAAAACCCGCAGCGGCCAGCCCCAGGCCATCGGCACCATGGCACGCCATGCACGCCGCCGCGCCAGGCTGCGCGCCCCCTTCACTGAATACCTTTTTGCCTTCCAGCGCCTGCGCGCTGCCGAGCATGAGCAGCAGGGCGCCACCCATCAACACTCTCTC
The DNA here is from genome assembly GCF_001983165.1 of Pseudomonas gessardii. Lineage (GTDB taxonomy): Bacteria > Pseudomonadota > Gammaproteobacteria > Pseudomonadales > Pseudomonadaceae > Aquipseudomonas > Aquipseudomonas gessardii. The sequence continues at coordinate 63,882 of NZ_MNPU01000001.1, read as the reverse complement.
CACAGACATCATCACGACTCCATTTTTATAGTTATATGCTTAGACCTACAATGCATAAGCATACAAATGGTAGGGTAATGAGCTGACAGTCACAACCGCCGCGTAGGAAATTTCAGGCAATAAAAAGCCCGGCACTGCAAGCGCAGGCCGAGCTTTTCGATCGGAGTTGATCGCGTATGAATGGCGCGTGGACTCAGCCGGAAATACAGTCTTCCGCAGCTTTCTTCACGTCACCCGGACGGATCGGCACATTGGACATGCTCTCGTAGAGCTTGATGCTGCTCCCGCTGGAACGGTCTTCAATCTCGAAAATAGCCGATGGGTCAGCCGAGAATTTTTGCGGCACAATCACGCGCACGCCTTCCTTATGGGGCTCGATCTGCGACGGACGCCGGGTCGACGACAGTTTCTGCACCACACAGGCCGCGTATTCCTGTGGTTTTTTCCCGGAGATGACCGCCAGGGTTGGCGGTGTCTGCTTGATGTCCGACACCGAAGCACATCCACCTATTGCCAGGGCCAGAACCAATACACTCCACTTCATACAAAACCTCCGATAAAGATCCTACGACAGCGGAGATGGTATTTTTCTCCCGCCCACGTAGGATTTATCCCTGATATATCGGTAAATAACTGTTTTAAATTGTCGAAGACGTCGACGACGACCCGATAATAAACGTGCTGGGGCTGATAAACTCCATCTTAACCTACGTATCGTTCTGATTTTTCAGAAAAAGCCCTTCTGGAGACACCCCCATGAAATTCATCCACCAGCGTGAACACTTGAACGAAGGGGACATTGTCGTCATTGAATGCTCGCAAACCTGCAATATCCGCCTGATGAGCGATGCGAATTTTCGCAGTTTCAAAAATGGCGGTCGCCACACCTATCACGGTGGCGCATTCGACACGTTCCCGGCCAAGATCACCGCGCCCAGCACCGGGTTCTGGAACATTACCCTGGATGTGGTGACGCGCCGCGCCATCAGCGTTACCCGCAAGCCGGCCTTGTCCCATAAAATCCGCATTGTCCGCCGCACCAGCAGCAAACTCAGCTGATTGCGCCGCCTTACGCCACAGGAATGCCCGTGAACCAGACCACTAAATACGTCATCAAATACAAGCTCAACGGCGAACGCCGTTTTGAATTTGCCCAATTGCAGTCGGCCAGCACTGAAGAAGCCCAAGCAGCCTTGGCGAAAATCCACGAGGCCAGTGACCAAATCACTGAAATCACCGTGAGCAAGGCCCTGTAAACCCTCACCAGCAGCGGAGTGATTGTGCAACATGGACCCGCATTCCACCGGCGACCTGTTCAGCGACGAGGCCCTGCAACAACCGGCCCGTCGCGAGCAAATCGGCGAACAATCCTACGTCCTCAGGGGCTATGCCCTGCCCTGGCTTGAGCGTGTCTTGCCCGAGTTGCGCGCGGTCCTGGCCCAGTCCCCCTTCCGCCATATGGTCACCCCCGGGGGCTTTACCATGTCGGCGGCCCTAAGCAGTTGTGGCGAGCTGGGCTGGACCACCACCACCCAGGGCTATCGCTACAGCCCGCTTGACCCCGAGCGCCAGCAACCCTGGCCCGGCATGCCGCCCATACTGTGCGAGCTGGCGATCGATGCTGCCAGCGCCGCAGGCTTCGACGCCTTTGCGCCCGACGCCTGCCTGATCAACCGCTATGTACCGGGCGCCCGGATGTCGCTGCACCAGGACAAGAACGAGCGCAACTACAATGCTCCCGTGGTTTCAGTGTCCCTGGGGCTGCCGGCGGTGTTTCTGTTTGGCGGCCATCAGCGCAGTGACAAGACGCAGAAAATCTCGTTGTTCCATGGCGACGTGGCGGTCTGGGGCGGCGTCGATCGCCTGCGCTACCATGGCGTGCAGCCGATCAAGCCAGGCGTGCACCCGCGCATGGGGCCGCAACGGATCAACCTGACGTTTCGCACGGCCGGCTGACCCGGTGAATTCAACCGCAAGCAACGGAGTGTCCGGGCGGGCGCCGATGATTATCCTGGCCACTGATCCATTGCCGAGCGACTGCCATGAGCACTGAAGATGATCTGCGCTGGGCGGCCATTGTCGCCCGTGACGCCACGGCCGACCTGAGCTTCGTCTACGGGGTCAAGACCACGGGTGTGTATTGCCGCCCCAGCAGCAGCGCACGCCAGCCGCTGCGCAAAAACGTCGAGTTTTTCGACACACCGCAGCAAGCCGAAGCCGCCGGTTACCGCCCCAATAAGCGCACCTCGGCCGACCAGACCCAGGTTGCGCAACGCCATGCGCACCTGGTCGCCGCCGCCTGCCGCCATATCGAACAGGCCCAGGCCTTGCCCTCCCTGGAAGACCTGGCCAACGGCGCCGGCCTGAGCCCGTTCCACTTCCACCGGGTGTTCAAGACCCTGACCGGGCTGACGCCCCGGGGCTATGCCCGCGCCCATCGCTCGCGCAAGGTCAGGGCCCACCTGCAGGACAATCAGTCGGTAACCGATGCGCTGTACGACGCCGGTTTCAACTCCAACAGCCGCTTTTATGCGTCCGCCGACCAGTTGCTGGGCATGAAGCCCAGCGACTACAAGGCCGGTGGCACCCATAACGATATTCACTTTGCCGTCGGCGAGTGTTCCCTGGGGGCGATTCTGGTGGCGCAGAGCAATCGCGGGGTGTGCGCGATCCTCCTGGGGGATGACCCGGACCGGTTGGTGCGCGACCTGCAGGACCAGTTCCCGCAGGCCAATGTGATCGGCGCCGACCCCGGTTTTGAACAATTGATTGCCCAGGTGGTGGGGTTTATCGAAGCACCCGCCCTGGGCCTGGACCTGCCCCTGGACCTGCGCGGCACAGCCTTCCAGGAACGGGTCTGGCAGGCGCTGCGGGAAATCCCGGTGGGCAGCACCGCCAGCTATGCCGAGATTGCCCAGCGCATCGGCGCGCCCAGTGCCTTTCGCGCCGTCGCCCAGGCGTGCGGCGCCAATCGCCTGGCCGTGGCGATTCCCTGTCACCGTGTGGTGCGCAGCGATGGCCATCTGTCGGGCTACCGCTGGGGCGTGGAGCGCAAGCAGCAGTTGCTCCAGCGCGAGGGTCGTACCCCGCCTGAACAGGCGCCGGTGTCCACTGAATAAAACAGGCTGGCCTTGCCCCGGCGGCCTCTGTTAAAAGTGCCGGGCAGCCCTTCCTGAGCGTTACACCCTGGAGAAGCGATCCATGAGCACCTGGCCAGACACCCGTATTCTTGACCTGTTGGGCATTGAACTGCCGATCATCCAGGCGCCCATGGCTGGCAGCACCAGCCCGCAGATGGTGATTGCCGCAAGCCAGGCCGGCGCCCTGGGCTCCATGCCGGCGGCCACCTTGAGCCTCGAACAACTGCGCCAGGCGCTGAGCACCATTCGCCAGGCCAGTACCGGACCGTTGAACGTCAATTTCTTCTGCCATCAGCCGCCGGCCCCCAACCCCGAGCATGATCGCCAGTGGAAAGCTCTGCTGGAGCCCTACTACCGTGAGCTGGGTGCCGACTTTGAGGCGCCCACGCCGGTTTCCAACCGCGCACCGTTCGACAATGCCAGTTGCGAAGTGGTGGAAGAGTTGCGCCCCGAAGTGGTCAGTTTCCACTTTGGCCTGCCGGAAAAAGCGCTGCTGGAGCGGGTCAAGGCCACCGGGGCGAAAGTGTTGTCGTCCGCCACCACCGTCGAAGAGGCGATCTGGCTGGAGCAGCACGGCTGCGATGCCATCATCGCCATGGGTTATGAAGCCGGGGGGCATCGCGGGATGTTTCTCAGCGAGCGCCTTAGCAGCCAGATCGGGACCATGGCCCTGGTGCCGCAGATCGTCGATGCGGTCAGCGTGCCGGTGATCGCCGCCGGCGGGATTGGCGATGCGCGGGGGATCGTCGCCGCCCTCGCCCTCGGCGCTTCAGCGGTGCAGATCGGCACTGCCTACCTGTTCACGCCCGAAGCCACTATCACGCCCTCCCACCACCAGGCCTTGCACAGCGCCCAGGCCAGCGAGACGGCCCTGACCAATCTGTTTACTGGGCGCCCGGCGCGCGGGATTGTCAACCGGCTGATGCGCGAGGTTGGGCCAATCAATCCGACGGCGCCGGCCTTCCCCCTGGCCGGCGGTGCCTTGATGCCTCTGCGCGCCAAGGATGAAGCAGGCTTCAGCAGCCTGTGGGCAGGCCAGGCCGTTGGCCTGAAGCACGCCCTGTCAACGGCGCAACTGACACGCCAACTGGCCGCGCAAGCGTACGCCCAGTTGACCCGGCAACCGGCCTAGAGTGGCACCGGCTCGGCGGTTTCAAGCCCGCTGAGCCGGCGCTCATGTGCCGGGCTGAGCACCATGAAACGCTGCTGCCGCAAGGCGCTGATACCGTACACAATCCGTGCAAACAGCTCGTTGCTGTCTTCATACGGCTGGCAGGTCATGATCAAGGCAAACAACCCCTCGGCCTGGCGCGCCACCTGCATTCCACGGATAAACTCCAGGCCGATGGCGAACAGGGGCTGGCCGCTGGTGATCGACAACTGTTCATAATCGGCATGCTGCAGATGATGGACCTGGCGCTCCTTGCCCTTGGCCAGGGCAGCATGCAATGGGTCCAACACGGCCCTCAGGCACAGATCGAGGCTGGCCTGGTTACCCGAGGCATAGCGTTCGATCTCTGTCTTGAGCAGCCCCCGCCAGTGTTCATCCTCTTGGCCCGCGCGGGTGGCGATCCAGTCGACACAATCGACCACCGCGTTTTGTGTCACCGCTATCGGGCTGTCCACCCCCACCTGCAACGCATCCAGGTGCAGCAATGCATTGCGCACCAACCCCGCCTCTTCAGCAACCACGCCGTCCATGAGTTCGCGGTACCCTTCCATCGCCTCTGCACGCCAGGCGTGTAAAAAGCCCAGCAGTTGAACGCGCAAGTCACCAATATTGCTCACCCCGATGCTGGCGCGCAGTATCTGCTCTGGCTCGCTGATCAAACCGTTGAGTGTGCTGACCTGCATCAGCAGTTGCTCCTGATTGAACGCACCCGGACCACCTTCGGTGAGACTTGAGCCGAGCGCGGGCACGGGGGTGCGCTGTCGGAAAACCCCCGTCCACAATCGCGACAATTGGCTTTCCAGCAAGGGGATAAACCGTGAAGGCAAAGAGATAAGGCGGTAGTTGCCAGTGTTGAAAAAATGCCCCCAACTGATGCCCAAAGGAAACATTGCATCAATCTCATAGCTGGCCCTGGCAAGATGCTCGTACCCTTTGCACACCACCAGCTTGTCTTGCAGTGGCAGCAGCGAGCGCAGCTGCTCTTGCCAACTGTCAAAGGAGCCAAAGTAGGCACGCCCTTGGGCCTCGGAGTCCAGCCGGGACATGGCCATATCCAAGACCGCCGCATCCCCCCGGTTCCTGAGAGACAACGCAAAATGCCCGCGCGGTCGGTCATCGTGGGGCTCGGCAAAAATCAATACGCCGATCGCCTGGATGTCCCAGGACTTGTTCTGCAAATAGTCCGCACACTGTTTCGATAGCACATAACTTGAGGTGCTTGAATCTTGAAGCGCACTGCGCAGTGCCGAGAGGTTGAAACCCTCGCGCAATGTTTTTTCCAGCCGATCACGCAGTTCGCGCAACTCTTCAGGGCTGCCCATAAACAGATCGGACTCACTCTCCAGTTCCAACTTGAAGGGCAGGTCCGCAGAGGAGTGCCGGGTCAGCAACGGAACAAAGGTTTTGGCGGCCTGGGTCGATTGCTTCAAGACCAGCCGCAGTTTTCTCCTGACTAAAGTGATATCCGCCCCCAAGTCAACCAGCCCCAGCAGCACCCCCAACTTGCACTCCTGTACATAAGCCGCGTAGTCCGCAGGGCGGTCGGCCTGTTGCCCAAGCCAGTAACTGGTACTGGCGTCGCCTATATTGGCCAACAACCGTGCAGCGCCGGCCAGCATCAGCCCGCCAACCCCCGTCAAGGTGCCGACAGCAGCAATCACCAGGCCGGCGACCGCTCGCAAGGCCGACCTGAACAGCTGGGTCCGCGCCCTTCGGCGTTCTTCGTTGGAAGAAAACACCACGTAATTCATCTGCTGCTTGATTTCATCAATGGCCACTTGCAGCAAGGCACTGTTGATATCGGCCGTCTCGCGAAACGACACCGGCTCAGGCGGATGGCGGCGGTAATGGTAGCCATAGCGGTTCTTCCGGGGATAAAAGTCGCTGCGGGTGATACTGGTTTTTTCCGGGAACGGAAGATGCTGCGCCATGAACGCCACCAATGCGTCACTGGGCTGGCCGGCTGCGGTACTCGGCTCCCACGTCACCCATGTCAGTTCTTCCATGTTCAGTGATACCAGCAAGGCCTTTTGCGAGCTGTGCTTGAGCACATAGACATTGGGTATGACTTTGCCGTGAAACAACAACAGCCGGGGTTTGAGTTCACCATGCAAAAAAGCAAATGCGCACTCTCGTAACACAGGGTCTTTCTCGTTGTCATCGGCCAGGAACCGACCGACCCTGACCCTGGCCAACGCAGTGCAGGTGTCACTGAATAACTGCTTGTACTCAACGCCATTAAACAGGTTGTTGATATCGGCGAAGAACTCGCTCAACAGGCTATCCCTCAACCCATCCAGTGCTTTTACTTCGGCCGCCGACAGTGCCTGGTTGCGCAGTTGCACGGAGGCGACGGTCTCCTGCAAAAAAGCAATGCGCTGAGGCTCGCCCACCAGGATCTGGTTAAATGAGAAGTAGCGGTATCGAGGCGGAACATACGCAGTGAAATGCGGCGAATAGACCGCATGCCCCACTTGGTACTTGTACCTGAACGCCGTCTGGACCCTGAAGTCCTGCTGGGTGGCCACCGGCAATCCTGACTTCGCCAGGCTGCGGTCGATCAGTGTCTTGACATAGCTGCTGGTCAATTCCCCCACCCCAAGCCCCGCCAACAATGCATCCCATTTTTGCCAGGACTTGGTGGCCACCGGAAGGGTTCTGCCGGAGATAAAGTCTTCAGTCCACTGCGCCATCTCAAAGGGCAGCAGACGAATGTCGACGGCCATCTGCGTGGCATCGCACCTGAAGAACCAGCTGTTTTCCTGGTCTCTGGCCGGGCGGACAACGCCGTCCTGATTCAACATGCCGTAGGTCAACCACGGGCAACGGTAGCTGAGGTAGATCCCCACGTAATACCACCAGCGGTCCCGTGGCCAGAACGCTGGCGGAACCTTGATCACATACCTTATGCGCGAACCACCCGGGCTATTGTTGATCGTGACGTCCACAACCTGATCCGCCTCGATGTTATCGCCAGGCAACGGTAAAGGCTTGCGCACCCAACGTGGGTAGATCCCGATGTCTACATCCAACACCGGTTCTTTGAAGCGCTTGAGCCATAGGCTGTTTTGGGCGGCGTTTGCGGAATAACTGAAATGGTCCCCACTCCTGACCCCTATGTGCATGCCTGGCCACTGCCCACTGATCATTTTTGGCCATTTGCTGGCCCCCCGTTCGCTCGGCGTCACCTCAAACCAGATCTCTGCCAGCAAGCGCTTGCTCACTCCCCAGACCGATAACAGCACCACCTCGCTCTTGAGCACCGCCCTGTCCGGCAACTCCAGATCCTGCCTGAGCATCTCGTCCTCGCTGCGTTGACCGGCGATGCGGATACTGCTCAAAAAAAACCGCGTAGCCGTCAGCTCCTGAGCCAAGGCGCCATAAAACTCCGGCATCTGCACGCTCGCCTTCACATTGCCTTCCGGTTGCCCCTTGCCATAAAAGCTGCGCCAGGGGTATCGATCCGTGAGGATGTGCCACAAAGGCACCTCCTCGCGCAGCACAATAAGCGGCGAACTGTCATCAGTCTCGAACTCATCAAATACCCTGAACTCCACCGGCAACATTGAGCGGGTGTTGATCAGTTGCCTGGCACTGGGCTCAAGCGTTGAAGCATCCAGCACACGTTCAAGCCAGTTTCGGACGTAGGCTTCACTGTTCCATCGTTCATCTGCCTGACTGTCTATGTAGGCGTATTCCTTTTCCATGCCCTTGTTCCTTCAGAGTCCTGTCACCGTCACGATTGGCGACGACAACGGCGAACTATCAGGGCTTGCACCACGCCTGGCTGTAGGGGCCGTTTGGCAAGCGCGTGGAGAAAGGTCAGCCCGAGCCACCCCACAAATCCCCAGGCAGGTCTGGGCCGTTGATTTTCCTTGCCATTTTTTCGCTATATACCTATACATACAGCGCCTGCCCCCAGAGCGCCGCTCCCGTGTCGGGCGTCTCGATCCCCACCTTTCATGCGGAGCCGTTCCTGATGTTCAGTCCCTCTCGCTTTATCCCAACGTGCCTGGCCACGCTGGTGACCCTGTTCGCCGCCACGCAGGCCCTGGCCGACGAAGTGCAAGTGGCGGTCGCCGCCAACTTCACCGCCCCCATCCAGGCCATTGCCGCCGACTTCAAAAAAGACACCGGGCACACCCTGGTCGCCGCCTACGGGGCCACTGGGCAGTTCTATACCCAGATCAAGAACGGCGCGCCGTTTGAAGTGTTCCTCAGCGCCGACGACACCACCCCACAAAAGCTCGAAAGCGAAGGGGATACGGTCAAGGGCTCGCGCTTTACCTATGCCGTGGGCACCTTGGCGCTGTGGTCGGCCAAGGACGGTTATGTGGACACCCAGGGCGCGGTACTGGCGAAAAATCAATACCAGCATTTGTCCATCGCCAACCCGAAAGCCGCCCCCTACGGCCTCGCGGCCACCCAGGTGCTGGCCAAACTGGGCCTGGCCGAACAGGTCAAGGGCAAGCTGGTAGAAGGCCAGAACATCACCCAGGCCTATCAGTTTGTGTCCACCGGCAATGCCGAGTTGGGGTTTGTCGCCTTGTCGCAGATCTATAAAGACGGCAAAGTCAGCAGCGGCTCGGCGTGGATCGTTCCCGGCCAGATGCATGACCCGATCAAACAGGACGCGGTAATCCTCAACAAAGGCAAGGACAACCCGGCTGCCAAGGCACTGGTTGACTACCTCAAGGGGCCAAAAGCCGCCGCCATTATCAAATCCTACGGTTATCAACTGTAAATGCCGCTATCGAGTGCCGACTTCTCCGCCATCTGGCTGACCCTGAAACTGGCGTCGCTGACCACGGCGATCCTGCTGGTCATCGGCACTCCGATTGCCCTGTGGCTGTCGCGCACCCGCTCCTGGTGGCGCGGCCCCATCGGCGCAATCGTGGCCCTGCCGCTGGTGCTGCCACCGACGGTGATTGGCTTCTACCTGCTGCTGACCATGGGCCCCCATGGTTACCTTGGGCAGTTCACCCAATGGCTGGGCCTGGGCACCCTGACCTTCAGCTTCGCCGGCCTGGTGATTGGCTCGGTGATCTATTCCATGCCGTTTGTGGTGCAACCGTTGCAGAACGCGTTCTCGGCCATCGGCAGTCGCCCCCTGGAAGTCGCCGCCACGCTGCGGGCCAATCCCTGGGATACCTTTTTCACGGTGATCCTGCCCCTGGCCCGCCCCGGGTTTATCACCGCCTCGATCCTCGGTTTTGCCCATACCGTGGGCGAGTTTGGCGTGGTGCTGATGATCGGCGGCAATATCCCCGACAAGACCCGGGTGGTCTCGGTGCAGATCTACGACCACGTCGAAGCCATGGAATACGCCCAGGCCCACTGGCTGGCCGGGGCCATGGTGGTGTTTTCTTTCCTGGTGTTGCTGGCGCTCTACTCCAGCCGTAAAACCAAAGCGGGCTGGAGCTGATGTCGATGATCGAGGTGCGCCTGCAACTGCAGTATTCCGGGTTTGCCCTGGACGTGGACCTGAAGCTGCCGGGGCGTGGCGTCACCGCGCTCTACGGGCACTCGGGCTCGGGCAAGACCACCTGCCTGCGCTGCATCGCCGGGCTGGAGCGGGCCGGCGAGGGTTTTGTGCAAATCAACGAGCAGGTCTGGCAAGACAGCCGCAACGGCGTGTTTGTGCCGCCGCACAAACGCGCCTTGGGCTATGTGTTTCAAGAGGCCAGCCTGTTTCCCCACCTGTCGGTGCTGGCCAACCTGGCGTTCGGCCTCAAGCGTATCCCCAGGGCCCAGCGCCGCGTGGACATGGCCCAGGCCACACAACTGCTGGGCATCGGCCACCTGCTCGATCGCCACCCCCAGCACCTGTCCGGCGGTGAACGCCAGCGCGTCGGCATCGCCCGCGCCCTGCTCACCAGCCCGCAGTTGCTCCTGATGGACGAGCCCCTGGCCGCCCTCGACAGCCAGCGCAAAAGCGAAATCCTGCCGTACCTGGAGCGCCTGCACGACCAACTGGAAATCCCGGTGCTGTACGTCAGCCATGCCCAGGATGAAGTGGCGCGCCTGGCCGATCACATTGTGTTGCTCAGCGAAGGCCGGGCCCTGGCCAGCGGCCCGATCGGCGAAACCCTGGCGCGGCTCGACCTGCCGCTGGCCCTGGGCGACGATGCCGGCGTGGTGATCGACGGCACGGTCAGCGGCCACGACGCCCACTATCAATTGCTGACCCTGCAACTGCCCGACAGCCCCCTGCAAATGCGCGTCGCCCATACGGCGCTGGCCCCGGGCCAACACTTGCGGTTCAAGGTGCGCGCCCGGGATGTCAGCCTCAGCCTGCAACCCGGGGCGCACAGCAGTATCCTCAACTGCTTGCCGGTGACCGTGACCCAGGAGATCCCCGCCGATAACAGCGCCCATGTGCTGGTGCGACTCGATGCGGCAGGCACGCCGTTGCTGGCGCGGATCACCCGTTATTCGCGGGACCAGTTGCACGTGCATCCCGGCCAGGTGCTGTGGGCGCAGATCAAGGCAGTTGCGGTGCTGGCGTAGGAAAAATTACCGAACTAGGTTAGGCTGGCCGTCCCTTCCAACCGCAGGACGACCGCCGACGTGAACAACTAAGCCTTCCAACATGTAAACGCAACGAGCCGCCTGGCGCGCTTGTTGGCTTGTGCCACATTGTTCTGGAGGTGCTGATGACTGACGTCAACCGGCTGCCTGTACTTGTTTCCTTGCATCACGTGGGTTTTCAGTTCGCCAATGGCGAGATTTTGCTGGAAGACCTCAACCTGTCTATCGATCACACTCCGACCGGGATTGTCGGCCGTAATGGTATGGGCAAAAGCGTGTTGGCGCGCTTGCTGGCCGGCGTGCTTGTGCCGTCTTACGGCGTTATCAAAGCCTCGGCCCGGATCGTCTATGTCCCACAAACCCTTGCGCTGTTACCGGGGCAGACCGTGGCCCAGGCCAGCGGCTGCGCCGAGACCCTGACAGCCCTGGAGCGCCTGGCCAGGGGCGACGCGCAGGCTGAAGACCTGGAACTGATCGATGATCGCTGGGACCTGGCCGAACGCCTGCGCCAGGCCCTGGACGGCGCCGGCCTGGCCGGGATCAGCCCCGCCCAGCCCGCCGCACAGCTCAGCGGCGGCCAACTGGCCAGGGTCGCCCTGATTGGCGCCCTGCTGGGTGCGCCGCAGTTGCTGATTCTCGACGAACCCACCAACCACCTCGACAGCGCCGGCCGCGACTGGCTGTTAGCGACCCTCGCCACCTGGCGCGGCGGCCTGGTGGTGGTCAGCCATGATCGGCGCCTGCTCAATACCCTGGGCCGGATCATCGAACTGTCCCCCCTCGGGGCCCGGCTCTATGGCGGCAACTATGATGATTACCGTGCCCAGCGTGACGCCCAGCAACACGCCGCCCAGGCCGCCCTGGAGCATGCCCGGCTGGATCGCCGGCGCGAGCACCAGCGCCTGAAAAAGGACCTCGACAGCTTCCAGCGCCACGCCGCAAGCGCCCGTAAACATGCCGAAACGGCCAACGTCGATGCCTTCACCAAGTCCCGCTGGAAAGGTGCCGCCAACGAAATCGTCAGCCACGTGCGCAGCGCACATGTGCAGCACAAACACGCCCTGAATGAACGCGTGCGCTCGGCCCACGAACGGGTGGTGGACGAAACACCAACCTTCCTCGCCTTACCCGGCACACCTCTGCCCGCAGGTCGCCAGGTGATGACCCTGGTCGACAGCCAGTTGCCCTGGCTCGACCCCTGCGCGCCGAGCACCTTTCTCAACGCCAGCCTGTGTGGCCCGGTCCGGGTCGCCATCAAGGGCCCGAACGGCTGCGGCAAGTCCACCTTGCTCAAGCTGCTGGCGGGCCAATGGCAACCCATCAGCGGCGAATGCACGGTGCATGTGCCCTGCGCCTACCTCGACCAACAGTTGACGCTGCTCGATGACCGGCAATCGATCGTCGAACAACTCAAACTGATGGGCACTCCCCTGGCCGAAGCCGAGCTGCGCACGCGCCTGGCCCTGTTGCAACTGGACGCCTTGCGCGTGACCCAGCCCGTCGGCCAGCTCAGCGGCGGCGAGCGGTTGAAGGCGGCCATGGCCCTTGCCTTATGGCGCAAGACCCCGGCGCAACTGCTGCTTCTGGATGAGCCCACCAACCACCTGGACCTGGAATCCGTCATGGCTTTTGAGCAGGCCTTGCAAGGGTTTGCCGGCGCGCTGCTGGCCGTCTCCCATGACGCAGCGTTTCTCCAGGCGCTCAAGCCGACTCACGTGCTGACGTGGACGGCCACGGGGTGGCGCTTGGAGGTCAATTGAAGGCGGTGCGCCAAATCATTGCAGTCGCCACAAAAGCGTCCTACGGTAGTGGCCGGATAATTGCCTTGAGGAACCTTTCGCCGTGCTGCCCTCCTCCCTTAAACCCACGGTCAATACAGCCCTGCAGCACCAGCACAAATGGCGCGGTCGCGTCGGATTGACCTTGGTCGCCAGCCTCTCGGTGCTGGCCGGCATGACCGACGCCATCGGTTTTATGGCCAGTGGCGATTTTGTCTCGTTCATGAGCGGCAACACCACGCGCCTGGCCGTGGCGATCAGTGAGGGCGACCTGGGGCTGACCGGTCGTCTCACGCTGTTGGTGGCGACCTTTATCCTGGGCAACGCGCTGGGTGTGATCATCAGCCGTGTCAGCAAGCGCCATGCGCTGCCGCTGTTGTTGTGCATCGCCACGCTGTTGTGCGGGGCGGCGGCGTGGCCGATGGCCGAGCCGTTGCCGGCAGTGCTGGCGGCGATCATTGCCATGGGCATGCTCAATGCGGCGGTGGAACAGGTCAATGGTTTGCCCGTGGGGCTGACTTACGTGACCGGGGCGCTGTCGCGTTTCGGTCGGGGGCTGGGGCGCTGGATGCTGGGGGAGCGCCGTAATGGCTGGCGGGTGCAGTTGATTCCCTGGGCCGGGATGTTTGTCGGCGCGGTGATCGGCGCCTTGCTGGAGCATCAACTGGGGATCAGGGCCCTGCTGGTCAGCGGCCTGCTGTCGGCACTGCTGGGCCTGGCGTCCCTGAAGATTCCGCGGCGTTGGCACTTGGGGTATATGCCACGCTGAAAAGATGCCCGCCCGACATTCAGGCCTCGACATCCATGTGCTGGTAAAGAGCCATAAAGTCGGGCGAGCGCTGGCATATTAAGGCAAAGCCGGCGGTGTGTCCGCCGGGGTATTTCTGAAGAAATATGCGGAAACAACTTATAGGCAGGTCGCCGCTGCGGCCAGACGGCGTTTGGCCGCGAAATTATCGGCGGCGGCGTAGTAACTGACGGTGGTGCTGCTGCCGGCACTGCGTACATCGACAAAGTAGTCACCGCTAGTGGTGTAGACCGTATGGCCCCCGCCTGGCGCCGGCTCCATAAAACCACCGGCATCGACACCGAACACCGCCTCGTCCTGCCAGCCGAACTGGATGCACTGGGCCACGACCAACGCGGCCTTGTCTGACGCCAGGGTTTTATAGGGCGCGCCAGCGCGTGCATCTTTCATCTTCGCCCCTGCGCAACCGGCCAGCGCCGCCAGGACCAACGCACCTATCACCACCTTCCGCATGCCATCGCCTCCTTGAAAAAAACGCGACTGTAGCACTGCCTACCACAACCAGCGAAACAGATAGAACAGCGCCATGCTCGACAGCACCGTGGTCAACACACTACGGGTCCAGAACATCAAGGCCACGGCACAGACACCGGCCAGCAGGTAGGGGTTGGTGGGGCTCAGGTTGAGCCTGTGCTCGGCCAGGAAAATGATCGGCCCGCAAATCGCCGTCAACATGCCGGGCACCGCAAAACCGAGAAACTCCCGGGCGCCGCGGTTCAGGCGCACCGGCAAGCGCGGTTCAAGAAACAGGTAACGGTTGAAAAACACCGCCAGGCCCATGCCGATAATCATCACAAAAATCATCGCTGCCCCACTCCCAAGCGTTTGCAGGCATACCCTGCACTCATCCCCAACAACCCCGACACCACCACCGCCGATTCCCAGTGCCAGTAGCTGAGCAACACCGAAAACAGCAGGGCCACCGCCACACACACCACCGTCGGCACATCCCGCACCACCGGGGTGATCAAGGCAATAAAGGTCGCGGCGATGGAAAATTCCAGGCCCAATTGATCGAGGTTGGGGATGCTCTTGCCGAGCACGATGCCGGCCAGGGTGAACAGGTTCCAGGCCACGTAGAACGTCAGGCCCACACCCAGGGCATACCAGCGGTTGAAGGTCTGGCGATCATATTGGCTGACCAGGGCGAAGAACTCATCCGTCAGCAAAAAGCCCAGGCTCATGCGCCACCGTGCCGGCAGGGGCGACAGGGTGCTGCGCATATGCATGCCATACAGCAGGTGTTGGGAGGTCAGCAGCAAGGTGGTGAGTAAAATGGCGATCAGGCTCGCGCCGCTCTTGACCATGCCAATCGCCACCAACTGCGCGGCACCGGCAAATACAATGGCCGACAGGCCCTGGCTTTGCAGGGGGGTGAACTGGGCGTCAATCGCCAGGGAACCGGCCAACAGGCCCCACGGGGCACAGGCCAGCGACAGCGGAATGATCGCAATCGCGCCACGGGCGAAAGCGTAATGCGGCAAGGCAGTAGGCATCGAGCACACTCATCAACAGACAGTCGACAAGCATGGCAGCGCGGATGGGGGTTTGTCTTGAACGATCTTGCTACGGGCAATACCCCAACACCGGGAAGGGATATTGCCCATAGCGATTACTTCTGCAACGCAACCGCCGCCCTATCGATCAGCCCAGCCACCTCGACGGCCCTGGAGGCCAGCGACGCGTGGCTGGCGTCCAGCTTGAGGATTTCCCGGGCCTTGAGGCGCTCGGCCATGCGCACCTGGTTATCGGGGTGGATCATATGATCCTGGGTGGACACCTGATACCAGGACGGTTTGTGCTTCCAGGCCGGGTTGCTGACCTCGTTGCCAAAGGTGCTGGCCAGAGGGGCTTTCTGGGTGACCCCCATGACGTTGCCTTCTGACTCCGGCAGGTCCTGGCAGAAGCTTTCATGGAACAGCTCGGGCTTGACCCACAGGTAGCCATCGCTGTCGGGCACCAGGTTGGGGGCAGCCTTGGGTAGGTGCACCTGAGTGATTGCGCCAGGGCTTTCCCCTTCATCGGGCGCAAACGCGGCAATGAACACCAGGCCCTGCACGTTGGGCTCATTGCCCGCCTGGCTGATGACCGCACCGCCATAGGAGTGCCCGACCAACAGGACAGGCCCCTTGATCTGAGCCACCATCTTGCGTGTGCGCTCGGCGTCCTCGGCCAGTGAGGTCAAGGGCATTTCAACCGCGTGCAAATCGGTGTAGCCCTTTTTATGCAGCTCAACAATCACACGGCTCCAATGCGCAGCACCACCCCAAAAGCCATGCACTAAAACAATTGCCGGTTTATTGCTCATTCGATTATTTCCTGTGTAGTGAACAAGAAGGCCTCACGGTAATTGCCGCTCATAACCGCAGCCGCGCTCAGTGTCAGCGCATCAGGTGCTCGCGTCATCCAGCAGTCGCCGAACGGTCACAGGTTTTTATCAAGCCAGCTTGACGGACACCCGCTCGACCGCATCCCGGGCCTCACGCAATTCATGGGCATCCTGGTTAAGGCGGTGGATGGTGTTGAGCAGGCGCTGACGCAGCACTTCATCGCTGAGTTTTTCGACGGCGCGCATCAAGTCGAAGGCCGCGGTTTCGTTGTTGTCCGCGACAGAATCTAGGGTCTTGCGCAGATTGCGAGTGGCACGGGTCACACGGTTACTTCCTTTATCACCAATGGCGGGCACTTTAGGACAGTTGTGTTTCATTTTAATTTCAAGCACTTGCCACAGAACCCCGGTACCTTGTCACAAGTCAATCAAACGTCGAATACGCGCCCCACGGAGACTGTCCTTGATGCTTGCCGCCCTCGCCATCTTCCTGTTCACCATCGTCCTGGTCATCTGGCAACCCAAGGGCCTCGGCGTGGGCTGGAGCGCCGCCATGGGGGCGATCCTTGCCCTGGCCTGTGGCGTGATCAGCCTGGCGGATATCCCCGTGGTGTGGCAGATCATCTGGAATGCCACCGGCACCTTCGTCGCCCTGATCATCATCAGCCTGATCCTCGACGAGGCCGGCTTTTTCGCCTGGGCCGCGTTGCATGTGGCGCGCTGGGGGCGCGGCCGTGGACGGCGGCTGTTTGCCTATATGGTGCTGCTGGGGGCGCTGGTCTCGGCGCTGTTCGCCAATGACGGGGCGGCCCTGATCCTCACGCCGATTGTCATGTCGATGCTCCTGGCGCTGCGTTTTTCACCCGCCGCCACCCTGGCCTTCGTGATGGGCGCGGGGTTTATCGCCGACACCGCCAGCCTGCCGCTGGTGGTGTCCAACCTGGTGAATATCGTCTCGGCAGACTACTTCAATATCGGCTTCAAGCAGTACGCGGCGGTGATGGTGCCCGTCAACCTGGTCAGCGTCGCCGCCACCCTGGCGGTACTGCTGTGGTTCTTTCGCCGTGATATCCCGCAACACTACGACCCCGCCGACCTGCCCGAGCCGGCCAGCGCCATTCATGACCCGGCCACCTTCCACGCGGCCTGGTGGGTGCTGGGCATCCTGCTGGTGGGCTGCTTTGCCCTCGAACCCCTGGGCATTCCCATCAGCGCCATCTCGGCCGCTTGCGCCCTGCTCCTGCTGGTGATCGCCGCCAAGGGCCACAAGATTTCCACACGCAAGGTGCTCAAGGAAGCGCCCTGGCAGATCGTGATTTTCTCCCTGGGCATGTACCTGGTGGTGTATGGCCTGCGCAACGCCGGCCTGACCACGTACCTGGCCACCTGGCTCAACACCTTCGCCGACTACGGCGTGTGGGGCGCCGCCCTGGGCACCGGGTTGCTGACGGCGCTGCTGTCTTCGGCGATGAACAACCTGCCGACCGTACTGATCGGCGCGCTGTCGATCGAGGCCAGCCATGCCGTGGGCGTGGTCAAGGAGGCGATGATCTACGCCAATGTGATCGGCAGCGACCTAGGGCCGAAAATCACCCCTATCGGCAGCCTGGCGACGTTGCTCTGGCTGCATATCCTGGCGCGTAAGGGCATCCGTATTACGTGGGGGTATTACTTCAAGGTCGGCATCATCCTGACTTTGCCGGTGCTGCTGATCACCCTGGCCGCACTGGCCCTGCGCCTGAGTTTCTAAGCCGGTCTGGGGCAGTGCCCTGTCAGGCATCGTCGGCACCACCCCGAGTCACGGCCAGACCCTGATGTTTTTCGCCGGCTTTATGCTGGCGTCGATCCTGTCGTGCTTTTTGATTGCAGGGTTGGTATTGATCTATCTGGCATTACTGACCACTTATAGTCTTTAAACTTATATATTGAATAACACCAATCTGAATGAAGTCTGAACGGGCCACAAACAAGTTCATTATTGATTGACATCCCCTACCTGCCTGAGTAGATTGCCCGTGCCTGCAACTCGGGCCTTTTTTCAACCTCACAAAAGAAGCCAATGGACACAGTATCTAGTCGCTGTCCTTCCCCCGTGAATACAGGGGTCGGGCGCCAAACCCAGAGTAAAGACGGGACTCGCCTTCCAGGCCGGGTAAGCTGCGCTAGAGCTTGATGCTCCAACGTGACTGCCTTGCGCCGGCGCCAGTCCGGTCCCGAGGTGTGTTATGAAGTTCCAGACCCTTGTTCTACCTGATGCACGCACGCTGGCCTCGGCCCTGCGCGCCAAGCTGTGCCGTGGCTCCCTGGGCGTTGCCCCCGTGCGCACGGCCTGTGTCTGCCCCTCCCCGCGTATCAACCCGGCGCATCTCCAGGCCCACTGGCGCCTGTGCCCCACCAGCGGCCATCTGGTCCAGCAATGGGACCACGCCGACCCTCAAGATCCGCAGAGACGGAACGTTTTCAGCCTGCTTGCCCAAGCACGCCTGCTACTGAGCGTTCGCGCGGCATAAGCTGGCTGGAAACAGCAACTTCCTGATTATTGGTCAATTAATTAACTGGCGTTCCTTGCGAACTAAGCCAGCCGTAGTTTTCTGCGCGCCCGTTAATTAACTCGCCTCTTTAAAGTTATTAGAACCCATCGCAAAAACTGCGACTCGGCATGCCCGTGCCCGCCTGTTTTCCAGGCAAGTAATGAGTATGTCGACAGGAGTAAAAACTATGAGCGCCGTAAAAACCACGCAACAGCCAACCCAGAACACCAGCGACAGCAAACTGTCGATGCGGGCCGCCCGTGAAGCGCAAAACGGCCTGGCGGCCACCCTGGCCAACGTCCGGGCGACCAAGGACGGCCTGACCGAACTGGATGCCTGCGCCCGCCTGCAACGCGAAGGCTATAACGAAGTGGCCCACGACAAGCCGCCCCACGCGGTGGTGCAGTTCCTCCAGGCCCTGAACAACCCGTTTATCTATGTGCTGCTGACCCTGGCGGTGATCAGCTTTGTCACCGACTACTGGCTCCCCTTGCGCGCCGGCGAAGAAGTGGACCTGACCAAGGTCATTATCATCATGACCATGGTCGCCCTGAGCAGCCTGCTGCGCTTCTGGCAGGAACACCGCTCGGCCAAATCCGCCGAGGCCCTCAAGGCCATGGTGCGGACCACTGCCACGGTGCTGCGCCGCGAGCAGGTCGGCGCCAAGCCCACCCTGCGCGAAGTGCCGATGCGCGACCTGGTGGCCGGCGATATCGTGCAGCTGTCGGCCGGCGACATGATCCCGGCCGATATCCGCCTGATTGAGTCCCGCGACCTGTTTATCAGCCAGGCCGTGCTGACCGGTGAAGCCCTGCCGGTGGAGAAGTACGACACCCTGGGCGCTGTCACGCAAAAATCCGCCACGCGTCAAGCCGCCGACCAGAGCAACCTGCTGGACCTGCCCAATATCTGCTTTATGGGCACCAACGTCGTCAGCGGCCGTGCCCAGGCCGTGGTGGTGGCGACCGGGCCCCGCACCTACTTCGGCTCGCTGGCCAAGGCCATCGTCGGCTCCCGGGTGCAGACCGCCTTCGACCGTGGGGTGAACAGCGTCAGTTGGCTACTGATCCGCTTTATGCTGGTGATGGTGCCTATCGTGTTTTTCCTCAATGGCTTTTCCAAGGGCGACTGGGGCGACGCGTTCCTGTTTGCCCTGGCGGTGGCCGTGGGCCTGACCCCGGAAATGCTGCCGATGATCGTCAGCGCCAACCTGGCCAAGGGCGCGAATGCCATGGCCAAGCGCAAAGTGGTGGTCAAGCGCCTCAACGCGATCCAGAACTTCGGTTCGATGGACGTGCTGTGCACCGACAAGACCGGCACCCTGACCCAAGACAAGATCATCCTGGAACACCACGTCAACGCCTTCGGCCAGCGGGACGACCAGGTGCTGTCCCTGGCCTGGCTCAACAGCCATCACCAAAGCGGCATGAAGAACCTGATGGACCAGGCGGTGCTCGCGTTCTCCCAGCACAACCCCAAGTTCCAGGTGCCGTTTGCCTACAGCAAGGTGGATGAACTGCCCTTCGACTTTGTCCGTCGGCGCCTGTCGATTGTGGTCAAGGACAACCACGGCGATCACCTGCTGGTGTGCAAGGGGGCCGTGGAAGAAATGCTCGGCATTGCCACCCATGTAATGGAAGGCGATAGCGCCGTGGCCCTGGACGAGGGGCGTCGCCAGGCGTTGCTGCGCACCGCCAACGAGTTCAACGAGGACGGTTTCCGCGTGCTGGTGGTGGCCACCCGCAACATTCCCAAGGCCCTGGCGCGCCAGCAATACACCCCCACCGATGAACGCAACCTGGTGATCCACGGCTTCCTGACCTTCCTCGATCCGCCAAAGGAAACCGCCGGCCCGGCGATTGCTGCACTGCAAGAGATCGGGGTCGCGGTCAAAGTGCTGACCGGCGATAACGCCGTGGTCACCCGCACCATCTGCCGCCAGGTCGGCCTGGAACCCGGCGAGCCGCTGCTGGGCGTGGATATCGAAGCCATGGACGATGCCACCCTCAAGCAGCAGGTCGAGCAACGCACGGTGTTCGCCAAGCTGACCCCGCTGCAAAAGTCCCGGGTGCTCAAGGCTTTGCAGGCCAATGGTCACACCGTGGGTTTCCTCGGCGACGGCATCAACGATGCCCCTGCCCTGCGCGATGCCGACGTCGGTATCTCGGTGGACAGCGCGACTGATATTGCCAAGGAGTCGGCCGACATCATCCTCCTGGAAAAGAGCCTGATGGTTCTCGAAGAAGGTGTGCTCAAAGGCCGCGAGACCTTCGGCAATATCATGAAGTACCTGAACATGACGGCCAGCTCCAACTTCGGCAACGTGTTCTCGGTGCTGGTGGCCAGTGCGTTCATTCCCTTCATGCCGATGCTGGCGATCCACTTGCTGCTGCAAAACCTGATGTACGACATCTCCCAGCTGGCCCTGCCGTGGGACAAGATGGACAAGGAGTACCTGGCCAAGCCGCGCAAGTGGGACGCGCAAAATATCGGGCGCTTTATGATCTGGATCGGGCCGACCTCGTCGATCTTCGACATCACCACCTTTGCCCTGATGTGGTACGTGTTCTCGGCCAATAGTGTGGAAATGCAGACCTTGTTCCAGTCCGGCTGGTTTGTCGAAGGGCTGCTCTCCCAGACCCTGGTGGTACACATGCTGCGCACCCGCAAGATCCCGTTCTTCCAGAGCACGGCCGCCTGGCCGGTGTTGCTGATGACCAGCCTGGTCATTGCGCTGGGGATCTATGTGCCCTTCTCGCCCCTGGGCACGCTGGTGGGCCTGCAACCGTTGCCGTGGGCCTACTTCCCTTGGCTGGTCGGCACCCTGCTCGCCTACTGCTGCGTGGCGCAGCTGATGAAGACGATCTATATCCGCCGCTTCAAGCAGTGGTACTGAGTGCTTTGTCGTGTGGTTGTGGCGAACGGGCGTGCCCGCTCGCCACAACAGCCTCACCGAACCCTCTGTCAATTTGGAGCATGAGCCCATGCACAAACACACCCTCCTTTCGGCCTTCGCGTGGCTACCGGCGTCGCGGCAACGGGCGCTGCGCCGCAACCTGGTCTTTATCGGCGCTACCCTGGTGCTCGGTTTGCTGTCCAAGGCCTTCGCCGCTGGCGGTGCCTATACCGTGGACGATGGCGCAATCAACGCCCCCGGCGAATGCAATGTCGACGGTAGCTACACAGGCTCAACCGCGCGCACCACCCTCTCTGGCGCCTGTACATCCCGCGCCATGCCCAACCTGCAATGGGGCGCGGCCATCGAGAACGACCCCGACCAGACCCAGCTCAGCCCACAACTCAAGGGGGCATTGTGGGCCTGGCAGGATGCGGGCGTGGAGATCGCCTGGGCAGCGGCGGCGCATATCGCGATGGATCGCCGACACCCCTTCGACGGCGCCGACCTGGGCCTGCTGCTGAGCTGGCAACCGTTTGAAACCCTGCGCTTGAACCTCAATACCGGCTGGGCCCATGCCTATGACGATGGCGAACGCAATCACCGGCTGACCTGGGGCACAGGCCTGGAATACCGCGTGGCAGGCTGCCTGACCCTGCTGGCTGAACGTTACGGCCAGCAACACGGCGACCAGGCCTGGCAGGCCGGACCGCGCGTGCACCTGGGGAAACAGGTGGATGTGGACCTGGTGGTCGGGCGCAACCTGGCAGGAGACCGCGACCACTGGCTGACGACGGGGGCTACCCTGCGGTTCTGAAAGACAGGATGGAAACCAAAGAGCCGAACCCCGGTGGTATTGCTGGCATTGATGTTGGCTGACCCACCGCTATCGCAGCCTCGCCGGGGCTCGACAGCTCCCACAGGGTTTCTCGGTGTTTGCCGGATCTGCGTGCCTTAACACTGGCGTCCTACAGCGAACACGGTATGCCTGTTGGCCCAAAATAATGTGGGAGCTGTCTCGCCCTGCGAGGCTGCGATGGCGGCGGCACTGCTGGCATTGAGGCTGGCTGAACCACCGCTATCGCAGCCTCGCTAAAGCTCGGCAGCTCCCACAGTGATCCCGGGTAATCAGGCCGGTTTGGCTTGCTGTTCAAGGTGCAGTTGCAACTCAGGCTTAATACCCAGCACGCCCGCCAGTTCGTCCAGGTAGTTGCGCTCGGCGTCTTGCTGATCATCTACCAGCAGGACGCTGGCCAGGTAGACTTCGGCCGCTACCGCCGGGTCACTGGCATACTCGGCAAAATCCGACACATCCAATGGCTTGGCGACTTGTGCATCAAGCCATTGCTGCAAGTTCGGATCGTCGGTATGACGCCCGAGTTCCTGGGAGATCAACGCCTGCTCTTTTTCGTCGATCCGTCCATCCACCTTGGCCGCCGCGATCAATGCACACAGCACCGCGTGGCTATGGGCCTCGACATCGGCGCCGGAGAGTTGATCAACCGTCTGCAACGCCTGCTGCGGCGCCGAGGCCTGTTGCTGCTGCCAGGCCTGGTACGCCTGGAACGCCATCATCCCCAGCGATGCCAGGGCCGCGTAGTTGCTGGCGCCTGAGCGCGTCGGGGTCGAGCCGCCGGCTGGCGCACCACCGAGCATCCCGCCAAGGCCACCGAGCAGATCGCCCAGGCCACCACTGCCCGACGTCGAGCCGCCAGCACCACCGCCCCGCAGCAAGCCACCGAGCAAACCGCCCAACCCACCGAGCCCTCCCGCTCCGCCCTGAGGTGCCGCCGAACCGCCTTGCGGCTTGATCGCCGCCTGTAGCAGTTGTCCCAGTAGATCGCTGGTGTTCATGGTATTGCCCTCCTGTGGGCTGTGCTCCAGACCCGCAACAATAGTCGCTGGCGCCTATAACGCCAACACCCGCCGGCAAGCGGTTTTTTATCGACCGGCCTGGGCCTCAACAAATCCGGCACAACCCTGTAACAGCCGTGAGAATTCTTCAGATTAACCACCATCGCGTAGCAGCTGCCGCGGGGTTTACGGTCTTGCGCGGGCCTTGTAGCCCGGCAAGCTCGCGGCATAGGCCAGCGCCTGCTCACGGGAGCCAAAGGAGGCCAATCGATCATCCTTGGTACACACGCGCCACGGGCCGCTATTGACCCGGACAATGTCATAGCCATTGAGCTGCATCTTGTTCAACAGGGGAACGCTCATAGTCATCTCTCCTCTAGAGATAAGCCACGGGTTGCCCGGTCCACCATACGCCCGATCCAGGCCTTGTGGCTTACCGAACGTCGCTGACTGCCCCTGGAGCACTTCACGCTCCGGCACGTTTTTTCCGTGCCTTGCCCAGGCTCAACAAGCCGCCGCCAAGGCGCGGACAATCAAGCTGCGGTTCAACCAGCCTTTTTATGGTAAAAACAGGGGCATCACGTGAACACACAACCCCTTTCCCCTGATAGCAATGGAGGCTTCATGAAACTGGTTGGCATGCTGGACTCGCCCTACGTACGCCGCGTGGCGATTGCCCTGGATCTGTATGGGGTGGATTTTGAGCAGCAATCGCTCTCGGTGTTCAGCACCTTCGACGAATTTGCCAGGATCAACCCGGTGGTCAAGGCCCCGACACTGGTGCTCGACGATGGGACGGTGCTGATGGACTCCAGCCTGATCCTGGATTACTTCGAGGCCCTGGCGCCGGCCGATAAAAAGCTGCTGCCCCAGACCGCCGTCGCCCGCGCACGGGACCTGCAACTGATCGGCCTGGCCTTGGCCGCCTGTGACAAGAGCGTGCAGATTTACTATGAACACAACCTGCGGCCCGCAGAGAAGCTGCATGAACCGTGGCTCGAGCGCGTAACCGGGCAACTGCTGGCCGCCTATTCGGGCCTGGAAAAACGCTTGGCCAACGCGCCAGGCGAGTCCCTGACCCAGGCGTCGCTCAGCGTCGCGGTGGCCTGGTCCTTTACCCAGTACGCCGTACCCTCGGTGGTCAAGGCCGAGGACTTTCCCAACCTGCAACGCCACGCCCGGTTGGCCGAGCAACACCCGGCGTTCGGCAAATACCCTATCCAATAGGCAGCAGCGCCACACCTGGCACGTCATGACCACCGCCTATGAGCAATCCCTGGTGCGGTAGGCACCTCAGAACTTGGTCACCACGCCCATGCGCAACGTGCGCCCCGGCGCCGGCATAAAGCTTTGGGCCAATGGGTCCAGGTAATAGCGATCCGTCAGGTTTTGCAGCGACACGTTGACCTGGGTGTGGTCCTGCCATTTGTAGTTGAGGAACAGATCAAACAGCGCCACTTCGCGATAGACCAGCTGCGGCGTGGTGGCGCCGGTCTGCCAGAGCTTGTCGGCGGTGACGGTCGGGCCCGAGGTATAGGTCAAGCGCCCGCCGACTGTCAGCGTCTGGTCAAAGAAGCGCAACCCCGTGGTCAGGTTGCCGGCCACCCGTGGCGGGTTCTGGGTGTTGGTGTACGAGCCCATGAAACTGCCCGGTGTGCAGTTGGGGGTGGCGCCAAGGTCCCGATAGGGGTTGGAGCTGGCCCGCAGGCGCGCGGCGAAGGCCGAGTCGCAGGTTTCGGTCTTTAAATAGTAGGTCGCGGACAAGTCGGTAAATACCCGCCCGGCGTCGTAGTTCGATTGCAGCTCCAGGCCACTGGTCTTAAAGCTGTCGGTATTGCTGAAATTCATCAGGCCCATCTTGCCTGGGCTCGGGTCGTAATAGCGGGTGATGTAATTTTTGATGGTGTTATTGAAATACGCCAGCTTGATCGACGCCGAGTCGTTGGCGGCCAGCAGGCCTTTTTGCATCGTGCTCGCACCGATTTCCCAGTGACTGGAGCGCTCGGGCTTGAGCCCCTTGCCGGGCAGGGTCTGCAACGTCCCCAGGCTGCTCTCGAACAATGACGGCATGCGCAGGCCCTGGGTGTACGAGGCATAGATAAAGGTGTCTGGCGCCAGTTCTAAATTGACGCCGAAGGCCGGCGAAAATGCCCCCGCGCTGTCGCTTTGCTTCTTGGCGTAGGTGTAGCCGGTCACGACCTCGCCCACCTGGGCCGGGAAGACACGTGTGCCCGTCCCGCCATAGTCGTTGTAGGGCGTGCCTTCAAACGGAAAATTGGTATTGCCGAAGACAATCCCATTGTTCAACCGCGGGTCCGTGGCGTCGGTGTACTGCCCGTTCTGGTCGGGAAACCACATCATGAAGTCGTAGCGTCCAGGCTTGATCACGTTCACGTAGCGCGCTTCGCGCTCCTCGCGCTGCGCCGTCGAATGCATCATATGATCCTGGGTACGGTAATACAGGTAGCGCCCGCCACCCCACAGCGTCAGCTCGTCGACCGGCTTGTACTCCAGCTTGCCGTTGAGGCTGAACTCCTGGCGCGAACCGTCACGCAGGCCGCGATTGGCGTTGAGATCGTGCTGGGTGGTGACCACGCCCTTTTGCGGGCGCAGCTCCTCGACCTGGAACCCGCCGCCCAGGTCCAGCTTGAAATCGCCGTGATCGGTCACAAAGCGCGAGGTGTTGGCCAACTCGCCGCCGATGCGCCGGTCGGCCTGGCGCGTCCAGTTGCGGTCCGAGCGGTAGGCCTGGGAGCTCGGCGCCAGCACCGAGGTCAACTGGCTGGTCTTGGCATCGGTCATCCACAGGCTGGCCGTCAGGTCCACCAGCATATTGCCCGTCGGCAGGTAGTGATAGCGGGCGGTGTAGGTGTCGATCTGGGTGCGGCCACGCGGGTACTGGTAGATGCCACCGGTGCCGAACCGGAAGATGTCCGACGGCATGATCTCGCCCATGCGCCCATCGTAGCGGCTGTAGCCTAGGTCGAAGGTGTGGTCGTCGGCCGGGCGCAGGGTGGTCTTGAGCAGGAGCGATTCGGTTTGCGCCGAAGAGTTGAGCACCTCTTCGCCGGCGTTGTAGGTGGTGGCCACCGTCATGTCTTCGCGACCATAGCGGTCAAAGGTGCGATAGCGATCCTGGCCGTGCTTGCCGGAGAAATAGTTGCCCTGGTTGCGGTGGGCATAGGCGGCCACCACATCAAACAGGTCATGGGTATAGGCAAACGCCGCACTGCCCGACTCTGCGTCGGAACCGAACAGGCCGCCCCGGTTCCGGTGCGGCTCGGCGTACAGGCTCTCGGTGGCCGAATGGCGGTTGCGCGAGGCCGGCGCGACACCGTTGTTCCACAGGTCGCCCTTCAAGCGCAGGCCCACATTCTGGCCATCACGCAGGATGTCATCCACACCCAGGGTGCGGATCGCCACTGTGCCGCCGATGGCGCTGGAGGTCAGGCTGGGGCCCTTGTCGATGGACACGTCGCTGATCAGGTCGGGGTCGATGTAACTGCGCTGTTGCGTGCCCGCATAGCCGCGATAGACATCCAGCGCCTGTTGCGAACCGTCGACCGTGACCGCGACCCGGCTTTGCCCCTGGATCCCGCGGATATTCACATCCAGGCCACCGCCATTACGGCTGTCGCCCACCTGCACCCCGGGCTGGCCCTTGAGCAGGTCACCGGCGGAGATCACGCCAAAGCGCTGCACGTCTTCGTTGGAGATGTACACCGACGAACGTGGCGCCGAGTAGACCGCTTTCTTCTCAAGGTCATCGCCGATGACTTTCTGCGACGGCAACACCAGCGCGCTGGTTGCCGGATGCAGTTCAAAACTGCCATCGGCCTGGCGCTGGAAAGCCAGGCCCGTGCCCGCCAATAACCGCGCCAGGCCGGCTTCGGTGCTGAAGTCGCCGTGCAGGCCGTTGCTGCGCTTGCCCGCCGTGAGCGTCGCACTGCCGGCCATGCTGATACCCGCCTGCACGCCGAAACGCGAGAGCGCCTGGTCCAGGGGGCCGGCCTCGATACTGTAGGGCTGGGCGAACACCGCCGGGCTGTACAGCGGTTGCAGGCTGAGTAACAACAGACCCAATGTGCGGGTGCGCAAGACACTTGCGGGAGAAATCATGCAGGGCTCCTAGAGGTGAAGGCCCACCTGTTTCGGTGGGTTATACCTAGAGGCCAAGCGAGTCTGGAAAAACGACGGGGGGAAGGTAAAAAAATGTTCAGACCGGCACCACAGTCACCCAATAACGGGTGCGCCGCTCGATGCGCACCGGCAAGGCATGGGCAACCAACGCCAACGCGGCATCGGTATCGTCGAGCTGGAAGCTACCGGTCACGCGCAATGCCGCGACCTGCTCGCTGCAACGCAAGATACCCGCACGGTAGCGGGACAGCTCGGCCAGCAGTACATCCAGGCGCATGCGCTCGGCGGGCAGAATCCCGCGCAGCCAGGCCTGGGCCAGCAATCCATCGGTTGGCCGTGGCGCCCCCACACCCTGGCGATCCACTTGGGCCTGCCACCCCGCCGCCACGGATACCGGTGCCGGGTGGCGCGGCGAGCTCACCTCGACCAGGCCGCGCAACACGGTAATCCACGTGCCCTGCTGGTCATGACGCACCAGCAGGTTGGCCTCCTGGCTGCGCAGCAGCGCATCCGGCGTGAGCAGTTGCAACGGGCGCGACTCACCCCGTGCATCCAGCGCCACCTCGCCCTCGATCAACTGCACGCTGCGCAGTTGCGCACTGAGGTCCAGGCTGACGGCGCTGGCAGTGTTCAGCCACAAAGAGCTGCCATCGGCCAGGGTCCAGTGGCGGCGCTCGCCGGTGGCGGTGCGGTACGTGGCAAAGGCGGCGCGCACCAGGGTCGATTCCATCCCCTGCCAGGACAGACCACCGAGCAGGCCCAGCCCCAACAAGCACTTGAGCACCTGCCGACGCCGCGCCGAGTCAGCCCCAGCCGCCTCCAAGGCCTGCCGCGCAGTGACATCCGCCAACAGCTTGGCCCCGGGTTGGAGCAGCAGCGGCAAGCTGGCGACACGTTGCCAGGCATATTCATGTTCGGCGCTCGCCTGGCGCCATTGCTGCAACGCCTGCTGATCGGCCGGGCTCATCACTCCAGACTGCAAACGCACGAGCCAAGCGATGGCCGTCTCGCGGACTGGCGGTGCAACGGCGGCGCCATTCATTCAAACCGGCTCGCGTAGCACACGCTGAAGGCCTTGCTCATCGCCCGCTGCACCTGGGCCACGCTCAAGCTCAGTTGTGTGGCGATCTGCGGGTACGTCAAGCCATCGAGCTGGGACAGAAAGAAGATCTGGCGCACCGGCCTCGACAGCCCCACCAGCAGCGAATCGAGCTGCAGCAGGGTTTCGATCATCAGGTAACGGGTTTCGGGCGACGGCTCCTCGCCTTCCGGGCGGGCGGCGAGCGCCTCAAGGTAGGCCCGCTCAATGGCCTGGCGCCGCCAGCGGTTGATCAGCAAGCCATTGGCGATCGCGGCCAGAAACGCCATGGGCTGGCGCAACTCCCGCACATCCTGCTGCGTGCGCAACACCCGGATAAACGTGTCGTGCGCCAGGTCCTCGGCATCGGCGCGATGCCCCAGGCGCCGCTGCAACCAGCCGCGCAACCAGGGGTGATGACGGGTGTAGAGGTGTTCGACGGGCGAGACGAGACTGTCGTCGTACATGTCAGGTCCAATGAGCAGTTAATGATAATACTTCTCATTTTAGTGTCCGGACCTGACGCTTGTACAGCCTCTACTGTTGCCACGTTCCCCCATAGGCAATACCGCGTTCATTCCCACGGGATTATTTTTCCCACGCCGCCTTGGGCATCAGCAAGCCATGATTGCCGTTGTACGCCGCGCGCGCAGGCGATTCCCAGCCCTGCAGTAGCGCCTCGTCGAGCCGGTAGATTTCTACGCCCAACGGGCGGCACACCGTCAGCGGGTCCTCGGCATCCGGGCCCCACATCGGCAACGACAGATCGCCGCCCGGGCAGGTAGACAAGGCGCACAGCAAGTCGATCTCGGCAAAGAACTCCAGATAATCGCCCTGCCTGGCCGGGCACGCCTTCATGAAATACAGGTCGTCGTGATTCAGGCCGGTGCATTGGAAGATATTCAACACATCGTGCACATCAAACTCGGTCAGGCCGTGGGGCAATACGGCGCGGGTCAGGTTGGAGTGGCAATGGTGGTGGAAGTCCTCGCCGGTGAGCATCTTGTTCACGTAAGGGTCGCAGCGCGTGCCCAACAAGTCATGCAGGCGCCCGCCGTGCTCGTCGATGCCGTAGCCGGCCAGGCTGTCATCGGTGATGGTCACCATGGGCCGCAGGAACGGCAGGTTCGACCATAAACGGTCATAGGTGCTGACATGGGCGCCTTGCAACTGGCGGGTCCGGGCCGCCCACAGGCGCTCGCGTGGGTCATTGGCATTCCAGACGTTGAAGTCACCGACCTGCGGGCCCACCGGGGTGGTCACACGGAACACATGGCCGGCGGGCACTTTCCAGGCGCGGCCGGTGCGGATCGGCACTTCAAACTGCTCGACCAGGGTGCGCCCGGCCACGGACTCGCGCACGCGATCGTAAAACGCCTGGTCGACCTGCAAGGCGGCACCCTTGCTGACTTGGTAGGCGGCGGGATAGTCCTTGTACATGGCGGGATGCTCCGTGGCAGGGTTTTGCAAGACCATACAACGTGGCATGTGGCGTGCGCCATGCACACAACCCGAAGTGGGAGGGCTTTTGTGGGAGCGGGCTTGCCCGCGATGGCGGTGTGTCAGTCAATTAGTTTTAACCTGACACACTGCTATCGCGGGCAAGCCCGCTCCCACAAGGGGATCTGCGTTGTTAGCTGAACTCGCCAGAAACCTGCGACCACAGGCTGACCTTCTGCCCGCGCTGCTTGAAAAACTCGATCTCACGCTTGATCCCCGAACTCAGGTCCCAGCCCGGCAAGTCGAGAATGATCAGTTCCTCCATCATCTCCATAAACAACGCATCCACCGGTGCCCACAGCTTGCCGATGGTTGCGCTGTCCTTGCCCTCAAAGGCCAGGTTGATCGGGTGCGACATGGACACCTGGCTGAACACGGCATGACCCGACGCGATAATCGTGGCGGCCACCTGGTTGCACCGGATAAAGCGCTCGTGGGTGACGTTCGCATCGGCGTGGCTATAGGGGCAGGCCAGAAAGATCTTTCTCATTGTTACCTCAGGGCAATGCAAGGGCACGCGCCCTTGCGGTGATTAAACAGTTGCCGTCATACCGCCTGGGCAGCGGTCACACCGGGGGCATCGGCCTCTTCGCGCTCGCGTTCCTGCGCTTCGTAACGCTGGGCGGCAGGCACGGAGATCTTGATCGCAATCGCCACCGCAAGCAGGCCACCAAACAGCTTGGCCAGCAGGATCGGCATGATCAGCGTCGGCTGGAAGTTCGCGGTAAAGGCCAGGTGATCGCCAATGGTGGCTTGGGCACAGACACCCAGGGCCACGCACAGGACCTTGTCCCGGGCATTCATCTTCTTGAACAGGTGGTAGACCGCGATGATGTTGGCAAACACCATGATAAATGCCGCCGCGCCATCGGCCGACAGCCCGATGTGCCTGCCCAGCACTTCCATGGGTTTCTTGCAGTAGCGGTTGAACAGGTAGCAGATCGGGAACGTACCGGCGAGCATGATGCCGATATAGCCGGCAATCTCGATGGCGCGGAACAGCTCCTTCTCGTCAGCGAACATCGGGTCGAAGCCCCACACCCCGAAGTTTTTCATGAAGAACCCGGTGAAGTGCTCGACGATGGCCAGCGCCAGGACGATCTTGATAAAGGCATCCATCAATTTACCGAACACCAGGAACCCGGCCACCATCCACGCCGCCCGGTAGCGCAGGCCGGCAGCCAGCAGGAAGCAGAACACAAACAGTGGCGCGAGCAAGCGCACGCAATCGACAAAATCCAGGCTCAGGTAATGCAGGGCCGGCGAAGTGGTGGACACGATGTCGCGCACCGGCAGGTTGAAGGCGGTGATCATCATCAGCGACGCCAGCACCGCAAACGGGATGCTGATCAAACCGGCCATGGCCCCCAGCGCCAGGTACTTGTGGTCCTTGCGTTCGAGCATCATCAGGCCGACCGGGATCAGGTAGACAATGGTCGCGCCGGAGGTGTAGCCGACGATCATGGCGGTGATCCACATGTCGCGGTTCGCCGCCAGGGCATCGGCAAGCTGGTAGCCGCCCATGTCCACGGCGATGATCGACAGCGCCGCAATCGACACGTCCGACCCCATCGCGCCGAAGTACGGCCCCAGGGCGACCTCGATGAATTTAGATAGGTACGGGATCGCCACCATGATCCCCGCCTGCGCCAGGAACACCGGGCCAATGGAGTGGATGCCGTTGACAAACTCCTTGCCCAGGCCGCTGTCCGGCTTGATCACGGATGCAAACGCGCCAACCACCGCGCCGATCATGATCAGGTAAATAACGTAGTTGCCGAATTCCGCCATTGCTTTCGCTCCATCTGTACTGAATCAATTGTTGTTGTAGGAGTACGCCCCAGTTCGGTCGCTCCATTGGCCAAACGCGTTTTACAGCCCCATTTGCGGCGCTTTCACACCCTATTACTAACCACTTCCCATGCCAATCGTGTGTTTTATGTGGTTTTGCCGGTTAAACACAGTGGAATCGGTCAATTCTATTGCGTAATCTCTAGCCACACCGTTCAAGGCTGCGCACTCTATGGCCGTGAACGACAAACGCCAATACCAAGTTCACGCCACCTGCGCTGGCGCTCAAGCGCCCCAACACGCACTGCTGCGGCATCATTTGAGTGCCTCGGTAACAGCGCTGCGCACCAGTGGCGCACTCACGTAGCATTGAGAGGATGATTGCCCATGCGCCCCAATGAACGACGCCAACATATCCTTGAACTGCTACGCCAGCGTGAACGCATCTCGGTCGACGAGTTGGCACGCACCCTCGGTACTTCGCAAGAGACCATTCGCCGCGACCTCACGGCCCTGGCCGAAGATGGCCAGGTCACCAAGTTCCATGGCGGTGCCTCGCTGCCCCCCAGCGGTGAACACGAGAACGCCTTCCAGACTCGGATGAATGAGTTCTCTGCGCAAAAACGTGCAGTGGCGCGCTTCGCCGCCGGGCTCTATGCGCCGGGCGACAGCCTGCTGATCGATACCGGCACCACTACCCTGTTCTTTGCCCGTGAACTGGCCAGGCTCAACCGCATCACGGTGATCACCAACTCCTTGTTGATCGCTGCCGCCATTGGCGCCAGCGGTAATCGCGTGTTCATGATCGGCGGCGAATACCGCCCCGAATCGGAACAGAATATCGGCGCCCTGGCCATGGAGCAGATCGCCCGCTTCAACGCCGAGCATGCCGTGGTCACCATTGGTGCCCTGAACAGCGACGGCGCCTTCGACTTCTCCATCGAAGAGGCGGAAATCACCCGCGCCATGATTGCCCGTACGCGCTACCTCACGGTGATTGCCGACTCCTCGAAGATGGGCAAGCACGCGCTGTTCCAGGTATTCCCGTTGCAGCGCATCGACCGTCTGATCATCGACCGCAAACCCCTGGGCGAACTGGCCAAGGCCCTGGCCGAGGCCCAGGTTGAAGTCCTGGAAGCCCCCGCCCTGACCCGGCCCGAGTGGTAACCGTCAGCGCCAGTCGCGGCAACGCGTCACCGCCTCGCTGAACGTGGCCTGCCACTGCTGGGCCTGTGCGGCACTGACTTTCGGGTGAAAGCTAGTACTGGTGTTACGCGGCGGTTTGAGGGCCACGCCCAGGCCTTTGGCCGCCAGCGCTGCGCAGCCGAACGCGGTCAATTCATCAAAGCGCTGGGTCACGATGCAACGCTGCAGGGCATCGGCGAGGAACTGCGCGAAATACGGGCTGCGCGCCAGGCCGCCATCGATGGACAGGTGATCGGTGACGCTGAGAAACCCGTCCATGGCCGTGATCACTTCCACACTGCGCAACGCCACGCCTTCGAGCACCGCCTGGCACATATCCTGGCGCGTGGTGCCGCCATTCATGCCAACCCACAGGGCCGCCGCGCTGCGGTCCCAATGGGGGCAGGCCAGCCCGGACAGCGCCGGCACAAACGCCAGTTGGCGACCAATGGCCGGGGGTTCGTCGAACGCCGCCAGTTCCGAAAAATCGCTGAACAAGCCAAGCCGCCCGGCCCACTCCACCGCCGCGCTGGCATCGTAGACGCCACCGTCCATGGCGTAAGTGGGTTTGCCCTCGATCTGCCAGGCAATGGTTGCCAGCAGGCCTTTTTCCGGGGCGCGGATGATCTGCTCGCCGGTCAAGGTCAGCGCAAACGCCCCGGTGCCGTAGGTGATCTTGGCGTCGCCCTCATTGCGGCAACCATGGCCGTAGAGCGAGGCTTGCTGGTCGACAATCGAGGCGGTGATCGGTGTGGCGCCGATCTCGCCAAAGTACCCGACGGTGTCGCGGATTTCCGGCAGGGTTTCCATCGGTACGCCAAACAGCTCGCAGAGCTGGCTGTCCCACTGCCCGGTCGCCAGGTTCATCAGCGAGGTGCGTGACGCGGTGGTGACATCGGTGGCAAAGACCCCGGTCAGGCGGTCGAGAAAGTACGCATCGGTGGTGCCCAGGCGCAGCCGTCCGGCGCGCAATGCGCTCTGTGCGGCCGGCAGGTTGCGCACGATCCACGCCAGCTTGCTCGCCGAAAAATACGGGTCCAGGGGCAACCCGGCAAGCTCCAGGGTCAGGGCTTCGCCGCCGTCGCCGCGCAACTGGGCGATCTCGACCGACGTGCGATTGTCCTGCCAGACGATCACCGGGGACAACGGCTCGCCGGTCTGGGCATCCCACGCCAGGCAACTCTCGCCCTGGTTGGCAAGGCCGATGGCGTCCACATGACCGGTGGCCTCCAGGCAGCGCTGCAGGTTATTGAGCAATTCCAGTGGATCGTGCTCCACCCAACCGGGATGGGGATGGTGTTGCTGATGGCGCAGCGAAAGCTGGATATCAGCTGACCCATTGTCACTCACCACCAACACACGGGTGCTGGTGGTGCCTTGATCGAGCGCGGCAATCCGCATGTTAAAGACTCCTCGGCAGGTCTTGTTCTTGGCCGACAAAGTCGACTTCCAGTTGCTGTACGCCCTGGGGCAGGTTCAGGCTGGCGATGGGTATCAATATCCGCCGCTCGGGTAGCGAACTGCCGGCGCGCGCCCAGATTTCCTCGCCATCGGCCCGTACCACCAGACGGCCTTTCACCCCACGGCTGACCCGCAATTGCAGGTGTTGCAGACCTGCCACAGTAGACGGGTTCAGGCGTTGCGGCACGCAGAGCTTCACGTCGCCCTTGCAGGCAATCTCGATGCCCGGCGCGGCAGGCGGCAATTGCCCCTGCAGGTCGCGGGCGATCATCGTAGCGATCTTATGGCCTTCGCGAAACGACCAACCTGCCGTCTCGACGGGACGCAGCAGATTCCCCGCCGCAAAGTACACAGGATCGGAACAACGCCCGTATTGATCGATATGCGGGCCGCCGCTGTTCGGGTCCAGGCGCAACTCGCTCAAGCGCACCAGGCTCGATTCCGGGATGAACTGGCCGGTGAGCAGCACGCCATCGCAGGCGAAGGTCTGGGTCTGCCCGTCGGCCAGGCGCACCGTCGCGCCCTCCACCCGCCCGGTGCCGTGGATTTCCAGGAGCTGCGCGCCAAAATGCATCGGTACGCCACGCAGCCGTGGGTACAGCGACAGTGGCCAACGCGCCGTGGCCCGCGGGTTGGCCTCGATCATCGCCACCGGCCGGATCCCGGCGCGCCGGCAACTCATGACCGCCGACAGGCTGACCAGCTCGGTGCCGACGATCAACGGGCGTTCAAAGGGCTTGAGGTGCTCCAGGTACAGGTAGGACTGGAACGCGCCGGTATTGATCACCCCCAGCGGGCGATCGCCGCCCAGCAGGCGCGCCGATCGCGGTGTTTCCCGGGCCCCGGTGGCGATCAACACCCGCCGCGCCTGGATCACCTGGGCACCCTCCGGGCTGACCACCTCCAGGCGCCCGCCCGGGCCCATCTGCGTCACCGCGTGCTTGACGCGGATCTGCACCCCGGCCTTCAACGCCTGCGCGACGTTTTTGCGCGCATACGCCGGCCCCGTGTAGACCCGGCCGTATTCGCGCAACCCAAAGGGCGGGTGCCCACAATGGCGTGGGATCCCACCCGCCTCGGGCTCACGCTCGATCACCACCACCGTGCCAACGCCCAGCTTGCGCAAGGTGATCGCCGCCGACAGCCCCGACGGCCCGCCACCAATAATCGCGACATCAATGTTTTCGACTTCAATGGGCTGCATGACAAACACCTGTTGCAAGGGGAACCGCCAGATGACCCGCGCTCAGCTCAGCCACCCGCGCCCCACAATAAAACCCCTGGCAGCGCCCCATGCAGGCCCGCGTGCGGCGCTTCAAGCCGCCGAGGTCGCCGGGCGGCAATGCGCTGGCCAAGGCATTCTGGATTTCCCGCTGGGTCACCATTTCACAGTGGCAGACGATTTCGCCGTAGCCCGGGCGCTGGTAATCGCGCGGCAAATGTTCGGCGAGGTTGGGCAGCGTGGGCCATTGCAGGCTGGGCTCAGGGACCGGCGTGTGCTCGCGCTGATAGAGGCTGAACACGTGCCGGGCAATGCCCAGCGCCGCCGTCAGGCCGGTGGAGCGGATGCCGCCGACGCTGATCCAGTTCTTGCCTTCGACCCGCTGCACCCGGTACTCCTTCTTCTCCGTGGCCGGGCGCAGCGCGGCATAGGTGGCGGTGACCGGCATGCCGTCGAGCGCAGGAATCCGTTCGACGGCAGCGTCCACCAGTTGGCGCAGCACGTCGCTGTCGAGCCTTGCGTGCAGGCGGTCGTCCTGTTCTTCGGCGGTCGGCCCCACCAACAGGTTGCCGTACACCGTGCGGGTCAGCACGATGCCCTTGGTGCGTTCATTGGGCACCGGCAGGATGATATTGCCCAGATAGCGTGCAGCGGCCTTGTCGAACACCACGAACTGACCTTTGCGCGGGTGAATGGAGAAGCTCGAGGCGCCCAGTAACTGTTGCTCCAGCACATCACCGAACAACCCGGCGCAGTTGATGATCGTACGACCACGGATAAACCCGTTGGTGGTCTCCAGGGCCCAGAGTTCGCCATCGAAATACCCGCCGTTGACCTCGGTATTGAAGCGCACCTGCGCCCCATGCATCAGCGCCTGGAGCAGGTAGCCCAGGGGCGCCGACCACGGGTCGATCAGGAACTCGCCGGGCACCTCGACCGCGCCCAGGGCGGTGTGGGCCAGGTTCGGCTCCAGGGCGCGCACCCGCTCGCGGCCGATCAGGCTGACATCGGCCACCCCGTTGGCGTGCGCCTGCTCGACGATGCCTTGCAGCTTGCCCAGGTCCTCGTCATTCCAGGCCACCACCATCGCGCCGGTCTTGAGCAGCGGCAGTGCCATCTGCTGATGAATCTGCAGGTACTCCTGGTAGCCATCCTTCATGCATTGCAGCTCCAGGCTGCCGGTGGGCGCATCGAAGCCGGTGTGCAGGATCGCGCTGTTGCCTTTGCTCGCCCCAGACAGGATATCCGGGCTTTTTTCCAGCAACAGCA
This sequence comes from Pseudomonas gessardii, assembly GCF_001983165.1. Taxonomy (GTDB): domain Bacteria; phylum Pseudomonadota; class Gammaproteobacteria; order Pseudomonadales; family Pseudomonadaceae; genus Aquipseudomonas; species Aquipseudomonas gessardii. The sequence goes on along the minus strand of NZ_MNPU01000001.1, from coordinate 27,198 downwards.
CCCGCGCCCCCTCCAGGGTAAAGCGCCGGACCATCGCGCATCCCACCACGCCACCGCCCACAACGATGACGTCGTAGATACCGCTCTGATTCGGGAAGGGTTTTGTCATGATCAAGCCTATGGGTGAAGTGAGCGCCTGTATTGCCATGGGTGGGTGCAGGGCATATGCCACTGACCGAATCGGGGTTGGAATGACCGATTGACCATGGCAGTTCACTCACGCCTCAAGGGGGCGGCGGCAGGACACACAGCTGTAGCCATGCAGATGCCCAATATTTATTGGCACCCAGGCTTTAAACATAACGTGGAAAGATTGACCGGTCCGTTGCGCACACGGCGGATTCTGTCAAAAAGACGTTACTGTGAATTCGGCGACAGGCATAAAAATCGCTACGCAAATACACAACAACTTATAACTACGTTACTTTTAAACACATTCAGACCTGATCCATCCCGATTTTTAAGGCCATGCTGCGCTTAACCAGCGCCGCTCAGTCATAAAACCAAAAAAATTGACCGATATAAAAAATTAACCACATAAAAACCGCTTATTGACGACGTGGAGCCGTCTTTCTTCGCCCTCCTGGATAAAGACGTCGAAAGGGCCGGCCCAGGCCGGCTAGCCGACACATGAGGTAAATCACCAACGGCCAAAGCAAGGGAATCAACTTGAGGGAAAGCGCTACACAAGGCTAACGCCACGGTAGCTGTTCGCACCCGGGCCCATTCTTGAACCTTCAGGTGACAGACCTTATGCACACTATTGCCCATCTCCATAGCGCGCAACGCCAACCGCTGCCCCCACTCAACACGCCCCCGCTGCAAACGCTTTCGCGACAAACCCGCGACGCCCCTGCCACGGCGCCAGCCGAGCCGGCCCAAAGCGCCCGCGAAAAAGGCGATCACACGTTGGCCATGGCGTATCACTCGGCCCTGCTCCAGGCCGCCCGGCAAGAGCCCCCTGTCACTATCAGCCCTATCCCCCCCGACTCCACATTCGGCCAATGGTGGGAGCAGTTGCGGCACGCCTTCAAATCGCCAGAAGTCCGGCAATGGATTAAAGACAAAGGCATCAATACCCAGTCGTTCAAACTCAATCCGCCATCCGGCAGCCTCTCTTTTACGCTCCAGCACCACCTTGATCCCACACAGAAGCGCCACACTATCGGGCAAGACGACCCTCACTGGGCTGCGATCAGCGTGCCTGTCCTCCAGGCCGGGCAAGTCATTGCTGCGGGCAACGCCGATATGACCTTCACCCCGCCAGCCACCGATCTCGACGAGCCGGTTCCGTATGAGGTGGTCGGGGGCTTTTATACAGAACCCCGGGGCCTTAGAGGCCCTGCGCTGCACCAGCAGGCTGCGCAAATCGACCGAAACCAGGGCTTTACAAAACTTGACCCGAACACCTCAGCCGGTTTGATCAAAGCGCGCAGCGAAGGCGAACTCCAGAACCAGAGAGCCGCGGTGGGCGATATTTACAACCGGTACAACGCCAGCGCCAGCCTGCGTCATCTGGCAAGCGCAGTAAAAACGGACAGCGAGGATGTGGGGCACATCAAGGATGAATTGAAAAGAACCAGGATCGATCTGGACGTCGACAGTACCTACCAGCCAGACAACACTGACCAATCGGGCACTGTCAGCCTGCTGCAATTGCTGGAGGACCATGGCTGGGATATCCCCAGTACTGACGAACAACTGCTGAACCTGGCCACCGCCCTCTCCACTGCGCAGCCCAAGGCTCCCGCCCATGGCAACCTGGGCGGCGCCCTGTCCTGGCCCGTCCCCCTTGACCCGGGCAGCCAGGAACAGCTCAGGCAAGACCTGCGCACGGGTAAAGTCGGCGATATCGCGTTGGGCCCGTTTGACAGCGTCCTGGCGTATCTCCTGAACAACCGCCCCCTCACGCCTGAGGAACAGCGTAACCCGCGACCGTTGATCGACAGCTTGCTCAAGTCGCCCAGGGGCGAGGCGCTGGGCCAGGCCCTCCAGGCCACCTTCGAGGCGCGGTCCATCAAAGGCAGTGCGGCCGACTGGCTGCTGGCCGCCTTGAGTGTGGGGAGCAACAAGAATGAGGCTGGGGACAGGGCCAATATTGAAGGTTATCAATTGTTCTCATCTGATAATCAAGGCAAGTCCGCATCAACGGTCCTCCAGGAGGTGACCGATCACCTGACCGTCCCCGGCAAGACCCCAGCCCCGGTTGCATCGGTACAAGCCCACCTGATGCTCGCCAGCCGGGCCCCGGAATTCCTGGTCAAGGGTGTGCCCGAGCAGGTGGTCATCGGCACCCACAGTTGGGTCAGCTTTGCCACCGCGGTGGCCCGCATCGAAGCCAAAGCGCCCGGGGCGACGGCGGCGATGAGTTATGCGCACGTCATGCTCGAAGGCAGCATTGCACCCATCACTGATGACGAACGGCGCATTGAATATGCCGCCCAGAACCAAGCCATCAAGCACTGGGCGGTTGCCAACGGCATGGCCCCTCCAACGACCGACGCGGCCATGACGGCGGTGCGCAAGGCCTTCGATGCGCAAATCAGCGAGCTCAGAGAGGCGGCTGAAACGCAAATAGGGGATCTGCCATCAGCCAAGGCCATGGCGCTGGAACAGTTGAAAAAAGCCCTGCCGGACATGGACCCGGCACTGTTTGAAAAAAAATGCATCACCTCGACGCCCTCCAGCAGGCACTTTCCTGGACCTTATTCGATCCTGGATCTGTACAGGGATGGCCGAGGTCTGCGCGCAGCACCCGACTCGTCCGATGAATGGAAGGAGACAACAAATCAGTTTTTTAACGCGATTACTGCCGGACTCATCCCGACGAAAACGGCTGGCGCTCCTGCAGCCTGGGTCTCTTCAGAGGCGGCAATAAAAATTGACGATGTCCTGGCCACCCTTCAAACACTGCCGGGCCCGCAAGAGCCATTCGACAAGGCCTTTACGGATTACTCCAACGCCGTTACAAAAACGACGTCTGCGCAGATCAAACACCTTATTTCCAAACTGCCGCTGGAAGATCGGAAAAATCTCGAGTTTGGTGAAATCACCATCCGCAAGGAAAGTGACTACTACAAAGAGGACCGTGTCCGGCGGGTTGCCCCGGGAGCCCTGCTGGTTGAGACCAAGCGCGGCGGCAACGTCATGACCTATGAAATCGACCGGTCGAAGGGCACCATCACCCAGCGCCCAGGCCAGACTTATGATGAGACCCGTCCAAGCGGCGGCTTTTCCCCTACCCCGGGTAAGTTATATGACGTGATCAAGCCTGAGGGGCAGTATGCCGCCGGGATCACGGATGAACACCAAGGTGCGCAAGGCACGCCTGACAGCTTTGGCAGTGCCAGGACCCGCTATATCGTGGATGCCGTGATCAAGGACATGGATCTGCCGGAGGTGAAAAAGTACGCCCAGGGAGCCACGACGTTTGATACTGAAGTCCCCACCTATAAGAAAATCGAAGAATTTGTACTCAACCTGATCCCGCTCAGGTCAGCGATCACCAAGTTCATCGCCGGCGACGTTCCCGGCGGCATTGCCGACCTGGCCTTCGATATCTTTGGTTTCGCGGTCGGCCTGGGGGCCGCCGCCAAGGGGGCGAAGGCTTTATCCGCCGGGGCTTCGGCATTGGCCAAGGTCGGGCATGGCGTGAAGATCCTCGGCCGGGCGGCGGTGGGTGCGCTAAACCCCTTGAGCGGTATTGATGACCTCGTGCGCCAAGGGGGCATTGCCGCCTATAAGGGGGTCAAGCAACTGCGCGGTTCCTACCGGAGTGTCAACCTGCTTGAACTGGCAAAAAGACCCGATCTCGCTGAAGGCACATTCAAGGCACTCAACAGCCCAAAGCGCAATGGAATCCTGGCCAAGTTCGACGAGGCCACACAACGGTGGTACGCCTTCAATCCGCGTACCCAACAAGCGTTCGGCAAAGCGCTGGAGGACTTCTCCATCGCCCCTCTCCAGTCAACCGACCTCAATCGTTTGCCATCCCTGGGCAGCGATGATGTGACACGGGCCGCCAGCCAGCAGCACGGCTTGGCAGCCAGCGGTACGTTCAAGGCGGGGCAAGGGATTGTCGAGGGCAATGCCGTCCTCTTTCAGGGCAATTGGCATCAGTACGATGCCGTGAAGAAACGCGCCTTCGGCCCCCCGCTGAAGGATTTCAAACCAAGCCGGGTAGCGGCCAGTGGCGAGATAAGGCCGGTGGACGCCGATCTGGTGGGTTATGAATCCAGACACGTAGCGCCGGACGAACTGTCAACCAAGGGGTTACAAGGCAATGTGTATGTAGGCCGAAGTAAAAAAGAATATGTAAAGGTCGACGAGATACTCTATGAATCCCAGGTGAAGGATGGCCAGCGCATCATCCGGCATCCCGCCCGCGCCGCGCCCGATATACCGGTCAGGGATCTGGGCGCTGCCGGATGGGAGCCCACCTCCAGGTCCGCACGCCTACCGGGGGGGGCGGGAAATGCGCCAACGCCGTGGAAACTCGACGACACGACCTACGTAGTGCCGATGGACGATATCAAAACGACCAGTCATGCAAAGTCCCCCTTTGCCCTCAATTACAAGGGCGTAGATCATGGCGTCACCTTCGACAGTTCAGCCGGTGCCTGGAAAGCCACCAACCTCTCGACGGGTGTAGAGGGGAGCAGCCATACGTATTTCTGGCGAAGCGGCAAAGGCAAATGGCAGCGGGGAACGTTCAAAGAACTTAAACAAGCCAAGCAAGCCGACGCCCACAGATTCCAGTTTGTTGATGTCCCCGCTGCGGCAAACGTAAGTCTGCCCAAAGATCTAAAGCCCATCCCCAAAGAACTTCATTATTTTTGGGCTGGTCAAGATATCCCGCCCCATTTGGTCAAAAACATGGCCCACAATGCAGTCAAAGCATCGGGGTATAAATCCATCCTGCATGTCGATGCGGATAACCCAGCCGTTTTCCAGAAAATCAAAAGTGACCTGGCGCGCAAAGCCCCAGGCCTGAACGTGGCAAACCTCAATGACGACGAGGTTTTCAAACAATTTAAAAACAGTGATATGTACAGCCACTTTCGCAAAGGACACGGGCAGAACCTGGCGGCTGCCTCGGACGTCGCACGTTATCCGATAATGGACAAATACGGGGGGGCCTATCTCGACACCGATGACATCATTCAAGCCGATGTCGGCAGTGACATATTGCAGGCGGGGTCGAATGACATCCTCCTCAACAGGCCTATTCTCCATAAACTTACCGATTACAGACCGTTCTACAACACCAGCAGCTTTGCAACACAGCCTGGTAACCCGTTGCTTAAAGAAATGTCTGCCCAGATGCACAAAAAATTTGCCGACAACAAGGCCTATTTCACCACCAATCGGCCCAAGGCCGTCAAGGACGCCGATGGCGAGATCCAATACACCCCTGAATTTGAAACCTATGAGCGCAAGATCTTCGAGACGGTGGGTCCCAACCTGTTTAATGACGTCTTAAAGTCAAAACGACCTGATATGTACGGCCTGGGCTTCGACAAACTTGCCAAAAAATATGAGTATGTCGGTAAAAAATTTGTCCCATCCGGGCCACTCACGGATGTCAACGCCGATTTACGTAAAAACTACGAAAGCAAAGGGATTACGCCGCCAGCTCTCCTGGGCCTGAACGTTCAGAAAGCGAAGAAGCACTACATACCGCTTTTCCACCAGTTCAACGTCAAGATCGGTGCCGAGCATTCGTGGCTCACTGCCTGAGCGAATCGCAGCGGTGACACCATTGGCCCCCGGATCGCAGTTGCGATGCGGGGCCAACGGTCCGTGCGTAGACCTCAATACCCCGCCACCACCCATCGCACCTTCAGCAACGCCCCACGCAGGGCGTTTTTTTCCACCGAGCCCAACGCCAGGCGAATCGCATGGGGCACCTGCGCTGACACCGAAAACGGCTCGGCCGTGGACACCGAAATATGCTCGCGCGCCAGCGCCATGGTGATCTGATCCGCCCGGGCCTCTTCGCCCAGTGGCAGCCACAAAAAGTACGACGCGGGATGGGCAATGTAATCCAGCCCGGCCAACACCTGCGCCGCCAACGCCTGCCGGGCCTTGGCGTCCGTGCGCTTTTGCGCCTCCAGTTGCAGCACCGTGCCATCGTCGACCCAGCCTGCGGCAATGGCCGTCATCACCCCGGGCGCATTCCACACGGTGGCCATGATTGTGCGCTCCAACGCCGGCACCCATGCCAGCGGCGCGGCGACGAAACCCACGCGCAGGCCGGTGGCGACACTCTTCGACAGGCCGCCCACATACACCGTGCGTTCCGGCGCCAATTGCGCCAGCGGTGCCGGCGCCTGCTCGGCGAGGAAGGCGTAGGCGGCGTCTTCGATCAGGATCAGCTCATGCTCACGGGCGATGCGCACCAGTTGCTCGCGCTGTTCGATGCCCAGCACCCAACCCAGCGGGTTGTGCAAGGTCGGCATGCAGTACAGCGCCCGCACCGGCCGGCGGCGACACAACTGTTGCAGCGCCGCAAGATCAGGGCCGGTCGGTGTGACCGGGATCGCGGCGATTTCCAGGTGCAAGGTCTCGGCCAGCACCTTGAAACCGGAATAGGTCAACGCATCCACCGCAATCACATCGCCCGGCTTGAGCAAGGCCATCATCACCACCGCCAAACCGTGCTGCGCACCGCTGACCATCAGCACCTGCTCGGCCGCGACACTCAAGCCACGGTGCAGCAGATGCCGGGCCATGGCCGCCCGTTCATGGGCGCGCCCGGCATGGGGCTGGTAACGCAGCAACGCTTCCAGGTCGCCGGACAACGCCAGCTGGCGCAAGGCCGTGCGCAGCAGGTCGGCCTGGCCCGGTAACGACGGGTAGTTGAAATTCAGGTCGAGCATGCCCGCCGCCACCGCCATCTGGCCACTGCCCTGCCCGGGTGCCAGGGCGATTTCCCGCACAAAGGTGCCACGCCCGGTCTCGCCGCTGACCAGGCCCATGGCCTCCAGCTCGCTATACACCCGGCTGGCCGTGGCCAAGGCCAGGCCATGGCTGGCTGCCAGTTGCCGGTGGGTGGGCAGGCGGGTGCCGGGCACCAGGGTGCCCGCACGGATATCCCGGGCAAAGGTATCCACCAACGACTTGTAACGGGCACGGGGCATGGGCGATGTATCCATGACAATTTTTTGATTGCCCCAATCTTCAGCCCTAGGATGCCCGCAACGCAACCCTCCCCCTACGAGCACCCCCTGCATGGAACAGACCTCCCGGATGATCACCCCCGAACACAGCCGCAGCGGCTGGATCAATGGCTTGATCGGCGTGCTGATTTTCAGCGGCTCGTTGCCCGCCACGCGCCTGGCGGTGCTGGAATTTGAACCGGTGTTTCTCACCGTGGCCAGGGCCAGTATCGCCGCAGTGCTGGGCCTGGGCCTGTTGTGGCTGTTCCGGGAAAAACGCCCGGCGCGCCACCAGTGGGGGCCGTTGCTGATTGTCGCTCTGGGGGTGGTGATCGGTTTCCCGTTGCTCACCGCCCTGGCCTTGCAGTACGTGACTTCAGCCCATTCCATCGTGTTTATCGGCTTGCTGCCCCTGGCCACGGCGGTGTTCGGCGTACTGCGCGGCGGCGAGCGGCCGCGCCCGGTGTTCTGGCTGTTTTCGATCCTCGGCAGCCTGTTGGTGATGGGCTACGCCCTGGCCCAGGGCCTGAGCGCCGCGCCCGCCGGTGACCTGCTGATGCTGTTGGCGGTGCTGGTGTGCGGGCTGGGGTATGCCGAAGGGGCCACGCTGTCACGCAGCCTCGGCGGCTGGCAGGTGATCTGCTGGGCGCTGGTGATATCGCTGCCGGTGGTGGCGCCGTTGACCTTGCTGCTGGCCCCCGCCTCCTTCACCGGGATCAGCCTGCCAGCCTGGTTGAGCCTGGGTTACGTGGCGCTGTTCAGCATGTTGATCGGCTTTGTGTTCTGGTACCGCGGGCTGGCCCAGGGCGGCATCGCGGCGGTCGGCCAATTGCAATTGCTGCAACCGTTTTTCGGCCTGGCGCTGGCGGCCGGCCTGCTGCATGAACAGGTGAGCCTGGGCATGCTGGCGGTGACTGGCGCGGTGATTGCCTGCGTGGCCGGAGCGAAGAAGTTTGCGCGTTAGGGGCGTAGGCCTTTAGGCTCGTGGATTGGCCCAAGAACAATAAGGATCCACGATGCCCACCCCTTCCCTGCAAGACACCACCGCGCCAGATGGCGTCTGTTACGGCTGCGGCCCGGGCAATGCCCATGGGCTGCAGATCAAGAGCCGCTGGGATGCGGACGGCGTGCATATCGTCGCCGAGCACCTGCCCGACGCCCAGTACTGCGGCTGGCCCGACCTGGTCTACGGCGGCCTGATCGCCATGCTGGTCGATTGCCATTCCAACTGGACCGCCATGGCCTACCACTACCGCGCCGAGCAGCGCGAACCGGGTGAGTTGCCGCGTATCGACTGCGTGACCGGCAACCTGGGGATCAAGTTCATCAAGCCCACCCCCATGGGCGTGCCACTGACCCTGCGCGCCAGGGTCGAGGGCGAGGTCGGGCGCAAGAGCCGCGTGGTTTGCGAGGTGTATGCAGGCGATGTGCTGACGGCGATTGGCGACTCGATCTTCGTGCGTGTCGATACCGGGCAACTGGCGGCGACGGCCCATGGCCGACCTGCCTGAGAACGATGCCTGCGGTTTCTTCCCTGGGAAAAACAGTGCCTGGACCCGCGCCATCGCGGGCAAGCCCGCTCCCACAGGGATCTTGGCCGGGCACAGGATTGTGAAAGTTCCTACAGGTTCGTCACCTGCTCCAGCAGCCATTGCTTGAACGCCAACATTGCCGGGGTTTCAGCGCGTGACTGCAGGCGCGTCAGCCAGTAGCTGCCGGTGCTGATGCCGATATCAAAGGGCTGGCGGATCACGTCCTGGGCCAACTGCCGCGAGAACATCATCGCCGGTGCCAATGCCACGCCACTGCCCTGCAACGCCGCTTCCATCATTGCCAGGGACGAGTCAAACACGATACTGCGCGGCATCAGGGTGTCGGCGGGCAAGCCTGCGGCCTGGAACCAGAGGTTCCATTCATCCGCCCGGTAAGAGCGCAACAGCGTGTGTTTCAACACATCACCCGGGCCATGCAACTGGCGGGCAATCGCCGGCACGCACAACACCGTCAGCGGTGCCGCCAGCAACTCACAGGCGTGGGTGCCATGCCAGGCGCCAGCGCCAAAGCGGATCGCATAATCCAGGCCCTCGGCCGCCACATCCACGCGGTTGTTATGGGTCGACAGGCGCAAGTCGATAAACGGGTAGCGCGCCTGGAAATCCGCCAGGCGCGGCAGCAGCCAGCCCACCGCAAACGTGCCCACGGCCCCCACCGTCAGCACTTCTCGGTAATGCCCGGCCTGGAACTGGCCGAGGGTCTGGGCGATGCGGTCGAAGGACTCGCGCAGCACCGGCAACAGCGTCTCCCCTTCGCGGGTGAGCATCAGGCCACGGGGCAGGCGCTTGAACAGGGTGACGTTGAGTTGGGCCTCCAGGCTCTTGACCTGGTGACTGATCGCCGCCTGGGTCACACACAGTTCGATGGCCGCCCGGGTAAAACTCAAATGCCGGGCAGATGCCTCGAAGGCGCGCAGTGCGTTAAGGGGCAGATGGGAACGCAACATGGTTTAAGCCCAAATTTTTCTAATGACTGGTGCGAGATATCATCGGTTGTCCAGGGCCGGAAAACTGCCTATCTTGGCCACGCCTGCGCAGGCTGCGAGACACCCGATCATCCTCATGGAAGCGACCTCATCATGTACCAACACGTGCGCAACGTCACGATTCTCAGCCTATTGATCGGCGCCGGCAACTGCATGGCCGCCGACAATCTGCGCCAGGTGGTGGACACCACCGTCAAGCCGCTGATGCAGCAACAGGCCATTCCCGGCCTGGCAGTCGCCATCGTGCAGGACGGCAAGGCCCGATACTTTAACTACGGTATCGCCGCCAAGGACAGCCAGCAGCCCGTCAGCGAAAACACCCTGTTCGAGATCGGCTCGGTGAGCAAGACCTTCGCCGCCACCCTGGCCGGTTATGCCCAGGCCACCGGCAAGCTCAAGCTCTCTGCACCAGCCAGCGACTACTTGCCAGCCTTGCGCGGCAGCCTGTTCGATCACATCAGCGTGCTCCAACTGGGCACCTACACCGCAGGCGGGCTGCCGTTGCAGTTCCCCGGCGAGGCGGACAATGCCCAGCAGATGATCGGCTACTTCCAGCACTGGAAAGCCGCTTTCGCCCCCGGCACCCAGCGCCAATACTCCAACCCCAGCCTGGGCTTGTTCGGCTATCTGGCGGCGCACAGCCTGCAACAACCTTTCGACGTGGCAATGGAACAGACCCTGCTGCCCAAGCTCGGCCTCAAGCACACCTATCTCACGGTGCCCAAGGCACAAATGGGCCTGTATGCCCAGGGCTACGACAAGGCCGGCAAGCCGGTGCGCGTCAGCCCAGGGGCGCTGGACAGCGAAGCCTACGGGGTGAAGACCAGCCCGGCGGACCTGGCTCGCTACATGGCGCTGAACATGCACCCGACGTCGCTGGAGCAGTCGCTACAACAGGCGATTGCCGCCACGCACACGGGTTATTACACGGTCGAAGGCACCACCCAAGGGCTTGGCTGGGAGATGTACGCCTACCCGCTGAGTGTTGACGCCTTGGTCGACGGCAATTCGACACCCATGGCCATGGAGCCGCACCCGGTCAAATGGCTGACACCCGCCCAGCCGCTGCGCGCCAATACCCTGGTGAACAAGACCGGCTCGACCGGCGGCTTTGGCGCCTATATCGCTTATGTACCGAGCAGAGGCATCGGCGTAGTGATCCTGGCAAACAAGAACTACCCCAATGCCGAGCGGGTGAAAGCGGCCCATAGAATCTTGCAGGCGATGGAGCAATAGCTCACTTTTTTTGAACCCGGCATAGTTCCAATGTGGGAGCGGGCTTGATCTTCAGGCCGCCAGGCCTTTGCCGGCCCGTTCCAGATTGCGCCACAACCAGGGCGGCAACACCTCCGGGTCGAGGCTGTCGATCAGGTTCTTCAGGCCCAACCCCAACTCCGTATCCCCCTCGATCACCAGCCGCCGACGGAAGAACAAGGTGTCCGGGTCTTCCTGGCGGCTGGCCAATAACAGGAACTCGCGCCAGTTACCGCTGATGGTCACCTGGGCCTCGGCCCGCTCGGCAATGCGTAGTCCTTCGCGGCCCAGGGTCAGGTACCAGCGCAAGCCCAGGTCGGGAATGCGCAGGCACATCCAGCGCCCGCGCAGCAGTTCAAAGCCGCCATCGCGCAAGGGCTCGGCCAGGCAGCGATTCAGCGCCTGTTGCAAGGCCAGGCGTTGCACCACAAAGGGCACCTTGCGCATCAGCGGCAGTAAGCGGTCGGCGCCCTTGAGCAGCCATTGCTTGCGATTCAGCACAGCCCCACCTCCTCGACCCGCAACATCCCGGCCTGGCCATGCCAGTAGCCATTGCAGCCTTCGACAAACACCGGCGGCGTGGCGCCCTGGCGCACCCGGTCAAAGGCTTCGACGATGCCCACCATGCCTTGCGCCCGTGGGCTCAGGCGCAACAAGTCAGCGCCGCAACTGACCAATCCCGGGTAGTCGGCCAGCAGGTTGGTGACATCCGCCGACATGGTCTGGATGCCATTTAACGTGAACAGTGCCTGCCCCTCCTGACTGGTCAAGGCCATGCCATCGGGGTAGTTGAGGCAGCAGAACTGGCAGTCATCCTTGGGCCGGTTTTGCGCCCGCGCCGTAAAGCAGCGGGCCGAATAGGCCAGGGGCAGATGCCCATAGGCGAAGACTTCCACTTGCGGCAACGGCCGGCCCAGTTCCTGCACCTGCTCCAGCACATCGCCAATCAGCGTGGCCGAGCATTCCACCGGCGGCACCCAGCGCATCATCCCCGCATCCAGCAACTGCACGAGGGCGTGGCCGTTATACAGGTTCAAGGCCGGGCCGCCGACAAAGGGCAACTTGCGCTCGGCAAGCAGTTGCACGGCGCCCATATCATTGGCTTCCACCAGCACCTCGCCGTTGTCACACAGGCGGCGCAGGCTCGACAGCTCCGACGCGGCCTCGATCAGGGTCAGGCTCGACAGCACGATTTGCGCCTGACCCGCCGACTGCAATTCGCGGCCCAGGCCCAACCACTGGTCGAGGTTGAACGCGCGGCGCTTGGAGCACACGGTTTCCCCCAGGTAGATCACATCCAGCGGCAGGCTGGCCATCTCGCTGTAGAACTGCCCCAGTTGTTGCTTATCCCAATAAAACAGCACCGGTCCCAGGCTGAGTTTCATGTGCGGTTCCTCATTGCCACGAACGATGGTAGGCGCCCAGGGTGGTCTGGCTGCCTTCGGATAGACCGGCCAGCACGCTGCGCCACTGGTCCTTGACCACAAAACGCTGTGGCGCGCTGCGGTGGGCATCCAGCGCGGCGCGCCAGACCCCGGTGACTTGCTCGACATACGCCGGGCTGCGCTGGCGGCCTTCGATTTTTACCGCTTCGACGCCCATGGCGATCAACTCGGGGATCAGGTCCAGGGTGTCGAGGCTGGTGGGTTCTTCGAGGGCATGGAAGCGCTTGCCATCGACCATGAAACGGCCCTTGCACAGGGTCGGGTAGCCCGCCGGTTCGTCCGGGGTGTAGCGGTCGATCAGCACTTCGCTCAGGCGCGCACTCAGGCCGTCGGCGTCTTCGCTCCAGCGCACCGCCTTGGCTGGCGAGCACACGCCGCACAGGTTCGGCGATTCGCCGGTAATGTACGAAGACAGGTGGCAACGGCCCTCGGCCATGATGCACAGGCTGCCAAAGCCAAACACCTCAATCGGCACCGAGCTGCTGGCGGCCACATGCTTGACCTGGGCCAGGGACAACACCCGGGGCAATACCGCACGACGGATACCGTAGCGCTCGGCGTAGAACTGCAACGCTGCCGCATGGGTTGCCGAGCCCTGAACGGAAAGGTGCAAGGCCATTTGCGGATGGCGGCTGCTGGCGTACTGCAGCACCCCCGGATCACCTGCGATCAAGGCGTCCACGCCATGGTCGGCAGCGCGGTCCACCGCCCTTTGCCAGCGCTCCCAGCCCTTGGGCTGCGGGTAGGTATTGACCGCCACATACAGCTTGCGCTGGTGCTGGCGGATATGGGCGACGGCGCCGTCGAACTGCTTGTCGTCCATGTTCAGCCCGGCAAAATGCCGGGCGTTGGTGTCATCGCGAAACCCCACATACACCGCATCGGCACCTTGGCGCACGGCGGCTTTAAGCGCAGGCAGATTGCCTGCCGGGCAGACCAGTTGCATGGTTGATCCTCATCAGAAAAGTTATCGCACTTGCATAGCAGCAGGCTTGTGTGGGAGCGGGCTTGCCCGCGATGGCGGCCTACCAGTCGACATTTATGGTGATTGACACACCGCTATCGCGGGCAAGCCCGCTCCCACATTGGTCACCACCGGCAGTTATTGCATCAGTTCGGCAAAAGACACGAACCGCACCAGGCCGCCCTTCTCCACCACCTGTTCACGCTCCACAATCGCCAGGCCATCGGCCCAGCAGGCGGCGCTCAACATCGCCGAACTTTGCCGTGGGTGCAGGGTGACGCGCGCCTGGCCGTCGATGCCCGGAGTCAAGCGGGCGCGCAGGTATTGGCGACGACGGTTGCGCTGGGTCCAGGCAAAGTCGGCCGGCAGTAGCATCGGCACCGACGTGACCTCAGTCACACCCTGGGCACGCAACAGAAACGGGCGCACCACCACCAACGCGGTAATCAGCGCCGCCGAAGGGTTGCCGGGCAAGCCGATCCACGGTTTGCCGGCGACATCGCCAAAGGCCAGGGGTTTGCCCGGCTGGATTGCCAGGCGCCAGAAATCAACGCGCCCCAGCTCCTTGATCGCCTGCTTGAGGTGATCTTCCTCGCCCACCGACACCCCGCCAGACGTCAGCAGCAAGTCGCATTCCGAGGACGCCAGGGTCAACGCATCGCGGCTGACGGCCAATTCGTCGGCCATCACCCCATAGTCATGCACCTCCACGCCCCAGCCTTGCAGCAGCGCGGCCAGGCAATGGCGATTGCTGTTGTAGATCTGCCCCGGCGCCAGGTGATCGCCCGGCTCGCGCAGTTCATCACCACTGCTCAGCAGGCACACCCGCAGCGGTCGATAGACCTTGACCTGGGCCAGCCCGGCGGCCGCCAGCAGGCCAAGCTCCTGGGCGCGCAGGCGCTTGCCTGCTGGCAGTAACAGAGCGCCCTGGGTCACCTCTTCACCTTGCTTGCGCACATGCTCGCCGGTGCGCATCGGCGGGCACCAGATGCGTTGGCCGTAGACCCGGCAACGCTCCTGGGGCACCACGGTGTCAGCCCCGGCCGGCAAGGGTGCGCCGGTAAAAATGCGCATGGTCTGCCCACTGCTCAACGCTGTGGCTGCGCCCTCGCCAGCGGCGATGCGCCCGGCCAGGCGCAGGTAGCCGCCCTCGGCCGGCAGGTCGGCGGCGCACAGCGCGTAGCCGTCCATGGCGCTGTTGTCCCAGGCCGGCAGGTTGACCGGGGAAAAGATATCGCTGGCCAACACCCGGCCCAGGGCCTGGGCGGTTTTCACCTGTTGGGTGGATGGGGGTGGCGGTGCCTGGGCCAACAGGCGTTCGATGGCCTCATCCACCGGGATCAGTTCGCCGCTTTCACACACCGATGTGCTCATGGCCGTGCCTCACAGGGCTGTAGCGCTTGCACGGCCTGGGGCTTGAGGTGCGGGGCGAAATTGCACGGCCCGGTGCGGCTGTCCAGTTGCCCCAGGAGGATCTGGTCCCAGCCGGTGCGGCAGGCGCCGGGCGAACCGGGCATGCAACACACCAGCACGCCGTTGCTCATGCCGGCCAGGGCCCGCGATTGCAGGGTCGACATGCCGATCTCTTGCAGGGACACCTGGCGAAACAGCTCGCCAAAGCCTTCGACATGTTTGTCCAGCAAGGGCAGCACCGCTTGCGGGGTGTTGTCGCGCGCGGTGAAGCCGGTACCGCCGGTGGTGAGGATCACCTGCACCTGGGGGTCGGCGATCCACTGCGAAATGCGTGCGCGGATCTGGTAAATGTCGTCCACCACCAGGGCCCGGTCGATCAATGCGTGCCCGGCCGCTTGCACGCGCTCGCACAGGGTTTGCCCGGAGGTGTCGCTGTCAAAATTGCGCGTATCGCTGATAGTCAGTACGGCGATATTCAGGGAGACAAAATTGCGTTGAGTCAGGTGTGCCATGGTGAAAATCCCGGGATAAATGAGCAATGGCCCCAGCCTGCACCGCAAAGGCCGGCGGGCCTATTCCTCCGAGGAGGTACCTCTAGGCGGCTTCAGGGCGCCAGGCGGCAGCGCTGCCAGGTGCCGTCGTGCCGCCGGTAATCGAGGCGGTCGTGCAGGCGGTCGGGGCGGCCTTGCCAGAACTCCACGCGCTCGGGTTGCAGGCAATAGCCGCCCCACTCTGCCGGGCGCGGCGGCGGTTGCCCGGCAAAGCGCTGGGTGACCTCGCGCAGGCGCCCTTCCAGCTCGGCGCGATGGGCCAGGGGCTGGCTTTGCAATGAGGCCCAGGCCCCCACCTGGCTGGCCAGGGGGCGTGAATTGAAGTACTCGTCGGACAGCTGCGGCGCCAGGCGCACGACCGTGCCTTCGATGCGCACCTGGCGTTCCAGGCCCGGCCAGAAAAAGGTCATGGCGGCGCTGGGATTGCTCGCCAGCTCCTGGCCCTTGGCACTCTGGTAGTGGCCGAAGAAGGTAAAGCCCTCGGCGCCAAAGCCCTTGAGCAAGAGGATCCGACAATGGGCGCGGCCCTGGGCATCGACCGTGGCCAGGGCCATGCTGTTGGCCTCCACCGGCGCCACTTCGGTCTTGCGCGCCTGCTCCAGCCACTGGCCGAACAGAACGAGAGGATCGTCCTGTACCAGGTCATCGCGCAAACCGTACAGGGTGTAGTTGCGGCGCATCTGCGCCAGGGAAAGGGGCATGGGGCGAACCTCCGGTCAGTTCGCCACAGTCTGATCAGCCGACGGCCTGCGCACCTTGATCGCGATCAACTGCGCGCCGCGGCATGGGGTCGCAGCCCGGCTACTTGAGCCCCAGGCGCCGCGCCAGTTTGTGCAGGTTGCTGGAGTCCAGGCCGAGCATGCGCGCAGCGCTGGCCCAGTTATCGCCGGACAGGCTCAACGCCTGACGCACCTTCTGGCGCTGGCAGTCATCCACCGCATCGCTCAAGCTCTGGAACGCCGGCGCCGGCACTTCAGGCACAGGGGCCTGGGCCAAGGTGGCGCTGTCGAGATCCAGCAGCTCGGCTTCCAGGGTCATGATCTGGTTGCGATTGCCGCCACGGCTCAACTGCTTGAGGGCAGCGCGGCTGATCACGTGTTCCAGCTCGCGCACATTGCCCGGCCAGGCATAACCAAGCAGGGCCTGCTCCGCCGCCGGTGACAGGCGCAAGCCGCGCAGGCCCAGGCGCGCGCGGTTGAGCTCCAGGAAGTGCCCGGCCAGCAGCAGCACATCGTGGCCGCGCTCGCGCAGCGCCGGGATCGGCACCGGGTACACCGACAGCCGGTGGTACAGGTCGGCGCGAAACAGCCCTTGGCGAATGCTCTCGGGCAGGTGGCGGTTGGTGGCAGCGATGATCCGCACATCCACATGCAATGGCTTGTCGGCGCCCAGGCGCTGGATCTCACCGTTCTGCAAGGTACGCAGCAGTTTGGCCTGCACACTCAGCGGCAGCTCGCCCACTTCATCGAGAAACAACGTGCCGCCGTTGGCCGCATCAAAACGCCCGGCGCGGTCGCTGGTGGCGCCGGAAAACGCGCCTTTGACATGCCCGAACAACTCACTCTCGGCCAACGACTCCGGCAGCGCCGCGCAGTTGACCTGCACCAGCGGCTTTTTACTGCGCCGCGACAGGCGATGCAGGCGGCGGGCGAACAGCTCCTTGCCCACCCCGGTTTCGCCAAGCAGCAGCACCGGCAGATCTGAGCCGGCGAGTACATCCAGTTCGTTGAGCAGTTGATGCAGCACCGGGCTCTGGCCGAGGATTTCGCCGTCTTCGACGCTGGGCGAGCCCGCCACCGGCTCGCTGCGCGACAGGCGCAGGCTGCGGTTTTCCTGCTCCAGCCGCGTGACCCGCACCGCGGCTTCGATCTGCAAGGTGCAGCGCTTGAGTTGCTCGCGGGCATTGGCATCGAAGGTCCCGGCATGCAGCGCATCCAGGGTAATCGCGCCCCAGGGCCGGCCTTCGACGAACAGGCTCACGCCCATGCAGTCATGCACGGGCAGCGGTTCGCCGACCTGAGTGTCCAGCAGGCCGTCGTACGGGTCCGGCAGGCGGCTGTCGGGCTCGAACCAGGTCGGCTCGCGGGAGGCCATGATCGCCGCCAGCCGCGGGTGCTGGGCAATCACAAAACGCCGGCCAAGGGCCTCATGCACCAGCCCCACCGTGGCCACCGGGCGCAGGCTGTCGTCGCCGTCCAGACGCAACAGGCCCACGGCGCCGCTATGGAAATATTCGCGCAGGGTTTGCACCAGGCGTTGCAGGCGCACCGCGTTGGGCAATTCGACAATCAGATCGGCCGACAGACTTTCACGCAACATGGTCATTACTACCCTTGGATGGTCGGTTCTACCGTGCAGCATCAGGGTGATCCTGACCACTACAAAAAATTAATCTAGATTTTTCAATAAGTTGGCAATGGCACACGGCATGCAATCACCGGCTTATCTGTTCACTTGATGAGGAAACCCGATGAACGCCATCGCCCCGGACAGCCTGCCCCAGGCGCAACTGATCGAGCATTTGCTGCAGCGTTACCACGCCCGCCACCGCGAACAACTGCCGGAACTGATCCGCCTGGCCAGCCGCGTCGAGCAGGTCCACGGCCATCACCTGGCCTGCCCCAACGGCCTGGCCGACTTGCTGCGTGATATCGAGCAGGAGCTGGAGGGCCATATGCTCAAGGAGGAACAGGTGCTGTTCCCGATGCTGCAAATGGGCATGGGGCCCCAGGCCGCGCCGCCGATCCAGGTCATGCGCTTTGAACACGAGCAACATAATCAGGCCCTGGAGCAGTTGCTGGCGCTGACCAATCGCATCCAGCCGCCCAACGACGCGTGCAATACCTGGCGCGCCCTGTATCAAGGGCTGGAAGTGTTTCATGGGGACTTGCTGGAGCATATTCATCTGGAAAACGACGTGTTGTTTGTACGTGCGCTAACAGCCTAACCCTCCCAAGGAGCGAGCTTGCTCGCTCCACAGGGGGTCAGCGCAGCATCAGCTTGGCCAGGATCACGATCAGCACCATATGCCCAAGGATGCTGCGACGGATCCACACTGCCCGCAACGGGCTCAGGCGCTTTTGCGTCAGCCAGTACGCCAGCAACAGGTAATGCCCGATGATGCTCAGCGCCAATACGATCTTCAGGCTCAACAGCGCGGAAAAATGACTGGCCCAGGGCGCGCCCAGCACGCCGCGGTAGTGCCAGGCCAGGCCGATGCCCGCGCCATACAACAGCAGCACCACGCCATGCAGCACCTGCCGCGAACGCCGGGCAATGGCTTGCTCGCTGGTGAACTGCGCCGACCAGGCCAGTTCTTCGCGGGCGCGGTGCCAGATAAAAACCTCGAAGAACAGCGTGCCGATAAAGGCGATGGCCGCCAATAGATGCACAATCAATAACCACGAATAGAGCATTGCCGTTCTCCTAGCCCGGATGGCCGTCAACCCGCGCGCGCCACAGCATTGGGGCATAGCGCCATAGATACAGGCCCAAGCCCAGGGTCCAGCACAGGCCCGCCAGCCACAGCGCGGCATACGGCCAGACCAGCACCAACAGCACCCGGCTCAGGCAGGCCAGGTTCAACAGCGCAAAAGCCAGGGGCATGCCCTTGGGTGGCGTCAGCGGCCGGCCGGTATGGCCCAGGCTGACCCGGGCGATCATCGCCAGGATCAACCCGCCCATCGCCCCCACCGTCAGCGCATGCACCGCCAGGCTCGGGTTCAGCGGCGCGCCGAAATGCCACAGCGCCATGCCCAGGCAGGCCACGGCCAGCCAGGCATAGGCCAGGTGCAGCGACCACAGCAGCGGCACGCGCCACAAGCCACGGTCGTGCCAACGTACCAGGCGCAGCAGATGACCGAGCCCCAGCAAGCCAAACAGCAGGCCCACCCACAGGCTGGCGGTTAATGCCAGGCCGCTGGCGTACAACAGCGCCACCCCTGCCGAGCCGCCCAGCAACAGGTGATCCAGCCACGGCCAGGGCTTCACCGCCTCGGTGCGCCCCAGGCCACGCTGGGTGAAAAACGGAATCACCCGGCCACCGATCAACCCCATCATCGCCGCCACCAGCCACAACCCGCTCAACACCGCCTGGCGCTGCCAGCCTTCATCTGCGCGCAGCAAGCCATACAGGGACAGGCCATCGGCCAGGGTCAACAGCAGCAGGACCAGCACAATCGGGTAGTTGCGTTGTTGCCGCACTTTCCACAGGGTCCAGCCCATCAGCCCGGCGACCGCCAGAGGAAAGCTCAGCTCCAGCACAGCCAGCAGCGGCCACGGCAGGTTGAACAGCCAGGCCAGGCGTGCGGCCAGCCATACCCCGGCCAGCACCGCCAGGGGCATGCCGCTGATGCCGGGGCGGCCGGTCCAGGTCTGCACCGCCGTCAGCAGGAACCCGCCGATGATTGCCAGGGCAAAACCGAACAGCAGCTCATGGCGATGCCACGCCAGCCAACCACCCGCCGGCTGCCAGCCCGCATCGCCGGCCAGGGCCAGCAGCCACAGGGGAATCGCCAGCAGCGCCAACAGGCAGCCACCGAGGAAAAATGGCCGGAAAGCCAGGCGAAACAACGGGGTAATCGACATAGCCTTGCGTCGATCCAGCACTTGCATACCACCACTCCTCAAGTCATTGCCGGCCCGATCATCCGGGATTGCCCGCGTCCGGCCCTTGTCGCAGATCAAGCAGGGCTTCTGGGCGGCGCAATATCCTGGGGGCCGTCGCAGAAATAGCGTTGCAAGGGCCGGGCCGAACTCCCCGGTGGGAGCTGGCTTGCCTGCGATGCGGGCACCTCGGTCTAGCGGTTAAACCGCAGCGATGCCATCGCAGGCAAGCCAGCTCCCACAGGGAATTGGCGTTGCTTATGAGGGTTTAAATAACCATTAGAGGGTTAAAAGAACCCTTAAAGACAGGGTCGTTTTGACCAAGCAGGCGCTACAGCCCAGGTTTTACAAGGCCCGCGCCTTGGCCCAGCTCTTGCTCTACCCGGTTATCCCTTATTACTGCCCCCACGGAGTCACCATGAAAAAAGTTATCCAGCCCCTGGCCTGGTTCGTGATCCTCGGTTCGATGATGGCGGCGGCCAGTGGCCTGTCGTTGTGGCTTGTATGATCCCGTCCCTGGCCTGCTCCAAGGATGCGCCCCGGGTTTTGCACCGCGTGCATCATCAGATCCTGCGCAGCCATCACCTGTTCGAGCCGCTCAACGAAGAGCAGATGGATGAGTTGATGGCCAGCAGTCAGTTGCTGAGTGTCGACAAGGGCGAGCCGCTGTTCCGCCAGGGCGAGCCGGCCGATGGCTTTTACTTTGTGATTGCCGGCGCGGTGAAGATCTACCGCCTGACCCCAGACGGCCAGGAAAAGGTCTTTGAAGTGATCGGCGAGCGGCAGACCTTTGCCGAGGCGATGATGCTGATGGACACCCCCAACTACGTGGCCTGCGCCGAGGCGGTGGGCCCCACGCAGTTGTATCGCCTGTCCAACGCCACGTATATGCGCCTGCTCCATAGCAACAGCCGCCTGACCTTCGCCCTGCTGGGCAAGCTGTGTGTGCGCCTGCACCAGCGGGTCAACGAGATCGAGACCCTGTCCCTGAAAAACGCCACCCACCGCGTGGTGCGCTACCTGCTGACGCAACAGGTGCGCCTGCACAGTGCCGACAGTTCGTTCGAGCTGCCCATGGCCAAACAGTTGATCGCCGGGCACCTGTCGATCCAGCCGGAGACGTTCTCGCGGATCATCCGCCGGCTGATCGATGAAAAAATCATCACCCAGGACGGTCGCCAGATCGCCATTCTCGACCGCCTGCGCCTGGAGCAATTTGAATGAACGCAACGCGGGTCTGCCTGTACTGCCAGCATGCCAACCCGCCGACGCACGCCGCCTGCGAACGCTGCGCCATGCCCCTGCCCGCTTCCACCGCCAGCCTTGAGGCGCGGCGGCTCAAGCGCTTCCAATGGTTCTGCCTGGGGCTGGCCGTGTTCTGCATCACGATGTTCTTCTGGCTGCCCCGGGACTTCTACTGATCGTCGGTCAACTGCCGGTACAGCTGCGGCAAGCGTAGCGGCAGTTGCTCCGGCTGGCGGATCAGGGTGTAGCCGTGGGCGCCGAACATGTACGGCAGGTAGTCCGCAGCCTGTTTGTCGATGGTGATGCAGAACGGCACCAGGCCCTGGCGCCGCGCTTCTAGCACCGCCTGGCGGGTGTCCTCCACACCATAGCGGCCCTCGTACAGGTCCAGGTCGTTGGGCTTGCCATCGGTCACAATCAACAACAGTTTGCGCCGTTGCTTGCAGGCGCCCAAGGTCTGGGTGGCTTGGCGAATGGCCGCGCCCATGCGTGTGTAGTAACCCGGTTTCAAGCCCTGGATACAGCCACGGGTGTGGTCGTCGTAGGGTTGCTGGAATGACTTGAGCTGTTGCAGGCGCACCTGCTGGCGACGCAGGGACGAAAAACCATACAAGGCAAACGCATCGCCCAGGCCCGCCAGGCTCTCGCCAAACAGCAGCAGGCTGTCGCGGATCACGTCGATGACCTTTTGCGTATCGTTCAAATGGGCGTCGGTGGACATCGACAAATCGGCCAGCAGCAAACAGGCCAAGTCACGCCGGGTGCGGCGCTGCTCCTTGAACAGGCCGCGCTCGGCGCATGCGCTGTGTTGGCGCTCGACGTGAAAATCCAGCCAGGCCTGCAGGTCCAGTTCCGCGCCCTGGGGTTGTTGGCGTAGCCATTGGCGGTCGGTGCGCAGTTGCTGGAACTGGCGACGTAACCGCGCAGCCTGGGGCCGCAGGCGCGCCGGCAGCGGCTGGGGCGCGCTGTGGCGGGGTTGCATCAGTTGCAGGTTGACGAAGTTGGCTTGCAGGCATTGCTGGCGGTAGTCCCATTCGGGCAGCTTGATGCCGTCGCCCAGGGGGATATCGTCGACATCGGTCGGGGGCAGATCCAGGTGCAGCTTCAGCCCGCCGCTCTTGCGCACACGCTGGCGCGACAAACTCAACTGGTCGAGGTCTTCGGCGACCCGCGCGGCCTCTTCGTCTTCGGAGTCATCG
Organism: Pseudomonas gessardii; assembly: GCF_001983165.1. Taxonomy (GTDB): domain Bacteria; phylum Pseudomonadota; class Gammaproteobacteria; order Pseudomonadales; family Pseudomonadaceae; genus Aquipseudomonas; species Aquipseudomonas gessardii. Next base: position 4,823 of record NZ_MNPU01000001.1, on the reverse strand, counting down.
GCCCAACGGTCCAGATCGACATGCTCGGTCCAACTGAACAGGTTTTCCAGGCGCACTACCAATAGGCCGCCGTCGCGGCTGTTGTCGTCGACCCGGTTGGCCTGCTTGGGCGCGCCCTGTTGTTCGCCGGGGCGGGTGGCCAGGTCGTCGCCCTCGTCGTCCTGGTCTGCGGCCTGCGGGCTGTGCAGGTGCAAGGGCGGATACAGCCACAGCGGCAACGGCCAGGCGGCGCGCTCGCTGCGGGGTAACTGGCGGATGCTGCCGGGTTCGCGCAGGGCCTGGCGCAAGGCCTTTTCCACGGCGGCTTCGACAGGGTTGAGGGTGGCGGGATCGGGGCGCAATTGCAGGTGGGCCTCCACCAGGCGCTGATAGCTGGGGAGCATGGCCGGGTAGCGCTGCAACAGTTGCCAGGTCCAGCGCTGGTTGTCCCGGGCCCAGTGGGTCATCGGCCCGGCGTGCGCGGCCAGCAGCGCCAGCCAGCGGTACAGCTCCAGGTTCAGGGCCACCGTGGGAAACACCGCCAGGCTGGCCGGCAGGCGCAGGCGATGACCATCGCACGAGGCCAGCGGCGCCTGGCGGCAGGTGCCGGCGATGCGCATCAACAGGTTGCGCCGCAGCAGCAGGTCGCGCTCGCTGGCGGCTTCCACCGCTATCCCGTGGGCGCCGCCCAGGGCGCGGAACAATAGGGCCAGGCTGCGCTGGCGGTCGACCAGATCGACCCGCGCCTCGGGGAAGTCGGCACTGGCGCGGCGCGTGATAAAGCGGTGCCAGACACTGCCGACCCACTCTTCCAGCTCAAGGGTAAAGGCCATGTGAAGTGCTCCAGACGTAAAACGGCCCGCAGAACCTGCCGGGCCGCCCTCTTGGGGATTAACGTTGACCGCTCAAGCTGTCACGGGCACGGCAGAGTCCAAGCCCTTGCCCCGCTGCCGGAAGCTCCACAGGTAGCAGAGCAGGCCCAGCAGGAACACCACGCCACTGGCCAGTCGTGCCCAGAACAGCAGGGCCAGGTGGTCCATGGTGGCCATGAACGGCAGCGCCACACCGTCCACCTGCCAGCGTTGCAACCAGACCTGCACGGCACCGGCGGCGGTGAGGAACAGGGTGATCATCACCATCGACAGGACCATCATCCAGAAGCCCCAGATCTCCAAAGTTTGCGAGCGTGCATCCGGTGCTTCACCGATACCGCGCAGGCGGGGCATGGCGTAGCTGATCAGGGTCATGACGATCATGGCGTAGGCGCCGAAGAACGCCAGGTGGCCGTGGGCGGCGGTCAGTTGGGTACCGTGGGTATAGAAGTTGACCGGTGCCAGAGTATGGAGGAAGCCCCAGACCCCGGCGCCGAAGAACGCGGTGACCGTGGTGCCCTTGGCCCACAACGTGGCCGCCCGGTTCGGGTGCTGGCGCCGGCGCTGTTTGACCATGGTGAAGGCAAACATCACCATCGCCAGGAACGGCAGGGGCTCCAGGGCCGAGAAGATCGAACCGACCCACAACCACACCTCGGGCGCACCGATCCAGAAGAAGTGGTGGCCGGTGCCGATGATCCCGGTGATCAGGGCCATGGCGATGATCACGTACAACCATTTTTCCACGACCTCACGGTCGACGCCGGTGACCTTGATCAGCACAAAGGCGAGCATCGAGCCCATGATCAGCTCCCACACGCCTTCGACCCAAAGATGCACCACCCACCACCAGTAGAATTTGTCCCGCGCCAGGTTGCCGGGGTTGTAGAACGAGAACAGGAAGAACACCGCCAGGCCAATCAGCCCGGTCATCATCACCATGCTCACCGTGGTCTTGCGGCCCTTGAGCAGGGTCATGCCGATGTTGTAGAGAAAGCCCAGGCACACGACCACGATGCCCATCTTGGTGATGGTCGGCTGCTCGAGGAATTCACGGCCCATGGTCGGCAGCAGTTCGTTGTGGGTCAACTTGGCCAGGGCCGCATAGGGCACCAGCAAGTAGCCGAGGATGGTCAACACGCCGGCGGCGGCAAACACCCAAAACAACAGGATCGCCAGCTTGGGGCTGTGCAATTCGCGGTCGGCCTCCTCCGGCACCAGGTAGTAGGCGGCGCCCATAAACCCGAACAGCAGCCAGACGATCAGCAGGTTGGTGTGGACCATCCGCGCCACGTTGAAGGGGATCAGCGGGAACAAGAAGTCGCCGACCACGTATTGCAGGCCCATGATCAAACCGAACAGCACCTGGCCCAGGAACAGGATCAGGGCGAATACAAAGTAGGGTTTGGCCACGGCCTGGGATTGGAATTTCAGATATGGATTGACGGTACGCATCCCTCAGCCCTCCTTGTTTGGCGGCCAGCCGTTGGTGTTGATCTTCGAGCTCCATTTGAGGAACTCGGCCATATCGTCCACCTCCTGGTCGCTGAGGTTGAATTGCGGCATCGCGCGCCGGCCAGGCACGCCCAAAGGTTGCATCTTCATCCAGGCGTGCAGGAATGGCTTGAACGCTTCCTCGCCACCCCGGCGGTTGAACACATTGCCCAGCTCCGGCGCAAAGTACGCGCCCTCGCCCAGCAAGGTGTGGCAGCCAACGCAGTTATTGCGCTCCCAGACGCCCTTGCCGCGCACTACGGATTCGGTGAGTAGCTCCTGATTACTGCGAGAGGGAAAGGTTTGTTCGGTGTGGTAGGTCAGGGCCAGGAAGATCAGGAAGAAGAACACGCTTCCCCCGAAGTAGATATTCCTGGCCATGCCCTTGGTGAAGGTCTCTGACATGGTCGCGTCCTCATTGCTTGGCAGGGACCATGATAGAAAGCCGGGGGGTAAAACCTGCTTGATGGCGATCAAGAAATGCCGATGGTTTTGCTCAGGTATTGGGGTTGGGGTACAGCCTGCGCGTACCCCTGTCGTCAGGCTTCAGCGGTGCGCAACAGCACAAGCGCCAATCGCTGGAGAAGCTGACAGACCAGTACCCCCGTCAGCGCTCCCCAACCTTGAGCCGCTGGATCTGTGGCGTACCCGTAGATGAGCCATTCTTGCGCGGGTCAATGACGCTCAGCATTACCCTGTCGCTGGTGATGAATACCGGCCGTGACTTGCCTTGATCTTGCGGGTCATTGGAAAAAGCCCCTTTAAACTCGACAGATCGGCGTTGCTCGGGTGAGCCACCGTTCAAGGTCAGCTTCAGATCCCCGGAGGAGGTCACCTGCCAGTCCGAGATTTCGGCGTCGGTGTAGTCCAGTTGAACGGAGCTGCCCTCCGGGTCGTCAATATGAACGCTGCCTGACCCCTTGTTGATGATGTAAGTATTGCTACCGCCTTCACCGATCACCCGGGCCCCACCATTGATAACGACGACATCAGCCCCCTTGCCTGTGCGGGCAATGTCCTCGCGGCCATTGAGGGTCAGTAAATTATTCTGGTCGTCACCTTGAACATAACTTTCGCCGTTCTTCACAGTGGTTACATTGGAAAAGTTCTGCACACTGGCGATTTTTTTCACCCCCAAGGTATTGGAATTTTCGGTTTTTACCGAGACGGTGGAGTCTTTTAGATTAATGACATGCCCTACGTAGCTGGCACTTTCTTTCTTCCCAGCGTCGTCGCGTGGCGAACTTAACTCTCCAGAAAAAACCAGGGTATTGCGTCCCTCTCCACCCTCCAGGGATATTTGTCTGGGACTGAAAGTTTTGTCTCCGGTCTTCTCGACCTCACGCGCCCGCTCCAGTGTCTGGCGCGCATCGGCATTCATGACCACCGTATCGTCAGCGCGCCCGCCACTGACAACCTTTTTGCCGGCTCCCAGCAGGAAGACGTTGGGTTTGTTTTCCACCCCTCTTACATAATCGTCCCCACCCCCCAGGTCCCATAACGTGGCTTTTCCATCACCCAACTCGCCTTCAACCTGTTTGACCGGTTTGCCGTTCAATGATGCATAGCTTTCATCCACGCCTACCTGGTCATTGCCATCGTGGACGGTCACCGACGGAACCTTGCCGGGTATTGGAATCAGATTCAGCAGCCAGGTGACCGGCGAAAACCAGACTCTGGGTGTCAGTGGGACGTTGCCGTCCACTTGCTTGACCTCAACCTGCGACGAACCGTAGACCACCCGTTCAAAGTTGTGCTTTCCATCACCGCTCAGGAACGCTTTATAGCGACTTTGGCGTTGCTCATCGATTTCGTTGGTGTATTGGGTTTGCAAGTAAGGCTTGAGCACATCAAATCCGGGCTCCAGGCCCAGGAACGCCCTCGCCCCGGTGACGGCCTTTTGTTCACCAGTCAGCGGCGTGACCTTATCCAGGTCTTCCACGCTACGAACAGAGTGGTAAATCATTTGGCTCATCATGAGCGTCCCTGCCACGGCCAAGCCTATCGGCCCTGCCGAGGTCGCCCCCATCATGAATGCGGCGCCCAACGTTACCGAGGTTGCAGCGTTGGCCACCGAAAACGCACCGTCAACATAGTGATCCTGGGCTTCAGTACCGCTGCTGTTACTGGCTTTTTTAAACGAATCGACAGCACTGTAGATATCAAAGGGCAGGCTGATCGCCGTGCCCGCCCCCGTGCCGACCTTGCCAATCAGTTGCCCGACACTCGACGCTTTAAATCCCATGATCGAAGGTGCAGCCTTTTGAATGACACTTTGCCCCAACTTGTTGAGCGACGCCCCAATCGCGTCCCCGCCATATTGGGCCGCGACAGCGCCCAAACTGATACTGGGCGGTCTCAAGGAGCAAGTGCAACACCTCATGTAAGGTGTTGCCATGTCTACCCAATACAACCACCTGAGTACCGAGGAGCGCGTCACCATTATGGTGATGCTCTTTCAACGACAGACGCTGCGAG